>CAVRDS010000038.1:0-9970 GCA_963719865.1 uncultured Acidobacteriota bacterium | reverse complement strand
TGTAGCTGGCTCGGTTGCATCTGCTGGGGGAAGCCAACGAGAGATCGCAGCGAGTCGCGAGTTGCTTTCTTCAACCCTTGCTCGCGAATCCCATGCCTGCCAGGACGCCTCGCATATAAGCGAAGCTGGCGATCACGCCCGGCATCGGATCGTCGGGATGAATCTCATACTCCAGATCGACGAAGCCTTGGTACGTCATTGCGATGAGCGCTTCAAACATCTTCCTCACTGGAATGATGCCGTCTCCCACCGCGACCTGGCTCTCTTTGCTCTCGAAGTTCGTGAGGTCCTTCATGTGCACGTTGAGCAGCCTCGGGCCTGCTTCGCGGATCGCCTGAACCACATCCGTGCCGGCGCGAACCGTATGCCCGACATCGATGCAGCAGCCGATGCGCGGATCCATTCCCTTCACCGCCTTCAATACATCCAGTGGCGAAGGCCACAACTTATCTTCGGGGCCGTGATTGTGGATCGCGATGCGGATGTCATACTCCTTTACGAACTTCTCAATTCGCGACAAAGTTTCCAGTGTTGGGTCGCCGGCGACAATAACGCCAATACCCGCTCGCTTGCAGTATTCGAACTTAGTCCGTATGTCCGCATCTTCATGTTTCGCGAAATAGATGGCTCCGGCAGCGTGAAGCTTGATGCCTGCCGCGGCATAGTCCGCCAGCGCAACTGCCTCCTGCTGTGCGTCCATCGGGAGATGATCTTCGACGTCCTTCGCATTTAAGGCGAATACATTGAGCTGCTTGAGGAAGTCGATCATCTGCGTGCGGCTGAAGTTACGAAAGGTGTAGCTGGCCAGGCCTAACCGAATCGGCGATGCTTCCGCAGCGGATGAGCGGGCCTGAATTGACGCCAAGACGCCGCTTGGAGCAGCAAACGCTGCCGCAACCAGTGCACTGGAGCAAATGAAATCGCGTCGAGAGACGCTGCTCTTTTTAGACATGCGGCGCCCAGCCCTTCTCGTACTCGCGGCCCCACATCTTCATGGCTTCCGGGTCGCCCTGGATTCGTCCGTCTTTCGGGTCGAGATGCAACTCCCGGTTGACTTCCCACGCGATGTTGGAAAGCTGGAGCATCGTAACAGCAACGTTGCCGACAGAGATAGGAGCGTTGAGTCGCTCGCCTTTGCGGATTCCCGCGATGAAGTTCGCGAAGTGCGCGTCTGTCATGGAATCACGGCCGATCAGATCGGCGGATGAAGTCGTATTGCCAGCCTTGAATTCGCTTGTCTTATTACCTTTGAGGTCATAGATCTCATAGCCACCGCGATCGACCAGCACCGTACCAGTCGTTCCCATAATTGTCGAACCACGATCGCGGCCATAATACTTCATTCCCTGGCAGCTCTTGCCCTCCCAAGAAACCATCTTGTCTTCGTACTCGAAGCTTGTCACCAGCGTGTCATAAAACTCCCAGTCGTCGTTGAAATGGTACCTGCCGCCTGACGACGTAACTCGCTCCGGATAGTCCACGCCCAGCGCCCAGCGGCAGACATCGACTTCATGTGTACCATTATTGAGCGTTTCGCCAGTGCCATAGAGTCTGAACCAGTGCCAGTTATAAGGATGCACATTGTCCCTATAAGGACGACGCGGAGCGGGGCCCTGCCACAGGTCCCAATCAAGCTGCGGCGGCACCGGCACTTCTTTGCCTGTGCCAATCGACTTCCTCACATTGACGTACCAGGCCTTTGCGAAGTATGGCCTGCCTATAATGCCCTCGTGAATTTTTTCTACGATCTCTATGGTGTGTGGTGAGGAGCGCTGCTGTGTGCCCATCTGCACGAGCTTCCGATACTTCTGCTGCGCCTGCACCAGCATCTCTCCCTCGGCTGGATTATGGCTGCTTGGCTTCTCCACATAGACATGCTTGCCCGCCTGCAACCCGGCGATGGCCATAGGTGCATGCCAATGGTCGGGAGTGGCAATCGTGATGGCGTCCACATCTTTCTCCTCGAGAATCCCGCGAAACTCTTTGTCCGTCACCGGGGCCTCGCCCATCTCCTGCTGCACACGGTCGGCGAACTTCCTGAGAATATTGCTGTCCACATCGCAGACATGCGAGATGCGGGCAGCGCTCCGATTCGCCTTGAGCGACGAGAGATGAGCATACGCGCGGCCATTAAGACCGATAACAGCAAAGTTGAGGCGGTCATTGGAACCGAGGATCTGGCCATAGCTCTTTGCCGTAGTTGCCACGGCCAGCCCCGCCGCGCCCACTGCAAGCGCATCGAGAAATTCACGTCGTGTAACCATCATTTCTCCTTATAGCTGATCTTCTGTCGCAGACAGCCGTTCCTGATCTGTCGCCAGCTGACAAGATAGCTTCTGATCAGCAGGAAATTCCAGCCTTCGTCAGCGTCTTCCGAAGTCCATCCATGCTGACACGTGTGGACGCTTCGGGCGTGCCTGCGCCGCGCCAGTGGGTTTCGAGGCTCAGCCCGTAGTGGAAGCCATCACGCCGCAAAGCCAGCAGTTGCCCAACCCAATCCACGATACCGCCGCCTACCGGAGCCCAATCGTATTTGTGGTTCGGCTTGCTCACTACGTCCTTGCAGTGACAGTGCCCAATGCGCTTTTTGGGCAGCACTTCATAGCCGGTTGGATAGGGTGTGCTGCCTATGGCTGCGGCATTGCCGGGATCCCAGTTCAGCATGAAGTTCTTGTTTGGAATTGCCTTCAGCACGGCAGCCGACTCTTCGCCCGTTGCTGTGTTGCAGGACATCTCGTTTTCGAGCAGGAGTACAAGGTTGTCTTTGGCGCAGCGGTCCGCAGCCTGCTGCAATTTGGCGTTGATTGCCGTGCGGTAGGGCTTCTGATCATCCAGCCGCCAGTAGTCAAAACAGCGAATCTTGTCGGTATTGAAAGACGTGGTTAGCGAAATACACCGCTCGAGCAGCTTGTCCTGCGCGCTGGCATCGAAGTCCGCATGGAACTGATCGCGCGTTTCACTCTGCGATGACCGCGGAGCTCCAGGCCAGTCGGTCTTGAACAGCGGGCTTGCAATATCCGTGACTCGCAGTTTGTGTTCCTCGAGGATCTTTCGTGCATCCTGAACTTGTTTCGCGTCGAGTTCGGTCACGTTCTTATTCCACATCGAGCGCAACTCGATCCAACCCAGCCCGAAATCACCGGACACGATTTGACACGCCTTCTCGAAGTCCTGCGTGATCTCGTCATTGATCACTGCCAGCCGGAACGGGCAGGTGCCTGCGCCCGCCTTCATCAGTGACAATGCAGCGGCTTTCTTGACCAGAGGCGACATTGCCGCCCGGAGTCCTGCCAGTCCTAAGCCCGCGAGCAACCTGCGTCGTGCGTACTCCATGCACCCTACCTCCTGCTATCCGGAAGACTCTCCGCCGTGACGTTTCCATCACTTTAGGGCCTGGCGTGTTTCGCCCGCCCCGCTTATTGGTTGACGCCGCTGGCCAGAAATCCTCCGTCGACGACGAGAGTCTGCCCGGTAACGAAGGATGCGGCCTCGGAGCATAGGTAGACCGCAGCTCCGACGAGTTCTTCGGTCCTGCCAAAGCGCCCCATCGGCGTCCGTGTCAGCAGTTCCTGGCCGCGCGGCGTGTTGTCGAGCAGGTCCGCATTCAGGGCGGTGCGGAAGACGCCGGGCGCGATGGCGTTGACCGTAACACCCTTTTTTGACCACTCCACCGCAAGCGAGCGTGTGAGCGAAACAACGGCTGCTTTGCTGGCCGCGTAGGCGGCGACCTCGCTGAGCGCAACGAAGCTGTTGAGAGATGCGATGTTGACAATGCGGCCGTAGCCACGCTCTAGCATGTGCCTGCCGAAGATCTGGCAAGCGCGCAGCGTTCCTGTAAGGTTGGTGCCCACGATATCGACCCATTCCTCCTCCGGCATGGTGAGCGTGGGCATGCGCTTGATTTTTCCGGCGCAATTAATAAGGATGTCCACCTTGCCGAAGCGCCGCAGTGCGGCGGCGAGTAGTTCTTCGAGCGAGGCGCGGTTGCATACATCTGAGCACAGGCGCAGGGTTTGGCGTCCACGCCGTTCGATCTCGGCCGCGGTTTCGTCGACTTGTTCCTGGCGGCGCGCCGAGGCGATGACGTCAGCTCCAGCATCTGCGAGGCCGAGGCTCAGGGTGCGTCCGATCCCAGAGGTACCTCCGATCACAGCGGCGGTTTTGCTTTCAAGGCTGAGGATATTGGTCGTCATTATTTCTCCGCTCCACTTGCGATCAGACCTGCTTCGCGCAGCCGGGCAAGGATACTGAACTCTACCGCTCGATGCGCGCCGATCCGCCTTTGGCGAAGGCTCGCACCTGATCCACCGTCGCCATGGTTGTGTCGCCGGGAAAGGTAGTCAACAACGCGCCGTGCGCCCATCCCAGCTTGATCGCTTCCGCGGGCGCTTCACCCGTCAACAAGCCATAAATGAAGCCGGACGCAAAGCCGTCCCCGCCTCCCACACGATCCGCCACCTCCAACTCTGCCGTGGGCGCAGTGAAAGTCTTGCCGTCGATCCACGCAACCGCGCTCCAGCTATGGCGGTTGGTCGAGTGCACCTCGCGCAGTGTGGTGGCCACCACTTTCACTTGGGGATGCTTCTTCACCACTTTGTCGATCATATCGAAGAAGACGCTGGGGTCGAGTTTCGACTTGGCCGCGATTTCCGGCCCCGGGATGCCCAGCCCTTTCTGCAAGTCCTCTTCGTTGCCCAACAGCACATCGACGTTCCTCACAATGCGGCCGATGATCTCCACGGCGTGCTCGTTGCCGCCGGAAATCTTCCACAGTTTCTCGCGGAAGTTCAGATCGAACGACGTGATTGCGCCCGCAGCCTTGGCTTCCTTCATCATCTCCGCGGCCAGTTCCGCCGTCGTCGGCGACAGTGCCGCAAAGATCCCTCCGCTATGCACCCAGCGGACGCCTCCCGCAAATATCGCCTTCCAGTCGAAATCTCCCGGCTTCAGTTGCGCAGCCGCCTCGTTCGCCCGGTTGTAAAAAACCACCGGAGGGCGCAGACCAAACCCACGGTCGCTGTACACGGTCGCCATATTGGGACCGGTAACGCCGTCGTGTTTGAAGTGCTTATAGAACTGCCTTACGCCCATCGCGCGGACACGTTCGGCAATCAGGTCGCCGATCGGATAGCCGGACATGGCCGAGGCGATTCCCGTCTTCAAACCAAAACAATCCGAAAGGTTGGCAGCCACATTGAACTCGCCGCCGCTGACGTAAATCTTGCACTCCGTCGCCTTTCGGAAGGGGATGATCCCTGGATCCAGCCGATGCACCAGCGCTCCCAACGATAGAAAATCCAACCGAGCATCCTCGCGAATATTCAACCCACCAGCCATCGGTCTCCTTTCACAATTTACCGCGGTAGGCCCATAGCCCTAGGCCGGGATTTGGAATAAAGAAGATTTCTTCGCCGTCAACACGGTTGTAGCCATAGTGAAGCACCTGGGGGCTGTAGCGCGTGAGCATGGTTTTCAAATCGCCATATTCAAAGCCCACGCCTTCAACCTCTTCCTTGCTTAAATGACCGGGGCACAACCGGATTGTGAAGCGACCTTCGGAGGAGCCGTGGATGAGGTGGGCAGCCGCGCTCAGGTCGCTGGCGAGATCCGCATTGGCATTCACGGCTTCGAGGGTAGCCGGAGTTCCGCGATAACCATACTTGCGGATCAACGCGTCGATACCTCTGTCTTCCCCAAATTCCCTTACGCCCGGCGCGAGGATGATCAGCTCTGCACCGTCGGCCAGTGCCATCCGCGTACGGTAGACAGCCTTGTTGCCCAGCCATGTGCTGTGAAATTCATGCGGATCGAGATAAACGACAGCCTTCTGCATTGGCGCGTCCATCCTCTCGAAGTTCACTCTCAAGCTCAGCGCGGCGGCGCGGTGAAAGCACTCAACGTCGTCGCCGATGAAAAGGCCGCGCACTGCCAACCGTTCATCCGCCGTGCGTCCAATAACGGTAAGTACGTAGACGATGGGCAGATGTCGGAGGAAACGATCGGACGCGTAATTGAGAATGTTGCGCACGGGGTTCTCTGCGCGGCCCATGATGCGCTCCATCCCATAAACCGCGCCCAGGTAATGGCTGCGGTTTATGCTCTCTCGGCCTCCTGTGCCCACCAGAATATTTTTGTCGTAATTGGCCATGCCTATAACTTCATGGGGCACGACCTGGCCGATCGAGAGAATGAGATCAAAGCCACCATGCGCAATGAGCCGGTTTATCTGTGCCGGCCACGCATAGTTCAGCTTGCCTTCCGATTGCTCGCGGATGAACTCGGCCGGGACCTCGCCAAGGGTCTCGACGTCCGTACGCCAGTTATGCACGCGGAAAAGCTCTGTCGGCATGGCGCCAAACATTCGCGCAATCTGCTCGGGATGCATCGCAGCATGTGTGCCGAGGGCAGGCAAAACCGCCTGGAGCTGGTCGCCGAAATATTCCCACGCGTAGCGCGTCAGGTCGCCGGCGCGGGAATGCACGCGGCTCTGATCTGGTGGCACGACGAGAACCCGGCCCCGTTTTCCGAGCTTCACAAGACTTTCCACAAGCAGATCGTGCAACTGCTGCAAAGATAGATCGGTTTCGACACTGCCCGTGGCGCAGTAGAGGCTCATGCGGCGAGTTCCACCTTCCTTAGCCCTGGAGCGAGCAGGAACAGAACGACCAGAGCCAACAGGTAAGCGCCGGCCGCGATGCTGAAGAGGCTCGCATAGCTGTGCGTCAGTTGCAGAATATGGCCTGCGAAGAAGGCAAAAAGTGCGCTGCCGACCGATCCCGCCATGCCACCGATACCGACCACCGAGCCCACCGCGCTGCGCGGGAACATATCCGATGACGTTGTGAACAGATTGGCCGACCAGCCCTGGTGTGCGCCCGCAGCCACGCTGATCAGCGCGATGGCGGTCCACACCGACTTGGCACTACTGGCTGTGTAGATGGGAACGACTAGAAAAGCACAGAAGAGCATAGCCGCAAGCCGCGCGTAGTTGGGCGATAGTCCGAGGCCACGGAAAGGCGCTGGCAACCAACCTCCGCCGATGCTGCCAATGGCCGACACGTTATAGACGATGATAAGCGGCAGCCCGAGATGCGAAAGGTTTAGATTGAATTTGGCACTAAAATAAGATGGCAGCCAGAACAGATAGAAATACCAGATCGGATCGGTAAGGAACTTCGCGATCGAAAAGGCCCAGGTCTGACGGCAGCCCAGCAATCGGTGCCAAGGCACGAACGAAGACGGGCCCATCTCCCCCGCCGCCTCCCGGTAGATGTGCTGCAGTTCGGCTCCTGTAAGCGTGGGGTGGTCGGTGGGCCTGCGGTAATAGCGAAACCACCACAGAATCCAGAGCGCGCTGAAGAGGCCAGTGACCAGAAAAGCCATGTGCCAGCCGTAGCGCAGCGTCACCCACGGCACGATGGCCGGAGCCAGCATCGCTCCAATATTTGTTCCGGAGTTGAAGATCCCGGTAGCCAGTGAGCGTTCGTTCTGCGGAAACCACTCGGCCACGGTCTTGATCGCGGCGGGGAAGTTGCCGGATTCGCCAAGTCCCAGAAAAAAGCGCGCGAACCCGAACTCCAGCACCGTGCTGGCCAGTGCATGGCCCATGGCGGAGAGGCTCCAGACCGCCATCACCAACATATAGCCGATGCGCGTGCCCAGCTTGTCGATCAGCCGGCCGGCCGCCAGCAGGCCGATCGCGTAGGCGATCTGAAATGCGTCCACAATGTAACCGTAACCTACCTCCGTCATGCCGATGCTGTGCTCTAGGGTGGGCTTGAGGATCGCGATTACCTGGCGGTCCATGTAATTGATCGAGGTGGCGACGAACAGCATGGCGCAGACCGTCCAGCGCACGCGTCCGAGACGTGGACCGGGAGATGAGCTGCTTTCTGTCTGGCTGTCGAAAACCGTGGTATCCGCCATGCCGCTCTCCTACAGTCGATATGCCTTTTTCACCAACATATAGGCGAGATCCTGCGCCACTTCCAAAGCCTCTTCTTCCTCCAGTCGATGCTCAGCGACCAACTTCGCCAGGAAGGCGCAATCCATACGCCGCGCCACATCGTGCCGTGCCGGAATCGAGAGGAAGGCTCGGGTATCGTCGTTGAAACCCACGGTGTTGTAGAAGCCTGCCGTCTCCGTCACCCTCTCGCGGAAACGCATCATTCCCTCCGGACTGTCGTGAAACCACCACGGCGGCCCCAGCCTCAGGCACGGGTAGTGGCCGGCGAGCGGAGCCAGTTCCCGGCTGTAGGTCGACTCATCCAGCGTGAAAAGAATGATCGTCAGATCGCGCTCATTGCCGAACTGATCGAGCAGCGGGCGAAGCGCGTCCACATAATTTGTCGGCATCGGGATGTCCGCACCCACGTCGCGGCCGTATCGCTTGTAGAGCTTGCGATTGTGGTTGCGCGCGCTGCCGGGGTGAATCTGCATGACCAGTCCGTCGTCGAGACTCATGCGCGCCATTTCTGTCAACATCTGGGCGCGGAAGAGTTCCTGTTGCTGGGCATCGCCGTTGCCGGCGAGCACCTGGCAAAAGAGTTCCGCAGCTTCTGCAGTCGGAAGATTCGCGGTTCGCGCAGTGGGATGCCCGTGATCGGTCGCCGTGCAGCCGAGTTCGCGAAAGCGGACGCGCACCACTCGCAGGGCGTTCAGGTAGCCCCCCCAGGTCGCGGTATCTTCCCCGGTCTTCTCGCGTAGCTTTGCAATATTGTCGACGAATCCGGCAAATTCAGGATCGACAACCGGATCGGGCCGGAAGGTCGGCAGTATCCTCGCCTTCCAGTTCGATTCCCGGATCGCCACATGCTCGGCCAGCGAATCGAGTGGAGAATCGGTGGTCGCCAGCACTTCCAAATTGAAACGCTCGTACAGAGCGCGCGGCAAGAACTCCGGTGTTCGAAGCCTTTCTGAGATCGTGTCGAAGTACAGATCGGCGGTCTCTTCTGACAGTCGCTGCTCAAGTCCGAAAAGCCCCTGGAAGGCAAAGTCAAGCCACAGGCGCGTCGGCGTTCCGCGGAACAGATAATAATGACTGGCGAAGATGCGCCAGACTTTCCGTGCATCCTTCAGCTCGGGCTGCCCAATCTCCAGATCCTCAAAGGAAACTCCCTGGCTGTAGAGCATTCGATGGATATAGTGGTCGGGCTGCACGAAAAGCTGTGCCGGATCGGGGAAAGGCTCGTTCTTGGCAAACCATGTCGCCTGCGCATGCCCGTGAGGGCTGACGATTGGCAAGGTTCGCACGTGCTCATATAGCGTCTTGGCTATTTTTCGTGTACTGGGCTCGGCAGGAAACAGACGGTCAGGATAGATCAGCATGACTGCGGCTCTAACTTTTCGCTTCGCATTGGCGAATGGCGATGCAGAAGCGGCTTTCGGCTCTGACCATCAGCATACTTCATGGCGCTGGCCTCGTTATTTTGGCCGTAAGTTCAATCCGCGCAGACGAACTTCCGACGTACACGTTGAACTCTCCCGCGTCCACTGTCCAGTCATGATTCTTGACGTTGTAGTAAGCAAAGGCCCGACGGTCGAGCGTGACGGAAACGCGCCTGGTTTCTCCCGCGTTCAGTTGTACTTTCGTGAATCCCTTCAGTTCTTTCACGGGCCGCGGGACGGTGGCGTGCGGTTCACCGACGTACACTTCAGCAACCTCGGCAGCGGCGCGATGCCCGGTGTTGGTCACATCGAAGCTGACGGTAACCAACTGATCGCCTGAGCGCGCGGAACTGACAGAAAGATTCTTGTACGCAAACGTAGTGTAGGAGAGGCCGAAGCCGAAAGGAAACTCGGGCTTGACTTCCGCTTTGTCGAAGTGGCGATATCCGAGAAACAAGCCTTCGGCATAGACAACCTTCTTCTCCGCGCCTTTCGGATAATAGGTGTCATGAACGGCATTGTCCTCCCATCGGCGCTCAAAGGAGACGGGGAGTTTGCCGGACGGGACAAATTCGCCGAACAC
>CAVRDS010000037.1:0-15928 GCA_963719865.1 uncultured Acidobacteriota bacterium | reverse complement strand
ACTGATTGTCATCTTCGATTGCGCGGAACGATACGGGAACGAGCGCGAGGTCGGCAGGGCGCTCGAGGCAGGGCTTGCCGCGGGAGGGATCGCACGCGAAGACATTTTTGTTACCACAAAGCTGTGGAACTCCAATCACCGGCCCGAGCGCGTCGTCGTCCCTCGCAAGCTTTATCTTATAGGCCGGATATGGAGCACCCTGTTCGATACGGTCAAGAACATACCTAATGAAATCCCTTTTCTTTGAATCCATCATGGAATATATGAAGAAAAAATCTGTGAGGGTTAATGGTCGAACGGGATCACGTCCTTTGTCAACTAAACGCACAGTGGCAAAGTCTATACTGCAACGGTATTGTGCGACAAGTTCGTCAACTGCGAGGGTTGCGGATTGTTTGATTTGTTCAAAAATTTGATCGAAGGCAAGATCGCCTTCAAACCAGCCGTTATTATTTGAAGAACGATCAAAGTGATTGTGCGCGATTTCTTTCCAAAAATTCCGTAGATCAATACGAAAGGCGAGTTGTTTCAGCCAGTCAATAGGAGTGGTAAGGTTCCGTAGGCCTTCATTGTTTCGCAAACGAAACCATTCAGGAACTACAAGTTTTTCGCAACGCTTTGGCTTTGCCATCCAACTTCCTTTTTGCAAGGTGCTTATCGAGCCTTGCTGCTCGACAGATGATCTAGCTTTTCAACCAAGTCCTCAGCGCGCAGGTGCGTGTAGCGTTTCAGCATCTGCATCGACTTGTGGCCGCTGATCGCGGAAACTTCCTGGTCAGAGAATCCGGCTTCGACGAAGCGGCTGACGGCCTCGTGGCGCAGATCGTGAAAATGTACATTGGTCAGCTTCAGCTCACGCTTGATATTCAGCCATACCGGATTGAACTGGTAGGGGCGGCGCTTGCCGTCGCGGCCTGGCTCGCCGTAAAAGATCAGGTCGGTGTCGATGGGGCGCACGGGGTGATTCAGCGCCTCGCGGAATACTGCCGTGGCCGCCGCACTCAGCGGCACGGTGCGCGGCGACGTGTTTTTGGTTTCGAGAAGACGCACGACGCGGCGCTTGAGGTCCACCTGCGGCCTGCGCAGCGTCAGAATCTCTGATGCGCGCATTCCGGTGGTGAGCGCCACGCGCACAATCCAACGCAGCATTGGATTCGAGTGCGCATCGACGGCGGCAAGCAGCCGCTTTTCTTCGTCCTCCGTCAGTCGGCGATTGCGCCCTGGTCCCGGCGCTGGCCGGCGAATGCTCATCACCGGATTCACGACCAGGCCGATGCCCCACTCCTTGATGGCAATGGTGAACAGGTGGCCGAGCAAGGCCAATTCCAGCCGGACCGTGTTGTTGGCGCGGGGAATCGGCTTTCCGTTCTCATCCTTGCGGTCTTCACCGGCAAGGCGCATATCTCGGAAGTGGGCGATGACCTCTGGATTCAGGGCGGCGAGAGAGTATTTGCCGAGATGCCGCTCCAGAATCGCGGCGCGGCGAAGCTCGCCCTCCTGGGACGATGGCCGCTTGGTGGGCGTGACCTCGGCGGTGTAGCGCTTCAACGCCGCCGCCAACGTCATGCGCTCGGCAGTGGCGCGGACGATGTGAACGCCGCGCACCATCTCATCCTCGGTGCGGCGCGCCCAGTCTTCCGCGTCGCGCTTGGTGCGGAATGTCTTTGCTCTTGAGTGGCCAGCCAGCCTTGCGAATAACCGCCTTCCAGTTGCCCGAAGGTCTCTTGATAATCGTCGCCACTGTACCTCCAGAACTGTACTAAAAATTCAGCACTGTACCCGAGAACTGTACCCGATGACCATATCAAGGCGCAAGTATGGCGAAGAGATGCTTCCTGTCGGTAGTCGGGAATCTGTCGTATAAGTTATTTGTTTTGTTTTATTTATCGTATTTGATTTTTGGTGGGCCTGCAGGGATTCGAACCCCGAACCAAGGGATTATGAGTCCCCTGCTCTAACCGTTGAGCTACAGGCCCTGATTGTCAGTAAATGCTGTATTGTGTTGACCGTACTCCCATTTGTACGCCGTCTCCCGATATGCGTCAGGGGGTTGGCGTCGCTTCTGGCGTCATTTCTGTTTTGTTGCCTTTGCCAATCTTACACAATTTCTCGAAAGCATGACCTGCCTGTTTCTGTACGCTTTGCTGTGCGTGGTCCAGATCGCAAACTCTGGCCCATCGCACAAAAGCAACGGGCAAGGCTCAAGGGGCAGGCCGCAACAGCGTCAGGATGTATTGACCGCCTCCTAAAGGCGAAATGTGGGCGTTGCGCTTATTTTGTCAAGCGTCGCAAGGCGTGCCGGAGATATTCAGCGACGACCCAGCGTATCGTCAACAAGACTGGAAGACAGTGAAGAGCTGCCGCGAATATGAGTCCCTATCCTTGCCGGCAAGCCGCGCTCGATTGGCGTATTACCAACTCCGGCAAGATCGAGATATGGCGTGGCTGCAAACTGGCGTCTTCGATGCTGGCTAAGAGCTCCGTGGCGGCCAGAATTCCCATCCGCAGCAATGGCTGGCGAACTGTCGTCAGCGCCGGCTGAACGATGGTCGCCGCTTGAATATCGTCGAACCCCACCACGGAAATCTCTTCGGGAACCCGTTTCCCTGCGTCGTGAAATGCGTTGATAGCGCCGATGGCTGACATATCGTTGAATGCCAGCAGGGCTGTGAATTTCTGCGAAGCGCTCAGCAGCCGCTTCCCGGCGACATACCCCTCGCGTATGGGATCCAGCCCATCGTCGATGCGCTTCAGTTGAACCACGTCTTCCTTGTGGATGCGCAAGCGCAACCCTCCAGCCGCTTCCATGCAAGAGGCCCACCGCGATTCGGCATCGCTCGATTGCGTATGGCCTTTCAGGAATGCGATCCTGCGATGCCCCAGCGCGTACAGATGCTCCAGCGCCAGCCGGATGCCATGGGCATTATCCAGCGTAATGTGCGTTAGCGGAAAATCGTATTCCAGGCTTCCGATGGAAACCAGTGGAAGATTCGGCGCAGTGACGGCTGGCGTGTTGATCAGGATCACGCCCTCGGCTCCGCGCTCCGCAAAGACCTCTAGCCGCTGCCGGATAAGATCCCGGTTCCAGTGATGACTGGAAACAAAATAGAGATAATCGCGCTCCAGCAGCAAACGTTCAATCCCATTCAGAATCGCCGCGTCGTAACCTTCTCCCAGATCGGGGGAGAGAATGCCCACCATATGGCTTCGCTTGTTGTTGAGCATCCGGGCAAAATAGTTGGCCTTGTAGTGCAGCTCGGTGGCAGCCTTCAACACGCGGTCGCGGGTTTCCTGCGTGAGCGCCTGGGCCACGGGAGAGTTGTTGAGCACCAGGGAGACAGTCGAGCGTGACAGCCCGAGATAGGCCGCCAAATCTCTCAAACTAACTGGTTTAGCCGGAGTTCCAACAGGTGGCTTGGGGCCGCCGACTCGCTTTTTAGATGTGCGCACAAAATGATGGTATCAAAAAACACTTGACACGCGTGTGAGAAAAACACTAGAGTGTCAACGAAATTCAAACCGGGTTAATAAACCGGTTGTAAAACCGGTTGAATTCAATTGAGCACTCATACCAACTCGACAAGAGGGCCGAGTGGAAATGGGCGTGCATAGCTGCCGCGCGTCTGTGCGGTTTTATGGAGGAGTTCCCATGACGCCAAAGAGGATCTTGGCTTTATTCGCATTTATCGCGTTTGCCATGGCGGTGCCCATGTTCTCGCAATCGGACCGCGCCACCATCCTGGGCACGGTGAAAGACACGTCGTCGGCGGTCATGCCGGATGTGCAGGTCCGCGTCACCAACGTGGCCACCAACGTAGTTGAGACCGCAAGCACCGACAACACCGGCTTCTACAGGGTTGGCAACCTGCCCATCGGCGACTATACAGTCAGCTTTTCCAAGAGCGGATTCAAGACTTTGGATCGCAAGGGCATTACCTTGCTGATCAGCCAGGTCGCGGAAGTTGACGCCACGCTGCAGGTTGGCGGGATGTCGGAGAGCGTGGAAGTGACCAGCGCGCCGCCCATCCTGCAGACCGAGGATTCTACACTTTCTTCCAACTTGAACAACGAAGCAGTGACCGAGCTTCCCTTGAACGTGCAGGGCAGCCGCAATCTCTCCAACTTCATGTTTGCGTACTTGCCGGGCGTGGAAGGCAGCGACTACGGCTCGCACATCAACGGCGGCATGGCGATGACCAAGGAAGTGCTGATCGATGGCACCTCGGCGGTTTCGCAGTTGGGCGGCTACATCAGCGAGTCGCAGCCCCCCATGGAAGCCGTGCAGGAGTTCGAGGCGGATACCTCTGGCATCAGCGCCGACGCGGGCCGTTCGGGCGGCGGCGTCTTCAAATATGAGTTGAAGTCCGGTGCCAACAAGATTCACGGAAGCGCGTTCGGCTTCATGCACTCGGCCAACCTGGATGCCGTGAGCTCATGGAACAAACTGGATGCCATTCAAGACCCTAATCCTCTTGATAAGGCTGCTTACCTGAAGCTGAACGAGACACTCTCTGACTGGGGCGGCGGCTTTGGCGGAGCAATCGTAAAGGACAAGCTTTTTTACTTCGGGTCCTTCGAGCGCTACATGCAATCGGAGTGGAATCTGGGAGCACTTTCGCGCACCGTTCCCACCAGTGCAATGATGGGCCTGGACACAAGCGGCAACGTGTTGGCGTATGCCGATATGAGTCCGATGCTGACGCACCGGCAATGTAGTTGGCACAGCTCAACCCGTCACTAACACAGGCATGTGCAACACGACCTCACCCGGTGAACGTCTATCAGGTTCAATCCTAGCCAGTACCGGCTGTGTCTTTGTCAACAACCATATTCCCACCAGCTTGATCAGCACGACAACGGCCAAGATTCTTCAGCTCTACAACAAGTACTACACGCCCGCGTCGACGAACACTCTTAACAACGCAGGTCCGGCCTACTCGCCTGATCCCTGGTTCCACAACACGCAGAGCAGCATCAAGATGGATTACATCCCGAGCGCTAAGCAGCATATCGCCGGGTCGTTTTACTGGGATGACTATCCGCGCATCAACGCCGATCAGGGCGGGGCGTGGTCGGCGACGGCCAAGTATGGCGGTCCGATGGGCAACTCCTACTGGCATAACACCACGGCTCCCGGCGCGCGCCTGAGCGACGCAATCACCATCACGCCAAACCTGTTGAATACGGTCTATGCCACATTCAACCGCTTCCGCAATCCCAGCATCGCGACCTCCCAGACAGGCAAATGGGACAGCGACCTTGGCCTGGCCAGCGGTGTAACCGACGCCGCAGGAAACTTCCCGCTGATCTACTTTGAAACCGGCGAGTACACCAATGGCGCCAACTACCAGAACGGCTGGAACTTTTCAAATGTGGGCAGCCAGTTCAACGATTTCTATGCTGGCAACACATTCATTTACAGCGACCAAATTGTCTGGAGTCACAAGCGCCACAATGTGAAGGCTGGCGTAGAGTTCCGCGCCATGCAGTTCAACTATCACACCGATAACGGCACCTTCATGGGCGGCTATCCGATTATCTTCGATCCAGTCCACAACGTCCGGGAATTTCGGATGGCAGCAAACCGGTAACGCATTTGGCAGCTTCCTGCTGGGCCAGGTCTACAATGCCGAAAGCAACAACCCAGACAACGAGTACGGACGCCGCAAGGCCTTCTCGGCTTATGCCAGCGACGATATCAAGGTGAATTCGCGGCTGACCGTGAACGTGAGCCTGCGCTGGGACTTCAACAATCCCTACCACGAAAAGTATGGCCACTGGTCGAGCTTTGAGCTGGACGACTTCAACACCATGTCCGGCTTCCAGGGCACGTACGAGTTCCTGCACAACGGCAGCGAGAGCTTCGAGCGCCGCCAGGACTACTACAACTACGCTCCGCACATCGGCGCAGCTTACAAGTTGGACGAAAAAACCGTGGCGCGCGGCAACGGCGGTGTGTTCTTTACTCCGCTGAACATGAACACCTGGGGCGGCGTTCCGTATCAACAGGCCGGCGACGTGGGTTTCCACGACATCACCCTGGAAGCCAACTTCAATTGGGACAACGGCTACAACCCGACGCTGGTAACTCCGACCAGCTCCGGGGCGCAAAGCCCGACTCTACATCACCTCCGACGTGATCAGCATCGATCCGCGTTCGCTCACGCCGGGCAACACCTGGCAGTACAACTTTGGCGTCCAGCGCGAGCTGGACAAGGTGACAAAGGTTGACGTGAACTGGATTCAGAGCCGGAGCACGCACCTGCATAGCGGTTTCTTCCAGCACGATCAGCCGAAGATCTCCGACTACCAGAACTTTGTCGCAATTCAGGAGCCACCCCGCAAAGCATGGCCACAATCTGCGCGACGTGGGGTTCCTGCGGAGATCAGTACCCGCTGGTTGCACTTGTTCCTTATCCGCAGGTATTTGCCGGTTATACCGGACCACTGCTTTCAGTGGGAACGCCTCTGGGCAACTCCGACTACAAGAGTCTGCAATTCAGTGTGGTGCGCCGCGCGTCAAAGGGACTCTCTCTGCAAGCCAGCTACAACTGGTCACGCGCCCACGGCGACGTCGATTCGGATTTCGCGGAGCCATGGTGGACCGGTCCGCTGCAAAATACTTATGACCTGAAGGACGAGGCCAAGGACATCGCCGATTTCGACATCACGCATATCGTCAAGGGTTATGTGATCTATGACCTGCCCTTTGGCCGAGGCAAGATGTTGATGTCCGATGTCAGCACAATCGCGGATGAACTTGTCGGCGGCTGGACGCTGGACGGCGACTTCCACTACCAGACCGGATCGCCGATCTCGGTGCATTCTACGAACAACTATCCGGGATTCAACTCGATCTACGTCGATTTGGTTCCGAACTGCAAGCTGACCAATGGCAGTCCGAAGCTTGGCCAGGTCTGGCTGAACAAGGCCTGCTTTGCTGATCCAGCTGCGAATCAACTGGGCACGGCGGGGAACTATCAGGAGCAAGTGCGCAATCCGGGCTTTGCATCAGAGGATCTCGCTCTGCACAAGAGCCTGACCGCTGGAGCAAACAGGCAGTATAACCTGACCTTGCGTATCGAATTCTTCAACGTCTTCAACCGCGACTCGCTGGCCGGTCCCGACACGAACAAAGCTGACGCGACCTTCGGCGAGATTCTCACTTACAGCGGCACACCAGGCGGGCGCGTTGGCCAGTTTGGCGCACGCTTCACCTTCTAACTCAACCCACCCATCAACATATCCAGGCAGCCGTACTCCGGCTGCCTGGAGTTTTAACAAATATTTCTGCATCCAGTTCTCTGTTCGCTGCATAGCGATGCCGGGAACGGAATAAGATGAATCAAGCCCAAGGAGAGATTGCCTGTATGTCAGAGTCGATGAAGTCAGCTTTCCGGTTCGCGCTGTGTGCCAGTATTGTTTTCCTCACCGGCTGCGGAGGCGGAGGAGGCGGGACGAACACGATAACCCCCGTGCAGGCGGCTACGCCCACTATCTCCGCCGCTACGACGACGAACACACAGAACGGCGCGCAGATGGTCACTCTGGCCTCAACAACTTCCGGGGCCACGATTTACTACACCATCGACGGCACTACGCCTACAACTTCATCGATCGTCTACGAGGCGCCTTTTCTGGTTGCTTCGAATCTGACCATCAATGCGATCGCCGTGGCTTCGGGAGACACCAACAGCAGTGTTGCCACAAAAACATTCGCACCTAACATCGCCTCCGATACGCTGGTGTGGAGCGATGAATTTGCCAACACGTCCAGCTCGAACTCCGAGCCGAATGCTTCCGTGTGGACCTACGATACAGGGACAGACTGCTGCGGAAATAGCGAGTTGGAAACTTACTGCGCCTGGGGTTCAACGGCCTCTCCGTGCAGCACCACAAATCCGAATGCATTTGTTGCGCCGGGCGGCGGCCTCAACATCGTGGCCGAGAATCCCTCGGGCACCGTTTACACCTCGGCGCGGCTGAAGACTGAGGGGCTGTTCAGCTTTCAATACGGGCGGATTGAGGCGAATATCCTGCTGCCCGAGTCCCAGGGGATGTGGCCCGCCTTCTGGTTGCTCGGCAACAACATAGCTACGGTGAACTGGCCAGCTTGCGGTGAAGCTGATGTCATGGAGCACATCGACGGCAGCAACCCGCCGATCAATGGCGCCGGCCCTGGCTATGACTGGACTCAGTCATCGATCCATGGGACGAACCTGAACGCCGGCACACCCTTCACGGCCACAGGGTTTTCCGCTGCAACTTGGCACAAATACGGCATGATCTGGTCGAAGGGACAAATTGAGTATTACGTCGACACGCCGAGCAACGTCTACGAGACCTTCACGCCCACCAGTCAAACCGGAACCTGGCCATTCGATCAGGGCCCGCAGTTCGTAATTCTCAACCTCGCGATCGGCGGAACCTGGCCCGGCAGTCCGAACTCCACCACGGTCTTCCCGTCAACTATGCAGGTGAACTACGTGCGGGTGTACACCAATTAGGAAGTAACTCTATTGCACCCGGTGCCTCAGTACGCGCCGGAGGGGTGAGGCCCGCGTGGAAACAGCAAAAATGATGGTTCCGTTTGCAGATCGTATCTCACTCAAGGAGAAGATTGGATACTCCCTGGGAGATGCTGCCTCCAATCTTTATTGGAAGACCTTCGAGTGGTTTCTGCTCTTCTTTTACACCGATGTATTTGGCATCTCAGCCGCTGCCGTCGGCACCATGCTGCTGGTCACCCGCGTTGCCGACGCGGTAGCAGATCCGGTGATGGGTTCGATAGCCGACCGCACCAGGACGCGCTGGGGCCATTTTCGGCCGTATCTGCTGTGGGGCGCCGTTCCGTTTGCCGCGGCCGGCGTGCTGACATTCACCACCCCGCATCTTGGCAGCGGGGCCAAGCTGGTGTATGCCTACGTCACTTACAGTTCCCTGATGTTCATCTACACAGCGGTGAACATTCCCTACTCGGCGCTGATGGGCGTGATTACGCCGAACTCGCAAGAGCGCACCTCAATCTCGTCGATTCGCTTCATCGGCGCTTTTACCGCAGGCATCTTCGTGCAGTACTTCACCCTTCCGCTGGTCAAGTTTCTCGGACAGGGCAGCGAGACCCGCGGCTGGCAAATGACCATGGTGCTCTACGGCGCTCTTGCCATTCTCCTGCTGGTCGTCTGCTTTGCCACCACTCGCGAGCGCGTTGCTCCGCCCCCGAAGCAAAGCACGAGCCTCGCGCTCGATCTCCGCGGACTGTTCGGCAGCAAGCCGTGGATTGTATTGGTCGGCGTATTGCTGCTGACGCTGGCAGCGTTCGCTGTGAAAGGTTCGGTTTCGGCATACTATTTCAAGTACTTTCTGAAACGTGAAGATCTCTTGAAGTGGTTTCTGCTAGCCAACGGCCTGGCGTTTATATCCGCCGTCTCCATTGCTTCGCAACTGGCGAAGTGGATAGGCAAGAAGAGTCTCTTCATGTTGGCTCTCGGGCTTGGCGGCCTGGTTGTGGGCCTCTTCTGGTTTGCAAAACCAACCGATATCAGGTTGGTTTTCGCGCTGCAAATCGTTTCCAGTTTCATCATTGCATTTAATTCCCCGCTGGTTTGGGCCATGTTCGCGGATACAGCCGACCACGCGGAATGGCGTACCGGCCGGCGAAATACGGGACTGGTATTTGCCTCGGCAATCTTTGCCACCAAGATCGGATTTGCTGTCGGCGCATGGATGCTTGGCTTGATTCTCACTTATTTCGGATATGTGGCTAACGTGGAACAAACCAGCCGCTCGCTTCACGGCATCATCCTTTCCATGAGCTGGATTCCCTGCGTGCTGCTGGTGATGGCCGCCGCCGCAATGGCCGCTTATCCGCTGGACGACGCCATGATGGTGAAGATCGAGACTGACCTGAAAGAACGCCGGGGAGAGATTGAGCCATGAAGAATGCCTTCGTGAAGTTAACCTTGACTTGCATTCTTGCGTTTGGGCTGTCGGCTTTGTTGGCGGCAGAAACTGATGCCGCTCCGCGAAAGATCGATCTTACCGTGCAGCAATGGAACGGCAACGCCATCGACTACTCTGGTTATCGCGTCGGTCAAAGTCCGCAACTGAATCGCTTTCCAACTCAGGCGCAGATTCTTGAAGACCTCACGATACTTAAAGAAAAACTGGAAGCTGATTCGCCTTTATGGCGCGGACCAGCACTCGCAGGACGTGCTGGAAGTCATCCAACGTAATAAGTTGGGAATCAAGGTACTGCTCGGCATCTGGCTCGATGGCAGGCCTGGCTACGAAGGCAAGAATGCAGAGCAGATTGCCACTGGAATCCGCCTGGCAAACCAATACAAGAAGATAGTCGTAGCAGTGAGCGTCGGCAACGAGATTCTAGTTTCCTGGTCCGATCACCAACTGACGGAGGAGAAAGCGACCGAGTACGTAGCGCAGGTGAAGAGCAGCGGTGAGATGCCCGGTCACGGTCGCTGACGATTTCATTTACTGGCGGCAACAAACGAAGCTCGCGGAACACGTGGATTTCATTACCATGCACGCATATCCCATATGGGGCCGCGAAGATATCGACACGGCTATGGCTTCGACGATCAAGGACTATGAAAGCGTGCGCAAGGCTCATCCGGGAAAGACGATCGTGCTCGGCGAGGCCGGTTGGGCCAGCTTCACAACCGGAGAGCAGCACGTTCCGCGGGCCGGCGACGAAATGAAGCAGAAGCGATACTACGAGGAACTTACAGCATGGGCCAAGGCCAACAACGTTACAACTTTTTACTTCGAGGCGTTTGACGAGCCTTGGAAGGGAAGCGGGACCGAGGGCCACTGGGGACTATTTTCCGTCGACCGCAAAGCCAAGCTGGCCATGCAGGGGCTCTACCCGGAGTTGATGCCCGCAGGACCAACTTCACCGAGCTACGATTCGCCGCCAACTGTCAACCCAAACCGCTGACCGGAGCTTGCGAAGAGGAAAGCATTTAGTCCCGGACCAAATACCTGCCGGGAGTTCGGAGTTAGTAACTCGCCGATTCAGTCGAATACGAGATTCAATCCTGGCAAGCATTCGAGGTAGAAGGGTTTAAGTCAGAGGCTATGGAATGAGTACAACTGTTGTGGGAGAAACGCCCCTCCATCATGGTGCACGAAAGATCGAGGGCGGCCAAATCGAGATCGGCGGCGAGCGTTTCTACCGCATCGTCAACTACGACGCAATGGCGCCGTTTCTGATGAGTATTGTTGGCGACTCGGACCATTGGATGTTTGTCTCCTCGACTGGCGCACTGACCGCCGGCCGCAGGGACCCCGACCGCGCTCTGTTTCCTTACACCACCGACGACCGCCTTCATGACAGCCAGGAGCAGACCGGAGGCAAAACCATATTTCTTGTAACTTATGCAGGGCGCACCGCGCTGTGGGAGCCTTTCTCCAAGCGCTGCGACGGCTTGTATCGTGTCACCCGAAGCCTATCGAAGAGCGTTTACAGCAACAAGCTCATCTTCGATGAGGTCAACCATGACCTCGGCTTGTCCTTTTCCTACGGCTGGATGTCCAGCGACCGATTTGGTTTCGTGCGGCGCGCGGCTCTCGTTAACCTGAGAGAGGAGCCAATGGTAATCGATCTTCTGGATGGGATCCAGAACCTCATGCCTGCCGGACTGACGCATCGCTTTCAGCTTGAATACAGCAACCTGGCGGACGGCTACAAAGAAAATGAATTGGATGGTGAGACCGGTCTGGGCCTTTTCAAGCTCAGTTCTGTTCCGGCTGACCGGCCTGAGCCCAATGAAGCGCTGCGCGTGACCACGGTTTGGTCGGAGGGTCTTGAATCCGTTCGCCGGCTGTTGTGCTCGGCCCAGCTTGATCGCTTCCGCCGAGGTGAACCGGTGGACGAAGAGCCGCTGATTCGCGGACGCCGCGGCGCTTATTTCGTCAACGCCCGTCTGACACTCCCCGCAAGCGGTCGAAAAGAGTGGAGCCTGGCTGCTGAGGTTGAGCAGGATGCGGCGAGCGTCGCTGCGCTTGTCGATCTTCTCAGGTCCGGCACAAACCTGCGCGCGCAGCTCGACGAGGACATTGCAAGAGGCACTACAAATCTGGTTCGCATTGTGGCTGCGGCCGACGGCCTGCAATGTACTTCCGATGACCTCAGCTCGGACCGGCACTTCTCCAACGCGCTGTTCAACATCATGCGCGGCGGAATTCCGGAGCGCGGATATGAGATCTCCCGATCTGACTTCAAGGTCTTCATCGGCAAGGCCAATCATGACGTAGCCCAGAGGGAAGCCGCCTTTCTGGATTCATTGCCGAAAACCCTATCGCACAGCCGCCTTCTTGCGCTGGCGCAAGAGCAAGAGGACCCGGACTTGGACAGGTTGGCGCACGAGTACTTGCCGCTCACCTTCAGCCGCCGTCACGGCGATCCCAGCCGCCCTTGGAATAAATTTGCCATCAAAATCAAGAACGAGCAGGGCGAAAGAATACTGAACTACCAAGGCAACTGGCGCGACATATTCCAGAACTGGGAGGCGCTGGCGCTCTCTTTTCCTGGCTACATCGAGAGCATGATCTTCAAGTTTGTTGACTCTTCCACAGCGGATGGCTATAACCCATACCGCATCATGCGCGGCGGCTACGACTGGGAAGTACTCGACCCGCACGACGCGTGGTCGTACATCGGCTACTGGGGCGATCATCAGGCGGCTTACCTCTTGAAGCTGCTGGAACTTTCCGCGCGCTACCATCCGGGCACCCTTGACGGCCTGCTGGCGCGACGCGTTTTCACCTACGCCAATATTCCCTATCGCATCAGGCCCTATAGCGCACTTCTCGAAGATCCGCGCAACACCATCGACTTCGACGCCGCTCTCGATCGTCAGATCCAGCAGAGAGTGGCCTTGGTGGGAGCGGACGGCAAGGCCCTGCCGGGCCCAGACGGCGCGCCTTACCGCGCGAACCTGACCGAAAAGCTGCTGGTCCTGGTGCTGGCACGGCTCTTCAACTTCATTCCCGAGGCCGGCTTGTGGATGAATACGCAGCGGCCGGAGTGGAACGATGCAAACAACGCTCTGGTTGGTCCCGGCGTCTCGATGGTGACCCTCTGCTACCTGCGCCGGTTCCTGGCGCGTTGCCGCTCTATCTTTTCGACAGCCGGCACGCCGGTAATTGAGGTCTCTTCGGAAGTCGCCGAGGCTTTTCACCGCGTGGCGGAAGCTCTGGAACGTCATGCGGAACTGCTCGGTGGACAGATATCGGATCGGGATCGCAAGATTGTCCTCGATGCCCTAGGCAGCGCCGGAAGCGATTATCGGGTCAAGATCTATGCACAGGGGTTTTCAGGCTGCCAGACTGCGCTCGGCGTTGCGGAGCTGCTAGCCTTTTTCGACGTAGCAGTCAAGTACATGGACCACTCGATTCGCGCTAACCGGCGCGAAGATGGCCTGTATCACTCCTACAACCTTATGAAGGTTGACGGCGACAGAATCGTGATCCGCCGACTCTATGAGATGCTCGAAGGCCAGGTGGCCGCGCTCAGCTCAGGGGCTCTTACCGCAGGGGAGTCGGTTGCACTGCTTGATGCGCTTCGCAGAAGCAGCCTTTATCGTGCTGACCAGAACAGTTACGTCCTCTATCCAGACCGCAAATTGCCCAGCTTTTTTGAAAAGAACAACATTCCGGCCGCGGCCATCGTGCAATCAAAGACGCTGGGGGCGATGATTCAACGCGGCGACCGGCGCATCGTGGTTCAGGATCTGAACGGTGTGGCTCACTTCAACGCGGCCTTCCGGAATGCCGCGCTGCTAAAGAAGGCGCTCCAGGCGCTCAACCTGCCGGACGAGGAAAATGCGCGCATTCTCGCGTTGTATGAGGAGGTCTTCGATCACCAGTCCTTCACCGGCCGCTCGGGCACGTTCTATAAGTACGAGGGACTTGGTTGCATTTACTGGCACATGGTTTCCAAGCTCCTTCTGGCTGTTCAGGAAGTGTTGGAATCGACCCTGTGCGCAGGCGGGGACAATACTCAGGTTGAGCCTCTCCTGAGTCACTACTACGAAATCCGCGAAGGCATCGGCGTTCACAAGTCGCCTGAGCTTTACGGTGCAATCCCCACCGATCCGTATTCCCACACGCCGGGATTCGCGGGAGCGCAGCAGCCCGGCATGACCGGCCAGGTAAAGGAGGATCTCATTTCGCGGCTCGGCGAGATGGGCGTCGTCGTCGAAGACGGACGGCTCTGTTTCCATCGCCTTCTGGTAAAGCGCAACGAATTTCTGGCGGACGCGAGATCGTTCCAGTTCTACGACCTCGACGGCCAGCAGCGCAGCCTCGATCTTGATCCGGGCACACTGGCGTTTACTACCTGCCAAGTGCCCGTGATAGCGCATCAGTCTGGTCCACAGAGAATCGAAATCACCCGCGCCGATGGCTCCATGAATTCACTTGAAACTCTTGCCCTCGATGCCGAAACCAGCGCTGGTGTATTTGAGCGTACCGGAGCAGTCCGCCGTCTCGATGTGTTCTTTGGCTTCGAAGGTCGCGGGTAATCATGGTCGCTTGAAGTGACATCTTCACTATTTGATTTCAGTCAGAATAGCAAGTCATGTAAGCGGAGCGGCGCAGGCCCGTCGATTCGGTGTCTGGCAACCTACTGCTGCGGGGCGTCGGCAGGCTTGCTGGCATGGAAGAGCCAGTGGTTGATATCGGGCCAAAACTCTTTGGCAGCAAACGACGCAGCATCGATTCCAATATCCAGACCCCACTGAGTGCCTGAGTTGGCAAAGCTCCGTTCGCGCGAAGGATAGTAGAGACTGGAGAGGCCGGCAGAGGCGCCCGCGCCAATCACCTCGCTCGCATTGAACACTTCATTGCCGGAATCGGATCGAGTGATGACAACACGACTCAGGGCATAGCCGGTTCGCCTCAGGAATCCGCCTCTGCCCAATGTGTAGTACCGTGTATCTTCATGCGCGATCACAGGCACCACGAATTCGACCATGTAATTTTCGCTTGTCTGGTCAACGGTCGCGTGCCAGAAGTAACGGCCATATCCAGCCGCGCCATGATGAAACTCAGGAGTCGCGTCTGTCGCCATCGAGTAGCCGGCGAGCATCGCGGGGATGAATAGCGAAGAATAGTCGAAGGAGTCATCGGTTGCTGTAATGAACTTCTCTTTCACAGTTTGAGCCGGCAGCTTCTCGTCGGTGCTGACCGCTCGAAAGTTTGGAATAATGCCGAGGATGCGCTTAGTCTGATGCACTTGCTGATCGTCGGAGGAATTCCCTGGGGTTGGCTCATCAGGCAAGGCGTTTTGCGCGCTTTGCGAGGAATCGGTTGGGTAGGTCGCGCGATCCTGTGAACTCACAGATTGAACGCTGCCAGCAAGGTCACGGGAACTGGTTGTGGCCTGCGCCGCCAGATTGCATGCAGGAATCAAAACACAGGCGATCAACACCGAATTCATTGCATATCGAGATAGCCGCAGGGTTGTGAATTGTCGAGGCCAGAAGGTGAAAATGTGTCGCTTTACAGAGCGGTACATGGCAAGAGAAAAAACTCCTTTCATGCCTTATCTGACTGATGAGGGCGCGAAATGGTAGCTCGGCACAGTCAGAATGAACAAGTCGTCCTCCCGCTAGTGAGGCCGTCCGGGCAGGACGAAATGGTCCGCGCAGCGCGGCTCGTAATTGTCCCCGGCCATGATAATCGGGCTGTCATAGAAGGCGGGTTTCCCGTCGATCAGTCGCTGCGGATAGAGCGCCTTGGCTCCGCAACTGCAATATGCCACCAGCTCAGTGACACTTCCTGAATAAGTACGCACGAGCCAGGAGAGATTCATCATTTCGCCGAAGGGCATTCCGCGAAAATCGAGTTCGAGCCCGGAGACCATCACGTCATAGCCCGTCTCAATCAGCCGCCGGGTGAAGTG
>CAVRDS010000036.1:0-332617 GCA_963719865.1 uncultured Acidobacteriota bacterium | reverse complement strand
ATCACTAAGGCGTACTGCACACGCGTGGGAGAAGGGCCATTTCCCAGCGAAGACACAGGTGAGCTGGGCGACAACCTGCGCAAGCGCGGCAACGAATATGGCGCGGTGACGGGGCGTCCGCGGCGCACGGGATGGCTTGACTTGCCGCTGCTGCGCTACTCGGGCATGATCAACGGCACTTCGTGGCTGGTGATCACCAAGCTCGATGTGCTCGACGAACTGGCGGAAATTCCGGTGTGCGTCGGCTATAAGATCGACGGGAAGAAGACGGCCGAAGCGCCGGCGCACGCCAGCGGATTCGAGAAGATTGAGTGTATCTACGAAAAGATGCCGGGCTGGCGGACCTCCACTGAGGGCATCGTCCAGTATGAAAAGCTGCCTAAAGCCGCGCGCTCGTATTTGGCGTTCGTGGAGAAGGAAGCCGGGGCGAAGGTCGGAATGATTTCCACGGGTCCGGACCGCGGGCACACGATCCTGGTCGACAAATTTGTTTCCGAGTTGAAGACGGCCGCGAAGAAAGCCTAGAATGTCCTCCCCGGCTCACCCTGCCGGCGGTAAGGAGCAAGACGATGGTGGTGTTGGCAGTCACCTGGATGGCGAAAGTTGGGCACGAAGCCGAAGTGGCCGCACTCTTTCTGAAACTAACCGAACAGTCCCGCAAGGAACCGGGCTGTGCCATGTACCAGGTGCACCGGCATAAGACCGAACCGCGCCGGTTCTTCATCTACGAACAATACAAGGATGATGCCGCGCTGGAAGCCCACCGCGCCGCGCCGCATTTTCTGCAACACGCGAAGAAAGAGCTACCGAGAATCGCGGAGCGCGTGGAAGGGCAGTTGTTCGAGCCGCTGGGGTAGCAACCAGTTGCCAGTGCCCAGATGCCAGTGAGGCTGCTGCTTACCTACTGGCCGCGGTCTCAGAGGACATTCCGCCGATGATCTGCCAACCCTTGTCCGTCTTGATCCAGGTATGTGTAACGCGGAGGGTATGCGGTTCTCCCGAACCGTTCTTGTCTTGCCAGGCGAATGTCACCCAGTAGTAGGCGACGACGAGTTGGCCGGTCGCGTGGCTGTCAGCGGGCTTCAGAGAGAAAAAAACGAAATGAAGGCCCTTCTCCGTCTTGGATGTGATCCAGTCGGTGATGTGGTCCTTGCGTACCGGTTCCGGGCTGACGGAAGGCCACCCCACGAAGTCCGGATGCCACAATCCACGGTAGGAAGAGAGATCCTGCGCTTTCACATACCCCCAGTAGGAGTGCTCCAGTTTCCAAACAGCTTGTTCGTCGGCTGATTGTTGAGCAACGCCTTGCAGCCACAGAAGGCTACGATTACTGCGATCCACACTCGAGATTTCATTGGATTCCTTGCGAACACCCGTTGACTGTTTCGAACTCGGGTAGTCTATTTCTTGTCGATCATCAATTCGCCGCCCGAGGCGTAGCTTTCCTTCGAGACTTCGTGGAACGCGACGATGATTGCTTCGCGGCGGGCTCCCGCCTCTTCGACCATCACATCCGTGATGCGCTTGGCGATCTTGCGCTTTTGATCGGCGGTGCGGCCGGCGAGCATCGTGATTTGAACCAGGGGCATAGGGATCCTTCGACTCCGTGGCCGCTCGCTTCGCGACCGGTAACTCCGCTCAGGATGACAACTGCAGGCGGATGCGCGGGCGAGACGCCCCCGCGACAGCCGCCGAGACGGCGGCGCTACTTTGCTAATTCGTATCCGGCGAAGAAGTAGCTCAGCTCGAAGCGGGCCGTGTCTTCCGCATCAGAGCCGTGAATCGCGTTGTGCTCGATGTTGGTCGCCCACTTTTTGCGGATGGTGCCTTCTTCGGCTTGCGCCGGGTTGGTGGCGCCCATCAGCTTGCGCAGATCGGCGATGGCGTTCTCTTTTTCCAGCGCCACCACGACGATGGGACCGCTCGACATGAAGTCAGTCAGCGTGTTGAAGAATGGACGGCTGGCATGCACGGCGTAAAACTGCTCGGCCTGATGCTTGGAGATTTGCAGCATCTTCATGGCGAGGATGCGGAAGTTGTTCTTCTCGAACTGCTCGATGATGTCGCCGACCGCATTGCGGCGTACGGCGTCGGGTTTGACGATGGTGAAGGTGCGTTGCAGAGTCTTCATAGGATGGTCGTTGGTCCTTGGTCGTGATTCAATTTGAGGATTCGAGCTAGAAAGTCTGCGTGAGAAATTGTGCCGTCCCTACGGGACTCGTTGATTGTTGCCGCTCGCACCCGGCACTTACGTGCCGGGCTATCACATTCCGCCGCTACGCGGCTGATTGGGGGGAGCGCTTGCTCCATCTTCGCCCCTGATGCCCGTTTTCTGCGGCACCTGTCTCGATCTTCACCCCTGGTTCTCGGCGATCTCAGCGGCATTTCTCCGCGCGCCCTCTGCGATAAAGGACTTCAACGCAGAGGGCGCCGGGGAATTCGCGGAGTTCGCCGACTCCGGCCCTTACCCGGCCCCGATGGAACGGTCTTCCACTACACGCTGACGCCTAGAGCAGCGGCTAGAGTTTCGCCGATGGCTGCGGGCGATTTCGCTACGCGGATGCCGCAGCTTTCGAGCGCTTTGATCTTTTCTGGCCGCGGTGCCTTTGCCGCCGGAGATGATGGCTCCGGCGTGTCCCATGCGGCGTCCGGGAGGCGCGGTCTGGCCGGCGATGAATCCGACGACCGGCTTCTTCATGTGCGTCTTCACGAACTCGGCAGCGGTCTCTTCGGCGTTGCCGCCGATCTCGCCGATCAGGATGACCGCCTCGGTTTCGGGATCGCGATTGAAAAGATCGAGCGCGTCGAGGAATGTGGTGCCGATGATGGGATCGCCGCCGATGCCGATGGCGGTGGATTGCCCGATGCCGCGCTGCGTGAGCTGATGCACGGCTTCGTACGTCAGGGTGCCGGAGCGCGAGACGATGCCGACCGATCCTTCTTTGTGGATCGAGGCCGGCATGATGCCGATCTTGCATTTGCCCGGCGAGATGATGCCGGGACAATTCGGCCCGATCAGTCGCGAGCGGCGGTCTTGCAGGAACTCCCAGGCCTTGACCATGTCGAGCGTCGGAATGCCTTCGGTGATGCAGACGATCAGATCGATTTCGGCGTCGGCCGCTTCCATGATAGCGTCGGCGGCAAACGGCGGAGGCACGAAGATGACGGTGGCATTGGCTCCGGTCTTGTCGACCGCTTCTTGCACAGTGTTAAAGATTGGCCAGCCTTCGTGAGTGGTGCCACCTTTGCCGGGCGTCACGCCGCCGACAATCTTTGTGCCGTAGGCGGCGCTGGCTTTGGCGTGGAATGTGCCTTCGCGGCCGGTGAGTCCCTGAACCACTACGCGCGTGTCTTTGTTAACTAAGATTGCCATAAATAAAATTCCCTCGCTTCTGACTACTCATATCGTGCTCCCCGGACGAATGCGTCCGGTTCTACATGTTTCATCTCCACTCGGTTACGCTCGCCGTACCGCGGGCGGCGGCGACCACTTTATCTGCCGCGTCTTTCATGGTGTCGGTAACGACGAAGTTAAAACCCGAGTTCATCAGGATTTTCTTGCCTTCGTCGACATTGGTGCCTTCGAGCCGCAACACGATCGGCAGCTTGATGTTGGTCTTGCGGGCGGCCTCGACGACGCCTGTCGCCAACGTATCGACGCGTAGGATGCCACCGAAAATATTGATCAGAACGGCCTTCACATTTTTGTCGCTCAGCAGAATTTCGAAGGCGTGCGCGACCTGCTCGGAGCTGGCGCCTCCGCCCACATCGAGAAAGTTTGCGGGCATGCCGCCGGCGTATTTGATGATGTCCATGGTGGCCATGGCGAGTCCGGCGCCGTTGACCATGCAGCCGACGTTGCCGTCGAGCTTGATGTAGTTGAGGCTATACTTCGAAGCCTCCACTTCGAGCGGATCTTCTTCGGTGATGTCGCGCAGTTCGCGCAAGTCGGGATGCCGGAACAGCGCGTTGTCGTCGAAGTTGATTTTGGCATCGAGCGCGAACAGGCGCCCGTCGGTCGTGGTAATAAAAGGATTGATCTCGAGCAGCGAGGCGTCGGTGTCGAGAAAAGCCTTGTAGAGGCTGGTCAGAAATTGAACCGCAGGATTGATCTGCTTAGCGCCGAGGCCGAGTTTGAAGGCGATCTTGCGCGCCTGAAAAGCTTCGAGGCCCATGCCGGGATCGATGTGCTGCTTCAAAATTGCGTCTGGATTCTCGGCCGCGACCTGCTCGATCTCCATGCCACCGGCGGCCGAAGCCATGAACACCGGCTTGCCTTCGGCGCGATCGACCAGGATGCCGAGATAAAGTTCCTTTTCGATGGGCAGCGTCTCTTCGATGAGCAAGCGGCGCACGATGCGGCCCTCGGGACCGGTCTGATGCGTGATCAGCTTCATGCCGAGCATCTTGCCGGCGAGATCGGCAGCCTCGTCCACCGACGTGGCGATCTTCACGCCGCCGCCTTTGCCGCGGCCCCCAGCGTGAATCTGCGCTTTGACCACAACCCCGGTTGCGCCGGAACTCAACAGTTCTTTCGCGATCGATTCAGCTTCCTCGCGCGAGCCAGCCATCGATCCGCGCGGAACCGTCACGCCATATTTCTTGAGGATTGCTTTTGCCTGGTACTCATGAATTTTCATAATGATGACTCTTCAGTAAAGCCTCGGAAGGAACCTGCTTGCGGCGTCGCAGCGCGGGCAGCAAACCTTTGATTTTATAGAAGTGCGGAGGATTAGGGCAAACCTCTAGCGACGATATTTCCCACAGCTGAAATGCCAATCGCGGCCCACTTGCATCTTCTCCGGACTGATCGCATCCAACTGCGATAAACAAAGGATGGCTTCACCCGGATCGGAGGCCCGTTGAAACTGATTTCGCTGAACGTCGCGCGGCCGCGCATTACGGTGTACAAAGGCCAGAGCATTAACACGGGAATCTTCAAAGAACCGGTCTCGGGCGCAGTCACGCTGCGGACATTGAATCTGGATGGCGACCGCCAGGCCGACCTGTCGGTCCACGGCGGTCCTTATAAGGCTGTGTACGGATATCCTTCGGAGCATTACGAGTTCTGGCGCCAGGAATTGCCGGAGGCGAACCTTTCCTGGGGAGCGTTCGGCGAGAACTTCACGACCGTGGGTTTATTGGAAGACGAACTTCACGTTGGAGATCGTTTGCGAATTGGAGCGGCCATCGTGATGGTGCGGCAGCCGCGCACTCCGTGTTACAAGCTGGCGGCGAAATTTCAACGCGACGACATGATCGAACGCTTCCTGCATAGCGGGCGCAGCGGGTTTTATTTTTCCGTGGAGCAGGAGGGCGCGGTACAGACTGGGGACGAGTTTGAGTTTCTGAGCCGTGAACCGAAGGCTGTCACCATCGCGGAGTTGAACCGGTTGTTCGCTGACGACAGGTATAATCGCGAACTGCTGGAGAAGGCAATTGCTACTCCCGCGCTGCCGGATGACTGGCGGGACTACCTCGCGCACCGCTTAACCGGAATGCACGCGGCGAAAAGCTGACTTGACGTTTTCTTGGGGTCCTCCCTCACGCTTATTTTGCCGGACGCCGCGCGGGTGAGGCGCTCCTTCGGCTTCGCTCTGTCGAAAATCCCCACTTCTCGCAAAAGCGGCGAGAAATGGGGCACCCCCATTTTCAGTTGCTTCGGTGGGCCGAAGGCCCATGCACAACTCAGGGCAGGCCCCCGCGACAGTCGCCAGGACGGCGGCGCTACTTGGCGCTTATGCCGTACAATTTCGCCTGAACCATGATTCTCGACGCCCTGCATTGCCTCACGAGTCACAGCCAGTCGCTCAGCCGCGAAGAAGCCCGCGCCGTCATGGCCGACGTGCTGGCCGGTAAGTGCACCGATGCGCAAATTGCGGCCGTGCTGGTCGCGCTCCGCATGAAAGGCGAAACGGTGGAAGAGATTGTGGGCTTCGCGGAGGCGATCCGCGCGGCGGCCGCGCCATTGCCGATCGAACGTTCGCCCGCGCAAAGCTCTGGAGACGCGATCGCCGTGAGCGGGACCGGGCGCGATGCCTTGTTCGAAGAGTCTCTCATCGATACCAGCGGTACCGGAGGCGACGCCAGCGGCACCTTCAATATATCGACCGCAACCGCGCTGGTGACCGCGGGAGCAGGCGTGCGCGTGGCCAAGCACGGTAATCGCAGCATCAGTTCGAAATGCGGATCGGCTGATGTGGTCGAAGCGCTCGGAGTCAATATTCAGCTTTCACCCGAGCGGGCAGCGCAGTGCTTGCGGGAAGTCGGCATCTGCTTTCTTTATGCGCCGAACCTGCATCCGGCGATGAAGCAGGTGCAGGGCGTGCGCCGCGAACTGCGCATGCGCACCATGTTCAACCTGCTGGGTCCGCTGACCAATCCGGCGCGCGCTTCCGGGCAGGTGGTGGGCGTGTATTCGCTTGACCTCGTGGAAAAGTTGGCCGAGGCGTTGAGCATGCTGGGACTGCGGCGCGCGCTGGTGGTCCACGGATTCGATGGTCTGGACGAAATCACTATCACGGGCAAAACACGGGTTGCGGAGGCTCAAGCGGGGATGGTGCGATCGTATGAAGTCGAGCCCGAGGAGTTCGGAATGCGGCGCGCCGGGTTGCAGGAGATTGCGGGCGGCGATGCGGTAGAAAATGCTGCCATCATCCGCGGCGTGTTAGCGGGAGAGAAGTCTGCGCGGCGGGATGTGGTTGTGCTCAATGCAGCGGCGGCGCTGGTCGCAGCCGGGAGAGCGGAGCACATCGCGGGGGGGATTCCGATGGCGGTGACGTCGATCGATTCCGGGGCGGCGGGTGAGAAGCTGCAGGCGCTGGTTCGTTTTAGCGCGGGATGAAAGACAAAGGCTTAAACCACTAAGAACACTAAGTTACACGAAGGATTCTTGCGCTTCCTTCGTGTACCTTCGTGTCCTTTGTGGTTACACCTGAATTTTCTCTCGATACTGTGCGATTTCCACATTCCATCCCAGCTCTGCCTGCATCAACTCGCGCAGTTGGCTGGACGCGTCCGGCTCGCCATGCACCAGATAAGTCGTCGACGGCTGGTTGCGAAACGTGCGCAGCCATTGCAATAACTCCGGGGGATCGGCATGATCGCTGAACTGTTCTAGCGCGGCAACCTGGGCGCGAATCGGCACCAGATCGCCAAAAATCTTCACCTCGTCGCTTTTACTCTTGATCTGAAACCCACGCGTACCCGGGGCCTGAAATCCGATGAACAGGACGAGGTTGCGCGGATCGGGGAGACGCTGCAGCAAGTGATGCAGAATGCGCCCGCCCGTCACCATTCCGCTGGAGGAAATGATGATCGAGGGCATCTTTACCTCGTTGATCTTCTTCGACTCGTCCGGCGTCAGCGCGAATGAGAAGCCCGGCCACGCCAGCGGCGAGCCATATTTGCGGATCATGTCGCGGGTCTCGTCGCTGTATTCCTCATCGTGCTTCAGGAAAATCTCGACGGCCTTGATCGCCATCGGGCTGTCGCAGAAGACCGGCGTGCGTGGAATCTGTCCCGACTCGATGAGGTGCTTGAGGATGAAGACAAACTTCTGCGTGCGCTCAATCGCAAAGGCTGGAACAATCACGCTGCCGCCGCGGTGCGCCGCAGCGGTGATCAATTCGGCCAGTTCGGGCAGCGGGTCGTCTTTCGGATGAGTCCGGTTGCCGTAGGTGGACTCCATCACGACCACATCGGCTGTCTCGCCTTCGGCGGGGCCGGAGTGCACGACTTTTCCCGGCGCGACCTTATGATCGAGGACGCGGCCGATGTCGCCGGTAAACAGCAGTCGCCGCGCGACACCGTTTGTGCTGAGCGAGATTTCGGCCATGCACGATCCCAGGATGTGCGCAGCGCGAACGAAGCGAAACGAGATTTCGGGACTGAGTTGGACGGTTTCTCCCACCTGCACCGGCTTGAAGTATTGCAGCGAACTCTGCGCCTCTTCGAACGTATAAAGCGGCAGGGCTGGATCGTGCTTCGACTTTTTCACCTTGTTATAGAAGCGGGCGTCTTCTTCCTGCAGATGGCCGGAGTCAGGAAGGATGATTCCACAAAGATCGATGGTGGGCGCAGTCGCGTAGATCGCACCGCGGAAGCCTTCTTTCACGAGACGGGGAATCCAGCCGCAATGATCGAGATGCGCGTGAGTGAGAATGACGGCATCGATCTCTTTGGCCGGAATCGGAGTGTCGCTCCAGTTGCGCTCGCGCCATTCTTTTGGTCCTTGAAAGAGGCCGCAGTCGATGAGAACCTGAAATCCGTTCTTGCCGGAATGGTCGCCGGTGTTGATCAGATGCTTCGAGCCGGTCACCGTGCCGGCAGCGCCTAGAAACTGGATATAGGACAAGGATTGCCTCCGGAAACATCTCAAGTTACCACGGAGGCACGGAGACGCGGAGGAAACTACGCCGCTTGTAAAATCCTAAGCTCTTGTCATTTCTGGTAAAGCTTCGAGCGGCGGCTGCGCGGCAGCAGACCAGCGGGTTCCTCGTCGCTGCGCTGCTCGGAATGACAAGAAATTGTTTTGCTCTGACAAGAAGTCGTTTTACTCCGTGACTCCGTGCCTCCGTGGTGGGATTCAGTTTTCGGCGGCTTCGACTTTGAATGTATTGTTCGTCGTGTCGCTCTCGGGAACGCTGCCATCGTTGACGACAATTTCCTGCGGCGCCGATGGAGTCTCGACGCGGGTGGTCGCTTTGTCCTTCGCCCGAACCTCCAGCCTCTTCATCAGTTCTCCGCCGGCGAATTTCACGATCACCGGAACTTCAGCCCCGGCCGATCCCAGGTTATCGACCGTGATGGTAAGGAGGAAGGAATTGCTCAGCGCTTTGCGCGAGAAGGCCGATTCCACCTTGAAGTCGGGTAGGCCGCGATCGCGGTAGACCCAGTCGTCGAAGAACCATTCCAGATCGCGCTGGGTTTGCGCCGCGATCAGGCGCGGCATGTACGAAGGATCTTTGTCCTGCTCGGGGCGGTAGGCGGCAATCGCCTTCTTGAGCGCGGCATCGCCAATCATGTCGCGCAGCATCCACCAGACGCACATCGCTTTGCTGCGGTAGAGTTCCTCGTTGGTGGTGTTCACCAGCGAGTGGGTGGTTTCATCTTCCGATCGGGGCACAGTGGCCGAGGGCTCCATTTGAGTCAGGACCGAGCGATGCAGTCCCATGTAATCGAGCGCGACCTGGCGTCCTTTTTGCTGTTCAAGGTAAAGCGCTTGCGCGAAGTGGGCAAGACCTTCTTCGATCCAGGGGCGAAGGGAGAAGAGCGAAGCATGCGTCAATTGATGGACGGCGGAAAGACCAATCACACCGGAGTTATTCGCGAGAGGCGATAGCCGAAATGCGCCGCTCTCAAAGGGCGCTGCGTTGGGATCGGGCAAGTCCGCCATTTGCGCTTTCTCGTGTGCAGGCCCGAACCACTCGGTGATCAGCGGAACGACGGCCTGGGCCGCATCCGCATACGTCTCGGCGTCGGCGGCATGAGTTGGAAGATTGAAGACTTGAATTGACCCACGATCGACTTCTCCGTATTCAGCCAAGACAAACGCGGGTATAGCACCGGCTCGGCTACGAAGGGTGCAATCTGCCTCGATCAGCGCCTGTTGTCCCGATTCTTTGATCGACTGGACGCAAGACGGCTCGTCAACCACGAATGTGGGATGCGGAGTTTCGGTATCCGTTGTCACGCTGATGTGCAAGTGCATGCTCGATGCAGATTCCCTCGCCTTCCAGCGCGCCAGCACTTCAAACAAACTGTCGCCGTTGGAAAGATTCGCGACCTCGGTAGCGATCGGGTACCAGGCCACGAAACCTGCTCCGCGCAGCGCGGTGAAGTCGGGGGAGATCTGATCCCAATCGCTGCTGGCCGCGGCGTCTTCAGGCGTGCCGATGCGGGTCAGGCGTGTCGCATCTGGCAGAACGACTCCTTCATAGGCAATCTCGAGATCGACCGTGCCGTGTCGCGGGATCTCCTGCGGCAAAGTAACAATCGCCTCCGACAAACCGCCGGTGTGATCGATGTCAGAGGTGTAGGGCTGCCTCACGAATTGCAGGGGCTTATCTGCGGCTTTGATGGAGCGCCAATCCAGAGTCGATGAAATCTGCAGGACGGCTATTTTCTGCGGCGTGGTGGTGTCGTTGCGCAGCGTGATCTTGCCGCGCACTCCCAGGCGATGCTGCTCGGGATCGACTTGAACGTTGAGATCGTAATTGGTGATGGAGAAGGCTTCGCGGTCGAGGGCCAGCGCATTCAAAGCACAACCACAGAGGGCACAGAGGACGCACAGGGACTTTATCCAGAACTTCATTGACGGGGATTTCATTCGGACTCTGTGGGGCCTTCTTTAGCGCGACGCTGCCTGACGATTTCATATAGCACAACGGCGGCGGCGACTGACACGTTCAGCGAAGGCACTTTGCCGAGCATGGGGATCTTGACCAGGAAGTCGCATTTGCGCTTGACCAGATCATGCAGGCCTTTGCCTTCTCCACCGAGGACCAAGGCGCAGTCCATGTTGTAATCCAGAGCGTCGTAAGTCTGTTTGGCGCGCTCGTCGAGGCCGACGGTCCATATGTTGTTTTCTTTTAACTCTTCTACAGAGCGGGAGATGTTGGTCACTTTCGCGATGGGAAGATGCTCGCTGGCACCGGCAGAGGCTTTCGTGACGGTTCCGGTGACGGCGGCGGCGCGGCGTTCGGGGATGACGATGCCGTTGGCTCCGGCGGCGTCGGCGGTGCGCAGGATTGCTCCGAGATTGTGGGGATCCTCGACGCCGTCGAGCACGACGATCAGCGAATATTGATTTCGCTTGGCGGAGATTACGTCGGGGAGATCGTTGTACTGTTTCGCCGATGTGACGGCGACGACGCCCTGATGCGAGGCGTTACCGGCCATGCGGTCGAGTTCGGTGCGCTGCAGAAAGCGCACGGGCACGCCGAGCTTTCTGCAATCTTCGATGAGACGCTGCAGGCGGAGATCGTGGCGCTCTTTGGCCATGCCGACCCACTCGAAAGCGCGTCCGCGGGCTTTCAGGGCCTCAGTGACTGAATTGATCCCATAGATGTAGTGCATGAAGTATCAGTGTACCGCGACGACAATGCTGCCATCAGGCGAGAGCGTTAAGAATATCTGCGGGTTCGGGGCGCTCCGTGTAGTCTTCGTTGGCGGACGCGTAGAGGACCGTGCCGTCGCGGTCGAGGATGTATGTGGCTGGGATCGGAAGTTCCCAACTTTCATCGCCATTGGTGAAGGGCAGGTTGACGAAGGCGCGGCGATAGACCGCCTCTTGCATCGGTGGTACGCGATACGTCAGTCCGAATTGGCGGGCGACCTGGTTGCCTGCGTCGGAGAGCAGCGGGAAGCGGAGCTTGTGCTGGTCGTGCATGAAGTAGGACTGCTTCACCGTCTGTGGGGAGATGGCGGCGAATGTGGCCCCGGCTTGCTCGAGGTGCGGGAGGATGAGGTTCAGGGCTTCCATCTGACCGACGCAGAAGGGGCACCAGCGGCCGCGGATGAAGGAGAGAACGAGTTTCCCTTGGGCCAGCAGGTCGGTTGAGCGAACGAGTTTGCCGTCGTGATCTTGCAGTTCGAATGCGGGTGCTTTGGCGCCGACCGGGAGAATTTTGGCGGCGAGATTTCGCTGCTTGAGTTCGGCGACGGCTTGCGTGTGGATGGCTTGCGTCTCCGGAGGGACATATTTCGCGATCAGGTCCTTGCGTTCGGCAAGGATCTCGCGCAACGATTGCGTGTCGGCCTGCGGGTTCGATTCTTCAAGAGAACGCCATTTCATAGCGGGGGCACCACAAAGGTGATAGGGGTCCTTCGACCGCGTTGTCGTTCGCTTCGCTCGCGCCAACTCCGCTCAGGATGACAAAACTTTAAGTACCTGCCACGCGCCGATAACTGGCTACTGAGCACTGACAACTGGCCACTGACCACTAGCCACTGCTTCACATTCCGGGCAGCTTCATGCCTGCCAGCCTTCTCGCGAAGCTGGGTTTGCCCATTTGCTTGAACATTTTTTTCATCTGCGCGTACTGGCGAAGGAGATTGTTCACTTCCTGGATCGTCGTTCCGGAGCCGCGGGCGATGCGTTTGCGGCGGCTGCCGTTGATGACTTCGTGGTGGTTGCGCTCGTGCGCCGTCATCGAGTTGATGATGGCCTCGACCCGGTTGATCTGCTTCTCGTCCACATTGTCGGCGGCTTTTTGCAGACCGCTGAATGGGCCGATCGACGGGAGCATGCCCATCAGGCTCTTCATCGATCCCATCTTCTTCACCTGGCGCAATTGATCGCGAAAATCTTCGAGCGAGAAGCCGTCGCCGGTGAGGGCTTTCGTCGCCATTTCCTGCGCTTTCTTTTTATCGATCTGCGATTCAGCGCGTTCGATCAGCGAAAGAATGTCGCCCATGCCGAGAATGCGCGAGACGATGCGGTCGGGATGGAAGGGCTCGAGCGCGTCGTACTTTTCGCCGACGCCGATGAACTTGATAGGCTGTCCGGTGACCTGGCGGATCGAGAGGGCTGCGCCGCCACGGGCGTCGCCATCCATCTTGGTCAGGATGATGCCGGTGAGCGAAAGCTTCTTGTGAAATTCGTCGGCCGAGTTAACCGCGTCCTGTCCAGTCATGGCGTCGGCGACGAAGAGAATCTCCGACGGATTCAGCAGCTTTTTCAGCGACTGCATCTCGTCCATGAGTTGGTCGTCGATGTGCAGGCGTCCGGCGGTATCGACGATCAGCACGTCGCAGCCGGAGACGATGGCTTCGCGGCGCGCTTCTTTCGCCAGGCGCTCCACGTCGGGGGACTTCATGTAAGACCCGGCGCTTTCGTCTGCGTCCCCGCGGACGAGCGAATCGGGGGACACCTGACCTTCGTAGATCTGCGCCTTCACGGCCTGCGCAACCACTTTCAATTGCTCGCGCGCGGCGGGACGGTAGACGTCGACCGAGACCAGCAGCGGGCGATGGCCGCCATTTTTGTACCAGTGCGCCAGCTTGCCGGACGTGGTCGTTTTGCCGGAGCCTTGCAGTCCGGCCATCAGCACGACCGTGGGCGGCTGCGAGGCGAACTTCACCTTGGCCGTGTCTTTGCCGAGGATCACGACCAGTTCGTCGCGCAGAATCTTGATGACCTGCTCTCCGGGCGAGAGCGCGGTCATGACTTCCTGCCCAACGGCTTTGGCGCGGATCTGGTCGATGAGTTGTTTGACGACTTTGAAGTTGACGTCGGCTTCGAGCAGCGCGAGGCGAATTTCGCGGAGCGCCTCGTCAATGTTCTCCTCGGTCAGCGTGGCTTGGCCGCGGAGGGTCTTGAAAGCGCGTTGCAGTTTTTCCTGAAGATTCTCAAACATGGGAATGATTCATTTTAGCAGCGCAGGAGAACGGAGTCGCCGGACGAGCTAGGCCTCGACTCCCAGATAACGCAGAAAAGCGCGGGTGAGTTCGCGGGTCAACGCTTTGTCGTCCAGGGGCAGCAGGTGTTTTAGGCGTTCGGGGTCGGCGGGCCAAATCACAACCTGGAACAGCGTGCCGATCAACATCATCAGGGCGAACGAGACGGCAGTGCGCGGGTGGGGATGGCGGATTTCTTTTCCGTAGGACAAGAACAACTCGACCGTACGCTGGAAGTGCTGGATCTCGAGGCTGGAAACCTGCTTCCCAAAGGGTGTGTTGGCCCGGCTCTGGACAAATTGCCGCATGCCGCGCAGCAGTCCGGCATGGGTGCGGTAGGCGGCTACCATGCCGGCGATCACTCTCTCAGCAAAGACCGGCAAGGATGCTTGCGCCGGCGCCAGCGGAGCCAGGCTGGTCTTCATGGTCTCCTCCTGACCTTCGAGAATCTCGAGGATGGCGGTTTCCAGCAGGGCGTCCTTGTCGCGGAAGCGGCGATAGACTGAGCCGGGCGTGAGGCCGGCGCGGCGTGCAATGCGCGGGATGGTGGCGCCTTCCACGCCGTGCTGGCTAAGGACTTCGGTGGCTGCCTGCAGCAAACGGCGCAGCGACTCGCGGCTGCGCGCCTGGTGCGCCGGCAGCACGGTTTTGTTGAGCATGGAAAGATTTTACAAAACGCTTGACACGATGTAAATGTAAATATACATTTACGTTTTATCCGATCGGGAATTCCCGCCGAGGAGGACAAGATGAGTTCATCGCCAACGCCTGCAGTACCGACAGGGACGGTTCCATTTCACGGCGCGATCGCGCCCGCGTGGCATACCGCGGTGGTGCTGTTCGTCATGCTCGGATTCTCGCTCGCGGGCGGTATGGTCGGAGACCTCACGACCCGTGGGCCTCATGTGCGTGCCATCGAGTACTTGACGGTCATTGTGCTGGAATGGTCGATTGTGGCGTTTATCGCGTACGGAGTGGGACGCCGCGGGGTTCGTATCGCGGATCTTGTGGGCGGCCGTTGGGCGCGCCCAGTTGAGTTATTTCGCGATCTCGGAATCGGCATCGGATTTCTGATCGTTGGCGGCGGCATCTTGCAGGGGATCGGTCATTTGTTGAAAGCCTCTGACAATCAGGCGCTGCGCAACCTGCTTCCCCACAGCCTCACCGAAATGCTTCTTTGGCTGGTGATGTCGCTGACCGCCGGTTTCTGTGAGGAACTCATCTTTCGGGGATACTTGCAGCGCCAGTTCGCCGCGCTGACCCAGTCGGCCGCCGGGGGGATCGTGCTGCAGGGCATTGCCTTCGGCGCGGGCCATGGATACCAGGGCTGGAAAATGATGCTGCTTATCGCCATCTACGGAATCATGTTCGGCCTGCTGGCGCGCTGGTGCAGGAGCCTGCGTCCCGGCATGATCACGCACTTCGTGCAGGATGGGGCGGGCGGAGTGCTTGGACGGTATCTCGCGCGGTGATCAGCTTGGACGCTTGCGTGAAGCTGGCCGGTGTGGCGGCGTGACGCCGCCACGACAGCCGCCGGGACGGCGGCGCTACGGGGCCGGCGCTAACGGTTAGACAAATACTTCTTTGGCGGCTACTACGGTGTTGCTGTGAATGATTACCGTGTCTTCGACGTCCTGGGCGTAGCCGCCGGCGTAGGTCACCATCACCGGGATGTTTCTGGCCTTGGCGACGCGGAAGACTAACTCGTCGCGCTTCTTCAAGCCTTCAATGGTCAAATCCAGACCGCCAAGTTGATCTTCTTTGTAAGGGTCGGCGCCCGCGATGTAGCAGATCAAGTCGGGCTCGAACTGGCGCAGGCCCGAGCTGAGCGCATTGTCGAGCCACGCGAGGTAGTCATCGTCGCCGATGCCGTCGGGCAGGTCGACGTCGATGGACGAGGGCGGCTTGTGGAGCGGGTAGTTGTTGTGCTGGTGCAGCGAGATGGTGAAGACTTCGCCGGCGTGGGCTCCGCGCATCTTTCCGCGAGGAGCATTGGCAGGCTGCTCGACCGTCGACGTGGAGGACGAGGGCAGCAGCGCGCTGGCTGTGCGCGTCCCGGCAAAAATCGAAGCCGTGCCGTTGCCTTGGTGCACATCGCAGTCGACGGTCATGGCGGTGTGGATCTTGTCATCACGCTGCAAGCGGCGGATGGCGACTGCAACGTCGTGGATCATGCAGAATCCTTCGCCGTGATCGGGAAAAGCGTGGTGGAATCCGCCGCCAAGGCTGATGGAGACTTTGTCGGTGAGAGACCGGCGGGCGGCGAGGATGGACCCTCCGGCGGCCAGCCAGAAACTTTCGGCGAGGTCGCGCGAGTAAGGGATCTCCATCTCCATTTCTTCGCGCGGGCTGAGCGTGCCGGTCTTCAACTTTTGCACGTACTCGGGCTTGTGAACGAGCAGGATGTCCTGATCGGTGGCGGGCTCGGGCTCAAGGAAGTCGCTGGCGTCGGCGACGCCAGTGGAGATGAGGCGATCGCGGACCCGGCGATATTTTTCGGCGGGAAAGACGTGGTCGCCGATGGGGAGATAATAGGCGTCGCTGTAGATGAGTTTGAAGGGCAGCATGCGGCTGTCGGCAGTCAGCCGGTCGCGCTGGCTGAGGGACTTCATATAATACGCGGGAAGGCGGGATTTGGCATTGCGGCCGCTACTCTCTTGCACGGGAGGTGAGGCCAAGATGGCCTCACGACAGCTGGCGGGACGCCGGCGCTACGGCTTATAGGGATCCTTCGACTGCGCGGATTCTGCGCTTCTCGCGGAATCCGCTTCGCTCAGGATGACAATAAGGAAAAAACGTAAACGATCTAACGTTTCTTTGATGGCGGGACGGGCGCGACCATGGGCCTTCTTACCGGCACGATTGCGCCTTTGGAGGGATCGGCGGCGGCATTGGCGCGAGTCAAGACTTCCTTCTGGATGTATTGCACGAATTCCTGGATCTGGCGCTGCATTTCTTCCATGCGCTCGCGCATTTGCAGGATGATGGCCATGCCCGCGATGTTCACGCCGAGGTCGCGCGCCAGCGACAGGATAAATTCCAGGCGTTGCAAATCTTCATCGGTATAGAGGCGGGTGTTGCCTTCGGTGCGCGAGGGCTTGAGCAGGCCTTCGCGTTCGTAAAGCCGCAGCGTTTGGGGATGGATGCCGTACATCTCGGCGACTGACGAGATCATGTACGCGCCTTTGGATTTACGCTTGGTCATTCCGACTTAGTTATAGCAGAAACAAAATGGCCACGGATCACCACGGATTTTCACGGATTCATGATCCGTGTTGATCCGCGGGAATCCGTGGCCAAGGGCTTTTAGGCTGCGGGCTGCGGCTTCTTGGCAGAAACCGACCAACCTGTCGGCTTCAGGGCATGATTTACGAAATAGGCCATGAAGCCGGCCGCGATCAGGATCATCCCGAAGGCGAAGGAACTCATTCCCAGGATCGATTCGTGCTCGCTGCGGATGACCGAGAAGCCGAGCAAAAGCATCGGCGGGATGCCGATCGCTATCGCTCCAAACAAGCCGCCGGGCACGCGGAACGGGCGCTTCAGGCTGGGCTCGCGGAAACGGAGCACGGCCAAGGCAATAAATTCCAGCATGAGGCTGACCCCGTAGAGCAGGATGTCGATTGTGACCAGGCGGGCGAAGCCGAGGCCCAGGCACATGGCCCACCCCATGGCCAGCGCGATGATCGCGACCCAGGGGGCGCGCGATTTTTTCTGCAGCTTGCCGAATACCGCGGGCAGCATGCCGTCTTGCGCCATCGCCAGCGGCAGCCGTGAGTAGCTCATGACCAGCGCGTTGAACATGCCGAAGGCGCTGATCAGGCCGCCGGCAACCACGCCGATACGCAGCAGCGGTCCGCCTAACAGTCCGGCAATGTCGGCCCACGATCCAGTTTCCCAAGCCGTGGCTTTCAGTCCGGTCATCCACATGGCGGCGAAGGGCAGCACGTAGCTGACGGCGACAATGGTCACGGCGACCAGCATGGCGCGCGGATAGGTGCGCTGCGGACGCTCGACTTCGGTAGCGATGGTCGAGGCGTTGTCCCATCCCATGTAATTCCACATGCAGATGAGGAGGCCTCCGAGAATATCGACGGTGGACGTCGTCGGCTTGGTGACGGCGTTGGCCAACGCTCCGAGCTTGAACGGAGCCAGGACCACGATTGCGGCGAAGGGCGCCGACAGCGCGAGGAACAGCCAGAGCGAGGTCAGGGAGACGACTTTTACTCCGGCGATATTAAGAATGGCGCAGGCGACCACCACGGCGAGCGCAACCCACCATCCGCGATTGCCTTCCTGAAACCACGGGAACATGCGGGTCAGGTAGGCGACGAACAGGGTGGGGTAGATCGCCATATCGAAGATCGAGGCGATCAGCGAAAGCCAGGCTTCCTGAAATCCCCAGAAGTTGCCCATGGCGCGGCGGACCCAGGCGTAATATCCGCCTTCAAAGGGCAGCGCGCTCGAGAGTTCGCCGATCATGAAGGCTGTGGGCAGGCTCCAGAGCAGCGGGGTCAGCAGCAGAATCAGGATGGCGCGTCCGTAGCCGGCGCCGTGCACGATGTCTTCGGTGCCATAGGTTCCGCCCGACACCATAAAGAAGGTGGCGGCGACCAGGGGCCAAAGGGTGAGGCGAACGAATTTCTTCCGGTTGGGGACGACGGCGAGGGGTTGGGAAGTTTCGGGTTGTTGTCGGCTAGCGGTTGCCAATTTCTATGGCTGCCTCCTCAAGCGACTCACTCTCACCACCGCGTCTCCCTTGAGTCTTCGGCATCTTCGAAGAAGACTTTCTGCACGGCTCCCGGGTTTGATGCGATTTCCCGGGCATTTCGGCGAAGTTAGTTCGCATTTGTGAGATTACGGGAAATTTCCACAGATGCAAGATTTTTTTGAGCTTTTTTGCAAAATTTGTCAGCGGGCGGGCACGAGGGTAACAAAACAAGAGCTTAATTTCCTACCAGAAATGTTTCGTCTTCTTTAAGGTTGCGCCCGGTTCAGTTCGCCCTTACAATTTCGCCGCATGCGAGCTCGGATATTCGTCCTCGTCACAGTCTGTTGTCTGTCACTGACATTCCCCTCCGGGGCCCAGGAAAAACAACGCAGTCTCGATTTGCGCGGATCGATTTCTGCGCAGAACAGCTATACCAACCCCGCATTGGGATTGACGATCAACCTGCCGGGACAATGGCAAATGTTGGAAATGAAAACCGAGACGCCTTACGACCCGAGCTGCACAGGACCGCTTTGCGGGAGCCCAGGCATCAATGCTGTGCTCGAATCAAAACTGGCGGGAAATCCGAGTTACAAACTTTATCTATCTGGGTGGAAACTATCCGCAGAATACCTGAATCGCAGGCAGTATCCTCTGAGTTGGTTCGCAAAGATTATGATGGAGGGCAGCCTGGGAGGAAGTGGTCTTATTCCCCTCGGGGAACAAACAGCAATCCAGCTCAGCGGGAAACCTGCCTATCGCTTGCTAGCGGCTCGGCGCGGAGATACAACACCCAGAATTCTCGGATATGTGTCGGAAGCCCGCGGGTACGTTTTTCTCTTAGTTGGCGCAGCTCCGGCGACCCCCCAGGTTTTACAATCCGCTATCGAAGCGTTGAAGATCGACTAACGAGGTGAGAACGCGACGTTTACACCTTGCTCCACAACTCCGCCCGGGGGTCTTCGGGGTTCAGCTTGGCCAACTCGCGCAGGAGTTCTTTCGTCCTCTCGTCGCGGGGCATGGGCACGGTTACCGTGATTTCGACAATCTCATCGCCGCGGACGCCTTCCCTAGTTGCGGATGGAACGCCCTTTTCCCGCAGGCGAAGCTTTTGACCCGACTGCGTTCCCGGGGGAATTTTCAGCAGGGCGCGGCCGTCGATGGTCGGGACTTCAATCTTTGCTCCCAATGCCGCTTCGGTTGCGGTTACCGGGACCGTCAACGAGATGTCGTCACCATCGCGATGGAAGATGGGGTGGTCGCCGGTGCGGATGATCGCGTAGAGATCGCCGGGAGTTCCGCCATGAGCTCCGGCGTTGCCTTTGCCGGGCAGGCGGATGCGCTGGCCGTCGCGGGTTCCGGCCTTGATGCGGACTTCCAGCGGCTCGGTGTTGGTGACGGTGCCTTCGCCGTGGCAGGTGGGGCACATGGTCAGATTCTTTCCGGTGCCGTGGCAGCGCGGGCACTGGACGTTGAACTTCATGCGTCCGCCGGTCTGGGTGATCTGGCCGCTGCCGCCGCACTCCGGGCACTTGCCGGGGGACTCGAGCGCACCCTGCCCGTGGCACGTCGAGCAGACATCCTGACGGGTGATATTGAGGCGCATGACGCCGCCGCGGATCGCCGTCCAGAAAGGAACGTTGACCTGATATTCGAGATCGGTGCCGGGTTCGGGTCCTTCGTCGGCTTGTGCGCCACGGCCGCCGCCAAAGATGGAGCCAAAGATGTCGCGGAAGCCGCCGCCGCTGCCAGAGGAGGAAGATTTGCGACCACGCGCGGCGTTGTCCATCAGATCGGAGAAATCGAATCCGCCGAAATCGAAAGGAACGCCCTGGGCGCCTCCTCCGTGTTGAGCGCTGCCGGGGAATCCTCCGCCACCTCCACCTGAGGCGCCCGCGCGGGCGTAGGCCTCGGCTGTCGCCGGATCGATGTTGTCGGAGTAGAAGCCGACCTGGTCGTAGATCTTGCGCTTCTTGGGATCGCTGAGAACTTCGTTGGCTTCGGACAGCGTCTTGAACTTTTCTTCGGCCGATTTGTCCCCGGGATTGACGTCGGGATGGTACTTGCGCGCCAACTTGCGGAAAGCTTTGCGGATATCGTCGGCGGAGGCGGACTTCTTCACGCCGAGGATTTCGTAATAGTCCTTTTTGGTGGTGGTTGCCATTTAGAGTTCTGATGCGCCGCCGGCTTGCTTGCTCGCGTACAGACGCGGGCGGGGGCGCCCGCGCCACATTCTTAATTTACGATCTTGCGCTTCTCTTTATCTTCTAACACGAGAGTCAGGTCTTCGGACGGAAGTTCGTCCACGTAGACCGGGATTTGCCGGGTTCCGGTCGGCGTTTCGACCAGCACCAGCCATTGCCTTTCATTCTCGGCAAGGCTCAGGAAATACGTTTCGTTGTTGACCTGGAAGTCCAAATTGATTCTCCCCCCAAAAAATCTGGCCACGGATTTACGCCGATTTTCACGGATCCGTTTTTATCCGTGTTGATCTGTGCCGATCCGTGGCCGATTTGCCTTATTTCTTGTCTTCGACGTCCACGTACTCGGCGTCGATTACGCCTTCGTCTTTCTTGGCCTGGCCGTCGCCGCCGCTTGGGGCTGCGCCCGGCGTTGGACCTGCGCCCGGTCCGGGTTGCGCTCCACCCGCCGGCTGTGCGGCTTTGTACATCTGCTCGGCCAGCTTGTGCGAAGCGGTGGTCAAGGCTTCGCGAGCCTTATCCATCTGCGCCTTTTCGTTGGACTCGAGCGCCTTCTTGGCATCGGCCAGCGCGTTTTCGACGTCGCCGCGTTCGGAGCCGGAAATCTTGTCGCCTTGCTCCTTCAGCATCTTCTCAATGTTGTAGACCATCGAGTCGAGCTGGTTCTTGGCTTCGATCGACTCACGGGCCGCCTTGTCTTCGGCGGAGTGCGCGTCGGCTTCTTTGGCCATGCGCTCGACCTCTTCCTTCGACAATCCGGAAGACGACGTGATCGTGATCTTCTGATCCTTTTGCGTGGCCGTGTCTTTCGCGGTCACGTTGAGGATGCCGTTGGCGTCGATGTCGAACGTGACTTCGATCTGCGGCACGCCGCGCGGAGCAGGCGGAATCCCAGTCAGATGGAACTTGCCGAGAGTCCGGTTCTGCGCCGCCATCGGGCGCTCGCCCTGCAGCACGTGAACCTCAACCGAGGTCTGGCTGTCGGCCGCGGTCGAAAACGTCTCCGTCTTCTTGGTCGGAATCGTCGTGTTGCGCGGGATCATCGGCGTGGACACGCCGCCCAGCGTCTCGATCGAGAGCGTCAGCGGAGTCACGTCGAGCAGGAGCAGGTCTTTCACTTCGCCCTTGAGCACGCCGCCCTGAATGGCTGCGCCGATCGCAACCACTTCGTCGGGGTTCACGCCCTTGTGGCCTTCGCGTCCGAACAGCTCCTTTACCAGCGCCTGAATACGAGGCATGCGGGTCTGGCCGCCGACCAGCACGACTTCGTTGATCTTGCTGGTGTCGACGCCGGCGTCCTTCATGCACTGCTTGCAGGGGCCGACCGAGCGCTGAATGATGTCTTCGACCATACCTTCGAGCTTGGCCCGGGTCAGCTTCTTGACCAGGTGCTTGGGACCGCTGGCATCGGCCGTGATGAACGGCAGATTGATTTCGGTCTCCATGGTGGTCGAGAGCTCGATCTTGGCGCGCTCCGCGGCGTCACGCAGACGCTGCAGGGCCATCTCGTTGCCCTTGCCCCGAAGGTCAAGGCCTTCGTCTTTCTTGAATTCGTCGATGAGCCAATCCACCAGGCGCTGGTCGATGTTGTCGCCGCCGAGGTGAGTGTCACCGTTAGTGGCTTTGACTTCGATCACGCCCTCGCCGACTTCGAGGATCGAAATATCGAACGTTCCACCGCCGAAATCGTAGACCGCAATGGTCTCGTCTTTTCCTTTGTCGAGTCCGTAGGCGAGCGCGGCTGCCGTGGGCTCATTGATGATGCGCTTCACTTCGAGGCCGGCAATCTGTCCGGCATCTTTCGTGGCCTGGCGCTGCGCGTCGTTGAAGTACGCGGGCACGGTGATGACCGCTTCCGTGACCTTCTCGCCGAGGTAGTCTTCCGCGGCCTTCTTCAGCTTCTGCAGAATCAGCGCCGAGACCTGCGGAGGTGTGTACTCCTTGCCTTGTGCCAGAACCGCTACGTGGTCGCCCGACTGAACGACCTTGTAAGGGACCATCTTGATCTCTTCCTGGACTTCGTCGTAGCGGCGTCCCATAAACCGCTTGATCGAATAAACCGTGTTCTCAGGATTGGTGATTGCTTGCCGCTTGGCGACTTGTCCGACCAGCCGTTCGCCGGTCTTGGTAAAGCCGACTACGGAAGGCGTGGTGCGCCCTCCTTCTTCATTGGGGATGACCTTGGGCTCGCCACCTTCCATGACGGCTACGCAGGAGTTGGTGGTTCCGAGGTCAATTCCGATAATCTTTGCCATAAAACATCCTCCTAAACTTAGATAAGTGCTTTGTAATCAATGTTTATATGATTGCGCCTCTGATCATGCTAAGACCTGAGTGGATTGCTGTCAATGTTTAGATGCGGAAATGAGGGCAAGCGATCCACGGGATTGCTAATCATGATCTCACGACCTCCCGCCCGGGTGTAACCTGACTGGTGCCCATTCCCGACGAACTCCTGCGATCCTTCTTTGAGCGAAGCAAATTGCGTTTTGGGCGTTGTCTGGCGCCCGGTATGAATTGCGAGAACAGGGCGATTCAGGCACATTCAGTCCAAAACTCGCGGACGCTGGATCTGCTGGTCAGAGATGGCCATGTCAAAGCTTTAACCAAGAAAATTGATAAGAACACCGGACCCGTAATTGACTTCAATGATGTCGGACGTAATCAGGCCACGACCTTCGGCGGTTTTTGCGCGAGGCACGATTCCGAAATCTTCAAAGCCGTCGACACCAGCAACTTTCGATCGGACGATCCAGAGCATCTATTCTTGACTTCATATCGGGCTGTAGCTAGGGAACTGCACGCTCTCATGGAGGCAGCTGTCCGAATCCAAGCCTCGTACCAGGATCGGATAAAGCTCGGCTTTGATCGGGGCAATGAACCCGAACCCGTCGGGATGCTTGCTCTGGAATACATGGTGAAATCGTACTCAACCCATCGATACAAATGCTACTTTGACGAGGCGCTAATCGCAAAGCGATACGGAGACGTACTGCATGATGTAGTCTCCATAGGCCATGAGCGGGCGAGTGTGGCGGTCTGTTCTCTCTTCTCCATTGATCACCAGGCTAAGAATGACGACTACGTCCGTATGGCCTTAAATGTCCTCCCCCAGAGTAGTGAGCAGTCGGTTGTCGTTTTCGGATATCTTCCTGAGGACCGGGAACTCGTTCGGCCGTTCCTTCTCCCGATATTGACCTCCGAGAAGTACTATCAGAAATACCTTCTTTCCAAACTCATCCTCAACAATTGTGAGAACTTTGTCGTGTCCCCCGCTAGCTACGATGGCTGGCCCCAAGAAAAAAGAAACGCTATTAGAGACTACTTTGTGAGCACGTTGCTACACGGGAATCTTGAGGCCGAGAACGAACATTTCTGCCTTTTCTAGATCGGCCTGATGCCCATGATTCGCGTTCTTTGCGAAACGTGGGATTCCATAGCCACATTCCTCTGGAGATTTATTGATTCACCACACTCTTTCCCGTACCCTTAACCCCAAAGAGCGAACCATGACCATCGAGATCCGCGACGCATCATTGGAGGCCAGAATCCGAAAGCAACTCCAAGCCACCGGCTCCAGCAGCGTCGAGGAGGTGCTGCTCCGCCTGCTGGACGTGCAGGAAGAACAGGACCGCTGGCTTTTGGAGAACCGGGAGGAGATCAATGCCAAGATTCGCCGCGGCATCGCTCAACTTGACCGCGGCGAGGGGATTCCAGAAGACCAACTCGACGATTACCTGGCTAAACTGAAAGAGCGGGTGGGCTGACGGCTCGCCCGGGCGTCACCGCGGTTTTGTATTACCATCCAAAGCGATGACCTCACGTTTGCGGCAGTGGCTGCGGGATCCGTTATTTCTGCTGGCTCTGACCGCGGCGCTCCTCGCCTTCGTGGTGCAGTCGGGAGAATTGGGCACCGCCGACACCATGCACCGCCTGCAAACTACGCATTGGCTGTGGACTTCGCAGCCGCAGGTCTTCCCCAACGAATATCCCGAGTTTGGGCTGCACGGCCGCGGCGGACAGATTTTCAGCTGGTACGGCATTGGCCAATCTTTGCTGATGCTGCCCGCGGATATGGTCGCGACCTGGATTGCCAGTTGGCACATCTTCGCCGGCTACCAGGACGATCCCGCAGTGCGCAGCATCGTGGTCAGCTACAGCACAAGCGTTCTGCTCAACGTGCTGACCGCCCTCATTGCTTTTCGCTTTCTGCGGCAACTGCGGTTTCAACTGGCGGAGTCCGTCTACGGAGTTCTGGCGCTGCTGTTCTGCACCACCCACCTGCATTACACGCAGAATATGCAGGAGAACAACTACATCATGGTGCTGACGCTGGCCGGATTCTCCTACCAGTGCGAGTGGCTGCGCAGCGGAAGCAAGCGGGCGCTGCTGATTGGATCGTGCGCGCTGGGACTCAATCTGCTCACGCGAGTCACTACCGGACTCGACCTCATGGCCGCGGGCGTATTTCTTCTCATTATTCTGTGGATGGAGAACATGAGCGCCCGCGGGATCGGGCAGCGCTTGCTCGCCTACTGCAAGATTGCGTTTCCGGTCTACGCAGCGTTCGCCGTGGTGGAACGCTGGTACAACTTCTACCGTTTCGGATCGTGGACGCATACCTATATTCCGATTTTTGCGCGCGAAGCGCGCTTGCAGGATCCCACGCTGCCGGAGAATTTTCCCTGGAGTACCCCGCTTCACGAAGGAGTGCTGGGAGCGCTCTTCAAACCGGAAAAGTCCATCTTCCTTTTCGATCCGCTTCTTGTGCTCGCCCTGTTCCTGATGATCGTGCTGTGGAAGCGGCTCAGTCCCGAAGTCCGCGCTTATGCCGTAGCTTCGCTTCTGCTGCTCACCGGCTACATGCTCTTCTATGCACGCTACGCCTACTGGGCGGGAGACTTTGCCTGGGGCGATCGCTATGTCTCGACCTCTGTAGAGATGGTCGCGCTGCTGTCGGTTCCTCTGCTGCTCTCTTATCGCGCGAGTTTTCGGCGATGGATCTGGCGCGGCGGCATCGCGCTCATTGTCATCAGTTTCATCATTCAGATCGCGTCCCTGGCCTTCTGGCTGCCGCTTGAGATCTACCAGATGGAGACGTTCGGACATCCCACGTTCGTCATCGCTTTGCGCTTCAAGAATATTGTCGCCTTCGCTCTCGGCAAGATGGATGCCTGGGGACTGAACACCGAAGGCATGGGGCAGGATCAGTGGGATTACGTGCACATCACGTGCTGGAATTTTTTGCCGTTTCTGTTGCGGAGGGTGGGAGCGGCTCCGCGGTGGGTGGTCGACATGGCATTTGCCATTTGGAGCGCGGCCCTGGCAGCGCTGGGAGCGGCATTGTGGTGCCTGCGCGGCGCGCTGAAAGCGGAGCCTTAATCCGTACGGCCGAAAATACGGCAAGGTAGATTGATTCGTTCCAACGGCCCCCACATGTTCGGTAAACCTTATTCCACGGTCACTGACTTCGCCAGGTTCCTCGGCTGATCTACGTCGCAACCGCGCCTTACTGCGATGTGATACGCCAGCAATTGCAGCGGGACGAATTCGAGGATGGGCGAGAGTTCTTCGGGAGCGGGTGGGATATACAAGACATGATCCGCCGCTTCCTTGATCTCTTCATCGCCTTCTGTGGCCAGCGCGATCACCACTCCTGAGCGCGCCTTCACTTCCTTCAGGTTGGAGATTGTCTTTTCATAGCGGAGCACCGAGTCGGGATTATTCAGATCCCGCGTCGCGATCACCACCACCGGCAGGTTCTCGTCGATCAGCGCGTTGGGACCGTGCTTCATCTCGCCGGCGGGATAGCCTTCGGCATGTATGTAGGAAATTTCTTTCAGCTTGAGCGCGCCTTCGAGCGCGATGGGATAGTGGATGCCGCGTCCCAGGAATAAGAAGTCATGTACCTTCTGGTAGATCTTGGCTAACTCGTCGCAGGCTTCATCGTGCGCCAAAAGAGTTTCGAGCTTAGCCGGGATGCGGGTCAGTTCCAGCATGGCCGCGCGGGCTTTTTCCGGATTCATGACCCCGCGCACCTGCGCCAGATACATGGCAAAAACATAGAGCGCGGTGAGTTGCCCGGTGAACGCTTTGGTCGACGCCACTCCGATTTCCGGGCCAGCATGCGTGTAGATGGTGCCTGCCGCTTCGCGAGTGATCATCGATCCGACGACGTTGCAGATGGCGAGGGTCTTCGATCCTTTAGATTTCGCTTCGCGCTGGGCGGCAATGGTGTCGGCGGTCTCGCCCGATTGCGAGATCACCAGCGTGATCGTATCCGGATCGACAATGGGATTTCGGTAGCGCCATTCGCTGGCGTAATCCACTTCCACCGGCACGCGCGCCAACGACTCGATCATGAACTTGCCGGCCTGCCCAGCATGCCAACTCGTGCCGCAGGCAATGATGTTGATCTTGGAGGCGGTGCGGAATTCGGCCTCGCCGATCGCCATCTCATCCAGAAAAATGTGGCCCGTATCCTGTGACACGCGGCCTAACGTGGTGTCGCGAACCGCGCGCGGCTGCTCGTAAATCTCTTTGAGCATGAAATGCTTGAAGCCGCCTTTTTCCGCCTGGATGGGATCCCAGGTGACGCGCTGCACTTGGCGCGAAACTGCTTTGCCGTCGAAATCCGTGAGTTGCACACCGTCGGGCGTGACGATGGCCATGTCACCGTCGGCAAGAAAGAAAATGTCACGCGTGTGGTGCAGAATGGCTGGCACGTCCGAGGCGACAAAGAATTCGTGATTTCCCAGGCCGATAACCGCCGGAGGTCCGTTGCGCGCCGCCACAATCTTGTTGGGGTCGTCGGTGGAAATCACCGCCAGAGCGAATACCCCGGTCAGTTGCTTGACCGTCTTACGGACGGCGTCTTCTAAAGAGACGCGCTGGCCGTTGCTTTTGGAATATTTTTCGATGAGATGGGCGATGATCTCGGTATCCGTCTCCGTCGTGAACTTGTGTCCCTCCTCGATGAGCTTCTTTTTCAGGCTGAGATAGTTCTCGACGATGCCGTTGTGCACCACCACGATCTTGCCGGTGCAGTCGCGATGCGGATGTGCGTTTTCTTCGGTGGGACGCCCGTGCGTCGCCCAGCGCGTGTGTCCGATGCCATAGGTGCCGTCGAGCGGTTTCTGGCGAATGGCTTCTTCCAGATTGCGGAGCTTGCCCTCGGCGCGGCGAATCTGCAGGCCTTCTCCGTTGCCCGACACCGCGATCCCGGCCGAGTCGTATCCGCGATACTCCAGCCGCCGCAGCCCTTCGATGATGATGGGAACTACACTCTTGTTGCCGACGTACCCGACGATCCCGCACATATGGAAGCCCTCAATGGAGTCCCCGGGCCAATTTCAGTCAGCCAGGGAGAAACGGAATTCCTCAATCACAGGGTTGGTCAGCACTTCGCGGGCAATTCGCTCGACCTCGGATTGGGCTTCTTCCCGGGACAACCCAGTATCCAGAGTGAGTTCGAAATATTTTCCCTGGCGAACGCTTTCCAGGCCCTTGTAGCCCATCTTTTTCAATGCGCCCTGAATGGTTTTGCCTTGGGGGTCGAGGACGCTTTTCTTGAGGGAGACGTAGACGTAGGCTGTCATAAAGCCACCATTATACTTGAGCCTGTCGCGCGGCCAGACGGTTGGGTCGCCGATCGCAAGAGCTACGGCTTGCCAGCATAGGCTGGATCCGGCTTCCAAGACCGGGCTCATTTCTCGAACTGGCCTAGCTTTTGATCCAATTCCGCCAGCGCATCCTGCAGAATCTTCCGGTGCCGCGGATTTTGGCTGGATTCGATCTGCTGAACCACTCTCTGCCGCGATAGGCGCAGATTCTCGCGCTCGCGACTGCGGGCAGCTTCCTCGGCAGTCAGCTTGATGCGGGACTTGGGCGCGTCTTGTCCGGCTTCGTCCTGCTGCGCTTCAACCGATTTGCTCTCCCATCCTCGGGCCATTGCTTCCATTATATGTTCCCCTGCTGGCCGTCGGGAGAGGCTGTTCCGCCTGCTCCCCGGCTTTGAGAGGAGCGCGTGTCCCCCGGTGGATTTGGTAATTGGGAAATTTTGTAATTTGGTAATTGAAAACCCGGTTTTCAAATTTCCAAATTACTCAATTGCCAAATTACCAAATGGCAAGCGGCCTGGGTTTGTTCGGAAAACGTAACAAATAAAAATGCTTGTGCTGCCTCGCAGAAACCGGGGGTACACTGCCGCGTTTTTAAGACCAAGCAGAGAGGTCTGCCAGTTCGCATCTTGGAAGCGCTTGGGGCTTGTTGTGGTTGCGCGGCCAGGCTCTTTGAGCTTGAAGTTGCTGTTGCAATTTGATTCGGGACTCCGAGCAATGGCGGATTTGACATTCCTGGGGAGCCGGAGCAGGAAGCTTTCCTGTCTACGGCAGATCCCTGCCTGCCTGATCCGGCATTCCGAAACTGGCCATCCTTATCGATATCTCTTATATCGCCGAACCACAGAGCCGCGCGCATACGTCCGGCGCTGGCCCGATGCGCAAATTCTTCTCCACCCCCAGCATCCCCGCTTGGTCTGCGGCATCGGGAGATCCCATGCCGGATGACATTTTCGAAGCCGACTTCCATCTGACCGAGCAGAACCAAAGCATCAGCGACCCGGACCGCTTGATCGCCGCTTATTTTCAATCTTCGACCGTCGGGCTTTGCACTCTCGATGCGGAGCTTCGCTACGTCACCATCAATGATGCGCTGGCCAGGGGCAACGGCATTCCCGCCCAGCAGCACCTGGGGAGAACTGTGCGGGAAATTTTGGGTCCGGTTGCGGACCTGGTTGAGCCGGAATTCCGCCGTGTTTTCGAACTCGGGCGCCCCATCTTGAATATGGAGATCGTGGCTTCCCCTAAGGCCAACCCTGAAACCGGCCATCGCATTGAGCACATCTTCCCCATTAAAGATGAGTCCGAAACGACGATCCGCATTCTGGTCGTGGTCTTTGAAGTGAGCGAGAAGCGAAAGCTGCAGAAGGCCATCAAAGATCTCGACGGCAAACTTCGAAAAGAGATGGACCGGCTGCAATCGCTGCTCGACATCACCAGCTTGCTTTCCTCGAACTGGGATGTGCCAGCGGTATTTCCCATGATCTCCGCGCGCATTCGCCGTGTACTGCGGCAGGAACTCGCCACCTTCGCGTTGTACGATGGCGAAACCGGCACGTTAATCCGGCAGGCCATCGACTTTCCGCTCAGCAAGGGCCTTTTGTCTGGATCCCCCGTGAACGCAAAAAATACACCGGCCGGTCGTTCCTTGCAGAAGCGCAGCTCGATGATCTTCTCCAAAAATGAATTGCAAGGCTTCGAGGCTGAGGCTGCGCAAAGTCTTCTCGCGGAAGGAGTGCAATCCTTGTGCTGCGTCCCCATGATGCGACCCAAGGGGCCACTTGGCGTTCTCTTGCTCGGAAGCACCCGTAAGGACGCCTTCCTTCCCGACGACCTTCAGATGTTGAACCAGGTCGCAGCACAGCTTGCTCTCGCCATCGAAAATCACCGCGCGGCCTCGGAAATCAAGGCGCTCAAGCTGCGCCTCGGTGAAGAACGCAAGTTCCTGGAGGCAGAACCTCAGTTCGCGGGAGATTTCCCCGAGATGATTGGCAACAGCCGAGTGCTCAAACAGGTTCTGGATCAGATCGCCACTGTCGCCGCCAGTGAAGCCACGGTTCTCATTCTGGGCGAGACCGGAACAGGCAAAGAACTCGTTGCTCGCGCGATCCATCGCCTTAGCCGGCGCAAAGGGGGCAGCTTCATCAAATTGAATTGTGCCGCTATTCCCACCGGCCTGCTGGAAAGCGAACTCTTTGGCCACGAAAGAGGCGCGTTCACCGGCGCCATCAACCAGAAGGTCGGAAGAATGGAACTGGCGGATGGTGGAACCCTGTTCCTCGACGAGATTGGAGAGATTCCTCTCGAATTGCAACCCAAATTGCTCCGCGTGCTGCAAGATCAGGAATTCGAACGCTTGGGCAGCAACCGTACCATCAAGGTGAACGTTCGGCTGCTGGCCGCCACCAATCGGAATCTGGCGGAGAGCATCGCTGAACATCAATTTCGCAGCGATTTGTACTACCGGCTGAACGTGTTTCCAATCGTCATCCCGCCTCTACGGGAGCGTCCGGAAGATATTCCCTTGCTGGTCCAGTACTTCGTCCGGACTTTTGCGCGGCGGATGAATCGTTACATCGAGACCATCCCCACCAGCACCATGAAGGCGTTGCAGCAATGCCATTGGCCAGGGAATGTGCGCGAACTCGAGAATCTCATGGAGCGCTCGGTGATCCTGAGCGAGGGCCATTTCTTGCGCGTGCCCTTATCCGAGTTGAGCAACCAGGCCTCTAAAACGGAGCGCGCCGAGCACAATCTCGATGACGCCGAGCGGCGGCACATTATCCGCGTCCTGCGACAATCCCGCGGAGTTCTCTCCGGTCCAAACGGCGCCGCCCAACGCCTGGGACTGAAACGTACCACCCTGCAATCCAAAATGCAGCGCTTGAAAATCACGCGGCAGGATTATTCCGACCCTCGGAAACCGTGAGCGCAAGCCCAGCGATCTCAGAGAGCTGACGCCTAATCGGCAGGTGCGACGACGATGCGGCAGAAATCGGCGGCGCGCTTCATTTTCTGATTTGGAACTCGTTCCAAAGGAGGAAGTTGCAGCCGACACATCTTGGCCCTTTTCGGAACTCCGCGTGCTTGGGCATGAAGTTCCTTCTGCCTCTGGCCGGCAATGCTTTATTCCTGCCAGACAGAATCCGGACTTGTCCCAGTCCCAGAAAATTGCAAGCGATGGCCGCAAGGCCAATTCGAGAGGTGTTGTCGAATGTTATCGCTGAACAAACTTCCCCTACGGGTGGAACCTGTATTCAACCCCGTCGAGATGGTTCTGAACCCCTCAAAGTCGCGGCGTTGCCGCGCAGTGAATGATCCCGCCCATAGGTTTCCGCCGGGAAGGGAGATTTGTTTTCTCCCGGAGATCTCCCGCGGAGCCGATACCAGTTTGAGCCCTCCCCCCGTGGCTCGGCAGGATGCGGGCGCCATGGATCCCCTCTATTTGTTTGCCTGCCACATCGCCTGGGAGAGGGACGAAGATCCCAGCGCCGGATGGGAGTTGATTGCCGCTGCGCAGAGTTCCGATGACGACACGCGCGCGCACGCCCGCGCCCTTCTCGCCAGTTCACACCACCTGGGCGGAATCGGCCTGACCTCAATTGCTGCCGTTTCCCGCCGACCTCCGGCAGCCACGGAGAACAGCATGAAAGCCCCTTACGGACTCGACATTATCGACGACTGCACTAGTTGCACCAATGCGAATGCGCAGTTCTTTTGTGGACTCTCCCCTTCGGTGCTCCAGTCCTTGAACCAGGTCAGCCACAAGAGCACACTGCCCGCCGGAGCCATTTTGTTCGTCGAAGGCCAGGCTCCTCGGGGAATGTTCATCATCTGCTCCGGCAAGGTGAATCTTTCCACGACTTCCCGCGAAGGCAAAATTCTGATTCTTAAGACCGCAAACGCCGGCGAAGCCCTGGGACTGAGCGCGTCGATTTCCGGCGTGGGATACGAAACCACGGCCGAGACATCGACTCCCTGCCAGCTGGGTTTTGTCGAGCGCAAGCGCTTTTTGGAATTGCTGAATTCCCACAGCGAAATCGGTGTGCACACGGCTCAATATTTAAGCCAGGACTACCAGTCGGCCTATCGCGACATCCATGACCTCGTGCTCACGCGGTCTTCTGCAGGAAAGCTGGCCAGATTGTTGCTCTCCCAGTCGTCCCGGCAAGAAACCCATGGGCACGAAACCGAGACGCGCGTTCACTCGGTCATGACACATGAAGAGATGGCGCAACGCATAGGGGCCTCGCGTGAGACCGTCACTCGGCTCTTAAGCCACTTGAGAAGGAAGCAGATGATTCGTCTGGATGGTCCGAACCTGATCATTCACGATCGCAGCGCGCTGGAAGCTCTGGCATTTTAGGCTTCCTTCGCGGGCACCCGGAGCACGGAACCTTTTACTTACCGTGTCCCGCAGCAGTCTTGAACATTTCTCCGCCAGACGTTGGAGCGGAGATGGTTGCAATGTATTCGGGGAACTTGATCAACGATTTATGCGCCACGGTGGAACGGGTGCAGGCTTCTGTCGCGTCCCATCTGCGGAAAGAGGCGCACTCCAATTCGCCCTCCCCCCACTCCCGTTCGGATGCGTGTGTCTGCCAGGGCGGCAGCTCAGAGTCCGAACAACTCCCGCAGGCGCTTGGTTTGCGCCCGGCTGACGGGAATCTCGGTCTGCTTCTTGTCGTCCATCCGCAACTGGTACGAACTCTTGAACCACGGCACGACCTCGCGGATGCGGTTGATGTTCACCAGATAGGAGCGGTGAGCCCGCCAGAATAGATTTGGGTCGAGGCTATCCAGCAGTTCTTCCAGCGTGCGGCAGTTGGATTGTCCTTCCATCCCGGCCGCGCCTCCGGTCACCACTGTGATCACGCCATCTTCGATCCACGCGTAGCAAATATCTTTCTGATCGACCAGGAACATGCGCCCCACTGCCTTCAGCAGGATCTTGGTCGCCGGCTGCTTCTGCGATTCCAGCATGCGCACCAGCGTCTCAAATCTTTCCCCCGGAGCGGTATTCGCGTCCTTGGCGCGGGCTTTTTGGATCGCCTGGGCGACGCGCTTCTTGTCGAACGGCTTCAGCAGGTAATCCACCGCGTTCACTTCGAAGGCCTTCACGGCATATTGGTCGAACGCCGTGGCAAAGACGATTTTGGGGAGCGGAATCTTCTTGTCGAGAAGCTTCTTGATGACTCCAAAACCGTCGAGCCCCGGCATCTGCACGTCCAGAAAAACCAGGTCCGGATTGTGCTCCTTGATCAGGTTCACGGCTTCCAGGCCGTTCTTGCCCTGCGCCACGACATCCACGTCATCGGCGTTCTTCAGCAGATAGGCGAGTTCATCGCGCGCCAACTGTTCGTCGTCGACGATCACTGCGGACAAAGACATGTTTGCTCCGGGAGGCAGAAGATCCTGCTCTGAGTATAGTGTTGCGGTTTTGCAGGCGCAATGAGAGGAGATTTTCGGTGATGGTTCAGTTTGAGACGTAAGCAAAATCAAACACCACGAAGGACACGAAGTCACACGAAGGTCCCCGACAATGAATTCCCATCGTGATGATTAGTGCCCTTCGTCGTTAAAGGTTGTTTGTCTCAAGCGCCAAACTTTCTCGTGGACGGTTACTGCTGCTGCCGCATCATCGATCCCATATCGAATTTCGTGTAACCGGGTGGGACCTCGAACAAACTGGCCGGCTGCGAGCCTTCCTGAATGTTACGCAATTCCAAGCCGCCCGCGCCTTCGTCCGTCTTGACGACGCAGCGTAGTTTCGAGTCCAGCCAGATGTGACTCTTTTCGCCTTTATTGGATACACCTTCATACTTCACCGTGCTTCGTCCGTTCAAAGTGTCGCTACCGATCTTGGTGCAACTGCCCCAGTTCTTGTAGGTTCCTGCTTCTTCCGCGGTTTTCTTCCATTCCGGGCAGGCGTCGTTGGGGTCGTCCACGCGCCAGAAATGAGCGAGTATCGGCCGCACCACCGTCACCGGCGCATCCATATACATGTGCCGCTCCGCCATGATCACGGTGTAGGCATGTTTCGTGTCATCAAAGATGATCGCGCTGGGTCCCATTTGCGGGTTCGCCCCCTGCATTTCGAACCGTACTTTGTCCTTCGTGGCATAGACCTTCTTCATTCCAGCATTGTCTGATTTCTGGTTCACCACATCGGCCGAGAAGTCCTGCGCCAGCGCCAAATCCGCCAGGATCAGGAAGGTGAGGAGAAAACAAGCCGCAACGATTGCTCGAAGCATGGCAACCTCCTTAGCATCGCTCGCCGGGGATTCGCGAGCCGATGTCAGCCCCAGGGTGGAATTGCGAAGAAGCATAGCAGAAGAGGGCGCGGGCAGGAAGGGGGATTGAAGGGATCGAATCCCTGCGATCAGGCCACGCTTTCCAGGGCCAGTGCCATGCCCATGCCGCCGCTCACGCACAGCGTCGCCACGCCGCGCTTGCTGTTGCGCTTCAGCATCTCGTTCAGCAGAGTGACCGTGATACGCGCCCCGGTGCAGCCAATCGGATGTCCCAGGGCAATCGCTCCGCCATTTACGTTGAGGCGGTCGCGATTGAAATTCAAAGCGCGGTCGCAGGCCAGCACTTGCGCCGCGAAAGCCTCGTTCAACTCGATCAATCCAAACTCATGCAGCCGCAGGTTGTGCTTTTCTTCCAGTTTCTTCAGGGCAGGCACTGGACCGATGCCCATGGTTCGCGGATCTACTCCCGCCGACGCAACGGCCACAAGCCGTGCCAGCGGCTTCAAATTGTTCTGCTTCACAAAATATTCGCTGGCCACGACCACTGCGGCCGCACCGTCGGTGATGCCCGAAGAATTTCCCGCCGAGATGGTTCCAGTCTTCGAAAACACGGGCGGCAGCTTCGCCAGCTTCTCCATACTTGCGTCTGCAAACGGATGCTCATCGCGGCTGAAGACTGTCGTACCCTTCTTACTTTCGATCGTCACCGGCGCAATTTCCGCCTCAAAGCGTCCGGCCGCAATTGCCCGCGCCGCCCGCGTTTGCGACATCAGCGCGTATTCATCCTGTTCGTCGCGCGAAATGTTGTACTGCTCGGCCAGCACCTCCGCGGTCTCGCCCATCACCATCTTCGCCAGCGGACAGAAAAATCCATCGCGATACATGCCATCTACAAGATCCTGATTGCCCAGCCGGTATCCCCAACGCGCCTGATCCAACAGGTAGGGCACGCGCGACATCGACTCCGTGCCTCCGGCCAGAATGCAACTCGCATCCCCCAACATAATGGACTGATACGCCAGCGCGATCGATTTCATTCCCGAAGCACAAGCTTTGTTCACAGTGTAGGCCGGCACTTCATGTGGCAGCCCGCTGCGCACAGAAATCTGCCGCGCCGGATTCGGCCCTCCCCCGGCCTGCCGCGCATTGCCGAAGATCGTCTCTTCCACCTGCTCGGGCCGCACTCCCGCCCGCTCCATCGCCGCCTTCGCCGCAACCACGCCCATGTCGGCCGCAGTCAGGGACGCCAGCGATCCACCAAACTTCCCGATCGGCGTCCGCACCGCCGAAAGAATATAGACAGCTTGCACGGTGCTACCTCCCAAACTTTTTAGTCTAGCAGGAGACTGGCGGGCCGCGCGGCTACGGTCCGTCCTATCTCCAATCCAGATTCTTTAGCGTAAGAAAAAGCTGCCCTTATGAAACCTCAGGCCTGGGTGTACCATCTATTGAACAGCACAAACCAATCCTTTCACTAACTTTCTCTCTCGAATAATCAGGAGGTTCGCATGTCCTACGTTGATGTCGGAAAAGAAAACTCCACTTCCATCCACCTCTACTACGAAGACCATGGATCCGGTGAACCCGTCGTATTGATTCATGGATATCCCCTCAGCAGTTCGTCCTGGGAAAAGCAAATTCCCGTGCTTCTCGATGCCGGATATCGCGTCATCGCTTATGATCGCCGCGGATTCGGTAAGTCCAGCCAGCCCACAACCGGCTACAACTACGACACCTTCGCCGAAGATCTGCACAAGATCGTCTCCCACCTGAAGCTGCGGCACTTTGCTCTGGTCGGCTTCTCCATGGGCGGAGGCGAAGTCGCCCGCTATATCGGAAAATACGGATCGAAGGATGTGAGCAAGGCCGTGATCATCAGCGGCGTGCCGCCGTTTTTGCTCAAGACCGCCGACAATCCCGAAGGCGTGGACAGCAGCGTATTTGAGGGCATTCAGAAAGCCGTCGCCGCCGACCGCTATGCCTTCTTCAGCGAGTTCTTCAAAAACTTCTACAACACCGACGTCAATCTCGGGAAACGGGTCAGCGAGCAGGCGGTGCAAGCCAGTTGGAACGTGGCAGCGATTTCTTCCGCGACAGCCAGCCTGGCGTGCGTGCCCACCTGGCATGAAGATTTCCGCCAGGACGTCGCGAAGATTGATGTTCCGACGCTGGTGATCCATGGCGATGCGGACCGAATCGTGCCGTTCTCGGCCGCGGGACAGCGCACTGCAAAATCGATCCCCGGCGCAGAACTCGCTGTCATCAAAGACGGCCCGCACAACATCGCCTGGACGCATGCCGACGAGGTCAACAGCGCTCTGCGGCAATTCCTGGCGAAGCCCGCCGCCAAAGGCCAAGCCTCCGAGCCAAAGAAGAAGGCCGTCGCGTAAGTTTTGTATTTGACATGCCCCCGCCCTGGGCCGCGTTCCTGGCGGCCCGGGTGGGGATTTTTATTTCAAGCCGAACTCGGTGCAGCTGCAGTCCGAGCCGTCTATCTCTTCACGATCCCCAAATCCCGCCGCGCGTGTTCCAGAAAAAGGTGAGCTGAGTCTGGAGCTTCCTTGTCCAACTGAACTCCGCCTTCGCGGACCGGAACTGCAGAATCTTCCGGCAAGGCCTCTCCGTAGATGATCATCAGCTCCGTCCGCCGATTCGGAGTGGGCAGGTGGAACATTCGAACCCGCACCGTCTTTTTAGGGAAGACCAGATTATGTTCGTCCAGCAGTCGCGCCATGGCCGCTCCATCCGAATCCGGGTCTTCGCCCTGATTCGCCGCATAGTCAGGCCACGTCTTCACGTCGTAAATGAACCGCAAGCCTCCGATATCGGTTGTGCGGTCTGGCTGGTAGTCGTAAGTGCGTTTGTTCGAAGGCAGGAAATGCTCGAATTGAAACCAATAAAAGCGTTCGACGACCCGATCCTTGCTGATAACAAAAATGTGCTGCTCGGCCTCCGCGTTGCCGTACAGATTCACGGTCTGGCCGCCGACGTAGTGGAATTCCTTGGCCAGGTTAAACTCGGCTCGCGGCACTTCATGGGAAACGAGCGTTTGACCGTTTACCTCACGCCGCAGATCAGGCGAGCCCGAGTTCTGGGAGACCGCGAGCGAAGAACAAATGAGAGCGACCAGCGTCCATCTGAATCTTTGCACCTGTTTCCCCCTGATTGTGATTGAACTCTTAGCCTTGAATAGACGCCTGCGGGCGCGGCCGGTGAGCCAAACCGCGCTTGCCTTTCCGCCTAAGCTCCTGCATAATAATAGTTTGTCTCGACCTCGCCGGACTCTTCCGGAACAAGGATATACGTCTCGTGTTAATGATTCGTCTGGCGCGCATGGGTGCGCGCAAACAACCGCACTATCGCATTGTCGTCATTGAGAAGGCGCGCGCGCGCAACGGCCGTCCCGTGGAAGTGGTCGGCACCTACAATCCCCGCACCAATCCCGCCAGCGTTGAACTGAAGCGCGATCGTGTGGAGTACTGGGTATCGAAGGGCGCGCAAATGTCGGAGCGGGTGAACAAGCTGGTTTCCAAAGCTCCGGCACCGGCTCCCGCCGCCTCAGTCGCCTAAACTTTGGCAAGCAGCGACTTGCGGATCATCCATTGCTGCGCGGGTTTCTTGGTGTCAGGGCTGATTCGCATTGGGCACGACCCGGGAAGGGCACGAGTTTACTCGTGCCGTAAGCGCCGAAGCCAGCGCGGTTTTAGCCGCTGAGGGCGGCCCGACTTTCACCGCTAGGAATTATCGATATGACTGAGGCTACCGGAGATGTGCGCGCGCTCGTCGAACTGATTGCGAAATCGCTGGTCGACGCGCCGGACGAAGTCTTCGTCGAGAAATTCGACGATGGCGTGATCGAACTGGAAGTCGCCGAAAGCGACGTGGGCAAAGTGATCGGGCGCCAGGGACGCACCGCCCGCGCCTTGCGCTCGCTGCTCAGCGCCGCTGGCTACCGCGCCCGCAAGCGCTACACCCTCGAGATCATCGAGTAGGCGAGGCCGCAAGCCTTGAGCCCGGATCGAAACGGCGAGTTCATTACGCTGGCCCGCGTAGTGAAGACGCAAGGCCGGCACGGCGAGGTCGCGGCCGAAGTACACAGCGATGTTCCCGATCGCTTTACTGTGGGCATGAAGTTGTTCGCTCTGGGCCGGGCGCAAGGTGCCCGGCGCGAGCTGAAAGTGGAAGATCTTTGGCCGCACAAGGGTCTGGTCGTTTTGAAGTTTCGCGGCGTGGATTCGATGACCGACGCCGAAGCTTTGATCGGATCGGAATTGCAGGTTCCGTCGGCCGAACGCGCGCCACTTGATCGCGGATGGAATTACGTCAGCGATCTGGTGGGCTGTATCGTATTCGATCGCGCCCGCGAAATCGGCCGCATCGAAGATGTTCAGTTTGGCGCGGGTGAAGCGCCGCTGCTGATTATCGCGAACAGTTCCGGCGAAAAGTTCGACGTTCCCTTCGCCGAAGCGTACCTGGAAAGTGTGGACGTCGCGCAACAGCAAGTGCGAATGAATTTGCCGGAGGGCATGTTCGAGATCAATGCCCCCATGACGCCGGAAGAGAAGCAGGAGCAGTTGGGAACAGCAAAGAAGCAATAGGTTCCCCTGTGTTCCTCTGTGGTGAAGATTTTAGGTTTGAGTTCCGCACAAATGAAGGCCGACATTGTCACGATTTTTCCGGACTTCTTTCGCGGGCCTCTGGATCACGGCATCACCCGCAGGGCCGCGGAAATGGGCCTGGTGAAAATCGAAGTCCACGATTTGCGGCAGTTCACGCACGATCGGCACCGCACCGTGGATGACCGCCCTTTCGGCGGCGGCGAGGGTATGGTCCTGAAGCCGGAACCGCTCTTTGAATGTTTGGAATCGTTGCACCTGGCGCCGCGAGAGCAGCGTCTGGCCGGCGCTTCGTGCGAGACCGTGATTCTGTTGTCGGCGCAGGGCCAGCGCTTCACGCAGAAAGTCGCGGCAGAGTTGGCCGCTCTGGACCGCATCGTACTGATCTGCGGCCGCTACGAAGGCGTGGACGAGCGAGTCGCCGATTTTCTCGCCGACCGCGAGCTTTCGATCGGCGACTACGTTTTGAGCGGCGGAGAATTGGCCGCAGCGGTGATCGTCGAAGCGGTCACGCGGTTGCTTCCCGGCGCGGTGGGCAATGAGGCATCCACGCGGCAGGAGTCATTCACCGCGCACGTGCCGGCGGAAGAGGTGAGCGCGGCGGATTCGACTTGCGGTTCTGCCGGATTGCTCGATTATCCGCACTACACGCGTCCGGCAGAATTTCGCGGGATGCCGGTGCCGGAGATTCTGCTGAACGGGGATCACCAGCAGATCCGTCGCTGGCGTCGCGAGCAGGCGCTGAAGAAGACGCTGCGCAATCGGCCCGATTTGCTGGAAGCCGTGAAGCTCAGCGCCGAAGACGCAAAGATTTTGGCTAGCGTTAAGCGCGATCAGGAATAAGTGGCAGAATAAGGAATCGAATCACGAAGGATAACGATCATGTCAAACCTAATCATTGAAAAGTTGTTGGCCAAAACTCTTCGCACCGACCTCCCGGCATTCCGTCCCGGCGACACAGTGCGTGTCCACGTGAAGATCAAAGAAGGCGACAAGGAACGCGTGCAGGCCTTCGAAGGCGTAGTCATCAAGCGCGACAACGGACCGCAGGCCAGCTTCACCGTGCGTAAGATCAGCTTCGGCCAGGGCGTCGAGCGCATCTTTCCGATTCATTCGAAAGTCGTCGACAAGGTTGATCTGGTGCGCTCGTCCAAGGTACGCCGGGCGCGCCTGTTCTATCTTCGTGGACTCCGCGGCAAGGCCGCCCGCCTGCGCGACGTCGAAAAGACCGCTCACTAAAAAGCGATTCGGCTGGTCCGCTACCTGGCGTCCCGCCGAACTTTCTGTCTGATCTGCGACGGCCGCTCGTACCGCTCCCGAGCTAAGCGCAATCCCTAGTCATTCCGACGGGCCAGCGCAACGAGGCAGAGCCGGCTACCTGTCGCCTAGGCCGCCTTCTTCCTCGGCACCCCGCGCCCTTCTTTCGCGCTTCCGACAATCCGATGGCGATCGCTTGCTTGCGGCTTTTCACCGTGCCGCCTTTCCTGCCTCGGCCCGATTTCAAGGTGCCGCGTTTCTTCCGCCGCATTGCGCTTGCTACCGTCTTTCCTGCCGCTTTCGAGTACTTCCGCCGCGATGATTTCTTTTTTCCCGCCATGCCTGTTCCTCCTGAGGCTTAGAGGAGCAATGGCACGATGGAGGTTGGAAACTTTCCGCCGCACCTGCAGGAACGATCAATCAGCAGAAGAGGATACTTCGGTAACATTCGTTTGGTGTCTAGAGGTTCCTCTCGGCATCTTGGCACGCAGGCTCGTTGCTGCGACGATCCTTTCAGGGTGAAGGGTACCAATGCAATACAGGGAATCGATCTGGAGAGCGTGGGAGAGTGGCAACCGCAAGATATTCCAATATCCTGCTCTTTTTTGCTTCCTCGTCGTCATCTACGCGATTTATCTCGCGATGCATCTCGGGATAACCCACGCTGGGACTGCGCCCGATTCTCTTTTCGGCCCGCTGGCCAAGCTCTGCCTCATCTCAGCGTTACCGTTTGCGGTTTTGGCCTACTCCGACAAAGGCTGGTGCTCGAATGATGCCGCTCCAGTCTGTCTGGGGGCATGGATCACCGCGTGTGTCAGCCTTTCGTTCGAATGCAAAATATGTGCCCTTGGAATGGCTGCCGTCTTTTTTCCATTCCTCTTTTCCGCGCTGCTTGCGCATGGATTCGGTACACTTTGCCGGTTTGCAAAAGACCGCGGACAGTAACAGCACTCTCTGCAATCGCGGTTTCCTGCTCACGCCGGCACGCTACTCCACTCCCCGACCCTCGACGATCCGCACACCTCCGTCCGGTAGAGCGCGCGCCGGTATTCCCGGTATCGGCACCGGGGAGCGGAGCCGGAATCGATTCCGACCCGGCTTGTTCGCGGCTGAGAGACCCTCAAACTTACGCGCCCCAAAATCCTCAGCACGGCCTTACAAAAGTCGCCATAATCAAATTGGCAATCTGACAATCGGAATTTGATTTGGTCACTGGCCGCCATCTGCCGCGCCGATTAGATGCGCGCCACTGCCGTTCGTGGGGAATGCATTGTTACCGGCCAGTGTCTCCATCCGGTCTGATTCCTCGCAGCGGTAGGATCAACCGGACCTGTTGTCTGAGGGCCAGCCATATTTCTGTTCTTCCAGATCATGCGCACGACGTGCGGTTTGAGCCCTACTGCCGTTTCCAACTTCATCGACGAGAGCGGCTCCCTGGGAGTGCCCCGCAGCCCGAGGGAGGTTGACACCCTATTTTCGGGTCCCATCCACATTCCGTGCACCCCGTTTCCAAGAGCCTCTTCTGCGCGGGTGGAAATCTGAGAGTTGGGCGGTTCTGACGCAGTGGCACGGGGAAAATGCAGCTTTCTCGACCGATACTGATAACAATCGACCTACATCAGATGGGAGTATCACGGACGGTGTGACCGTCTGTCTTACCTGCAGGATCGACAATGTCAAGGGACTCAGAGAAATCTTGTAGTCGTGTGCACAGCCGCATCGCATTGACATGCTTGCCTGTAAATTCTCGAATACGTCTTAAGCACTGCCGCCAGCTAGAAGCGTCTCCATCGAAATCCCGCTGCAATCCCTCAAAATCCCGTCTGAATCCTTTGAGGTGACGAGACGGTGGATCGTTTTCACATTCGAGAGTTTTCCTCCAGGTGTCCCATCGGACCCGGATTGCTTCTGGTTTGCCGTCCCTCGGAATTGGCAATCATAGGCGCGCTTGTCGGGACCCAGCGGAACTTCAGTGGTGCCCGATCGCTAAAGGGGGGATTGCGAATTATTTCTTACCCTTTCGTGCTGTTTCGACTCTGATGTACTATCTCCGGTACCGCGCTATTTGATAAGGCATTTGCCTTTACCGAAGCCGCTCAGGGATCGGCGCAGTTTCTTGGAGTCTGGTGTGGAGGCGTGAGCGTCGCCGGGACAAACGAAAGAAAACGATATCGATCATCCGACATAAGTCGCGAGTCGGCGCCACGGAGTTATGGCATGAAGTTTTCAATCCTCTTTATATTGCTGACTTGCGTCTCCGCAGCGTTTGGCCAGGCAAACTCCTCCTTCTACGTGGCGACGACTGGGAATGATTCGAATCCCGGTACTCAAGCGGCGCCTTGGCGGACCATCCAACACGCCGCAGACACCGTGCGGGCAGGCAGTACGGTCTACGTTCTGGGCGGAGTCTACGAAGAACTGGTGAGTATCAACGCATCCGGTAACGCGAGCGATGGATTCATCACTCTTCGAAGCGTTCCAGGCGAAACGGCGGTGCTCGATGCAACGCATTTCACTCCCTCCGGCAGGACCGGAGTACTCACGATTCAGAGCAAGAGTTACGTAAGAATCGAGGGTTTTGAAATCCGTAATTTTCGCACTGCCGAGCATCGGCTCGCCCCCCTGGGTATAAACGTGATCGGCGCCGGCTCCCATATCGAACTCCTGAACAACAACGTCCATCACATTGAGCAGACCTTCGACGGCCGCGATGCTCCGGGACGCGGAGGCAACGGCTTCGGCATTGCCGTATACGGCACCGACGCCAAGACGCCTATCACTGACTTGATCATTGACGGGAATGAGGTCCATCACCTCAAAACCGGTTCGAGCGAGTCATTAGTAGTGAACGGGAACGTCACGAACTTCCGCATCACGCACAATGTTGTTCACGACGATAACAACATCGGAATCGACGTCATCGGTTTCGAACGCACGGCGCCCGACCCTGCCGTTGACCAGGCTCGCGATGGGATCGTCAGCGGGAATCTGGTTTACAACATTACATCGCGGGGTAATCCGGCATATCGCAACGACGAGTCCTCCGATGGCATTTACGTGGACGGCGGTACCCGGATCCTGATTGAACAGAACGTCATACATGATGTGGACTTTGGCATCGAGCTGGCCAGTGAACACAAAGACCGCGCCACCAGTTACATCACTGCTCGGAATAACCTCATCTATCACTGCCATACCGCGGGTGTTTCCATCGGAGGTTATGCGCCTGAGCGCGGGCGCACCGAGCACTCGAACGTGCTGAACAACACGCTCTACGAAAACGACACGTCGGCAACCGGCTCAGGAGAGTTTCAGATGCAGTGGAACATGGCGGACAATATTTTTGAGAACAACATCGTCTATGCGGGGCCCCGCTGCCTCATAACGCTCAACCGATCGCAGGTCGACAAAAACCAGCCGCCCGCCGTGATTGATCACAACCTTTATTACTGTGCTTCTGGAGCGAAGGCGAGCACGTGGGCAGGCGCTTCCGCGACAGTAAGGGGATTCGACAAGTATGTTGAGTCCACCGGGAATGACCGTCAGTCGCGCTTTCTCGATCCGCATTTTGTGGACACCGCCGCGAAGGACTTTCACCTGCAATCAGATTCTCCCGCGATCGCTGCGGGCACGCTTGACGGAGTGCCGGTTGGAGAACTGGACCTTGACGGCTCACTGCGGATCAAATCCGGCAACATAGACATCGGCTGCTACCAAAAACGATAGGAGTGGTCCATGTTGAAATTGGAAGTGAATCGCCGTGAGTTCGTAAAGATCGCCGCCGGAACCGGCGCCGCCCTGGCCATGCCAACTTTCGGACTGGCTGCACCCTCCTCCAAAATGATCGGCATCCAGGTCGGAGCTGTTTCGTTTGTCGATGAAGGCACCGAAAAAGTCCTCGACGTGCTTCAGGAACGCGCTTGCGTGAATACTCTATTTCTCGCGGTCTTCACCTACGGTCGCGGCATCGCCGGAAGGCAGATTCCGGGCCAGCCGCTGCCCGATCATGGCAAGCAGGAGTACGATCTCAATTTTCACGGAGGAAATTTCGCCACTCCTCATCCTCAGTACTACAAGAATACTGTTTTCAAGCTGGGAAGCTCGGGTCCTCTGACTTATACCTGTACTTACACAGGGAATCCAACTCTAGTAAGCGGCACCAACACGGCAAGTGTAACTGAGACCAGCACCACTGATACAGGCGCCACCGATCCGAACAAAGGTCAGCCCGGAATTGTGCCGGGTTCTCCGAAGCCCGGCACTGCCGGCTACACTTTCCCGACGCTGACGGTGACCGACAACGTGCAGGACAGCGCGAATCCAAGCGGCTGCACTGCTACGCTCGGCACAGTTACTGCGGTTACAAGTGGAACTACCGTCAGCACCTCCCCGGGATGCGGCGTCACTAGCTTGAGCTCGTCCTCTTGGGGTGTATTCAAGTACTCGATCACCGATGCGAACTCTAGTCCGGGAACCTGTACGTCTTACAACAACACTGCGATGGACGGCGGGTCATCATCGGACCCGGTAACGGTGACCGTCTGCAATACCAACACCGGCGCCCTCGCAATGGACTTCTGAAAGAACACGAACGGACAGAAGATCATTTCAGGCTCCGGTCCTAAGTCCGGGATGTGCACGATCACACCATGGCTGCGGGAATTCAATCCCTTTGCTGACTTGAGTTCTACAGCCACTTGCTCCCAGGTTGCCAGCTACGTAAACACTGTAATTGGCGCGGCAACATGCGGCGGCAGCACATGTAATCCGATGCTGAAAGCGCAAATGCTTGCCACAACGCTAGACGTCTATTTCAGCACGCCTGGACTTGGCGGCAATCGGATTCGGCGCCTACAACGGTCTGGGCAGCAGACGCCAGCTTCGGGGAACGTTGCGATCGATCTGTCGCCACTGGCACTGTGTGTACGTCGATGTTCGAAACAATAAGGCCGGCGTCAATTGGAGGCGCCGGCGAAGGTTAGAGTCGTGAATCAGCGAAGCCGGCCTGGCTCTCAGGCCGGCTTTTTCACTGAACTACGAAGCTGGTGCTCGCGGTTGCCGTCGTACTAGCGCCGCTTACCGTCGATCCCACTTGCACCTGATACGTTCCGGAGCCCGCGCGTTTCGAAAGTTTATAGCTGACCGTCGCGACACCATTGCTGCCCGTCGTTCCACTTAAAGCGACCCCCTTTCCGTCCGGCGGTGTAATCGTTACGTTCACGCTCGCTCCAGTTTCAGGGGTTATTCCGGAAAACGTGGTCCCTGATATCGCGACGTTCTGTCCCGGCAGATAGCTCGATTGACTTGTACTCACACTGACGCTCGCTGGTGCAGGAGCGGGTGCAGGCGCAGAAATCACGTACGTAGCGGTCCCCGACGCTGTGTAAGAGCTTGACGGAGCGTTTGTCACGCTCACACCCACGTTATAGAACCCATCTGCGGTTCCGGCGGGCGAGGTGACGCTTAGGGTCGCCGTTCCGCTCGTACCCGGAGAGAGCGGAAGCGTGGCAGCATTCCCACTGCCACCCCAGCCAGACGGAAGCGTATCGCTCAAGCTAAGTGTTGCTAGCGCACATGCAGCGCTGTCCTTGTCCGTTACCGTCACCGTGAAATTCACAAGGGTTCCCGCCGTAACGTACTGGCTTTGCGAGGGCGATATGCTGACAGCCGGATTTGCCGGCGAACAGGTCGGTCCATTAAGCGTTACCTGCACCGTGGTGCCCGTGCTGCCTACGCCGAGTGGCTTGATCGTGATACCCGCGGCTGCGTCGGTATAGCTCTGGCCCAAATCCAGCGCCATGGCCGTTCCCCAACTAGCCGCCGGATTCATGTCCAGGATTTTTGGGGGGAGCATCGACCGCGTGCAATTTGATTGAAATCGTCCAAATCCTTATGTCGTGATAAAAACGTGATAGTTCCCTGATTGCCGAAGGCAAGCGTTTTGGCTGGCACCGCTTTCGTCACAGCCTGAGTACGTGTGCGAACGAAACGACGAAGGACATCACGGTGAGTCAGACCATGCTTCGTCACGCCAAGCCAGACACCACGGCGATTTACACGCACGGGAATTTCGGGAAGGCGCTGGATGCCCAGAGGGTGTACATGGAGCAACTGCTGCGGATGAAGCCTGCCTCGGAGTCAACCCAAATGACATCATCGGGCTGGCATCGGGTTGGAAAATTGGTGAGCAGAACAACCAGCCTCTCCCAAGTGGCTGCATCGTCGGAAGTTAGGAATGGTGGGCGCTATAGGATTCGAACCTATGACTTCCACCGTGTGAAGATGGCACTCTACCGCTGAGTTAAGCGCCCACAAAACTGAGCAAAGGTTCCCTTATATTTCTATCAGATACGGACAATTGGGGCAAAGTTGGGCAGAGAATTCCGGCTGTTTTTTCAGATTCTCTTCTCCAACGTTTCGATGCGTCACGCTGCATCGCTCACCTCATGCAGACTCGGGTCAAAGATGCGACCCAGTTCCGCTGCGACTTGCCTGTGATCTGCGCTCTCCGCATGGGTATATCCGAAGGTCGTTTCAGAGTCAGCGTGTCCAAGCCGATCCTGCCTGACTTTGATCGGAGCGCCCATCCTGTCGAGTTCTGTCGCGTTGCAATGACGGAAAGCATGAAGCCCCATGCGGCGGGTTTCAGTGACCCCGATGCGTTCAAGCAGCGGCTTCAATTGCCACGTCACGATGTTGTAGTTGTCCAACGGCTTTCCTGTCCGAGTGCAGAACAGTAGACCGTCAGCGTTCGCCTTCCAATCGGTTCCGAGATACTGCCGGATGTGATCGGCAAGATTCACACTGATTGGAAAATGTCGAACAGCGTTGTTCGTTTTCGGAGTTTGCAAGGTGCCTCTCCACGCTGACCGCCAAACCTTGATGACACGGCTTGTCAGGTCAACGTCAGAGACGCCGAGTCCGCAGAGTTCCCCTCCTCGGATACCAGTTTCAGCCACGATCCAGAACATCGTCTTGTACGGCTCTGAAGCCATGCGGATGATGTCCCGTCCCTGATGTGCTGTGACGCGGGGTTTAGTCACCAGCCCGCGTTTAGGTAGCCTCAATCCGTCAAACGGATCATGCGAGATGTATCCCCAAGCCTTTGCGGTCGTCCACAATATTCGCAGGGTAGCGATGTAGTTCCGCACGGTCTTGGGCGCGCATGTCTGTAACGAAACCCATCTCTGCACAACTTCAACAGAGATGTCTGACAGAGACATCGCGCCGAAGTGGGGCACAAGACGGGTCAAATGCGCCCGTTCACTGGATTGGCTGGAGGGTTTGTGTTGGGGAAGCACTGACTGTTTCCAGCGTTCCGCAAACTCCTCAAACGTGATTGTGTGCTTTGGACGATACGTCACTGAGTTCACCTCAGCGAGACGGTGTTCCAACGCACGATGAGCAAGACGCTTCGTCGGATAATCCTTGATCGAGCCAAGAACTTCCGACCTGTGGCGACGATGCACTGAGCCGTCAAGATGAATTTCATCTTCCAGCCAGCGACCGACCCACAATTTTTCGCGTTTGCCCCGCAAGAACAAACTTCCTTTCTGATACCTACGTCGAGCCATTGATCGTTCTCCGATCCGTTGACTCGACTGTCCCGGCGCTAGTGTAGTGGATTTCCCGCTGTCAGCGGAATAGGCAATCTGTGCCACGGAAGATGACCGCTCTTCGGGCATAGTGTTTTGAGTCGAATTTACTAAAGAATTGCATTCTTGCACGGTCCCCCTTCCGTTTGAGATACCCCATCGATTCTCGGGGCTGTTCTTACGAACACCTCACTACTGCCTTCACGTCGAACGCTACTTTACCCACGGACTCCAATCCGTACTCGCGCCAGAAATCGGGGGTTGGTCAACCCCAACAGAAACAGGCCGTCGCCATTCAGGGTTCCATTCCCGATCCCCGGCTATCCCTTTTGGCTGTCGGAGATTGGCTTCGCGTGCTTCCCGGATTTGCGTTTCGATACAGCGCTCATACTTTTCCTTCGCCCGTTTCTCGTCCTGATCGGTGAACAACTTCTCGCAATCAGCCGATGTCATCCCGTGTTCGGCTTGCAACCTCGCATAGCAGTAGCCGATCTGGAGTTCGCAACCCCTCTTGGTTCGGTGGTCGTGAAGATACGCAAGCATTTTTTCTTTGCCCGGATATGCGATCTCGCACTGAAGCCACTCTCGGACCTTCGCTCCGTTGAGTAGTTCGTCCCGCGCCTCGCCTTTGAGCGCGATAAACGCCCGCATCGCAAAGAGCGGATCGCTGACGCTCTGCACTGCGTAGACCAGATTTTTCTTCAGCCTCTCGATTTCCTTCTGCTGACTGGCGATTGTCGCGGTGTCATTCCGCGCGTTGACCTGTAGCGTTTCAAGTCGAGTACCGAGAATCCCATTCTCTTCCTGCAACGCAGCGACCTGTTCCGGGGTAATGTTCAGTTCTTTGAAAGCTGCGATCTCTTTCTTCAGAGCCTCGTTTTCAAGGACAACACCGTTCTGCTTCTGCTCGTCTTCGCGTCCAAGCAGCGCCATCTGGCTTTGTAACTTCGCCGCTAGGAGATTCGTCCGACTCGGCTTGGTATTCTTCCCACCCGAGAGTTCTGCGGAGATTTCCGCCTGTGTTTCCTCGATCTGGCGTACCAGACCTTTGCGCGACTTCCGCGTCGGCATTGCCTTTTGCTGTTGCTCTTCGTTCATAGTGTCCTTTGTTAAATCGGAGCCACACGACCATCAAGACCGTCACCATACCCGCAAGAAAATCCCCGGCTTTCCCTGCGCTGCGGCCCCGCCGGGACTGGGTGCCGATTGATCCGCGCCCGTGGCAGCGGGGCAGCCCCCCGACGCAGACGAAGATCACAGACAGCCATGACTTAGTGTGCTAATCTTCGTACCCTCCAGATTGCAGGAGGCGTTTTATGTCCATGTACACTGCCACGCTACCGGGCCGCAACTTGGCTATTAAGTTTCAGTCTCTCGGCAATATGATCGGCAAGACGCTAGATCAGGTCGTAGCCGTTGTCGGCCCTCCGAACGCCCGCGCTGCCATAGCGCACAATCAGATTCTTTATCAATGGCACGCCGCCGGATACCACATCGCGATCCTTTTCGATGCTAATCAAAGGGTACTTGGAATATCTAGCGAGCATGTCAATGTTCAAGACCCCGATGCGAACGATTTTGCCAGTGGTATCGGTATAGTGATCGGCATTATTGTGCTGGTCATAGGGATCATCGCCATCGCCGCACGATAGTCGTCACCGTCCGCTCTCGCCCTGATTTTTAGCAACTGCACGGGGGTGTCAAGCGTGCTACGATTTGGCGAATGGAGGGGGACACCATGCTTAGCAAGAACGATGCGGCTGAAAAGACCATCCAAATTCTAATCGAACTAATTAAATCTGGACGTTATAGAAGCAAAGACGCCAACCCCGACCCAACTATCGACGCACTGCTGAAAGAAGCGGACTCAATCAAAAAGAAAATTGAGGAACTTTACCAATGAAAAGTTATCGTACAGGTCGAGGTTCCATCGCGGCTGTCGTACCATTCGAGACAGCGCGGCTGCCCGAACCTCCACTGCCGGCCCAATCGCTGTAACTCGCAGAACTGGGATAGTCCGCAGGGCTGTCGGCATAAGTGCCCGGCAGTGTCGGTGCGGTGCTCGGGGGATAGATGATGACGCTCATTATTTTCCTTGTACCTCGACTCAAAACTCTCCGCAGTCAATACTCGCCGTCGAGTGGTGCGGCTCAGCGTCACGCTGGATTGCTTCTAGTGCCCAACACGCTTCGCAGAGACTTCCGTGAAGTCGCGTGTACAAAATGACGCAGTCCGTGGCTTGGCAGTTTGAACAGGTGCAGGATGGTCGGTGAAAATCGAGCACTAAGCAACCGCCGTCACGTTGAGTTCACAAAATACTTCGCACCCAACCAAGCCCGCAGGTGGGGCTGCATTCAGGAACGGCAGATTCGCCGTGCGTGCGGAGCCGATAAGGATCGTGCATTGCCCGCGACCTATCGCAGTCACCAGTCCGTTCTCATCACACGTCGCCACATGCGAATTGCGAGTCTGGTAGACAAACGCGAAGACGTTGGGCGCGACTGCTGCGACACCCTGCGACTTGGCGTTCACAAATGACGGCACGAGTTGAACCGTGTTCGTGCCGGACAAGGACAGCGTGACACTGTACGAGTTCGGAGCCACCTGAGTGATCGTCGGGTTCGTCGCGACGGGCAGCGACGGGCGCACTGGCGCGGGAACGCCTTGAAAGACTTCCTGTTGATTTCCGCCGGACGTTTGCCCCCCGTCCCAACCACCGCAAGCAAGCGTGCCCGTTTGGGTTGGGTCTGGGTTGACGACGCCTGAGTAGGTCGTCGAATCATTTGGTTTCGATATACTTCCCATAAAATTTCCTTTTCAATAAATCGCGACTTCCGAGCCGGGATTATCTGTTTCAAACCCCGAGGTGCTGACCCACAGGGGCTGGGATAACTGTAAAAATCGTGTCTGCAACTAGCTGGAAATAAAGAGCGTTACAAGGACGGTTTTTGATTATCTGTTTCAGGTAGCCCGTTGCCCCGCCCGTATCGCACAGCGCGGATTCGGCACTTCGTGGAACACAATCGGGCGTCGGCGCGTTTGGCGAGGAATGGCTTCCCACACTGAACGCAATTCCGCCACGAGCGTCGGGGCTTGTTGATTGCGGTCGGGTCCGTCGTGTTTGGCGCGGTCGGAGATGCAGTCACCGTCATCTTCGACGGAGCGCACTGTTCGTCAATCCATTTGTCGAGTCCGACTTCTCGGATACGACGCTGGTGCTCGACGCTCAGACCGTTGATGTCTATCGCAGTTGAAAGTTCCATCTCTCCTCCTAGGGGATGAGGTGCGCGACATGCGCCCCAGTGCCTAGCAATCCCAGCCCGCCAGCCCACTTCAGAAATTGTTTTGCTGTATGTGCCTCATCGGTCGAGTTGATGCCCTTCTGAACGGCTGCTTTGATCTGCTGAGCATCGTCTCCGAACGCCTTGCTGATGACATCCGTCGGAACGCCGCGCTGCACTTTATTCGTTAGGGACTTCACTCCCGCGTGCAGTCGAGAGACATCGCTTAACTCATCGCTCGTCAAATCGGTCGCTGCGTTCGCCTTACCTTGCACTTGCTGCAAAGCCCGATAACGTGACCAGTCTTTGTCAGCCGTCTGCCAACGAGACTTCTGCTCGTCGCTCAGTAGGTCGTTCAACCTCGCTTTGCTCTCGGTCAGTTGAGCCTCAATTTCACTCGCCTTCGCGGGGTCTAGATTGAGTTGGACTCTGTAAGCCTTCGTCTGCTGGGCAATCTTGTCCCGCAGTTCTTGAAAGCCGGGAGCGTCTTCATCAAGCTGTTGATAGACATCCTGAGCGCGGCTCTTGAAATTGTCCGCGAGATCACTGACAGCCGCCTTCAGCGTCTTTGCGTCACTTCTTTCAAAGCCCGAATGTTCAGCAGCATCGCCGATTGCATCGACCAGACCTGACTCTGTTGCTGCTGGAATGTCGGTCAATAGCGCACTGACTCCCCGCGCCACTTTCCCAGAGACTTTCCCGACGACAGGTGCTGCGCTGGCAACGCCACTAATAACTCCGCTGGTCACCCCGCCCGCTAGTCCGGCTTCAGCAGCCTGACCGACATCGCCCGTTTTGCCGAGCGTTTCAGTGCCAGTCACCGTGCCTTGTCGTCCTGCGTTCATCATGTGTTCGATGACGCGACGGGCGAACGGTGACGCTTTCTCGTATTTCTCCGCCAGCCCGACAGCTTTCATTGCCCGTTCAGCGATTGACAATCCTTTCAACGCCTCATCACCCATGACGAACTCTGCGACATCCTCAGCCGTCTTGCCGAGAACTTGTCCGGTATGCCCTTCGCCCTGATCCGGCGTTGCTATCGTCTGAAGTGAAGTTTGCCCACTTGCCGGAATAATCTTGTCACCCATCCCGGAATGAACGAGGTTTGCGCCCTTGCGAATCAGTTCGCCCGTTCCGTGAACTGTTTGCAGAGCACCTTCCCCGATCCCTTCGACGACATCCCCGACGCCCTGAGCAGCAGCCTTCCAGCCTTCCGGAGTTGCCATTGTCTTTGCGACTCCCGATAGGGATGCGGGCTGATGACCGATGTCGGTTGAAACTGCTTGGACAGGCTGGGACGAGCCGCCTTGTGTCGAAGTCGTCTGGGCTTCCGCTGCGATTGCCTGTTCTGCTTGGTCAAGAATGCCGCCTGACGAAGCTGTCACAGTCGGCTGTGGCTGCGTTGGCTGCGTTGATTGAGCCGTCTGTGACGAAAGTTCCTGCGCTGCTTGATCTAAAATCCCCATAATAAGTTCCTTTCAAACGCTGAACGTTGCAGAGGAGAGGGTTCGGCGGATGCAACGTTCGGACCGCCGAACATTTCCTTTGAAACTGAAGTGCGATGCTCTAAGACACCGCACGCGGGAGTCCCGCAAAACCTTATCCGTTCAGCAGAGCTAATTTGCGCTTGAGTTCCTGCTTCTCTCCGTATGTCTGCGCGGGGCTGTTTTCGACCAGCAGTGCAGCGCGGTCGGAGTTAGTGAGACACCGCTCTGGGAAAATCCCACGGGCGACCATCGCTTTTCTTACGTCGTCGTAATGTTTCCGATTCAAAAATGAAAGGTTCCGTTCGATGGAGAGGTCTATCGCCGCACGTTGTTCCGCCTCTGTCGGGACGAAATCAAAGTTGTTCGACAGTGACGCAAGCCATTCGTCGAAAACGCATTTTGCTTCAACGGAGAAAAGATGCTGATTCCCCAACTCCCGCGCTCGCTTGCGCCCTTCATGTGTGTCGGGCTGTGCTTCCATCTCCGCCAGTAAATCGGGCGGTTGCTCTACAACGGCGGGCTGGGGTGCGACCTGCGTCCTTGTGACATCGCGGTCGTTGAGGATTGCAAGGTCATCTGCGTAGATAAAGAGTGCTTGCCAGTTGGAAGCATCCATCCAATTGATTGATCGATTTCGTTCTTGCCGTGCGATCCCCCGCAGTTTCTGGCGACCGTCGGCTGTGATGCGGATGCCCTCGTCTTCTAACTTGAGCACGATGGTGTCTAGAGCATTCGTGATTCGCACGCGGACAACTTCTATCGAGATAGGTGCACCGTTCTCGATTACGTCGTCATCCGTGATTTGAGTGCAACGACTCAGCAGATCGTCTGATGTTCCCGCCAACAGAGCAGCCGCGTGCTGGGCGCGGAGTGCCTTGAGCGATTCGGTCAACTGCTGCTCAGCGGCGCGTATCGGTCGTTCGGCTGCATCTTTGCGGGCTTGTTCTTCAGCCGCGATTTGTACTTCATACTGGCGTGTAAACTTCTGCAAGCCCGTGCCCCGCTCATAGGGCGCATTGATCTTCACGACAGGCGCGGTACTGACCCGCGCCAATGCCTCGACTCGTGATAACTTCCTCTTATTGCGTCTCATAACTATCTCCTCTGCTCACTTCTCACTTCGTCGAGATGCGCCTTGTACATGAACGGAATGCCCGCAGATTTTGTCTGGTCTACTCGTTGAAGCACTTCCTGAATCTCCTCGGCGCTGGCGTCCGCGAGGATCGCCCGAATCTCCGACTTCGTCATGTTCTGCACAACGATTTCAGATTGACGCTCTTGCGCTTTTCTTAGCGTCCGAGCCATGTCTTCTGCCTGTCGTCGCTGGCGGTCTTCATCAGCGCGGCGTTCAGCGGCTTCCCGCTGCTTGCGTTCGTCCTCTTGCTTCTCTTCGGCTTCCGCTTCACGCTGCTGGCGATATACGTCCGCCCAATGCTTCCCGAACAATCGGCACTCTTGGTCGTACACAGTTTCACGATTTGGGTTCGGCGCGATCTCACGACTTGCTGTCTTTGCCGCCATGCGATCCCGAACCCGCGAAAAGGCTGCGCCAACTTGACCGACCATCCCCGCGCTCGACGGACGGCTCGTCGTGTCGGCTTCGATTTCAATCTTCGGTTTTGCCTGTGCTGCGTAGAGCGCAGTCAATGCGTCCTGTCTGCTTGGCATCGTATTCTCCTCGTCACCTTACCCTTTGCCAGCGATTCGATTTTTATGACTGGCTTGCTCTGTGCTGCATATCTCCCTCCGTTCTGATCGAGCAATCTTGTGCCACGCGTTCACATCATTGCGGAATTTCGTGAGCAACTGACGCAACGACAGAACGATTTGCTTTCTGCGTACTGGGGCTTTCAGGATGAGATACACGGGGCGCAGATCATCGCAACCCGTGAGATAGCAGACATAGAAATCGACACCGTTCTCTTGTAGTCGATGTCTGCGCCCTCTCGCAAAGCTAATAATCCAACGGGGGCTCAATCTCTTTCTCTTGCCACGACTCAACTGCGTCTTGCCCCGCAATAACTTCGCGGCTTTCACTTCAATGTGAAGTGATCCTGCGACGATATCCCAACCTAAGTTCTGACATGCGACGACATGGCACTCAATCCTGAAGGTTCGTAATTGCTTCGCTACTAACCTTTCTGCTTTGCGAGCGAGCGTCATCTTCCTAAAATGATCGCGCATGCGATCCAATACTTCGGGGCTGCACTTATAAGCCCCAGTTTTCTTTCCTCTCATCTCTCCTGACCTTCCCGAACGACCCCCCTCCCAAGAAGTCCTAACTACGTTTCAAATTTCCAGTGATCCAATTTCTGTCGGACCAGTGCCCGCCGTACTGTCGCGCTTCGCGCTGGAGCGCGTCGAGTTTCTTGAGCGACTTGACGTACTCTCTTGCGTTGCTCAATGCCAAGCCTTCAGGCGATCCCCCGCTCTGCGAGAAGACTGTCATGGTCTGCCTGTTCCATCTCGAATAGGTAGGCGTTACGACCCTGATCGCTTTCTACTTCAATGAGCCAATGCCCAACGTAATCGAGCGCAGCCGCAAAATGAAAATCGGTGACAGTGACTGACATCAGCACGCCCTCAGATGCACATCTGCTTCCAAAATAGTCATATCTCCGTTCCCCTTTTTCTCCTGCTCGATTTCACGTTCAAGTTTCCAAATCTCGCGTGATAACTGTTCGCCGCAACCCAGATCGGCGACCGTTCTGCGACAGCCGCATTCCAGCGAGCATGTGAGATTAGGAAAGCTGTCCAATACCTTCTGCACGCCGTGCCCGTTCGGGCAGAGCACGCGGCATTCCCTGACGCGGCGAATGGATTCCTGAAGGCGTCGGAGTTCGCCCGCAGGTTTGAGCCGATGCCACAGACCCGACTGCGCGAAGTTTCCATTTTGTAATTGCCGCGTCTCCGACATGCTCTTCTCCTAGAAGTGAACGGGCGGAAGGATGACGATGCTGCCAGAATCCCCCGCCCGTGATACAGGCTTGCGCCCACCTCTTCGCGTTGAGCGCGGCGTGATGACCGCTGCGCGAATGTCGATGTACGTGTAAACAGGTCAAGCACAGCCTGTTCATTCCCTCTGACACTATTAAACGGGTAGGCGTTTTCCGCTATCCCGTGCCCGCACCTGTGCCATCCTGTGCTCGCTCTGCGGTATTCCAGCCGAGTTGGGCAACGTCCCATGCCGTCTGGGTCGGGTTGAGTGCCTTTGTGTTTGGGCTTGCACCTTTCGGGGCGACTTTTCGCGCTGGGACTCGTTCATCTACGGTCAATGGGTTTGAATTAGGAATCCCGCGATTGCCCGAATCCTCAGGCAGAGGCAACATCGGCGCGAGTTCCGCCCTGTGCCACTCCTTCGTGAAGAAATCGTGCAGAGCATGATGCGCGACTGTACCGAGCCACGCGCTCACCTTGAATCCAATGTCGCGGTAGGTCACGGCTTTTTCCGAGATTTTCGCCCAGACGAGCGCGTGAAGTTCCTGCTTGAAATTGTCGTCAATGATATTCCGCCGACGACAGGCGTCGTGGACTTTCATCCAAATGACTTTGTCGTGCTGCCTGTGCCATGCGAGAACGAGTTGCGCTGTCGATTCAAGTCGGCAGATGACCGCCTGATTCGCTTTGCTCAATCGATCCGCGAGTTGACAGGACGGGCATTTTCTTTTCTCATCGGGGATACTGTCGTTCGTCGAACGCTCAAAATACTCGCCGCAAGCGCAGCGCAATTCCCAGATAATACCCCTGTCGTGCGCAACTCGGAGGGAGTCACCCCAAACAGAGCCTATCGCCCAGCGTCCTGCGGGGATGGGCTTCGCCTTAGGACGGTCAGACACCCTTTTCCAACCGTCAATAATCGATTTCAATTCGTCAAGCGTGTTGGACTGGCTTAATTGATGGATTCGGTCGAAGTATCTCGGGGCGTCACACAGGACATCGACGGCGTAGTGCGCGGCGCGGTAATAGACGGAGACGGTGTCATGCAAATGTCACCCCGTGATCGGCTTTCTCCGAAATCTCCTGCATCTCCGCTTGCAACCTCGATTCAGCGAATCGCGCCCGCTGCGCTGGGCACCCGAACATCACATCAAACGGATCGGGTTTGATGCGCGTATTGATATGAAAGACGAGAATCAATTGGATCATCGTGTACCTTCCATCTCAGCTTTCAGCCGTTCGCGATTCGCGGCATTCGCCTCGCGTTGGGCACTTGCCATCAACATGACTTTGCTGGCAAACCTGATTTTGTGATCCTGCGACATTGTGTTACCAAGGTTGAAATTCTTCTCTGTCGTTTTCAAGATTCCACGGCGCACGACATCCGCAGAATGCGTCTCCAACCAAAATTCAAACTGCGCAGTTGAGGGTAGTTCTCCGAGCAGTTTCGTCCAGAGGCTTCGGAGTTCGATTAGTTCGTGCATGACATCACCTCCTGATGCCGATAGCAAAACTGTGACCCCTCGCTAACATCATTCGTACAGTCACCGTGCTTGCAGATGCTGATACTCGTCGCAAAGACAGGTTCAGGATCTAGGGTTGTCTGCGGGGTGATCTGTGGGGCGAGGGGCGTCCAGTCTGGACGAAGCAACGTCAGCCGCAAAGGGTTGACTTTCGAGTGCGCGACGCCTGACATCCGAATTACACTGTCTGCGATAAGTTCGTCTCTCACCTCGTATTTCAATGCCCCTTTTCCTTCGACAACATCGAGAATCTCTGCCATAGGAGCAGCCCCGCCCCGCGCCCTCAGCGCAGCGACGATGCGACTCTTAAGGACTGATCGAGTATTTTTCTCATGAGCAACCGTCCGTTCTGCGGTTTGTGATTCCAGAGTCGATCCGAGGGAGAACCTGCGGACGACCTGTGACTTCCCGATAGTCGCGATGTCTGCCGTGATTTCAGTCGCGTCCCACTTCATTCCCATCCGAGTTTCGCTTTGAATAAACCGACGACGGTTGTTGTCATAAAGGACGATGTTCGTGTCCGTCTCTGCGCGGATTTCCGCAGACCCGAGGAAGCCATCGAAGGGGTCTTCAGGTTGAACTTTCTTGCAGTGGGCAAGAGCCTGAATGTGAACACCTGACTCGCGGGCGAGCAAATGGAGCTTCTCGCAAAGTTCAAGCATCTCGCTGTAATCCTTGATGTCTTTCGCCCTGATGACCTTCGCCAGAGTGTCGAAGATGACGAGTTTGATGTCCTTGTGCTGCGATAGGAGTCCCGCGATAGCATCGACGGTTTGATTAACGTCGTGGGACAGCCTGTCTACGATGTGAATCTCCGCGTCGCGAGAAGGGTCGTACTCAAGAACAGTCAGGCAGTTGTCAATATGTTGGCGGGGGTCTTCGAGACTGCAAAGGAGAACTTCACCCTGCTCAGTCGCGCGGTCGAGGAAGGGAATGCCCTTTGCGACACAGACCGCTTCGATGCGGCTCATCGATGACTTGCCGTGCTTGGCTTTCCCGCCGAGTACGCTGAACGCGGCGCGGGGTAACAGCCCGTCGATAACAAACGGGATTAGAGTTGGGGCACCTTGAGTAAAAGTGCTGAATGGTTTATGAACTTCGAGGTGAAACTGTTTCTTTGCTCTCATGATCGATCCTTTCAAGTCTTGCTGTGGTGCTGGGCGTTGAGGCGGGTAATTCCCGTGCGTGGTCTTCCCTAACGGTTTATGTACTTCCAATCTGTTCAGGTCTGGTTTACCGACAAAAACAGCAGGAAGTGGGAAGTGGGAAGTACATAGGAAGTGTTGTATCTAGAAGAAACTACTATTTCTTCTCTGTATCTACTTCCACTTCCCTGATTCTGTTTGTACGGATTGTTTTGGTTCTGACAGGCGGAACTACACTTGGGAAAACGACGCGCCAGAACGTCGCGCCCGACTTGCTGACAAAGCGACTCCGAACCCATTGGGGTCGGTTAGCAGTGCACATAGATCCTCCTTTCAAAAACAAAGAGCCCGTGAGTCCTGTCTTGAGACAGAGCATCACGGGCGGCATCCCTGCGTGGGTCGAAGCACGCAAAGAAATCAGAAATTGTTAGAACAGAGTTCGACCTTTGTTCTGGGATGCCGTGATGCTGTTTGGATTTGCAGAGCTGACGCGCCCTGCTACGTCTTATCGTGGATCACGTTCACGCCGCGAGAAACCCAGCGGACGGTCGAGAGAAAAAGTCCATCTATCTCTCTATTTCTATTATGACAGGTTGAGCGGGCGAATGCAACAACTATTTTCGCCTTTTGTTCGGGCGAAGAGATGGAGTATACATATATACAAAATCCCAAAATTATAAATCGGGGTGTCTGAAAATCGAGGCACGTTTCTCCCGAGCATCGCGCCTATTAGCGCGGGCGAATATGGTACCTACAGATGTACAGCGTATAGCAGCCTGACACCCCTGACACCCTCAAGCCCCCTGAGCGCGGCGCGTTGGCGTCGCCCCGCCTGCGAGCAGCGGAAGGGTAGGGCGGACTCCCCGCCGGGGGCAGGTCGGGAAGAATTACTTGGCAGGGGGACCCATTCACCGCTTTTCGCGCCGCGTACCCCTCATCGATCACGCGTGCAGGATCGCAGCCGTTGCGTGCAACGTACAACGACGCCGGATCGCCGTCGAATGCAGTTGAAAATCTAGAACGGGATGGTCTACTTCGCTTCGCGCAGCGTCTGACGAGCGAGGATGTTCTGCACGGTCTTCGTCGTGAACTCTTTGCCGTATCGCGTGCGCGTGCCCCCAGCGTTCAATGCTCTGGCTATCGCGTAGCTGCTGACGCCGGACGCCTTGTCGCTCCGAACGCGGGCGACGACTGCGTGCTCTGCGTCGTATTCGTGGCTTGGATGCTGACCATAGGGATGACGACCTTCGACGCGCTTGCCTAGCGCACGCCAGTGCTTCTTACCAGCCTGTAGCCGTGCGACCGTGGCATCCCTGTCCATCTCGGCTAACATGCCGTTGACTCCGCCCATCACGCTCTCACAGAGGTTAGTACCTGTCGCATCGACGACCGCGATGCCGTTGTCCCGGCAGACGCCGATGAAATTCCAGTACGCGGGCTGCGTTCGACCGATGCGCTTGGCGTCGTAGCAGATGACTGTTCTCACGCCGTCACCGAGCAGCGCGGCGATCAGCAGCTTCCCCTGTGGGCGCTGGTGCATCGCCAGCTTGCCCGTCACGCCGTCGTCCACGAACTCAGCGACGATTGCCCGGTCGGTCTTCGCCGCGAACGCTGCGCACGCTTCACGCTGCACGGGGAGTCCCGCCTTCTCTCGCCCGTCATCGCCGCTCGTCCTGAGGTACAGATAGGCTCTCGCTGTCACCGTTGTCATGGTGTAATAATAAGGCAGATATTACACTATGTCAAGAGGCGCCTGTAACCCCTTTGGAATGAGTGGAAGTGGATGGAATTTCCCACTTCAGGGCGGATTATCGCGGTGAGAATATTTCTGTAATAACTGAAATGTCTGAAATTACGGAACTCGTTTGGCGCGGAGCGAGAGCGCACACGGCGTAGTCACTGCGCTGCAACGCTGGGATGCTGTGTCCCGCGCTTGGCTCCGATCTGATCTCGTCCAATGTGCGTCTATCTGTTCTCAGGTTTCAGCCCGATTTCGGAAGAATTGCGAAGTCGCTTGTTATCAATAAGGTAGATCACTTAGTCGTCTACGTTGTACACGACGGCCCCGTGCGAATCGCGAGTCTCCTATCGGTACTTTGTTGGGGACGGTTGCGGGATGGTTCGGGGATGGGTTCGGTACGGGCGCGATTGCGAAGGGGGCTTTTTGAGGGGCGTTTTGCGGCTCGATAAACGTCATTTCGCGGCACTATGCGAAACATCACCTGCTAGAATCCTGCCGAGCAAACCGGAGGTGTCGCTATGTCCGTGCTTGTTTACCTCTTTGTTGACTTTCTGATGCTCTTGCTGCTCTGCTTCTGGATCAACGTTGTTGCAAACGACATCAAACACGCGCTCGAAGCTGCGAAAGAGGAATTGAAGTTTCACATTGAGCACGGGTTTAAGGAACTCAAACTTGAGAGAGAATGGAACGATTCTCTGAAGGATAAAACATGAATCTTTCAGTCGGCCAAGTGCTAGCGTGGCTGCCTCTCCTCGGTACTCTGTCAGGTTTGGTCGGAGTCGTCTTGGGCGCATATCTCACGCGTTCGTGGCAGCGGAAGCAATGGCTTCTAGACAGCAAAAAAGCGGAATACCGGGAACTGATTAGCGTACTGTCTCAGGCTGCACACTACATTCTGAACAACTCGCCACACCTGCAACGTCCAAACCCGCTAGGTAGTTTGAAGAGCGGCGAACAAGAGCGTCTGAGCGATGAAGCGGCGGATCGTGGGCACACAACTATCTCTGACAGGATTTTCATTGCTGACACGATTGCTCGGGAGAAAATTGACGAGCGCTGGCTGTCGATTCTCAAGCAGAAGCGTATTGACCAGTTCTGGAATGCATGGGAGGAATTGCACGGCTTACTGCTGAAGGTATCGCGTGAGGATTTAACTCTCAAAGGATAGCATGACAGCTTTCGGGGTCGCGGCGCGGATAGCGGGCTAACCGCCTGTTGCCGCATCTTGGTGACTAGGCGATAGAATCAAAGTGGGGCTTTTTCAATCGCCTGTCAGATCGGGAGACTCATGGACGGGTATAACGAGACAGTAGCAGAATTTCTGAGATCGCAGGATGATCGTGAAGTTGATCTGGGTGACACGTTCGACATCAAGACCAGCATCGCCCTCGTCATCATTACGTTTTTGGCGACACAATCGGCGGAGTTTCTTAAGACTCCGCTCTCCGTGTGCTGGCACTCCGTTCAGCGATTATCTGTTGCATGTATCGTCGTCGCGGGGGTACTTGCTCTCCTCGAACTAATTCCGAGAAACTACAGGCTTAGAATGACGCCGGATGAGTTCTTGAAATGGGTCGATCAAACCAAAACCTTCTACCAAGAGAACGGTGCGACCGACCCCGAAGGCAGCACCTTGGAGCGAATCAGAAGTATTGAGATCGAGAAACTGAAAGCTAGATTTACAGCCAACAGTGCTGTCAACGCGTGGAAGTCGCGGTTGATGGCGTGGTCGTTCTACTTCACGATGGCTGCTGTCGCGCTCAACCTCGCAACTCTCGTGGGCTTATCGTTTGGGCAGTAGTTTAGGCCCCGCCCTTTTTGAGTATCCTGTCCGGCGGCGGGGGTGGGGGGTCGGGGGCTGAATCGTTGACATGTCTCCGTTCCGGTTGCGGACGCGGCGGGCGTTGTGATTCCGTAAGTGGCTCGGGTTTCCGCACAGGCGGCTGTGCGGGTCGTTCTGGTTCTTTTGCCACGATTCATCCTCCTGCCCGTTTAATGAAGTTCAGAAGAGCCGCGTTCTCTTGGCTGCCTCTTTCTCCAATTGTCACTATCACACGTCATCTCCAACTAAGCAGCGAGAGCGAAGAGAGCAGCCCCGATCAGCGACAGCAACGTTGCACCTTGGAGTTGAGGGCTTTCAGCAACTCCGGTACGCACATAGGACGCGATGTGTTCGCAGTTTGGACCGAAGGGTTTGTTGCGAGTGCCTAGCACGTAAATTGCACGTTCTCTGACCGCTCGTTGCTCGTCCCATGATTCAGGACCGCGTTGTCCGAGGAAAACAGTTCCCCGATTCAATACGTCGAGCAAATGGACTAACCTTGCTGGGCTGTTCTTGCGAGCGTCGAGAACATCCTCTCCGTGTGCTCCAAGCGGACCCACGTAAGTCATGACATGGATTGGCAAACCGGGGACGCGCAACTCGTCTCCGACTCTGGGTGGTACGGGCGCTCTATTCTGGAGATACATACGCCGGAGTGTAGCACAACTTTCAGTGCAGACCGCCATTCAAATCTGGTCGAAGAAACTAGGCAGGTTTCTTGCCTGTGCCATTGCAAGCACCGCAGGTTTTCAGCGTCAAAGTTGTGGTCGTCCCGTATCCGGTTCCGCCACAGGCAGAGCACCGTTCATTTTCCGGGATGTTGGCTGCTCTCCGGGAAGCGCGGGTTGTTTCGTTTTCCCGCCCCACCTCAGCGCCCGCGATAGAGGGCACGGACACGCTGGCTGCAACCTGCTCCGTCGTCACGTGGTCACGCTGGCAGTTGAGGCACTTGAAATACGAGTTCTTGCGACCGTCTGGAGTGATCGCTTCCCGCACAGGCACAACGTGCGGATTATCGCAATCGCAGTTCGGAACCGCCATCACGCAAGCCTGTCAGAATATTTTGACGGAGTCAAGACGATCACAACCGAGACGTGCCACCGCATTTGCAAAATTCTCGACTCCGAGGGGTTGAAGCCACGGAAGGCCGATCAAACAGTCGCGGTAGGGGGATTGTGCTTCGCACCCGACGTAGGGAATAAATGCCTTATGACTTGGTGCAGACAGACACCGAGCAGCCCGTCTATTGTGGCGAATGCACCCTTGATCCAAGGCCCTACCGTTGGGGAAAATGCTGCGAACAACAAGGCAATCAGAACGGCGATGAAGGCTCCCAAGACAACAAAGAGCGCGACCCACGCCATTCTGACCCTGTGAACAACTTCATAAACCTTAAGCTGTTTGTCCGTAAGGGACGGAATCCGAATGCTCATTTAGTCGATAGAAAACAGCTTTCTGTAGAGTCTCAGTCCGAATCTCTTCCGGCTCCAAAAGACCGTCTTCGCGATGCCAGCACCGAACAGTAGGCGGCAAATGTTCCGCGATGTCTGCGGAAGCTGCGACTGCACCGTCCGGGCAGATCACCTCTATTCGGCGTTCAAATAAACCTTGCCGAACCGCTGTTTCGCAGATGACCTGAGCACTTTTCTGGGACACACCGAGGATGCTGCGCACGTTCTCGACATAAAATTTTTCAGGATTTAAAGCCGTTAGCATTTGCACTTCTCTGTCCGACAGCACACGAACAGGGATAAGCTGGCTAATTGTTTGCAATAATCTGCTGAAGAATGCCATCGGTATCCCCCTGTTCTGAATAGCTTGAGAAGCCCACAATCCCACGCGACGGGTCGGTAGAGAACTCATGCACAGAATTGTTCTCGTCGGTCACCTCAAACAGCGTTGTATAAAGCGGCGCTTCCTGCATGATCGCGTACAGGTCGGGGTTGTTCGCTTTGATCCCCATCTCCTCGTCCATGATCTCTTCCGTAGTCGAGTGCGCCTTCTTGAACAGACCACGTGTGGAGTCGATAACCCCGTCGCTCCACAGTTTCTTGATTCCCTTGTTAATATCCGCTGAGTTTAAGCCCGCGACAATACCGTTGAGAATCAATTTTTCGTTGAGGCTCTTCCCCGCGACATACGTCGGACGGTCAAAGTACGATGACGCATTCTTTTCCAACACGACAAACCGGACGGCGAGGTACGGAGGCCGAGATTCAATTTTAATCGGCCAGAGGAAATCGAGCGTAGTCTCCTCCAATGGATCGCGCAGCACTACTTCATATCTTACTCTGCTCATGTAAAGAGCATGTACGGAACCGTCGCGGAGTGGGCCATCCAGCACCTTTTCTCCATCGGCTATCGCATCTGGCAAAGCTACGTTCTGATCGCCTGAAAACACATACACGTGCTGCTTGCAGCAACTGAAATGGTCATCGACAAACTTCGCCACTCTTTGAATCTGGCCGTCGCTTTGATCCGACGCAGCGGCAAAGCAAATTTCCTCTTTTGTACCCTTGGGCTGGAATGTTGAACGAAGATTCTTTGCGGGGAAAAGTTCGAGTAACCGCTTGCGGTCATCAACCGTTGCATCTTTTAGAATTGACACGACCGCTAATATAAGTCTCTGTCAGGGGCCATTCCAAAGTTATTTTTGTTTGTTCCACAATCAGAACAGATCGATCCGACGGAGCGATGCTCAGACCTGCAACAGTTCGCAGGACTGCTGCTTGGGAAGGTCTAAAAACTTAGGCAAAACTTGGGCAAAGAACTCAGTGTTTTTTGGGGAAAATTGGCTCTGTCCGTGGGCTAAGGACAGTCGAATCAACAGGGTTTAGCTCACTTAGCGTGAGTTAAGCGCCCACGTGATGCGGTAAGTTCATCATTATACATAAGCTCCCGATCCAGTTTGCGTTGACCGAATCGTCGGCGATTCCCGCATTCTCTCGCGCGAACTGCGCCCATTTCCGGATTACCCCCGTAACTTTCGAGCGAGTACCGTGCGCTTTAGGATGTCTATGCACTGCGTATTCGGAGGGGGAATCCGCGGATGGGCGAAGGTGTCACTCCATCAAAACGGGTAGATTTGGCCCGCGCCGGCCGGCTCAAAAAGGCTCTGGAAAACGGAGCCCCGCCGGCGTTTGTCCAGCCCGCAATAAGCTCCGCGCCGGCCAACGGCTCGTGCTCAGCAACTTCTTGCCCCATTCCCGCGCCGTCCGAACCGCTTATCCCCGCTCAGAGTGCAGCTACCCGCCTGGAATTTTTCGAGCAGATGTTTCAGGCGTCGCCCGATGCCCTGGTCATTGCGGACCAGCGGCACCGCGTGCTCTGGGCCAATGAAACTTTCGTTCGCCTCTTCGGCTACTCCGTGAGCGAGGTGATTGGGCAGCAACTGGAAAATCTGGTGGTGCCTCCTGACCGGCTGGCGGAATCGAAGTGGATCACCGAAGCTCTGGCCCGTAGCGAGCGCATCACGCTGGAAAGCAAGCGCAGGAAGAAGGATGGAACGGTGCTCGACGTCTCGCTGTCCTGCGCGCCGCTTTTTCTCGATGGTGGGATGGCCGGTTTCTACGCGGGATATCGCGACATTTCTGACCGCAGGCGAGTGGAGGCGCTCAGTTCGGCGCTCTATCGCGTCGCCGAAAAAAGCAGCACCGCGCACGATCTGCAGCAGTTCTTCGCCGCCGTCCACAGCATTGTCGATGAGCTGATGTATGCCCGGAATTTCTACATCGCCATTTACGATTCTGCGACCGAGCTTTTGACCTTCCCCTATTTCGTGGACGAGCAGGATACTGCACCAACTCCCAAAAAACTGGGCCGCGGGTTGACTGATTATCTCATTCGCACCGGAGAACCTCTGCTGGCCACGCCTGAAGTTTTGCAGGCGATGGAAGACCGTGGAGAAGTGGCGAGAAGCGGTTCCCGCTCGCTGGATTGGATGGGCGTTCCCTTGAAGGTGAACAGCCACACGTTCGGAGCGCTGGTGGTGCAGACGTATTCCAAGAACATCCGTTACGGCGAGCGCGACAAAGAAATTCTCACGTTTGTGGCGCGGCAGCTGGCGAGCGCGGTAGAAATCAAACGCAACGAGCAGGCCTTGCGGCGTTCCGAGGCTCGCTACCGTTCGCTGGTACAGAGTTCGGTGTACGGCATTTACCGCTCCAGTCTGGAAGGAAGATTCCTGGACGTGAATCCGGCGCTGATCACGATGCTGGGCTACGGATCGCCGGAGGAAGTGCTGCTGCTCGATCCGGAAAAAGATGTGTTTGCGCAGCCGGAGGAGCATTCACGGCTGATCGAAGAATTCCGCCGGACGGGACGCCTCGACGGCATCGAAGTGAAATGGAAGCGCAAGGATGGAAGCTCGATCATGGTGCGCATCAGCGGCCGGGCCGTGAGCAGTGCCGATGAGCCGGCCGACGTGCTGGAGGCAATTGCCGAAGACGTTACCGATCGTCGCGCCCTGGAAGATCAGTTCCGCCAGGCGCAGAAGATGGAAGCGGTCGGCAGGCTGGCGGGCGGCGTGGCGCACGACTTCAACAATCTGCTGATGGTCATCAGCGGATATGCCGAGGTCATTCTCGCCAAGCTGCCTATCGATCATCCCCTGCACGAAAAAGGCCGCGCGATCCAGCTTGCGGCCGATCGCGCCACCACCTTGACGCGGCAGTTGCTGGCCTTCAGCCGCAAGCAGTTGCTGGAATTGAAAGTCGTCGACGTGAATGCCATCGTGCAGGATATGGAACGGCTGGTGAATCCGCTGATCGGGGAAAACGTGGAGCTGATCACCGTTCTGCATCCCGAATCCACCCACACGCGGGCCGATGCCGGTCAGCTCGAACAAGTTCTGATGAACCTGGTGGTGAACGCCAAGGACGCGATGCCGGCGGGAGGAAGGCTTGTGATTCAGACCGGCACGATTGTGGTGGACGAGAATCACCGGCGCGGTCAGCAGTTCATCCATCCTGGCCACTACGTGACGCTGTCGGTCAGCGATAGCGGCATGGGCATGGACAAGGAAACGCAGTCGCGAATTTTTGAGCCTTTCTTCACCACCAAGGAAAAAGGAAAGGGTACCGGCCTTGGGCTTTCCACGGTCTACGGCATCGTCAAGCAAAGTGGAGGATACGTGATGGTGCAGAGCGAACAGGGGCGCGGCACTACCTTTCATATTTACCTGCCGCAGGTGGAAGGCGCCGCGGAAAAGCATCCCGCTCCTGCTTCCGACCCCGCGTCGGGAGGGTCGGAAACGATCCTGCTGGTCGAAGACGAAGAGTCGGTTCGGCAACTCGTGCGCGATACCTTGACGGCCAAGGGATATAAAGTTCTGGAAGCCGACGGCGGGGAGGCTGGAGTGGCCGCAGCCGCGGGCCATGCAGGCAAAATCGACATGGTGATCACCGATGTCGTCATGCCCGGTGTGGGCGGGCGCGAGATGGTCAAACAGCTGAGCTCGACCCGGCCGGAGATGAAAGTTCTGTATCTCTCCGGGTACACCGAAGATTCCATCATCAGCGACGGATCGATCGAAAGTGGCACTGCTTTCCTGCAAAAGCCCTTCAGCCTGCAAAATTTATCGCGAAAAGTACGCGAAGTCTTAGGCTAGAGCCTGCCTTATAAATAGTTTTGGGAAGAATAGTTTTGGGAAGGGCACGGCTTCAGCCGTGCCGCTACCGGTCAGTAAAAACGCGGGCTTTAGCCCCTGAGGGCCTCGCAGCTTTTCCTTGAAAACCATTGATGAGGGCAGCGCTAGCCTTCCCCTCCGATTGTTCCCGCAGCGGCGTCCCAGCGAATCGAGTTCCTGGCGATGAAACTTTTTGGCTCCTTTCCGCGTCGTATCTGAGTAGAGTGGTTCAAGATAAACTGTGGCCCTGAGCCTCGCTGGACGGCGAAATCAGGGAGTGGGGACTCATGCTGATCAAAAAAGCGCCAGACATTCCTTCGTCGGAAATTACGCCAAAAAATCTTTATCTCAACCGCCGCAAATTCCTGGCGGGAGCAGTCGTGACTGGGGCGGCCGCCGCGATCGGTGTGGGCCTGCGCGAAGCCGTCTCGCCTTCGGTGATCGCGCATGCGGGGAACAAAATTGACGGCATCCGCAAGAGTTCTTTCAGCACTACTGAAACCATCACGCCCTATCAGGATGTGACCCACTACAACAACTACTACGAGTTTTCCACGGAGAAGGACGAACCGGCCAAACTGGCAACGAATTTCCGCACGCGTCCGTGGAAGGTCAAGATCGATGGTGACGTCGCAAAGAAGCAGGAACTCGACATCGACACGATCCTCAAAATGGCGCCGCCCGAAGAGCGCATCTATCGCCATCGTTGCGTAGAAGGATGGTCGATCGTCGTTCCCTGGATCGGCTTCTCGTTGAGCGAGTTGATCAAGCGCGTGAATCCCACCAGCAAGGCGAAGTTCGTGGAGTTCACCACCATCTATGACACGGCGCAGATGCCCGGCCAGCGCCGCAATGTTCTGCAGTGGCCGTATGTGGAAGGATTGCGCATGGACGAGGCCGTGAACCCGCTGGCGCTGCTGTGTTTCGGCATGTACGGCGAAGACCTTCCTAATCAGGATGGCGCACCCCTGCGCATCGTGCTGCCGTGGAAATACGGCTTCAAGAGCGCGAAGGCGATTGTGCGCATCCGCTTTACCGGCAGCGAGCCGGAGAATTCCTGGAGGCTCTCCGCTCCCCAGGAATACGGTTTCTACGCCAACGTGAATCCTAACGTCGACCATCCCCGCTGGAGCCAGGCCAAGGAGCGGCGCCTGGGCGAGTTCTACAAACGCCCGACCCTCATGTTCAACGGCTATGGCGACCAGGTCGCCAGCATGTACAGTGGGATGGATCTGAAAAAAAACTTCTGAACATTCAGCCCTCAGCTTCTCGAGTAGTGGTGCATGCCGCAGTGGTGCATGCGTGCGCCGCGTGCGGCTGAATGTTGCATACTGAATCTGCATGCTGCGTGTGTTCAAATCCGCGGTATTTCTGGCGTGCCTGGCGCCGCTCGCCTGGCTCACCTGGAAGGGATTTCATTCTCTTCTGGGCGCCAATCCCATCGAAGCCATTACGCACTTCACCGGCGACTGCACGCTGACCTTTCTGATGATCACGCTGTCGGTCACGCCGCTGCGCAAGCTGACGCGGCAATTGTGGCTGATCCGCTTCCGGCGCATGTTCGGCCTGTTCGCGTTTTTCTACGGCTGCCTTCACCTGATGACCTACGTGTGGCTCGACAAATTTTTCGACGTCCACGAAATGCTGAAAGACATCGCTAAGCGCCGCTTCATCACCGCCGGCATGACCGCCTTCGTGCTGATGCTGCCTCTAGCGCTGACCTCAACCCAGTGGGCAATCCGCAAACTGGGTGGACAGCGCTGGCAGGCGCTGCATCGCCTGATCTATTTCAGCGCCGCCGCCGGAGTCATCCACTACATCTGGCTGGTGAAAGCGGATCTGAAGAAGCCGCTGGAATATGCGGCCGTGCTAGGTGTGCTGCTCGCGTACCGGTTGCTGGCGTGGATTATTCCAGACGCAAAGCGCCGTGCGGGAGTTGCTCCCAGAGCGGAGATCGGGGTCACGAGAACGTAGCCTGCTGGGACCTTAGGAGCTGAAGCCCGTGTGTGAGAACTGAATTTTCGGAAGAACGGTGGAATAAGCGCCACCCAAACCCAGCCGCGTAGCGGCGGCATGTGAAAGCCCGGCACGGCAGTGCCGGGTAAAGTGGCAAATTGACGCGAGTCCCGTAGGGACGGCACCGGCTTTCACGCACCCCCTGAAGTCCCGTACTTTTGTTGGGATCAGACGGTGCGGTCTGAAGCGGCACCCTTCAAGCTGCGAGCCATCCCCCGCAAGAACTGAAGCGGCATCCAGTTGCGAAGCTGGATGCCGCTTTTTTTCCACACAACGTACGAGGTCCCATCCTATTTCTGCTTCTTCTTCAAGACATGCGGGCGGAAGATCGGCGGCGCCATGAACATCTGCGATTTGATGGCTGCCGATGAAGCTGCGCTGGAACTTTGCTCCACGAACACTCCTGTCGCGACTTGGCCCTGGTCCACCTCGATAAACGGGAAGGTCACTCCATCCGCGGTATAGAAGTACAGGTTGAATCCACCGTTCAGGGTGCTGTTGTTGCTGTTTCCGGCGGCTGCCGAGAGCGTGTAACGTCCGCTGGAATCCGGCCCCGTATAGGTTCCGCTGCTGAGGGCCAGTCCCAAATTCGGGCCTCCGCCTGGGGCATAGTTCTCGTCAATCACGCCGGTTAGCGTGCCTCCAGTGGCGGCAGTGAACTCGGCGATGTCATCGACTTCAACCTCCGAGCCGGTTGCATCATTCGTGCCGGTCAGATTCAATCCATAGCCTTGCGACGCGGCGAGGCTTGCGCCCGATGTCTGTGCATAAGCGGCGCCGACGTTAAGTCCGGCATTATCCATCTCCAGCAACAGCAAGCCCCCGCTCGATGGATACGCGGCGTACGTGTTTCCGCCAGCAAAACTGGCGAAGCCACTCAACGTGTACCGGCCCGTGCTGCTGGAGGTTGGAGCGTAAGTTCCGCTAAATATCGTCGACGATGTGGAGTATTGACCGCCTACGTTGTAGTCCTGGGTGGAAGAATTGTTAATGTTCCCGCTTGCATCGGTGACGATGAATCCCCCGATTGCCGAGGGCGTGAACGAAGTCGAACTGCAAGGCGCGCAACCCGCCAAAGTAAAGGCCTGGGCCCCCACCGGCATGGCGGTGCTGGTTTGAGCATAGGCATCGCCCACCAGGATATTGGTCGCATCCATCTCAATAAACTTAAGATGCGTGGCGTCAATGGCGAATACGTCGAACGTCCCGCTTAATCCCCCAGAGGTTAGCTGCGTGGCTGGAGTGGCGGATGGTCCAACGGAGAGCGAAACGGTGAGGGGTTCGTTGGGAAACAGCAGGATGCCCCCCTCATTGACATCAATCAGGCCAGCACTTCCAACCGTAAAATTGCCCACCGCGGCGAGGCTCTCACCGCTGCCCGTCGATCCAGAGAGACTAAAGGCGTAGGCACCGGTGGGAGTCGCACCGGCGGTTTGCAAGTCCACCGTGCCGCTGCCCGTGGCGTTCGCATCGAACTGGGTGACCAGCCCGTGAGAGCTGTTCTGAAGGACGATGTCGAGAATAATGCCGCTGCTACCGCCGCTGCTGCCGAATGGAGTGGAGGTGTTCAGCGTTATTCGTGTCCGTCCATCGACCTGGACTGCATAATTTCCGCCGGTGATTGCCTGATCGGCCACAGGAGCGATCGAGTTCGAAGGAAATGCGGCGTCGTTCATATCGTAGGCGCCGCTGCTAATCCCGCCATTGCCATCGGCGGTGAAAGTGCCCACCAGGGCATACGGGTCGCCGCTGTTAAAATCATCGAGTCCTGACACAGAGAAGACATACGTCCCCTTCAGATTGCTGTTGCTGAAACTGCCTGAAGGGGGCGCTACAGGATTGGTAATGCCAGAGTTGTTGCTGCAGCCAGTTAGAGCGGCGAACGCGAAGAGAATAGCGGGTGCAACCAGATAGCGACGCAGAGACATAACTTCCCCCGGGGAAAGGCTTTATCGAGTTGACTGTTCTGAAATCAAGATTAGCACTTGTTCAGATGCCGGTTCTTCTAACCCGAACCAGAGGAATAAGTAGCGGAAGTAACCGCGGATTCTCGTGATCTTTACAACTCTTTACGATTGTTCAGGATATTGGACGAACCTTCAGGAATGCACTTCCGCTTCCCGCTCAGCCAGTTTGCGCAGTGAATCCTGATAAGGCGCGCGCGCGATCCCTTTTTCGGTGATGATCGCCGCAACATACTTTGCCGGGGTTACATCAAAGGCTGGATTTTCCACCTCGACCCCGTCGGGCACCATCTGCTTGCCGGCAATGTGGGTCACTTCTCTGCCATTGCGCTGCTCGATAGGAATCTGGCTGCCATCCGGGCACGCCAGATCCACGGTAGAGGTCGGCGCGGCCACGTAGAACGGAATCCCGTGCTCCTTGGCCAGAATCGCAACCGTGTACGTGCCGATCTTGTTGGCGACGTCGCCATTGGCCGCAATCCGGTCTGCGCCCACCACGATCGCTCCGATCTTGCCTTGCTTCATCATGGCACCCGCCATGTTGTCGGAGATGACCGTGGTCGGGATGCCGTCTTTCATCAACTCCCAGGCCGTCAGCCGCGATCCCTGCAAAAAGGGGCGAGTCTCGTCCGCGTAGACATGAATCTTCTTGCCCTGTTCGACTGCTGCGCGGATCACGCCCAGCGCCGTTCCATATCCCGCCGTGGCCAAGGCGCCCGCGTTGCAGTGAGTCAGCACTCCGCCAGCGTTCGGCATGAGCGTGGCGCCGTGGCGGCCCATCGCCTGGTTGGCCGCGATGTCTTCGGCGTGCATGCGCCGCGCTTCCTCAATCAGGTCCTGCTTGATCTGCGGTACCGGCCGAATGCGGATGCGCTCGAACTTTTCCTGCATGCGGCGAATCGCCCAGAAAAGATTCACCGCCGTGGGGCGAGTCTTGCCGATCAGATCGCAGATGGCATCGAGGTCGCGCTTCAGTTCGCCCGTCGACTCAGCTTCGGAATTCTTCGCACCCAGCGCGATCCCCATTGCCGCGGCGACTCCAATTGCCGGCGCCCCGCGTACCACCATGTTGCGGATCACGTCCGCGACCTGCTCGTGCGTCGTGCAGGTGACATACACCTCTTCGGTCGGCAGCTTCGTCTGATCGAGGAAGCGCACGCCTTTGTCAGTCCATTCGAGTGTTTGAATCATGTAGTCGTTTCTGGCGTTTTATAAAGTTTTGTCATCCTGAGCGGCCATGTTTGCGCGCGAAGGACCTATGCAATCAGCCGGAAGGTGCATGGGTCCTTCGCGCGCAAACCACGCTCAGGATGACAAGCGCCGTCCGAACTCACACCTTGTGCGCCTCGCATCTATTCCTGGGATTATTCGTCACCGCCGGCCGCCCGCAAACTTCACAAGTCGCTGCGACTGCAAAAATACCCGGCGCGGTATCGTCGTTCTGCAGGATGTGTTCCTGGCGCACATCGTTCGCAGTGAAGATGGAGACGAATGGAGTCGGCGCAGCGGCCTTCTCCACATTGGGACGTCCGTGCGCCTCCTCGCGCTCCACCAGGCACATCACGCCGACAACTTCAAAACCAAATTCGCGGGCCGCTTCAATCGCCTGCACCGTGGAGGCTCCAGTGGTGCAGACATCGTCCACAATCACGACCCGCGCACCCTGCTCGCGAAAGCCTTCAATGCGCTGTCCGGTGCCATGCTGCTTCTCGGCCTTGCGCACAAGAAATCCGTTCAACTCGCCGCTGACCACCGAGACCGCGACGACAATGGGATCCGCGCCCATGGTCAACCCGCCGATAGCCTGCGCCTTCCAGCTGCGCTGCCGGATCTCTTCCAGAAAAACTTCGCCCGTCAGCCGCGATCCTTTGGCATCGAGGGTGGTGGTACGGCAGTCGATGTAGTAATCGCTGGTCCCGCCGGAGGAGAGTTTGAACTCGCCCAGGCGGAATGACTTGTGAGCCAGCGTGCTCAGCAGTTTCTGACGAGAGGACTGCATGAAAAATCTACGATACCACGGCCGCTGTCCTTCCCGCGTAAACCGGGTTCATCCTGGCGGCAGATGCGCGCCAGCCAAGCCCTGTGCGTGTTACCCTGAACTTTCCGGTGATCGCGAAAGCTCGCCCAACCCGGCATTTCCCCGGATTCCGAATCGAGGTATGACCTTGCACGAAGTGTTCGCACAACGTTCTTATCGCCTTCTTGTTCTGCTATTTACCGTTGCCGCTTTATGCGTCGCTGCCGCCGCCGAGGGCACACGCACCTGGGAGCAATCCAAATTCGAGGACTTGGTGAAAGGTACGCCCACCGGTGTGGCCATCCGCAGCTCCGGCGGTCTGGAACTGGCGCCATCGTTCAAACTGCTGTACGCGACTCCGTCCACATATATATGGGCTGTTGCTGCCGATGACGCCGGCATCGTCTACGTCGCGACCGGATCGCCGGCGCGCGTTTACCGCGTCACTCCAGATGGCAAGGCGACCATTATTTTCGAGCCGCAGGAACTGCAGGTGCAGGCGCTGAAGGTCGGCGTAGGTGGCGTCATTTTTGCGGCGACCGCACCCGACGGCAAGGTTTACAAGATCGAGCACAAGCCGGCGGCAGCAGGCGCTCCTCATAATTCCGACAGCAAAGCTTCTGAAAAAGATTCGGCTAAAGATCCGGCAAAGCCCGCTCTGGACACATCGTGGAGTTCGTCCGAATATTTTGCGCCGGGAACAAAATACATCTGGGACCTCGCTCTCGACAAGGCCGGAAATCTTTATGTGGCTACAGGCGACCGCGGAGAAATCTACAAAGTCACTCCCAAGGGCGAGCATTCGCTATTCTTCAAAAGTGACGAGACCCACATCCGCGTTCTTGCCATTGACGCGCAGGGCAACTTGATTGCGGGCACCGATGGCAGCGGCCTGATTTACCGCATCTCTCCGGGCGGCGAGGGCTTCGTGTTGTACAGCGCTCCGAAGAAAGAAATCACGGCGTTGGCCCTTGATCGCGAAGGAAATATCTATGCGGCGGGCGTGGGCGAGAAACGCGCCGGCTCTGGAGCATCTTCCCCGGTTTCGATGTTGCTGATGGCGCCGGCTCCCACGATATCGCTCGGCCCGCAAGCCGGGACAGGCCCGGTTCCAACTACGACCAGCACCGTGCCGCTCGCGACATTTCCCTCTCCCGGCGGCAACGGCGGATCTGACATTTACCGCGTAGCCGCCGACGGTTCGCCGCTCCGCATATGGAGTTCGCACGAGGACATCGTCTACGCGCTGGCATTCGATTCGCACGACCGCTTGCTGGCAGGCACGGGAAATCGCGGCCATGTGTTTGCCATCAACGGCGCCGATGAATTTTCTGATCTGCTGAAAGCACCCGCATCGCAGGTCACCGGCTTTGCCAAGGCTCCTGGCGGCGGTCTTTATGCCGCCAGCAGCAATCTGGGAAAAATCTTTGTGCTCGGTCCCGGGCCCGAGGCAGAAGGGACGTACGAGAGCGACGTGTTCGACGCCAAGATTTTCTCGCTCTGGGGCCGGGCCGAATTCCGCGGCGGGGGCAACATCGACTTGCTGGCCCGCAGCGGCAACGTCGACAATCCCGATCGCAACTGGAGTTCGTGGAAGCAGGTGGACTTGAGCAAAGGCTCGGAAATGGGTGTGCCCTCGGCGCGCTATGCGCAGTGGAAAGTTGTCCTCCACGCTGGAAGCACGAGTCCGCAGGTGGACAGCATCACGCTGAACTATTTGCCGAAGAACGTTGCGCCCGAGATCGATGACGTCTTGGTGCAGGTGGGCACGCGCTATCAACCTCTGCCAAAATCTTCCGGGCTCACTACGGGAACGGACTTGAGCGGATCTACCGGCGCGCATTTTGAATCGCCGGTGCCCAGCACGCACGATCGCGACGCCATCGGGGTGAAGTGGAGCGCGCACGATGAGAACGACGATCAACTGGTCTATTCGGTCTATTACCGCGGCGATGGCGAAACGCGCTGGCTGCTGCTGAAAGACGATCTGACCGACAAGGCATATTCCTTCGACGCCAGCCTGCTGCCTGATGGCGGCTACACCGTAAAGGTCGTCGCTTCGGACGCTCCATCCCATTCTCCCGGTGAAGCGTTGTCGGCGTCGCGGGAGAGCCGCCGCTTCGAAGTGGACACCACTCCTCCGCGCATCGAAGATCTGGTCGCAGCGGTAGAGGGATCGCAGATCCACGTGCGTTTCCGCGCCCAGGACGGATTCTCGGCGATCAAGCGCGCCGAATATTCGGTCGACGCCGACGACTGGAAGTACGTCGAACCGGCCAGTCAGCTTTCAGATTCGAAAGTCGAGAACTACGACTTCAAGGTCGACCTGGAAGCCGCCAAAGACGCCGCCTCGGAACACGTTGTCGTGGTCCGAGTCTACGACCGCTATGACAACATGGGCGCCGCGAAGACGGTTTTGAAAGGGAAGTGAAGCGGGCTTCTAGCCGGCCGCCAGCCAGGCGTAGCGAACAATAAAGAGCGCGGTCAGAATCCAGATTACCGGGCTGACCTCGCGGAATTTTCCAGCTGCGACTTTGACCAGCGTATAGGAAATCAGGCCCAGGCTCAGGCCGGTGGCGATGCTGAACGTCAGCGGGGTTGCTACCAGCGTCACGAAGGCCGGAATCGCCTCGGTGAACTCCGACCACTCGACGCGCCCAATCGACTCCGTCATCAAGGCTCCCACCAGAATTAGCGCGGGAGCGGTGGCGTATCCGGGAATGGCCGCCGCCAGCGGTGAGCAAAACGCGGCCAGCAGGAATAATCCCGCGACAAACACGTTGCTGAGGCCGGTCTTTGCTCCGGCCGCAACTCCCGCTGCGCTCTCAATGTAGCTGGTCACAGTCGAAGTTCCGGTCAGCGCCCCGAAGATCGTTCCCACCGCGTCCGAAACCAGGGCGCGCCCGACCCCCGGAATCTTGCCGTCCTTCACAAATCCGCCCTGCTCGCACACGCCCACCAGTGTGCCCACGTTGTCGAAAAGATCGACAAATAGGAACACGAAAATAATTTCGAACAATCCCAGGTGCAGCGCGCCTCGCAAATCGAGCTGCAACCACGTCGACGACGGATGCGGCATCGAAAAAATTGATGCCGGCCAGGTTGCCATGCCGCGCATGATTCCCAGCAAGGTCGTGGCAAAGACTCCGATCAGGATCGCTCCATGGATCTTGCGCGTCATCAGGACCAGCATGACCGCCAGTCCCACGCAGGCCAGTTGCGCCTCGTGATCGCCAAAACTGCCCAGGCTAACGAAAGTCGCCGGATTCGCCACGACCAGATTCGCATTCCGCATCCCCACAAATGCGATGAACATGCCGATCCCGCCCGCCGTGGAATGCTTCAAACATCCGGGGATGCCGTTCACGATCTGTTCGCGCACGCGTGTCACGGTTAAAAGCAGGAAGACGACGCCCGACAGAAAAATCACGCCCAGAGCCGTGCGCCACGGCACATGCATTCCGAGGCAAACGACATACGTGAAATATGCATTCAATGACATGCCCGGAGCCAGCGCGATGGGATAGTTCGCATACAGTCCCATGACCAGCGTGGCGGCGGCCGCCGAAATGCAGGTTGCGAACACGACACCATCGATGGGCACGCCGGCCTTGGCGAGAATCTGCGGATTCACCACCACGATGTACGCCATGGTGATGAAGGTGGTCAGCCCGCCCAGAAATTCGCTGCGAACCGTGGTCTGGTTTTCCTTGAGACGGAAGTAGCGTTCGATCACAATGGCGATCCTCACATGCCGGGAATGGAACCGACATTCTACGGCATGGCCGCTTGCGAAAACGCGGCATGGGCGACTGGAAACCCGGTAACCACGAAGGACACGAAGGAGCACGAAGGAACCCGGTCCACAATGATTTCCTTCGTGTAACTTCGTGTCCTTTGTGGTGACAAGTTTTCGAGAGTGAATAAGACGGATCGAATACGACCGATCCGCAATCAGGAAGGAAGTCTTTCGCCGTCGGTCGTGACTTCAGATGCGCTTTGAAGACTCGCGGTGCTGATTTTATGTAGTTCGCCCGCGTGCCGCAGCTCCGGGAACCACCACGCCCACAGAACAATGACGACCAGCGTGCCAACGCCTCCCAGCACCACGGCCGGCACCGTGCCGAACCATTGCGCCGTCACTCCGGACTCGAACTGGCCGAATTCATTGGAGGTCCCAATGAAAATCATATCGACGGCGGTGACGCGTCCGCGCATCTCGTCGGGAGTCGCGAGTTGCGTGAGCGTGGCGCGGATGATCACGCTGATCATGTCGCTCGCCCCCAGCAGGACCAACGCGATCAGAGAAACCACCAGGCTGCGCGATATTCCGAAAATAATCGTGAACACTCCAAATCCGGCAACTGCCCACAACAGCGTTGGCCCAGACCGCCCGCGCAGCGGGCGATGCGCCAGCGCCACCGCCATCACCGCCGCGCCCACGCCCGGAGCGGTGCGTAGCAGCCCCAGCCCCCACGGCCCCGTATGCAGAATCTCGCGTGCATACACCGGCAGCAGCGCCACCGCCCCGCCCAGCAGCACCGCAAATAAGTCGAGCGAAATCGCGCCCAGGATCAGCTTTTTGTTCCAGATGTAATGCAGGCCGGCAAAGACGGTTTTCAAAGTCATCGGCTCGCGCGGACGGGCCTTCACCTCCGGCTTAATGCGGAACGAAGACAAGGTCGCGCCAACTGCGGTCACCATCGCGATCACGTACACCGCGGAAGGCCCGTGAAACGCCGCGTAGACGATTCCCCCGAACGATGGCCCAAGAATCGTTGCCGCCTGAAAAATGCTGGCGTTCCACGCGACCGCGTTCGGAAAATGAATTTCCGGAACCAGTTGCGGCAGAATCGACCGGCTGGCCGTGCTGTTGAACGAGCGCACCACCCCGATCAGCACCAGCACCACATAAATGGATGTCATCGAAGGCGTGCCCCGCTCGGTAAGAATCAGCAGCAGCGCGAAGCACACCGCGTAGCCCCCATAGCAGACCGAAAGCACCTTGCTGCGCTCGAAGCGGTCTGAAGCATGTCCGGAAATGGGGAACAGCAGAATGCCCGGCAGAAACTGCGCCAGCCCCACGTAGCCCAGATCGAGCGGCCGTTTCGTGATCTCGTAGACTTGCCAGCCTACCGCGACGGCCTGCATCTCGACCGCGGCCACGATCAGAAACCGCGCGATCTCGAACAGCACGAATCCGGGATGGGTGAAGGCGGCGCGGCCGGCCCTGGCGTCGGCATTAGCAGGCATGAATCTCTAATGTGACATAGAAACCTGAGGATGTGCACGCCGTCATGAATAATCTGGCGGCGTCATCCTGAGCGGAGCCGCATTTCAGGCGGAGCGAGCGATCTCGCTAGCTCCCCTGCTCGGGCGAAGCCTTCCTACGCCACCACCGGAGCGTTCACCATCCCCGCCGTCCCGAACACGCGGCTATAGCGCTCGATCTCTTGGGCGGGTCCCAGCGCCTTCGCATAGTTATCGGAAAGCTTCACCGCAGGCCGCCCTTCCACGCTCGACACTTTACAGATCAAGCTGATGGGATCGAATCCGTCGCCGTCGTTGGGATTGCATCCCCGGAAATCATTGGTCAGCAGCGTTCCCCAGCCGGCGCTAAAGCGGATGCGCCGGTCGGCGGTCCACTTAGCCCGGTCATGGAAGTCCGCTGCGCTGCGAAAATCCAGCGGACGCACGCCCTTCGCCAAAGTCCCGCCAAAATAAGCATGCAGCCCCAGAATCGCATCCACGTCCAGCGTGTCGGAGGCAATCATCAACTTCTCCAGCGGATCGCGCCCGCGCTGCTTCAGCCATTCGATATATTCATCCCCGGCTATATAAGGATCTTTGCTGTCGACGCGCTGTCCGGTCCAATCCGCCACCCAATCCGGAGCGCCCGCCAGAAACTGAGTCGTGCCGAACGTGTCGGGCAGCATCACGCGCAGCGCGCCTTCATAAGTCTGCTGCCACAGTTCCAGCACCCGGTATTGCGATGCCTTCAGCGCGACATCATCTGGCGCGAGCGCGCCCATGACCATCGGGATCTCATGCGCGTTGGTCCCAATCGCTTCGAGATCGTGTTTGTGCGCCAGGAAAGCATTCGACGTTCCAATGAAATTGCTGCCCAGATTGGCCGCCATGGCCACCACGACATACTCCTGCCAGAGAAAACTATGCCGGCGCCGCGTTCCGAAGTCAGCCACGCTCAGTCCCGGAACGCCGCGCAGCCGTTCAATCTTGTTCCAAAGCTTCGTCTTGGCCCGGGCATAAAGAATGTCGAGCCCGAACTCGCTCAGCGTCTTCAGATGGGCGCGCGTCTTCAGCTCGTCGAGAATCGCCAGCGCGTAGAGCTCCCACATCGTGGTCTCGGCCCACGTCCCCTCAAACTCCAGATGAATCTGCCCCTCGCTCACGCGCAGCTGGTAATCCGACAGGTGAAAATCATTTTCCAGCCACTCCAGAAAGGCCGGCTCAAAAATTCCACGGCGTCCATAGAACGTGTTGCCCGCCAGCCACACCAGTTCCGATTTTCGGAAGCGTCGTCCGCGCACATGCTGCAGTTGCACTTTCAGTTCTTCGATATGAATGATGTCGGCCATCCGCACCGAAGCGTGCCGGTTGTAGAGCGAGAAGGTGACGCGCGTCTTGAGAAAATGTTTCCAGATGAATTGCAGCATCAGCAGCTTGTAGAAATCTGTATCCAGCAGGGAACGGATGACCGGGTCGAGCTCCCAGTTGTGGTTATGCGCGCGTTCAGCGAGGTTGATGATCATCGAAGCAGAGCGGCCCAGACCTAAAGAGGATACGGGAAATATGCGCTTTCACGCCACATGTAGCGGCAACAGGTAGCCCCGGATGCATTCGTCCAGGGTTGCGCGCAAAGCGCGCAATTTCGTCTGCTGGGTGGGAAGAAGAAGCAGAAGCGCTTTACGCTGCCGGCACGCTCGCGTGGCGGACGAATGCGTCCGCCCCTACACAAGCTATCGCGCGGCCGGAGCGCCCTTCACTTCCAGCCGTTCGAACACTTCCTCGGCGCGCCGCAGCGCTTCCTGCACGTTGTCACAAATGTTTTCTTTACCGATCACTTCGGCGAACTCCGCTTCATGAATCAATTGCGAAGGCTGCTCGCGCGCTCCACACAGAATCAAGGTCCGTTTGCTGGCTTGCAGTTCCTTGGCGACCTCCTCGATCGCGAACAGTCCAGTCGCATCGAGGGCCGTCATATTTCTGAGCCGCAAGATCACCACCGGAGGCAGCGTGTGCAGGTCCTCGGTCACGACCGAAATCTTGTCCGTCCCACCAAACAGAAAGGGACCGTGAATGCGGAAGATAGTGGCGTAATAAGGGATGTCTTTATCCTGCAGAATGTGCACGCGCCCATCTTCTACGTAATCGTCGGTCACTTGCGAAACGGTCGTGGTCGACGCCACGCGGCTGATAAAAAGCAACGCCGCCAGGATCATCCCGGCCTCAACCGCAACCGTCAGATCGGCAAACACGGTCAGGGCAAACGTCACCAGCCAGATGCTGATGTCGGTCTTCGTGAGCTTCAGCAGTTGCGGAATCTCGCGCCACTCGCCCATGTTGTAGGAGACGACCATCAGAATGCCCGCCAGCGCTGCCATCGGCACGTAGCTGACCAGCGGCGCCGCAAACAGCAGAATGCACAGCAAAGTCAGCGCGTGGATCATTCCCGCAACCGGCGACTGCGCTCCCGCGCGGATGTTCGTTGCTGTCCGCGCGATTGCCCCTGTTGCTGGCAACCCGCCAAACATCGGCGAGAAAACATTGGCCACGCCCTGCCCGATCAACTCCACATTCGGATTGTGCCGGTCGTTGCTCATGCGGTCGGAAACCACGGCTGACATGAGCGACTCAATCGCGCCCAGCATCGCCACGGTGAAGGCGGGGCCAAGCAATCCGTGGATCAGGTCGGTGCGGAATTTCGGGATCTGCAAATGGGGCAGCCCGGCGGGAATTCCGCCGAACCGCGTGCCGATGGTTTCCACCGGAAGCTTGAAGAAATAAACCGCGGCGGTCGCCAGAATCAACGCCACAATCGGTCCCGGAATTCGCGCCGAAACGCTGCGGCAGATAATCAGCAACAGCAGCGTGAACACGGCGAGAGCCGTGGCCTCGAACGACAGCGTGTGGAAGTTTCCGGCCAGCGCCTCCATGCGCTGCCAGAACACGCCCGGAACTTTCTCCAGATGCAGCCCGAAGAAATCTTTCACCTGCGTGCTGGCGATCAGTACCGCGATGCCGTTGGTAAATCCAATCACCACGGGACGCGGAATGAACTTCACCGCCGTGCCCAGTCCGGTGACGCCCATGATCACCAGCAGCACTCCGGCCATCACCGTGCACATGAAAAGTCCGTCCACGCCATGCACGGCAACAATGCCAGCCACGACGACCACGAACGCGCCGGTCGGCCCGCCAATCTGTGTCTTCGATCCGCCCAGCACCGAGATCAGGAACCCGGTGACGATCGCGCAGTAAATCCCGGCCTGCGGCGTGAGCCCGGACGCGATGGAAAATGCCATCGCCAGCGGCAACGCAACTAGCCCGACGGTGATGCCGGCAATGATATCGAGCAGGAATTTGTGTCGATCATAAGTCCTCAGGCAGAGGACTGACTTCGGAAGCCAATTTTCATTCAGGAAAGCACACGCCATTCTCACATTATGGCAGCGTTAGAAGGAATCGGGTAGTTACCGAAGCAGTCATACCCCGCACGCAAAAATGTAGCCCCGGACGCATTCGTCCGGGGTTGCGCGCAAAGCGCGCAATGATGGCGGTGGAAACAAGGCAGACTGGCTGTCATAAGTCGATGCCGCGACACGCTCGCTGCGGTCGCGGGGCGGACGAATGCGTCCGCCCCTTCACTAGCGCTTCGCGCCGCCCTGTAAAATCTCCCCCATGTCCTTCCTCCGCACCATGGGGTGGCTGGCCTGCGTCGTCTATTCGACGATCCCGTCGTTCTGGCTGATGGTGCATCCCCGAGCGCATCGCTGGCGAACCCGCGTGCGCTCACCATTCCGTGTGCTCGTCCCCGCCTGGCTCGTGATGTGGGTCGGTTTGGGCGCGCTCACCGGTCCGTGGCGCAGTGTGGCGCTGTATTCGACCCCGTGGAGTTGGCTTCCGGCGCTCATGTTCTTTGCCGCGGGCATCTTTATTTATTCCCGTGCCGGAGCGCACTTCAGCCTCGCGCAACTCGGAGGCCTGCCCGAAGTCCGGCCCGGACATCCAGACGATCGCCTCATCACGACCGGAATTCGAGCGCGAGTGCGGCATCCGGTCTACCTGGCACACTTGTGCGAAATGATTGCCTGGAGCGTTGGCACGGGCCTGGTCGTCTGCGGGCTGTTAACCGCATTCGCCGTCGCGACGGGAGCAGTCATGATCCGTATGGAAGATGCGGAACTGGAAAAGCGCTTCGGAGAAGCCTTTACGAACTACCGAACGAATGTAGGCGCGGTGCTCCCGAGGATTCATTGAGGATCAACAAGCGGCATCCCGCTATAATCCGACTTGGCTGATACCTCTGAGCTCGTAGCTCATGGCTCACAGCTCATTGCTCACCGCTCATTGCCCCATGCGCTTCGAACTTTTCATCGCGAGCCGATATCTCCGTGCCAAACGCAGGCAGGCGTTCATCGGCATCATCACCGGCATCTCGATTGCCGGCGTCGCCGCCGGGGTCGCGTCTCTGGTCGTCGCGCTCGCCATCAATAACGGATTTCGCCAGGACCTGCAGCAACGTCTGCTTGGCTCGACCTCTCACATCAGCTTGCAGCGCGTCGCCGACGACGGCATTAAGGACTGGCCCGCGCTCATGGCTCGCCTTTCCAAGCAACCGCACGTCGTGGCCGCCGCTCCGGCCATCTTCGAACAGGTGCTGATCTCGCGCGGTCCGCGGGCGCGCGGTGCGGTGCTCAAGGGCATGATTCCCAAGTACGAGCGCCAGGTCGGAGATCTGCTGAATTCGGTGACGGAGGGATCGGCTGCGGCTTTGGAGACGGATGCCCCAGCACAACCAGAGTCAAAAGCAGCGGGCATGAGTGCCCGCTCCACACGATCCACTTCCACACCACCCTCTTCCGCGCCAGCCGATCAATCGCCTGACTTCCTCGAGGGAGTCGCAGAGCGCGTTGCCGCCATGCCTCCCATCGTCCTTGGCAAAGATATGGCTGACAGTCTTGGCGCGACCGTCGGCTCCCCAGTGATGGTCACCAGCCCCCAGGGCGAACTCACTCCCTTCGGCATGGTCCCCAAGTACACGCGTTTCCGCGTCGTCGGCATCTTTAACTCCGGCTTCTTCGACTACGACTCCGGATGGGCCTTCGCCCGCCTCTCCGATTCGCAGCGGCTGTTCGGACTCGGCGACCTGATCTCGGTTCTCGAATTCAAGATTGACGACATCTACCAGGCCGCCGCCATCTCCCGCGAACTCGAAGACGCCGCCGGCAACGGCTTCATGGCCACCAACTGGATGGAGCAGAACAAAGCGCTGTTCAAAGCCCTGAAGACCGAGCGCCTGGTCACCTTCATCACCATCGGCCTGATCGTTTTCGTCGCCGCCCTCAACATTCTGATCAGCCTCATCATGATGGTCATGGAGAAGACGAAAGACATTGCCGTGCTCCTCTCGATGGGCACGCGCCAGGCGCAGGTGCGCAACGTGTTCATCGCGCAGGGAGTCCTAATCGGCGTCATCGGTACGGTGATCGGCCTCGTGCTGGGATACGCCATCTCCTACGCCGGAGGCCACTATCACATTATTTCGCTCTCGCCCGAGGTCTACTCGATCGACTACGTGCCCTTTGCCCCGCGCATCCTGGACGGAGCCTGGATTTCCATTTTCACGGTGTTAGTCTCGTTCGTGTCGACGCTGTACCCTTCGTGGTCGGCGTCGCGCATCCTGCCCGCCGAGGCGTTAAGGTATGAGTAGGGCCGTGGTTGTAGTCGCGGGAGGCCATGAAACGCTCGCTTTCGCGAGCGGGGCGGACCCTTCGACTTCCCTCAGGGCAAGCTTCGTCTGCCCCTACACAAGACATGTAGCCCCGGACGCATTCGTCCGGGGTTGCACGCAAAAGCGCGCAATGAAGGCGGCGTCACATCACGAAAATTGCGCTAGGTCTATGGTTCTTAACGGGGTACGCGTGACGGAATGGTCAGTCGCATGAGGCAACGATGACACGGAATACTGGCCCGACTGTAGGTTTGCATCTCCCAATCCGCACCCGGATTGCCGGTCGGAACGAAAGAGACACCGCTTGCATCTAATGGATGAAGGGTTAATGCTTCGCGTAGAAGGCCTGAAGAGGGTCTTCCGGTCCGGTGAATCGGATCTGGTGCTCTTTGAGAATCTGTCGTTTGAGGTGAAGCGAGGAGAAATGCTCGCCATCGTGGGAGAATCGGGCGCCGGGAAAAGTACCTTGTTGCACATCCTGAGCGCTCTTGATCGAGCTTCCGCAGGTGACGTATACTGCGCCCACTTGCGACTCAATTCCTTGTCCCGCGACGAAGCCGCAGACTTTCGCAATCGCGAAACAGGGTTCGTATGGCAGTTTCACTACTTGCTGCCGGAATTCACGGCGGCGGAGAATGTTGCCATGCCGTTGTTGCTTCGGGGACAAACATGGCAGCAGGTCGAGCCGGAAGCTTCACGCTGGCTGCGTGAGGTTGGACTGGAGCAGCGCGCGCATCATCGCTCGGGAGAACTCTCGGGCGGCGAGCAGCAGCGAGTGGCTCTGGCCCGTGCGCTCATCACCGGGCCCAAGTTGTTGCTCGCCGATGAGCCTACGGGAGACTTGGACGGACAGACGGCGGAAGCTGTTTTTACTTTGATTGCGCGGTTGCACCGCGAGCACCAACTCACCTCCCTCATCGCTACGCACAATTTATCGTTCGCACGGCGCTGCCATCGCGTATTGCGGTTGCAGCGAGGACGGGTCGAGGAGATTTCGCCGGAGTCACTTCCGGCCTGAATGTTAGCCGAGGAGGACAGGCAAAGATTTGTAAGACGAAGTGCAATAAGAAGTGCAACAAATTGTCGGTTGGATCCGAAGGAAGCCATGGCGAATTCCTTCGGTACGGCAATCAAAGGGTATGTGCATTTTTTGTTAGCTTGGGTTTGTTGGCCCTTTGGTTGCATAATGGGGAGTAGCCGGGTCAGGGCCGGGTAGGGAGAATTCCATCTCCGGCCGGGAAGGTCAAGGGGAAGGGCATTATGTTTGAACGCTATACGGAGAAAGCCAGGCGCGTCATCTTTTTCGCACGCTACGAAGCCAGCCAGTTCGGGTCTCCTTATATTGAAACGGAGCACCTGCTACTCGGACTCCTGCGCGAAGACAAAGCTCTGACCAATCGCTTCCTGCGGTCCCACGCTTCGGTTGAATCGATCCGCAAGCAGATCGAGGGACACACCACTATTCGCGAGAAGGTCTCGACCTCGGTCGATCTCCCGTTAAGCAATGAATGCAAACGGGTTCTCGCCTATGCCGCCGAGGAAGCCGAGCGCCTGTCGCATCGCCACATCGGCACCGAACATCTACTGTTGGGCCTGCTGAGAGAAGAGAAGTGTTTCGCCGCCGAGATCCTGCACGAGCGCGGCCTGCGCCTCTCGACCATCCGCGAAGAACTGGCCCGCACCACGCAGGAAAAGGCTCAGCCCCAACGCCAGCGTGAAAGTTCGCTTTTGGCCGAATTTTCGCGTGATTTGACGCAGGCCGCAATGGACAGCCAGCTCGATCCGCTGGTCGGACGTGAGGGCGAAGTCGACCGCGTCATTCAAATTCTCTGCCGCCGGACGAAAAATAATCCCGTTCTCATCGGCGAGCCCGGCGTCGGCAAAACTGCCATCGTCGAAGGACTGGCCCAGCGCATCGCCGACGGCGAAGTCCCATCGTTCCTCGCCGACAAGCGCATCCTGGCTCTCGATCTTTCCTTGATCGTCGCTGGCACGAAATATCGTGGCCAGTTCGAAGAACGCCTCAAGACCATCATGAAGGAATTGATGGAGTCGCAGAATTCCATCATCTTCATCGACGAACTGCACACGCTGGTCGGAGCCGGATCCGCCGAGGGTTCGCTCGACGCTGCCAACATTCTGAAGCCCGCGCTATCCCGCGGAGAAATTCAGTGCATCGGCGCAACCACGCCCGGCGAGTATCGCAAGTCGATCGAGAAAGATCGTTCGCTCGAGCGCCGCTTCCAGGCTGTCAAAGTTCCGCCTCCGAACGAGACGGACGCAATTAAAATTCTGTTCGGGATCAAAGACCGTTACGAGAAGTTTCACGCCGTCACCTACACCGATGACGCCATCAACTTCGCGGTCTCGCATTCGAACCGCTACATCCCCGACCGCTTCCTGCCCGACAAGGCCATCGACCTGGTCGATGAAGCCGGAGCCCGCGTAAAGCTCCGCCAGACTTCGCTGCCCGAAGAGCTGACCGAAGTCCAGAAGCGCATCAAGTTCATCGTGCACCGCATGGAAAACGCCATCGCGAACCATGAGTTCGAGAAGGCGCGTTTCTATTCGGACGAGGAACGCAAAGAGCGCGAGAACCTGCGCGCTCTTCGCGAGAAATATCATCTCGACGAATCCTCGACCGGCGTCGTGAACCGCGAAGACATCGAAGACGTCGTTTCGCGCTGGACCGGCGTCCCGATTACGTCGATTAAGGAAGAAGAGACGCAGAAGTTGCTCCGCATCGAAGAAGAGCTGCACAAGCGGATCATCTCGCAGGACAAGTCGATCAGCGCCCTGGCTCGCGCCATTCGCCGTTCCCGCGCCGGCCTGAAGAATCCGAACCGGCCCATCGGATCGTTCCTGTTCCTCGGCCCGACCGGCGTCGGAAAAACCGAAGTCGCGCGCACGCTGGCGCAATTCATGTTCGGCACGGAGAAGGCCCTGGTCCGCTTTGATATGTCCGAGTTCATGGAGAAGCACAGTGTCTCGAAGCTGATCGGTTCGCCTCCGGGATATGTTGGCTACGAAGAAGGCGGACAGCTCACCGAGCGCGTGAAGCGCGCTCCTTATTCCGTCGTGCTGCTCGACGAAATCGAGAAGGCGCACCCGGACGTGTTCAACATCCTGCTGCAGGTTTTTGAAGACGGCCAGTTGACCGACGGTCTCGGCAACACAGTCGACTTCAAGAACACGATCATCATCATGACGTCGAACATCGGTGCCCGGCACTTGCAGAAGCGGGAGGGCCTGGGCTTCGCGTCGACCAAGGAAGAGGCGATCGCCGACAAAGTCGAAGAACTGGTCAAGAACGAGGTGAAGCGCACCTTCAACCCCGAGTTCCTGAACCGTATCGACGAAATCATCATCTTCAACGCCCTGGGCGAGGGCGACCTGATCCAGATTCTGGAGCTCATGGTCAACCAGCTCAACCAGAACCTTGCGCAGAAGTCGATCACGGTCACGGTTGCGGACGATGCCAAGAAATGGATTCTCAACCAGACGTTGACCGACCGCACCTACGGAGCAAGACCGCTGCGCCGCGCGCTACAGAAGTACATCGAAGACCCGCTGTCGGAGGCGCTGATCCAGGGCACGATCACGACGCGTCCCGCCTTCATCGAGGTCTTCCTGGAAGACAACAAGCTGTTCTACCGCCCGGTCGACGCCGAAAAGGCAGAAGGCGTGTTGCTGTACGAGAACTAGCTCGTGTAGGGGCGGACGCCTCGTCCGCCCCGCGAGCAAAGCGAGCGTGCGTGGCCCCGAAAGTATCGAATGACCCGGACGCCGGACGAGGCGTCCGGGGCTACGTGATCCGGTAATCACACATCGCGATTCCGCTATCGCGACCTGCCCTCACCGCAACATCTCATTCCGCACTACTCCTGTACAATTTTCCTGTGCACACGCGCGCGCAACTTCGTCTGCTGACGTTTCTCATTCTCTCGTTCAGCATCGTCGCGCACGCCGAGCCGATCAAAGACCTCAAGCCCACCGGCTACGTTAACGATTTCGCCCACGTCCTCGATTCCGCGACGGTCAGCCAGATGGAAGACATCTGCCGCCAGATCGACGAGAAAGCCCACGCGCAAATTGCCGTAGTCACCATCAATTCTCTGGACGGCTCCGACATCGAAAGCTATGCCGTTGACCTTTTCCATCAATGGGGCATCGGCGCCAAATCCACCGATCACGGAGTTCTGATCCTTTACGCGATCCGCGACCACCGCGCCCGCATTGAAGTCGGATACGGTCTCGAACCCATCCTGCCCGACGGCAAGGTAGGCGGCTTCCAGCGCGAAGCCCTCCCGCTGATGCGCAGCGGAGATTACAGTCAAGCGCTGCTGCTCGTCACATCCCGCGTCGCTGATGTCATTGCCACCGACGCCGGAATTCAGCTCACAAATTCTCAGCCGCGCGCTCCCGCGCAACGCGACGAGCGCCCGGACGGCGGGATCTCGCTGGGCGGTATTGCAATTGTCATCATCCTTATACTGGTCGTCCTTTTCACGCCGTTACGTAGCCTTCTTTTCTGGATTCTGTTTTCCAGTATGTTCGGCGGTCGTGGCGGAGGCTTCGGCGGTGGCGGCGGATTTGGCGGCTTCGGCGGCGGGGGTGGCGGAGGCTTCGGAGGTTTCGGCGGCGGAAGCTCCGGCGGCGGCGGCGCCAGCAGCAGTTGGTAACACCGATTATGTAGGGGCGGACGCATTCGTCCGCCCCGCGACCCTGAGCGAAGCGAAGGGGAGCGTACTCGCGGCAGCAGCAGAGGTACTGGTGGCAACAGAGGAAGCAAACATGGTTCCCGAAAAAGCAAAAGAAAACAAGCTCCAAGAATTCGTGACCCGCGCCCGTGAGGCCGCTGGGCCGAACCTCGAAGGCGTCATTCTCTTCGGCTCGGCCGTCTCCGGCGATTTCCATCCCGGCCTCTCCGACCTGAACTTGTTCTGCATCCTGCGCGACTGCTCGTTTACCGCGTTGCAGGCGCTGGCCCCCGCCGTCAAATGGTGGAATAAACAGAAGCAGCCGCCTCCGCTCTGCATGACGCGACAGGAACTCGAGCGCTCGACCGACGTCTTCACCATCGAACTTCTCGATATGCTCCAGCATCACCGCGTTCTTTATGGCGAGGGCATCCTTGGCCTGCGGATCCCGACGCACCTGCACCGCGTTCAGGTCGAATACGAACTGCGGGAGAAGCTCATCCTGCTCCGCCAGCATATTCTGCTCGCGGGCCATGACACTTCTCGCTTATGGGACGTTGTGCTTCATTCCGTCCCGTCATTTGCCACCCTCTTTCGCCATGCCCTGATCGCCCTGGGCGGAGCCTCGTTAACCCGTCGCGAAGCGGTCACGGCATTATCGAAGCAAGTACAATTCGATCCGTTTGCGATCCAGCAGGCGCTCGATGTCCGCGAGGGCAAAGCGAATAAGAAAAGCCTGAACGTGACCGATCTCTGCACTCGGTATCTTGCGGCCATCGAGAAAGTCACCGCGGCAGTGGACCAGGCATTAGACTCAGAAGCATCCGGCCAGCAATAAAACTCGCATATCAAGGAGGCGCTTGTGGGCAAAGGATTGATCGCCGTAATCGTAGTCATCGTCATCTTCGGACTGATTGCGCTTGCGTTTTTCGGCCAATACGTCAGCGTGCGCAACAACCTGGTCAGCAAAAATGAAGCGGTCAAGGCCGCCTGGTCGCAGGTGGATATCGTCCTGCAGCGCCGCGCTGACCTGATCCCCAACCTGGTCGAGACCGTGAAAGGCTATGCCAAGCAGGAACAGACCGTGTTCGGCGACATTGCCAAAGCTCGCTCCGCGCTGCTCTCCGCAGGAAGTCCCCAGGAAAAAATCGCTGCCAACGGCCAGCTGGATGGAGCCCTCGGCCGCCTGCTGTTGATCGTGGAAAATTATCCGCAACTGAAGTCCAACGAAAATTTCCTGCGCCTGCAGGACGAACTCGCCGGCACCGAGAACCGCATCGCCGTCGAGCGCAAGCGCTACAACGACACCCTGCAGGACTACAACACCTACGTCCAGCAGTTCCCCAACAACGTCTTCGCCGGATGGGCCGGCTTCAAGCCGAACCCTGCCTACTTCACTGCATCCGAAGGATCACGCGAAACACCAAAGGTGAATTTCTCGAGCCCGAGCCCAACCGCGCCGCAAGCCAATCCGCAGCCGGCCCCGGTGCACTGATCATGTAGGGGCGGACGCCTCGTCCGCCCCGCCGACCCTGAGCGAAGCGAAGGGGAGGCGTGCCGGCAGCCTGCGGGGCGGCCGCTCCCGCCCGCCATCAACCACGAAGGACACAAAGTTACACGAAGGAAGAAATTGCAATGGTCTCCTTCGTGAACCTTCGTGCCCTTAGTGGTTGATGCTTTTCCGGTATGGGCCGCCGAACCGCCTAAGCTCTGTCCTTGTGTCATGTTCCGAAAGAAGAACTTCTGCACCCGCAAGCGACGAGAAGAATCTAACTTTCGGGACCACCACGCAAGGGGGACTCATGCAAAAAGTCAACATCGCCGGAAAATTCTCCAAGATCTCCGAATACTGGAAGCCCTACATCGGCGCCGAGCTCAACGGCCAGTGCGTCAAATTCGACAAGCTCAAGGGAGAATTCGTCTTCCATCATCACGACCACGAAGACGAACTATTCCTCGTGATCAAAGGCCGCTTCCGCATGGACTATCGCGGCCAGGACCAAAGCGAGCGCCACCAGTGGATCGAAGAAGGCGAATTCATCGTCGTCCCTCGCGGCGTCGAGCACAGGCCCGTCGCCGAAGAAGAATGCTGGATCCTGTTGTTCGAACCATCCTCCACGCTCAACACCGGCAACGTAGTCAACGAACGAACCATTCAGGAACTCGAGCGTGTGTAAATCTCCTCTGTGACTCCCTGTGCCCTCTGTGGTTAAATTTTGTAGCACTAATTTTTGTAGCCCATGGAACTGACCGTCTATTCCTCGCTCTGGTGTCCGGACTGCCGCGAAGCCAAGCGCTTCCTGGCCAAGTACAACATTCCCTATAAAGAGATCGACGTCGCGACCACCCCAGGCGCAGTCGAAGAAGTCGTCAAGCGCACCGGCAAGCGCGCCCTTCCTCAGTTCGTCATCGACGGAGAATGGGTCCAGCCCTACCGCCCCGGCAAAGGATTTCTCTACGAAGAGATGTCCAAACGGCTGGGCGTGAAAGACTGACTTCCGCCAGACGATTCCTGACGTAACCCCTGTACATCCCCTTCAGTACCGTGGCGCGCCCGCGCCAGACAAGAGAAGATAACCACTCCAAGTTCTCAGCCTGGCTGGCCTTAAAGTCAAAAAGACTGAAAAAGAACGACTTGGGTTGAGTTTCGAGAGTGCGCTCCGAACCCTCATGGCCGAAACCCAGATTAACGATCCTGCCGCTTCCGAACCCGACCCGCATCCCGCCCCTGAATCTTCAACTCCGGACTGCCGCGTCTCCGAGACTTGGCAGCAGATGCTTCAGGGCGTCCTGGGCGTGCTGCTTCTTCTCGGCGCTCTGGCGATGGTCCACTATTACGCGCCGCTGGCCGTGCAGGGAGCCCCGCCCGACGATCTGCGGAAGCAGGTTCACGAACTCACCGCGCAGGTCGAGCAGCTCAAGCAGGAACAGGCCATGCCCGCGGTCGTCCTCAATCGTTACCGCAACTCCATCGGATACATCTATGGTGTGTATCAGGTGGGATTCCCCAACCAGCGTCCCGCCATTCGCGCCCGCGTATCGGGCACCGGATTTCTGGTGGGAGACGGCCTGATCGCCACCAATCGCCACGTGGCCGAGCCTTGGTACGGCGATTCTGAAGCGCAAAGGATGCTCGACGAAGGCGCCAATGCCATGCTGGAAAGTCTGGTCGTCTTCTTTCCCGGATCGCCCACGCCCGTGAATCTGTCTCCCGCTTCGGTCTCGAAAACTTCCGACCTCGCCGTTCTGCGCGCCGACGATTCCACCTCTCTCCGTCACCTGGCCGTCTTGCCGCTCGCGAAATCCGCCGGCGCTCCCGGGCAGTTGGTCACGGTCATCGGATATCCCATGGGCATCGCCGGCATGGTAGCCAAATCGCCATCAGGGATTTACGAGCGGCTAGCCTACCGCCATAACGACATCAGCGCGGCCAGCGAACTCGCCGCCCTGTCGTTGATTCGCCCGTCCACTACCTGCGGACATCTCGGCGACGTTGTCGGCGATAAGCTGATCTACGATGCTCCCACCGCCCACGGCGGCAGCGGCGGCCCGGTCTTCAACTCCAAAGGCGAAGTCATCGGCGTCAACTCCGCCTACATGGACGGCTTCACCGGAGGCACGCTCGGCATCTCCGTCGACTCCCTCCGCCCGTTGCTGCAAGAAGCCCAGACCGTAAAATAATCAACGACTCGGTAGTGCTGCAGTGAAACGATTTGTATCAGGGCATGCCTTCAGGCATGCCAAAGCGCGAGCAAATGACCGGCTTTAGCCGCTGCCAGCGCGGCCTAACCCCAGCGGGTAAAGCCGATCGTATTTCCCGATGTTGCGGCATCGCTGAACAGCCTGCGGAAAAAGGCGGATCTTGGAGCGGGATTTGAAAGGGCGCGGCTTTCAGCCGCGCCGCAAGCCTGAAAAACTCTGCCTCGAATACGTTTTGGGAAGGGCACGACTTCAGTCGTGCCGCTAGGTCCTCCAAAATCGGCCGCGCTTTAGCGCCTGAGGTTGGCTTTCCGCTGCCCAAAACGATTTTTCAGCACTCTGTTCAGGCGCTGGGGTGATCCTCAGGTCGCGAATGAGTTTTCCGCAGCCTGTGAAGCGATGCCCTGCTACCCGTAATTCCTCCGCCGCCACTGTCTGCACAAGTTAAGATTCCCTCAAAGCGATCAGTCAGGGTTAGAGTATTAACGATGCGCCGCTACCTCGCTTGCACAAGTCTGCTCGCCCTGGCTGTCATCACTTTCGCTCAAGATTCAAATCAGACAACGCCGTATTGGGCCTATGCCTTGGATCCGGACTCCGCCGCCCCGGCCTCGAAGCCCGACGACACCCCCCGGCATGTCCCCAACAGCGATGCAGCCTTCACAGTGCCGCAGACCCAGGATTTATTCAGCCCGCCCGACTGGCATCCCTTCGGCCACCCCCCAATGCCTGAGATCGTTGCTCACGGCCGGAAGCCCGACGTCTATGCCTGCGCCTACTGCCATTTACCGAACGGGCAGGGGCGTCCAGAAAATGCCGGGCTCGCCGGATTGCGCGCCGGATACATCGTCCGTCAGATGGCAGATTTCAAAAGCGGCGTGCGGACAAGTTCCGAACCGCGCCACAAACCGGTGGCAGCGATGATCGCGAATGAGACCAAAGCCACCGACCCGGAGATCCAATCCGCCGCGCAATATTTTTCGAAGTTGCCGCGCAAACCGTGGATTCGCGTCATCGAGACCAGTACAGTTCCCAAAACGCGCGTCTCAGGATGGATGCTGGTCCAATCCACACCCGCCGCGACCGAGCCAATCGGGCAACGCATCATTGAGACACCCGAGAATCTGGAGCGGACCGAACTGCGCGACGACACCTCCGGATTCATCGCCTATGTTCCGCCAGGCAGTATTCAGAAAGGAAAGATGCTGGCCACGACCGGAGGCGGCGGCAAGACCGTTCCGTGTGCCAAGTGTCACGGCCCCGGCTTGCGCGGCAGCGGCGACGGTCCTCCCATTGCTGGACGCTCCCCCAGCTACATCGTCCGCCAGATGTATGACATCCGTTCCGGAGCTCGCCGCGGAGTGCTGCCGCGGCAAATGCAGGCGCCGGTCAAGAAGCTGGAACTTGACGACATGATCGCCCTTGCCGCCTACGTAGCTTCGCTGCGACCTTAGGGCCGTAAACAAAAAAGCCAGAAGGCTAACGCCTCCCGGCTCAAAAAACCTGCCGCAATCTAGAACGCCCAACGCAACGAGAACTGAATCAACCGCGGGTTCCCGTTCGTCTGCACGATCTTCCCAAACGGACCGTTCGCGATGCCTGCGGTTTCAACGTCTGTCACCGTGGGATTGCCGAAGTTCGTGTGGTTCCAAAGATTGAAGAAGTCCGCCGCAAACCGCACATCCTGCCGCTCCCCGATTTTGAAGTGCTTCAGGAACGACACATCCCAGTTCTGCTCGAACGGCCCCTTGTAAATATTGCGGCCTAGATCTCCGAATCCCGTCACACAAGTATTGCCGCTGGCATCGGGGCACTGTCCGGCTGGAGTACTCGGATAATAGAGATATGGGACAGGTTGAAAGGCTGACGCATTCAAATACCCGTTCGCCACGCGCTGTTTCACGCTTCCACTGGAAAGCCCGCTGGCAACGGTCGCTCCCGGCGCCAGGCTCGCTCCCAGCAGCGGCGTGCTGCCTTGTCCCAGGAATGCGGTTCCCGCGCTGGAATCGTAGATCGAGAACGGCAACCCCGACTGGAAGATAGTTACGCCGCTCACTTGCCATCCGCCCAACGCGGCTCGCGTCGCCCCCGTTGTATTCCGGAAAAACGGCAATTCGTAAGCGTAGCTCACCGACAGCCGCTGCGGCCGGTTGAAATCCGAAATTCCCCGCGAGGCATTGACGTTGCTCTGATCGTTATAAGCCGTATTGAACGCCGTATTCCCCGTAGACGTCGCATCGATGTTCTTCGAGTAGGTGTACGCCGCCTGGAAATAACTCTGGTTCCATCGCCGCGATACCGTGGCTTGCAGCGCGTTGTAGTTCGAGTAGGCGTCGTTGGCGAAGATCTGGTATCCGCTATACCCGTTCAATCCCGGAGCCGGCGTGCGCGCGATTGCGTTGGAGAATGTGTTGTTCGTGATGGTGTACGTATTGTTGCTGGTGTCGGTCACGGTGAAAGGATTCGAGGGAGTCGCATTTACCGACTGGATCCCGTCGCGCGTCTCCCGCAAATGGATGCTGTGCGTTCCCACGTAGCCCACTTCCAGCACCCAGTTCTTCCCCAGTTCGCGCTGCAGCGTCAGGTTCCACTGCTGCGTGTTCGGAACCACGAAGTGCCGCGGCACTTCCAGTACGAACAGATTCTGAGTCGAATTTACGCCCGGGCCGCCAGTACACGTGTACGTGCCATCTGGGACAAGCGGATTCCCACTCGGTGCGAAACTGGTCAGCTTTGCCAGACACGGCAACCAAGCCCCGTTGAGCGATCCCGCGGCCGGTACCGCATTCGAATTCACCGCCGGAGTTCCGGTGAAGAAGTCCGACATAGTGAAGCCCGGCGTCTGTCCGAAAAATACGATCGGGATAAACGGCGACTGGAAGCTCAACTGATCGACCGCGCCCACATCTTCCCGCACGTAATAAATTCCGTAACCGCCGCGCAGCGTCATCGTATGCCGTCCCAACACATCCCAGGCAAATCCGACGCGCGGTCCCCATCCCGTCGAAACGCTGTTGTTGAACGTCGATCCCGCGGCGTTCCCTGTCAATCCCGTAACTCCCAGATTGTTGACGCACTTTGGATAAATGAAGGGATAGGTCCCCGATTCCGTCAGATCCGATTGAATGTTGCCGATGTGGCAATCGCCGTCGGTCCACGCGCCCAGAAACTCGGTGCGCAGTCCCAGGTTCAGGGTGAAATTGGAAGTCACCTTCCAGTCATCCTGCGCAAACACTGCGGAATTGCTTTGCCGGTAGGCATGGTTGTAAACGCCGCCGCCGCCAAAGCTGAACTCTGGCGTCCCGCCCACGAAGTTGGCGAAGTCGGTTGTCGTCGGCGAAGTGTTGGTGAAGAAAAGCTGCCCGTTGAACACCTGCGGAAACTGCTTGTCCAGATTCACCTTGATGTATTGCCCGCCGAACGTGAACGTGTGCGTGTTGTGCACCCAACTCAGGTTCTCCACAAAGTTGTAATTGTTCTGCGTCTGGGCTTGGTTCGCCTGCGGCGTGGGACCGAACTGGAAGCCCGAAGTCTCAAACGTGAACTTGTAAATGCTGCTGGTCAAGTTGCTGGTCGGCCGGTCGATGCCCGCATCCGTCGCCGTCACGGGATTCACGTTGATGGCGGTGTTGTTGATGTGAACCAGCCCGAAGCGGAAATCATTTACCAGCCGCGGATTGAACACGTGCGTTTCCGAAATCACGAACACCCGGTCATGTACCGGAAGTTGGTAAGGAAAGTTCAGATCGGTTTGCGCGGCCGCGCCGCCCAACGACGCCTGCAGGCCGCCCGCTCCGAATGGAATGTTCTGCTGCGAGTCCGAGAAGAAGAAGCGCGCCGCCACCGAATCATGGGAGTTGCGGAACTCGTGGTCCCAGTTCGCCGTGAATTGGTCGTCGGTAAACTGGCCCGGTTTGCTCACCGTAAACTGCACCAGCGATCCCGGAGTTGTTCCCGCCGGAACATTCGGCAGGGGGAATAAATATCCATTCGCGGGCCCTCCAAACTGGTCGCTCTGAAATCCCAGCAGGCTCACCGCGACCGGATCGGCGCTGGCCACGCCGAAATCCGCTGCCAGGTTGGCCGCTCCCGCCGCGCCTCGGTCCGCCGCTGGTACGTAAGGAATGAACGTGCTGATCAGCGTCCCCGGAGAATCGCCGCTGCGTTGCCGCGTCCCCTGATAATTCACGAAGAAGAAGCCCAGCTTGCCTCCCGGAATCACCGGGCCGCCCAGGCTTCCGCCAAAAATATTCTGCTGAATCACCGGCCGCGGCGATCCCGTCTGCTTCAGGAAATATTCATTCGCATCCAGCACCGTGTTGCGGAAGAATTCATAAACGTCCCCGTGAAACTGGTTCGTCCCGGTTCTCAGGATGGCGTTGATGTTGCCGCCGCCGTTGCGTCCCTGGCTGGCATCGTAAAGCGACGTCTGCACCTTGAATTCCTGCACCACATCCGGATTCGGCAGCGGAGTGTTCGTCAGTTCCGCCACGTTGTAGTCGGTCGCGCTGATGCCTTCGATCAGATAATTGTTGTTGTCCTCGCGCTGCCCGTTGACCTGTATGCGCACGTCTCCGCGCCCCAGTTCGGTGGCCTTGTTCAGTTCGCCCTGCGCTCCCGACGACAGCGTCAGCAACTGCTGGAAGTTCTGGGTGGCCAGCGGCAGCGCCCGGATCGTGTTGCTCTCAATGGCCTGTCCCGTGGTCGCATCGCTGGTGTCGACGGTCTGCACTTCCGCCTGCACTTCCACCTTCTGCTGCACCGCCTGCGGGCTGAGCTTGGCGATCATGCGCGTCGTCTCCGTCACGCGCACCGCTATATTGTCAAACTTTCCCACCGCAAATCCCACCGCCTGGATGCTCACGCTATACGTTCCCACCGGCAGCAGCGGAGCCGTAAATGTCCCGTCGGGCCCAGTCTTCACCGACCGCTCCAGAACATTTGTTTCCTGATTCGTGATGCGGACGTCGGCATTCGCCAGCACTGCGCCGCTCGCATCCTGCACCGTTCCTGAGATCGCTCCCGTGGCTCCGCCTTGTCCGAAAGCCGATACCGCCAGCGCCAACGCAGCCACCGCAAGAACTACAAACCTGATTGAAGAACTCGCCATTGTCTTCTCCCTACAGCTGAATTCTCAAAGTATGTTGTGTTTAATGCCGAGTTGCGATTGGAAGGCATCGACAGCCCGTGCGCGGGCTGGACTCGGCCAAGACACACGCCGCGTGTTTCGCTCCAGGGTGTCCTGTTAAGAATAGTTTCGCCATGGCCGGTAGAAATAGCTTTCCCTGTACGCCTTCGTGGGGTTCGGGAAGCTTACAGAAGGAGCCCCTCAACTTTCAAGTGCAGAATTTCAAGTAGGGCGGACGCACCTTGCCCCGAGTGACGTCGAAGGGTCCGCCTAGCGGAGCGCCGCGACGCGTCTCCAAGCACGGAGAGTGCCGGGTGAAGTGGCTAAAGAGAATTTTGTGGGGACAGCCGCCCTCGGCTGTCCAGCCGCGAAGCGGCGCCATTCATTAGCCGGCTATGTAAGTGGCGGGAAAGGGAAAGGAAAAAGCCCTCGTAGCGCCGCCGTCCCGGCGGCTGTCGCGGGGCCGTCCCGGCCGCGCACGCGGATAGCGTTATCGAGTCCCGTAGGGACGGCACCAATTCTCCCGCGCTCGTCAGAGCCCGGCGCGCGCCGAGCGACGCCGGCCTAGCCCTCGCCGAACTCGCGATACCGCTCCAGAACATAGCGCTGCGAAACCACGCCTTCCAGCTTGCGAAAATCCGCACGGCTCACCACCGGCACTAGCGGCCAACGGTCCACATAGCGCAGCGCCATCTCCAGGGGATGGTCCGGATGCAGATAAGGAACGTGGCGCAGCGGCAACAGCGATCCCAGATTCGACGTGCCCTTGCCTTGCGTCGCCATGTCGACGAGTTGCTGCCTGGTCACCGTGCTCCATCCGCTGGGACTCATGCGCACCAGCAGATGTTCCGATTCCGTGTGATCCACCTCGGCCAGCGCCTTCTCCAACGTCGTGCCGGCATCCAGCACCGGACCCTCCACCGGTTGCATGGCGTCTTCCACGCGCAGCACGTCTTCTTCCCGCTGCTCCTCCATCGATGGCAAGTCCAGCCCATCCTGCCGCGTCAACAGATCGAAAATCGGAATCGGCTGCAGCGCGCGCGAAATCACGTAAGCGACCGTGTTGGCCACGATCACCGGCACGATGATCGAATAATTCCCGCTCACTTCCAGCACCATGAATACCGACGTCATGGGCGCGCGCAAGAATCCCGCAAACAACACGCCCATGCCGACCAGCGCGTACGTCGCGGTCGAGCCCGTCAGATGCGGCAGCACCAGATGCTGCACTCCGCCCACCGCCGCCCCCAACATAGCCCCGATAAATAAAGTCGGCGCAAACATTCCTCCTGGAGTTCCGCTGACAAACGACAGCAGCGTTGCCACAATCTTCAATCCCGCCAGCATCGCCAGAAATTCCCACGTGAATTGTCCGTGCATGGCCTGGTCGATATATTCGTAGCCCGCGCCCATCACCTGCGGCGCGCCCAGCATGGCGATCACGCCGATCAACAGCCCGGCGATGGCCGGCTGAAAATATTGGGTCCACTTCGGCAGCGCCTTGCACAAAGGCCGAAACGTCGCGATCCCGCTCGAAAAAATGACCGACGCCAGGCCCCCCACCATGCCCAACACCGCATAGGCAACCAGTTCCGAAGGCCTTTTCAACTGCACGGCCGGAATGCGGAACATCGACTCCGACCCCAGGAACCAGCGCATCACCACCACGCTCGAGACTGCCGACAGCACCACCGATCCCAGGATTCCCGCCGTCCACCGCCCGATCACTTCCTCAATCACGAACAGCACGGCGGAGATCGGCGCATTGAATGCCGCCGCCAGTCCCGCCGCTGCGCCGACCGGGGCAATCAACCGCATGCGGTCTCGCGACAAGCGCATTTTCCGTCCCAGCACCGACGCCAGGCACGCGCCGATCTGCAGCGAGGGATCCTCCGGCCCCAGCGAATGTCCCGATCCAATCGCCAGCGCCGCCGTGATGAATTTCCCGATCGCGGTGCGAAATGGAATGTACCCATTGAAAATGAACAATGCGGCCTTGGTCTGGTTGACCCCGCTGCCTCGCGTCTGCGGAAAGAAATGAATGACCAGCACCGCGATCACCAGCCCGGCCAGGCTCGGCGCCAGCAGCAGTCGCGCCGGGGTCAGTACCGCGCCCGTTCCCAGCAAATACAGCCGCGCCCAATCAATCGCATACCGGAAGCACACCACTGCCAGTCCGGAAAGGATTCCGATGAAAACCGACAGCACCAGAAAAAAGCGATCCTCGCGGAAGACCAGCCGGAACAAGTCGCGCGAAGACTGCCAGCCCATCCACGCCGCCGTGTGCGCCGCGTCGCCGTTTTCTTCCAGCACTTCCGATTCAGGCTTCGATTCCAGATCCTTCGAGTCCAGGTCCACTACGTCCCCTCGTGTTCTCTCGCGATCAGCAGCAGTGCCAAGTCCGCTCCACTCGGCGTTCCGCACACAGTGCTGGTTTGCCGCTCGATGCGGAATACCAGATCCATCGCCGTTTGCCCCAGATCCGGATCTCTGCGCAAATCCCGCTCCGTAACCTGAGGTTTGAGCGCCGCCCACTGGTCGCTAAGGTTTGCCGGCGAAACCGGCGGCGAACCTGCCGCAGCGAGGTTTGCACTCTTCGGCACAGGACATTGGCTCAATCGTTCTCCGGCGGTTGCGAAAGCGTCCACCACGATGCGGTTGCGCTCGGCCGACGAGATCTGGCTTCGAAATGGGTCCATCCGCACCACCAGCTCCGTCGTCTTCAGTCGCTCCGCAGCCTGTGTGTCGTTCGGATTTTCCGAGAGCGCCATCTGCAGATAATGTTCCGCAACCGGATACTGCCCCAATTCGAACGCCGCATACCCGGCTCCCGTCAGCGCTGCTGCATTATGCCGGTCATACTTCAGGCTGAGACGGTAAGCCGCCAGCGCGTGTTCATAATCCTCGGCGCGCACAAATAAGTCCCCGATGCGCGCTTGCTGCGCCGGATCGTCGCCCACGTTTTCGGCAAGAGCAATCAATTCGGCTTGCGCCTGCGTTTTTGCATTCGTGCGCAACAACAGTCCGATCAACTCCAGCCGCGCCTCCCGCCGTTGCGTTTCCTGATCCGGCGGCCACGCCGCATACACCGCATTGTGGTAATAACGGACCGCGTCCGTGGTCTGCCCTTTTTGCGCCGCGATCCGGGCCAGTTCCATATTGACCTGCCCGTTCTCCGGCTCGCGATCCCACAAATTCAGCAGGTACGCTGACGCCTGTCCCGTCTGGTGCACACCGATCAGCGCCTCGGCGAGATTGAGTTGGTAGTTGTAGTCGTCGCGTGAATAAAGCAGCGCGGCGCGGAACTCCGTGACGGCCGCATCGAAATGTTTCGCGTTCAGATCGGCTGCTCCACGCGCGAACCAGCGATTCCCCAGAGCTTCCCGTTGCGCCTGGTAGGCCCTCGACAACCCCGTCACGCCCAAAATGAACAGCAACGTGAACCCCGTCAACAGCGCCAGCATCACCGGCCGCTGCCGAAGGTACAGTCGATAGTGAAAGAACTTCTCCGCCGGCATCGTGTCTTCTGAACCTGCAGCGCTTCTCGCTCTCCTTCCATACTATCCGTGAAAGCCAGGGGAAATTCCAACCCAGAGGAAGGAGTAGAAGCTAACTATTCATCCCCGGACATGAAGGCGCCCGACTTGATGCGCCTTCCGTGTCCGGGTAAAGAGCATTCTTGCTGCGTTTTATTGAGCCATGGTGAGGTGATCGACCCGGTTCTGCGCCCAGCACTGCTCGTTGTCGTCCGTGCAGAAGGGACGTTCCTTCCCGTAGCTGATCGTTTTGATCCGATCCACGGTAACGCCCTGCTGCAACAACGTCTTCTTCAGCGTTTCCGCGCGGCTGGTGCCCAACGCCAGGTTGTACTCTTCCGAACCCCGGTCATCGCAGTGACCCTCCACGCTCACCTTGATCGCCGGATGCTGCAAAAGAAATGACGCGTCCGCCTGCGCGACGGGCGCCTCATCCGTGCGGATGTTCGCCTTGTCGTAGTCGAACAGCACATCCTTCACGTTGCGGACGAACAGATCCGCATCGCTCGGCGAAGGCGTGGCAGCGGCCATCTTAGCGTTGACCGTTACCCGCGCCGACGCGTTCTGTGATCCTCCCGGTCCCTTCGCCGTCAGAGTGTAGGTCGTCGACGAGTTGGGCATCACCGTTTTCGATCCGGAGGCCGACACTGTGCCGAGCCCCTCGATCGTGATGTCGCTGGCATTGTTGGTCTGCCAGGTTAAGGTGGTGGACTGACCCTGCTGTATGACGTCAGGGCTTGCGGCCAGAGTTGCCGTCGGTGTGGCTGGCGGCGGTGGTGGAGTCGGCGGCGTCGCCTGCGCGGCTTTCTTGCTGCATCCGGCGAACGACAACGCGCCGGCTACGATCACCGTCAGCGTAAAAGCGTTCCATATTTTCATAATTCAAAATCCTCCAATAGAGTTCAGTCGGAAATGGCGGAAAGATTGATCTCAACCGCCGCATCTCGGTAGTTTGTGTGGAGCGGGCACTCTTGCCCGCTTCTTCTGCGCCACCGGCAGTAGCGGGCAGAAGTGCCCGCTCCACACTTGTTAAGGACACGCCCGCCAAAGCGAGATACCCCTTTCGAGACGCGGCACAAACGTATGGAGATTTGCCAGGAAAAAACTTGAAGGGATCAGCAGCGCAGAACGGAACCACTCACCAGCGACAGGCTCGCCGGTAATTCCGTTGCGCAAACTGCTTTCGCAGACCAGAGCAGCACTACCGCTGCGACGCGCTCACAACTTTGTCTAACGTTCTGTCCCGCCCGCACAATGGCGTTTCGCACCATCGTCGCCGCTCGCAAAGACAGGAGCGCACTGACTGGCCCGTGTACCACAGAGTAGGGCCCCTGCATGGAAGGGAAGAAGAAAATCGCCAGCACGCTAAGAACCGCCATTACCGCCAGCGCGCATACGATTCTGCCAGGACTCATGGGAGCATTTTCATTATACTTCGCAGCGCCTAGGTTCCGCCCCCAACATTCCCTGGACTCAAACTTACTAACGTAACTTGCGGAATGTTACCGCGGTCTTCCCAGCCATCCCGGCTCGCGATAATGCTCGTCCTGCAGTCGCCGCATGCGCGCAGCCAGGATCGCTGCCCGGTTCAAATATCCCACCACCGTGCGTTCATCGCCGCGAGTTACCACTGGCAGCCGTCCCACATTGCTGCGCAGCAATTTCGCAGCCGCCTCCGAAACCATCTCATCCGGATACGCCACCACCAGCTTCGAGCTGCCAGCCTGTTCCACGGTCATCGTGCCGGAAGAATCCTGATCCAGCGCCCGCAGAATGTCGCCTCGCGTCACGATGCCCGCCAACTTCCCGTCCGCGTCCACAATCAGCAACGCCTCATACTGCGCTACAGCCGGATCGTGCCGCGCAATTCGCTCCGCCACTTCTCCCACCCTGGTGCCCGCAGCAATCACCGGAGCGTCTTTTTCCATGGTCTCCGAAACCAATGCCTGCGCCAGGACGTCGGCCTCATAGTCCTGATGCACCTGCAATCCCCGGCGCGCCAGCTTCTCCGTCATGATCGAGCTTCGTGGCATGAACAGCATCGCGAACCCATCCGCAATCACCGCGACCAGCATCAGCGGCAGCACCGAGTTGTAATCGCGCGTGATCTCAAACGCAAAAATGATGAAGGAAAAAGTCGCCCGTGACGCCGCCCCGAACACCGCTCCCATCGCCACCAGCGCAAATGCGCCCGGAGATAAATGAGCGCCCGGAAACGCGCGGTTGGCGATCATGGCAAACAGCCCGCCCATGGCCGCGCTCCACATGAATGTCGGCGCCAGCAATCCTCCCGACGTGCCCGATCCCAGTGAAATCACCAGCGCCGCGAACTTTGCGATCATCACAATCAGCAGCAGCTTCCACGCCAGCTGCCCGTTGAGAATATCGCCAATCGTGTCGTATCCCACACCGAACACGCGCGGCACGAAGAATCCGATGATGCCCAAGGCCAGCGCCCCAATCGCTGGGCACCACAACTGGTCGATCGGAAGCTTCTCGAACGAGTCTTCCACCCAATAAAGCGCCTTGCTCAATCCCACCGCCGCCACCCCGCACAATGGCCCCAGCAACAGATAAAAAGGCAGCGCATGCGGAATCCCGAAATCCACGAGCCCAACCTGAAACATCGGGCCCGCGCCCAGCAACTGCATGTGGACCGCGGTCGCCAGCGTGCTCGCAATGACCAGCGGAATAAACGATCGCGATTTGAATTCGAACAGCAGCAACTCAATCGCCAGAATGACGCCGGCAATCGGCGTGTTGAATGTCGCCGACATGCCCGCCGCCGCTCCGCATGCCAGCAGCACCTTCCGCTCGACCGCCGTCGTGTGCAGCACCTGGCCCACCAGCGATCCGATCGCCCCCCCGGTCTGGATGATCGGCCCCTCCGCGCCAAACGGGCCGCCCGTGCCAATCGCAATCGCCGCCGAAATCGGCTTCAGCAGCGCCACTTTCGGCTCAATCCGGCTGCGGTTGACCAGCACCGCTTCCATCGCCTCCGGAATCCCGTGCCCTTTGATCTTCGACGATCCATATTTCGCCATGACGCCAACGATGAGCCCGCCAATCACCGGAATCAGAATGACCCACCCGCCCAGATGATGCGATCCGACGCTGCGAAAAGTCGTCGACCACTGATGGAAGAAGAAAAGATTGGTGAACAGCCCGATCAGCTTGTAGAGAATATAGGCGATGAGCCCGGCAATCAGTCCAACCGCCGCCGCCAGAAACGACATCAGCACAATGCGGAACTGCGCCGTAGGTGGCGCGGCCAGTGGCGCCATCGCCGAAGCCGCTACCGGCACATCCTGAATTTCCTGCGCCACCGTTTGCTTTCCATCGTTGCTCATAAATGAATTTGTGGTGAACGGTAGAGTGAATTTGTCATCCTGAGCGCAGCGAGCCGCTGAGCGAAGCGAGGCGTCTCGCGGAGTCGAAGGATCCCTACCGCGCATCGCCGCCGCTGAGCGTTGGGGCGTTAGTCCTCTTTCTTCCCCGCCGTCACCCGCCGCAACGCCCCCACCAGCTTCGGAGCAGTACTCTTCAATTCCTCACGATGATGCAGCGCCAACTCCGCCAGCACCCGCTCTCCCTTCGGCGTCAGCGCCAGCAAAACCTCCCGCCGATCCTCAAGGCCCCGCTCCCGTTCCACGTATCCCCCCCGCTCCAGCCGGTTGATCAGTTCCACGGCGCTGTGGTGCTGGATCAGCATCCTGTTGGCCACATCCCGTATCCGCGGCCGCATTCCTTCCGGCAGTCCTTTGATCGCCAGCAACAGTTGGTACTGCGTCCGCTCTAAACCCGCGGCCTCCACCGCCTGGTCGCTGAAATGCAAGAATGTTCGAATCTGGTACCGGAACTCAGCCAGAGCCCGGTAATCGTTCAGGGTGAGCCTCTTCATGCCGGAATTGTATCGTGCTGCGATAATCTTTCAATATTATATCGTACAACGATATAATCCATCCAACCGAGAGCGATCTTTGTGCAGTGGGTTTTGCCTAGAGCCTGTCTCATAAACAGCTTTGGGAAGGGCACGGCTTTCAGCCGTGCCAATCAACGCTCCCAGCAAATCAGGGCTTTAGCCCCTGAGGGCCTGGCTGCTTGCTTTTAGTAGTAGTGAACCTTAGCGTCCTTTGTGGGTAACGCCTTTGAATGCGCTGCCGCCCTAGCCCAATTTCCCCCCACCCATTTAGAATCCTTAGTCCACAAGGACAGGAGGCGTCCCGTGATCCCGCGCTATACCCGGCCCGAGATGGCCCGCATCTGGAGCGACGAAAACCGCTTCCGCACGTGGCTCGCCGTCGAAGTCGCCGCCACCGAAACCCTGGCCGAAGCCGGACTCGTTCCCAAAGATGCGGCCAAAGCGATCAAAGAGCGCGCCGACTTCCGTGTCGAGCGCATCCACGAGATCGAGGCCGAGGTTCGCCACGACGTCATCGCCTTCACCACCGCCGTCGCCGAGATCGTCGGCCCCCATGCCCGCTGGTTCCACTACGGTCTCACCTCCAACGACGTCGTCGACACCGCGCAGGCCCTGCTCATCCGCCAGTCGTCCCAGGTCATCGCGCAGGACCTCCAGCGCCTAGCCGAAGTCCTCGAGCGCCGCGCCTGGGAGTTCAAAGGCACTCCCATGGTCGGACGCACCCACGGCATCCACGCCGAGCCCATCACCTTCGGATTCAAGCTAGCCAACTGGTATTCCGAAACGCAGCGCAACATCGCGCGCTTCATGGCCGCGGCCGAAGATATGCGGGTAGGAAAGTTCTCGGGCGCGGTAGGAATCTTCGCCCACCTCACGCCGGAATTAGAAGAAAAGATTTGCGCCCGTCTGGGACTGAAAGCCGCCGCCGTCTCCTCGCAAGTAATCCAGCGCGACCGCCATGCGCACTATCTCGCCACGCTCGCCGTGATCGCCTCTACGCTCGACAAGATCGCCACCGAAATCCGCCACCTGCAGCGCACCGAAGTCCGCGAGGCCGAAGAGTTCTTCAGCGAGAAGCAAAAGGGATCCTCCGCCATGCCGCACAAGCGCAATCCGGTCACGCTAGAACAGATCAGCGGCCTGGCTCGTGTCGTCCGCTCGAACGCGCAAGCGGGATTCGAAAATGTCCCTCTCTGGCATGAGCGCGACATCTCGCACTCATCGGTCGAGCGCGTCATCCTCCCGGACTCGACCACGCTGACCGATTACCTCCTCAGCAAGACGGCCAACATCATCGACACCATGTTCGTTTATCCGGACCGCATGCGCGCCAATCTCGAAAGTACGCGCGGCCTCATCTTCAGCGGCCAACTTCTGCTCGATTTGGTCGAACACGGCGTGAGCCGCGAAGACGCCTACCGCCTGGTGCAATCGCACGCCATGCGCGCCTGGAAAGAGAACTTAAACTTTCATGATCTGGTGATGGCCGACAAAGAAATCACCGGCCGCGTCCCGCGCCAGCAGATCGAGTACGCCTTCGATCTCCCGCGCCAACTCAAGAATGTGGACAAAATCTTCGCCCGCGTCTTCGGCGACACTCAGCAGGCGCAGCGCAATCCAAAGCGAAAAAGCCGGGCGAAGAAAAAGAAGAAGAATTGAGTGGGAAGAGGGCGTGACGAAAGCAGAAGCGTACAAGAAATCCTCACCGAAGCCGAGGACCTCAACTAATCAATGGTGCCATCGAAGGGACTCGAACCCCCACACCGTTGCCGGTACATGGACCTGAACCATGCGCGTCTGCCAATTCCGCCACGATGGCAATGTGGACTTACTCATCACGGCAGCCAGAAAGCCGCCGCATCAGGAAGACCTGCATCCCTATTCTACAGGCGCGAAGCCCACTGTCAAACCGCGCGGCGAGAAAGGCAGAAGCGCCGAAGTGCCAGCAAGATAAGCCAAGATTTGGTAGTGGGCTACTTTGGTTTCTTTGTCCCGAATAGAGTCTGAATGTCGCCATCTTCTTTTTTGCGGGATTTTACGCGCTTGAGTAAGATCCATCCTCCAAGCGCCCATAGGGCAGCGACGATGAGGAACTCAGCGACGTTAATGAGCATTGGTTTCATTCATGCCGCTCTTTCCGCCCTCAAAATGAAAGTAGCCCACACTACCCAAGATTTTCTCCGCGCTCTCAGCGGCTTTCCTCAGCGCACTCTGCGTTTTAAGATTTTCGCGCCGGTCGCAAACAGCCCGCGCTACTCCAACTTGGCATTCATTGTGATCTTGGCGTTCAGCACCTTCGATACCGGACAGCCCTTCTCCGCGGCCTCCGCATATTTCTGAAACGCAGCCGCATCCGCCCCAGGTACTTTCCCGACCACGTCAATGTGGCTCGCGGTGATCGTCCACCCCGAATCCAGCTTCTCCATGGTCAACGTAACGTTCGTTGAAATGCTCTCCGGAGTCAGATTCGCTCCCCCAAGCTGCGCGGATAGCGCCATCGAAAAGCACCCGGCATGCGCGGCCGCAATCAATTCCTCCGGATTCGTCCCCGGAGCATTCTCAAATCGCGTGCTAAACGAATATTGCGTGTTATTCAACACCCCGCCCGGAGCCGAAAGCGTCCCTTTTCCATCCTTCAATCCACCCTTCCAAACCGCACTGGCCTTTCGTTGCATGACGTTCTCCTGAATAGTCGTTGAAATAAAGTCGCCCTGCCATTGTAGACGGACGCGAGCGTGCCCGTCATCGCGAGGAAATTGTCGATTGTTGATTTTTGATTGCTGAATGAGGATCCGCAAAGCAAAACACAGGCATCCGTAGGGGGAATCGAGTTGTCAGATAACGATATCGAAAGGTTTTTATTCAACAATCAACAATCATCAATGGCCCTCAATAAAAATCCGAGCAGCTCAAATAGAACCCGCACTGCGGACACTTCAACTTACACCGGCTCTCCCGCAGCTTCGTCGAGCAATTCGGGCAATACTGCCCTGGATCCGCCGTCTTCACTTCACGCTTGATCTCAGCCGTCGGCGTCGTACGTGGCTGCTCGTCCTGTGGCGCCAAATCGTCTCCCCGCTCCGTTCGCCTTCAGGCCACCCGATCCCCGATCGCCTGAGAAGTTCTGCTCCAGCAGTCTGCCATGATCAACCACGCTCCCAGCCGCTTCCACACTCTTACGTACTTGCCCCGTTCGGCCACGGCCGTCCCGTCTGCCTTGTGCAGCGTCACCGAAAACCGTCCCAGTTCCATAGCCATGTCGCCGGAATGGTCGATCCGCGTGGTCTCCATCCGCATATCGCGATATCCCGCCTCGCCCAGCTGGCGAAGCAAGCGTTCCACGGTTTTCTGCCCATAGGCTCCCTCGTAAAGCGGAGCCATCAAAACGCCGTCCACGGCGAACATGCTCGCCGCCTGATCGTAGTTGCCTGTATTGAAGGAAGTGGCGAAATCCTGAGTGAGGTCGCGAAGTTGCGACTCTACGTCCCGAAACGGACGCAGGCCCGCCTGGGAATTATTGTAAGGCCGGTACATCTACTACCTCCTGGGGGAAGGCACACGCCAGATCACGCTCGAGGTATGCGATGTCAATCTGGCTCGGGGAAATCTTAGCGCAAAAATTAAGGTGTGGAGAGAAAAAGATTTCCACGCTCCATTCGAGAATCGAACGAGCGGATGGATTCTGCCTATCTCTCGAACGGGACAGATCGGCTGGGCAGCCGCAGTAGGCCGGAATCTGAATTTATCGTGCTGCCGACGTGCTTCGGCTCCGCAACTTTCAAGCCCGGGTTCTCGCGCTCGGCAATTTGCCGTTTCACCCGCTCCATCAGCAGAACCAGCTTTTTCGATTCGTGATCCCTCTCGGCTTGCTTGCACATCTTCTGGAAGTCTTGCGGAGCGTAGGTGACGCGATTCGTCATGAGCAGGAAGTCCTTTGGAATTATAAGAAGCGCTAGCCTATCCTATCCCCGGCTTCTTTGCCAATCCCCCAATTACCTGAGCACTTCCGGCTGTCTGAGAGGACCCAAAACCCACTCCCACACAGTGACATCTTGAGAACGCCCACCTGATCGGCGTCATCCCGAGCGGAGCCGCTTTTCAGGCGGAGGGAGGGATCTCCTACCCACAAAGTCAGGGGAAAATGCGCCCGCTGAGATAACCAAAATTCAGAGTCAGCCACCACCCCGCTCCGGCCTTGCCTATGACTCCAAAGGTACATGGCCTTAGTGACCGTTGAGTCACCACCTCAATTCCGCCAAAATCACAGCATGGGCGATTTTGCGTGCTGGGAGCGAGTGTGTTCTATCGTCGAATTCTAACTACTTGTCTGTTGCTATGGGCCACTGTCTCGCTGGCCGCGGCGCGCGATCTTGCGATTGTCTCCAACAAGTCGAACGCCGTCTCCGCCATTACCTTGCCTGACCTGGTCAAGATCTGCAAAGGCCAGACGAATAAGTGGCCCGACGGCAAATCCATCACCTTTATCATGCGCGCTCCCTCCGCGCCCGAGATGAAGCTGATTTTGGAAAAGATTTACGACGGCCCGGAATCGGAAGTGAAGGAAATTATCGCAACCGCCAATCACGGGCGCATGGGCCATCCCGCAATCATGATTGTCGACTCCGATGATGATCTGGTGAACAAGGTCGCATCCATCCCGGGAGCCATCGGCGTTGTGGACGTGTACTCGATTAACAGCAGTGTGGCTGTTGTGAAGCTTGCCGGCAAGTTGCCGCTCGAGCCTGGATACCTTCTGCACGGCAATTAACGAATTTGCAGCTCGCCTCCCTTGGGGAGCGCAGGGAATCACATGAGTGAGGAAAGAAAAGCTCAAGCTGCTGCAGCGACCTCCGACGGAGACGCAGCCGTTCCAGCCACTCCCCGCCGGACCGCCACCAAGCCCCAATTTACCCGCCGCTATCCCCGCTTTGCCATCGACGTCCGCCTCCAGGTCAAAATGTTCCAGGCCGGAGAATTCCGCACCTGCTGGGGCCGCTCGACCGAGATGGGCCAGGATGGCATCGGCGCTACCCTGACCGGCAGTCTCGAACCCGGCGAGATCGTTACCCTCGACATTCCCTTGCCGCTCACTCCCTATCCCATCAAGGTGCGCGCCATTGTCCGCTATCGCCAGGGACTGCGCTACGGTTTCGAATTCCTCACCCTCAACGATAGCCAGCGCGACACAATCCGCCGCGTCTGCGAATATCTAGCCAGCCAAAGCTAAATCCTGATGCTCGCAAGCTAGTGCTTCCTTCGGGTACCTTCGTGTACCTTCGTGTACCTTCGTGCCCTTTGTGGTTGAAGATTTTGAATAACCACGAAGGGAAACACCACGTCACATCAATAAGCTGGTGCCTCAGCGATCTCCGCGGAAATTCTCAGCGTTCTCTGCGGTGAAAGCTTTCAAACGCGCAAACCCGTTCTCCACCACGGCCGCAAAAAACCAACCTCCATCTCCCCGCATCCGAACGTAAGATATCTAGGACCGCATGCGTGCTCTCCTGATCACTCTCGTCCTGGCTTGCACCGCGGCGGCCCAATCCACGTCTGCTCCCACCATCACCGTAGTCGACGCCACCGGCGTCGCCGTCCGCGATGCCCGCATTTCCATTCAATCCACCACCCAGCCGGTTCTCCGCTGCCTCACCGATTTCAACGGACGCTGCGAATTTCCCTCCCTTTCCGCCGGCTCATACCGGCTTCACGTGGAAAAGGAGAACTTCTACGCCGTCGATCAATCCAATGTGCAACTCGTCCGCGGATCGTCCGTCGAAGTGACCCTCACCCGCCAGCAGGAAGTCCGCGAGACCGTCGATGTCCACGAATCTCCTCCCGCCATTGATCCCGCCCAAATCTCTTCCCAGGAAACTCTCAGCGGCCTCGATGTCATCGACATGGTCTATCCCGGCACCCACGACTATCGCAACGCCCTCAACTTCATCCCCGGAGTCGTCCAGGACCAGACCGGCCAGCCTCACGTCGCTGGCGCTGAAACGTATCAGACCCTCACCCTGCTCGACGGATTCAACGTCACCCAGCCCGCCAACGGACAACTCCTGGTCCAGGTCAGTACCGACGCCTTTCGCTCCATCCACGTCGCATCCTCCCGCGAGCCCGCGGAAGCCGGTAAGGGCCCCGCCGGCCTGCTTGCCCTCAACACCGGCATTGGCGACGATCACTTCCGCTTCTGGGCGACCGACTTCATCCCCTCCATGCAGAACAAGCACGGCTGGCGTTTTGACCAGTTCCTTCCGCGTTTCACTTTCTCCGGGCCCATCGAGAAAGGAAAAATCTGGTTCTACAACGCCCTTGACGTCCAATACGACAACACCATCTACACCGAGCTTCCCGTCGGCGCCGACAACGACCACACTCTGCGTATCGGCAATCTCACCAAGCTGCAAACCAATCTCACCAGCCGCAACATCCTCACTACAAGTTTTCTTCTGAACGAACTCAACGACCGGTACGCATTCTTATCCCCGCAAAGTCCGCAACTGGCCAATCCCAAAGACGTCGAATCCGCCTACATCGCCAGCATCAAAGATCAGCATTACTTCGCCGGAGGAGAGCTTCTCGAAACCGGATTCGCCTTCGACCAGTACAACCTCCACTACACTCCCTACGGAACTCTTCCGTATTACGTCAACACCGATACTGCCGGTGGAAACTACTACCTCGCCGAAGAAACCAACGCCAGCCGCTGGCAGGGACTCCTAAATCTCTATCTCCCTCCCCACCAGTGGCACGGCCGCCACGACTTCAAAGTCGGACTCGATCTCGATAGCATCACCTACGACGCAACCTTCTCCCGCACCCCCATCTCGTTTCTCAGCGGCGCCAACACCCTCACCTCTCCCGATCTCTGCTTCACCGCTCCCACCGACAAAAATTTCCCCTGTACCCGCTACTCCACCTTCACTCCCGCGGGCTTGCACGAGGAATACAACTCCGAAGTCAGCGCCTATGCCGAAGATCGCTGGAGCCTCACCAACCGCCTCCTCATCGAACCCGGCGTCCGTCTCGACTGGGATAACCTCGTCCACGAAAGCGAAGTCGCTCCTCGCCTCGCCGGAACCTATGTCCTCGACAACTCCGGAACCACCAAACTCTCCGCCGGCATCGGCATCCTCTACGAAGAAACTCCAATCTTTCTCCTGGCCCGTCCTTTCACCGGCACTCGCCAGGACACTTTTTTCTCCACCAACTCCACCTGCAACGCACCCTCCGGATGCGTCACCACCACTGGGCCAGTCACCACCACCTTCACCGCCGACACCGCCAATCTCCAGGTTCCGCGCTTCGTTAATTGGAGCGTCGGCCTCGACAAAAAGCTTCCTGCTGCCATCTACGCCAAGGCTGAATACCTGCAGCGCCGCGGCACCCAGGGATTCGTCTACGACACTCGCAATCACGCCGTCAGCGGTGACTTCGTTCTTCAGAACACTCGCGATGACAACTACAACGCTTTCCAGATTTCCCTCCGCCACAACTTCCGCGAAGCCTACATGCTGATGGGCTCCTACACCCGCTCCAGTTCTCGCTCCAATCAAGTTCTCGACTTCAACGTCGACAACCCCGTCCTCAGCCCGCAGCAACCCGGACCTTATCTCTGGGATACTCCCAACCGCTTCCTTTCCTGGGGATATTTCCCGTTGTTCCCGCTTCCCATCCTTCACCAGTTCGAAGTCGCCTATTCCATGGAAGCCCGCACCGGATTCCCCTTCAATCTTTTGAACGACCAGCAGGAACTTCAAGGAACGCCCGGCTCCGAACGCTACCCGACATACTTCTCTCTGAATCTCCAACTCGAAAAGCGGTTTCACCTCTTCCATTACTACCTGGCTCTCCGCGGAGGCTTCGACAACATCACCGGACGCTGCAATCCCTTCGTCGTCAACAGCGTCATCGATCCCACCCATCCCGTCCCCACCTTCAGCGCCTGCGAAAGCCGCGCCTTCACCTCCCGCATCCGCTTCCTAGGCCGCAAATAAATGTAGGCATTGTCATGCTGAGCGAAGCGGTGAGGAGAGCGAAGCGACCCTCACTGCGAAGTCGAAGCATCCCTACCCTCGAACTAGCGCCCTCCCCGAGCACGTCTCCATGTCCCCGAGCTATAATCGTTTCCCAATAACACTTGCATCGAAATTCCGTCTCCTGTCATCACAACCTTCTGGAGGAAACAATGGCTCACGAACTACCCCCTTTACCGTATGCCTACGAGGCACTCGAACCGACCATCGATAAGCAGACGATGACCCTGCATCACGACATGCACCATGGCGCTTACGTGAAAAATCTCAACGCCGCCATCGAAAAGCATCCCAATCTCGCCGGCAAAACTGCCGAAGACCTCATCCGCGACCTCAACGCCATCCCCGAGGACATCCGCGCCGCCGTCCGCAACAATGGCGGAGGCCACGTCAACCACACCATGTTCTGGAAGATCATGAAGCCCAAAGGCGGAGGCGATCCCTCCGGCCCGATCGCAGAAGTGATCCAGAAGACGTTCAGCAACTTCAACGACTTCAAAACCAAATTCAACGACGCCGGCGCAAAGCAATTCGGTTCAGGATGGGTCTGGCTAGCCGGAAAATCCAGTGGCGAAGTGCAGATCGTCACCACGCCGAATCAGGACAATCCCATTTCGCAAGGCCTCTATCCCATCTTCGGCAACGATGTCTGGGAGCATGCCTACTATCTGAAATACAACAACCGTCGCCCCGAATATCTCGCCGCCTGGTGGAACGTAGTCAACTGGGACGAGATCAACAAACGCTTCGCCGCCTTCAAAGCAGGCAAGACGGCTCACGAACCGGCCCTAGCCCATCACTAAGGCGGATTTGTCAGTCGGCGAGCTTGTCATGGACCTTCGGCCCACTGAAGCAACTGAAAATGGGGTGCCCCATTTCTCGCCGCTTTTGCGAGAAGTGGGGATTTTCGACAGAGCGAAGCGAAGGATTTATGCACTTTGCCCGCAGAGGCAAAGGGCCAATCTCTACCGACCTCTCACTTAGCCATGCCGGAAAGCTAAACAAGGCCCCCGGCCAAAGGCGGGGACCTTCCTCTTTGCACGAGACGCCATCAGGCGGCCGACTGCGCGTACTGTTCCGGCCGCTGCTCAAACTTCGTCTTGCACTCCTGCGAACAGAAGATATACATCTTCCCATTGTGTTCCGTCTGATATTACGAATGATTTTCATCCACTTTCATTCCGCAAACTGGATCCTTCGTCATCGGTCACTCTCCAAATAAATTTGCATTCTGCCCACAATTCTCGTCATGTCCTCGACAACTTCCGCTCGCGTAATTCCTGTAATTCCACGAACGCTCCAGTCGCACCCGCAAATCGGCAAACTTCCTTTCTGCATTTCCTGTGCGCTCCCTGTGGACAATCTGTCTCCCCTCTCAACCGAATCGTCCGCGCTCCTCTACCAGGCTCGCGGAAACCACCGCGATCAGCGGAGCAATGCCCGCTTCCTGACGCCTTGCTTGATCTGTCCTGATTCCGGAAAATTCGCCGCGTCGTTATCCTCAACTGCACCAAAAATACTGAATTGACCCGCGCCTGATTCACTCGTACAGTCGGATTCGCGTCGCAGAAAAAACTGCTCGTTCCGGCGCTGCCCAGCAGCGGAGCAGCAACATCGGCAACAGCAAGAAAGACGAGTATCGGGTCAGCGCGATGAAATCAGAACAATGGAAGACCTACCGCACGAGATTCTTAGTCAAAGCCAAACAACTCAACTCAGGGCTCAGCTTCATCGACCATCTTGGTCGTCAGCACTGCGGCCGTAAGGGCGACTACCTCGTCGAATCCTGCGATGGCGTCCTCAGCATCGCACCCAAGCAGATCTTCGAAGACATCTACGTCGCCATGACCGCCAAACGTCGTCCCGGTTCCGCGTCAAGGTCGCAACAGCGTTCGCCTGCCACGCCAGACAAGGCGAGCCCGAACCCGTATCCAATTCCTGTAGATGTCTTGAAGCTTGAACGGATCCAGGATGTCAGCTTTCGCGATCGCCCCAACGCAGCCACCCAGTCTCCCAGCCCGCCGCCTCGCGTTCGCCGCAAGTTGCCCCAGCCCTTTCACCAAATGCCGTCCGGGATCAGCCTGATGTGAAGTCCAGATCTCTTAAGAACCGGAAACTGGAACTTGAAACCGGAAACTTGAAACTCGAAACTGCCGCTTTGTGGAAAAACCGGTCTCAACCTCGCACCAAGCCCGTCATTGCTAGGGATACAACCTATTGTGTTTCCCTCTTGACAGCCACTATTTGGGGGAGTAACTTTGCAATCCCAAGGACATGAATTCCGCCTCACGGGAATGGGACGGAATTGCAAGAAAACGTAAAACCCGGCGGCTCATTTCCGATCTCGAGGTGACTCGGTTCTGGACCGCTGGATCATGGGCAAGGCGTCCGGGCTTTCGGATCTGCAAGCTCGGCGCCGACACCTCAGGCGAAACTCAACCTTCAGATTCTCGATGAACGGGGGATCTGAAGCAGGGATCTGAAGCAAAAAAGTGCGGTGGCCGTCCCGTTCCTCCCCCGGGGCGCGATCTTTGCGGTAGGTCAGCAGTGCAATCAGTAACTGCCGGTCAGAGGATGAAGGGAACTTCCTTTTTTCTGCCTCGGTAGCCGAACCCAGGAGCCCAACATGGAAGCTTTAACTCGCCTGGTCGCAGACTCTTTGGCCCGCCACGGCTTCGATCGTCCTGTAGACTTTCGACGCCTGCAGTGGTCGCGATGGTTCCGCTGCGATTCCCATCACAGCCTCCTACACGTCCCCAGCAAACCCGGCGTCTTCGCCCTAGCCGAAGAAATCCTATCCTCCGGAGATGACCGCGTAGGGACGGACGCCTTCGTCCGTCCTGGCGGCGAAGCGGCCGTGCGACAGCCGGCGGATGTCCCTGCTCAGTCGAATGTGGGGACAGCCGCCCCCGGCTGTCCAACCGAGCGAAGCTCGGCGGTCCGACAGACTCTAGCGGCACAGGCCCAATTGGAGCCGGAAGCACCCCACAAACGCATGCTAGCCGTCACCCAATTCTTCGAAGCCGATGACATGGCCTTCGTCCTCGACCGCATGCTCTCGCGCCCCAATCCCATGCGCGGCCGCCTCGAGTCGGGTCGCTATTTCGTTCGCTTCGTCGTCATCGAAGACCCGCTCCAGCGCCGCACCGTTTGCAGCGCCCTGAACCAATGGATCGTTTCCGCCGCCGAAAAGGCCAGCGGCCTAGGATCCCACTTTGCCAGTTCCCTGGAACTGACGCCGACAACGGAATTTGTGGCGCGGACGCCCTCGTCCGCGACTGCCGGCGGCGTAAGCTCACTCGCGGCGGCCCCGCAGCTCAACTCAGGCGCCGCCGTCAACATTCACCGTCCGCCCGTTTTCCCCTCCGGCTTCTAAACCGTTGGGGCGCTGTGGTAGACCGGGCGCTTTGGCGTCGCGTCCGATTGCTCTTTGCAATGGATCGTAGGGGATAGAGAAAGACCAGCCCGCTCCCCAGTTCAGCCCCGAAGGGGCGTTATATGTTAGCCCAGGACGTAAGTCCTGGGTGAGGTCGGTCCAACGAAACAAGTCCCGTAGGGACGGCACAGGTCACAGGGAGAAATCCGATGGTCGAAAAGACACCCCTAGCAGATTGGATCACTTGGCGCACGGACGTGGACGCGGGCCGGAGTCAAATTCTTGCATTGCAAGAAAAGGAAAAGAGCACAGCTAGATGTGATGAACATTTTTCTGATTTTCGCACCGCCCGATTCCCCCGTCCGCTGGCCGGACGCCCGAATCGGCCGCACCACCCATAGAATCTAATATTTAGGAGAGCCCTTGATGCCCGAACTGAAAACCGCCACCCAATCCGCCGCCACTCCCTCTGGGCCCGTGCCCGCGTCGAACCTCATGAAGAAGAAGTCCCCCGGCCTCGCCTTCCGCCGCCTGTTCACCAAGCCCGGTGTCTCTCCCTACGACGAAGTCGAATGGGAGCTCCGCCTCGCTCAGATCACGGACTCCCAAGGTGGGGTGATCTTCGAGCAGAAGGACGTTGAAGTCCCCAAAGACTGGTCCATGACTGCGACCAATATCGTCGCCAGCAAATATCTCCACGGCAAGCTCGGCACTCCCGAGCGCGAGACCGGAGTGCGCCAGCTCGTCGCTCGCGTCGCCGAAACCATCCGCGACTGGGGACAAGCTCAAGGCTATTTCAAGACTCCCGAAGACGGCGCCACTTTTCACGATGAGCTCGTGCACATCCTCGTCCGCCAGTACGCGGCCTTCAACTCGCCCGTCTGGTTCAACGTGGGATGCGACCGCATCGAGCCCAACTCCGACGGCCGCAACTGGCACTGGAACCAGCAGACGCAGCAAGTCGAATTCGGCGTCACCGGATACTCCAAGCCCCAGTGTTCCGCCTGCTTCATCAACTCGGTGAAAGATTCCCTCGACTCGATCCTGACTCTGGCCAAGACCGAAGGCATGCTCTTCAAGTGGGGCAGCGGCACCGGCACGAATCTGTCTCCTCTGCGCGGATCCACCGAGACTCTTTCCGGCGGAGGCACCGCCAGCGGCCCGCTCAGCTTCATGAAAGGATTCGACGCCTTCGCCGGCGTCATCAAGTCCGGTGGCAAGACTCGCCGCGCTGCCAAGATGGTCATCCTCAACGTCGACCATCCTGACATTGAAGACTTCATCCTCTGCAAATCCAAAGAGGAAGCCAAGGCCCACGCGCTGGTTGCTCAAGGATACGACGGCTCCCATCCCGACTCTGACGCCTACTCTTCCATCTTTTTCCAGAATGCCAACAACTCCGTCCGCGTCACCGACGACTTCATGTATGCCGTCGTCCGCGACACCGATTTTTCGACGCGCACGGTAACGGATGGCTCGGTCGTGAAGACGTACAAAGCCAAAGAACTTCTGAACAAAATTTCCGAAGCCACCTGGCACTGCGGCGATCCCGGCATGCAGTACGACACCACGGTCAATCGCTGGCACACCTCGAAGAACACAGCCCGCATCAACGCCAGCAATCCCTGCAGCGAATACATGTTCCTCGACGATTCCGCCTGCAACCTGGCCAGCCTGAATCTGTTGAAGTTCGCTCCCAACGGCACGTTCGACGTCGAGGCCTATCGTCACGCCGTCGACATTCTGATCACCGCGCAGGAAATCCTCGTCGACAACGCCGGATATCCCACGCAGGCGATCATGGCAAACTCGCACGACTACCGCCCGCTAGGCCTGGGCTACGCCAATCTAGGCGCGCTCCTGATGGCTGCCGGCCTCCCGTACGACAGCGACGCCGGACGCGACTACGCCTCCTGCGTAACCGCAATCATGTGCGGCCAAGCCTATCTGCAGAGCAGCCGCATAGCCGAACAATGCGAGCCGTTAGTTCCAGCCACAGAAGCCACGAAGAAGACTTTGACCGAGACGAATCTCGGAGCCAACGTCATGCCCGGCGGAGCCTGCCCCGGCTGGTACATCAACCGCGAGCCATTCCTGGACGTAATCCGCATGCACCGCGCCAGCGTGAATGGCATCAACAAAGCCAACGTCCCGGCCAACATCTACGAAGCCAGCAAGCAATGCTGGGACGAAGCCCTCGCCCACGGCGAAAAGCACGGCTACCGCAACTCCCAAGTAACAGTCCTGGCCCCAACGGGCACCATAGGTTTCATGATGGATTGCGACACTACGGGTATAGAGCCCGATCTCGCGCTGGTGAAATACAAAAAGCTGGTCGGCGGCGGCATGATCAAGATCGTCAACCAGACCGTGCCCACCGCGCTGTTCAAGCTCGGATACACGCACGAGCAGACCGACGCCATCGTCAGCTACATCGATGCCACGGGCACTATCGAAGGCGCACCGCACGTGAAAGACGATCACCTCGCCGTCTTCGATTGCTCGTTCAAGCCGGCGAAGGGCACGCGCTCCATCGCCTACATGGGACATCTCCGCATGATGGCCGCCGCTCAGCCCTTCATCTCCGGAGCTATTTCGAAGACCGTCAATCTTCCCGAGAACGCCAGCGTGGAAGAAATCAGTGACGCCTACCTGCAGGCCTGGAAGCTTGGTCTGAAGGCGGTCGCCGTGTATCGCGACGGCTGCAAGAAGGCGCAACCGCTGAGCGCGGCAGGCACCAAGACGGCACTGTCAGAGAAGTCCTCTGTGACCCCTGTGCCCTCTGTGGTGGAAGAAGAGGACATGAACGCTCCTCCGCGCGCCGTTCGCCACAAGCTGCAGGAAGAGCGCGCCTCGATCACGCACAAATTCAAGGTCGGAGATCACGAGGGCTACATCACCGTCGGCCTCTATCCCAACGGCGATCCCGGAGAGCTCTTCATCACCATGGCCAAAGAAGGATCGACGGTCAGCGGCCTGATGGACAGCTTCGCGCTGGCCGTCTCCATCGCGCTGCAGCACGGCGTGCCCCTGAAACTGTTCTGCGAAAAGTTCGCGCACACCCGCTTCGAGCCCAGCGGATGGTCCGGCAATCCGGATATCGGCTATGCCAAGAGCATCATGGACTACATCTTCCGCTGGCTCCAGCTGCGTTTCCTGACCGGCCAGCAGCAGATGCTGTTCGAGAACCTGAGGCCGAAGTTGTCAGCCGCCAGCTCTCAGCCACCAGACATCGCAGAGGTCAACGGGACCAGCAGCACAGCGCCGACGACCAACGACCAACGACTGGCGACGCGGTCTGTCCACGCCGCCGACGCCCTGGCCAGCCTGATCGACCTGGGCGACGCGCCCACCTGCAGCTTCTGCGGCAGCATCATGACCCGCAACGGCAGCTGCTATAGATGCGGCAGCTGCGGCAGCACCAGCGGCTGCTCGTAAGAATTTGAGTTAGAAGGAGTGGAAAAAATATGGGCGGCAAATTGTTCATCGAACGGCGGGATGAAGAGGGGGACTATGCGATCCGGCGACCAAATGCCGGGCGCATCAGCGATCACGAGTCCACGCAAGCCGAGGCCATCGAGAGAGCTCGCGAGATTGACCCTAATGCGGCCATCCTCGTCGAGCGCGTTCGGAATACGGATAGAGGCCATCCGGACAAATGGCGTAAGCCTTGAGGACCGGCGACGTTTTGGGAAGGGCACGGCTTAAAGCCGTGCCGTAAACGAGAGACGATCCTCCCCGGCTTTAGCCGCTGAGGACAAGAAATCGTAAGCAGTCGAGTAGACGCAAGCTGTGAGGGGGCACGGCAAACGCCGTGCCCTTTTGCCCTTGTTGGCAATGGAGAGGCTCCATGAATGAGTTGCTAGCCAAGCTTTCCACCTACAACCTCTTCAACTACCTGCTGCCGGGGGTGATCTTCGCCGCGGCTGCGAGCAAAATCTCGCGTCACCAGCTCATCCAGAAGGACGTCGTGACCGGCCTGTTCATTTACTATTTCCTGGGACTGGTCATAAGCAGATTTGGATCACTGGTGATTGAGCCCCTGCTTAAGCGGACCTCCTTCGTTCGCTTCGCGAACTATGCGGACTTCGTAACAGCCGCCAGGGTCGACCCGAAGATCGAGATCCTCTCGGAAGCAAACAATACCTACAGGACCCTTTGCTCCCTACTTACGCTACTCCTCCTTCTCAGGGTCTACTCACGCGTCGAGGAGCGTCACCCGTGTATTGAGGGATGGACCGTAACCGCGGCAATAGGGGCCCTCTTGGTCATGTTTCTCTTCTCCTACCGAAAACAGACCTCGTACATAACCAAGCGAGTGACGCTTAGCGGAGGACAGAAATGAGCCTGGTGAAATCCTTATCCGTCGGAGACGGCGACATGTTTTACATCAAGCACAACACCGACAACTTCACGATCATTGACTGCAACATGTGCGAGGACGATGTCGATGATCTCATCGGGGAGCTCAAGGAGGAGTCAAAGGGCAAGGGGATTGTTCGTTTTATCTCGACTCACCCCGACGATGATCACATTGGGGGCCTTGTCGATCTGCACAAGCAGATGAAGCTGCTCAACTTCTACTGTGTGAAAAACGAGGCGACAAAGAAAGAGGGGAACTCGACTGATGATTTCGAGCAATACTGCAAGCTGAGGAACGACACAGAGAAAGCATTCGAACTGAAGAGGGGCTGCGAGAGAAAGTGGATGAACCTCGACAGCGAGGATCGGAAAAACGCGGGCCTCCACTGCCTATGGCCCGTGACCGAGAACAAGGACTTCAAGGATGCGCTGGCCGAGGCAAAGAAGGGGGAAAGCCCGAACAACATCTCCCCGATAATGACGTATGGGCTGATTGGGGGCTTTACGATCCTCTGGATGGGCGACCTGGAGACAGATTTCATGGAAAGGGTCGAGGACCAAATCGTCATGGACCGCGCAAATATACTCTTCGCGCCGCACCACGGACGGGACAGCGGCAAGGTTCCCGCAAAATGGTTAGACGAGATGAAGCCAAGGCTCATCGTCATCGGTGAGGCACCCGCCGAGCACCTGAATTACTACGAGGGTTACGACACGATTACGCAAAACTCGGCGGGCGAGATCACGTTTGAATGCTTAGGCGAGAAAACTCACATCTATGCGTCAAACAAGAACTACAGCGTCGATTTCCTCGAGGACGAGAACATCGCCAACAACTACGGCGGCTACTATATCGGCACGCTAAAAACTAAGTCCTGATCAGGCTAGCGCCGAGTCCGTTTCTCCGACGAACGACGGGGCACTTCTTCCCGCGGGGTGCCCGGTTCTTGCGTTCTTTGCAAGGGCGGGAATTGATGCTGTCGACACGCCGTCGGGACTCCCTCAGCGGCTAAAGCCGGTTCCTCTCTGCATGTTGTGATTGGCACGGCTGGAAGCCGTGCCCTTCCCGGTTGTCGGCCGATTTTATTGTTTCGAACTCGGGCGGCGATTGTGCCGTCCCTACGGGACTCGGTTCCATTCTCTTGGGCTGACCCAGGATTGAAGTCCCTTCGGCTGTGCTCAGGGCGGGTTCTGGGCTATTTTTGTTGCGTCGCTCCGCGACTGGGGTGCTCTGAGCGCTCTTCCCGCCTTGGTCGGGTTAAAATAAGAAAGCCGATAGAGTTCTGATTCCTGCACAGTGAAGTCCCTGTTTTTCCGCAGTGTCCCCTGTGATAAGGTTCAGCGGTACTCCCGGGGAGGTGAACCGTGCCAACGCGCTTGCAAGAACTACTCGATAAAGCGAGAAAGAGCGTTCCGACGCCAGAAGAAAAAGAAGAGCAGCGCCGCAGCTTCGCCTACGGGAACACCAAGATTGAGAATCCTCGCATTACGCGCGAGATGGTCGACAAGGCGGCCGACGATCTAGGGGCTCCGAAGCATGAGCGAAGAACAGGAACGGCATAGCCACGCTCTTGAACCAGAGCTCGTTGCCGATCCCGACGAGATAGCCAGGATAGAAGCCCGTAACGGCGTGCGCCAGTTCGACGCCGTTACGGAAATGATTGAGCACTTCTCCCACCCTGAACGGAAATTCAAGCTCCGCCCCTCCCAACTCCTCCACCTGCATCGGATTGCTCTTGACGGCTTGAGTTCGTATGCGGGTAATTGGCGTCCTGCCGGGATTGAAATCAAGGGTAGTAAGCATCGGCCGGTTGGCGCGTATCTTGTGCCGGAAGAGATCGAACACATGTGTGACTACGTGAATGACAATTGGGAGAAGAGCACTCCACTGCACCTCGCCGCCTACGCTCTCTGGAAGTTGAATTGGATCCATCCGTTCACCGACGGCAACGGTCGTACTGCTCGCGCATTTTCGTATCTGCTGCTTTGTCTCCGGCTGGGTTATCGGCTTCCGGGCCGGAGGACAATCCCCGCCCAGATTGCCCGCGACAAGAACCCGTACTACAAAGCGCTGGAAGCAGCAGATAAGGAATGGGAAGCGAAGAAGCTCGATTTGTCGGCTCTCGAGAGATTACTCGCAGACTTGCTCGCGGAACAGCTGGCATCTGTCCACGACCAGGCTACCGGGTCTGAGAAGAGCTCCTGATCGGGGCATTTCGTGAGCTGAAGATTCCCCCAGCGCCTAAAGGCGCCACTGATTTTGCGGGACTTACGGCGCGGCTGAAGCCGCACCCTTTCAAAGCTTGAGGCCCGCGGTCCGTGCGGGTTCGTTTTCCACAGGGGTATGTGACGGATGACCTGGACTGAGATTCCTGATGTGGGAATAGTGGAGTAAGGGTGCGCCGGGGCGGGGAGCAGCAGGTTCCTCGACTTGCCGTCGCTTCGCTCCGGCGGCGCTCGGAATGACAAAATTAATTCGGAAAACGAAAGTGAAATTATTAATCCGGAGCGACAGAAATTACATAATTAATTCTTTAGGACAAATTGGGGAGAGTATGGCGAATCGGGGCAGCAAGAAAAAATGGGTCAAGGGATGCAAGGAACGTGGGGAGTGGGCGGAACTTTGTTTTATGGCGAAGGCGGCGGGGTTGGGGATGGGGGTGTCGAAGCCGTTGGGAGACTCGCTACGGTACGACGTGCTGGTGGAGGCTGGCGGGAGAATTTTGCGAGTGCAGGTGAAGTCGACGATTTATCGGCGGCGGGGGAGTGAGTACAGCTTGAACGTGATGGGTCCGCAGCGGAAAAAATACGAGGCGGGGACGGTGGACTTTTTTGCGGTGTATCTGATTCCGGTGGATGAGTGGTACATCATTCCGTATGAGGCTTTGGGGGAGAAGTTGACGCTGCATTTTTCTCCGGAGGGTGGGCGACAGAAGTATGGGAAGTATCGGGAGGCTTGGGATTTGTTGAAGGGCGAGAGGACTTCGATTCAGGCTTGCGCGGACTTGGTCGAATGGGAAGAGATTCCTGAGGTTGTGGAGGCACCGGGAGGGAAGAAACCGCCAGTGAGTGTGAAAGCAGTTCCGCAGGAGCGAAAGAATACAGCCCACCGCGTAAGCGGTGGGTAAGGATCAAGAGAAGAAGATCCAAGCCCCAAAGGGGCGAAAGAAAAATTCGCGCACGGAAACGCAAGGTCCCTCGACTGCGCATCCATCCCGCTACCGCGAAATGGATGCTGCGCTCGGGATGACAATCCTCTTTTTGAATCCTAGCTCTTCGACAAATGCGCAGGCGGGAGTTGCTCGTGTTGCTTTTCGGTTTCGGCGACGCGCTTAGCTTTGCGGTAGACGTTGACCACGGCGATGGTCCAGAAGGGAACCAGGTCGACTCCGGGGACGAGCTTGGCGAAAAAGGATGGCAGAAATTCCCAGTGCCAGCCCAGCAGGTGAGTCAGGAGTCCGGCGACTCCGAGGTCGACCAGGTCGTCGGCGGGCGAAAACGCGCCTTCCACAAACATGGGGAAGACGACGAGTTGCAGCGCGTCGGCGAGGACCGCGACCAGCATGGCCGTTTTGAACTGCGGGCCGGGAGAGAGGGTGATGCGGTCGTCGTCCATGACATCTCCCATTTTAGATGAGGGCGAGGGCGGCTGCGCGCCAACTTTCCTGTCCTTATTTTTCGGCCGGTTCACGCGCTGGGAAGAATCCGGCTGGCGCCCGCCAGGCATTCGGCGTGGCGCGGATCTCCGTTATTGACGGCGTAGAGCACGAGTTCCACGCGGGTAGAGACGCCCAGTTTTTCGAAGATGCGGAAAAGATATTTCTTGACGGTGTGCTCACTGAGATTGAGTTCGGCGGCGATCTGACGATTGCCGAGGCCTTCGGCAACGAGGGCCACGACTTGCTCTTCGCGGGGCGTGAGCAGGTTGGTCCCTTGCGAGTTGAGCACGCGCAGCGACGGGACTTCGGAGACGAGGTCGAGGATGTAGTTCAACTGCTCGGTGTTGGCCCAGATCTGTCCGGCCGCGACGCGGGAGATGCATTTGCAGAGCAGGCGGAGATTGGAGTCGGTGATGGAAAAGATTCCGCGCAGGCCCGAACGGAAGGCGCTCACGACGAGCTCACGATCGAAAGACTCGACCAGCAGGACTTTTGGAATGTGCGGGTGAGAACGATGAAAGCGGTGAAGAATCTCGATGGTTTCCGCCGCGTTCGTCGACGCATTCATCGAAAGCAGGACGACGCCGGGAGGCCGAGAGTTGGCCGACTGCAGAATGAGGGCGGAATCTAACGGGCAGGTGGTGACGCGAAACTCGGAACGGCGGCGCAGCGCACTGGTCAGCAACTGAGCCTGCATGCGATTGGAGTCCGCGACGAGCACACCAATCGGCTGGGAAGCGGCGAACAACTTCATAGATCTCCCGATAGAGCAGAGGTGATGCCGCGATTCTAGGGAGTGGAAGGGTGGTGCACAAGGAAGGTGATCACAAAATGTGGATTGCACTTTCAAAACGGGAATGAGGATTTCTTGCGTTCATCGACGCAGAACGGGCGTGAAGAGTGTGGAAATGTAGGCTGAAGATTTTTCGCGGGAATACGAAGGGAATGCGAGGTGAGCCGAAGATTCGCTGCGATTCGATATTTGGACGGTAGAACGAGGCCAATGGATAGGCGAGAGATGGAATACAAGACTGTGATGTGGCGAACATGCAAGTCCACTTTGGTGGACGCTCAGAACGAAGGCATGTGCGCGCTGCGCGGGATGGGAAGTCAGACAGCCGAATTTCCGCAAAGATCTGATTCGCAATCCCGAAGCCAGGTGGAAGCCCGCAATTCCGAATCGGGATGAAGCCTACCTTCGTGTACGACACTTCCCAAGTCTTGTTGACTTCGCGCAGTGGACGTACCTTGCGCAATAGAGAGTCGCGTAGAGATGACGCGAGGAGCGTGAAGTCACGGCGCGGGAGCCATGAAACGTTTGCTCATCGTCGGTGCGGCGGCCGCAATCGCATTCCTGGCCTTGGACGTTTGCCCGCTTACGTTGGCGCAAGCAGAAGGGAACGATCGCGGCGGAAACACACAAGCTTCCCCGTCCGGCTTAACCGGAGCTGGAGCGGGGGATGGCAGTACAACGGCCAAACGGCCCGGAGGAGCGGGTGACCTGGGAAACCCCTTACTCGGAGGGATGCGTCACCCGCTCTACCGGCTGCAACCGAGCGATGTGGTGGATGTGAGCTTCACCGTAGCGCCGGAATTCAACCAGACTCTCACGGTGCAACCGGACGGGTACGTGATGCTGAAAGACGCCGGGCTGGTCGAGGCGCAGGGGCTGAACCTGGAGGAATTCGGCGCGGCGGTAGAGAAGGCGTACCGGGGTTATTTGCACGATCCACAGGCGGCAGTGGCGCTGAAGGAATTCGAGCATCCGTACTTCATTGTCGGAGGGGAGGTCGGCAAGCCAGGCAAGTACGAACTGCGCTCCGACACCACGGTGGCCGAAGCCGTGGAAATTGCCGGAGGTTTGACGTCGCAGTCCAAGCACTCGCAGGTAGTGCTCTTCCGGCGCGTGAATGACGATCTGGTGGAAACGCGACTGCTCAATCTGAAAAAGATGCTGAAGCAGAGCAGCCTAAAGGAAGATGCCCATCTGCGTCCGGGGGATATGGTGTTTGTCCCCCAGAACACGATTTCAAAGCTTGCCCGTTTCTTGACCCGACCCGCCGTGAGCATGTACATGAATTCTTCTCAATTCTAGGAATGGACCCACTCGCCGTGGCGGACGAAGACCCAATTCGCGGACGGATCGAGGCACCGGCGCCCACCCTGCGGGAGTTGGCGATGGTGCTATTTCGCCAGCGAAGGGTCTTCGTCTGGGTGTCGGCGTTGGTGTTCGCGGCGGCGGTGCTGTATGCGCTGACCGGCACCAGTTATCAGGCCAATATGAAAATTCTCGTTCGCCGAGGACGGGCGGACGCTCCGGTGAGTGCGGGGGAGAATGCCCCGCTTGATCTGACGCGGGTTGAGGTGGCGGAAGAGGAATTGAACTCGGAAGTGGAACTGCTGCGAGACGAAGAGGTCCTGCGAAAGGTCGTGGAGCAAACCGGCGTCGGCCGGAAGGGTTGGCTTGAATTCTTGCATTTTGGGGAGACCAACGACGAGCACGTGGAGCGGGCGGCGCGAAGCTTGGCCAGAAAGCTGAGAGTCGAGCCGATCAAAAAGACGAACCTGATTGCGGTGAGCTATGCGGCGGATGATCCGCAAGTAGCAGCGACGGTGTTGCGAGCGGTCGCGAACGTGTATCTGGAAAAACACATGGAGGTCCATCGTCCGAGCGGAGAATTCCGCTTTTTTGAACAACAGACGGGGGAATCCAGGCAGCAATTGGAAGATTCCAAGCAGAAATTGCTGCGGTTTACGAGAGGGCATGGAGTTGTAGCGGCGGCGCAGCAGCGCGATCTCGCCTTGCAGAAATTGAGCGAGGTAGATGCGAGTGCACGCCAGACGCGAATTGAACTGGCAGCGACGCGGCAGCGCGTGGCCGAACTCGAAAATCAACTGGCGCAGCTGCCGGAACGGACGACGACGCAGAAGCGGACGGCGGATAATCCGGAACTGTTGAAGGCGCTGAAGGCGAGCCTGCTCGACCTGCAGTTCAAGCGCACGGAATTGCTGACCAAGTACGAACCGAACCACCGACTGGTGAAGGAGGTCGAGCAGCAGATTGCGCAGGCGCAGGCAACTATTGCCGCGGAGAATATGTCTCCCGTGCGGGATGAGACGACCGACAAGAATCCGCAGTACGAGTGGGCGACAACAGAGTTAGAGCGGGCCCGGGTCGACTTGAAAACGCTACAGGCCCGGGAAGAGGCGACCAGTGCGCAGGAGGCAGCCTATCGGGGGATTTCAGAAGAATTCGGGGAAGACGCGGTCACGCAGGACGATCTGCTGAGCTCGGAAAAAGCCGCGGAGGAGATTTACCTGCTTTACGGGAAGAAGCAGGAAGAGGCGCGCATGCATGACGCGCTCGACGAGCGCGGCATTGTGAACGTGGCGATGGCGGAAGATCCAGTTGCACCGGCGTTGCCGGTGTGGTCTGCGTGGATGGTTCTGGCGGTGGGATTAATAGCGTCGGGGGTGGCGGGGACAGGAGCGGCATTCGCGGCAGACTATGTGAACCCGGCGTTCCGCGACCCGGACGACGTTGCCGCGTACCTGAACGCGCCAGTGCTCGCGTCGCTTCCCAAGACACGTCCGGGGAGGCTGTCGGCATGCGGGAGGGAGTCATGCGCGCAGGTGTGATGGCGTTCGCGGGAGCGAGGCCGGCGGCTGAGGCGGAGCCAATGCGGCCAGAGGCGCGGACCTCGTCGCCGCGCGAGGGATGGAATCCTCAAGAATTCGCGCGCGAGCAGATCCGCGGCATGGTGCGCCAGCTCTTTAGTACAGCGCAGGCGAGGCCGGTGCGGCAGGTCGTCTTTAGCGCGGTCGATCCGCAGACGGATGCGGGCGCAATCTGCAGGTCCGTAGGCGAGATGCTCGCGCTGGAGACCACGATGGACGTGGCGGTCGCTGGAGCCGGGCTGGAAAGCACCACGGCGGGGGAGTTGCTGGTGTGCCCGACAGAGACGCGAAGTCCGCTGCGCGAGTCCGGCACGCGGGTGCGGCGGAATCTGTGGCTTTTGCCGCTGGAGGTGAGCGGGTCGGAAGGGAGCGCGGCGTCGCTGCATCGTTACATGGGCGCGGTGCGGAAAGAGTTTGAATATTCGATTGTAGCGGCGCCGGCATCGGCGAATTCAAACCATGCCATCACGTTAGCCCAGTTTGCGGATGGCATCGTTCTGGTTTTATCGGCGCAGCGCACGCGGCGCGTGCAGGCGCGCAACATCAAAGCCACGCTCGAGGAGGTGCAGGCTCGGCTTCTAGGAACAGTGCTGAGCGATCGGGAATTTCCCATACCGGAGAGGATCTACCGGCGATTGTAGGGAGCGAACGGGAGCGTTCGTCTTTTTCCTGAGGCGAGATATCCACTTGGGATAAGACGAAGAACAGCGATTAGAGGGGGAGTAGTGCCTTCCGTCTTTGCGAATCCGAGGCCGGCAGAACACCACGAGATGGAGTGGGCGCGCCTGATTCCCGGAGAGATTCCGGAACCGAAGCGGTTCGGCAAGAAGCGGCCTGCATCCGTGAAGCCATTTGTGTTGGAGAACGACAAAGACAGGGACTCGTGTGCGCCACAGGCGACCGAACGGCGGGAAAGGACATTGGAGGCACTGTTGCCGCGCCCGCTGCAAAGCCGTGCGGCGGAGAAGTGGATGCTGTCGATGGTCTTGGACTTCGCGTTAGTGGCGCTGAACTGGATGCTGGTGGGTGTCCTCGGAGCGCCGCTGCGGGTCCTGTTGCCCCGAAGCCCGACGATTTCTGTGGATGCGGGCGCGGCGATTTCTCTGATGGGCATCGCGATCCTGCAAGCAGCATTGATCACACTTCTGGCGTATTCGGAGGGCCTGCACGCGGAGGGCATGAGTGCCCGCGGGCAGGCTCGCATTCTGGGAAAGTCCGTGCTGTGGGCGACTGCAATCTTAATTTTTGCCTACGGACTACAGGGGGCCTCGTGGAAAGTGAGCGCCCTGTTGTGCGTCACCGGATTGATGCACTTCTTTACCCTGTGGCTGTGGCGCTGGAACCGCGCACAGCGGGATCGCTTGAAAGCCGGGGCGAGGAACGTGCTGATTGTGGGGGCCGGTCCCGTGGGGCGCAGCGTGAGCGCATGGGTCGAGCAAAATCGGTCTACCGGACGGCAGGTATGCGGGTTCCTCGATGATGCGATGCCGTTGGGAAACGGAGTAATCGGCAGGGTGGAAGACCTGCCGCGCATGGCACGCACGGGATTTGTGGACGAAGTCATCCTGGCTGGTCCGCATGACAGCCATTTAACGCATCGCGTGCTGAACGAGGCGATGCGGCTGCGGCTGGACGTGGAGATCATCCCGGACTTATTCGGGTGCAAGCCGGCCGCCTCTGAAGTGGAAAGAGTGGGCGACTTGCCGGTGATTTGTCTGCACAGTGAGCGGTTGCCGGCTCTGGGATTGATTGGGAAGCGCGTGGTGGATGTGCTGGGCGGCGGGATTGTCCTGTTGGGACTGGCGCCGCTGCTGGCGGCGATTGCGATTCTGATCAAGCTGGATTCACGCGGTCCTGTTCTGTATTGCGCGCAACGTGCCGGACGAAAGGGGAAGTTATTCCGCTGTTACAAGTTTCGCACCATGGTGAGTAATGCGGACGAATTGAAAGATCGGTTGCGGCGCAATAACGAAAGAGCAGGGCCGTTCTTCAAGATCACGGGAGATCCGCGGATCACGCGGGTCGGTCGAGTTCTGCGGCGGTACAGCCTCGACGAACTGCCGCAATTGCTGAACGTGGTGAAAGGAGAGATGAGTCTGGTGGGGCCCAGGCCGCATCCCGTCGACGACGTGGCCGGATACGAACTGGAACATCTGTCGCGGCTCGATGTAACGCCGGGAATTACCGGGCTTTGGCAGGTCACGGCGCGACGCGATCCTTCGTTTCAGCGGGGCATCGAACTGGATCGGGAGTACATCCGGAGGTGGAATCTAGGGCTGGATATGAAGATCCTGCTGAGGACGGTTTTGGCGGTGGTGCGGGGAAGCGGGGAGTGATGCCGGGCGCGGCGATGGGCGCGATGCGATGGTGGGCACAGGAGCTTCCCGCCAGGGCCACGGCGGCTGCACTTCGTCTGCTGCAGATTTTGGTGGCTGCGCCCTCGTGGCTGTTTCTGCTGGCACTGACGGCGATGCTGTTGCGGCATCCGGATGTGCGGTTCTACGAGATTGACCGGGTCGCGTTTGGGCTACTGGTGGTGGGAGTGCTGGCCCGGGCAGTGGTGTTGCGCCAGCGACTGTTTGTACCAGAGGGGGCGACCTGGCCGATGATGGGCTTGATCCTGCTGGCGCTCGTCGGCCTGGCCGGCCAGCCCTTCCAGCCTGAAGCATGGAACTTGCTGGCCTCGAAGTTCATTGTGCCCTTCACGCTGTTTCATTTGGCGGGTCTGGTCTTCACCGAGGAGAGATATTTCCGGCAGTTTGAAATTTTTGCGCTGATCGTTCTGGCCTACCTCAGCTTTACCTCGATTGCGTTCCTCTGCGGGGCGGATTGGCTGATCTACCCAAAGTTCATTCTGGATGAGAACTTGGGATTCCATGCGGACCGGGCGCGCGGGCCGCTGTTGCAGGCAGTGGCCAACGGAGTTTCGCTGAACCTGCTTGGGATTCTGGGCTGGCATGCGTACCGGCGAGGACGGATTCGAGGGGTGAAAATGGCGGTGCTGCTGGCCTCGGTGCCGATCGCCATTCTCGCGACTATGACGCGGGCGGTGTGGCTCACGTTTGCCGGGACCGTGATAGCGCTGGTTTTTCTCTCCAAGAGTCGCGCTTTCCGAATTGCCGTGGTAGGTGCAGTGGCCGCAGCCGTTGGTTTGGCGATTCTGCTGGGTTCGACTGAATTTGGCGGAACCGTCAATGACCGGCTGGAAGAGCGCGGGCCGGTGGATTATCGTGCAGCCGTGTACGCCGGGGGATGGGAGATGTTCCTCGAGCGTCCGTGGCTGGGCTGGGGATTCCATCAGATGCCGGCGGAGTTGCCGCGGCATGTCAGCGGATACGGCGAAAAAGTTTTGTATCCGCACAACACTTACCTGGAATTGCTGGCGGAACACGGGGTCGCGGGGTTCGGGCTGTATTTGTGGCTGATGTGGGAGCTGTGGAGACTGCGGGGAGGGAAGATCCCCGTGCGCGAGAAGCGGGAATTTTTGAATGTGGGCTTCCATCGCTTGTGGCCGGTCCTGTTGTTGGTGTATTGGATCAACGCGGCGGTGGTGGTGATGAGTTATCAGTTCGTGAATGGATTGTTGTTCACAATTGCCGGGATGCTGGCGGCGCAGAGGCGGCGCGGGGAGGTGGCACGGGCATGCTGACGGTTGCGTATCTGGCCAACGAACTTCCCTGCGCGGTAGAGCCTTATGTGGTGGACGAGATTGAGGAGTTGCGGAAACGAGGAGTAAGCGTGGTTGCGGGAAGCGTGCGGCGGCCTCAAATGCGGAGCGTGGAGATTGGAGAGTTGGATCCGCAGATTGTGCTGCAGAGGTTGAATCCGATTGTTGTGGCGAACGCGGCTTTACTTTGCGGGCGGAGATGCGCACGCCTGGCGCCGTTGATGAAACGGATCTTGTTTTGTGGTCGCGAGGGATTGCTGCAGCGCGTGAAGGCATTGGCGCACACCTTCCTCGGAGCTTGTTATGCCACCCTGCTGAACGGGCGTGGAGTGGAACACATCCACGTGCATCACGGATATTTCGGTTCGTGGAGTGCGATGACGGCGGCGCGGCTGATGGGAGTGGAGTTCAGCATGACGCTGCATGGGTCTGATTTGCTACTGCACGGAGCGTATCTGGATACGAAGCTTGCCTATTGCGCGTTTTGCATGACCATCTCGGAGTACAACCGGAACTTCATCTTGCGGCAGTATCCCGGTGTTGATCCCCGTAAGGTGCTGGTGGTGCGGCTAGGGGTGGATGTCGGAGATGAATTGAGCCGAACGGGAGAGCAGCAACGCACCCCGGGAGAGGTATTCAACATACTGACCGTGGGGCGGCTGCACGCGGTGAAGGACCAGGCATTTCTGGTGCGGGCCTGCTCTGAGTTGGCGGCGCGTGGGGTGCACTTCAAATGTGATATTGCAGGCGAGGGGCCGGAGCGGAAGCGTCTGCAACGCCTGATTTCCAGCTCTGGCCTGAGCCAGCAGGTCCGGTTGCTGGGGCACACCGCGCGCGAAGAGACGAACGCTCTGTACGATCGCGCGGATGTGATGGTGATGACGAGCCGGAGCGAAGGCATTCCGCTGGTTCTGATGGAAGCGATGGCGAGAGGAAAGATTGTCCTGGCTCCGGCGATCACGGGCATTCCCGAGTTGATTGCCGCCGGGAAGACGGGATTTTTGTACGAGTCGGGGTCGATGCACGATTTTGTGGAGCAGGTGCAACTGATCCAGTCGCTGGCAAAAAAGGTTGATCGGCATTGTTGTTCTCCGCCTGCAGGTTCGGCCGACGGGCCGCTGGGGAGAATCGGACGGGCGGCTCAGGAGCAAGTTCTCCGAAAATTCAATCGAAGAATCAATCTGGCGAAATTTGCAGAAACTTTTGTCGAGAGGGTGAGGTCGGGAAGCGAGTGCAGCGCGCATGAGAATCCTGTATTGCAACAAGTACAACTATCCCTTCAGCGGGACCGAAGCCTACCTGTTTGAGCTGATGGAATTGATGCGGTCGCAGGGCCATGAAGTGGCACTGTTTTCCATGGCGGATGATCGTGGCGAGCCGACCGGCTACGATCGGCATTTCGTGGAGCACATCGAATTCAAGGCCGGAGACGGAGTGCTGCGCAAGCTGCGACTGGCTGCGCATGCCGTCTATTCGGTGGAAGCGCGGCGGAAAATCCGGGCGATGATTCAGGATTTTGGCCGGATGTGGCGCATGTGCGGAATATTTATCACCACCTCTCGCCCTCGATTCTGTGGGAACTGAAGGCGCAGGACGTTCCCGTGGTTTATCACCTGAACGATTTCAAATTGCTTTGTCCAAGCTACAACCTGGTTGCGCGCGGGGAAGCGTGCGAGGCGTGCAAGCGGGGAGCGTTCTGGAGAGCGCTGGGGTCGGGATGCTATCCGGGGATGGGGGAGAGAGCGACGCTGGTAGCGGAGGCCTACGTTCATCGCTGGCTGGGAACGTATCGGAAGTGCGTTGACCGGTTTCTGGCTCCGAGCCGATTTGTGCGCGAGAAGTTTGTGGAGCATGGGTGGGACGGGAACAAGTTCGAGGTGCTGGGACATTTTCAGAAGGTTGCGCGGTGGACCGAGGGCGCGGCGAACGATGGTCCGGTGCTCTATTGCGGACGATTGTCGGCGGAAAAAGGAGTGGACGACCTGCTGCGGGCGATGGGGCAGGTTCCGGATGTGCGTCTGGTGATTGCAGGGGATGGTCCGCAATGCGCCGAGTTGCAGGAGTTGGCGGGTCAGTTGGGATTGACCAATGTGGAGTTTGTGGGACAGGTCGGCTCTGTGGAGCGGGACGCTTTGATGGCGCGGGCGAGGTTTACGGTGTTGCCTTCGCACGCTTACGAGACTTTGGGGAAAGCCATTCTGGAATCGTACGCACAGGGCCGAGCGGTGGTAGCTACCGACATTGGCTCGCGGCCAGAGTTTGTGCGCCACGGTGAAACAGGGTTGCTATATCGCTGCGGAGACGTCAATGAGCTGGCGCAGACGATCGTGTTGCTGGCGGCAAATCCTGTAATGGCGCACGAGATGGGGCGGGCTGGGCGAGAGATGGCGCGGAAAGAACACGCGCCCGAGAAGCATTATGAAAAGTTGGCCGGCTTGTACGAAGAATTGATCCGCGCGAAAGGCAGCAAGATCCGCCACTCCGCCTTTGCGCTGAAGCGGAGACATCCCACTCCCCCTGTGCCGGCGCCGCAGGTGCGAGTTCCACTGGGTGCGTCGGGTAGTCCACCGCATCGATTGCGAATCGCGTTTATCGGCGGGCGGGGAGTGATTTCGAAATATAGCGGGATTGAGACGTACTACGAAGAAGTAGGGAGGCGATTGGCGGCGAGGGGCCACGAACTGACCGTGTATTGCCGGAATCATTTCACGCCGGCGCTGGAGGAATATCAGGGCATGCGGCTGGTGCGGCTGTCGACAATCCGATCCAAACATCTGGAAACGTTCGTGCATACGCTGTTGAGCACGATGCATGCGGCGACGCAGCGGTACGACGTGGTTCACTACCATACGCTGGGACCTGCACTGTTCTCATTTATCCCGCGAATGTTCGGAGCCAGGACGGTGGTCACCGTGCAGGGGTTAGATTGGCAGAGGAAGAAGTGGGGGCGGATGGCGTCCGCCGTGCTGCGGCTAGGTGAGCAGGCATCGGCGCGATTTCCGAACGAAACCATGGTGGTCTCGCGGACCTTGAAAAAGCGCTATCTCGATCTGCATGGAAAAGAAACGCGGTACGTGCCGAATGGAGGAGTGCGGCGGGAGCGGAGGGAGCCGCGAAAAATTCCTGAGTGGGGGCTGGAGCCGGGGAAGTACGTGCTGTTTCTGGGAAGATTTTCGCCGGAGAAGGGATGTCATCTTATGGTAAATGCGTTTGAGCAGATCGAAACCGATGCGAAGCTGGTGATGGCCGGGGCGTCGAGCTATTGCGACGAGTACAGCCAGGAGCTTCGCCAACACGTCAGCGAACGAATCCGGATGCTGGAGTGGGTGTCGGGTGAAACGCTGGACGAGTTGCTGACCAACGCGATGATTTTTGTGCTGCCCTCGGACATGGAAGGTCTGTCGCTGGCGTTGCTGGACGCGATGGCCGCGGGACTATGCGTGCTGGCCAGCGACGTCCCAGAAAATCGCGAGGCGGTGGAAGGAGCGGGATATTTGTTTCGATGCGGGGATGCGGAGGATCTGGCAGCGCGCTTGCGGTTTCTGATCGCGAATCCAGCGGTGCGCGAGGCCGCGGGGAAGGCAGCCGCGAAGCGAGTCCGCGAGCAGTACGAGTGGCAGGAAATCTCCGAGAGTATCGAGCGGGCTTACTTCGAAATCTGCGGCCGGAGCGCTGTCGAGGCTGCACTGAAAAAGCCAAACGCGCCTGAGGAAACGGCCGCACAAGAAAGGCTGACGCAAAGGCGGGCGGGCTGATTGATTAAGATTCTTCCGGCGCGGGCGGCGATACCGGGCGGGACGGTGGCCTAGATAGGCAACGGTGGTTAGACGAGGACGGGCCGAGCCCGTCCTTTTTTATTACAATCAAGTGGCTTGGCTCGCGGCAGCAGACCGCGCGCAAACATTTCGCATGAACGATCGGATTCTCGTCACGGGCGGTGCGGGATTTATCGGCTCAAATTTCATTCTGCAAAGAATGCAGGAAGAATCCGGTGCGATCGTCAATCTCGACAAGTTGACGTACGCGGGGAATCCGCACAATCTTGACAGCATTGCAAGCGATGGGCGCTACCATTTTGCCCAGGGCGACATTGGAGATCGCGGCGTAGTGGAGAAATTGCTGCGCGAGCACCGGCCCGGCGCCATTGTGCACTTCGCGGCCGAGAGCCATGTGGACCGCTCGATTCGCGGGCCGGAAGCATTTATCCAGACGAACATTCAGGGAACGTTTTGTTTGCTGGAAGCGGCGCGGGTGTACTGGAGCGAACTGGCTGGGGGCGAGCGAGAGCGGTTTCGCTTTCTGCATGTGTCGACTGACGAAGTTTACGGATCGCTGGGGCCGGAGGATCGGGCGTTTTGCGAGACCACCGCTTACGCGCCCAACAGTCCGTATGCCGCGTCCAAAGCGGCGTCGGATCATCTGGTGCGGGCGTATCACCATACCTATGGTCTGCCCACGCTGACGACGAATTGCTCGAACAATTACGGGCGGTTCCAATTCCCGGAAAAACTGATTCCACTGATGATCCTGAATGCGCGCGACGGCAAAGCGCTGCCGGTGTATGGCGACGGAAGAAATGTTCGCGACTGGCTTTATGTGGAGGATCATTGCCACGCGATTGCGATGGTGCTGCGGCGCGGGCGTCCGGGAGAGACCTATAACATCGGCGGGTGGAATGAAAAGCCGAACATCGAAATCGTGCAGATGGTGTGCGACCTGGTAGATGAAATGGTTCCGCGCCCTTCAGGATCGCGGCGCGAGTTGATTACGTTTGTGAAAGATCGTCCGGGGCATGACCGTCGATATGCGATTGATGCGCGCAAGATTGAACGCGAGCTGGGTTGGACGCCGAAGGAGACGTTCGAATCCGGATTGCGCAAGACGGTTCGCTGGTATCTTGAGAATGAAGCGTGGGTGCAAGGCGTGACCAGCGGAAGTTACCGGCAATGGATTGCGGCGCACTATTCGGAGTGAGCGGTCATGGTGGCGGCGTAAATTAAAGATGAAAGAAAGCATGGCATACAAAGGAATCGTACTGGCCGGTGGGTCGGGAACGCGGCTTTATCCGGTAACGCAGGCCATGGGCAAGAGCCTGCTGCCGGTGTACAACAAGCCGATGATTTATTACCCGCTGTGCACGCTGATGCTGGCGGGGATTCGCGAGATCCTGGTGATCTCGACGCCGGAGGATCTTCCGAAGATTCAGGCGCTGCTGCGGGATGGAAGCCAGTTCGGAATCCGACTGGAGTACAAAGTGCAGCCCAAGCCGGAAGGGATTGCGCAAGCGTTCTTGCTGGGAGAGCAGTTTCTTGCTGGGAGTCCGGCGGCGCTGGTGCTGGGCGACAATATTTTTTACGGGCACGACCTGGCGAAGGATCTGCGGCAATCGGCTGAGAAGTGCCAAGGGGCGCGGGTTTTCGCCTATCCGGTGCACGACCCGGAGCGCTATGGAGTGGTGGAATTCGATGCCAATGGGCACGCCCTGAGCATTGAAGAAAAACCGAAGCATCCGAAATCGAAGTATGCGGTCACGGGACTTTATTTTTACGATGGACAGGTCGTGGAGATCACGAAATCGTTGAAGCCGAGCGCGCGCGGAGAACTGGAGATCACCGACGTGAACCGGGCTTATCTGAAAAAAGAGCAGCTCGATGTGGTGGTCATGGGACGCGGCATGGCTTGGCTCGATACGGGGACGCACGAATCCCTCATGGATGCGGCGCTGTATATTCAGGCGATCGAAAAGCGGCAGGGGTTGATGGTGGCGTGCCCAGAGGAAATTGCGTACCGATCGGGCTACATCACGGCTGCGCAGGTGGAGAAGAATGCAAGTTCGATGAAGAACAGCAGCTACGGAGCGTACCTGCTGCAGTTGCTGAGGGAGCGGGTATTTTAGGCGGCGAGCGCCGAAGGCGTGCATGGATTTTTTGAAAAAAATTGAGACCTCGTTGCCTGGCGTGTTCGTGCTTGAGCCACGCGTGTTCGGCGACGAGCGTGGATTCTTCCTCGAGAGCTACAGCGAGCGGGTGTTTGCCGAACTGGGCATTCAGGAAAGATTCCGGCAGGATAATCACTCATATTCCACGCGAAATGTCCTACGGGGATTGCATTATCAGATCAAACATGTACAAGGTAAGCTTGTGCGCGCGGCGGTGGGAGAGATTCTTGACGTCGCGGTGGACGTGCGGCGCGACTCTCCGAATTTCGGCAAGTGGGAAGCCGTAACCCTGTCGGGCGAGAACAAGCGCATGATATGGATTCCGCGGGGATTCGCGCACGGGTTCCGGGTAATTTCAGAGGCGGCGCATGTGCTCTACAAGGCGACGGATTATTACGCGCCGGAATACGAACGTACGCTGGCGTGGAACGACCCGGATGTGAAGATTGACTGGAAGCTGGAGGCGGAGCCGATTGTGTCGGCCAAAGACCAGCGCGGGATCTCGCTGCGCGAGGTTGAGAATTTCGACTCGCTGGAGAAGTCGCGCCCGTGAAGGTGATGATCATTGGCGATACGGGCCTGCTGGGCAAGGCACTCGTGAGCGAGTGGAGCGGCGACGAAGTGCTGGCCCTGGGATCGCAAGATGTGGATATCCGGGATCAGAAGCACGTGCAAGAAGTGGTCGGTGAGCAGAGTCCGCAGTGGATTGTGCTGGCGGCTGCCTATACGGATGTGGACGAGTGTGAGAGCGATCCGCGACGCGCGTTGGAAGTGAACCGCGACGGGGCGGCGAACGTGGCCGAGGCCGCTAAGAATTCTGGAGCGAAGTTGCTTTTTCTAAGTTCGGATTACGTGTTCGACGGAAAGAAAACGTCGCCGTATGAGGTTGGGGACGCGCGGAATCCGCAGAGTGTTTATGGAAGGTCGAAAGCGGAAGCGGAAGTGCGTTTGCTAGAAATTTTGCCGGAGGTTTGTATCGTGCGGACCTCATGGCTGTTCGGCCCGGGAGGGAGATGTTTTCCGGATACGATTCTAAAACTGGCTGCGAGCCGGCCGGCGCTGGATGTGGTCAACGATCAGCGCGGGAGCCCGACGTACTCGGTGGATCTGGCGGGAGCAATTATCGAATTGTGCCGTAAGGACGCAAGCGGGATCGTGCAGGTAACGAACTCCGGCGACTGCACGTGGTTTGAATTTGCGCGGGAGATTGTAAAAGGCGCGGGGTTTCAGACCGAGGTGAGGCCGGTGAGCAGCCAGCAGATGGCGCGTCCGGCGCCGCGTCCGACGTATTCGGTTCTGGCGGCAACGAGCTTGCAGCAATATGGCATCGAAATGCCATCGTGGGAAGATGCGCTGCGACGCTATCTGGAAGAGCGCAACCACTGAGAGCCGGGGCGTTGCGGGGCTGGTGGACGGCTGATAGGATTCCGCGGGGTTCACGCCATTGAAATCCATCCGAAATTATATCGATGGGAGGTTTGTACGGGGCAGGCGGGAGTTTGCCGATGTGAACCCGGCCGATGGTAGCGTGATCGCGCAGGTCACAGAGGCGAATGAGGAGTTGGTCGATGCGGCGGTGCAGGCCGCGCGCAAAGCGTTGCGCGGGGAGTGGGGACGGTGGGGAGTTCGTGAACGGGCTGCGCGATTGAATCGAGTTGCGGACGCGATCGAAAAACAATTCGACTGCTTCGTGGCCGCGGAGGTCGCGGATACGGGAAAACCGATCGCGTTGGCCGCGAAGCTGGACGTACCACGGGCGGCGGCAAATTTTCGGGCATTCGCGGACCTGATCAAGACCGCGGGCGTGGAAGCGTTTCAGACGGAAACTCCCGACGGAAAATCCGCACTGAATTATGCCGTACGCAAGCCGCTGGGCGTGGTGGGGATCATCACTCCGTGGAATCTTCCTCTGCTGCTACTGACCTGGAAAGTTGCTCCCGCTCTGGCGTGCGGGAATACCGTGGTGGTAAAGCCGTCGGAGGAGACTCCGGCAACCGCGACTCTGCTGGCGGAGGCGATGCAGGAGGCGGGCATTCCAGATGGTGTTTACAACGTGGTGCACGGATTCGGTCCGAACTCGGCAGGAGAATTTCTGACGAAGCATCCGGATGTGAACGCGGTTACGTTCACGGGCGAATCGCAGACGGGCGCAGCCATCATGAAAACCGTGGCGGCCTCGGTGAAGCCGGTATCGTTTGAGCTGGGCGGCAAGAATGCAGCAATCATTTTTGCCGATTGTGAATTCGAGAATGCGGTGACTGGGATTCGCGATGCGGTCTTTCTGAATACGGGGCAGGTGTGCCTGTGCGCGGAGCGAGTGTATGTCGAGCGCCCGATCTTCCAGCGATTTACAGAGAAGCTCAAACAGGAAGCGGAGCGCCTGCGAATAGGATCGCCGCTGGAGCAGTCAACGGAAATGGGCCCGCTGATCTCGGCGCAGCATCGAGAAAAAGTTTTGTCGTATTACAAGCTGGCTCGCGAAGAGGGTGCGACCCTGGTGACGGGAGGCGGCGTTCCGAAATTCGGCGGTGCGCTCGATCAAGGCTATTACGTGCAGCCGACCATCTATACTGGGCTGAGTGAGACGGCGCGCTGCGTGAAGGAAGAAATCTTCGGGCCGGTTTGCCATGTCGCCGTTTTTGATACGGAAGAAGAAGCGGTGAGCATGGCGAACGATACGAAGTACGGGTTGGCCGCTTCGGTCTGGACGACGGACCTGAAGCGCGGGCATCGCGTGGCGCAACAGATGAATGTGGGCATCACGTGGGTGAATTGCTGGTTTCTCCGCGACTTGAGAACTCCGTTTGGCGGGGTGGGATTATCGGGGATTGGGCGCGAAGGCGGCATGCACTCGCTGAATTTTTATTCTGAGCTGAATAATATTTGCATACGGCTGTGAAGGCGGCGGGAAAGCACGATATGGGGAAAGTAGAAGCCAAGGTTATCGAGGGAAAGGCGAAGCCGCGCGGGAAATATCCGCATATCAAGCGGGCCGGTGACCTGCTGATCGTGTCGGGGACGAGCGCGCGGCGGAGCGACAATACGATTGCCGGAGCGGACGTGGATGCGATGGGAACGGCGCGGCTCGATATTCGCGCGCAGACGCGGGCGGTGATCGAAAACATTCGTGAGATTCTCGGGAGCGCCGGGGCCGATCTCAAGGATGTGGTCGAGGTGACATCGTACCTGGTGAGCATGAATGATTTCGCGGGATACAACGAAGTGTACGGCGAATATTTCGATTACGATGGTCCGGCGCGGACGACGGTGGCGGTGCATCAATTGCCGCATCCACACCTGCTGATTGAAATTCGCGCGGTCGCCTACAAGCCGGAAAAATAGGAGCTGCCATGCCGTCGATCAAGGAACTGAAGGCATTCAATTTTCAGAAGTGGATCGAAACGAACAAGGAAAAATTCAAGCCTCCGGTGGGGAACGCGCAGGTGTGGGAAGATGGCGAGATGATGGTGACGGTGGTGGGCGGACCCAACCAGCGGAGGGATTATCACGACGATCCGACGGAGGAATTTTTCTATCAATTGAAGGGCGACATTTTTCTTCGGTTGATGGAGACGCCGGGCAAAGCTCCGATTGAGGTTCCGATCAAAGAAGGAGAAATTTTTCTGCTGCCCAAGCACATGCGGCATTCTCCGCAGCGGCAGGCGGGAAGCATCGGGGTGGTGGTCGAGATGCCGCGTCCAGAGGGCGCTTTGGACGCATTTGAGTGGTACTGCCAACATTGCCACCAGCTTGTGCATCGCGCGGAAGTAAAGTTGAAAAGCATTGTGCGCGATCTGCCGCCGCTTTTTGGAAAGTTCTACAGCGACGAAAGCCTGCGCAAGTGCAGACACTGCGGCGCGGTTCATCCCGGCAAACAGTAATGCCAGTCATCGACATTCACAATCATTTCTTTCCACGCACGTGGCCCGATCTGGCGGCGCGCTACGGTACTCGGAACTGGCCGTGGATCAAGCACACGGAGAACGGGGAAGCCGACATCATGCTGGGCGATCGATTCTTCCGGCATATTTATGCGGCCTGTTGGGATCCGGAAGTGCGGTTGAAGGAGATGGACCAGGACGGCATCGACGTGCAGGTGATGTCGGCGACGCCGGTGCTGTTTGCTTATGAGCGGCCGGTAGAACATGCGCTTGATTGCGCGCAATTGTTCAACGATGCGGCGCTGGAATTGTGCGCTGCCGGGAAAGGCAGGCTGAAATCGTTGTGCCAGGTTCCGCTGCAGGATATCGATGCTTCGTGCAAGGAGTTGAGCCGGTGCATGCGGGCAGGGCATTTGGGCGTGCAGATCGGGAATCATGTTGGCGAGAAAAATCTGGACGATCCGGGCATCGTGGCATTCCTGCATCATTGCGCGGACGAAGGCGCGGCAGTGCTGGTGCATCCGTGGGGCATGCTGGGACAGCAGCGCATGCCGAAATACATGATGCCGTGGACGGTGGGAATGCCGGCGGAAACGCAACTGGGCATCGTGGCGATGATCCTGGGCGGGGCGTTCGACAAGTTGCCGTCGAATCTGAAGATTTGTTTCGCGCATGGCGGCGGAAGTTTCGCGTTTTTACTGGGACGGATGGAGAATGCCTGGAAGCATCATCCGGTGGCGCATGGAGTTTGTGAATTGCCGCCAAGCCAGTATGTGAGCCGCTTTTCAGTGGACTCGGCGGTGTTCGATGCGCGCGCGCTGCAGTTTCTGATCGAGACGATGGGAACGGAGCGCGTGATGCTGGGTTCGGATTATCCGTTTCCGCTGGGTGAGCACGGGATTGGATCGTTGATTCGGTCGAGCCGGCAAACGGACGCAGCGAAGGCGCGTTTGCTGGGCGGGAACGCGGTGGAATTTCTTGGTTTGCAGAAGGAGTTCGAGGCGCGTACGGAAGCTCAGCCCGGTTCGCCGGTTGTGCCACAGGCTGCGCAACTCACTTACAGTTCGTATCTCAAGGTTCCAGAGTTGCTGGAGCTGCAGCATCCGCAATCTTCTCCGCAGCACCACGATGAGTTGCTTTTCATCATCGTGCACCAGACTTATGAGTTGTGGTTTAAGGAGTTGCTGCACGATCTGGATGCGGTGGTGGCGAATCTGCGAGGTGCGGGAGCGAATCCGAAATCGCATGATGAGGTGTATGAGGTGGCGCGATTGCTGCGGCGATGTACCGAAATTACTCGCGTGCTGGTAGAGCAATTTACGATCCTCGAAACCATCCTGCCGACGCACTTTCTGGCGTTTCGGGGGAAGCTGGAGCCGGCCAGCGGATTTCAGTCGGAACAATTCCGCGAGCTGGAATTTCTGTGCGGCCTGAAGGACGAGAAGATGCTGCGGTATCACCGTCCGACGCCGGAAGCGCATGCGCAACTGGAAAGGCGGCTACGGGAACCTTCGCTGCACGATGTTTTCTTTGAAGCTTTGGGCGCGATGGGAAAACTGAATGTGGCGGAGCAGGCGAGCGAGCGCGACCGCTTTGAAGCGCGTGCGCGCGCGGTGCTGTCGTTGTACCGGGACGAGCACAGTTATCGGGACTGGATTGACGTGTGCGAACGATTGACGGAGTTTGATGAGTTGGTTGTCAGCTGGAGACTGCGGCACATTCAACTGGTGGAGCGGGTCATCGGCGTGCGCATGGGGACGGGAGGAACCGCAGGATCGTCTTACCTGAAACTGACCCTCGACAAGAAATTCTTTCCTGAACTATGGGAGGCGCGGACGTTGTTGACGGAGTAGGCCGGCCAGCGGCCGCTCGCTTCCTATTTGATTTCACCTCTTTCTTCTCACGGATGAATTCTTTTCACGTATGAATCGCAGAGCCGGGAAGGTCACGCTAGTCGGCGCTGGGCTTAACGGCCCGCTGCTGGCGCTGGGACTGGTGAAGCGCGGATTCGACGTAGAGATCTACGAGCGGCGTCCGGACATGCGGCGAGTGAAGATAAGCGCGGGGCGTTCGATCAATCTCGCCCTTTCGACGCGTGGAATTTATGCCCTTAGCGAGGCCGGGTTGTGGCAAGGGATGCAGCGAATCATCATTCCGATGAAGGGAAGGATGATGCATTCGACGGATTCGAAACTGACATTCCAAGCCTACGGCAAAGACGAGTCGGAGGTCATCAATTCGATTTCGCGCTCGGAATTGAATGTGGTGCTACTGAGTGCTGCCGAGGCGGTTGGGGTGAGAATTCATTTTGAGCGGCGCTGCACAGGAATCGGCTTCAAAACTCGGCGGCTCAGTTTGCGCAACGAAGCGAGTGGGAAAGAGGACGGCGCTGAATACCAAGTCGTGATCGGATGCGATGGATCGGCGTCGGCGATTCGCGGGGCGATGCTGCGGCTGAGCCGCTTCAACTTTTCACAGGAGTATCTGAATTACGGCTATAAAGAACTGACGATTCCGGCAGGTCCAGATGGGAAGCACGTACTGGAGGTGAACGCGCTGCACATATGGCCGCGAGGAAATCACATGCTGATCGCGCTGCCGAATATTGACGGGACGTTCGCTTGCATTCTATTTCTGCCCTTCGAAGGGACTGACAGCTTCGAGAAACTGACAACGAAGACTGCGGTGCAGGATTTCTTCCAATCGCGATTACCTGACGCGGTGCCGCTGATGCCGGATCTTGCCGAGCTTTTTTGTACTAATCCGACGGGCGCGATGGTGACGATCAAATGTTCTCCGTGGCATGTGGACGACCAGGCGCTGCTGCTGGGAGACGCGGCGCATGCGATTGTTCCTTTTTTCGGGCAGGGAATTAATTGCGGTTTTGAGGATTGCACGATTCTGCTCGAATTGCTGGACCGTCATGGCGCGGATTGGGACAAAGTGTTTCGCGAATTTGAACAAGCAAGAAAAATCAATACGGATGCGATTGCCGATATGGCGATCGAGAATTTTGTCGAAATGCGAGACCGGGTGGGCGACCGGAGATTCCTCCTGCGGAAGCAAGTGGAGTTGGCGCTGGAAGCGAAATATCCGCGGCGGTTTGTGCCCAAATATGCGATGGTAACCTTCCATCGAGTTCCGTACGCGACCGCGTTGCAGCGGGGGCAGGTGCAGGAACGAATGTTGGCAGAACTATGCGAGGGCATCGAGCGCGTGGAAGATCTTGACTGGGCGAAGGCCGATGCGCTGATCCGGAGTGGACTCACTCCGTTGGAGATTGCTTGAGCGGCGCTGAATTTCAACGCGGTGAAGAATTTGCGCGGGCGATGGACGCGCGGGATCCGCTCGCCGGCTTCCGCGACCGCTTTTGCATTCCGAAAACGAAGAGCGGCGACGAATGCGTGTATTTATGCGGGCACTCGCTGGGATTGCAGCCGAAGAGCGCGACCTCGTATGTGGAGCAGGAGTTGCGGGACTGGGCGAAGCTTGGCGTGGAAGGACATTTTCACGCAAAAAATCCGTGGATGCCGTATCACCGGCTGCTGACGCGGCAGACGGCGCAATTGGTCGGAGCTGAGGCCGCGGAAGTAGTAGTGATGAACTCGTTGACGGTGAACCTGCATCTGATGATGGCATCGTTCTACCGGCCGTGCAGCCAGAGACATAAGATCGTGATCGAGCGCGGGGCGTTTCCTTCGGACCAGTATGCGGTGAAGTCGCAAATCCGGTTTCACGGATTTGAGCCGGCGACGTCGTTGATCGAACTGGCCGCGCGCGAGGGGGAATCCTGCATCCGGGACGAGGACATTACGGAATTGATTGAACGCGAGGGAGAATCGGTCGCGCTCATCCTGCTGGGTGGGGTGAACTATGCCACGGGGCAAGTCTTCGACATGGCGGGAATTACAAAGGCGGGACATAAGAAGGGATGTGTGGTCGCATTCGATCTGGCGCATGCGGCGGGAAATATTCCGTTGCGGCTGCATGATTGGGGGCCGGATTTCGCGGTGTGGTGCAGCTACAAATATTTGAATGGGGGACCCGGGTGCGTGGCGGGATGTTTTGTGCACGCGCGTCACGCGGATTGGAAAGAACTGCCACGGTTTGCGGGATGGTGGGGGCATGAGGAGAAAAGCCGATTTCAGATGGGGCCGGAGTTTCGTGCCATGGCTGGGGCGGAAGGATGGCAATTGAGCAATCCTCCAATTTTGGCGTTGGCGCCGTTGCGGGCGTCGATGGAAATATTTTCCGAGGCAGGCATGGAGCGGCTGCGAGCGAAGAGCGTGTCGCAGACGAGCTACATGGAATTCCTTCTGCGGGAGAATCATTCGGCGAAGTTTTCCATCATTACTCCGAGCGAGCCCGAACGCCGTGGGGCGCAACTTTCTATTCGATTGCCGGAGGAGGGGCGAGATTTTTGCGACAAATTAGCGGGGCAGGGAGTGATCGGAGACTGGAGGGAGCCGGATACGTTCCGCGTCGCAGCGGTTCCGCTGTACAACTCTTACAGTGATGTTTTTCGATTTGTTGAGAAATTCACGGCGGCTCTTCGGTAATCGAGATACACCACGTCCGTCTGCCTGCTTGCGGTTACCTTGGTAATACAGAACCCAGTTCCCCTCAAAATACAATTCCTTACGTGGGGAATGCTGCGCTCAAAGACGGGCGTAAATGGGTCATAGGGATTGGTGCGCTCGCCTGCGCACACGTCGCCGTCACTCTTTCTATGCCGCGCGGCTTTGCCCTCACAGCTTTCGGCGACATTCTGCAAAGCGTACTCCTGCTGGCGGCTGCCGTGGCGTGCTGCGCCGCTCTTCGAACTGCATCCCCCAGAGCTCGGATCTTCTGGGGCCTCATGGGCCTAGGGGTGGGGATGTGGTGCGCCATGCAATTGATGTGGGCGTATGTTGAGGTGTACCAGCGGCACGAGGCGCCCAATCCGTTTTTTGGCGATGTAATTTTATTCCTGCACATTGTGCCGATGATGGCAGCGGTATCGATCCAGCCCCACGTGAAGCAGGACGATCGCGCGGTCCGGGTGGGGACGCTGGATTTCGCGCTGCTGGTGACGTGGTGGCTGTTTCTATACATGTTTGTGGTGATCCCGTGGCAGTACGTGCATTTGGCCGAAATCGTGTACGGCAGAAGTTTTGATTTGCTATATGTATGCGAAGAATTGGTGCTGGTCGCAGGACTATGGATGGTATGGCGGCGGAGTCGAGGGGCGTGGCGAAATATCTACTTTGAATTGTTTGCAGCGAGCCTGCTGTACTGCGTGTCTTCGCTGATGGCGAGCGAAGCGATCGATTTGCATCGCTACTACACGGGCAGCCTGTTTGACGTGCCGCTGGTGACTTCGATGGCCTGGTTTGTGCGCATCGGTTTCATGGCGCACGGGGTGGAAGGAGATGTGTTGGGAGAGGATTTTTCGGGGCGCGGGCATGGGATCTGGAAAGCGCGGCTGGCGATGCTGGCTGTGTTCGTTACGCCGTTGATGATGGCGTGGGCGCAATTCGGTGGGGATGTGCCGCAAGCGGTCCGCACCTACCGGTTGTGGCTCACGGTGGGCGTGATGGCCGTGATGGGCGGCCTGGTATTCGTGAAGCAGCACTTGCTGGATCAGGAACTTCTCAGCCTGCTGCGGATGTCGCGTCACAATCTCGACGAGATGTGCCGGTTGAAAGACGAACTGGAGAACAAGGAACAGTCGTTGCGCTGGCACAGCCTGGAGTTGCAGCGAAAAAATCTGGAGCTGCAGGAAATTTCGTTCACCGACGTGCTGACCAATATCTGGAACCGGCGCTATCTGGAAGAAATTCTCACGGCGGAGGCGGGCCAAGTGCTGAGAAATTATCAGCGCGCACGCGGGAACGACATCCGGAAGATGGACCATCGCGACCTTGTATTCATCATGGTCGATGTGGATTTCTTCAAGCAGGTGAACGATCTATACGGTCATCCCGCAGGAGACCGCCTGCTGCAACTGGTGGCGCAGAGGCTGTCGACGGTGGTGCGCAAGTCGGACGTGCTGGTGCGCTGGGGCGGAGAAGAATTTCTGATCATGAGCCGGTCGACGGATCCGGCGGGCACGCCCGCGTTCTGCAGCCGGGTTTTGGAAGTGATGGCGGCGGAGCCGTTCGAACTGGGATATGGCGTTTCAGTGCGAAAGACGTGCTCGGTGGGATGGGCGTCTTACCCGTGGTGCCGCGGCGCGTATGAGGCCATCTGCGCGGAGGAATCGATTGCGCTGGCGGATTCAGCGTTGTATCAGGCGAAAGCGCTGGGCAGGAATCAAGGTGTAGGCATCGTGCCAACAGAGGCGGCGGGCAAGAATTCTGAAGCGATTAAGCTAGCGTCGGTGCGGGACGGGGAGGCGCCGTGGGCGCGCGTGATCCGAGTAGCCTGTCCGGAGCGGCCAACGCTGGAAGCGATGTCGGAGACTGAGGTGACGGCCGATCGTCCCGAGGAATAGTCGTCTAAGTTTCTAGGATTCCGCAGCTGCGAGCTTCGCGCGCGTTCTTCCCGAAAATTCCAACGCTTGACCGATGTTGGCGCGTTGACTACTCTGAGTAGCCGGCTGCAATGCGGCCCAGGCATTACTTCTGAGGCACAACTTCTAATGAATTCAAAGACAACATCGCGCAAGACTGGCCTTCGGCAGAAGGCGCAATTAATGTCCTCATCGGAGATCGAACGCACGCTGGTTCGATTGGCATATGAAATCGTGGAAAAGAATGGCGGGGTAAAAGATTTGGGGTTGGTCGGGATCCGGCGCCGAGGAGTGCCCATCGCGGAACGACTGGGGAAGATCATTACACGCATTGAGAGCGCCAAGGTGCCGGTGGGAACGTTGGACATCACGTTCTACCGCGATGATTTGTCGACGCTTGGTCCGAAGCCGGTGGTGCAGGAGAAGGAAATTGGATTTGAAATCGAAGACAAAAACATCGTGCTGGTCGACGATGTGCTCTTCACCGGACGCACGACGCGCGCCGCACTGGACGCGCTATTTGAGCATGGCCGCCCGCGCCGTGTGCAGTTGTGCGTGTTGATCGATCGCGGACATCGGGAGATTCCCGTGGAGGCGACGTTCGTCGGCCGGCACGTACAGACGACGATGAATGAAGTGATCGAGGTGAAGCTGACGGAGATCGATGACGCGGAGAAAGTGTTGTTGATGGAGAAGTAGCCGCGAAGGATTGGGAAAAAGAAAGGACGGGGATCGATTCCCCGTCCTTTTCCTTTGGAGCGTGAGCGTGATTAAGCGATCCGAGTGCAGACGGCTTTGGTTTGGGTGTAGAGATTCAGGACGTCGTGCCCCATTTCGCGGCCCCATCCGGATTGCTTGTAACCTCCGAAGGGCAGTGCCGCGTCGAAGATGTTGTAGCAGTTGATCCAGACGGTGCCGGCGCGAAGTTGTTCGGCCATGCGGTGTGCCTTGCCGATATCGCGAGTCCAGACGGCGGCGGCCAAGCCGTATTCGCTATTGTTGGCGCGCGGAATGATTTCCTCGGGATCGGTGAAGGGCATGGCTGCCACGACCGGGCCGAAGATTTCTTCCTGCACGACCTTCATGTCTTCCTTGGTGTTGACCAGCACAGTGGGCTCGACGAAATAGCCGCGATCGCCGGACTTGCGGCCACCGACGACGGCTTTGGCGCCCTCAGAAAATCCTGACTCGAGATATCCGCAGACGCGATTTAACTGCTCTTCGGAAACGAGTGGACCCATCTGCGTATCGGGTTCGAGGCCGGAGCCGACTTTAATTTTCCTGGCTTGCTCGGCAATTCCCTCGACCACCTGATCGTAAATTGGCTTTTCGACGTAGAGGCGTGATCCAGCACAGCAGCACTGTCCATGGTTAAAGAAAATGGCGCTGGCGGAGCCTGGGATCGCGGTCTCGAGATCGGCATCTTTGAATACGACGTTGGGAGATTTGCCACCGAGTTCGAGCGAGACTTTCTTGAGGTTGCCGGCGGCGGCATGGACGATCAGCTTGCCGACTTCGGTCGATCCGGTGAATGCGACTTTGTCGACGTCGGGATGAGCGGCCAGCGCGGCACCGGCGGTCTCGCCGTATCCGGGAACGACGTTGACGACGCCTTCGGGGAATCCGGCTTCCAGGATGAGTTCGCCGAGACGGAGAGCGGAGAGCGGCGTCTGCTCCGCGGGCTTCAGCACAACGGTGCAACCCGAGGCGAGCGCGGGACCAAGTTTCCACGCGGCCATGAGCAGCGGGAAATTCCACGGAATGATTTGTCCGACGACTCCCACCGGTTCGCGCAGGGTGTAAGCAAGATATTTCGCGCCGGGTGTGTAGGGAACGGAAAGTGGAATGGTGTTGCCTTCAATCTTGGTGGTCCATCCCGCCATGTAGCGGAACAGGTCGACGGCGAGCGGGACGTCGGCGGCTTTGGCGATGTTGAGCGGCTTGCCGTTGTCTAGGCTTTCAATGTAGCCGAACTCCTCGGTGTGCTGTTCGAGAAGGTCAGCGAGTTTCCAGATGAGGCGACCACGCTCGGAAGCGGTCATGCGGCGCCAAGGTCCTTGATCGAAGGCGTGGCGAGCGGCTCGGACCGCTAGGTCGATATCGGCGCGATCGCCCTCCGCGACTTGAGCGAGAACTTCGCCGGTCGCGGGATTGTAAGTAGGAAAGGTTTTGCCGGAAGCGGCTTCGACCCACTGGCCGTTGATCAGCATTTTTCGTGGTTTGTCGATGAACTGCGCGACTTGTGGATGGATTTGCGGGGAAACTGCGATGCCCATAGGTCCTCCTAGATCAAACAAGCTTGCAAGGCAGAAAATGATTCCGGACAAAAAATAAGTTGGGGCTATCGTAGACCCGGGCGCGGAGAAAAGTAAATGCCGGTTGGAAAAAAATTAGCCCAGGATTGGCCGGTCTTGCGGATGAAGATGGGGCGAAAATTATTCGCCGTAGGGAACCCAGATATTTTTCACCTGGGTCGCGTGCTCGAGGAACCAGCGCCCCTCGGCGACGTCACGATTGAACCAGTCGATGAGGCGGCCTTCGTTGGTCCAGACCTGCTTGAGGTTCCCGGTGGACATGGCCTTGGCGGAGGCGACGGTGGCTTCGTCTCCATAGCACCAGATGGCGTCAACGCCGTCGTGTTCGGCGAGGGTCTTCAGCAGTTGCGAAACGTAGCCGGTGACAATGTTCACGGCTCCGCCCGGAAGATCGCTGGTATCGAAAATCTGGTAGAGGTCGCCTGCGATGAGCGGATATTTCTCCGAGGGAACAGCGACGACGGTGTTGCCGACGGCAAGCAGTGGCATGACGAGGGAAAGGAATCCGAGCAGGGGAGTTTCTGCCGGGCAGATCACACCGACGGTTCCAATCGCTTCGTTCATCGCAATGGCGATGTTGCGGAATGGCGGATTGTGGACCGCGCCGTCGAACTTGTCGGCCCATGCCGCGTAGGAGAAGATGCGGTGAATACCAAGGTCGAGTTCAGCGGCGGCTTGCTTTTCTCCGACGGCCGCGGCAAGGCGATGAACGATTTCATGGCGGCGCAACTCGAGATTCTCGGCGCAATAGTAGAGCACCTGAGCGCGGCTGTGCGCGGTCGCCTTGGCCCAGGATTGAGCCTTGGTCGCGGCTTCGACCGCGTTGCGAATGTCCTTTCGATTGCCGAACGGGGCTTCGCCTAGCAAACGTCCGTCCTGCGCGCGCACCTCGATGCTGTAGCCGGAATCGGGGCGAGCCTGCTTTCCGCCAATGTAGAGCTTCACCGTGCGATCGATGGCGGGGACGCTCGACTCAACAGATTTGGTTTCTGTTGCGACTGGAGGGTTTGATGCCGGCAATTTAGGCGCGTGCTTGAACCACTTCGGCTCCAGGTATTCGAGCAGGCCTTCTCGGCCGCCCTCACGACCGTAGCCGCTTTCGCGATATCCGCCAAAGCCGCAGGCGGCGTCAAACATATTCGTGCAATTCACCCACACCGCGCCGGCCTTGATTTGAGCAGCGACTTGCAGGGCGACGTTGATGTTTTCACTCCACACGCATGAAGCGAGACCGTACACCGTGTTGTTGGCCAACTCGACGGCCTCGTGCGGCGTGCGGAAAGTCATGGCGGCGAGAACCGGTCCGAAAATTTCCTGCTGAGCGACGACCGACGTAGGATGCACATTACTGAGAAGCGTAGGAGGGTAATAGAATCCGCGCGCGGGCAGCGCGGTTTGCGGCTGCCAGCAGGTTGCTCCGTCGGCGATGCCCTGCGCCACCAGGCGCTGAATGCGATCGAGTTGAACCCGCGCCACGATCGCGCCGATATCGATTGCCTTGTCGAGCGGAGGGCCCATGCGCAGGGTGCTCATGCGATCACGAATCTTTGAGATCAGAGTTTCGGCAATGCTTTCCTGCATGAGCAGGCGCGAACCCGCGCAACAGACCTGCCCCTGATTGAACCAGATTCCATCGACGAGGCCTTCGACGGCGCTGTCGAGGTCGGCATCTTCGAAGATGATGAAGGGCGATTTTCCGCCGAGTTCCAGAGAGAGCCGCTTATGGCTCTGCGCGGTGGCGGCGCGGATGGCGCGTCCAACTTCGGTTGAGCCGGTGAATGCAATTTTGTCAACGTCCGGGTGTTTGACCAACGCCTCGCCGGTCGAGCCATCTCCGGTGACAATATTCACCACGCCCGCGGGTAGGCCGGCTTCCTGGCAGAGTTCAGCGACCAGGAGCGCGGTGAGAGGAGTGAACTCTGCGGGCTTCAGAACGACGGTGTTGCCGGTGGCGAGAGCGGGCGCAATTTTCCACGCGAGCATGAGCAAGGGAAAATTCCAGGGAATGATCTGGCCGACGACGCCGCAGGGCTCGTGATCGGGAAATTCCTGATCGAGCAACTGCGCCCAGCCGGCGTGGTAATAGAAATGGCGTGCGACCAGGGGAATGTCGATGTCGCGGCTCTCGCGAATGGGCTTGCCGTTGTCCATGGTCTCCAGAACGGCGAGCAGGCGCGAATGTTTCTGGACGAGGCGAGCAAGAGCATAGAGATATCGCGCGCGCAGATGAGGAGTGAGAGCGCGCCATTGGGGAGAAGCGGAACGCGCGGCTTTGACGGCGGTATCGATGTCGGCGGCGCTGCCCTGTGCGATGCTGGCCAGTTTTTCGCCGTTCGAGGGATCGAACGAGTCGAAGTATTCTCCGGCCACGGGTGTTTGCCATGCGCCGTCGATAAACAATTCGAAGCGGCGATGGTGGCGATCGAGCCAGGCGATGGCTTCTTTGGGATCTTCGGGAGCGGGTCCGTACTCCATGCTGACGAATTTTTCTGCGATGCTCATGGGTTCAGTTCATTCTTCGAGCGACTACGAACTACGCGATCGGATGACGGTACTCGGCGGAGTATCGTCCGGTGACATGATGCTCGAGTTGCCGCTCGATGTCGCCTAACAAACCGCTGGCGCCAAAGCGAAACATTTCCGCGCGCATCCACGACGGGCCCAGTTCTTCTTTGATCAGGGCGAGCCAGTCGAGGGATTGCTTGGCGGTGCGAATGCCGCCGGCCGGCTTGAAACCAACGGCCATGCCCGTCTGCTGGGCATATTCGCGGATGGCGCGGAGCATGACTAAGGAAACGGGAAGCGTCGCGTTGGTCGGCTCTTTGCCAGTGGAAGTTTTGATAAAGTCCGCACCCGCCATCATGGCGACGAAACTGGCGCGAGCCACGTTGCGCAGCGTCAGCAAATCGCCGGTGCCAAGGATCACCTTCATGTGCGCGGCGCCGCAGGCGTGTTTGAAGGCGGCGACTTCGTCGTAGAGCGCCTGCCATCGTCCTCCAAAGACGTGAGCGCGTGTGATGACGACATCGATCTCGTCAGCGCCCACTTCGAGTGAGCGGCGAATTTCGGCAACGCGCTCGGCTAGCGGAGACAGGCCTGCGGGGAAGCCGGTGGAAACGGCAGCGACGCGAACGCCGCTGCCCTCGAGAGCATGGTGCGCGGTCTCGACGAAGGTGTGATACACGCAAGCGGCGGCCACCTTGATGTCGAGTTCCGCGATGCCGAGTTTCTGAACGAGTTCCTGCTGCAAGGGATGCTTCGCTTTGGCGCACAGGCGCCGGACGCGCTCGTCGGTGTCATCGCCGGAAAGCGTGGTCAGGTCCATGCACGAGATCGCCCGCAGAAGCCACGCGGCCTGCCAATCCTTCTTCACCGTCCGGCGCGCGACGTGCGACTGGGCGCGACGTTCCACCGCGCTGGTGTTGACGCGGACGCCTGCAATCCAATTCAGGTCGAGAGGAATGCCGGAGTTTGCGAGAAGAGACTGTCCATTGAGGGACGCGATGGAATTGGCCGGGTAGGGATCGCGGGTCGATACCGTGTCGCGTGAATCATTCGCAAAGTTGGAGTGATCGCTCGACATAAACTTATGTCCTGGGTTGTGCCCCGTGCGGCGCTGACGTCCCAATCAGGCCGTGAGTTGTCATTGTACGGCAGGGAGTGGAGGCAGCGCGAGTTGGCGATCTGAATTTAAGTTCAGTCGACAACGGATGAGAAAAACCTGCAAACGGGCAACAGGGTTTACAATGGCGCACGATTCTACAAGTCCCAAGCCGCGGGTTTACGCTCTCGAACTTATGCCCAAGAAAATTAAGAAAATCTTGTCGTCCGGCGTGCGGAAGAGGCTTGAGCGCGCCGCAGCCAAGGTGATGAAGAACGCGCACGCTCCCTATTCGAATTTTCGAGTGGGAGCGGCGATCCTGCTGACGAACGGAAAAATCTTTTCTGGTTGCAATGTGGAGAACGCTTCGTACGGAATGACGAACTGTGCGGAGCGGACGGCAATTTTTTCGGCGGTTGCAGAACTTGGTCCGAAAATTGAAATCGAAGCCGTCGCTGTGACCAACGATCATGGAGTTGCGTGCTCTCCCTGCGGCGCGTGCCGGCAGGTGATTTACGAGTTTGGGCCGGATGCGAATGTATTTTTTCAAGGCGCGGCCGGTCCGAAACAGGCACACATTACTGAGTTGCTGCCGGAAGGATTCCGCCTCAAGTGAGCGAACCGAAGTTTGTCCCACAAACATTCCGCGCGATCGATATCATTCGCAAAAAACGAGACGGGAGAGAACTGTCTGCGGGCGAAATTGAAGGGCTCGTCAACGCCTACACCAACGGCGATGTCCCCGACTATCAAGTCTCGGCTTGGCTGATGGCGGTGGTGCTGCGTGGAATGACGCGGGCAGAAACCGCGGCGCTGACAGACGCGATGCTGCATTCGGGAGAAGTGCTGGACTTCTCTTCGCTGCCTGCGAAAAAAGTTGACAAGCATTCTACGGGCGGAGTGGGGGATAAAACTTCTCTCGTTCTGGCGCCGCTGGCAGCCGCCGCAGGTGTAGCGGTTCCGATGATCAGCGGTCGCGGGCTGGGGCACACCGGAGGCACGCTCGACAAGCTGGAGGCGATTCCGGGATTCAATGTGAATCTCCCGGTGCAGGAATTTCGCCGCGTGCTGGAAACGTGCGGCTGCGCGATGATCGGACAAACGGCCGAGATCGCTCCGGCGGATCGAAAGCTGTACGCGCTGCGCGATGTAACCGGCACGGTGGAAAGCCCGTTTCTGATTTGCGCGTCGATCATGAGCAAAAAGCTGGCGGAAGGGATTGACGCACTCGTGCTTGATGTGAAGACGGGTTCCGGCGCCTTCATGAAGAGTGAGAAGGATGCGACTTTCCTTGCCGAACTGATGGTGGAAACCGGGGAGCGCATGGGCAAGCAAGTGGTCGCGCTGATCACCGACATGGATCAGCCGCTCGGAAATATGATCGGCAATACGCTGGAAGTCATCGAGGTTGTGGAGGTATTGCGCGGCGCGGGTCCGGACGATCTGCGCGAGTTGTGCCTGGAATTAGCGGCGTGGATGCTGCATCTGGGCGGAGCGGCCAAGACCGTCAGTGAGGGAAGACGGCGGAGCGTAGAGTTGATCTCGTCGGGCAAGGCGCTGGAAAGGTTCCGGCAGATGGTGGAACTCCAAGGCGGGGATGTACGAGTGATCGACGATCCCAGGAAATTTTCGCAGGCACGGCACCCGATGCAGGTGATGAGTGCGAAGAATGGATTTGTAACTTCGATGCAATGCGAGCAAATTGGCACGGCATGCGTGATTCTTGGAGGCGGACGCGAGCGCAAAGAAGATTCGGTCGATCCGGCAGTGGGAATCATTCTGCACAAAAAAGTTGGAGATCGGGTGAACGCCGGAGAGGCGCTGGCGACGATTCACTACAATGCGGAAACGCGAGGCGAGCGAGCGCGACGGATGATTTCTGAAAGCTACGAGATCGCCGAAGCCCCGCCGCAAGCGGAGAGACCGCTGGTGCATAGAGTCATCGGAAAGTCCGGGGAGACAAGCTGATGGGAAGATACACCGGAATACTTGGGTTGTTGACGATGCTCGCGCTGGCGTATGTGTTTTCGACAAACCGGCGCGCGATCCGGCTGAAAACGGTGGGATGGGGACTCGGGCTGCAGATTGCTTTCGCAATTTTTGTGTTGCGGGTGGATTATGGCCGCCGGATATTTCAAGCTGCAGGAGATGCGGCCAATCGCGTGCTGGGTTATGCGTTTGTCGGTTCCGAATTCGTTTTTGGCCCGCTGGGCAAGCAGGGGTCGAGCATCGGTTTCATCTTTGCGTTTCAAGTGCTGCCGACGGTCATCTTCATTTGCGCGCTGTTTGCGATTCTCTATCACTACGGCATCATGCAGATTATTATTCGCATCGCGGCATGGGTGATGACGCGCGTCATGGGGGCCAGCGGTGCGGAGTCGCTCAACGTGGCGGCCAGCATCTTTATGGGGCAAACGGAAGCGCCGGTCACGATTCGCCCGTTTTTGCCCGACCTTACGCGCTCTGAGTTGATGACGGTGATGACAAGCGGCATGGCTCACGTTTCCGGATCGATCATGGCGGCGTACTTTGCATTTGGGGCGGAGCCGCGTCACGTGCTGAGCGCTGTCATCATGACGGCTCCGGGCACGATCCTGATTTCGAAGATGCTGGTGCCCGAAACCGAGCAACCGAAAACCGCCGGCAAAGTCGTGATGAGCGAAGATGAAACCGAAAAGGAAAGCCGCGAAAACCTGCTGGGCGCGATTGCGAGGGGCACGGGCGACGGCCTGCATATGGCGCTGAACATCGGAGCCATGCTGATCGCGTTCCTCGCGCTGGTGGCTCTGCTCGACGGCATTCTGGGTGGCATTCATCGCCATATCGTGTGGTTTCCGGTGAGCCTGGAGAGTATTCTGGGCGTGCTGTTCGCGCCGGTCGCGTGGGTCATCGGAATTCCGTGGCACGATTGTCCGGCGATCGGCAACCTGTTGGGCACGCGCATGGTGCTGAACGAACTGGTGGCGTTCTCCATGCTCGGCCCGCAGAGAGCCGCGCTCGATCCGCGGTCGTTCACGATTGCAACCTTTGCGCTGTGCGGATTCGCAAATTTGAGTTCTATCGGAATTCAAATCGGCGGCATTGGCGCGCTAGCTCCGAATAAAAGAGGGGAACTGGCGCGGCTAGGCGTGCGCGCGATGCTGGCGGGGACAATGGCCAATCTGATGTCAGCCTCCATTGCCGGCATGTTGCTGTGAGATTATTTTTTTACACTCCAGTGGAAGGATTTGCTATTCATGAACCGATGCGTCTGGATGTCAGTGGTTGTTCTCGCGAGTGTTCTATTGCTGCTTGCAGGTGCGAATGCGCAAACGCCGCAACGCGTGATTATTGACACCGATCCCGGTGTTGACGACGCAATGGCGATTCTGCTGGCGCTGAATTCTCCGGAATTGAAAATGGAAGCGCTCACGGTCGTGCCTGGAAACGTGGAGGGGAAGCAAGGCCTGGAGAACGCGCTGAAGATTGTGTCGCTCGCCGGGCGATGCGATGTGATCGTGGCGGGTGGCGCGCACCATCCGCTGAATCAGAAACTCATCACGGCGCAGTACTGGCACGGTCCGAATGGATTGGCGGGAGTGGAACTGCCGGAGTCCAAGTGCAAGGCCGACGCGCGATTTGGACCGGATCTCATCATCGAGATGGTACACAAGCATCCGCACGAGATCACACTGATTCCGATCGGGCCGCTGACGAACATCGCGCTGGCTGTATCAAAGGATCCGTCGATCGTTCCGCTGGTGAAACACATCGTGATCATGGGCGGGTCGATCACCGGAGGAAATGTAAATGGAGCCGCCGAAGCGAATATCTACAACGACCCGGAGGCGGCGTCGATTGTGTTCAATGCCGGCTGGATGGTGACGATGATCGGCTCTGACGTGGGCGAGCGCACTCTGTTTACGCGCAAAGATCTGACAGACTTGCAGGCGCAGCATGGGCCGGAAAGTGATTTCATCGCGAAGCTCGCGGATTTTTATGTGACGCGGTCGGAAAAGAGCGGCTATGCCGGAGCGGCGATGTACGATCCGCTAGCGGTCGCCGCGGAGATCGATCCGACGCTAGTGACGCTGAAGGACATGCACGTCGATGTGGAAACCAAAGGCGAGTTCACGCGCGGGGAGACGGTTGCCAACCGCATGGGGTATGAGGAAAAAAATGTACTGCACGGCGACCACTACGAGATCGATGGCCTGATGCCTCTGCGCCCGAATGCGCGAGTGTGCACGAATTCGGATGCGGACCGGTTTGTGCAGCTATTCATCAGCCGGATCAAGGGGAAATAGAATTCAGCACGGCCGAGACGCGCGGCGCCGAAAAAATCTTTCGAATTACTGCGTGCCTGGACGGTGAGACTATCCATTGGCGCGTGCGACCAGCAGAATTGCAAGCCCGTAGAAGATGAACATGAGCACGAGATACATGCGGGCGCGCGAGCCTGAGCCGGCAAATTCTTTCCACGCCAACAATCCCCAGAGGGCCGCGACCATGGGCGCGGACTGGCCGATCGCATAGGAGATGGCGAATCCCGTCTTCGTGCCGGCAACGACGTTAAACACTGTGCCGATACCCCATATAAACCCGCCGAAGAGTCCTAGCAAATGTCCGGACGGGGGTCCGCTGAAGAATCCGCCAAAGCTCACCGGCTCACCGACAAGCGGCTTCTTCATGAAATAAATATTCCAGACAAAGCATGAGAGCAGCGCTCCAAGCGTGAGAAACACAACCGAGCTGTACGGGCTAAGCGGGGTGCCACGCGTCGCAGAGTAGGCCACAAGCGGATTCCATAATCCCATAAGCACGCCGGAGACAACGCAGGTCACAATGCTTTTGCGCGAAACGGTGCGGCCCGTACGGGAAAGGCTGCCGTAGGCTTTGCCGTCGAGGACAACGGCGACGAGAGCGCAAGCGACGCCGATTGCCAGGAACAAAGCGTTGCCTTTCGGTTGCAAAGCATAACTCAAGACCACGCCCACGACGAGGGCGATTCCAATCGACACCGGAAACGCGACGGCCAATCCTGCCATGTCGATGGCAGCGACGAGCAGGAGATTGGCAAGGTTGAAAACGGCTCCGCCGACGAGGGTTGAGACGATATTGGAGGTATCGGCAGACTGCACGTTGGCGACGAAGCTGGAGGAATCGTGGCCGCTGCTGCCCATGGTGAACGCAAGAACCAGCGAAGTCAGAAAAATGCCGATGGCGTAATCCCAATAAAATAATTCGAAGCGATAATTCTTGACTCCCTTGTAGGTGTTGGCCCATGAACCCCAGCAGACGGCGCTGGTAATCATCATCAAGAGCGCGACAGTAAGGCTTGGCGGCGTGAACATGCGTTTCCTCTCGGGAAACGAGTAACTGTACACGTGTTTGGGGCGAGCGACAAGCCGAGCAGGCTGGGAGTTGGCTCTGCTATGCTTACGCGCGTGCCTCGCATTTTTCTGATCGATACCGATACCGCCTCGGATGATGCGGTCGCTTTAATCATGGCGCTGCGCGCTCCGGACGTGCGCGTGGCCGCGATCACGGTGGTCGCGGGAAATGTGGACGTGCAGCAAGCCACGCGCAATGCGCTTTATACCGCTGAACTATGCGGAGTAAAAGTCCCGGTGTATTCAGGCGCGGAGAAGCCGCTCACGCGGGTTTACCAGAACGCGACCTGGTTTCATGGACGCGACGGGCTCGGAGATCACAATTACCCGCCGCCGCGCAAGTCTGCCGAAGCGGGTCACGCGGTGGATGCGATCATCGAAACGATCGAAGCGCATCCGGGACTAGTTCTGGTGACTCTCGGTCCGCTTACGAATGTGGCGTTGGCTGTTTCGGAGAGGCCGTCGATTGCGGCGCAGGTGAGCCGTTGTGTCGTGATGGGCGGTGCTCCGTGTTGCGAAGGCAACGTGACTCCGGCCGCGGAATACAACGTGTGGGTCGATCCGGAAGCGGCGAGCATCGTGATGCGCAGCGGGCTGCCGGTGGAGCTGGTCGGTTGGCAACTCTGCCGCGGCGAGGCCGTCCTGAACAATCGCGACATCGAGCAGATTGAGGCGCTCAACACCGAAGTCGGTCACTTCGCCATTGAGTGCAACAGCCACGCGCGAACGGCGCTGAAAGTTCAAACCGGAGAAGATGGAATTTGCCTGCCCGATCCGGTGACCATGTGCCTCGCTCTTGATCCGACTGTGGGAACAGATTGGAGCGAGCATTACGTGGAAGTGGAGACGCAGAGCGAGTTGACGCGAGGCATGACGGTGATCGATCGATTGAACGTCGCTGAGGATGAGCGGAACTCGGATACGTGGCGCGCTGCAATTCAGGGCGCGCACAAAGCCAAAGTGTGTTGGCAGATCGACAATCGGAGATGGAAAGAAGCTCTGTTCCGCGCGCTGCGGTAGACGCGGCTATCCGTTCACCTGCGCGTAGGTCGAACGGCGCAGGAATTCTCCCTGCCCAGCGCGACCGAGAAATTTGTCGCCTTCCACAACGATCCTGCCCCGGGACAAGACTACGTCGGGCATTCCCGTAACTTGAATTCCTTCGAACATGGAATAGTCCACGCGCATGTGATGCGTTTTGGCGCTGATGGTGTGCTTGCGCTTAGGATCGAAGATCACGAGGTCCGCATCGCTACCAACAGCTATGGTGCCTTTGCGCGGGTACAGTCCAAATAATTTTGCAGGAGTGGTGGAGACAAGCTCGACAAAGCGATTGGCGGAGAAGCGTCCGCTGGCCACCCCGCCGGAAAAAATCAGACTCATGCGATGCTCGACGCCGGGCCCGCCATTGGGGATTTTCGTGAAATCGTCGCGGCCTAATTCTTTCTGCTCCTTGAAGCAGAAGGGACAATGATCGGTCGAGACGACTTGCAGGTGATCGCGTTGCAGGCCGTTCCAGAGTTTTTCCTGATGCCATTTCTCGCGCAGAGGCGGAGTAAAAACATACTTCGCGCCTTCGAAACCGGGGGCGTCGAAGTTCTCGATTGAGAGATACAGATATTGCGGGCAGGTTTCCGCATAGACGGGGAGGCCGCGGTCGCGAGCCTCGCGGACTTTTTCGAGCGCGTCATTGCAGCTGAGATGGACGATGTAGATGGGGGCTCCAGCCATTTCAGCGAGCGCGATGGCGCGGGACGTGGCTTCCGCTTCGGCGGTGGTGGGGCGCGTGAGAGCGTGATACTTCGGCGCTTTTTTCCCTTCGGCCAATGCCTGCTGCACGATGACGTCGATCGCGCTGCCGTTCTCGGCGTGCATGCAAACCAGGCCGCCGTTCTTCGATGTAGTCTGCAGGGCTTTGAAGATGCTGCCATCGTCGAGCATGAAGACGCCGGGATAAGCCATGAAGAGTTTGAAGCTGGTCACGCCTTCGTGCACGAGATCGTTCATCTCGGAAAGCTGGCCGGCGGAAACATCGGTCACGATGCAGTGGAACGCATAATCGCAGACGGCCTTGCTTGCGGCCTTGCTCATCCAGGTATCGAACGCCTGGCGCAAGGGCTGACCTTTGTACTGAATGGCGAAATCGATGAGGGTCGTGGTCCCGCCGAAAGCGGCGGCGCGAGTTCCGGTCTCGAAATCGTCGGCGCTGGTGGTGCCGCCGAAGGGCATGTCGAGATGAGTGTGAACGTCGATGCCGCCGGGCATCACCAGCTTGCCGGATGCATCCAATATCTTCGAGGCATTTTGTGCCGGCAGGTCGGCGCCGATGGCGGCGATCTTGCCGTTCGAAATCGCGACGTCGGCCAGGTAAGTATCGGTGGCAGTGACGACGGAACCATTGCGGATGATTGTGTCGAAGCTCATCAAGGGCCTCCTCGCCGGAATGAGAAGAAAACTATGCTACACTGCCGCCCTTTAGTTGTTCACGCAAAGTTGCCGCAAAACTCGAAGAGAGGAACCAGCCATGCATTTCGGCATCACGATCAAGCCTGACATTTCGGTGCAACGCATTGTGGGATTGACGCGACAAGCGGAGAATGCGGGATTTGAATATGGCTGGATCTTCGATTCGCATGTGTTGTGGAAAGAGCCCTATCCGCTGCTCACGATGATGGCGGCGAATACGGAACGAATGCGGCTGGGAACATGCGTGACGAATCCTGCAACGCGCGATTTGACTGTGACCGCCAGTCTTTTTGCGACCTTGAATCTGATTTCCGGCGGGCGCATGGAGTTGGGCATTGGACGCGGTGACAGCTCGCGGCGCGTGATGGGGAAGAAGCCGGTGAGTTGGTCGCAGCTGGAGGCGGCGGTAAAGGAATTCCGCGATCTGACGTCGGGCAAAGAAGTGCAGCACGATGGGCAACCGACTCGCCTGAGTTGGGCGCAAGAGCCTCCACGCGTTTGGATTGCCGGGTACGGGCCGAAGGTCCTGCATATGGCCGGACGAGTGGCTGACGGGATTATTTTGCAATTTGCCGATCCGGCGCTGATCGAGTGGTGCATGAGCTTTGTGAAAGAAGGGGCACGCGCGGCGGGGAGGGATCCGAGCCGCATCGAGGTGATGGCGGCGGCACCGGTGTGGGTATCCGATGATCTAAATGTAGGGCGGGAACGTGTGCGTTGGTTTCCAGCGCTAGTTTCGAACCATGTCATGGATTTGATCCGGCAGTACAAGCCGGAAGATCTTCCCCCCGCGTTGACGTCGTACGTGCAGGAACGCGGACACTATGATTACCAGCATCATTGCGAAGTGGAGAGCGACAACGCGACCTTCGTCTCGGATGAAGTCGTGGATCGTTTTTGCCTGCTGGGACCGGCCGAGGCTCACCGGCGAAAATTGCGCGACCTGGCAAATGCCGGCGTGACGCAATTCAACATCTACCTGATGTGCGGCGAGGAAGAGCAGACGCTGGACGTGTACCAGAAAGACATCTTGCCGGCGTTCCTGAAGGCGAAGGAGGCTTAACGCGCTATGCGGATTCTTGTTGCGATGCGAGCGCGGCTTGCCGTTGCGGCCGCATCATAACGTAATACGTCACGAACGAAACAAGAAATCCGACGAACCAGGAATAGTCGTACAAGGCGCGAACCGAGGAAATTGCGAGTCCGGCGAGCGCAGTGCCGGTGCCTAGAGCCAGCGCAATCAGGGCACGCCAGTTGAATCCGTTGGAATATTCGTAAATCCCATCACGAAGATAAAGATCATTGAGTCGCAGTACGCGCCTGCGAATCACGAAGTAATCGCAAATCATGATGCCTGCCACCGGCCCAAGAAATGCCGCGTAACCGCCGAGCCATCCGAGAATAAAAGTTTTGTAGTCGGAGAGAAGCTTCCAGGGCATGAGCGCGATGCCCATGAAGCAGGTGATGATGCCTCCGGTGCGGAAACTGATCTTGCGCGGCCACAAGTTGGAAAAATCGTTGGCGGGAGAGACCACGTTGGCTCCGATATTGACATTCAGCGTGGCCAGCAGAATCGCGACCAGGGAAATTACGACGGCAACCGGAGAATGAAAACGGCTAAGCAGTTGCACCGGATCCCAGATCGCAGTGCCGTAGATGACGACGGTGGCCGAAGTCACGACGATTCCGACAAAAGCATAGAGGGTCATGGTGGTGGGCAAGGCGAGGGCCTGTCCGATGATTTGTTCGCGCTGATGGCGCGCGAAGCGGGTGAAGTCGGGGATGTTCAAAGAAACTGTGGCCCAGAAACCGACGGTGCCGTTGAGAGCTGGAATGAGAAACTTCAAAAATTCCGGGAAGGTGGTAAATCGCGACGGCACCGAGAGCATCGGTCCGAAGCCGCCGGCGCGGTGATAGGCCCATCCCAACAGGAGCAGGCCGACTCCGAGCAAAACCGGTGCGCTAATGCCTTGCAGGATGCGGATGTACTCAATCCCTTTGAGAACGACGGCGAGGTTGATGAGCCAGAAGATGAGGAAGCAGATGGCCGCGCCGTGAGGGAAGTCTTTCCACGCGGGGAAAAGGATTGCGAGCAGAGTGCTGATGGCTTCGCCGCCGATCCAGGCTTGGATGCCGAACCATCCGCAGGCCACCAGCGCGCGCAGAACGGCCGCCACGTTTGCGCCGATGACTCCGAACGAGGCGCGAGCCAACACTGGAAAAGGGATTCCGTATTTCGCGCCCGGATGCGAATTCAACAGCATTGGGACAAGAACGATTACGTTTCCGATGAAGATGGTAGCGACGGCCTGTCGCCAGTTCATCCCACCTTGAATCAAGCTGGCAGCCAGCATGTAGGTGAGAATGTTGACGGACATGGAGATCCAAAGCGCGGCGAAGTTGTACGTTCCCCAATGGCGCTGTGCGGTACTCGCGGGTGCGAGGTCAGGGTTGTACAGCGGGCTGGATTCGATATCGGAACGCAGTGGAGGGGTGTGCGGAGTCGTCATTAAGTTCGGTTGGGATCGTGAATTCAATCGGCCGCGGCTGAAGTTGCGCTCTGCGCTGTAATGGGCGCATAAGTTTCCGGCCGGCGGTCGCGGAAAAACTGCCAGACCTTGCGGACCTCGGCAATCATATCGAGATCGAGGTCGGCGACAACGACTTCATCTTTGTTGCGGCTGGCCTGCGCGATGATCTTGCCGCGCGGGTTGCAGAAATAACTCTTGCCGTAGAATTCGCCGATGCTCCAGGGCTTTTCAATTCCAACGCGATTGATGGCTCCCACGAAATATCCGTTCGCCACCGCATGCGCCGGCTGCTCCAGTTCCCACAAATATTCGGAGAGCCCAGCGACGGTGGCGGAAGGATTGAAAACAATTTCGGCGCCGTTGAGTCCGAGAATGCGCGCGCCTTCCGGAAAGTGACGGTCGTAGCAGATGTAGACGCCGACGCGGGCGTATTTGGTTTCGAATACTGGATAGCCGAGATCGCCGGGAGTGAAATAAAACTTTTCCCAAAAGCCGGGATGGCAGTGCGGAAGGTGATGCTTGCGATACTTGCCGAGATAGCGGCCGTCGGCGTCGATGACGGCAGCAGTGTTGAAATACACGCCGGGCATGTGTTCTTCATAAACGGGAACGACGATGACCATCTTGTGTTTAGCGGCGACCTTCTGCATGAGTTGCGTGGTGGGGCCTTCGGGCACACGCTCCACCATTTCGTACCAGCGCGCATTCTGCTCCGCGCAAAAATACGGGCCGTAGAAAAGTTCCTGGAGGCAGAGGATCTGGGTTTTCTTGCGCGCCGCCTGCTCGATCAACTTCATGTGCTTATCGATCATCGCCTTGCGAATCTGCGGAAGAGGGCGGGTGGTGCTGAGGACGTTGCCGGCTTGAATCAGGGCGCAGCGGACGGTGCGGGGCATGGGATCCTCCAACGGAACGGCCGAGGAACGAAACTATAGCAGAAAGCGCGCAATCGTCTCATCCGGCGCTCGTTTCGAATGCGGCGTTGACACGCAGGAGTCGGCTGAATAGACTCGCCCTTCCTCACACTTCAGGAGACGACGACAAGCGATCATGGGAAAGCGGCCTCGAATTGCGGTAGTGGGCAGTGCGAATGTTGACCTCACGACATTCACCGATCGATTTCCCAAGCCCGGCGAAACCATCTTCGGGCAGAAATTTGATCTTGGTTTTGGCGGCAAGGGAGCCAATCAAGCTGTGGCGGCGCGCTTGTGCGGCGCCGAGGTCTTCATGGTAGCACGAGTGGGAAGCGACCTGTTCGGTCCGGCCACGATCGAAAATTTCCGCAAGCAGGGAATTGATCCAACCTATGTGAAGCAGGTCGAGGGGCTGTCGACCGGGGTGGCTCCGATCTTTGTGGAGCCGAACGGGCAGAATCGCATTTTCGTGGTGAAAGGCGCGAACGACGCGCTCAAGCCGGCAGATGTCGACGCCGCGGCCGACATGCTGAAGTCCGTGGACTGCATCGTACTGCAATTCGAGATTCCGGTGGAGACGGTGTATTACACCATCGGATTCGCGCGCAAAAATGGAATCCGCTGCCTTCTCAATCCTGCGCCGGCGCATGCCGTGGATATGGCCGCGCTGAAGGATCTGGATTACTTTGTACCGAACGAGAGCGAAGCCGAGGCGATCACAGGATCGGCGGTTAAGAACGTGGATGACGCGAAGAGGTGTGCCGAGAAATTGATTGAGGGAGGAATCCGGCGCGTGATCATCACTTTGGGAGCGAATGGATCTTTGCTGGCGAGCCGCGAAGGCAGCGAACATGTTGCGCCGTTCGCGGTCAAGAGCGTCGACAGCACGGGCGCGGGGGACGCGTTTATCGGCAGCTTCGCCGTTTTTCTGGGCGAAGGTGTGCCGGAAAAAGAAGCGGTGCGGCGCGCGAATCTCTACGCCGGATTGTCTACAACAGGAATCGGCACGCAGAAGTCTTTTTACGATCGTGCACGATTCGATGCGGAATGGGCTGCTCGCGCGTGATACGCAAGAGGGCTGCGCTGCGAATTTGAGATTCCGAACGGCGCGAAGTCCAAGTGCCGGAAAGAACAAGCAACGCCGATCTTCCACCCGTTCACCCGTCGATCCGCACTAACCCATCTTTCACTAAATGGGTTTTGTAATGAGATTCGCAAAATGGCAGCCCACATCCCTCGCCTCTCCGAACGAAAATTCTTGACTAACCGGTAAGCCGGGATTTATAAGCCGTGTCTGCGGTCCGTGTAGACCTCCCGACATTCCGGGGCTAGGGGGGGGCTGTTTTTCTTTCGGAGACCGCGAAAAGGGGCAAAGAGAAATGCAGAGCTACAAGACGCTCTTCGTCGGGTATTGCTGTGCGCTGTTGATGCTGTTGAGTTGCGTGGCATACGGCCAAGCGACGGGAAGCTTCTCGGGTACCGTTTCCGATAAAGCGGGCGCCGTCATCTCAGGAGCGAACGTAAAGATTACGTCCCAGGCCACCGGGCTTACGCGCGAAGCCAAGACGGACGACTCTGGCCACTATCTCGTCCCGCTGCTGCCGGTTTCGTTCTACACGATTCATGTCGAGGCGCAGGGCTTCGGTCCGGCGGAGCAGAAAGATGTCCGCCTGCAGGTGGACGAACACCGCGAACTCGACTTCACGCTTCAGCCCGCGTCCGTCAGTACCAGCGTGGAAGTGAACGCGACGGAAGTTGCGGTGGAGACGACGACTCCGACGCTCGGGCAGGTCATCACGTCGGAAGAAGTGGCCGAGCTTCCGCTGAACGGGCGTGACTTTGTGCAGCTGGCGACCCTGACGCCGGGGACCACGCAGGAGACCAATCCGGGCAGCTTCTTCAACGGCGGTCCGAGCAGCGAAGTTTCCGCCCGCGGAACCTATTCGCTTTCGGTCGGCGGATCGCGCGCGCAGAGCACGGACTGGCTGCTTGACGGCAATGACAACAACGAACTGACTGCCGGCGGAATCGCCATTCTGCCTTCGATTGATGCCATCCAGGAATTCAAAGTTTTGGAGTACAACTACTCGGCGGAGTGGGGAACGCGCGCGGGTCCAACTGTTCTGGTGACCACTAAGTCCGGATCGAACCAATACCACGGCTCTCTGTTTGAGTTCTTGCGCAACACCAAGCTGGACGCGCGCAGCTACTTTGCCGCATTCCGCGAACAATTCAACCTGAACCAGTTCGGCGGATCTTTCGGCGGCCCGATCAAGAAAGACAAGACATTCTTCTTCCTCGACTATCAGGCGAAGCAGCAGCGGCATGGAATTCCGTTTGTGGGCACGATTCCGACAGCGGCAATGAAGACGGGAGATTTCCGCGGGGATCCATTCCTCACCTCGCTGTCGAACCCCTATGCGCAAAATCCGGCACCCCCAAAACCGCCGGTTGATGCCACAACTTTCATGTGCGTCCCTGGGACGGAGACTGCTCCCGTGCCGACCTCCGAACCGATCAATGGCCACGGAGGTCAGGCAGCCGGCGTGGGTACGCCATGCAATTACATTCCCCTAGCATTGATCGACCCGGTTGGGCAATCGTTGATCAATCTCTACCCGGCCGCGAGTTCAACTTTTACGAACGGGCTCAATTACGCGAACGTTCCCGTCAGAAAGCTGAACGAGGGCGAATTTGATATCCGCCTCGACCACAACTTCTCGAATAAGGATTCCCTGTTCGCTCGCTTCAGCTACGATCAGGCAGTCTCGTTTGTTCCGGGTGGTTCGCCGGGTTTCGCGGAGCAGAATCCCTTTGCCAGCACGCAAAACATCACGAATCACGGGCGCAACGCCACGATTTCGGAGACCCACATCCTCAATTCGAATAACATCAACCAGGTCACTTTTGGCTTCAACCGCATTTTCAACCACATAGCGTCCTATGGCAGCGGCACCTGCACGGCGGCGACGCTCGGAATTCAGGGGGCTGACCTAGGGAGTGCATGCGATTCCATTACCGGTTACCCGGCCAGCCTGAACCAGTCGACAAAAGACTGCATCAGTTGCGGTCTGAGTTCGATCCAGATGACCAACTACTGGTCGCTGGGCGATCGCGGATTTTCGCCGTTTGTGGGCGGCACCAACGTTTACACCTTAAACGACACCTTCGACATGATCCGCGGCAACCACAACGTGCGCGTGGGTATTGGCATTCGCTTCAACCAGATGAATGTGGAAACGAACGGATTCGGGGATGGGTACTTTCTGATGTTTGGCAGCTACACAGGGGACTCTGCTGCAGATCTGCTGCTGGGCCAGATTGGCGGCGGCATCCACGACCAGACGTTCCTGGGCGCAACCACCGGGCGCCGCTGGAAGATGTACCGCCCGTTCGTGCAGGATGATTGGCGCGTCTCAAAGGATCTGACTGTGAACCTTGGCGTGGCTTGGGCGCTGGTGACTCCGATTTCGGAAGCGGGCGGCAGGCAAGCTAACTTCAATTTCCAGACGGAACAATACCTGGTTAACGGCCCGCTCAGCAGTTGCACCGGTTGTGTGGTTTCCGGAGGCGGGGTGGGAGTGCAGTTCGACAAGACCGCTCTAGAGCCGCGCATCGGTTTCGCCTGGAAGGCACTGGGCAGTCAGACGACGGTTGTGCGTGGCGGATACGCAATCTATCACGATTCGTCATGGAACCAGGGCTCGCAGGGCTTGTGGCAGAATCCCCCCTATTACGCGGAGACCGACAATTTCAACGGGCTTTGCAAATTCGGAAGCCTCGGAACCCAGGGCTGCGGAATTCAGACAGCGTTCCTGCCGCTATTTACGGCGCCTCCGAATCCGGCCAACTTTACAGGCACGGTTCTGTCGCAAAATCTTAACTTCAAGCAGGGAATGGTGCAGCAGTTCAATTTGAACGTGGAACATCAATTGCCTTCGAATGTGGTGCTCACCGCTGGATATTATGGCTCGCGCAGTACACATATCCTGGTGGACGGCGTGAACGAAAACGTCGGTTCACCGACTGCCTGCGGAGTGGTCTCCGGCTATACCCTCGGTTGCGGACCGGGCGGGACGGCCTTCAGCGCGCCCTACGGCCCATTCACTGTGGTCTCGAACAACAACGACATCGGCAGGGCACGATACGACTCTTTGATTGTCAAAGCGGAAACCAAGAGCGCGCGCCACGGCTTGTATGCGCTCGTCGGCTATACCTGGTCGCGGACCTTCGATTCCGGATTTCCCGATGGTCTGGGAACGTTCCCCGGTGCCACCTATTGGCCACTCCCAGGCAGCCAGAAGTTGGATTGGAGTCTGTCTCAGCTCAATCTGAATGATCAGTTCACGACGAGCATTATTTATGACCTGCCGTTCGGTAAAGGCAAGCACTTCGGCAGCGATTGGAGCGGGCCGGTGAATGCCGCACTCGGCAACTGGCAGGTCAACGTCATCGAGAAGGCCGAATCCGGATTTCCACTGTTCGTGGTGGACAGCAATAACGGGTCAGGCGTGAACTTCATGTGGAACGGCAACGTGCTGAACCGTCCTGACCAAGTCGGGGATCCGAACAAGGCTGGGCCGGTGGCTGCGAATCCAGGCTGCAGTGCTCCCAGTCAGATTCATACCGTACTGAACTGGTTTAACCCCTGTGCTTTTGCGCCTGCCCCAACCTTCGTAATTGACCCGAATACTCCCCAGCAGCACACAGTCGGCGAACTCGGCACTGCCGCTCGTGCTCCGATCTCGGGTCCGCGGTTTGTGAACACTGACTTTTCAGCCATTAAGAATTTCATGCTGCCCCGCGAGGGCATGAGCCTGCAGTTCCGAGCCGAATTCTTCAATATTTTCAACCATGCTCAGTTCTTCCTGCCGGGAGGTTCGAGCGGAATGCAGGACATCAACTCGTCCTCGACCTTCGGGTTGATCTACGGCACAGTGAACAACCCACGAGTGATTCAATTCGCCCTGAAACTCAAATTCTAGAGTTCGGGTATAACATTTCTTCCGGGCAGACGGGCTTGGCCCGATCTGCCCTTTCATTTTGTTTGGCCCAAACCGGGAGAGGGAATCATGCAGCGAGTTATCCGAAAGATGGTGTTGCAGTTTAGTTTCGCGGCTTTCTTATGCACTGCGGGGAGCGCGCAGAAGATCAAAATCATTGTCGATCAGGATGCGCGCGGGCCTGGCACCAGCGATCAGCAGGCGATTCTGGTCTTTCTGCAATCGGAAAAGTTCGACGTCCTGGGCATCACCACGGTGAGCGGCGATCAATGGGTGAAAGAGGAAACGCAGCATGTGCTGCGGCTGCTGGAGATCGCCGAGCGCACCGACGTGCCGGTTTATCAGGGCGCGGAATTTCCGCTCCTCAATTCCAAGGAAGAGTCTGAGCGCTGGGAAGCGCTCTACGGGAAGTTTGAGTACAAGGGTGCATGGACGGACAAGTTCAAGGCGAACCGCTCGATCATTTACGAAATGCCGTATCACGATCCGGATGTCGTTCCACCGTTGCCCGAGGGCGAGCCGCACATTGAGGCGCATCACGGAACGGCGGCGGAATTCATCATTCAGATGGTGCACAAGTATCCCGGCGAAGTGGTGCTGTGGGCGGGCGGTCCGCTGACGAATTATGCGCTGGCGCTCAAACTCGATCCAGAAGTGGCAACGCTGGCCAAGGAATTCGTGCTGATGGGCGGCGGACTTTATGCCGATAAGGGCGCGATCGACAAGGGGGCGATCAATGGCCGCCGCGAATTCAATTGGTGGTTCGATCCCGAGGCCGCGCGCATTGTGCTGCGCGCTCCGTGGAAAAAGATGACGATTACGCCGATCGATATCTCGGTCAAAACTCGTTACACCCCCGAGATGAAGGCGCAGATCGCCAGCGCCAACACGCCGGTGACGCAATATCTCGACAAGTACTCCCTGCCTGGCTACATGTGGGACGAGATCGCCGGGGTGGCGCTGATCGATCCGCAAATCATTACCGGGCAGAAGCAGCTCTATATGGATATCGACATCGATCATGGCGCGAGCTACGGGATGACGCTCTTCTGGGAAAGCAGCGCGGTGGTTCCTCCTTATGAGCGTTTGGCGAACGTGCAGTTCGACATCGATGCGGAGAAGTTTTACAAAATCTATACGGATTTGATGACGCGGCCGATTGGTAAGAAAGAGTTGACTGTTTGCTGTCAGGAAATTTCTCAAATTTGTAAAAAGGAGCGATGCTGAAAACGAAAATCTTCGCGGGAGTCATAATCCTGTCCGCATTGTGCTGGGCGCAGCCTCGCCGCAAAGTCATCATCAACGAAGATTGCTCCGGGCCGGGCGGAAGCAACATGCAGACGTTGCTGATGATGATTCAGTCTCCGCAGGCGGAGGTGCTCGGCATCACCGTGGTCAGCGGGAATCAATGGCGCGATGAAGAGGTCGCGCACACGCTGCGGTTGCTCGAAATCGTCGGGCGCACGGATATTCCGGTTGTGCCCGGGGCAGAATTTCCTTTAGTGCGGACGAGGGAAGAATCCAAATTCTGGCAGCAGCGCTATGGAAAGGTCGCCTACGCGGGCGCGTGGGACGATCGCTGGTGGCACGAAGCGTCGGTTGTGCCGCCGCTGCCGGAAGGCGCGCCCACTTCGAAGCCGGCCAACGAAGACGCCGCGGATTTTCTGATCCGCATGGTGCACAAGTATCCGCACGAGATCACGATCTACGAAGGCGGTCCGATGACGAATCTCGCGCTGGTCATCTCACTGGACCCGGGTTTCCCGCAACTGGTGCAGGAACTCATTTTCATGGGCGGGAGCCTCAGCCCGGAAAGCAGTAATGCCGAATTTATAAACAATCCGCGGCATGAGTTTAATTTTTGGTTCGATCCGGAGGCCGCAGCCATTGTGTTGCGCGCCCCGTGGAAGAAAATTGTGTGCACCCCCACCGATATCTCCGTCAAGACTCACATGACAGCGGAGATGGTAAAGCAAATCGAAGCCAGCGGAACGCCAGCGGCAAAGTATGTTGCGCGATTTGCCATGCTGTGGCCCGGTGCCGACATTATGTGGGACGAACTGGCTGCGGCCGCGTGGATGGATCCCAGCATCATCACCCGGAGTGAGACTCGCTATATGAGCGTGGATATGGATCACGGCGCAAGCTACGGAAACACCCTGACGTGGGGACTGCAGGAGAGCCCTAGATCGGCCACGCAGGCGGTAGAAATTCAATTGGATCTGGATGCGAAAAAGTTCTACGACTTGTTCGTGCGGCTGATGACGGCGCCCACACCAATTCATTGATGCGAGCCGGGTAGTGGCAACGAAAGGACGAACAGCATACAATAAATAATTACGGCTTTTCACCTATGTCTCCCATTCCTGACGATCTCACCACAGTAAGAGACGACATGGTGGCCTTCATTGAGGGTCACGGCATGCGGCGCTTCCACGGTTTTGTGGACTATGAAGAGGTGCAGTGTGTGATGTGGGAGATGGGCGAAAATCCGGACGGCTGGAAAGATTTTGTAGAGCTGGCCAAAGCGGCCGGGGCTCCGTTTCTGACGATGCATTCCTGGACGCTCGAGCGCACCGAACTGGATGAGATGGTGCAGCGGCTGACCAACTCCGAGTTCACCGATGGCGACGATGTCGAGGATGCCCGCTGGCTGCGCGCGCACGTGGGCAAAGTGGGATACCTGCAACTGGGCTGGGCATACCAGGGTTCGATGTTCCTGTGCGAAGTGAGCACCGAGTGGTACGAGCGCTACCAGCACCTGCTCGAAGTCTCCGACGAATTCGGCGGACTCACCATGGACGAACCCGATCAGGACGACGAAAACTAAGTCGTTCACTCCCGTAGTAAACTCCTTGTCATCCAGAGTCAAGCCAAGGACCTGTGCATTCTGCGTGAAGTGTGGAGATCCCTCACGTAGAAGCCGCGCTCAGGCTGGCCTAAGCCATGCAGTGGATTCAAAAGCCAACCGATTCGGCGCTGGTCGATCTTCTGACCGGGTGCATGCGCACGGAAACCGCATTCCGCGGCGTGGCGGGCGCAGCGCGCATTCTCGCTCCGCTGCTGGCACGCCGGGGCATCGCTGATGCCGAGTCCGCGCAGCATTTTCTCTCGCCGGGTCTGGCGCACCTTCACTCGCCGCAGCAAATGACCGGATTGAGCGCCGCCGTCGATCGGCTGGATGCAGCCATCGAACGCAAGGAACCGATCCTGATTTACGGCGATTACGACGTAGACGGCACGATGGCGGTGATCATCCTGAAAACAGCCATCGAACTTTGCGGCGGCGCAGCCGACTTTCACGTCCCGCATCGTCTTCGCGAAGGCTACGACATGCGCGACGATGTGATCGAGCGGGCGGCGGCGTCGGGTGTTCGACTGATTGTCAGCGTGGATATGGGGATTCGCGCCTTTGCGCCCGCGGAAACTGCGTGCCGGCTCGGTGTCGATTTGATCGTGACCGATCATCACTTGCCCGGTCCGGATGGCGTGCCCAAGGCGTTCACCGTCGTGAACCCTAATCAGGAAGGTTGTGCGTATCCGTACAAGCAGCTTTGTGGCGCGGGAGTGGCGTTCAAGGTGGCGCAAGGATTGATGGAGCGGCGCCTCGATGCCAAGGATCGAGACCGTTTTCTGCTCTCGTTCATGAAAGTGGTGGCGATCGCAACGATTGCCGACGCGGTGCCGTTGACGGGGGAGAATCGAGTCTTTGCGTCTTTGGGGCTCGAAGCATTGCGCAGGGCGGTCAATCCCGGGCTGAAAGCTCTGCTCGAGGTGGCGCAGATTTCGGCGAACCGTCCGCCGACCTCCGGGGAAGTCGGCTTTCGGATCGCACCACGCATCAATGCTGCCGGCCGCATGGACGTTGCCCGCGACGTGATTGAACTGTTCAGCGTGAAAGATCCGGCGCGCGCCCGGGAATTGGCGGCGAAGCTTGATCAGCTCAATTCGGACCGGCAGGAGGAAGAACGAAAAATCCTGCGCGCGGTGGAAGAGCGGTTCACGGGCGATCCCACGCTGTGCGATGCCTACTGCATTGTCGTGGATGGCGACGGCTGGCATCGTGGGGTGATCGGGATAACGGCGACGCGGATCGTCGAGCGTTACAACCGTCCTACGATCGTGATCGCGCGCGAAGGCGACGAAGCTTTTGGTTCGGGACGCTCGATTCGCGCCTTCCATCTGCTGGAAGCAGTCGAATCATGCAGCAAGCTGTTTTCGCGATACGGCGGGCATTCCCATGCGTGCGGATTCGCCATGCCTGCAGCGAACGTGCCGGAGTTGCGTACGCGACTGGACGAGTTTGCGCGCACGAAGCTGACGCTGGCGGATTTCGATCCAGTCCTCGATCTGGATGCGGAACTCGGTCTGGCCGATGTAACGCCGGAGTTGTTTCAAGCTCTCGAGCTGCTCGAACCGTATGGGATGGGAAATCCCGAGCCTGTATTCGCCGCGCGCGGAGTGCAGCTCACCGCGCCTCCGCGGATTCTGAAAGAGAAGCACGTCAAGCTGAAACTGAGAGAGGGGCAGGTCGTGCCAGTTCCCGAGGAGTCGTCTGAGCTTTCCGCGGCGGCAATCCTGGCGACTCCACGATGCCATCCCGATGGCGCTACCATCCACCGCAGCGAAAAAGCGGCCGCCGCGGTCGTGGGTTACGAGAGCTCACTGAGAACTGAGAACCGGGAACTGAGAACCAAGATCGTCTTCGATGCCCTGGGATGGCACATGGCCGAGCGTTTGCAGCAAACGCCGCTTCTGGCGGGCGATTCCATCGATATCGCTTTCACGGTCGGACACAACGATCATCCCGAATACGGGGGCCTGGAACTTACGCTGCGCGATATAAAGACTGGGGCTACCACAGGTGATAGTGGCCGTCCCGCCGCGCGATCTCCACGGTGACGCCGAATAGCTTGGCCAGGCGATCGACCTGGAGAATTTCTTCCTTCGGCCCATCGGCCACCACGTGTCCCGAACTCATGAGCACGACGCGCTGAATCTCCGGGACGATATCCGCTAATTCATGAGTCACCAGGATGATGGCGGTTCCGGCGCGCGCCAGCGCGCTCATGGTGTGCCGCAAGGTCTGCTGGGCCGCGAGATCGAGCGAGTTGCAGGGCTCGTCAAAGAGCAGGGCGCGCGGCTTGTGGACTAACGCGCGCGCAATCAGCACGCGCCTGGCCTCTCCAGACGACATCTCACAAACCGGGCGGTCTGCCAGGTGCGATATGTTCAGATCCGCCAGCGCTGCGTCGGCGAGTTCGCGGTGTTTCGCCGTGACGGCATGATTGGAAAAGATGCTGATGCTGCTGAAAAAGCCGGATAGAACCACGTCACGGCCGAGAGCGTCGCCGGTGCAGGAGAGCATCCAGTCATTCGATACGATGCCCAGCCGGGTGCGGAGCGCGAAGACGTCCCAGGTATCTTCTCCGAGAAGGGACATGGAGGATTCCGGGCGGGCTACGGGATAACATTCGCGGGTAATGGTTTTGATGAGCGTGGATTTTCCACAGCCGTTGGGGCCGAGAATGGCGATGTGCTCGTTGGCGCCAACGCGGAGGCTGAAGTCGTCGAGCGCAATCTTCTGTCCGCGCATCACGCGCAGGTTGTAAAAGTCCAGCAGCGGCGGTTTCTGGGCGGGCGTGGTCATGAGGATGACGCATCTAAGTGTAGACGAGGCTGGTGGCTGGGAAAACGCGGCGTTCGACTTGCGGGTTTTATTTTCGAACGCTTCGAAGTAAGAGCTTTGAACCGCAGAGGCCGCCGAGAAAGGCGCGCTGAGAACGCAGAGAAAACCTGCTGGACGCGAGGGAAGGCGAATGAGAGAACCTAAACAGCCGGAGTACAAAACCTTGCCACTGAACCCGCTTCGATTACACTGAAGCCAGATGCCGCTGAAAGTTTACCGTCTCCGGCGCTTGCTCGCTGTGACTGCCATCGCGCTCACGATGGTGGTCGCAGGGATGTATTTCTATGCGCGTTCGAAGGCGACGAATGCACTGAAAACGATCCCCGGCAAGATCGGCTACGACATTAAGCAAACGGCGAACGGCTTCCAGTTTTCGAAGTCCAATGGCAACCGCACCCTCTTCACGGTACAGGCCAGCGACGTCAAGCAATTCAAGCTCAATGGAAATGCCGAGTTACACAATGTAAACATCGTTCTCTACGGCCGGGACTCCTCGCGCTTCGACCAGATCTATGGAGACGATTTCGCCTACGATCAAAAAACGGGAGACGTGATTGCCCAAGGCGATGTGCAGATCGATCTTGTATCGAATCCGGCGGGCGAGACCAGTCCCGATCAATCCACGCCGAAAGAGGTCAAGAATCCCATTCATCTGAAGACGCGGAACCTGGTCTTCAACCGGGACACGGGGAACGCCGCTACCGACGAGCGCGTGGAATTCCGGACTCCGCAAGCCAGCGGTTCGGCAGTGGGCGTGACCTATGCGGGCAAGGGCAACACGCTGACGCTGGTGTCGCAGATCCGCATTGTGCTGACGGGTAAGGAGCCGGCGGTGCTGGAAGCCGAGCATGGCGTCATCACCAATGATCCCCGGCAAATCATTTTGGATCATGCCCACCTGGTTCGGAGCGACGGAACGGTACGAGCTGACCAGGCTACGTTTTTCCTGAGCTCCGAGAACCATGTGCAGCGAGTACTGGCCGTGGGAGACGTTAACACCGTAGCCCGGCCCGGCGGCGCGAAGGGATCGAGGGAGCGAGAGGGTTCGACTGCAAAGCAGGAGATCCAAGGGCGGTCGGATCAGGCTGAGTTTTTATTGGTGGATGGAGAGGATCTGCTGCATACGGCGATCCTGACGGGAAATGTGCATATCGAGGAGACCGGAACGGAGCCGGTGCAGGGCGAAGCGGGACGCGTGGTCGTCGATTTCGCCGGACAGAATGAAGTGCAGACGATCCATGCCTTGGATGGGGCTCACTTACTGCAGAATGCGGCGAATGTATCCAGCGCGGACACCAAGGCGAATGGAAGCGGGAAGCAGGATTTCGACCTGACGGCTCCGGCGATCGATTTCATCGTGGACCGGGGGCGGGTGTTGAAACACGCCGTGACTTTGGGCGCGGCGCGGATCACGATTACCGACGCGCAGCCCAGCCCGGCCGTGTCGAATGGGCCTGCCGCATCGATCAGCCTCGCCGCGTCGGGATCCGTGCAGAAGACCGTGATCACGGCCGATAAGTTCGATGCCGACTTCGCGACGGAGGACCAGCGGACCCGTCTCAGCACCGTCCACGGCGCGGACAATGCCCGTATCGTGAATTCCAACGCCGGGCAGCCGGACCGCGTGAGCACGAGCGATTCTGTGATTGCGACATTCCTGCCACAAGGCGGTATCGACTCGATTACGCAAAAAGGAAACGTCGCCTACTCCGACGGGCAGACGCCGGACAAGCGAATGCAGGCTTGGGCCGACTCCGGACGCTATACTCCCGCCGATCAAATGCTGGTGCTGACCGGCAATCCTCGGGTTGCCAATGGAGGAATGGAGACAACCGCGAACACCATTAGGATCAACCGCTCTACCAGTGAATCGGTGGCCGAGGGCGACGTCAAGACCAGCTACAGCGAACTGAAAGAGCAGCCGGATGGGGCGCTGCTGGCCTCGTCTTCGCCGATTCACGTGACCGCCCGCACCATGACCGCTCACGGCAAGGCCGGCGTCGCGCTTTATCAGGGCAATGCGCGCCTGTGGCAGGAGGCAAATGTCATCGAGGCGCCTTCAATCGAGTTCGACCGGGACCGGAGATTTGTGACCGCGCAGGGGACAGCGGTTCGTCCGGTGCAGACCGTTCTGGCGCAGACGGAAAAAGATGGGCAGCAAAAGCCTCTTGATCTGGGGAAGGCAGCGAAAACGTCCGCTGGGCACGCGCAAACCGGGCTGGTTGCGATCACCGCGCTCAAGCTGACCTATGCTGATTCAGAACGAAAAGTGCACTATGAAGGCGGGGTCGTCGCCAAGGGCTCGGATTTTACCGCGTCCTCAAAAACCGCCGATGCTTATCTTGTGCCCCGCAGTCAAACCTCGACAAATCAGTCGGCTACAGGCCCGGGGCAGTTGGATCGCATGGTCGCGGAAGGGAACGTGAAGGTGCAGCAGCCGAATCGGCGGGCCGAGGGTGAGAAACTGGTCTATACAGCGGCGGAGGACAAGTTTGTGCTGACCGGGGGACCTCCTAGCATTTTTGATGCCGAACAAGGCAAGATTACCGGGGTTTCGTTGACTTTCTTTAGGCGCGATGATAGGGTGCTCGTAGAAGGCGAAGCAAGTACTCCTGTGGTAACGCAGACGCGAGTGGCACGATAAATGCGTACTCTGGCCACTGAAGAAATCGGCAAGTCGTACCGTGGCCGGAGGGTTGTAAACGGCGTCAGCCTGCGGGTCGATCAGGGCGAAGTTGTTGGATTATTAGGCCCTAACGGTGCAGGGAAGACGACAACGTTTTATGCCATCGTAGGCTTGATCCCCCCAGACACTGGCCGCGTGCTGTATGACGGTCAGGACATCACTGACGTTCCCATGTACCTCCGGGCCCGCCAGTATGGCATCAGCTATCTCCCGCAAGAAGCTTCGGTCTTTCGCAAACTGACAGTTGAGGAAAACATCCTCGCGGTGTTAGAGGCGCAGCCGATTTCCTGGCACGAGCGCCGCGAGAAGATGGAAAAGTTTATTGACGAACTAGGATTGGAGCACATCCGCCAGAACCGCGGATATGCCCTTTCCGGTGGGGAACGGCGGCGCGTGGAAATTGCCCGCTGCCTGTGCATCAATCCCACGTTTATTTTGCTGGACGAACCGTTTTCGGGGATCGACCCGATTGCCGTGCTCGATTTGCAGAAGATAATTAGCAGTCTGCGAGCCAGCGGCATTGGAGTGTTGATCACCGACCATAACGTGCGCGAAACGCTTACGGTCACCGACCGGGCGTACATCATCGACGACGGCAGGATTTTCCGTCACGGGCCGCCGGAGCAACTGGCCGGCGATCCGGAAGTGAGAAGAGTGTACTTGGGAGAGAGTTTCTCCCTGGTGTGACAAGAACGTCGTTGGTCGCTAGTCGTAGGTCGTTGGCAAAAGCAAAAGCCAACACAGCGATGAACGGCGAACGACTGACGACTACCGACATGGTTTTGCTTCAACACAAACTCAGCGTTAAGCTTTCGCAGCGGCAGATCCTTACGCCGGGTCTCGTGCAGATGGTCTCTGTCCTTGCGCTCAACAAGCTTGAGCTCAAGGACATGATCAACTCTGAGATGGTGGAGAATCCGGTCCTCGAAGAGCTGGAAGATTCGGTTCCGCTGCTCGATGAAGTCGGCAAGAAGGAAGAAGACCGCGAGCGCGCCGCTGCCGCCACGACTGAAGAAAATCCCATCACCGCGGTCGAAAAGAAGGATCCTTTCGAGGAAATCGATTTCGGATCGTTTTTCCAGGACTATCTCGATCCCGGCTATCGCACTCACAGCGAGATGGAGGACATCGAGCGTCCGTCGTTCGAGAATTTTCTATCCAAGCCGTCGAATCTCACGGATCACCTGACCTGGCAGCTTGGCTCGTTGAGCCTGTCGTCCGCCGTGCGGGAAGCCGCCGACTTGATTGTCGGCAACCTCAACGAAGACGGTTATCTGATCGCGAGCGAGGACGAATTGCTGGGCGTCGCTCCGCCGGCCACACCGGAAGCCGATGCCGAAACGGCCAAGAAAATTGTCAGCGAAGCGCAGGCGTTAGGGATTGCCGATGCAGCAGCGGCCGCAACCCAGGCGGAAGAGCAACCGGCCTCCGAGGGGACGGCTGAAACGCTGGAGGTCGACGCCGATCCCGTTGTCGATCCGGTCATTCCCGACGATTCTTTGTATACGAGTGCGGCGGTTGGGCATGCGGCCGATCATCAGGTCGAGGCGTCTTTCCTGTCGAACTCGGCAAACGGTGCCGCCGCCGTGGCTCCGGCGCAAGAGCCCAAAGCCCCCGCTGTCCCTGTGTACGAGCCCAGATTCACCGCTGCTGACTTGCAGGAAGCTTTGCAGGTAGTGCAGCAACTCGATCCTCCTGGGGTCGGTTGCCGCGATTTGCGGGAGTGCCTGCTGGCGCAGCTCCGCTTTCACCAGGTCCAACTGGAGCAGCACAAGAACGGAAACGGCACAGCCCAGGTTTTGCAGGATGCCATGGCCGTGGTCGACCATCACCTGAAAGGCCTGCAGAACAAGCAGCACAAAGAAATCGCCAAGGCCATCGGGCGTCCTGTCGAAGCGGTGCAGACGGCGCTCGATTACATTCGCACTCTCGATCCGCGTCCCGGACTGCGTTACAACATAGTCCAGGCCCGATTAATCGAACCGGATGTGGCCTTCGTCAAGCATGGAGACGAGTGGCTGGTCATCATGAACGACGAAGACCTGCCGCAGCTGCGTTTGAATCCGGCCTACAAAAAGCTGGTCGCGCGCGACGGCACCAACGATAAAAACACCCGCGACTACGTGAAAGAGCGCTACAAGAGCGCGATTCAGCTCATCAAGAACATCGAGCAGCGCAAGCAGACCATCACCAAGGTCTGTTACTCGATCGTCGCACGCCAGCAGGATTTCCTGGAGCGCGGCATCGATCAACTCAAACCCATGATGATCAAGGAGGTGGCCGAAGAGATCGGCGTGCATCCTTCCACGGTGAGCCGTGCAGTGGCCAACAAGTACGCCCACACTCCACAGGGCGTATTCGAGTTGCGGTACTTCTTCAGCGAGAGCGTGCAGGGACCGGAGGGCGGCGGCACATCGCTCCTGATCCTCAAGCGCCGGGTCAAGAAACTGATCGAAGATGAAGATCCCAGCCGTCCATTGACCGATGAGCAGATCACCCGCATCCTGCAATCGCAGGGCATCCAGGTGACCCGCCGCACGGTCGCCAAATACCGTGAAGACATGCGCATCCCGAGCACGCACCAGCGCCGGGTCAAGAAATAAAGCGTCGTTAGTCGCTAGTCGATGGTCGTTGGCAAACGCTTATCGTCGGCAAGCCTCAGCTGACGACCAACGGCTAACGACTTTTGGCCAAATGCAGTGCCCGATTTAACTCATCGACTCAATTCTTAGGAGGGGCGCTCATGAACGTGGAATACACCGGAAGACAATACGAAGTCACGAACTCCATCCGCAAAGAAGTAGAAACTGGCCTCACGAAAATCCGCAAAATCCTGGGCGACAGATTTGAAACCAAGGTGATCCTCGCCGTCGAGAAGCATCGCCACAAAGCCGAAATCACCATCAGCCCGCGCAACGGCCCCCTGGTCGGCCTGGCGCAAGCCAAGGACATGAGCATCGCGGTGAACGAAGCTCTCGATCATCTCGAAAAGCAGGCCATTAAATATAAGACGCGCTGGCAGGCGAAGAAGCGTTCGGCCCGCAAGAGCGAAGAAGTGAAGAAGTGGAACGGGCACGAAACGTCGCCCCAGGAAGAACTGCGAACGGCGGTCGGCCTCTCCGAGAAAACCGCTGTGCCGGTCATGGTGCACAAGTATCCCGCTGTGGCCAAGACTACCGAAGTTCACCTTCTCCGCTCCGACGAATCTGTAGCCATGCGCCCCATGACTCTGGAAGAGGCGATCAAGGAGGCCCACTTCCGAGACCGCGACGTCTTCGTGTTCCGCGATCCGAAAGGCAAGCTGATGGTGCTGCATCGCCGCCGCCGCGACGACAAAATGGAGTTGATCGAAGTTCCGTAGGAATCTTAAGTAAATGGGTGCCCCACCCTTGTCGCGCAGTTTGCGATAGGGTGGGGATTTTGACTTTATGCTGAACTTCTCGTACACAGTGGGGGGCGTTGCTACTTCTGACAGGTAGGGATCTTTCGACTGCGTTGCCGTTCGGTTGCGAACGGCAACTTCGCTCAAGATGACAGGGGCGCTAGCGTATGCCGAAACTTCTGAAGACCCGCTTCGTCATCGCAGTTCATGACCTGCAGAGGTCATCATTGCTCGCCTCGCCGGTGCATTGATCTCCGCCATTCATACGTTTTAGTCGCCTCCGTCGCGTGCTAGAATTCGCCCCTGGAGCAACCATCATGATGACTCGTGCGTTCCCTCTTCTGGTAATGAGTCTTCTTCTCTCGAACCTGTTATACAGTCAGGCACAAGCTGCACCTTCATCCTCAAAACTCTCCGTACACTGGGAGGAACTCACGGCCTCTGATTTCCGGGAAGGCATTCATCGCTCGCAGGGAACGTGCTTGCTGCCGTTCGGCATTCTCGAGAAGCACGGTCCACACTTGCCACTTGGGACTGACCTGCTCGACGTCCGCTATGCCGCGCTGCATGCGGCCGAGCAGGAGTACGCGGTCGTTTTCCCCGAATATTATTTTGGCCAGATCGCCGAGGCCAAGCACGAGCCGGGAACCATGGCCTACAGCCGCAGCCTGCAACTCGCGCTGCTGCAGGAGACCACCGACGAGATGGCGCGCAACGGATGCAAGAAGATCCTGATCGTCAACGGCCACGGCGGCAACAGCAGCCTGCTCCCGTACTTTGCGCAAACCCAGCTCGACAAGCCGCACGACTGTGTGGTCTACGTATTCGATGAACGCACGCCCGAGCACGGCGGACCGCCAAAGAAGACCAAGATCGATATGCACGCCGGCGAGAGCGAGACTTCAAAGATGATGATCTCCCGCCCCGACCTGGTTCACATGGATCGCGCCACAAGCGAATCCGGCGCCGATCAGGCCCGACAGAAGCTTCCGGAAGACGTCTACACCGGCATCTGGTGGTACACGCGCTTTCCGAATCACTATTCTGGAGAAGGCGCAGCAGCCACGAAGGAGCTGGGCGAATATCAGATGAAATGGTGGATTGATTCTGTGGTGAAGGCGATTCAAGCGGTGAAGGCGGACGACGTCAGCCCCAAACTGCAGAAGGAATTCTACGAGAAGAGCACGCACCCGTTGGATACGCAGCCGTAAGAATTGTTGATTGATGATTGATGATTGAAGACGACAACCCACAGCAGAAGATCGGAGGCCTTCCGTTAATTACGGACTGCTGGGTGCACCGTGCTTTCATTCAACAATCAAAAATCATCAATCAACAATGATTTCTAAGAGCTGCCAATCAGCACGCCGGTGATGAACACGAGCACGCCGCCCAACCCTACCTGCAGCGCTGCCGTGACCCAGGGTGTATCCATGTAGCGGCGGCGAATCCAGGTAATCACGCCTAGTTCTGCCAGCACGACGGCCCCAGCTGCCCATAGCGCCGCGCGAAAATTATTTATCAGAAACGGAAGGGTGTGTCCGATGCCGCCCAACGCCGTCATCAAGCCGCAGATCACGCCACGCACCCAGGGATGTCCGCGCCCAGTCAGACTGCCATCATCGGAAAGCGCCTCGGTGAATCCCATGCTGATTCCGGCACCCACCGACGCCGCGAGACCGACCACCAGAGCATCGTGGGGCTTTTGAGTAGCGAACGCCGCCGCGAATACGGGAGCAAGCGTGGAGATGGAACCATCGATTGCACCCGCCAGCCCAGGCTGCACGATCTGCAACACGAAGAGCCGCCGCTCCGCGACCGCTTCGTCAGCCTTCACGTTGTCGGGAAGCTTTTCTTTGTCGAGTTCCTGGGCGCGTTCCTCGTGCTCGCGCTCTTCGGTTGCCAAATCGTCCAGCAGTTGCCGGATGCTGGCGTCTTGCGTGCGCGCGGCCGCCTTCTCATAGAAGCGGCGCGTTTCCACTTCCATGGTTGACGCCTCTTTACGCACTGCTTCAATGCGCAAAGGCCGGACCAGCCACAACGCCGGACGCTCCACAAAGCCGCGCACGTCCTGGCGCCGGATCAGCGGGATGTGCTCGCCGAACTTCCTTTGAAAAAGTTCGAGCAGGCGCCGCCTGTGTCCCGACTCTTCTTCGCGCATGCCGTCAAACATCGAGGCGGTCGCGGGATAATCCTGCCGCAAACCCTCAGCGAAGTCGGAATAGACCCGTTCGTCTTCTTCTTCCAAAGTAATGGCCAGAGCCAGCACTTCGCGTTCCGTGAGATCTTCGAACTTTTTCATAGACGCAATAGATTACGCGTGCAGCGCGGCGGAGACAATCCCGATTTCCGATTCTCACCGGGGCCAAGCCGCGTCGTTCGATAGCAGTATCTCCGTGGGCACTCGGGGCGAGCCGAATGCGGCGTATGGATGCTACTATCCTCTGCATGAGAGCGCGTCGTATCTCTGCCCGATCGGGCTCGAAAGGGCGCAGGCCAAAGCATGAGCGAAGGCGGCGGCGCCCGGCGGAACTGGTCATCATCACGGGGATGAGCGGCTCGGGCAAGGCTTCGGTGCTGAAGGCCTTCGAAGATCTCGGCTATTACTGCGTCGACAACCTGCCGGTGCAGTTGATTCCGCAGTTCGCCGAGTTGACGATGCAATCCAGCGAGGTTCGGCAGACCGCGTTGGTGGTGGACGTGCGGGAAGGTTCGCGGCTCGACATGCTGCCGGGGATCTTAAAGTCGGTGCGGAGAATGATTCCCACCAAAGTGGTGTTTCTGGAAGCGTCGGACGCGGTGCTGCTGCGGCGCTTCAGCGAGACCCGGAGACCCCACCCGTTGGGCACCGACCATTCCGTGAAGTCCGCGCTTAAGACGGAGCGTAAACACCTCGGCGCGATCCAGCGGCTGTCCGACTTTGTAATCGACACCTCGAAGTTCAACGTACATGAACTGCGCGCCCACATCAAAGAACGTTTTCACGCGCAGTCGGCGGAGAAGAGCCTTCTGGTTTCCTGCGTGAGCTTCGGATTCCGCGATGGCGTGCCGGAGGATGCCGACCTGGTGTTTGACGTCCGCTTTTTGCCCAACCCGCATTTCATTCCCGAATTCCGGCATTTGACCGGACGTGACTCGCGGGTAGCGAAATACATCCGCTCGTTTCCCCAGACGCGGGAGTTCATGAAGCGCATCTCCGACCTGCTGGTGTTCTTGCTTCCCCATTACATTCATGAGGGCAAGAGCTATTTGACGATCGCAGTGGGTTGCACGGGAGGGCAGCACCGTTCGGTGATGATCGCGGAGGAGCTGGGGAAAGCTCTGCGGCACTCGGGATATCGCGTGAAAATCGTACACCGGGACAGCCCTGGCTAGCTGCGGACCGAGTGAGGCACTGCCATGCGTAGGCGCCGCTGGTGAGGCGAACTCCGGTAGAATAGGGCCTTGCACTCGATATCTATTCAAGCGGCAGCAAGCGATTGCGGCCCGGGCCGCGCAGGAGCTCCATGCGCCAACTGATGCGGCTGGTCCGCTATGTGCTCCCCTTTCTGGTGCAACTTCTGCCCGGAATATTCCTGCTGGCTGGAGTCGGGTTCCTGGAAGCCTTCCGGCTGATGCTGCTGAAGCCGGTCTTCGATCGCGTGCTGAATCCCGCTTCCGGCTCTGACAATATCCTGCTGTTCACGATCCCGAAGCTGGGGACGCCGGTTTATCTGCAATCTTTCGTTCCTGCGCATTTTCACAATGCCTGGACCATCGTGGCGTATGCGCTGGTGGCCTCCACGGTAACGAAAGGGATTTTCGACTACATTGGCACGTACCTGGTGAACCATGCCGGATTTGGCATGATCACGAACTTGCGCAATGACCTGTACAACTCCGTGTTGCGGCGATCGGCGGCATTTTTTCAGAAGCATACGACCGGCACGCTGATCTCAACCATCATCAACGACATTGAGCGCGTGCAGTTTGCCATGTCGAGCGTGCTCTCCGAATTCCTGCAGCAGTTTTTCACCTTTCTGTTTACCGCCGTGCTGGTGATAATTCTGGGCGGCAAGCTGGCGTGGGTGCTCGTGCTGTTCGTTCCGGTCATCATATTTTCCGCCGTGCGCATTGGGCGGCGCGTGCGCTCAACGACGCGGACAGGTCAAGACCAGCTGGCCGACGTGCAGAACATACTGCATGAAACGATTACCGGCAACCGCATCGTGAAAGCGTTTGGAATGGAGTCGTGGGAAGTCGCGCGATTCCGGAAGGCGGCGCAACGGTTGTTCCGCGCCAATCTCCGTTCGGTAGCGGCGGCCGCCATCAGTTCTCCACTGATGGATATACTCGGTTCCGTTGCCATCGCGCTGCTGCTGCTCCTGGGACGCGAGCGCATTGTTCATCACGAGCTCGACCTGAGCGCATTCGTAACCTTCGTCGCGGCGGTGCTCAGCATGTACAATCCGGCGCGCAAATTCGCGGTGTTCAATAACAGCTTCCAACAGGCCATCGGCGCCTCGTCGGAGCTGTTCAAGTTCATGGACACCCAGGATGTGGTGGGGGAGAAGCCCGGAGCCAAGGGGCTGCCGCGATTTGCGCACAGCATTCGATTTGAGAACGTCAGTTTCTCTTATCAGTCCGACGGTGATGATTCGCGGGAAATCCTGCACGGAATCAATCTGGAAGTGCAACGCGGAGAAATCCTCGCTGTGGTCGGATCGAGCGGGGCGGGGAAGAGCACGCTGGTCCATCTGCTGCCGCGATTTTTTGACGTCACCGGTGGGCGCATTCTGGTGGATCAACACGATGTTCGCGATGTAACCATTTCGTCCTTGCGTTCTCAGGTGGGCATCGTGACACAGGAAACGGTTTTGTTCAACGACACGGTGCGGAACAACATTGCCTACGGGCAGCCACACGTTCCTCTGAAAGAGGTAGAGGCTGCCGCCCGGGCGGCGCTGGCCCACGATTTTATTATGGCCCTGCCCTCGGGGTACGATACTGTCATCGGAGAGCGCGGAGTGCGGCTTTCCGGAGGCGAGCGGCAGCGGTTGGCGATTGCTCGGGCCTTGCTGAAGAACGCGCCCGTACTGATACTGGACGAGGCGACTTCGGCGCTGGATAGCGAGTCGGAAGCGCTGGTGCAATCCGCGCTGCACAATCTGATGAGCGGACGCACTGTGTTCGTAATTGCGCATCGCCTTTCGACCGTGCGCCGCGCCGACCGCATCGTCGTGATTGAAAACGGCACGATTGCCGAGACCGGCGCTCATGAAGAGTTGATGAATCAATCCGGCACGTACCGCCGGCTCTACGAATTACAGTTCGCCAACGCAGATGCACCGAAAGCGGTTGCGGGAGGTTGAGAATCTGGCCACTATGCCGATACGCTCCATGACTGGGTTTGCGCAGGTACGAGGGGAAATCCATCGGACTGGCGGAAGCGAATCTTCAGCTCCCAACAGCAGTCCACCGGATGGCCGTTTGGGCTTCGCGCTTGCGCTGAAGTCGGTCAACCACCGTTTTCTGGATCTGCACTTCCGTCTACCTTCCGGCACGGATTCTCTCGAGATGCAGCTTCGCCGCCTGCTCAAAGAAAAAATCGCACGCGGACATGTGGAAGTTTCGTTGAGCCTGGAGAGGAGCAGCAATGAATCGTTGTCGCTGAACCGCGAACTTGTAAGCGGTTACATCGGCGCATTTCGGGCCGCTGCCGCCGAATTTTCGCTGGCCGCGGTGCCCGATCTGAACGCAATTCTGCGCTTTCCCGGCGCGCTGGAGGCGGCCAACGATTGTGCCGATGAAGACATTGAACCGGGGGTGATGGCCAAAGTCGGCGAGGTGCTGGAGCGGTTGAATCAGATGCGCGAAGAGGAAGGCAGGGGCATCGTTCGCGAACTGCGCCAGCGCATGGAGCATCTGGCGGAGGCGAGCAAGAACGTGCAGCAGCATCGCCGCGCCGTGCTGCACAATTACAGCGAGCGGCTGCAATCGCGCCTGCAGGAATTGCTGGGCTCCAGCGTGGATAAAGAACGGGTGCTACAAGAAGCAGCTTTGCTGGTGGACCGCAGCGACATTCAGGAGGAGATTGTCCGCCTGGAAAACCACGTCCAGCATTTTCTCGGCTTGCTGGACGAAGGAGGCGAGATCGGCAAGAAACTCGATTTCCTGCTGCAGGAAATGAATCGCGAAGCGAACACGCTGCTTTCGAAAACCTCGGGCCTGGCAGGGGAAGCGCTGAAGATTACGGAAGCCGGTTTAGCGATGAAAGCAGAGATCGAAAAATCGCGCGAGCAGGTGCAAAACCTGGAATGACGGCATCGCACAAGCCACTCGTCTTCATAGTTTCAGCGCCCTCTGGCTCAGGAAAGTCGACCCTGGTCAATGATTTGCTGAAACTTGTTTCGGATCTCGAATTCTCGATTTCCTACACCACGCGCGCTCCCCGCGGCAGCGAACAGAACGGCAAGCAGTATTACTTCGTCTCGCGGGCCGAGTTTGAGCAGATGATTCGGGATGACGAGTTTCTCGAGCACGCCAGTGTTCACGGGAATTGGTACGGCACCGCCCGCCGGTTCATGCGTGACGCGGAACAAAAGGGCAACGATCTTCTGCTCGACATCGACGTGCAGGGAGCGGCGCAACTCAAGCGCAAGCTCCCCGATGCCATCACCATCTTTGTGCTCCCTCCCGATCGCAAGACGCTGGAGTGGCGCCTGAGCAATCGCGGCGAGGACAAGCCTGAGGTGATCCGGGAACGACTGGAGACAGCCGGTCGCGAGATCGAGCAGTACGACAAGTACGACTACATGTTGATCAACGACAAGCTCGAGGAGTCATGCGAAAGGCTGCGGGCGATTGTCCTGTCGGAGCGCCTGCGGCGAAGCGGTCGGCCGTTATCGGAGCAAGAAAACAAGATCGCCGCTTTGGCTGACAGTTGCCGGCTGGCCAATGCCCGCGAGAGAATTCAACCGATCCTGAAATCCTTCAGGCCGCCGCCCCCTTCGGCAAGCTTATAGATTTCGCGGTATCATTGATGGGCGCCCTGCAGCGGGCCTGGACCGGAATAATAGATAGCGCAGGACATACCTGGGAAGTTGTGGTGTTCTGCGATGGCAATGTTCGAATGCTCGGCACTGATTCCACTTCAAAGTCAGTTTCCAAAGGGGGCATGTCGCAATGAAGTTGATAGAAGGCTTTGATAGCAATTACCGGTACATTTTGGTGGCGGCGCGGCGGGCACGGCAACTGCAGTCCGGCGCTCCACCAGTGGTCGACACCAATTCCCGCAAGCCCTGCCGCATCGCCCAGGATGAGATCCGCGCCGGCAAGGTGAAATGGGAAATCCCAGAGACCCGCAGCGCCGCCGATCAGGCCGCAGAAACGCTCGACAAAGCGCTAGGTCAGGACTGAACGGAATTGTTGATTTTGCGGTTGAATCCCAATCGCTGGATGCGCAATCAATAATCAGAGTCATCCATCAGCCAGCATGAAGATCGCTCTCGGCGTCACCGGCGGAATTGCGGCGTACAAGGCGGCCGAAATTGTGCGCCTGCTGCAGGATCGCGGCATTCGCGTGCAGGTCGTCATGACCCGCGCCGCCCAGGAATTCGTCAGACCCCTCACCTTCGCTGCGCTCTCCGGAGAAAAAGTCATCACCAGCATGTTCGCTCCCGGCGAAGAGCATGAGCCCAACATCGATTCCGCTATCGAACACATTGCAGTCGCTCAGGCGATCGACGCTCTGGTCGTCGCGCCGGCAACTGCGGATGTGCTGGCACATTTTGCGCAGGGCATCGCGACCGATTTCTTGACCACGCTTTATCTGGCGACTAAAGCGCCGGTGGTCGTCGCCCCTGCGATGAACGTGAACATGTGGGAGCATCCGGCGACGCAGGCGAATCTGGAAATTCTGCGCAAACGCGGCGTGAAGATTGTGGAGCCCGGCTCCGGCTACCTGGCCTGCGGGATGGTGGGTGCGGGACGGCTTGCCGAGAACGAAGCCATTGTGGCCGCCGTGATGGGAGTTCTGGGTGCGAACCAGGATTTCAGCGGAGAGACCGTGCTCATCACCGCGGGCCCGACACGCGAAAAAATCGATCCGGTGCGGTATCTCACGAACCGCTCCAGCGGGCGCATGGGATATGCCTTGGCCGAGGCGGCATTGCGGCGCGGGGCGCGGGTTCTTCTGGTCAGCGGCCCGACTTCGCTGACGCCGCCGGGGGCTGCCGAGGCCACGCCGGTCGAATCGACCGAGCAGATGCGCAACGCCGTTTTGCAACTGCTCCCGCAAGCTAGCATCGTGATCAAGACCGCGGCCGTCTCGGACTATCGTCCCAAGTCTGCGGTGGGACAGAAAATCAAGCGCAAGGGGCCTATGACTTTGGAGCTTGAGGCTACTCCCGACATCCTGAACGAACTGGCCGCGAAGAAAACCTCGCAACTTGTGGTTGGATTCGCCGCAGAGACCGAAAACGTGCTGGAGAATGCCCGCCAGAAGCTGGTCTCAAAGCGTCTCGATGCGATCGTGGTCAACGACGTTTCCCGCGAAGGCGTTGGGTTTGATTCGGACCGGAATGCGGTCACGATCATCACGCGTGAGGAAGTGGTCGAAGTCGCGGAAACGACAAAATGGGAGGTCGCCCAGCGCGTTCTCGACCAGATCGTCAGCCTGCGCCGGCACCGTCAATCGCCAGTCAAAGCGTAGGCTCTCCGCTCTCATCCTGAGCGGAGCGGATTCTGCGAGAAGCGCAGAACCCGTGCAGTCGAGGGATGCCTACTCACGTCCTGAACCTAACGTATAATCTCCGCAGCTCTTCCTGTGCCGATCATCCAAAATCCGGAACTGCGCCGCGCCTTGGCCGAACGCGTCCGCTATTACAACGAGCTTGGCATCTACGATTTCTACCGGCGGGAGCAGCCCGAGCCGCGTGCTGCCGCGAGTGAACCAGAGCAAACGCTATTCGTATCCCAGACAGAACTGCGAGAGGAAATGTCCCCACGGAAAGCCACGGTTGCGAAAAACGTTGAAGAGAATATTATCCAGGTGCTTGCGCCAAGGCCGGAACAGGCTGTCTCTGATCCGATTGCCGCGCTGAAGCTGATTCGCGAAGACCTGGGCGACTGCACGCGTTGCAAGTTGCACAAGCAAGGGCGCAAGCAGATTGTGTTCGGCGTCGGCAATCCGCGCGCTGAGCTGATGTTTGTGGGCGAGGGGCCGGGAGCTGACGAAGATGCGCAAGGCGAACCCTTTGTCGGCCGCGCCGGGCAATTGCTTAACAATATGATCAAGGCCATGGGCCTGCGGCGGGAAGATGTTTACATCGCGAACGTCGTGAAGTGCCGCCCTCCGGGGAATCGTACGCCCGAGCGCGACGAGTGCGAGACCTGCTCGCCGTTCCTGATGCGGCAGATCGCCGTGGTCAAGCCAAAGGTCGTTGTGGCTCTGGGCGCGGTATCCGCTAAAAATCTGCTGGCGATCAACGCTCCCATGTCGGAATTGCGTGGCCGCTTTTACGACTTCATGCCCTCCGGTGCACGCAGCAGCGATCCTTCCTGGCACGGTTCCAAGCTCGCCGTAACGTACCATCCCGCATTTTTGCTGCGCGATCCTCGACAGAAGGGCGAGGCGTGGAAAGATCTGCAGATGGTGATGGCATACCTGGGACTGAAGCCGCCGAAGAAGGAAGAGTCCGAGCCATCGTCGTGAGTTCGGCGGGACGAACGGATGCATCCGTTCCCGCGCGAGCGCAGGATGCTGTAGTCGAAGACTTTCGAAAGCACCCCACCTGCGGGGCCTGACAGCCGGTAGTTTATCCTTCCATCGATGCCCGAATTCTGCGACGTCGCTCTGCCGGTGCCACTCGACATGGTTTTCACTTACCGCGTTCCCGCGGAGAGTGTGCCAGTCGTGGGCGGACGCGTACTGGTTCCATTTCGCCAGCAACGCATGACGGGCATCGTCGTGGAATTGCACGATCGTAAGCCTGCAATTGCGACCAAAAGCCTATTCGACGTGCTCGATTCGACGCCGGTGCTCGATGATGGCCTGCTCCGCCTTGGGCGCTGGATTTCTCACTACTACCTCGCTCCACTTGGGGAAGTGTTTCGCACCATGCTGCCTTTGATGGCGGAGTTCAAACGCGCCATCGGGTACCGCATCACCGAGCAAGGCCACATGGCGCTGCATCTGGCAGGGATGTCGGGATCGTCCGCGCGTTCACGTCGCACTCCCGAAGAACAAGCTGCAGAGTTTCGCGTGCTCGACTATCTGGCTGCATCGGATGAAGAACTGATTCGCGCAGGGAGTCTGCGATCGGCCACGCACGCGTCTCGCAAAATTCTCGACGGCGTGGTCCACAAGAAATGGCTGGCTCGCGAAGATATCTCCGCAGCCCAGGATGCTACGCGCACGATCAAGATCGCGCTGCTGAAATCCGCCGAAGGCAAACTGAATGACAATCAGCGGGCGCTGGTCGAAACTCTGACTGCCTCCGGCGGCAAACTCGCGGTCGAGGCCCTGCAGTCGCTGGAAGTCCCGCGTAGCACGCTGAGTACGCTGGTCCGGCGTGGCCTGGTCGAGATTATCGAAGAACCGGCGGATTTCACCGTCTCGCGCAGCAAGCCGCGTCCGTCCCGAGTTGAATTCGATTTCAGTGAAGCGCAAAAGTCGGCGCTGGCTCGGCTACGCGAGAAAGTCGAGTCTCGCCAATTCTCAGGCATGTTGCTGCACGGCGTTACTGGTTCCGGAAAGACCGCCGTTTATCTTGCGGGCATGCGTTCGGTTCTCGAGGCCGGACGGTCGGCCATTCTGCTGGTTCCGGAAATCGGCCTGACGCCCGCGGTGGCTGCCGATCTGCATCAGATTTTCGGAGATGAGGTGGCGATCCTGCATTCTGCGCTGAGCGATCGCGAGCGCGCCGAACAATGGCATCGCATCAAGCGTGGACAGGCAAGGATGGTGGTGGGCACACGCTCGGCAGTGTTCGCGCCGGTTTCGGATCTGGCGCTGATCATCGTCGATGAGGAGCACGACTCTTCCTACAAGCAGCAAGAAACGCCGCGCTACCACGCTCGCGACGTCGCGGTGATGCGCGCCAAAATGTCGGATGCGGCCGTGGTGCTGGGTTCGGCCACGCCCTCGCTGGAGTCCTACTTCAACGCGACCAAGAACAAATACGCGCTCATCGAGTTGCCGGATCGAGTCGAGAAACGTCCGCTGCCCGAAGTTGAGATCGTGGACATGCGGATGGAATTTCAGGAAACGGGCCATGAGCAAGTCATTTCGCGCAAGCTCGCCGCTGAGATCAAAGATCGCCTCGAACGCCGCGAGCAAGTGATGATCCTGCTCAACCGCCGTGGATATTCGCCGGTCGTTTTATGCCGCACTTGCGGCAAGAAGCTCGAATGCGACAATTGCGCCATCGCGCTAACTCATCACAAGCGCGAGCACAAGATGGTCTGCCATTATTGCGGATACACCGCGCCCGTGCCGAAGGCTTGCGTTCATTGTGGCAGCGAGTACGTCTATTTTCTGGGAACGGGGTCGGAAAAGCTGGAAGAACTGCTGCACGGAATGTTTCCGCAGGCGCGCATCGCAAGGCTCGACCGCGACACGGTCCGCGGTCACGAAGATTTCGAACGCACGCTCAACGCCTTGAATGAAGGCGAACTCGACCTGCTGGTGGGAACGCAAATGATCGCCAAAGGCCACGACATTCACGGCGTGACTCTGGTTGGCGTGGTCGGAGCCGACGTGGCTTTGGGACTGCCCGACTTCCGCGCGGCTGAACGCACGTTCCAATTACTGACTCAGGTTGCCGGACGAGCCGGGCGCGGCGAATCTCCCGGCAAGGTTATTCTGCAGACCTTTTTCCCGGACCACTATGCGGTCGAATACGCCGCGCGCCACGACTTCACCGGCTTTTACGAAAAAGAACTCCGCTTCCGCAGTTGGATGCACTACCCGCCGTATTCTTCGCTCGCCAATGTTCTCGTCCGCAGCGATCAACTCGATGAAGCTCTGCAGTGGTCCGGCATAATCGGAAAGTGGTTCGATCAGACGCGGCATGAAGGCGTGCGCGTTCTCGGTCCGGCGGCCGCTCCGATCATGCGATTGAAGCGCGATTACCGTTATCACATTGTCTTGAAATCGCCGAGCCGCGAAAAGCTGAACACGACATTACGGGCTATGCTGGCCCACGCCACGCAGCAGAAAATTCCCCGCACGCAAGTGATCGTAGATATGGACGCGGTGTGGCTGATGTAGACCTTGGAGTGCGGATAGCTCACTGGCGTTCCCAGCGGCCAGACCATATACAATGCGAGCCGCAGCAAGACGCATATGTGAGGCACATTTGAAACGAACCTGGGGAGAAATGCTTGTCTGATTTGCTGGCGAAGAAGCCGCTGGAACTTTTACTGACAGAAGCTGGCGACGAGAGCGGAATCACTCTGCGCCGCGTACTCGGGCCCGTTAATCTTGTCAGTCTCGGCATCGGCGCGGTCATCGGCGCGGGAATTTTTGTGGTCACCGGCACGGTCGCAGCCGTCTATACCGGCCCGGCTGTCGTGCTTTCCTTTACGCTCGCGGCAATTGGCAGCATCTTCGCGGGCCTGTGCTATGCCGAGTTCGCTTCGCTGATTCCCATCGCCGGATCGGCCTATACCTATGGATATGCGACGCTCGGCGAAATTTTCGCCTGGATCATTGGCTGGGACCTGATTGTCGAGTACGCCTTCGGATCGGCCTCGGTTGCGGTCGGCTGGAGCGGAAATCTGATCGCCCTGCTGCAAAGCTTCGGTATTCAACTCCCGCCGCAACTGACCGCTCCTCCCGGAACGTTGCTCGTGCTCTATCACGAGCAATGGGCGCGGCTGGCCACGATCGGTGCCGCACTCACCCGCGCAGGAGTGGACGCCAGCCGCCTGCCCACAGCGCACGGCATAGTGGACCTGCCTGCTTATCTCGTCATCGCGATCATGACGGCGATCCTGGTCATTGGAGTTCGCGAATCGGCGAATTTCAATTCACTCATCGTGTTCATCAAAGTTGGCACGGTGCTGACGTTCATCGTGATCGCCGCCGCCTACCTGATGCGCCATCCGCAGGTCGCGGCCGCGAACTGGCATCCGTTCATCCCGCCGAATCAGGGAGAATTCGGAGCCTTTGGATGGTCCGGCGTGGCGCGGGGGGCAGGTATCATTTTCTTCGCTTATATTGGCTTCGATGCCGTCTCGACCGCGGCGCAGGAAGCCCGCAACCCGCAGCGTGACATGCCCATCGGAATTCTCGGCTCTCTTGTCATTTGCACGGCGCTGTATGTGGCCCTGGGAGCCATGCTCACCGGGGTGGTGAATTACAGCGAGCTGAATACCGCCGCGCCGGTGGCCGTGGGAATTGAGGCTACAGGCGTGCGCTGGGGCAGCATCGTGGTCATGCTGGGAACGTTCGCTGGGCTCACGACCACCATGCTGGTGATGCTACTCGGGCAATCGCGCGTCTTCTTCTCGATGTCGCGCGACGGATTGCTCCCCGAATGGGCAGGGCGGGTTCATCCGCGTTTTCGCACGCCCTGGATTTCTTCCATCATCGTGGGATTTTTCGTAGCCGTCCTGGCCGGGGTCGTCCCGCTCAGCGTGCTGGTGCAACTCACTTCGATTGGGACGCTGTTGGCTTTCGTGATCGTGTGTGCCGGGGTGTGGATGCTGCGGGTGAAGCGTCCGGATCTCCCGCGTCCTTTCAGGACTCCGCTCGTGCCGCTGGTCCCGATTATGGGCATGGTGATCTCGCTCGGCCTGATGCTCAGCCTGCATTGGACGACGTGGGTCCGCCTGATTGTGTGGCTGCTGCTGGGGTTGCTGATTTACTTCGGGTACGGGAGGAAACACAGCAGGCTTCGCACGATTCGCTAGCTGGCTGCTGACAAACTCTTTTCCCTCCGCCTCGTTTCACCTCGGCTGCTAAAGCCGCTGTTGATTTCGCCCACATACGACGCGGCTGAAAGCCGCGCCCTTTCAAAACTTGCTCGAGATCTGAGTTTTTCAGCAGACTGCTAGATATCACCAGTTCACTTGAAAAGGCGAGATGGTGAAGGTGAGCGCGAGCATGATCGCGGCCAGCACGGCGAGCGGCCAGCGACTGGCGGGAAGGTCGGGAAAACGCGGAGCCTGTTGTTGCCGATAGCTCAGAATATTCATCAATAGGATCAGTCCAGCCCAGAAGGCCCATCCGTAATTCAATCTTGCGAGGCCTACCAGGGCGACGACCGTGATCCACGAAATCGCGCGGTGGGCGCGCGGAGCCAGCGCGTAGACAATGTGGCCGCCGTCTAGTTGGCTGCTGGGCAGCAAATTGAGCGCGGTGGCGTACATGCCAACCCAAGCAGCCATGGCGGTGGGATGCAGGTAAATGCGTCTCAGCGGCAGATTCGCAACGGCATTGCCGGGAGTCACGACGCGCAGCGCGTCGTGCACGATGTAAAAGATATAAGGAAATCCCAGGCGAAGCTCGGATGGCCCCACTCCCGGCGCCATAGGCTTGGAGAGGCTCATTGCGACGACCAGCGTGATTGAGGCAACCACGAATCCGGCAATCGGTCCGGCGATGCCGATATCGAACAGCGCGGTGCGCGAACGGATGGGCGCCTTGATGCGAATCACGGCGCCCAGCGTGCCGATCAAGGTGGGCGCGGGAATAAAAAATGGCAGCGTCGCCCGCACTCCGTAATAGCGGCAGAACAGGTAGTGTCCCATCTCGTGCGCCAGCAGGATCGTTAACAAGGTTGCGGAGAAGGGAATTCCGAGCAGCAGGCGCGACGGCTGCTGGAGAATCCAGCCAATGCGAAAGAAGGGCAGAACTTCGTCGCCAAAGGCGAACGGAGGGATGTTATGCAGGAAATTGAACTCCATGCGCGCACCCACGACCATGGTGGTGAAGCAGGTGGCCAGCAGCAACAGTGCGTGCAGCCAGTAGCGCTCGCGAGGAGGCCGCCACTGCGACACTTCGAGAGGCAGGGAATACTCGATCGTGGAAGTGGGAATCGGGGAATTAGGCTCGGACATGCAATTCTTGGGCTCGCAACCACGGCGGCCAATTCTTTGATGCTACTACGAGCAGGGAAAATGCGTCTGGAGGACGCAGCGGAATTCCAAAACAAGCTGCAAGGAGTATTCGGGATGCGAAGCGTAACAGCAGATACTCGTTCGTGATCCTTTCGGGAGGAAAAGGCTAGTCGATCGACTGCAATTCCTTGCCGGGCTTGAAGCGCACCGCCCGGCCCGGCGGAATGGACACTTCCGCTCCGGTTCGCGGATTGCGCCCGATGCCGGTCTTCCGGGGACGCACATTGAACACGCCAAACCCGCGCAGTTCGATGCGGTTACCCCCGGCCAGCGCCTTCTTCATGCTCTCAAAGACGGTTTCCACGGCCAACTCGGCTTTGGTTTTGGTAATGCCGGTTTTGGCCACCACTTCATTGATGATGTCGAGCTTGATCACAGGCGCTCCCGATTGCAGGGGGATGATTGTTCAAGTGATTGATGCTAAGGGAGATAAGTGAGATTGTCAACCCGAGCATCTATCCCGTAAACTGACATGCAACCCCAGCCAGAGAAAATTGAGTGATTGGGAAATCGGGGAATTGTGTAATTGGGTTCGTCCAATAAGGCTGATCCCACTCCGAGGCGTCCCGAAATTACTCAATTACAAAATTACCCAATTACTCAATTCTCCAAGGAGCTTCATGCTGAAGAGCGACCGCTGGATCCGCAAGATGTCCCAGGAACACGACATGATCAATCCGTTCTCCGAGAAGCAGGTGCGCGAGGGCGTGATCTCCTACGGCCTGTCGTCGTACGGCTATGACCTGCGTGTGGCCGATGAGTTCAAGATTTTCACCAACGTCAATTCGTCGATCGTCGACCCCAAGCACTTCGACGAAAAGTCGTTCGTCACGGTGCAAACGGATATCTGCATCGTGCCTCCAAACTCTTTCGCTCTGGCGCGCTCGGTGGAATACTTCAAGATTCCGCGCAGCGTGCTGACGATCTGCGTCGGCAAAAGCACATACGCGCGCTGCGGGATTATCGTCAACGTGACGCCATTCGAGCCCGAGTGGGAAGGCTTCGTCACTTTAGAAATATCGAATACCACGCCCCTTCCCGCGCGCATCTACGCCAACGAGGGACTCTGCCAGATCCTGTTTTTCGAGTCCGACGAAATTTGCGAAACCAGCTACGCCGACCGCAAAGGCAAATACCAGGCGCAAAAGGGAATCGTCTTGCCGAAGTTGTAGCGGGAATTTAGCAAGTCAGCGGGGATAGGGAGCGGGGAAAGGCCCATCGATCCCGAGCGTGGGAGACGGAGACGCGGAGCAGTCGCCTGGCGAGGACACCTACCCCTGATTCTCGCCTTCCTTGAACATGTACTTGATGGCCGGTTTGTAGATCATCAGATTAGGCCCGCCGCCGTCGCGGTTCACCTTGATGCAATTCCGGTCGTACCACTCGATGAGGCCGTGGACTTCTTCGCCGTCGCGCAGAACGATGACCATGGGCGTGCGCGACTGCATTTGCTTCTGATAGTAGAAGTTCTCGGCATTGGTCTGTTCCGGAGGCGTGGGCTTCTTTCCCCCTGCACCGCCGCCGATCGCACCGGCACCGCGGTCATTGCGATGATCCGTGCGCTCTGCGCGCTCGTGTCTTTGCTCATGTCGTTCGGGACGCTCGCGTCGTTCCTGCATCTGCATCGAACCGGGATTGTGGTTGCCGTGGTTTTCGCCGCGGGGCAGCGTTGGCCGGATCAGTTTTCGATTGCCAAAGTTATCTCGCTCGGAGGTTTCCCCGGTCTGTACCGGATCCATCATGATTTCCTTCATCGTGGCGCTTCCTTAGATACACGCACTCGCGCAAACTCCGACGCACTGGAACCTATGAATGTAATTCAACGAAGGCGTGGAAATTTGAATTAAACGTACCACAGGACGTCCCGGCTGACAATCACTCCTTAGTGCCATTCCGGTGGTGACCAGGGATGCATCCCTCGTAGAATAACGATTCTCCCTCAATGCGTGCTGGAAAGATCCGCTCCCTGACGCTCTTTGCCGCTTACCGTGACGATCGCCACCAGGCTGGCGACGAGCACCACAGTCCAAGCCAGCACCGGCGGGAATCTACCTGCGTATCGATTCTCAGCCAATCGAGCCTGAATTACCCCGTTGCGCGACGAAAGCAGATTCCCTAGTTGATACGCGAACCCGGGCAGCGTCCCCCGCACGGCTGGTGGCGAGAGCTCATTCAGATGCGCCGGAACGACTCCCCACGCGCCCTGCACCATGAACTGCATCAGAAATCCCCCCAGCGCGAGCATGGGGACAGTATGCGAATAGGCCCATAACGGAATTACCGGAATGGCAAGCAAGGCGGCAATCACAATCGCGCGCCTGCGCCCGATCCGCTCCGACAGCGTACCGAACAAGATTCCCCCCGCGAGCGCCCCGACGTTGTACACGATCGCAATGAAACTCACCGCCCCGGGTCCGAAGCCTAGATTTTTCTGGAGGAAGGTAGGATAGACATCCTGGGTACCATGGCTGAACGAATTAAAACCAAACATCAGAATTACGAGGAACACGAAAATGCCTGCGTGGGACCAAATATCTTTGCTCAGGTTTTTCTTTGACTCGGCTGCCACCCGTCCCTGAACCCAGGCCGGTGATTCCTCAACCTTCCTAAGAATGAAGGTGACCGCGACCGCCGGCAAGGCTCCGATCATGAACATTCCGCGCCACCCAATGAACTGGAATAGAGCTCCATACAATAGAGCGGCCATCAGGTATCCGACGACATAGCCTTCCTGCAAAAGCCCGGAGAAGAAGCCGCGGCCTTCAACGGGCAGCGTTTCGAATGCCAGGGCCGCACCCACACCCCACTCGCCTCCCATAGCGATTCCAAACAGAGCCCGCGTGATGAGAAAGATCCTGAGATTAGGCGCGAAAGCCGAGGCCAGTTCGAAGAACGAATACGAGATGATATTGACCATGAGCGTCGGCCGCCGGCCAAAGCGGTCCGCCATCAAGCCGAATACAAACGCCCCCACCGGCCGCATGGCCAACGTCCAAAAAAACGCCTCCGCAATCGTCGACACCCTCTCGTGAAAGTGCGTGGCAAGAGCGCTCACGCAGAAAACGAGAATAAAAAAATCGAACGCGTCGAGCGACCACCCCATAAAACAGGCAATCAGCGTGTTCCGCTGGGAACGAGTTAATCTGCGAAAGTGTCCGAGAAATTCCATCGTCCAGGTCTGCGGTGCGCGTGGTGCATAACTTTCCGCGTTGCCCAAAAATGGTTACAGCTGGGTGTCGCGCGGCGGAAGCCCGTCTCTTTCAGGGAACTGCGTACTCCCGGTCGGATTCCGGCTGCGGCCGCTGCCGCTCGCCACTCCCTGAAGCTCCAGCGGATGCTAGCATAGGCTTTTCATTCAACAATCCACAATTTCCATGCCCGACCTCGACTTTCCCCAACGCCAGGCCACCGACACACTGATGCTCACCGGCTTCTGGTACCGCGCCCTGCCAGCGGATCAGGTTCAGCGCAATCAACTGCGCAAGGCGACGCTGCTCGAAATCCCGCTGGTGATCGGGCGCGACCGCGCCGGAAAACCCTTTGCGCTGCGCGATGCCTGCCCTCATCGCGGCATGCCCCTCAACTGCGGCCGCTTCGATGGAGAGAACCTCGAATGCGGATATCACGGCTGGCAATTCGACGTTCACAACGGCCAGTGCCAGCTGATTCCCTCACTCACTGCCGATCAGAAGCTCAAAGTCGATCGCATCTATGCCGGCAGTTATCCCTGCGAAGAGCAGGACAATTTCGTTTGGGTCTACATTCCCGATCCCGGCCCGCCGGGAGCAGGATTCGGGCCGCCTGCAGAAGCTCCGGATGCCGCGCCACAAATTGAAAAATTCTCCGGCCAATATAAACTCGCCTACCTGCAGGCGGAGATGCCCGTGAGCATCGACCACGGCATCATTGGGCTCATGGATCCAGCCCACGGGCCGTTTGTGCACCAGGCGTGGTGGTGGCGCTCCCGCCGCAGCATTCACGAAAAACAAAAACATTTTGAGCCGATTCCCAACGGATTCCGCATGAGCGCGCACACTCCCAGTTCCAACTCCGCGCCCTATAAGCTGCTGCGCCTTTATGCCGATGCCGATTCCATCACCACGACGATTGACTTCGTGCTGCCCAACATCCGTACCGAAACAATCCGCGCCGGAAAGTACTGGTTCTCCAGCCTGACCACGGTTACGCCCATCACGCGCAGCCACTGCCGCATCGACGTTGTCGCCGCATGGAATTTATTCCGCTGGGTGCCGTTCGTTCCCAATCTTTTGAAATTTGTTTTTGCGAAGTTTGTCGAGCAGGACCGCCGCACCATGGAGTTGCAAGCCGAGGGTCTGAAATTCAACCCGCACCTCATGCTGATCGACGACGCCGACCGTCCGGCGAAGTGGTATTTCCAGTTGAAAGCGGCATATTTGGAATCCAAACAGGCAGGTGCGCCTCTGCAGCACCCGATGTCGGGCCCAGTTGCGCTGAAATGGAGAAGTTGAGAACTGAGAACTATTCGTCTACGAGCCAGTCCATCGCTTCCTCCCGCGTTTTGAAGGCGGGGATATCGCGATGGGAGAAGCTCTTGGCATTCTCATAGAACACGTGCGGCATGCTCTCGACGCCCACAAAGGCCGAGCGCTTCACGTACGGACGATCGAGCGTCAGCACTTCCTTCAAGCGCGTGGCGACTTTCCGGTCTACGTCTGCGTCGGTGAAGTCGCCCAGCGTCAGCATTGTACCCTTGGCGTGCCTGGCGATAATCGCGTGCACTTGTTCGAGCAGCAGAAGAATCTCTTTTTCTTTGCACTGGCTGAAATCGATCAGGAAAATGACTTGCCGGTTATGCTTGACGAACCGCAGCCGGTCTTCGTTAACACTGCTGACGGTGTCGTCCAGACTCATCCGAGCAATCCCTCCACCACGCCGTAAGCCCCGTCCAGCGCGGCATCGAGCGCCGACGCATCTTTGCCTCCGGCTTCGGCCAGGTCCGGACGGCCTCCGCCTTTGCCGCCGACTTTCTGGGCCACGGGTCCGATCACTTTGCCCGCCTGCACGCGCGAAGTCAAGTCCTTGGTGACGCCGACGATGAGTGCAACGTTTCCGTTCGAGGCCGACCCCAGCACGACCACGCCCGATCCAATCTTGTCGCGCAGTTGATCGACCAGCGTACGCAGTTGTGCCCGCTCCAGGTTGTCCACGCGCTGCGCCAGCACTTTTACACCTTTGACCTCTTTCACTTTTTCGCCGATATTGGCGGTCGATGATGACGCCGACTTCATCCGCGCATGATCGAGTTCGCGCGCGAGACGCTTGATCTCCGCATCCTTCTTTTCCAATTCTGCCTTCAAAGCCTCCGCCGGAGAGAACGAACTCCCACTGTCGGGAACCGAATCGGAGATGGGTGCCCCATCCTTTCGCGCCTTTTGCGAAAGGGTGGGAGAGACGAACGCCGACACTACATTCTCGAGTTGATGATCCTTCCGGAAGTGTCGCAGCGATCCTTCCCCGGTAATTGCCTCCACCCGGCGCACGCCCGAAGACACGCTGCCTTCCTTCAAAATCTTGATCAGCCCAATCTCGCCAGTTGCCGCAGTATGCGTTCCGCCGCAAAGCTCGGTCGAAAAGTCGCCGATCTTGACCACCCGCACCTTGTCGCCGTACTTCTCGCCAAACAGCGCCATCGCGTGATACTCGTTCACCGCGACATCGATCGGCACATCGGTAATCGTCTCGACTTTCCGGTTGCGCAGCACTTCCTTGTTGATGATGTCTTCAATGTCCTGCAACTCTTCGTCTGCGACCGCCGTGAAGTGCGAAAAATCAAAACGCAGATGCCCGGGCGCGACCAGCGATCCGGCCTGCTTCACGTGCTTGCCCAGCACTTCGCGCAAGGCGGCATGCAGCAAATGCGTGGCCGTATGGTTCCGCATGGTGGCTTCCCGAATGTCAGTGTTCACCACGGCGTCAACTTTATCGCCAACCCGAATCGGTTGTTTCGCGATCAGGCTGTGCGCACGTACTCCCTGCACTGGAAACCAGCAACCGGTCACGTCTGCCAGAGCAACGTTGGAACCAGCCGCGAAGAACCAACCCGAGTCTCCCACCTGACCTCCCGACTCCGCATAGAAGGGAGTGTGGTCGAGAATGACAGAACCTTTGTCTCCAGGCCGTATCTCATCGACAACGTGACCACTGATTATTGCTAGCACCCGACAGTTACTTGATCGAAACTGTGTATAACCCTCGAATTGCGTCTTGACCAGTTGCAACAGGGCTGGGTCTGGCCGTTTGCTTCGCCGCGCCTTTCCACGAAGCACGAGCACGCTCGCGCTGCGCCTTCATCTCGCGGTCGAAACCCTCCTGGTCGAACTTGATTCCCTGATCCCGCGCCGCGTCCTCCATAAAGTCACGTGGCAGACCAAACGTATCGTAGAGTTTGAATGCCCGTTCGCCAGGGAACACAGGAACTTCGCCCAATTCTCTTAGGTCAGCGACGCACGCAGCGGTTGAACTAAGGCCGTCTCGATAACGAAGCGGCACAGACATCTCACGGCTTGCGTCCATCATCCTTTCATGTTGCCGCATGATCTGATTGCTCAGACCCGCAAAGAGCTCCCCTTCGAGCTTCTCCAGGCCGACATCCATGGTGTGAGCGAACCGCGTTTCCTCGACATGAACGGCTTTGGAGACGCGCTCCGCTGACTCATTCAGTTCCGGATACGCATCGCACATCAGGTCCCGCACCGCGAACACCATTTGATATAGAAACGGCTTGGTCTGGCCCAGCAGGCGACCATGCGTAATCGCGCGCCGAATGATCTTGCGCAACACATATCCGCGCCCTTCGTTCGACGGGAGCACACCATCGGAAATCAAGAACGTCGCAGCACGTGAGTGGTCGGCGATCACTCTGAGCGAAGCGGCAGAAGACCTATTGTGAGCCTCGTGTGTGACCTCCATAATGAAGTCCGTGATCCTGCCGCGCCCGGTCAACTCCGCCGCCCGCTTGATCAGCGGCGTGAACAGATCCGTGTCGTAGTTCGAAATCACGCCTTGCAGCACCGACGCCACGCGCTCCAAACCCATCCCGGTATCGATCGAAGGCTTCGGCAGAGGATTCAACTTCCCGCTGGCGTCTCGGTCAAACTGCATGAACACCAGGTTCCAGATCTCGACATAGCGCCCGCAATCGCAGGTGAACGCACAGTCGGTGTGCCCCTGATCCGAAGCCGCCGGTCCCATGTCGTAATGGATCTCGCTGCACGGACCGCAGGGGCCGGTGTCGCCCATTTGCCAGAAGTTATCCTTCAGGCCCATTTCGTAGATGCGATCTTTGGGCACGCCCTGCGTGGCCCACAGGTCATAGGCCTCGGCATCACGCTGGAGCCCGCCCTCGCCGTTGAAAACGGTAACGTACAACTTGTCCTTTGCGATTCCAAACCACTCGGGCGAAGTAATCAACTCCCAGGCGTAGGCAATCGCGTCCTTCTTGAAGTAATCGCCAAAGGAAAAATTCCCCAGCATCTCGAAGAATGTGTGATGGCGATTGGTGAAGCCGACATTCTCCAGATCGTTGTGCTTACCGCCGGCCCGGACACACTTCTGCGAAGTCGTCGCGCGCGAATAATCGCGTTTCTCGAGGCCCAGAAACACGTCCTTGAACTGGTTCATCCCTGCATTGGTAAACAGCAGCGTGGGATCATTGGCTGGAACCAGCGACGACGAGTGCACCTCTTTGTGCCCCTTCTGCACGAAGAAGTCCAGGAATTTTCTGCGAATTTGCGATCCGGTGAGCATGAAAGTTTAATTCTAAATGATAAGTACCGGCGATCGATCTGTCGCGAAGACAAACCACTAGAACTGGTCTCATAAATGGTTTTCAAAGCGAGCTGCGAGGCCCTCAGGGGCTGAAGCCCGCATTTTTACTGACCGGTAGCGGCACGGCTGAAGCCGTGCCCTTCCCAAAACTATTTTTGAGACAGGTGGACAAACTAGAGAGGGCACAAAGACCACAGATCTCCTCTGTGTTCTCTGTGCCCTCCGTGGTGAGGCTGTCTTGCGCCTTACTTCACCGCGTCCGCAGTCTTTTCGGTTCCCTTCTTAGTGTCATGCCCGACGGTCTTCACGCCCTTCTTCACACCGTGCCCGAGCTTCTTCGCACCCTTCTCGGTGTCTTTGGTAGCGGTTTTTGCGCCCTTTTCGGTATCCTTCGCCGCCGTCTTGGTACCCTTTTCCGTGTCCTTGGCAGCGACTTTGGTGGCGTGTCCAGTCTTCTTGGCCGCCGTATCGGTATCTTTGCCTGCGGTTTTGGCGCCCTTCTCGGTGTCTTTGCCCGCCGTCTTGGTGGCATCCTTCATCTCGGTGCCAGTCGACTTTTTCTCGGTGCTGCTGGTGTCCTGCCCAAGGGCGAACGGAGCGGCACACAGCAATGCGATCACAAGAGCTACTGCCCAGTGCAGTTTCATGGGACTTCTCCTTAAGTGTTCGGATATTGATTACCGGAGACCCGCAGTATGCAACATTTCAGGAGCCGACTGCAAATCGGAAGTGGCCGTTAGGCTCCTGGCGCTTCTTCTTCCAACGCGGTGAGCGTCTCGTCATCGACATCCCATTTCCGCAAAATCGTGAATATGGTTTTCGTTCCGAATCCCGCCCGCGCCAGCTGGCGGAAGATGCGGGCGGTTTGTTTCTGGTCTTTGGGCTTTTGCAGCCGCTTCTTGTGAAGATAGTCGCGCGCTTGCTTTTCTTCGCTGACTCCGTCGTAAGCCGCTCCGACCGCTTTCTCGATCACCGAGCCGTGTACTCCGCGCGTCTTCAGTTCGGTGATCACCCGCATGCGTCCCAGCTTCTGATTGTCGCGCCGCATGGAGGAGTAGTAATCGGCATAGCGCGAATCGTTCAGGTATCCCTGATCCTTCAGTCGCCGGATAACGAGTTCCACCAGCGTCTCTCCGTACTCCGATTCCGGATCTTCGATCCGCGCCCGCATCAGCCGCTTCAGTTCCGCAACCGTGCGCATGCGGCGAGCCAGTGCGCCCACGGCGTATTCATACAGCTCATCTTCGGAATAGGTTCTTCTCTTGGGACGGGAGAACGGCATGACACACAACGATAGCGCTACTCGCCGGAATCTACAAAGCCAATGAAAACCGCAGAGGACGGTGAAGACGCTGAGGAACGGAAGGAAGAACCGCTGTACGGGAAATGAGGTGCCAGGTTTGTCTTAAAAACTCCGCGTCCTTGGCGTCCTTCGCGATGTTCATTTGGAATCCACAAAGCCGATGAAAACCGCAGACGACGGTGAGGACGCTGAGGACTGAAAGGAAAAACCAGTGCGTGACACGCGTCGGGAATGAGTTGCCAGGTTTGCTTTGACGTCCTCCGCGGTCTTCATTTGGAGAATGAAAAAAGGGCGCGATTGCTCGCGCCCATCTAAGGAGACAACGCAATGAAAAAAGCAAAAACCCTGAAGATCTTACCTTCCGCCAAATCCTGCGGTCTGCATCGACTGCCGGGAAATATCGGCGGTCGAGGCGATGCCCTGCATGCGCAGCTTGAAGTCGTCGGCATTAGAGGCGTTCTCGAGCGCGGTTTCGTAGTTGACCAGGCCGGCCTGGAACAGATCCCACAATGACTGGTCAAACGTCTGCATGCCGTACTGCGAGGTGCCCGCGGCAATCGCGTCACGAATGGAACGCGTCTTTTCCGGCACCAGCACGCACTCACGGATGTAAGCGGTATTGATCATGACCTCGACTGCGGGTACGCGCCCTTCAGTATCGCAGCGCCGCACCAGCCGTTGGCTGACGATGGCGCGCAGCACCGCCGCCAGCTGCATACGGATCTGCTTCTGCTCCGGCGGAGGAAAAATCGAAATCACGCGGTTAATGGTTTCCACGGCGTCCAGCGTGTGCAGAGTCGAGAACACCATGTGACCGGTTTCGGCCGCATGCAGCGCAGTCGAAATCGTTTCCAGATCTCGCATTTCGCCGACCAGGATCACGTCCGGATCCTGACGCAGAGAAGCGCGCAGCGCCGCTCCAAACGACGGAGTGTCCACCCCGACTTCGCGCTGGTTGACGTAACCCTTCTTGTCGCGATGCAGGAATTCGATTGGGTCTTCGATGGTGACAATGTGTTCGGCGCGCGAAGAGTTCACGCGATCGACCATCGCCGCCAGCGTGGTGGACTTACCGGAACCGGTCACGCCCGTGACCAGCACCAGCCCGCGCGGCATGTCGCAGATCTGCTCGACCACTTTCGGCAGAAACAGCTCATCCAGGGCGCGAATCTTGGTCGGAATGACGCGGAGCACCAGCCCTACGTTGCCGCGCTGCTGAAAAATGTTCACACGGAAGCGCCCTAGTCCGGCGACGCCGTAGGCCATATCGATTTCCGTGGTCTCTTTGAATTTCTGTTTCTGCCTCGCCGACATCATGCTGAACGCCATGTTCAGCATGTCTTCCGCGGTGATGCGCGGTTGGTCGGTCAGCGGCGCCAGTTCGCCGTCGATGCGCAGGTGGGGATAGTTGCCCACTTTCAGATGTAAGTCCGAAGCCTTGCGTTCTGTCGCAATTCGAAGCAGGTCATCAATATTCATGCGGAATTCTTCCCATGGAAACCTCAAGCCCGAGGCTTCGCAACTGGCGCTCTCAGCATGATCGCGCGAATCGTCACCTTCCCCAAGATGACCTAGGTAACAGCCCCGGAGTGCGCCGGGACAAGGTCTTAAGTTCGAAGCAATCCAATTCGATCGTCGAACGTTATAATGTCGCCACGCATAAGCCGCAATTGGCAGGAAGCTTGACCTATGAAATTCACTCCCCGTTCGACATCTTCCTTGAGAGTCAGGCGATGGGCCGCCAGCATGACTCTTCTGCTGGCAGCCGCGTTTTCTTTCGCGCAAAATCCTTCTCCGATGCTGCTGGTGCTGGAGAAGGATGACAAGTCACTGGCCATGATCGATCCCGCCAGCCTCAAGGTGATCGCGCGCGTTCCGGCTGGCGAAGATCCGCACGAAATTGTCGCTTCCGGCGACGCTCGTTTCGCCTACATCTCGAACTATGGCGCCTTTCGCAATCCACAACATACCTTGTCAGTCGTCGATCTCGCAGCGCGCAAAGCCTTGCCTCCAGTCGACCTCGGAGCGCTGCTCGCGCCGCATGGATTGAGGATGCTCAACGGCAACGTCTACTTCACCGCGGAAGGCAGCAAGGCTATCGGGCGCTACAATCCCGCGTCACGTCAAATCGATTGGATTCTCGGACTCGGCCAGAACCGCACTCACATGCTGGTGGTGGCGAAAGATGAATCCCGAATCTTCACCTCGAACGTAAATTCCAACAGCATTAGCATTCTCGATCGCGACAAGAGCGGAGACGCCTCCAGGTGGATTCAGACCGCAATCCCAGTGGGCAAGGGTCCTGAGGGCTTTGACGTTTCCCCCGACGGCAAGGAAGTCTGGGCGGCGAATTCGTACGATGGCACCGTTTCGATCATCGATCTCGCCAGCCGCAAGGTCGTGCAGACCATCGATCTCCATACGAAGATGGCCAACCGACTCGAGTTCACGCCCGACGGAAAACTCGTCCTTGTCTCCGATCTGCGAACGGGCGATCTCGTCGTTGTGGACGCCGCCGCGCGCAAAGAACTCAAGCGAGTGAATCTCGGACGCGGCGCCGCCGGAGTCCTGATTGTGCCCGATGGCTCGCGCGCCTATGTAGCCGTCAGTCCTGACAATAAAATTGCTGTGTTCGACCTGAAGACGCTCTCGGTCGTCGGCAACATCCCGACGGGCAACGGTCCTGACGGCATGGCCTGGGCCGTCAGCAAGTAACTCCAACTGAATTCCAGCAAAAAGCCGCCCCAGGTTCCAGCGCCCTGTGTTCGCCGTGGAGCATGGACTCCCACAGCCAGAAATAACAAAGCCGCCCGCGTGGGGCGGCTCTGGCTGAACGAAGATTGTTTTCAGGCGGCCGTCTCTTCCGCGACCGGCGGCTGGAACGGTTCGTCATAGCTGCCGCCATAGATCGAAGGTACCTTCGATCCCATAGGCCGCAGGTACGTCGCCAATTCCCCGCGGTGGTGGATGCAGTGATTGTTCAGGAAGCCGAGATAGGCCACCGAAGGCATATTGAACACGCCGAAGAAGTTGACCGGCGTGCTCAGTTGCTCCGCGGTCATCGCTTCCACACGCGCGATTCCACGCTTCACGTTGTCGTCGTACCAGGCCACCACTTCGGCCGTGGTCTCCGGCTTGTGCTCCGGATTCTCCATGTTGAACTGCATGTCGGCGATACCATCCAGGAACTGGATGTCGGTGTTCGCCAGATGCCACGCCAGTTCCTTCGCCGTGCGCGCGTGGGGATCGGGACGGTAATCCGACTTGGCGTCGGGAATGGCTGCGATCACTTTCTTCGTGATCTCCGCTTCATTCTTGAAGCTGTCGAGCATCGCTGCTCGAAAGCCGAGGGCAAATTCAGGAGTCATTTGGGACATTGTGTTCTCCTCGAAATGTTTTGTTTCTTCCGGGCTAATGGACCGAAGGGGCGCATGGGATGCGCCCCTTGAACTGAACCGAGTTTGAATTTCGGACGGCCCTGATTATACCCCGACCGGCTGCTTGCTGCGCACCGGAACCGGAGTCAGCCATCCATAGCGGTCGGCTTTTTCGCCGCGCACGATGGCGTAGAACTCCTTCTGCAGCGCCTTGGTGATCGGCCCGGTCTGGCCGCGTCCAACCTTAATCTTATCGACCGAGCGAATGGGCGTGACTTCGGCGGCAGTGCCGGTAAAGAACGCTTCATCGGCGATGTAGAGCATTTCGCGCGGAATCATCTGCTCGACGATCGGGATGCTGAGATCGCGCGCAATCTGCAGCACCGAGTCGCGCGTGATGCCGGGCAGCACAGAGTTGCCGAGCGGCGCGGTGATCAGCTTGTCGCGATGCACGAGGAAAATGTTCTCGCCCGAGCCCTCGCTTACGAATCCATTCTTGTCGAGCGCGATGCCTTCCACATAGCCGTTGGCCAGCGCTTCCATCTTGATGAGCTGCGAGTTCATGTAGTTCGCGCCGGCCTTGGCCATGGCGGGCAGAGTGTTGGGAGCCAGGCGCGTCCACGAAGAGACGCAGACGTCGCAGCCTTCGCCTTCGTTGCCGCTCAAATATTTTCCCCACGGATAATTGCAGATGTAAACCTCGACCGGGCAGTTCAGCGGATTCACGCCGGCGTCCCCATATCCGCGGAACACGACCGGCCTGATGTAGCACGGCCAGGCGCCGTTGTGGCCGATCGTCTCGACCATGCCTTTGACCAGTTCGTCGCGGGTGAAAGGAATGTCCATGCGATAGACCTTGGCGGAATCCACCAGGCGCTGCATGTGTTCGACAGCGCGAAAGATGGCCGGGCCGCTGGGCAGTTCATAGCAGCGAATGCCTTCGAAGACCGAAGAGCCGTAGTGGACGACGTGCGACATCACGTGAATGTGCGCGTCATCCCAGTTGATCAGTTTGCCGTTGTGCCAGATTTTATCGGTCTTCTGGATTGCCATTCAGACTCCTTCGCGGCTAAAAGTGCGCAACCATGGGGCGAATCATTCCTCCGGCAGGGCAACTGAGGCATGAACCCAACCCACGTTACGCTCCATTATAACTGAGACGAGTTTGGCATCTAGCGCGGGCGGGAAGAGGCCAGACCAGCCGGTGAGCAGGGTCAATAAGCGTAATGGGGATTTAACAACAGTTATGGCCAGTTGGCGGGCTTCGCAACGAAGCCTCTATCGTTGTGGATTCTGCAAGCGATCTGTTTGTTGGGGGTTCGCCGCCAAACGGTCGGCAGCAGATCAGCAACGCTTTCGCAGCCTCCGAACTTCGAGAGGCATCGTGTGTCAAACGAGAGCACAGTGCGAATGTTCTGCGCTGATGCTTCCTTGCCGATTTCTACTATGCCGTTTGTATCTAATGGTGAGGAGTTGTCCCACGGATGGATCGAGAACGCCTGACATCCAGTGCAAAGGTCAATCTGGACGTGGCTTACAACGCTATAGCGGCGGTTGATTGTCGTGGTGTAGTCGATCATCGTTCCATCGACCAGCCCATTTCTGACCCAGAAGTACGACTTCATTTCCGAGTACGGGACGATTCGAGATGCGGCGAGCACCTGATTCGAGAGTTCCACTGTGTACCCGCATTCTGAAATAGCACATCCATCCATCTGCTTGAGTTTTCTTCCAAACCGTTCACGAAGGTTTGTAAGGGTGGGAATGTGCTCTTGCTGAGAAAGCTCGTAAACGGTTCGCAGCATAAACTCTGCCTGCTGGTGGAGCAGACGAGCGTATAGAAGGAAGGAGCAGAGTGCCAGCAGCCCTACCGCTGCAACCGCTATCATCAACCGCTGGATCATCAGTGTATTAGACACCGACACGACATGGATGCGTCGATGATTGTTGTTAGCAGGCCATTGCACGTTTTGACCAGACGACCGGGGATTTTAAGTGTACTCGGGAATTTCTCGCCAATTGACCGCTCGATGCCCCATGGTTTCCTCAGCTGACCGGCTTGATTCTTCGAATTATTTTGGCGCGTCCGGGCCAGTTTGTTCAGCACCGAAGGCACACGATTTCTTATTGTTCGTGAAACGAAAGGCTCCATCTCTTCACTACTCCAATGAATGGAAAGAGTCGCGCAGTTTGGTGACTGCCGTTCATTCACTAAATCCCGATATCGAAGGCCCTTGGCATCCGGGGGGAAGGCTTGGGGCTTCAGATCGCCGGAACCAGGCGGGGGATCGGTTCCGGCGATCTTCGGGTTTTTCCCAGCCGAGTATCCTCTCATCTCCAAGCCCGCTTCATTGAAACAGCACGGCCGTACAGCTAGCCACTTCAATCTGATTTGATTCTTGGAAGCGTGGAAGAATAACGAGACTAGCGGAAGAAGTTCCAGGCTATGAGGAGAATGGTAGGAGCGGTTCGTCGGGTCATTGCGATAAGGGCGAAAACGCTCTCATACAACGAGCCAAGCAGGGTATCTTGTTTCGCCACATTCTGGAGTGAACCGCATGTCCCCCACCCGGTTCGATGGGGGACGCGGTTTCTCGCGGACTGCATTTGCCTGAGCGAATTCGCCAGAGTAGTCACTCGGCACGCTCCATGGCATCAGAATCCCCCAGGTGCCCGATTTCGCGGTGGGCGCGCATCAACCGCACCCGCGCTGTTTCGGTGCTGATTCCGAGAATGGCCGCGATCTCCTGCAGGGTGTAGCCTTGGACCTCTTTCAACAGAAAAACGTCACGTTGCGCCTTGCCCAGCTCAAAGGCGCGAAGGATCATGCACTGGAATGCCCCGGGCCGATCCAATCCTAAACGAGATGTTCCGGCGTGTAGTGATGCGTGAGTCATACAGGGTCCTCGAACTGTTTCGCTGGTTCTCGTCGACTTCTGTGAGAGTAGTGCAGGTCTCGGCCATTTCGTTACACGAGGCACGATCATCCCCCTCGTAATTTGATTTGAAGTGCTAAACTAGCTGCCAATCCATCCGAGGTCCGTTCCTTGCAACTCCAGTCCTTTGACGAATCCTACGTCCAGCGTCTTCAGGCGGGAGACTTCCGAACGCAGGAACATTTCGTGGCCTATTTCAGCGAATTGATCCAATTAAAACTGCGCTCACGCTTGAATTCACAGCAGGCGATTGAAGACGTCAGGCAGGAGACCTTCACTCGCGTGTTTGCTGCCTTGCGGGACGGGAAAATCCGCCAGCCCGAGCGGCTCGGCTCTTTCGTGAACTCCATGTGCAACAACGTCTTACTGGAGCACTACCGGTCGTCCTCCCGCGCCGATTCCCTTGACGACGAAGAGCAACCGGAGCTCCCGGCCGCGAAGGTGGATATACTTGGCGCGATCGCTGCGAAGCAGATGGAGGAGAAGATCCGAGAGATCCTGGAGGAGATGCCTGAGCGAGATCGGAGACTGCTGCGGGACATTTTCCTGGAAGAACGCGACAAAGATGAAGTATGCCGCGACTTTGGCGTTAATCGCGAATACCTGCGGGTGCTGCTGCACCGGGCAAAACAATCGTTTAAATCCCTGTATCTGAAGAACGTGGGGGCCCGACCGACGGGAGCCGTCGCGGTGGGGAAGCGCTGAAACGATTTGGCACCGCAATTCACTATTGATGAGGGGATCGACCATGGAACACGATGAGGCGGTCCGACAAAAGGCCACGGAGAGGTATCTTCTGGACGAACTCGATCCCGAACTTCGGGATCAATTCGAGGAGCACCTCTTTGACTGCCAGGAGTGCGCGCTCGACCTCCGCGCCGCCGCCATGTTTGTGGAACAAACCAAAGTGATACTCACAGAACCGAGCGCCCAGTCTGCAGTGAAAGAACCGGCAGCGGCTGCGGCAAAACCGGGATGGTTCGCCTGGCTGCGTCCGGCGTTTGCCGTGCCGGTTCTCGCCTTACTACTGGCGGTGATCGGCTATCAGAATTTCGTCACCGTTCCGAAGCTGACGCAGGCGGCGAACCAGCCCCAGGTCGGTCCATGGGCGTCGTTAAACGTCAGCACGCGCGGCACAGAGACGACGCTGATCAAGACACACCCGGGCGAGGGTTTCGCAGTGCTGCTAAACCTTCCTCCGGAGGACGGATTCGCGTCGTACGCGGTGGATTTGTATAATCCGTCGGGGAAGCTGGAGTGGTCGGGGCCGATTCCCACTGAATCGATCGAGGAAGGCCACCAGATCTATATTCCTGGACGCAACCGCCTGTCCGGCGCGTATACGCTGGTAGTGCGAGGCATTACCTCCGCTGGCGAGAGCAAGGAACTCAGCCGGCATCCGATCGATTTGCAAACCCAGCCGTGAGCTTGACCAACGGAGTTAGAGCAGATGGCAAACAACCGAACGTCCCATTACTTCCATGCGGAAGCTCATGCACTTGCCGGCAAACTGAACTTGCCGTTTGAAGAGCAGATCAAGAAGCAGGCCTTCGTGAAGTTGGAGGGCAATCTCGCCGATCTGCCGGCCGAAGAACGGGCGCAGCGGAATTATTTCTCGCAGCACGCGAAGAACTTTCGTCTGGAAGGGATCGTTTCTTACGCGGCCGCGCACACGCAGGTTTCAGGACACCAGAGCGACAAGCACGACGGCGCATCGGTCACGCTCGCGACTTCGGTCGTCGAAGACCTCAACGTCCTGAATGTCGTGACCGCGGACCGGGTAGTAGCGCAAATCTCCACCACGCACATTCCCGGCGAGTACTGCCCGCATGTCACGTTTCTGGGCACGCACTTCGAGAATCTGAGGATCGCTCGCCATCGAGCCGAGCCCTATCTGAAACTTGACCTGGCCGGCGCACGCGCCGAGGGTGAGGACGCGCTACCCGTGAACAAGGGAACTGGTCTGATGAACGCGATTGAGGCCCAATATCTGAGGCTGAAAGACAAAATTGGGGGCCTTGCCGACAAAGAGCGCGAGAAGATGCGTCTCAGAGATACTGACGCGTCGCTGGCGAAGAAGTATTATGGCTTCACTGTTGATTACGCGAAAATTCGGCAGCAGGCGAATGCCGCAAAGAAAGACGACGACTGGGACGGGATCACTTGTTCATTGGTAGAACATGTCGAGATCAAAGACATCAGCGTGAAGGCTGCGGACGGGAAGTCGATTCAGATCCCGCCCCCGGCGCAAACGTTCGGCCACGTGATTCACATCCCGGACTTCGGAAACATCTTCCTCGCCGAGCTGACCGTGAACCACAATTCGTACCATCTCACGATGATCCGGCTGGAGATGGGCTGCCTGGCAGCAGGCAGCGCGCGCGTGGCCACCTGCAATGTGAACGGTGGCGGAAAGGGTGGTGGTGGCGGCGGCAGTTCGTAGATCCGGGGTTGCGCCACTGGGACTTAGACAGCCGGGCGGGGATGTTCCTGATCGACCTGAGCGCGGAGCCGTGCGTAGGTGAGATTGATGTTGTATGTCCATTTCCTTGCTGAAACAGGATCTTTGATCTCGCGAGCCAACGAGACTGCTCGTCGGTAGTAAGAAAGGGCTGTGAAGTAGTCGCGGCGATACAGGTAGACGTTGCCAATGTTAGCCAAGCTGACCTGGTAGTTGTGAATGAACCCGGCGTCCTGTTCCACAGCTGCAGCTTTGAGATTGAGCTCCAGAGCGGCCCGATCGTCTCCTAACCCCAGATAGCAAACCGCTAGCTCACCCCAGACTGTTGCGATCGCCAATCGCGCCCCCGCAGCCTCAAAAATCTTCAGAGACTCGATGGAGCGATGCCACGGTTGGTGAACAACATTAGGCGAGAAATGAACCAAGCACACATACGGAATCCTCCTTGGGGGCAGGATTTTGCTCAATCTGGCTACGATCTCAAGCTACAATCGTGCGTTGTTCGGATTTCGTAAATGCACCCCCTCCAACCACGTCTCGCATGCGGCCGAGAGAGGGCGTCGCGGGCAAATGCCGTCGCCTTGGCATTTTGGCGGATCTCACTGGTGCTTATTCTTGTTAGCTCGTCAGCATGCGTTCGCCGCAAGGACCCTAGGCTGGCCTACGAACATGCCCTGCGGGCATTCAGGCAAGGGGAAGTCGCGAAGGCGCAAGAAGAAGCGGAAGCCGGATACAAACAGTTTCACAACCAGGGCCCGCAATGGGCCTGGCGGTTTCGCCTGCTACAAGCTGATGCGCTGGCCTGGAGAGGAATGAACGAAAAAGTTCTCGGCCTGCTGCTCTCCGAGAGCGCCCCAGTTCCGACGGTTCAGCTAACCGTGGAGAAGGGAAGGGTGGAGGGTTCAGCATACGCTGCCCTGCGACGTTTCCCCGAGGCGTCGCGGAAATTTAGTGAGGCGGAAAAGGTCTGTTTAACTGAAATGTATGCGGATTGCGCCGACATAGCCTTGGAGCAGGGCGTCATGGACATGGCCCGTGGGGCTTTTGCTCAAGCTCAGGGTCGGTTTGCACATGCGCTCGGTTTATCTCGGGAGAGAGGGTACCAGTTCGAAGAAGGTACCGCCCTCCTCGATCTTAGTTGGTCCGCGCTGGAGCAGGAGCATTACGATGAGGCCATCGACTGGAGCGAGGCTGCATCGAAATTCTCTTCCGGGATGGGTGCGGCAGACATTGCGCAAAACGCGAGTGGCAATAGCGGATGGGCATATTACAAGCTCGGTGAAACAGAGCGGGCGGAGAACCTGCTACTAGACGCAGCAAGCAAGGCGGAAAAACTGGGCGACGTGACGGATCATGTGAAGTGGCTTATTGCGGTCGGCTACGTCTACCTCGACGCCGGGGATTTCGCCAAGGCCGAGCAGTCCTACAAGCAGGCTCTCGAGCTTGCGCAGCAAACCAACAAGCAAGACGTCATCGACGCCTTGGTCTCCCTTGCCACTGTGTCCGAGCGAAGCGGCAAGCTCGATCAAGCCCGCGACTACGCCGACAAGACCATCGCCCTCGTGCCCAAGGACGGCAACCGCCTTGACGTGCTCTATCCCCTGCTGGTGAAAGGCCATGTCGCTGCCCGCAGGCACGACACGCAGCAAGCAGAAAAGATCTACCGCGAGATTGAGCAGGACCCCAAGAGCCACGTTTTTCTGAAGTGGGAGGCCGAACATTCGCTCGCCCAGCTCTATGAAGATGAAAACCAGTTCGATTCCGCTGAACGCGAGTATCGCGCTGCACTCAACACCTTCGAAGGCGCCCGTTATTCTCTCCACGAAGACACGTCACTGCCCTTTCCAGCCAACGCAGCAGGGATCTACGATGATTACATCCACTTCCTGGTCAACAGGAAGCAGGCGATCGAAGCACTGCAAATCGCAGAGTATCAGCGCGGCCGCACGCTTGCGGAAGGACTGGGAGTACTGCAGAAGGGCGCGGCATTCAAGCCGGAAGTGCTGAACGCCCAGCAGATCGCCCGCAAAGTCGGAGGCACGATCCTCTTTTACTGGCTTGGCGAAAAGCAGTCTTACCTGTGGACGATCACACCGCAAAAGACAACGATCTTCGTTTTGCCCCCGAGATCAGAGATTGAGCCGATGGCCCAGCGTTATCGGAAAGCCCTCGCCGATCAGCAGGAGTTCCTGCCACGTACGAGCGATGACGGCCTCGCGCTGTATCGCATCCTAGTCGAGCCTGCCGTCAATCTGCTCCCGCGCGACGCCAAAGTCTTCATCATTCCCGATGGCAGCCTGAATGCACTGAACTTCGAGACTTTGATGGTTCCGGGTTCCACTCCTCACTATTGGATCGAAGACGTGACGATCACCAATGCCAGTTCCTTACGCCTGCTCGCCGCTTCGCGGAAGGGTCAAAAGCACGCATACAATTTACTTCTTCTCGGGAACGCCGTGGCGCCCAATTTCGACTATCCCGAATTGCGAAAAGCAGCGGCCGAGATGGACAGTATAGAAAGGCATTTTCAGCCGAATCAGCAACAAGTCCTCGCGCGCGAGCAAGCGACGCCGGACGCTTATCTTGCCAGCAAACCAGAGCAGTTCGCCTACATCCACTTCGTCGCCCACGGGACAGCCAACCGCGCGAGTCCGCTCGATTCTGCCATCGTGCTTTCACGCTCCAATGCCCAGGAAGATTCCTTCAAGCTCTACGCCCGCGACATTATTCACCACCCGCTCCGAGCCGAACTGGTGACTATCTCTACGTGCTACGGTGCCGGGTCACGCGCATACTCCGGCGAGGGCCTCGTCGGGCTTTCGTGGGCATTTCTGCGTGCTGGAGCTCACAACGTGATCGGCGCCTTGTGGGAGGTCAGCGACGTCTCCACTCCTCAGCTCATGGACGAACTGTATCGAGAGCTGGAGGCAGGACAAACTCCCGATACTGCTCTCCGCAACGCAAAACTCGCGACGCTTCGATCCAGTGCCTCGTATCGAAAGCCGTTTTACTGGGCACCCTTTCAGCTCTACTCGGGATCCTGACTCGAGTGGCTAGGGCTCGTTGCTGAATATGCCCTGGCTGCCATGAACATTAACTTCGGGGCTACACCGCGATTCGCTGAGGTGTCAATGTTACTGAGTAGCCCAAACGTTCGAGCCGATGAACTAAGTTGCGCGCAAGGTGGTTATTGTTGAGCTCGCGTAGGTGAATATCTCCCAGGTTATTGTAAGAAAGTTGCGCTAGCCGTCGTTCTGAGACGACGCCAACGTCCCACCTAATTGACTTACTCTCCCCCCACGAACCAACCAACATGCTCTGGCTCGCGATTTTCCGGATCGTGCCACGCCAAGGCGGTCGAATTTAGGCGAGTTTAAGAATTTCATCCCGCAGGTGATACGAAGCGCGGCGCGTTAGCACTATGTCCACGAATGGCGACACCGGACATCTGGGGGAAAGGCGAGCCGCTCGCAGGGCATTGCAGTGGCGAGGGCCTGACGTACCCCTGACCGGCAAAGCAATTCCACCACATTCTTGGAGAAAAACAAATGAAGTCTCAAGGACACCACACCGGGAGATACTCACCGAAGGTATTGAGTGTTTATGCCCGTGTCGCAGCACTCGCTCTGGTCTGTGCATCTGTTATGGCCTGGAGCCAGCAACCGCAAGTATCTGGCTTAAAGAATCTGCCTGCTTTTACCAACACGCCACACCAGGTGAGAGAAGGCTCCGCAGCCCTCGTCGAAGCGTACAATCCTGCCTCGAAACTGCGCCTCGCCATCTCGATCAAAGCTCCCAAAATGGCTGAGGAGGAAGCATTCCTCAAACAACTGCAGGACAAAACCTCGTCCAATTTTCACAAATATCTCTCGCCCGAGCGATGGAATGCACGTTTTGCTCCTTCCGCTCAAGACGAGCAGGCCGTCGTGGACTGGGCCACTAGCCAAGGGCTGAGTGTCACCGCTCGCTACCCTAACCGTCTCATGGTGAACGTCGAGGGCACGGTCGACACGATTCAGAAAGCCTTTAACATCCACATCAACAAGTACCAGGTGAACGGGACGACTGAGTTTTCGAATGACCGTGATCCTGTCATCCCGGCAAATCTTACCGGGATCGTGGAATATGTGGACGGCCTGAACAGCATCATGCGCATGCGCCCCGCCAACTCGGCGATGAAGGGTATGCGCGGCCCCGACTACGCTCCCGGGCCGCTGCACCAGATCGGCACGGCCTCCGAGCTAGATGCCGACAAAGACGCTGCCGAAGCAATCAAGAATTCCTCCGGCGCTCAAATCGGATCTCAGATGACCGACGGACGCTACGATCCCTCCGACATCTGGAGTCAGCAGGCCTACAACTACAATGGCCTACAGGCCTTGGGACATTGCTGCAATCCACTCGGCAACCCCGGCCAGACCCCGCCGGAGACGACCATCGGCCTGGCAACCGACGGCGCTTACGCTTATTCCGATATTGTGGGCTTCCACAATCAGTATCCTTACCTTGCCGGCCACTTCAACTACATCTACGTGGATGGAACCCCCGGTTGCTGCGATGATGAGACGACCCTGGATTTGGAGTGGTCGCTTGCGACTTCCAATAGCCGCGGCTCCTATGTCGACACGTCGTTCATCTGGGTCTATGAGGCTGCTCAGGGCTTCGGAGATTTCGGCACCCTCTTTCAGCAGATGGTCAATGATAACTATATTAGGGTCGTTAATATCAGTTACGGCTTACCCGAATACTGGTTTTTGGATGATGCTCCTAGCCTGCTGAGCTCCTGGCACTCTATCTTCAACCAGATGATCGGCCAAGGCTGGACGATCATGGCCGCCTCCGGCGACGGCGGAACAACGGCAGGTTGCAGCGATGCAGTCGCGGTCCTCTATCCTGAGTCAGATCCTGACGTCGTCTCGGTCGGCGGATCGCAGCTCGTGCTCAATTCCGACGGCAGCTTCAATAAAGAGGTGGCGTGGACGGGTGACACGTTCTCAGGCGCTTGCAGTGAGAATGACGGAGGAGGAGGTGGAGGCTGCAGCGAGGTCTGGACAGCACCGGGCTACCAGGTACATCCTTACTGTGGTACCACCAGCCGCAGCGTTCCTGACGTAGCGCTAATGGCCAGCGCATACCCCGGACTAAACTATTACTTTGACGGCGGCCTGGATTTCGTGGCTGGCACCAGCGACGCTTCTCCGATGATGTCCGGTTTTATCGCACAGGAGAACGCCTATTCTCTCAGCATGGGCAATGCCTGCGACGGCACTCACAACTGCGCCCCTATTGGCGAGGTTAACTACGACATCTACGCTGAAGGTGGATATAACGAAAGTGCTCCGCATTATCCCTTCTATGACATCACTTCGGGATGTACGAGCAACGACATCACCAGCCTTTACGGCACGGGAGCTTGGTGCGCAGCACCCGGCTATGACGCCGCCACAGGCTGGGGCTCGTTCAACGCTCTACAACTTGCCTGGGCAATCAACTGGGAGGACAACCTCGCATATAACGCACCTTCGGTGGCCTTCAGCGGTCCATCGAAAAACACCTGGTATAACTCTGATCAGGTCGTCAACTGGTCGGTCAACGCGAACAGCAACCCTACCGGTATCGCTGGATTCACGCAAGGCTGGGATTCCATTCCGTCAGACCCGTTCCTCGACTCTGATCGGAATGACTCCGATTCATTCTTCTCTGGACCGCAGTATCCAAACGCCACTCTCGGCTGCCTCGACCTCACTGGAGGGGCCTGCGCCGGCAGCGTGAGCCAGGGTTGCCATACTGCGCATGTTCGCGCCTGGAGCAATCAGGGCAGCACCTCGGGCGATGTCACTTATGGTCCTATCTGCTACGACACTATTGCTCCCGTCACTACGGCCAGCTTGAGCGGCGCTCTAATCAGTGGCACGAGTTACAAGAGCGCTGTAACTGTCACGCTTAAGGCGAGCGACCCTGGGTATCCCAGCACGGGAAGCGGAGTTGCTATAACCTACTACGCCCTTAACGGCGGGGGCTATCAAGTCTACGGCGGTCCATTCGCCGTCCCGTATGGGGGTAACTACACTGTTCATTACCTAAGCTTCGACAATGCTGGAAATGAAGAAGCTATTAAGACGATCACCTTCACCATCAAGCCGGCTTTGAGCCTGTCTCCTGCTAGTCTGGCGTTCGGCAATGAGGTGGTGAACACGACTAGCGCGGGGAAGACCGCAACCATCACCAATATCACCGCGTCAGCGGTGAGCTTGGGGAAGATCACCGCCAGCGGAGACTACGCCATTTCCTCCACAACCTGCGGCGGATCGCTAGCCGCTGGCGGGCACTGCACCGTTACCGTAACCTTCAAACCTACGGTGGTGGGTGCGGTTGCGGGAGAAGTCACGGTTCCCTATAGCGGCGTCGGATCACCCGACCGGCTGGGTCTATCAGGTACCGGGTTGGTTCCGCTCGCAGGGTCACCAACCAGCTTGGCCTTCGGCACGGTTACGGTCGGCACGACCAGCGCCGTCAAGACCGTAACGCTGAAGAACGACAATCCAACCACAACCCTCAACGTTACTCTCTCAGTCAGTGGCGACTATGCTCGCAGCGGCGGAACCTGCGGAAGTTCGCTTGGCGGCGGCTTAAGCTGTACTGTCGGCCTGACCTTCCGCCCGCACCAAAATGGATCGAACAACGGCGCGCTTACAGTAACGGATGGCGTTGCCTTCAGCCCGCTCGTCGTGGCGCTCAGCGGCAGCGGCAGCGGGGGAGTCGCTTCCCCACTGACGTTCTCGCCGGCTTCACTTACCTTCACCAACGTCGTTGTGGGGACGAGTTCAGCGAAAGCGGTGATGGTGAAGAACGTCAGCGCATCGCCGGTGAATATCACCACTTCAGCCAGCGGCGATTACAAGGCGTCCGGCTGCGGCGGAAGTTTGCCTTCGACAGCCACATGTACGTTAACCGTCACCTTTAGTCCATCCACCAATGGAACGATTCAAGGGGACATTGCACTGGCGAACGGCACAACCGTGAATCCGGACGTTTTGAACGCCACTGGCACTGCTATCTACCCCTTGACGGTCTCGCCAACCAGCGTGAGCTTTGGCGGCGTGACGGTAGGCAGCGCAAGCGGTTCCCAAACCGTGACTCTGACCAATCACACTGCTGCAGCGTTGCCTCTCTCCTTTGCCGCCAGCGGTGATTTCACTGCCGGTGGCGGGACGTGCACTGGCTCGTTGGCAGGCGGGGCGAGTTGCACGATACTCGTAACCTTCTTGCCGACGACGACCGGAACCGTGAATGGCGTGGAGACGGTGACTTACTCGGCTGGGTATACCCCACAGGAGGTGAATCTCACCGGCACCGGGCAGTAAAGCACCCGCAGCTTATGGGGCAGTTGCCCGTTTCAACCGCCACCATGTCGGCAGTGCTGACGCAGGATGTGTCATACCTCAAGGCCTACCTAATTGGTAGGCCTTTTTTTGGCGAGGTAGCACTTAATTAATTAACCAGTGTCACTGGACGACCAACCTAGTCGCAAAGTGATCCTCAAGGCGCTGCTTAATGCCACGCTGCGCATCTAGAAGTTCAGTCTTCATTTCGCCCGATTACCGGGTGAGTCCTTCCAAAGGAACGGGAGCGTGGCGCATTTTGTCACTTGTCGATATCAGGCGCGTCACACGTCAAACAGCCTGCGCGCCCCCCTATTTGCCCTTGCAACCCTGGGTGACTGTGGTCAGAGTGTTATTGGACGACGCGATCTGGCAGTTATAGAAGTGGCCATCCGAATCGTAGGAGGTATAGTCCTGCGAACTTGCGGCAGGCGCGACATCGGTAGACTTCACTTTATTTGTGACCGAGTGGAACGAGTGCAGATTTCCCCCAGCCGACACGCGATGGGCTGCTTGATAGTTCTGGCTGGTCGCGACCGTGAGGCCGAAAGTAGTGTTGGTCGGAAGGAGAAGGTCGACGGTGATGGGAAAGCTGAAGTCATCTTTCGTGACCACGGCTGGTCCCGAACCGTTCACCACCGTCGTGGTGGAAACGCTGTTCTGCATATCGGTTTTCTGATCGAGCACAGTGAAGTTGACGGTGTCGAAGTCGATGGTCTGCGTGCTGGAAAATTTCTGCTGCTCGGAGATGGAGGTTGCGACCTTGCCGTGAGAAGTGTTGACGTATCCGGCGATTTCGAATTGGCGGTTCTGCGTCACGTCAATGGTTCCGGTCACGGTCGCCGTCCCCTTCAGGTGCTCGCTGACAATCGGGGTTGGAGGCTTCAAGGTGTTTTTCGTCAGACCACCCGTGACTTGGGCAGATCCTTTATCCAAAAACAGCAGCAGCGACGCGGTTTCGGAGAAGTAGCTGTCATCGTTGAAAATGCTCAACGCGACGGTGTGCTGAGCGCCGTCGTTGAGCATGGCGGCAAAGGGAGTCAGATTCACGCGGTACGGGACGAAGTCCAGCGTTTGCGCGCCCGGAGTGGGCACCCACTGGTCGGGGAGAAAGCCCGTGAACACCCAGGGCGAGACGGGAGCGATGCCGGCCGGTTTGCCGTCGATGGTGATTTCGGTTTCACGAAAGTCGGTGTTGCCGCAGCCGTAGACTTCGTTGATCGCGCTCAGATCGTTCGGGAAGCATGCGTACCACTGCTCATCCGCCGATTGACTCTGCGAGACTACGTCCAGATAGATGCGCTCAATATTTGTCGGCAGCGTGAATGTGGTCGAGAACTGGTCGGTGGGAGTGAACAGGAAAGCCGGCAGGTTGACTCCTCCACTCCCGTTGGACTGGACGAGAGGAAGAACTTGGTCAGGGACCGAACGGGACGGCGATCGGTCCGCAGGATAAAACTCCAGGTCCGCAGATACGGTGAAGATTCCATTCAGGAATGTGTTGTACGGAGGAGGGCAGTCGGTGGTGCAATTCTGCAGAACCATCGTGCCTTGCTGCGGCATGGCGAACAGAGCGGAGTAGTCCGTCACATCGCGCTCGATGTGCCACGTATTGGTGAGCGCGGCCAGCGGTTCGGGAGTCGTCCCGAAGTAGAGATTGGTGTTTGCGAGATACATGGTGGCCGTACGATCGAACTGAACGCCGCCGTTCTCGCTGAAATCCGCTTCCAGGACAACTTTCTTCCAAGGGCCGACACAATCGGCCGGCGGAGTGAACTGATAAGTCTGCGTAGTCTCGGAGAAAAGGGCGAACTGGTAATTTGCGAATAGAGAAACTTTGCAGGGTTTGACCGCTGGACGCGGGACCAGTGGGTCAGCTGTGACTTCAAATTGCGTGCCGATCTGGCGGTTCGTGCTCTGCGCAAAAGCGGCGGTCGAGATCAGACAGGCAACCAGAACTGCGAGCATGAGCGAGACGCAAAAACCAGAATGCTTGGATTGCATTGCGGACTCCTTGGAGGATAGGTGTCCGGGGGGCGGGATTTCTCCCATTTCCGGAGGACCCCACTTATCGCACCCGTCATCACGCACTGTCAAGAAGGCAGAAGTTTGCACTCCGGTGTGCACATTTCTGCATGTCCTTCCGACCGGTACATCACGATCAGGGAAGCGATAAGAAGTGGGTTGAGCTGAGGCCGAGATCGAGGCGGGCATCCTCCGCTTGCTGCGTTCCCTTGACCTGCCGAAGTGGCCGTCCAGAGTGTTCCGGTTGCCACCAGGGGCAGGTTCGAAACGGTAGATACTGCATGAGTATTTTCAGCTCTTCATGGGGAATGGTGTCGGTGAGATCCACGCGGGGCGGTCTCATCGTTGGCGCAGAAGTTCGAGTTGCCGGGAAGTGCGGTTCACGGCATGAGCGATCCGAAAGATCCGAAGTTCGATTTTGAGGCAGCTACTTTTGTGCCCGGCGGCCGTGTGCCTGCTCGTCCGCCCACGCAGACCGATCAAGCAGTGAAGACGCCGGTTTCCGGTTCGCCGCCTCCTGACGAAGTCTTCGAGGCAGCAACAATGCTGGAAGGCGCCTTGCCGCCGATGCCCCCTTCAACCGGCCAAAAGCCACCTCCAGCGGGGGGTTCCAAAGTTTCGCCAGCGGGCCCGAGCAGTACAGTAGGTCTTCTTCTCCTTCAACCCGGAACTGTCCTCGGGAATCGCTACGAGATCATACAGATATTGGGCGAAGGCGGCATGGGAGCCGTCTACAAGGCAAAGGATATTGAATTGGGGCGCGTGATCGCGCTGAAGGTCATCCGTCCAGAGCTGGCCAGCAATCCAGAAATTCTACAGCGCTTTAAGCAAGAGCTCATCCTCGCCCGCCAGATCACCGACAGGAATGTGATCCGCATCTTCGATCTGGGAGAAGCGGAGGGCACCAAATTCATCACCATGGAGTACGTCGAAGGAGAGAGTCTGTACCAGATCCTTCGGCGGCAAGGGAAAATTCCAGTCCCAGAAGCCGTGAACATCATGCGGCAGATGTTGAGCGGATTGAACGCCGCCCACCAGGAGGGTGTGATCCATCGCGATCTGAAGCCGGGCAACATCATGCGCGATGCTCAGGGGCGCGTCGTGGTCATGGATTTCGGACTGGCCCGCTCGCTCGAAGGCGATGGCATGACGCGGACCGGCACCATGATGGGGACGATGGAATACATGTCCCCGGAGCAGGCACAGGCGAAAGAACTGGATGCGCGATCCGATATTTTCACCGTGGGACTGATCTGCTACGAAATGCTGACCGGCAAGATGCCGTTCCACGCCGACAGCGTGGTGGCGAGCCTGCTGAAGCGAATGCAGGAGCGCGCGGCGCCGCCATCCGACTGGGATGCGACGATTCCGCAGCCGGTAAGCGAAATGGTCTCGATGTGCCTGGAGCGCGATCCGGATCAGCGCTGGCAGAACGCGCAGGAAATTATCGACAGAATTGACGAAATCGAAGGCCGTCGGCCGCCTTCGATGATGACGAGCAGGCCACCGATATCGCTGAACTACACTCCAGCGTCGCTGACTGCGCCGCCCGCCTCCATTCCGGCGCCGCAATCAACGGTGCAGGAACGATCGAAGAGGCGAATTTGGTTCGACGCGGTCCTGGCATTGGTCGCTGTGGCCGCAATTACCGTCGCTCTGTACAACCGAAAGCCGACGCAGTCGACGGCGGGCGCCCACTCTCCGGTCTCCGTTCTGGTTGCCGATTTCCAGAACAACACATCTGACGCTCTGTTTGACGGAACGCTGGAACCGATGCTGAACGTGGCGCTGGAAGGAGCCAGCTTCATCAACGGCTACAACCGCAGCAATGCACGGCAATTGGCGGGGAAACTGCCGAATCCCACCAGCAAGCTGGATGAACAGGCGGCCCGCCTGGTCGCCGTGAGCCAGGGCGAACGCGATTGTGACCGGAGCGTTGAGTTTGCGCAGCAACGGCTACCGGTTGTCGGTAGAGGCCATCGATGCGGTGACCGGCAAGACGTTGGCACAGCGCCGATATAACCGCTGCCAACAAGGATGACCTTTTACTCGACATTCCCAAGCTGGCGGCTCCGATCCGCAAGGCGCTGGGCGATACCACACCCGAGTCCGTGCAGTTGGCGGCAACGCAGGGAAGTTTTGCAGCGGGCAATGTCGAGGCAGTGCACTTGTACAGCATCGGCATGGAGCAACAGTTTTCCGGAAAGTGGCAAGATGCGCTGCAATCGTTTTCCAAGGCCGCGCAACTGGACCCGAATTTCGCGAGGGCCTATGCCGGGATGGCTGCGGCGGCCGGAAATCTGGGCCAGATGCAGGACGCCGAGAAATACGCGAAGCTTGCCATCGAGCACGTGGACCGCATGACGGAGCGCGAACGCTATCGCGTGCGCGGGCAATTCTACATTCGCACCGAAAATTGGCAGAAGTGCGTCCACGAGTTCGGCCAGTTGGTGAAGCAGTATCCTGCCGACAACATCGGATACAGCAATCTTGCCGCCTGCTATGCGCGCTTGCTGAACATGCCGAAGGCGATGGAAGAGGCGAAACAGGGACTGCAGCTGGCGCCTAAGGATGTGCTCGCGCTTATGAATTATTCGCTGTACTCGTGTTACGCAACGGATTTTCAGAGCTGCGCAGACGGGGCGCAGCGAGTGCTGCAAATCAATCCCGCCTATGAAGAAGCTTTTTTGGTCAGCGCCTATGCAGAACTGGGGCAGAACCAGTTGTCGCAGGCCGCCGAGACTTATCAGAAGCTGGAGAAGGTGAGCAATTGGGGAGCGTCCCTGGCGGCGTCGGGTCTGGGAGACCTCGCCCTGTATCAAGGAAAATTCCGTGAGGGGGGTGAGATTCTTGAGGAAGGTGCCGCCGCGGATCTGGCGGCCAAGAAGCCCGACGCAGCCGCCGATAAACTTCTCATGCTCGCGTACGCGAATCTTCTGCGCAGCGACAAGGCGGCGGCAATCGCGGCCGCCGAGCGGGCATTGTCGAACAGTCAATCGGTAAAAACTCGCTTCCTGGCGGCGCGTGCGTTCGTTGAAGCGGGAGAAGCAGCCAGAGCGAAGAAACTGGCGGACAGCCTTGGTTCCGAATTGCAGGCTGAACCGCAGGCCTACGCTAAGTTGATTCTGGGAGACGCCGCGCTGAAGGAGCGTGATCCCAGGCCCGCGATTCAGTTGTTCAACGATGCCAAAGGCCTGATGGATTCATGGCTCGCGCACTTCGACCTGGGACGCGCTTATCTGGATGCGGACGCTTTCACGGAAGCGGATTCGGAATTCGATCGCTGCATCAGCCGGCGCGGCGAGGCCTTGGAACTGTTTATGGACGACAACCCCACCTACAGCTATCTTCCGCCCGTCTACTATGATCAGGGACGAGATCGGGAAGGCCTGAAGAGTCCGGGCTTTGCCGATTCCTACCGCACGTACCTGAGCATTCGAGGAACCAGCACAGAGGATCCGCTGGTGACTGAACTTCGCAGCCGCGTCGGAAATTAAAATACTTCCGCTCGCCTCTGTTGTCCAGATTTCAGAGTCACGACCTCGGCACTTTGCCTCGATCTGCCAGCATCGGCCCGCCGTTTGCCAAATTGATTCGGGGTAGCTAGTTTGCTAAGGTTTTCGTCATGTCCGAGCCTTTCACCGAGCAGATACGCGAATTGCTCGACTCCCTTTACCGCGTGGATTCGGGACGAATCCTGGCAACTCTGATCCGCTTGCTCGGTGATTTTGATCTTGCCGAGGAGGCGATGCACGAAGCCTTTGCGGCTGCGCTGAGCCTGTGGCCGAGCAGTGGAGTACCCGGCAACCCGCGACCATGGCTGATTTCGACGGCCCGATTCAAAGCCATTGATACTCTGCGTCGACGGGCAAGATTTGATGCGTCTCAAGACGAACTCGCGCGCTATCTCGAAGCGCAATCGAGTTCGGCCGGAAGGTCCAATGAAGAGGACAGCCTTGAGGATGGTCGCCTTGAAGACGATCGGCTTGAAGATGACCGGCTGCGCCTGATTTTTACCTGCTGTCATCCCTCTCTAGCGCCGGAAGCGCGCGTTGCGCTCACCTTGCGTGAGGTGTGCGGGCTGACCACCGAGGAGATCGCAAAGGCCTTCCTCACCACGCCGCGTACGCTGGCACAGCGCATTGTGCGCGCAAAGGCAAAGATTCGAGAGACACCGATTCCCTACGAGGTGCCGACGCCCGAGGAATTGCCGGAGCGACTGGGCGCGGTGCTTCAGGTCATCTATCTCGTCTTTAACGAGGGTTATTCGGCTGCGGCGGGAGCGGAGGTAACGCGGGCCGAGCTAACCGGCGAGGCGATTCGACTGGGCCGCTTGCTGGTCGAACTCCAGCCCGAGTCGGAAGTCATTGGGCTGCTTTCCCTGATGTTGTTACAGGAATCCCGTCGCGCCGCCAGAACCTCTCCGACCGGAGAGCTGATTTTGCTGGAGAACCAGGATCGCGCGCTCTGGAACCGGGAGCAGATCGCGGAGGGAGTGGCATTGCTGGAGAAAGCGCTGAAGTCCGGCCGCTTCGGCTCGTACACTCTGCAGGCTGCGATTGCGGCCGTTCATGCGGAGGCGGAATCGATCGCTCGGACCGACTGGCGGCAGATTGTTGCGCTTTACGACCAATTGGTACGAATTCAGCCTTCGCCAGTTGTCGAGCTCAATCGTGCCGTGGCCATTGCTATGCGCGATGGTCCAGAGGCCGGTCTGGCGCATATCGAGGCAGTGTTGGAACATGGCGAATTGGCCAATTATTACCTGGCGCATTCCGCCCGTGCCGATATGTACCGCAGGCTCGGCAGGACAGCTGAGGCCCGTGCTTCGTATGAAAAGGCGCTGGCGCTGACCCAACAGGAACCAGAGCGGCAATTCCTGCAAGAGCGGATTCGGCAGTTGAAATGAAAAAAGACTCGTCCTTTAGAACGCGGCCAGCGCTTCCTCAATCGTTCGGTACTCGCCATCTAGCTCTTCACTTCGGTAGTAGCCATCCGGCTCGATCTTGCCATCGCGGAGACGTGAACGCTTCCACTTCACGTCAGGGTGGGTCCGGGCGCGGTCGGTTGTGATGAAGCCGATGAGGCTCCCACGTTCCCGCACTTCATAATGGAAGGCGTGCTGTTCGTCGTAGGAGAGCTGCAAGGTTTCATGAATCCACATGACGGCCTTGCAGGTGAGGTCACGTTCTGCAGCAGCAGCGGTAGTCATGACCCAGTATGAAGCAAACAAAATATTGAAGTCAAGACTCCTCTGGGTACATGGGTACAACTCAGCCGAGCTTCAAGTTACTAGGCGATTCCAGACCAACGGCCCTGCTTGGTTCGGGGCTAGGTTGTCGGAGGTTCAAATCCTCTCTCCCCGACCATTCTTCTCAAGCTGTGTTCCGCAGGGACTAGCTGTCGGCCGCATCGCGTCCCACCCTTGCAAGGAACGCAAGGATGGGGCACCCTCGGTGGGAGTCGTGCACGCAAAGATCGTTAAAGGTGATTCGAGGAGAGACTTATGAAGCGTATCTCAATACTCATCGTTTTCGTTTTCGTGTTCGTAGCGGTTGGGCAAGAGATACAGCACGCACCGACGGTCGCACAGTGCCAAGCCGACCAGCGTTTGTGGGACTACGAGTTCATACATCAATCTGAGAAACTCCCTGACGTTGGAGTCCTCCAGAAATGGAACAGTGAGATGCGAGATTGCATGAAAGTAGACCCGCAGACTCAACTTCAATACGTCTTCACAGTCGATGAAATAGACGTTGAGACGGAACGCCGCATGATGCACTTTCTTCAGCGTCGCAACATGTTGGCCGATTTCAAAGCTGAAGATGCGGCGGGAAAACGTTAGTATAAGACCGAGGCACCCGGCGCCCCAGACAGTTCTAGAGCGGGGGCTGGCCCATTCATAGATTTTATTTCGCTTGCGCCATTCCAACGCCAGGCTGCCCCACTCGTCGCGGTTTTCGACGAGTGGGTACCACAGACCCCTACCTCTTGTTCCCGCATCTTATTCGGTATTGGTCAATGAAGCGGGGAAAGCTGAACTGCGCGTGCGCCGGATCGAATGATAAGCTCTCCGCGGGAAACCCGTCGAGGTTCGTGGCGCCCACTCGTCGAAAACCGCGACGAGTGGGGCAGCCTCTTTCGTGACGATCCGATCAAAATCAAGAATCCGACGGTAAGGCCTGCCCCTTTAAGTCAAAGGCCCCACTTCTCGCAAAGAACGCGAGAAATGGGGCACCCAGAAAAATTTCTTGGACGATTTGTCGAATTCCGCCTGGCTGTTCGACTATGTTGTGAAGGCCGGGCAACCGGGCCGCCAGAAAGTGTTTCCCGGGTGATACGCTATGCGAAAAATCTGCAAATCGCGTGTCGATTTCCCGCCACCCCGTTCGACTAGTAAGTGGAGCCGCACCGCGCACCCGGCGCCTCGCAACTTTTTGAGGCCCAGCGCGGTCCAGGCTCTTATATAAAAGTAGCGGCCCGGATACGGTGTCCGCATAACACTCAATACTCAACACTCATTACCCAAGGAGAACACCATGCGCTTCATGATGATCATGTATCCGAAAGACTACGCAAACGCAAAGGCCGGCACCGTACCCGACTTCAAAGACATGGAAGCAATGGGCAAGTACAACGAGGAACTAGGGAAAGCCGGGGTGCTGCTGGCGCTCGACGGGCTGACCCCGCCCGCGACGATGAGCGCGCGCGTCACCTTCAAAGACGGAAAATCGAAAGTGACCGACGGGCCGTTCACCGAAGCGAAGGAAGTGGTCGGCGGCTACTGGATCATCCAGGTGAAGTCGCGCGAAGAGGCGCTGGAGTGGGCCTCGCGCATCCCCGGAAAGGATATTGAAATGGTCGAAGTTCGCCGGATGTTTGATCTAACCGACTTCGATCCCGAGACGCAAAAGGAGATCCAAAAGAAGTTCGGCGACGACGTCGCCGCTGAGATGCGCCAGTAGTAAAAAAACTCTCCGCGCTTTGTCGATTTCACGACGCCTCGTACGACGTCTATGTAGCCGCTACAGCAGAATGGAGAAATCATGGCGCAGTTTTTGGTTGCGATTCACCACCCCGACAACTACGACCCGTCCACCGAGGGCGAAGCGATGATCCGCGATATCCACATGCTCAACGAAGAGATGGATGCTGCCGGGGCAAGGGTCTTCGCTGGCGGCCTCTCTTCGGCCAGCAACGCGAAGTCGCTGCGGGCGCAGCCCGGTGGTAAGGTGCTCATCACCGACGGGCCGTACCTGGAGACCAAGGAGCACATCGGCGGTTTTTGGATACTGGAAGCCGCTAATCTCGACGACGCGCTGGCGTGGGGGCGCAAGGCTGTCGTCGCATGCCGGGCGCCGGTTGAGGTGCGCCCGTTCTTGCGGGTCAGGCCCGACTGACGGCTACTCCAATGAGCCATCAACTCACTCGTCGTGATTTCGCTATCCGCACCGCCGGCTTCGGACTGGCCGGCTTTGGTCTGGTTTTGGGACTCGCGCCTGCTGCGACTCTGGCCGAGGCTGAGCAAGCCTCGCGCTCAGAAGCTTCGCCCGCGGTAGCGGATCCATATTCCCTCGTCGATCCGGAACTTCTTCCTGTGCTCAAGCAGTTCCCCGCCTTTGACCTCTCAGCGGAGATGGTCCGCCAGTTCCGGCAAACGCCCGGCATGCCCCCGTTACCCCCTCCTGCTCCGCAGCCCGTGGAGCGGCATATCCCCGGGCCGCCAGGAGCACCCGAGGTTCGTCTTTGGGTCGTTGATCCTGCGCCGTTGGAGAAGGGCAAGCCGTTGTTGCTTCACATGCATGGCGGCGGCTTCATGATGACCGATCCGAATTTGATGCCCCGGCTCCAGGCGATCGCGACGGATTGCCATTGCGTCGTCATCTCGGTGGACTACCGACTGGCTCCGGAGACGCGCTATCCCGGCGCGCTTGAGGACAATTACGCCGCGCTCAAATGGGCCCATGCCCATGGGGCGGAGCTCGGCATTGATCGCTCCAGGATTGCCGTGGGCGGTGAGAGCGCGGGCGGCGGCCACGCAGCGAGCCTTGCGATTCACGCGCGCGACCGCAACGAAGTTCCCATCGTCTTCCAGTTGCTCATCTACCCCCAGCTAGACGACCGAACGGGCAGCTCACACCCAGCGCCGCCCGCCATTGGCCACTTTATGTGGACTGCAAGCGCCAATCGTTTTGCCTGGAGCTCGCTGCTCGGTGTTCCTGCGGGTTCGTCCAAGGTCCCGGTAGCCGCCGTCCCTGCCCGGGTAGCCAGCGTCTACGGCCTACCGCCTGCCTGGATCGGTGTCGGTTCTATCGACCTGTTCGTCGAAGAAGACATGGAGTACGCGCGGCGGCTCGTCCACGCCGGAGTCGCAACCGAACTCTTAGTCGTGCGTGGTGCCTTCCACGGATTCGACCTCCTCGTGCCGGAGGCCGAAGCCTCCAAGCAATTCAGCGCGAGCTGGAAGTCTGCGCTGCGCAAAGCATTCGCCACTGGCAAAGCTGTTTAGCAGAGAAGCTGGAAGTGTCGCGGTGGCCTGATAGAAAAGGCCCATTCTACGGAGGAAAACAATGCTCAAGAAAATTAGCGCAATCGCAATCAAAAGTTTCGCGCTGCTTGTCGTGCTCGGAACAGTGTGCTTTGCTACGGCGCAGCAGGCGATGGCACAGGATGCCGCGACACATTATCCGAAGATGTCCCCGATCGACCAATACCTCATGACGGATCAGAGTGCGGAAATCGCCCTGGCGCGAAGTGCGGCACCGGAGTCCATTTCACGCGATGCAGAGGTACAGGTTCTTGGACGTCATGGTTTCGAAACGGCGGTCAAAGGCAAGAACGGTTTCGTGTGTATCGTGGGACGGGGGTGGACTTCCGCCGCGGATGCTGACTTTTGGAATCCGAAAGTGCGGGTCCCGATGTGTGTGAATGCGGCCGCCGCGCGTTCCTACCTTGTGCGCTTCACCAAAGAGACCGAGTGGGGACTGGCGGGGCGCACACCGGCTCAGATGACCGAGTCCATCACCGCTGCCATCGCCAAAAAAGAACTGCCGGCGATGGAACCCGGAGCGATGTGCTACATGCTGTCGAAGCAAGGCTACGGCGGCGACAGCACCCCCCACTGGCCTCCCCACCTCATGTTTTTCTATTCGGACACCGACCTCGCAAGCTGGGGAGCGAATCTGCCGGGTTCCCCCGTCTTTGCTGTGAGCGATCCCGTGGTGGAGCACCTGACGCAGTTCGTGATTCCTGTGCAACGGTGGTCGGACGGAACGGAAAATCGCTAAGCCGAGTTGTACAGAGGGCGGACAAGCGCTGGTACATAAGAGAGGACAATGAAATGAGAAATGTAATCTACGCAATCAACCTTACCCTGGATGGCTGCTGCGACCACACCAAATTCAATCCCGATGACGAAACACATGAATATTTTACGCAGCTTCTGCGAGAGGTTGACCTGCTCGTCTTTGGGCGTAAGACCTATCAATTGATGGTTCCTTATTGGCCTGATATCGCAAAAAGCCAGTCCGAGACAAAAGCGGATATCGACTTTGCTCAAGCCTTTGTCTCCAAGAAGAAGATTGTTTTTTCACGATCGTTAGACAGCGCTGAAGATAAAGATACGAGAATTGTTCGTACGAACCTTCACGACGAAATACTTAAATTGAAACGAGAACCAGGCAAAAATATTTTACTCGGTGGGGTAGATATTCCTTCACAGCTTATAGAACTTGGACTGGTTGATGAATATCGTTTTGTCGTTATGCCAGTCATTGTTGGAAAAGGGAGACGGCTGTTGGAAGGTGCCAGCCTGCGGGAGAGGTTGCAACTGAAACTCGTTGAGTCAAAGGTTTTTAAATCGGGATGTGTTGCGCTTCGCTACTTGAAACAGTGACAGAACAATCTGCAAGGCCTGGGTTTTTTCGATAGATCAGAGCTGAAGGAGCGAGAGTCGGAATGGCGGCGCCAGGCGGCGCAGGCTTTTGATCTCGCTGGCATCACCGACACCGTGGGATGCCCCGTCCTTCGCGTTTTTTTCGAGGTACCACGACCGCATACGCAACCAGGTTTGTGCAGAACGGACAAAAGTTGCGTCGGCAGCATCTCCGCCCACCCTTGCAAAAAACGCAAGGATGGGGCACCCTCAGTGGAAACGATGCACGCAGAACGATGCTCGCAAAGATCGTTAAAGGTGCGCCACCCCGCCAAATCCAATCAAGAGGCTCTCAAGATGACACCGCATCAACTATCGATTGCTCGCGAGAATGCAAGCCTGTGGCGAGTCACCTTCAACAACCCGCCCATCAACATGTTTGTTCCCACAACGATCGTCGAATTGGGAGCGCTAATGACCGACCTCGAAGCGGACCCCTCCGTGAAGGTTGTAGTGTTCCAGTCGGCGAATCCCGATTTTTTCGTCGCCCATCTCGACGTAGCCAAGGCAGCTGAACGGCCAGAGACGCTGGGCCTTTGGCGCGACTTTGTGCTGCGCCTCTCGTCCACGCCAGTCGTGAGCATCGCGAAGATTCGCGGCCGCACGCGCGGCATCGGGAACGAGTTCGTGCTGGCCTGCGACATGCGCTTCGCCAGCCGGCAAAGCGCCCTGTTCGGCAATCCCGAGGTCGGCGTCGGACTCGTCCCGGGCGGCGGAGCGCTGGAATGGCTCCCGCGTTTGGTCTGCCGCTCGCGGGCACTTGAGATCGTGCTTAGCGGCGACGACTTTGACGCTGATATCGCTGAGCGCTATGGCTGGGTGAACCGGACGCTGGACGATGACGCCCTCGACTCGTTCGTCGATACTCTCGTCGGGCGTCTGGCCTCGTTCGACCGTGAAACGCTGGCCGCGGCGAAGGCCCAAGTCAATCGGTTCGGGACGCCGACGGCTACCGAGCTTCAGTCGAGCAACGACCTGTTCTTCCCACTGCTGGCCTTGCCCGGTGCGCAGGCGCGCCGCGCCAAGATTCGCAATATGGGTTACGGCGTTCCGAGCGACTTCGAATTGAACTTCGGCCGGTACCTGCCTGCGCTCGGGCGGGCGGACGACGATGACACGGATATCGCCAAATCCGCGTAGACCGGCCTCATCCCGCGAATTTCGCGCGATGACCGGTTCTTCTTGGTCGAAAAGGGTTGTACCGAATAGGCGTTGGATGCCCCGTTTTCTCTGTCTCCAGTTTTCGGAATTGCGAAAGAGCATGCCCCTCAAGTGACTTCTGCAATCAGCCGAGCTTAACCAGGTTCTGAAACAGAAGGCCCCTAGGCTGCCCGCTCAAAACGAATGGGCGCGGGAGGTACGACGATTTCAACCAGTCCGGTCGACACGTCGTACACAAGGCCGGAGACGAGCCACTCTCCCGGTAATGCGGGAATGGCCCGGAGCAAAGCAACGTCGGCGGCAACCGCCGCGTGGGGATCGGTGACCGCTTTCGTCTTGAGTTCCGCTTCCTGTATCTGAAAATAGCGCGTCAGCATGGCGGGATCGCCGGCGAGGCGAGTGATGCCGCAATCAGTGTGTTGGAGTACGACGAGGTGAAACTCGCCACCGCCTCCAGCAATCTCCCCGGCAACTTCGCCGATTCGCCCGAGTAGGCCCAACTGCTCCAACAACCCCGGTGTGATTCGACCGCCGATGTTGCGGATCACGACAGCCTCCCCAGGTTTAATTCCAAGTATGTGAGCCGGGTTCACACGCATATCAGCGCAGCCGATGATGATTGCCTTCACATTCGGCAGCGCCTGCGGAAGCGAGGGCATCAGCGCCCCCCCAGCAGACTGCTGAGCGGCAAAGTCTTTGTTACGTCGTAACATAGAGTCAAGACTGTTCATGTTGATTCTCCTTGAGAGATGTTGCGTGACCCTTTGCCGACCGCTTTGTCAGGCCGACGGCCGCGAGCAAGCCGGAAGTTATCCGGCGGGGTCAGACCGAGAAAGGTCAACGTCTTTATCTACACTCAACTGTTTTGATGACGCGCCTGATCGCTTCGAACCACACGACGAAAGAAAAAACAGTTCACCTCTCCTGTCGATTGTTTCTGTGCGCGACGACTATAGGATGAACGATCCAGCGGGCAAGCTGTGCTGCTGGCTCCCCACCAAGAGGAAGAGAACAATGAAATACATCTGTTTGGGATACCTCGAGCCAGGAAAATTCGAAGGGATGACCGAGGACGAGCGACACGCGGTGCTCGACGAATGCTTTGAACACAATGACCATCTGCGCGCCAACGGACATCTGGTTGCCGAAGTCCCTCTTCAGCGTCCGGAGACCGCCGTGACCCTGCGCTGGAAAAACGGCAAAGTCGCGACCACCGACGGCCCCTATGCGGAAACCAAGGAACAGGTCGGCGGCATTCAGATCCTTGAGGCGCGAGACCTCAATCACGCCATTCAGCTCGTCTCACAGCAACCAGGCTTTAAGTATGGACTTGGACCGATTGAGATACGGCCGGTTGTGGATTTGACCGAAATGATCAAGCAGAGCGAGCAGCGGCGACGAAAGAACACGGTACGTTGAGAGCGAGCCGTCGGAAGAATGACGAGGACCGTGGCGGCGCTAGCCTGCGCAAGCGACGTCTTCAAGACCTGCAACGGTGTTTTAGAACTTCACCGTTACCGTTACCGAATTCGAGGCCCCGCTTTGCACTCCTTGTAAGTTCGCGTCAGTCACGAAGTATGTGTACGTCGTGTCGTTCTTGAGATGCGACGAGTCCTCGTACATCATGGCCGGTGGAGTGCCCGTCACCGTGGCCAGCAGAGTGAATTTGCTGAAGTTGCCGAGCACGCCTTGTGAGTTGAACGAACCAACCGCGCGCCAGATGTAGTACTTGCGAATCTGACCGAAGATTGGACTGCTCCACGAGAGCGGGATGCTCTTGCCGGTTTCGAGGAGCGCTCCCGACGAAAGCACGCATCCTGGTACGTTGTTTTGCGGCACGGCACAAGTGAGGCCGATCCGTGGATTGGCCGTGGAGTTGGCCAGAGTGGAATCCTGGTCGATGCCGCCGCCACCGAACTTAACACCACCTCCACCAAACTTAACGCCGCCGGCGCCAAATTTAACGCCACCTCCATCGTTGTCGACTCCGCCGCCTCCGAATTTCACTCCCCCGCCGCCGAACTTTACCCCGCCGGCGGAGTATCCGAAGGAGTCCTCGCGGGCGCCCATCTGTTGCAAGTTCATACCGACTTCCCAATCATTGAAGCCGGAGAAGGAGGAATCGCCGATGATGCCGTTGTAGTTGATGTCAATTCCGGGCGCGGAAACCGCGTCAGGAACGATGAGGTCGTTATTCCAGTCAAGCGGCGCGGAATACGTGCCGCCCGGAGCGAGTGCGCCCTCGACTCGAACAGCCGGAACATCCGCCGGAGTGAGCGCCGTGCCATCGCAATGCGAAGCGGCGTAGCGGCCGCCCACAGTGTTCTGCAAAAAGACATCGAGCGCGTTCGGAGTGGAATACCAACGCGTGAGATGCGCAGCGACAACGCTGCCAAGACCGGTGCTTTCGCTCAGCGAACGATACGCCTCGTTCAGAGAGTCCAGGGTCTGCCCGGAATAATCGAACCCTCCATCCGCGAACCCACGCACCTGGAACAGATAATTCATCACGCTGAGGAAGTTGGGCTTGCAGTTGAGTTCATAGCTCGGCAGGCTGGGATTGTTGGCATCTGTGTACTAAGTTCCGCCGTGCGTCAGAGAAAGCGTGTGCCCCAGCTCGTGCATCAGGGTCCCGATTTGCACCTGCAGCGTGCCCACCTGGTTGTTGCAATAAACCTGACCGGCGGCTAAAGATTGCGACGGATCGGGCTGGCAGTTCGCGGGATCGTCGGCTCCCCACAGGCCGAGTGTCACCACCGAGTCGCCGCCGCCGCCAAAGTCGGAATGGCCTGACGTACTCGTCGGGCTGAGGTATGCGACGCCCAGTTGCGGTTCGTCGCCGAAGTTGTAGGTGCCGCTGGCCACGCCGGTGGTGGAAACGGTGAACGTAGTCGTGGTCAGACCGTTGTTCGTGGCGGATTTCGGTTTGCCGAACAGATACGTGCCGTTCAGCGCAGTTTGTTCGAGCGCACCGGTGATGGTGATGCGCGTATTATTCGCATCGGCGCAATCCGGATATGCAGCGTTTGGGCAATCCCCCGGTTTGATAGTTCCGCCGGGTGATTGAATTGTAATCGTGGCCGTGCTGCCGGAATTCACGATGGAAACCAGTTGAGGGATGGTGGGATCGGCGAGCGCCGTGCCCACCGTACTCCAATAAGAGACTGGAGATCCAAGGGAGTGCCCGAACAGCATGTAGTGATAACTCTGCTGGCGGCCGGGCTGAAAGTTCCCGAGCTGAAACTTGCCCAGTGTCGACGTGTTTTGGACGAGTTCAAACCCTCCCTTCCAGCCCACTGAGGGCTGTCCGGGATAAGGGCAGAGAGTCGTGCCATCCGTACAAAGCAGCGCGCCCTCGGAAATCGCGTTTCCGCCAGTCCCGGCTTGCGGCGGCAAGGTTCCTGCTGGAAGCGGGCTCGGAATCGAAACGGGATAAGAGATTACGTACGGATCGCCCTGGTAAATGTTCTGTCCCAGATCGAAGTGCACTTTGATGCCTTGATCGGCAAAGGCTGCGCCTACGTAATCGATCGCGGCCTGCTGGGGCAGGTGGGAATGCAGGTAAGCGCCCGCCGAACCATCCATGTTGCTCAGGTAGTCGGCTTCGATGAAAAGATCCTTCACGCTGGGATTCGTGCCCGGCAAAGCCACCCACTGATTGCTCACCGCGTCGGTGTAGCCTTCATTCTGCTCCCAAACGTCCAGCAACCCGTCCTCGTCGCTGTCTTGCACGGTGGTGCTCATCACGATCGCGCCCCACGAAACGCAGCCGCTGTTGGTCGCGGTCGGAGCGACTGAAGTCGTTTCCAAAGTGTCGGTAGTCTTCACGTACGCGCCGTACTGATTGAGAACCCACGTAGGATTGTCCCAGGTTCCGTAAATGCCTGGGAATGGTGGCGTCGAGCCGTAGATCGATGGAAGCGGCTGCGCGGAGCTATTTAAATACACCAACTCGCCCTTGTTGGGCTGCCCGTTGGCGACAATGTGGGTAAGCTTCGCCACCGGGCTGGTCGCCGGTTCGTAGAAACCGGCGATCGCTTGGCTGATCGTCTGCGAGCCATTGCTGGGGGCATAGGCTCCGTCGTAGAGAACAATCGCGTTCAGCGGAGTCGCGGGCCATAGCACGCTGTAGATGATTACCAGGGTCGCGCCTAAAGCCTCGGGAGTCGTATTGCCGTTGCTGCCGCTGTCTGCCAGACGCACGGGGATCGTGGTACTAGCAATGGTCGCTCCAAAGGTGGGAGATGAGGAATTCGTGTCTACTGGAAGAAAGGGACGGACGTCGGCGCGATACGTGCGCATGGTCTTCGATCCCTTGGCTGAACCCGAACAACCGCCTGTGCTCCACGATGTGGGCGCGTTGGGATTGCCGAGCACTGTTCCGCTCACGGCATATCCGTTGAAATAGGCTGACTGGCCGGCGTAAGTGCTCTGGTTGCCTTCCACCGTCGCCCAATAGAGATAAGCCGCGATGATGTTGGCTCCCACGGGAACCGTTCTAGGCACGCCATTCTGCGCCGGCTGCAAAGTGTCGGGAAAGCTGATCGTACCCGAGGTGTAGCCGTTCGCACTGGATTCCTTTGACCAGCCGGCCACGACGTAATCGCCGGTAACAAAATAGTTCTTGAATATGTTCAGTGGATTCGTACCACTTTGCGCCCAGCTTGATTGCGCAAATCCGGCGACCAACAACACGCTCAATGCAGCTGTCAGGGCTGCCCGACGAGAAAAGCAAAGTATCGCAGTCTTCATAGTGAACCTCATTTTCAGTTCAATCTCTGAGGAAGGGCGGTTGCCGGTTGTCGTGCGGGAAGTTAACCGCGGTCCACGGTTACCGAATTCCGTCCGCTCCGGACAGATCGTGCTGAACCTCGTTCTCGGATATCACGTTGATGTCTGCCCCGAACTTGGGCAAGAACGCGAAACTCGGCTGGAGCACAGTGGACACTGCACTGTCGACGAGCATGGCGCACTTTCCCGGGATTCGGCTTCCGGTCTTGACAGCCGGCCTAATTTTTTTCGCAGCGGAACTCGGGACAGAGGCATCCCCAGGCACAAACCAGTTGTCAGCAGAAAAACGACACTGAATGAGTCGGCCAGACCCCCGGCCAGTCCCTAGGTCTATGACCGTATGGAGATGTATATCTGTAGATACTCGTGGAAGGAGCAAAAGAGCGGCATAGTGCAGGCATGCGAGCCTATCATCGGGTGCATGTCCAGCTAACCAAGAAGGATCGTAAACAGATCGCCGCCATGTTGAACAAGGGGTGGAAATCGGCGCGGGTGCTGCGGCGGGCTGTGATCCTGCGGGAACTCGGCCAGGGGCAGACGGCCGGGCAGGTAGCCCGCCATGTGGGTGTAGCCTCCAAGACGGTGCGGGCCATTGCCCGGCGCTACGAGGAGGAAGGACTGGAGTCGGCCCTGTACGAAAAGCCGCGTCCGGGCCAGCAACGAGTGCTGGACGCGGGCCAGAGTCAGCGCATCATCGCGATGGTGTGCAGCCCGCCGCCGCAAGGCACGGCGCGGTGGAGTGTGCGACTCATCGCTCAGGAAGCGGTGAAGCGGAGGTTGACGCGGCGGGTGGGCCGGGAAACGATCCGCATCCTGCTCCAGAGTCATGACCTGAAGCCGTGGCGGGAAAAAAATGTGGTGCGTGGCGGAACTGGACGCGGAGTATCTGCGGTGCATGGAAGACGTGCTGGCCTTATATGAGAAGCCGCTCTCGGAGCGGGAACCGGTGGTGTGTATCGATGAGAAGCCGGTGGTCCTGCATGCCGATCTCCGCCCCTGCCGACCCATGCATCCGGGACAAGTTCTGCGGCGCGACTGCGAGTACGAACGCCGCGGCACGGCCAACGCATTTTGCGGAGTGGAGCCCAAGGCGGGACGGCATTATCCGCGCGTGACTCCGGACCGTTCCTCGCCCGAGTTTGCCGATTATCTGCTGGAGATCGCGGAACATTATCCGGCGGCCGACACCATTCATCTGGTCATGGACAATCTGAGTTCGCACACCCGTAAGGCCGTGGTGGAGCGGTACGGCGAGAAGGCGGGAGGCTGGCTGTGGGACCGGTTCCGGGTACACTACACACCGAAGCACGGAAGCTGGCTGAATCAGGCGGAAATCGAAATCAGCCTGTTCTCCCGGCAGTGCCTGGGACGGCGCAGAATCCCATCGCTGGGCGATCTGCAGCGGGAAGCCAGGGCCTGGGGTCGGAGAATGAATCGGAATCGGGTCACCATCGACTGGCGCTTTACCCGCAAAAAGGCACGCTTGAAGTTCGGTTACAGAAGAAACCAGATTATGCGGTCAGAGACCTAGTCCACAAACTTCGGCAAAAGATGATACCCCGCTCCATGCTGACTCGGCTCCTCCCCAAAGAGCTGAAGCATGAAGCTTAGAAATTCTGCTATGGGTTTCGATGGATGTCAAATGAATCGGTATGAATTCGAATCGATCCGGTTCATGCTCAAATCGCTGGGAATAGGCTATTTGGCCCGGCGAAGGAGAATTCGGCAAAGCTGCACCTTCGTGCGGCTTTTACCCTCGCGGCGTGCATTTTTTGAGCAACTTTATCTTTGCTGGGGAATTCTAAGGTTGGTCACATCGACAGATGTTCATACATCCGGTTAGCACTATGCTGAGAGACCTTCGGACAAGGTTTTTGGAACGGACCTTGGCGCGCTCATTTTGGATGACAGGCCCGGCGTGTGATTCGGAAGGTTGGAACGGAGCCGATCTTGGGAGTCAGTATGAGTGTGCAGTGGATTGCTGAGGTATTTATGCTTGCCGAAAATCGTCTTCTGCGCGAAGCCCTGGTGCGGTTGCTTGCGAAGAAAAACGATATCCGGGTGGTCGGAGCAAATCCGTACTCGCCGGCCGTGCACGAAGAGATCACTGCGGCGCAGCCCAGTATTATCGTGCTCGATTCGAGCGGCCTGACATTTTCCAATTCCAGCCTGATTTCTACTCTGCAAGCCGCGATTCCCGGTGTTCGCATCGTCATGGTCGACATGGACTCGGATAAGACTACTTTCCTCAAAGCGGTGCGCGAGGGCGTCGTCGGTTACGTTTTGAAGGACGCCTCCGCCGTGGAAGTGGCGGCGACGATCCGCGCGGTCGCGACCGGCGAAGCCGTGTGCCCGCCCGCCATGTCGATGGCGTTATTCCGCGTGGCCGCCCGGCAGGCAGTTCCGCCCTCAACTTTCTCCTGGGGTGTGGAACTTAGACTGAGCCGCAGGGAGCAGCAACTGGTGGAGCTGCTGCGTGAGCGCCTCACCAACAAAGAAATTGCCGCACAGCTCAATTTGTCGGAACAAACCGTGAAGAACCACGTGCACAATATACTCCGCAAAGTGGGTGCGAGCGACCGGATCACCATTGTCGAACGGTGCGAAGGAGAACGGCTCCGCTCCACTGCGGGAGTTCGCGGGTAGGTTCCGCACTTCCTTTACGAATTCGCCATAACCCCTGCTTTTCTCTCCTCAAATTAGGGCGAAATTGCGGCTATTCTCCCGCCCACCTTACGAAACCTCGTCCAAATGCTGGGTCGTAACTCCGTTTGTCTTCAGCCTTTTGATAACCGCGTGATCAGAATCACGGGCGTGCGCGGTGAGAATCACGGCCTGCTTGAGGGCCCCTCATTAAGCTGAATAGGAAGTGTGCCCTGCGGCGTTTTGCCGCCGCGGCAGAACTTCGCAGACAGGATCTGAAGGGCCCGGTATGCCACGAAAACTTGGCGCCAAACTGATTCTTTCGTTCACGATCCTCATCGTCGCGATCAGCGGGATTAGTGGTTACCTGAATTTTCGCACCCAAAAAAAACAGTTGGTCGAGACCATGATCCTAGGAGCCGACCAACTCTCGCGCGGCATCACCGGTGCGACCTGGCACGCCATGCTCGACGACGACCGCAAGGCTGCGTACGAGATTATGCGGGTGATCGCCGACAAGCAGGGAGTCGACCGCATTCGGATGTTCAACCGGGAAGGCCGGCTCGTGTTCTCGACCGATTCCAGAGAGCAGCCGAGCATGACGAGTTCATCGAGCGAGGTCTGTGCAAGCTGTCACAGCAAAGACGCCGTCCGGAACCGGCCCACCGAAGACGCGCGCGTGCGCTATGCCACGTCGCCCAGCGGGGTCAAGACCATCAATATGGTGGCGCCCATCTACAACGAGCCATCGTGCAGCAACGCGAGTTGCCATGCGCACAAAGCCTCAACCAAGGTGCTCGGCGTGGTGGATGTCGCGCTGCGGCTGGACCCGGTACAGAAGCAGACCCGCGCGATCACGCTACAGACCATCCTGTGGACTCTGTTTGAAGTCGGAATCGGAGCCGCGTTCGTCATCCTGTTCACGCGGCGATTTGTGGCCACGCCGATTCAAGGCTTGATCGCCGGCACAAAAGCAGTCAGCGCCATGGAACTCGATCAGCCCCTCGACATCGGCAATGCCCGCGGCACGCAGGAACTCGATGAACTGGTGGATTCGTTCAATCGGATGCGCGAGCGCTTGAAGCTCGCGGTCGCTGAACTGAACGATATGCAGCAAACGCTGGAGGATAAGGTCGACGAGCGCACGCAGCAGTTAAAAGTCGCGCAGCGCAAGCTGATCCAGTCGGAGCGGTTGGCCACGCTTGGCCAACTGGCGGCGAGCGTGGCGCATGAAATCAACAATCCGGTTTCCGGCGTGCTCAATCTGTCGATGCTACTCGAACGCCTGATGGCGAACGGCGGCTATCCACCGGGACGGGAAGCCGAATTCCGAAAATATCTGGGCCTGATTTCAACCGAAACCGCGCGTGTGGGACGCATTGTTTCCGATCTGCTCGCGTTTTCGCGGAGGTCTAAGCCGCAGCGCGCTCCCGCCGATCTGAACAAGCTGGTGCGCACGACCATCGGATTGGCCGACCACAAACTGAAGCTCATCAGCGCCGAGCTCATTCTGGATCTGCAGGAAAATCTGCCGCTGGTGGAATGCGACGCATCGCAAATGCAGCAAGTCATCCTGAATCTCGTTTTGAATGGAGCCCAAGCCATGCAGCCGCGCGGCGGCGGAAAGCTGACGATTCGCACCCGCCTCATCCCGCACGATCAAAGCGTGGAACTCAGCGTCCAGGATACGGGAGAAGGCATCGCTCCCGAGAATCTTTCTAAAATCTTCGATCCATTTTTCACGACCAAAGCCGAAGGCAAGGGCGTCGGTCTGGGCCTGGCGGTGTTGTACGGCATTGTGAAGGCGCACGAAGGCGAAGTAGAAGTTGTCAGCCAGCGCAACGAGGGCACGACCTTTACCGTTACGCTTCCGCTGAAGTCAAGCAGCAGTGCGGCAGAAGTGCGGGAAGTGCAGGTACAAGGTGTGTGAACGATCTCTGTCTGGTGCCGATCGGCAACGTGCCGGGAAAAGCGTTGGATTGGATCGAGAACGCGACTGCGGAATGGTTTCCGTTGCCCATTCGGCGCTTGCCCGCGTTGACCATTCCGGAGAGCGCGTATGACTCCAAGCGCAAGCAGTATCGGTCGGTCGAGATGATGAAGCTCTTGGCTCAATCGGCGCCGCGGGATGCCGCCCGCGTGCTGGGTATTGTCGACGTCGATCTGGCGATCCCCATGCTCAGTTTTCTTTTTGGCCAGGCGCAGTTTGACGGCCCGATTGCTGTCGTGTCGCTTTGCCGCCTGCATCAGGAATTTTATGGACTGCCGGCGGAAGAGAGCCTGCTGCGTGAGCGCACAGTGAAGGAAGTGTTGCATGAACTCGGACACACCTTCGGATTGGTCCATTGTTCGGAGCCAACCTGCGCCATGAGCCTGGCCACGCACATTGCACTGGTCGACTCGAAGGCGGAACGATATTGCGAGCGTTGCGGGATGCAACTGGTGCAGCGCTTTTCCCGGGAGGGATAAGGTATGAAGAAAAATTGGCCGATTCTGGTTGTGGACGACGAAGACGTGATGTGCGAGTCGATGGCGGCGTGGCTGCGCGAAGACGGATACCGCGTCGACACCGCTCCCAACGGGCAGCAAGCGGTCGAGCTTGCCCGCGCGTCGGATTATGCAATTTGCTTTGTCGACCTGAAAATGCCTGGCGGCATGGATGGAATTGAGACCATGATGGAGATTCACCGCGTGCGCCCCGACGCGTCCATCATCATCATTACCGCATACGCCACCGTCGATACTGCCATTCAAGCGATGAAGGAAGGCGCCCAGGAATATATCGTGAAGCCGTGCAATCCGCAGGAGATCTCGATGCTGGTCTCGCGCATTCTGAAATTGAAAAAGCTGCAGAGCGAGAACGCCATCCTGCGCAAAAAGTTGACGCGGCAATACCGGCATCATGACGTGATCACGAAGAATCCGCGCATGGGAGAGATCCTCGCCCTGACCCAGGAAGTCGCCAGCCTGCGCAGCACGGTTTTGATTCGCGGTGAGAGCGGCACGGGCAAAGAGTTGATCGCGCGGGCGGTGCACTTCTCCGGCAATCGCGCCGAAAAGCCGTTCATCGCCGTCAGCTGCGCCGCGCTTACCGAAACGCTGCTGGAAAGCGAATTGTTCGGCTATGAAAAGGGTTCTTTCACCGGCGCCATGGCGCAGGCCAAGGGAAAATTCGAACTGGCCGATGGCGGCACAATTTTTCTGGATGAAATCGGTGATATTTCTCCCAAGCTGCAGGCCGATCTGTTGCGCGTACTGCAGGAGCGCCGCTTTTACCGCGTCGGTGGCACGCAGGAGGTCGAGGTCGATGTGCGCATCATCGCGGCAACCAATAGAAATCTGGCCGAAGAAGTTCAGCAGGGAAGGTTCCGCGAAGATTTGTTCTATCGCCTCAACGTGATCGAGATTCGCCTGCCACCTTTACGCGAGCGGCGCGAAGACATTCCGTTGCTCGCCGAGCACTTCGTTCAACGCATCTCTTCGGAGCTGGGAAAAGACGTGAACGGAATTTCGACGGAAGCGTTGAAATTGCTCATTGCCTACGATTGGCCGGGGAACGTCCGCGAACTCGAAAACGTGATTGAGCGCGCGATCGTGACTTGTCACAACGGGATGCTCGACGAGCAGGATTTTTCCTGGCTGCAGAGCGCGGGAGGGCAACCCCAGAGTTGGGAAGTTCCCGATGTGCCTCTTGGAGAGTTGGAGCGGCGAGCGATTGTCGCCGCCCTCGAGCGCAAGCACGGTAATGTAAAGGAAGCGTCCACTGCGCTGGGGATTGACCGTTCGACGCTGTATGACAAGCTGAAGCGCTACGAGATCTCGCACTGAATTTCTTCGGGCGCGTTTACGTCTCGAGAAATGTATCGGCGAGCACCGTCTCCCAGTCTGCCTCCGGCATGGCATCCATCAGGTGAGGAAGCATCGTTCCGCCATCGGCCAGAGCCGGTGGAGTATTCGGAGCGCGCAATTGCATTTGCAGGCGTTCCAGTTCGCGACCCACCCAACCGTTCACTTCGGGCCCGCGCAGCAGGTGACGCAGAGTTGCAGGTTCGCGCAGGTCGAGCCGCGGACGAATCTTCAGATACCAACCCTCGCGAGGACTTCCGAGGGCTAGAACAGTACCTTCCAACGGAGCCCGCAACCTTATCTCCTTGCCGTTTTTCTGCATGCACCACGCAGTCTGGTTCACTTCTAATTCTTCATTCACCGCCGGCATGATCCACGAATCCGGATCTCCGATCAAGTGAATCGCAAGCTCGTCCAGGCCGATGGTGACCGTGCCATCCTCCCCCGGTTTTACCCAGGTGTGTCCACGATGATAAAAGCGGTCACCGGGATAGTTCAGGCCGGAAGATTGAGCTCTGCGGGTCGCAGGCAAAACGGCAAACTGCGAATACTTCTCGCAATGCCGGCAATCGAACGCATTGTTGCAGGTTCTGGAGATCACTCTTCCAGCCAGTTCATGGCGGCAGCGCCGGTCTTTTTCCGGCAGCTCCGCGAAATCGGATTTCCAGCACAACGCGGCCGCGCGATGCGTCTGGAACTCACGATTCGTGCGCCAGACGGCGGATATTATCGTCGCGAGAATTGTCGCCACCACCGCGAAGAAGAGCGATAAGAAAACGATGTGGCCGACTGTCCAGTGAAATCCATCAATCCCCGGAAACATGCGTCTCATCTCCTTTGGGGAACAGCGTCAGGTAGCGATACGACAGTGAATAGAGAATCACGCCGTACGCGATCACTCCCGCGAAGCTGGCGACCTCCTGCCAACTCGGGGTATAACTCAGGAACTCATCGAAAGGCAGAGTCGGAACAGCCAGGGTCTGCACGGTGAGCACGAAGCGGTTCAGCAATACGCCCATGCACGCCATGGCCGCGCCGCACAGCAGCCATCCGCGATGCGCTGCCATCTTGCGGTAGCTCAACAGGAATGCGGGGATGAGCCCGAACACTACGATCTCGGCAAACAGGAGCGGCGTCCCGAACGGCTTATGAATATAAAACTGCCAAGGAGCAAATCCTTCCGACGGCGAAGTGATGTTCAGCCAGACCAAGGTATCGATCGCTTTCGCCGCCACATAGATCGCGAGCAACAAGCCCGAGATGAATCCCAGCCGGCGATAGAGCTCCTGCGGCACCAGTTTGCGGCCGGTTACTTTCTCGACGGTCGCCACGATCAGCATCAGGAAGCTGGGGCCGGTCGCGATCGCGGACAGGATGAAGAGGAAGAATGTAGAAGGCCATATGAAGATGCCGTTGCGGAAAGCGAACGGGCGCCCGCGCAGCACTCCATAAAGCCCGCCCAGCGATCCCTGATGAAAGAACGAGAGCAGAGTCCCAACCCCGGCCAGCACCGGAACCAGCTTATGCAGTTGATGTTCAAAAACCAGGAAGGATGGAAGCTTGCGCAGTTGCCGGTTGCGAAGCAGGATCGGAATGTATTCCAGGCTGAGCACCAGCAGATAGCACGAGATGCAGAATGTGACTTCCGTCAGCATGGAGTGCGTGTTGGGATGCCAGAAGGTAAACCAGGCGCGCAGCGGCTGTCCGACATCGATCATCAAGATCGCGACCGCGCCGCTGTAGCAGATGAAGCCGACAACTACGGCCGTGTTGAGAATCGGTTTCAACTCGGCCCGCTTCAGGATATAGACGAGAAATCCGGTGAAGAACGCACCCGCCCCCAGCGCGATGATGCCGAGATCGAGAAAGATCCACAGGCCGAAGGCGAAGCGGTTGTCCATATTCGTTTGGTTCAGCCCGTGGTAGAGGCAGAGGCCGGCGGCGTAGATTCCGACCGCGAGCAAGGCTGCCCAGGGCGCCAGCCAGAGCAGGAAACGCGAAAGGGAAGTTCGCTCCGCTCCGCGTGCAATCCATCGGCTGTCGGTCAAAACAGAGCTAGCCATGTTGCGCCTCCGAACTATGCGCGGAACTTGATTCGGCAAGCGCTCTTACCCATGGCTCTTTGGATCGGTAATACAGCTTTGGTTCCGTGCCGAGCTTCGCCAGCAAGCGAAATGCTTCTGGCGAGCGCGATTCCGTTGTGACTGGATCGTTTGGATCGGCCAGGTTGCCGAAGTGAATCGCATTCGTAGGACAGGCCTCGACGCAAGCCGGAACATAATCCGCCGGATCGATCTCGCGCTTGCCAAGGGCGGCGGCTTTCTCTTTCGCCGCATGCAGGCGCGCATGGCAGAGATTGCATTTCTCCACCACGCCCCTCATGCGCACGGCGACGCCCGGATTCAGGCTCTTTTCCATGCCAGTCGGCCATGCCGGATCCCACCAATTAAAGTAGCGTGCGTGATACGGACACGCCGTCATGCAGTACCGGCAGCCCAGGCAGCGTTGCGGCATTTGCATGACGATGCCCGTCGCTTTATCGACTTCCACGGCCTGCTGCGGGCAAACCTTCACGCACGGCGTGTCGTGCTCGCAGTGCATGCACATGATAGGGATGAAGACTTCGCGGCGCGCCGAGCCTTCCGCGCCGTTCGAAACCTGGCGCACCAGGACTGGCGTGATCCCGGTGCGAGCGGTCGCTTGCGGAAGTGCGGGAACATTATTTTCCGCGGCGCAGGCGACCATGCACGAGCCGCAACCGGTGCAGCGATCCAGATCGATCACCATGCCGTATCGGGCGTTCATACCGTCCTCCTGTCTGGCGCATTCCGTAAGGACGACTCGTTGTAGAGCTTCGACGCCAACGGAGGTAACACCGGGGCCGGCCACAACGCTGGCCAGCTCTCAGCCGCGGCTGGAGCGGTTGGCCATTCATTCAGTTCGCCGCGGATGCCTCCGGGCGGCGGCGCTTCGCCGACCCAGACCGCTCCTTTCCACAGTTGCTCCTCGAGTTTTTGCGCCGAGGCGAATTTCGCAACTGGCGTTATCGCGTCTCCGTGTACGTTTCCTTTCCGCGCGCGGAAAATGTTTTCGCAGCGGGTATGGATGATCTTCTCGGTTGGGGCCAAAGAAGGCTCGAGAGCAGCAAGGAACTGTGCAGCGCTTTGCACTTCAGACGTGGGTTTGACAAGGCTGGGTGCGACCGCATACGTCTCGACTGCGAAGGCGGGAGCAGTTGGAACATCCGTCAGTTCTTCCAGGAAGCCGGGTGCGGGAAGCAGCCAATCCGCTTTGCTCGATCCTCCGTCCCATGCGGCAAAGCGGAAGACTTCAGCGTCGGTTTGCGGAACAAAATCCCAAGGCACCGAACCATCGATCAGGACTGCGCGTGGGTTCGTGACCGCGGCTTCGGCGGCAGCACGAGCGACAGCGTCTTTCGATCGGCGCACGATTCCGCCCGGCGTTCCGACCGCACCGAGGATCACGTTCAAAGCCGCAACCGGCGCATTTTCGTCTGCTGCAATCGCTACTGCTGGCATGCGGGTCACGATGGTTCGGGCCAAGTCGCGGATCGCATCGGCGGTCAGCCCGGTTTGCATCGCAGCCTCGTCTACCGAAGCCGACGGAATGGGGCCGCGCGCTGGAACCAGTTTTTGCTCGATCAGCGCAGCCGCCAATGCCGCAGCCAAAGCGGACTCCGAGCCTTGACGGATCGAAATCCATTGCCAGGCGCGAGCAGCCGTTCGGGTAAGCGTCGCATCCACCTGGATCAGGCGAAGTTGCGGATCGTTCCTGCCCGCGGCGCGCTCCGCCCAGAGACGAGTGAAGCAGCCGGGAGCGCCCCAGCCATCGAGCATCGGCGCACCGAAGCTGATCACGGTTTGTGTGTTTTCCAGGTCGTAGCCCAGGGCAGAGGCTGGAATTCCGCTCCAGCGCTCGTAACTCTTCAGCGCGCGTATGTCCGGACCTTCCACCACGCGATAACCGCCGTGTTGTTTCTGCGCGAATGTTTCGAGTACCGACGAAGTGGCGCGCCCGGGGTAGCCGTCCACGATGACAATCGGGCCCTCTGCCCGCGCCTTAGCGAAGGCGCTCTGTGCTTCGGCCCACGAAGAGTTGCTTCCACGATGACGAACGGTGCGCAATCTTTGCGGATGCCAATTCAATTGATGCGCCCCAAAGCCGAGCGGGCAAAGCGCGCCTCGCGTGACCGGATGTGTGCTCAATCCCGCGACGCCCACCGGCCAACTCGCTGCCATGCGCACGCGCAGTCCACATCCATTCGGACACAGCGTGCACGAAGATTGCTTCAGCTCGACCGGAACGCGCGCGGGTTGCGGGATCCACGGCCAGTTCTGGCTCCAGATCGAGGTATCGTCCAACAGCTTCCAGGGAACCGGAGTAACGATGAGGCCTGCCGCGGCTCCCGCGCTCCACACCAGCAGATCTCGACGTGTGAACTTCATGCTGCTCCCTTCATTCGTGGCAACCTAAGCAACCCACTTCAACGTTGTGGCGGCGATGACAATCTTCGCAGTCTCCCATCTTCATGCCTTCGTGAGGCGCGCGCCGCAGCCGCGAAATCGAATGTCCCCAGATGTCGCGGCTGTACCCGCTGATGCGATTCTCCTGATAGACGCGCACCTGATCGGACTCGCCGTAACTGGAGTGGCACTCCGTGCAAGCGATCCCGGCGCGTTTCACGTGAATCGCGTGCGAGAACCACACATTTGCCGGCTGCCGCGAATACACCAGCCACGGAGTTTCGTGCCCGGTCTTGATGTAGGTGTCGACCAGAGTTGCCTCAGCCTTGCTGTCTCCGATGCGATCGGAATGGCAGGCGGCACATTTCTCCATGGGAGGAAGCCCGGCGAACGTTCCATCCTCGCGAATGGTGTGGCACTCGGTGCAGTCGGCGACACCGGATTTTTCCGCGTGCGTCTTGTGCAGGAAATCGACCGGCTGATGTTTCTGCACGTAGAGCACGCGGGGAAACACGACCCAGCCGACGAACAGCGCGACCGCCAGGCCGAACCCGAAGAAAAAAGTGTTGCGCGCCATGCTCAATCTCCTACCGTCCAATCCGTCCGGGAAAAGAAGCGCTGGAACAGCCGCAGCAGATACTCACGCGACAGGAATTGCGCCACTCCGCGCACCGGAGAGCCGCCGTCACAGCCCGGCGCGTGGGTTTCATGAATCTCGTTCGACAATCGATCGCGCTCGGTTGCTTGCCAGGCCTCGGCCTGCGGCCCTGAGATCAGGCCGGCACGCGTGCGGCCGGGAATTTCCCAGCCTTCGAACAGCCACCCTGCGCCGTACGGATCAGCCGTCAAGCGCGACGGATCGCTGCGCAGGCGTGTATTCACCTTCTGAATCATTAACGGATTTGGAAAGCTCATCGGCCACTCCACGCCGTGAACTGCGAGCGCGAGGGCGGGACAATGAGTTCCGCGTGAAGAAACAAACGTGACCGCATCCACAACTCCAGTCACATCGGCGACGAATCCATCGATGCCGATATGGCAAAGGCCGGATTCCTCCGCATCCAGCCAGAAATGGTTGGAGGTATAGAGCAGATTGGCTGGAGGCTTGGTGGCGTGAGGTTGCGCCAGGTGCAGGTACGAATCGCAATAGCGATAGGTGTTGCTGGTGCAATTCGACAATTGCGAATCGCTGAAGGGCACCAGTTTCGGAATGGGCGAAACCCCACAGAATTGCACGCGCATCTCTTCCAGATGCGGGCAGCGATCCTGTGGCGTGCCGTTCTTGGCCGCTAATTCACACTCGACGTAGCGCGGCGACGTGCAGCGGCCACCTTCCGTTGCCCCAGGCCCGTCAAGGATCAGCTTGCGCACCGGGGCGGCGTGGCAATAACGAGCTCGACCTTCTTTGAGAAACGGGCAAGACATAACCTACTCCTGCGATTTCTTGTTCGTGGTTTCGGATTTGGAGGGCTCGATTTTTTCTCCGCCATCCGCCATGGTCAGCCCAAACTCCGGAACGGTGAAGCTGTGCGATCCATGCAACAGTGCCTTCAGGTCCGAGTCGATATTGCGCAGACTCACCTGCGCGGGGACTTTCACTTTGCGAGCCAGCAGATCCCAGCCCACCGACAAAAACACGACCAGCAATGCCACGAGAGTCACAAGTCCCAGCGCGAAGTTCGTAATATTGAGCCACATAGTCCAATTCTCTCCAGCCATATGAGTTGACCTCCTCGCCGATTGGAAACTTCGGCCACTCTTACGAATGCAAGTGGAAGGCCATCATGTGAAGTCAACCGCTTACGAGGAATTTCGCGTCGCGCGCGTTGGGATTCCCAACACGCGGCGTAGGCATTCCCAACAATTCGCGGGAGCGTAGGCCTGATAGCGACAGTTGAGAGCCTTGGTACTGGAAAAGTGATTCGATTAGCAGTAAGGTTAGTAGGGCTAGGTCTATGACCGTATGGAGATGTATATCTGTAGATACTCGTGGAAGGAGCAAAAGAGCGGCATAGTGCAGGCATGCGAGCCTATCATCGGGTGCATGTCCAGCTAACCAAGAAGGATCGTAAACAGATCGCCGCCATGTTGAACAAGGGGTGGAAATCGGCGCGGGTGCTGCGGCGGGCTGTGATCCTGCGGGAACTCGGCCAGGGGCAGACGGCCGGGCAGGTAGCCCGCCATGTGGGTGTAGCCTCCAAGACGGTGCGGGCCATTGCCCGGCGCTACGAGGAGGAAGGACTGGAGTCGGCCCTGTACGAAAAGCCGCGTCCGGGCCAGCAACGAGTGCTGGACGCGGGCCAGAGTCAGCGCATCATCGCGATGGTGTGCAGCCCGCCGCCGCAAGGCACGGCGCGGTGGAGTGTGCGACTATCGCTCAGGAAGCGGTGAAGCGGAGGTTGACGCGGCGGGTGGGCCGGGAAACGATCCGCATCCTGCTCCAGAGTCATGACCTGAAGCCGTGGCGGGAAAAAAATGTGGTGCGTGGCGGAACTGGACGCGGAGTATCTGCGGTGCATGGAAGACGTGCTGGCCTTATATGAGAAGCCGCTCTCGGAGCGGGAACCGGTGGTGTGTATCGATGAGAAGCCGGTGGTCCTGCATGCCGATCTCCGCCCCTGCCGACCCATGCATCCGGGACAAGTTCTGCGGCGCGACTGCGAGTACGAACGCCGCGGCACGGCCAACGCATTTTGCGGAGTGGAGCCCAAGGCGGGACGGCATTATCCGCGCGTGACTCCGGACCGTTCCTCGCCCGAGTTTGCCGATTATCTGCTGGAGATCGCGGAACATTATCCGGCGGCCGACACCATTCATCTGGTCATGGACAATCTGAGTTCGCACACCCGTAAGGCCGTGGTGGAGCGGTACGGCGAGAAGGCGGGAGGCTGGCTGTGGGACCGGTTCCGGGTACACTACACACCGAAGCACGGAAGCTGGCTGAATCAGGCGGAAATCGAAATCAGCCTGTTCTCCCGGCAGTGCCTGGGACGGCGCAGAATCCCATCGCTGGGCGATCTGCAGCGGGAAGCCAGGGCCTGGGGTCGGAGAATGAATCGGAATCGGGTCACCATCGACTGGCGCTTTACCCGCAAAAAGGCACGCTTGAAGTTCGGTTACAGAAGAAACCAGATTATGCGGTCAGAGACCTAGTTTGATGTCTGACTCCTCGGCATTAGACCGCGTTGGCGAATGTCCAGAGTGCAAATGCATTCTGACGCCCGAGACGATACGCCTAGGACCGTTCGACTGTCCATATTGCGCCAAACACATTAGGCCGATTCGTCGGCCTAGTTATCTCTGGCTGCGTATCCTTGTGTGCCTAGGTGTCGCTGTTGTGACGGCGAGGATGAGCGGTTTCGATTGGTCTTTTCTGATTTTCGTTGTGTCCTTCTATGCTCTGCCCGTGTTCATTCTGTGGGACGTGATCGTCTTCAAGCTGTTCCCACCTACCAAATTCGGACCCGTTTCCTCACCCTTTCAAACGCTTGGTATCAATAAGAGCTAGTCTGCCTTTGGGAGGCTAACTGTTGCAAGAATCCCCATTACACCACCATCTCCTACTGGCCGAGCCACACGCTCACGCGAAACCGCATCCCCGAATGTCCCCGCCGAGGCTTTGCGCTGAAAAACTTCGTGTGCGTTCGAGCAGTAACTCCCATTTGTGAGCAGCCTCTCGCACAACTGTGAGCATGATCACAAGCCTCCCGCTTCTTCCTCGATACAAAGACGTTAGGGGTGGCATTTTTCCGATGCGACCCTCATTTACGTATGTGTTTCGTGAGTTCTAGCAGATTCCCATTAGTGCTCACTCATTAGTGCATTACTACAATGGGCGCGCCCATGAATCAGAAGTGGAACGGACAGTTCTCCTGCTTCGATCTTGTCGCCAAAACCGACGCGCGTTCGCGCAGCGTGGTCGAGGTGCGCGGCATTGAAATCGGCGGCAACGATTTTGTAGTGATGGCCGGTCCGTGCGCCGTCGAATCCGAACACCAGTTGCTGCAAACGGCGGAAGCTGTCGCCGAAGCCGGAGCCCGCATCCTGCGCGGCGGAGCCTACAAGCCGCGTTCCTCCCCGTACGCCTTTCAAGGATTGGGCGTCGAAGGTCTGAAAATTCTGCGCAAAGCGCGCGAGGCCACCGGGCTCGCCATCGTCACCGAAGTCATGAGCGAACAGGATGTCGAACTGATCGCCGAATATGCGGACATCATGCAGGTCGGCACGCGCAGCATGGAGAACTACGCCCTGCTCGAAGCGCTGGGCGAATGCGGGCGTCCCGTTCTGCTGAAGCGTGGCATGACGGCAACGCTCGAAGACTTGCTGCGGTCGGCGCAGGTCATCGCGACAGCGGGTAATCCTGAAATTATTTTATGCGAGCGCGGAATCCGCACCTTCGAGACGGCGACGCGCAACACGCTCGATATCGCGGCCGTTCCAGTCCTGAAAGCCGTGTCGCATCTACCCGTGATCGTCGATCCCAGCCATGCCGCCGGAGTTCGCAGCCTGGTGCCCGCACTTTCGCGCGCTGCTGCCGTGGTGGGCGCGGACGGATTGCTTGTAGAAGTGCATCCTTCGCCCGATCAGGCGCTGAGCGATGGCATTCAATCGCTGACCTTCGGCGAGTTCCGCCGCATGATGGCCGATCTGCAGCCATACCTCGATCTCGTGCAATCCGATCGGCAGCTGCGTCCGCAACTCCTCGCGGTAGGAGGAGCCGATTAGTGCTGTCTCGGTCCATTCTGGTCGGCGTTCTGCTCGCGATTGCATTGCGGCCGGCAAAGCCCGCGCCCACCGCGAGCAGCGCGGATCTTCCTCCACTTCTGTACACCGTCGCAAGTTCGTACGAGGCGCTGGCCTGGATGCACGCCGCCGACCGCTTCCGTTCCGGAGCCGCGATCATCGTGCGCGACGGAAATCACAAGCGCGCTCTCGTCCCGGATTTTGCAGCCTCGGCGGATCCTGCCGTTTCTTTCGATGGACAACGCGTCCTGCTTGCCGGAAAAGTTCATGCCCAGGATCATTGGCGAATTTGGGAGCTCGTTCTGGAGAGCGGCGCAGTCCGCCCGATTACCTCAGCAGCCGACGACTGCATCCGGCCTTTTTATTTGCCGGAAGATCGCTTGGTTTATGCGCGCAGGGTGCAAGGCCGATTCGTCATCGAGCGATTGGACCTCACCGGAAAGAATCCGCTTCTGCTGACGTATGGCCCGGCAAATTTTCTGCCGACGGATGTTTTGCGCGACGGCCGCATTCTATTTGAAGCCGGATTCCCGCTCGGTTCCGAAACCGTCCCGGAGATCTACACCGTCTATTCCGATGGAAGCGGCGTCGAATCGTACCGCTGCGATCACGGAGCGGCGCGGCATTCCGCCCGGCAAGTCCATTCTGGAGACGTCATTTTCGCGTCATCACACGGATTGGCTCGCTTCACTTCCGCCCGCGCGCACAGCGTTCCGGTGGATGCTCCGGCGGGCGAATATGCCGGAGATCTCGCCGAGACCGCATCCGGCGATTGGCTGCTGGCTTGGCGGCCGAATGCCGCCGCGCCGTTTCGACTGATGCGCTGGGCTCCCGGCGCTGCCGATTTCAAGCCTGCGCTCGAGCCAATAAATACGAATGTGATTCAGCCCGTCCTGCTGGCTTCCCGCGCAATCGTCAATCGACATCCGTCTGGATTGCACGATTGGCCGAACGCGAACCTGCTTTGCCTGAACGCTTACACCTCGAAGTTTAAGTTTGCGCCGGGAGCCATCCATTCCGTGCGCATCTACACCCGAGACGATCAAAGCAACCCGAAGTTGCTGGGAACTGCGCCGGTGGAGCGGGACGGTTCATTCTTCGTCCAAGTCCCTGGCGATCAGCCGCTCCAAATCGAAATGCTCGATGCCGCTGGGAAAACCCTTCAACGCGAAGGCGGATTTTTCTGGATGCGCCGCGGCGAGCAGCGCGGCTGCGTGGGCTGCCATGCCGGACCGGAGACATCGCCAGAGAACGCGGTGCCGATGATCCTTCTGAAATCCACCACTCCCGTCGACCTGACCGGCACTACTCCGCAATCTGCCTCAGGAGGACATTAGCGTGAAAATCCGCATTCTTTTTCTATTGCTGCTGTCCTCTTCATTGTTGGCGCAAACATTGTTCGCGCAAGCACCGCCGGCGAGCGCTCCCAGCACGATTCGCTTCGAGGACGCTACCGCGAAAGCGCGAATTGACTTCACCCACAATTTCGGCGCGCACAAACTTGGCTCTCTGCTCGAGAGCACCGGCGCCGGCTGCGTCTGGTTCGACTACAACAATGATGGTCTGCCGGATCTATACGTGGTCAGCGGCAAGCCTCTCGAAGAGGGCATGCATCCTTATCCGCTGAAGCAACCTCCGGCCGTTCCGCCCCACAATCATCTTTACCGCAACAATGGCGATGGCACCTTCACCGACGTCACCGATCAGGCCGGAGTCGCGGCCAACATTTATGGAATGGCCGCCATCGCCGCTGACTATGACAATGACGGCTTTGTCGATCTCTTCGTCACCGGATACGGAAAAGCGATCCTCTACCACAACAACGGGGACGGCACGTTTACCGATGTCACCGCCAAGGCCGGTATTCATGTCGACGGATGGTCGATCAGTTCCACCTGGCTCGACTACGATCGCGACGGCTGCGTTGACCTGTTCGTCGGACGCTACGTAAAGTTTGATCCGAAGTACCGCACTTACTACGCTGCGGATAACTATCCCGGCCCGCTCGATTACGCTGGCGATACGAATCGCCTCTACCACAATAATTGCAACGGAACCTTTACCGATGTCACGGACAAATCGGGCATCGGCGCTTACAAAGGCCGCACCATGGGCGTTACTGCCGCTGACTACGACGGAGACGGCTATCCCGATATCTATGTTGCCAACGACAAGACGGAGAATTTTCTGTTCCACAACAAGCGCGACGGCACCTTTGAAGAAGTAGCCGGCGAAATGGGCGTCGCGTACGGCCAGAATGGCGAGAACACTTCCGCCATGGGACCAGTCTTTGCCGACGTCGACGGCGACGGTCATGTCGATCTCTGGGTCACCGATTCGAAATACAACCGGCTGATGCGCAATGCGGGAGCGAATGGATTCGAGGATATCGGCCCGTCCTCCGGAATCTCGCAGGCCACAGCGCAATACACCAGTTGGGGCAGCGGCGTGTACGACTTCGATAATGACGGCTGGCTAGACATCCTGATTTTTCACGGCGGACTCATCCATCTTGTGCCGCAAGAGCAGTCGCTGTTTCGCGGCCTGGGAAATGGCAAGTTTGCCGACGTATCGCGCGACGCCGGATCCGTGCTCGATGTCAAGACGGTTTCCCGCGGTGCCTGCTTCGCCGACTACGACAACGACGGCAAGATCGATGCCTTCGTCGTGAACCTGGGCGCGCCCGCCACTTTGCTGCACAACGTCACGCAGAACGCGAATCACTGGCTGACGGTGAAGTTGAAAGGGAAGAAAAGTAATCGCGACGGCATCGGTGCACACCTGGAACTGCTGGCCGGTGGCCGTAAACAGATCGGCGAGCGTTTTGCCGGATCGGGATATCTCTCGCAAGACGACGGCCGCATTCATTTTGGTCTGGGTGCGGCCAGCAAAGTAGACAAGCTGACGATTCGCTGGCCCAGCGGGGAAGAACAAGTTTTCGAGAACCTGGCGGTCGATCGCATCCTCACAGTGGAGGAACCCTAGATGCCGGGCGGTCTCCCATCTCAGTCCAGCTTTCGCCCAATGGCGAGAGTCGCCGGCGTCGTCGCCGTGGCGCTGCTTGCGATCGCAGCACGGCCTGCTCCAAAACCGGCCGCGACGCTTCCGAAAGAACGCTATCTCTCGCCCATTGAAATGGTGTTTTCCCAAGATGGCCGCGAGCTTTACGTAGTCTGCCAGGACAGCGATGAAGTCCGCGTCGTAGATATCGCGTCGGGCCAGGTGTCGCGCACAATTCCCGTCGGCCACGTTCCCCGTGGAATTGCGCTCTCGCCCGATGGCCGCCGTCTCTACGTAACAAATGCCTGGTCCGACACAGTTTCAGTCATTGATTCGGCATCGTGGCAAGTCGTGCAAACTCTTCCCACCGGATTCGAACCCGCCGGAGTGGTCGTCGATGCGAAAGGCGATTTCCTGTACGTCGCCAATCGCCTCAGCAGCGATATTTCGGTCATCGACCTCAAGAGCGGCATCGAGATCAAGCGGCTTCTCGCCGGACGCGGCGCCAGTTATCTCGCTTTGTCCCCGGACGGAAAGATCTATGGCACGCACATCTATTCGAATCCGGGAGCCTTCCGCACGCCGCCAACTTCAGAAATCACCGTCATCGATACCGCCAGCCAAACCGTAGTCGAACGCAAGGTGCTTCGTAATGTTGCCGGAGTGTTCCATATTGCGTTTTCGTCGGACGGCAAGCTGGGCGTGGTCGCACAGCTCCGGCCAAAAAATCTGGTCCCTCTGGCCCATGTTGAGCACGGCTGGGTATTCGGCGACTCGCTCACGTTGATCGGCAGTGACGTAGGCGGGACGGTGCAAGTTCCTCTCGACGAACTCGACCGCTACTACGCGCTGCCCTGGGGCGTGACCATCGCGCCCGACCAATCAAAAATCTTTCTGAGCACCGCGGGATCGGAAAGCGTCACCGTGATCGATGTCGCGCATTTATTGAAGACTATTCGCACCCGGCGTCAGCCTTTCGCCAACGATCTGTCGGCATCCGCAGAGTACGTGTCGGCAAGAATTCCCGTCGGCCATAATCCTCGAGGCTTGGTGCTTTCGCCCGACGGCAAACACCTCTACGTTGCCAACCGTCTCGATGACAGCATCACGGTCATCGATACTGACACGAGCACGGTCGCGTCCACAATCGATCTCGGCGGACCGAAAAACGTTGACGCCCTTCGCCGGGGCGAGCGCCTTTTCTACACCGCCGATTTCGCCTTTCAAGGCCAGTTTGGCTGCGCGAATTGCCATCTGGACTCCACCATCGACGGCCTCCAATGGGACCTGGAGCCGGACGGTTTCGGCAAAGACATCGTCGACAATCGCTCGCTCGAAAGCCTGGCGGGAACCGAGCCCTTCAAGTGGAATGGCGGCAATCCGGACATGCCGACGGAATGCGGGCCGCGCACCGAGAAATTCTTTTTCCGCTCGCAAAGTTTTACCGAGCAGCAGCTCACCGATCTGGTCACCTTCGTCTATTCGCTTCCGTATCGCCCTAACCGCTATCGCCTGGCGAATGGAGACCTGACGCCGGCTCAGGAGCGCGGCAAAGCAATTTTCGAACGCACGAAATCCAAGAACGGATTGCCCATCGTCGAGACAAATCAGTGCGCCTATTGTCACAGCGGGCCGAAATACACGAATCAGAAACAACTCGACGTCGGCTCCGGCAAGCCGACCGATCGTTCTCCGATTATCGACGTACCGCAACTTCCCAACGTGGCCTACTCCGGGCCCTATCTGCACGATGGCTCGGCACGATCGCTGGAAGAAATATGGACCGTGTTCAACCCGAAAGACACGCACGGCGTGACCAACGACCTTACGAAAGATGAATTGAACGACTTGGTCGAGTACCTGAAAACGCTATGAAGACGAGACTGTGGTTCGCGATACTGGCATTCGGTCTGCTGGCTTCCTTGGCCGCTGCCCAGGACATGCCGATGTTTCGCTGGGTCAATTTCACGACGGCGGATGGCCTTCCCGACAATCACGTCTTCTGCGTGCTGGTGGACGGAAAGCGCATATGGGCTGGAACCGAGAACGGTCTCGGCCTTTACGAAAACGGCGCGTGGAAAATCTTTCGCCCGGCCGATGGGCTCGCGCATCAGGCCGTGCTCTCCCTCGCTCTGGATAAGCGCACCGGCGATCTCTGGGTGGGAACCATGGGCGGCCTCAGCCGTATTTCCGCCGGACGCATCGACACCTTCACGCAACTGAATTCCGGCTTGAGCAACGACATTGTTTATGGAGTGGGCGTGCAAGGGGATTTCGTTTGGACGGCCACCGCCGCCGGCGCGAGCCGTCTCAACACCCGCACCGGGCAGTGGGATCTGTTTAACGAACGCAACACGCCGATGTATGAAATCTGGACGTACTCGGTGAGTCCAGCAGTAGACAAAGTCTATTACGCGGTGTGGGGCGGAGGCGTGCTCGAATACGACCAGCCGACCGGGCGCTGGAAAGATTACAGAGACCCCGACGGCGAAACCGAACTCGTGCTGATGAAAGATCAGGGACTCATCCACGAGGTCACGACCTCGGTCAGTTACGTTGACAAGATCTTGTGGGTGGCCACGTATTTCGGCGCCAGCCGCTATGACGGCCGCTACTGGCACAACTTCTTGCAGAAAGACAGCGGCCTGCCCAGTAATTTTCTGAATCAGGTCAAGGCCATCGATGCGAATAGCGCCTGGTTCTCCACCGATAAAGGATTGGCGTACTACGACGGCACCAATTGGGCGGTCTATGCGCCCGCGCTCGATACCCATAAGCCGGAGATGCTGGTGCGTGATGCGGCAGGGTCCGTCCACAAAATTGCCGTGCAGAGCGCCCCGGCGCACAACTACGTCCTCGGAGTGGATTTCCAAGGCGATGACCTCTGGGTCGCGACCGCCAAAGGATTGAGTCACGGAATTCGGCTGGATCGTTCTTCAGCCACAGCCAAGGTTTTAAAGCAAGAAGCAAGCGAGAAGAAACGCTAAGCACAAATCAACAGGAGTCATCTTATGAATCTTCAGGAATTACTTGCAGAAGTGGAAACCGCCCCGGTTGTAAAGCGGGCCATCACCAACCATTCCACGCTGAATGAAGCCTACGACTACGGAAGCGCATTCTCGCGCGGAATGCGCATCGATCTGAATGGGGTAACCATCCTGTTGATCTCGGGAACGGCCAGCATTGACGAGCACGGACGCACGGTTCACGTAGGTGATTTTCGCGCCCAGCTCAAGCGCACGTTCGAAAACATCGGCAGGCTGCTCGCCGCCGAAGGGGCCACCTGGCACGACATTGTGCGCACCACTTGCTATCTGCGCGACATCGAGCGCGACTATCAGGTCTTTAACGATGAGCGGACCGCGTTTTACAAGCAGCAAGGACTCGATCCTTTGCCCGCATCCACCGGCATCCAGGCGATCCTCTGCCGTCCCGATCTGCTGATTGAGATTGAAGCGATTGCCATGTTCCGAAGGGAATCGAGTGTGGAGTAGACCCATGCGTCTCGCGTTCATCGTGATCATTGCCGCCGTGCTCGCTTGCCCGGCGTTTACGCAAACCTCTGAGCCTTGCGCGTGCGGCAAGAATCCTCCGGGCCCGCCCGCGCCTCGGTCGCTCAAGCCTTACACGGGTGCGCCCGAAGATTTACGTCCGTTCTCGAAGTTTACGATTCCTTATCACGAGTTCTATCAGGATCTCATCGAATACAACGGCGCGGCTCGCGACATTCCTGATCCCGACCAGAAAGATCTGAGCGAGATTCGCATTGGATTTCTAGCCCCGCTCTACGATCATCCCGATCAGGAACTCGGCAACCATATGCTCAACGGCGCCCGCCTGGCCCTCGACGAGGCCAACGCTGCCGGGGGCTACGGCGGCAAGCCTTTTCGGCTGATCACTCACAACGATTACAACAACTGGCAAAACAGCAGCGCCTCTGTCACCGGAGTGGCGAGAGATTCCGCCATCTGGGGTGCAGCCTCGAACGACGCCGTTCGCATGATTTACGACGACAAAGTGTGGGCGATGTTCGGTTCTGTCAGTTCGGAATCGACGCACATTGCGCTGCGCCTCACGCTCAAGGCGGAAACACCTCTGGTCAATAGCGCCTCGACGGATCCCACCATTCCCGAGACTGCGGTTCCCTGGTATTTCACTGTGATTCAGGACGACCGCGTGCAGGGCTACACGCTGGCGCGCCACATTTATAGCGAACTGGGTTTCAAGCGAGTTGCGATTCTGCGCGTGAACGACCGCTACGGACGCTTCGGCGTCTTGAAATTCCGCGATGCCTCGCGGCGTCTCGGACATCCGGTGGTGATCGAGCAAAAGTACATGCCGGGCGATACCGACTTTCGCCGCCAGCTACAAGTAATCGAGGATTCGCGCGTGGATGCGATCGTGCTCTGGGCCGACATCACGCCAGCCGCCATGATCCTTGAGCAGATGCAGGAGCTGGGAATGCACCAGCGCGTCTTCGGCAGCCACCGCACGATCGGAGATGAGTTGATCAAATTGGCCGGCCCTGCAGCCGAAGGATTCGAGGCAGTTTTTCCCTACGATCCCACGCGCACCGATAAACGCTGGACGGAGTTCACTCAACGCTACGAGGCGCGTTATCACGAAAAGCCAGACCAGTTTGCCGCTCTGGCCTACGATCAGATGCAAATCCTGCTCAACGCCATTTGCCGCGCCGGCCTTAATAAAGGCCGGATTCGCGACGCCTTGACGGGACTAACCAACTACCACGGCGTAACCGGCGACATGGTGTTCGATCCCAACTGCAAGAACATCGCCCCGATGTTCCTTGCCCGCGTGCACAACGGGCAAATCGAATATCGCCGCATCACCATGGAAAAGCCTTACGCTCGCGTGGGAGAAAATGGCGTCTCGTACAATGGACCGCCGACTCCCAACCAAAACGCTGACCGCCTGCAGATTGCCGTCTTTGGTCCTCATGCCGACGAGGTCTTGCGAGCTCCCGAAATGCTCCAGTTACTCAGTGCACTCAAGGGCACTGGCAAGCCCATATCGCTGGTGGCGATTCCATCGGAGACCTCCTGGGGCAAAGCGTCGAGCGACCTGGTCAAAGCCGTGTATGACGATCATGTGGTCGCTCTGATTGCCCTCGACCGGGCCTCCAGTCATCTTGCGGAACAGATTGCGGTCAAGGCGTTCGTGCCCGTGCTGGCGATTTCCTCCGACCGCATGCTAACGTCGACAAATATTCCGTGGATTTTTCGCCTGCGAGAAGGTACGCCTTTGCCGGAAGCCGTGAATTGTCTTTCGGCTGCGATCGCTCGCTCTGGGCCGAATCGCGCCGGAATCCGCAAGCTGCTCGCTTCCGGAGAGTCCGTCGCGGGAGTCCGGTTTGATCCCAACGGCGAAGGTCAATAGCGAACCCCTACCTTTAGTGCATCAAGCCGATTGACGTAAGTCGCCGGTTTCCCCTGTGATCCTCGGTGCCCTCTGTGGTTAAAGCCCCTGACCCCCTCACCGGACACCACGGATCACGCGGATCGAAGGACAATATTAACGATCCACTATTTCCGAGCACTACACTAGCGGTTAGAGCACCGTTTCCGGGATCCTCTCGATCCCTCCAAAACCCGTGTCCAGCAGGCTAAGTCACGCATTCGACTACGCAAAAAGAGGGATACCAAAAAGCCAGAAATCATATAAACTGCTGAAGCCCTGCGGATCAGGGCTGCGCCATGGAGCTCGCTGGACCCCCGAAAAAATTGGCTGGCCGTTATGAGGTCAGGGAGATCCTCGGCCAGGGCGGCATGGGGCTCGTCTACCGCGCCTACGACACCGTCGTCCGCCGCGAAGTCGCTGTCAAAACCATTCTCGACATTCCCGATCCCGCCTCTCTACAACTGTTCTACAAAGAGTGCGACGTGCTCGCGTCCATGAGCCATCCCAACATTGTCGAGATCTTTGACATCGGAGAATTCGAAGACGAGGGCAAGAAGAAGCCATACTTCGTGATGCCGCTTTTGCCCGGCACCACGCTCGATCATTTTGTTCGCAAGGCCAGCCATCGGCTCACGGTCGAGCGCACCGTTGAGATCATCTCGCAGACCTGCCGCGGCCTTCAGGCTGCGCATGAACGCGGCTTGGTCCATCGCGATTTGAAGCCGAGCAACATCTTTGTGATGGAAGACGACTCGGTCAAAATCATCGACTTCGGCGTGGCCCACATGGCCGACACGCACACCACGCGGGCGCAAAAGGGCACTCTGCTCTACATGTCTCCGGAGCAGATTCAGTTAAAGCCTCTTTCCGCGTCGTCGGATATTTTTTCCTTGAGCGTGGTCTGCTATGAAGCGCTGACGGGTAGACATCCCTTCCAACGCGCACGGGCCGACGAAGTTGTGGAAGCCATTCTGAACCAGAGTCCGCCGCCCGCTTCTGAAGTGAATTCCGCCGTATCGCAATCGCTCAGCCGCGTGGTTCACAAGGGGATGGCGAAGCAGGCCTGGCACCGTTTCTCGAACGCGCGCGAGTTGGGCGACACGTTGGGAAAGGCGCTGCGCAACGAGAATATCGAGTTCTTCGATCCCGAGCGCACACGTCCGCGCCTGCAGCGCGCGACCAAAGCGCTGGCTGATGGAGACCTTCAATTTGCCGGCGAAATTGTCGGCGAACTCGAAGCCGAAGGCCACATGGACACGGAAATCGGCTCGCTCCGTCGCCAGCTCGATAGCGCCGTGCGCCGCAAAACGTTGGCCCAGTTGCTCGACGCGGCCCGCGCCCGCTTTGAAGAAGAGGAAGACCCGCTGGCGCTGCAGAAGTTGCAGGAGGCTCTGCAGATTGAGCCCGACAATGCCACGGCGCTCGCGCTCAAGAGCAAGATCGAAAATCGCCGCAGTGAGCGCCAGATCGAAAATTGGTATCGCCTGGCGCGGCAGCATATCGAGAATCATGCTTACCCGCACGCGCGGGAAGCTCTGCAAAATGTTCTGCAACTGCGTCCCAAAGAAAGCCGCGCCTTGCAACTGTTGGCGGAAGTCGACCGGCAGGAACAGGATTACAAAAAACTCCGCCAGGAAAAAGAACAGATCCATCGTGCTGCCATGGATGCATGGGAGAAAGGCGATGTAAGCAGCGCGCTGGCCAAATTAGGCGTCGTCCTCGAGCTCGACCGCAAAGCTCCGGATTCCGTGAACCGCGAGAGTGGAGCGCATTATCAGAGCTTCTACAACGAGGTACGCTCTGAGCACGATGCGATGAACACCGCGTATGCGGAGGCGCGCAAGTTGCTTGCTGATCGCAATTTCGCCAAGGCGCTGACGACCTGCCAGACGTATCTCGCCAAGTACCCGACCAACGCGATCTTTCAGGCTCTGCGCTATGACATCGAGGAGCAGCAGCGGCAGGAATTGTCGGCGCTGATTGCGCAAGTCGACCGCCAGGTCGAGGCCGAGCCCGATCTCGACAAGCGAGTCAGCATCCTGCGCGAAGCCCTGGAGCAGCATCCCGGCGAATCGCACTTCGAGCGCGCTCTGCGCCTAGTCCAGGACAAGCGTGATCTGGTGAATTCGATCGTTGCCCGCGCGCACCTGCATGAAGAGCATGCGGCATTCAGCGACGCGCTGAATGATTGGGAGATTCTGCGGACGATCTACACCCAATATCCGGGACTCAAGTTTGAGGTCGAACGGCTGCAGAAGCGGCGTGATCAGCAAGCGCGCATTGAATCCAAAACCCGGCTGATCGAACAAATCGATTCCTGCCTGCACTCCAGTGACTTCGGGCGCGCCTTCGAGCTTCTGCACGGGGCCGCGAAAGAATTTCCCAATGACGAGGAATTGCAGGAGCTCGAAAAGCACGCTCAGCAAGGAGTGGAGCGCAAGACCGAGGCGCAGCGTCTTATGGCCGAAGGCCAGGAATTGTGCGAGCAGGAAAAAACCGGGGAAGGCATCCCGCGCTTGCGCCAGGCTTACGAACTTGACGAAAACGATACGATTGCACGCGCCGTGCTGGCCAACGCTCTGGTCGAGGAGGCGCAGGCGCTGGTCGAAAAGGATTGGCGCGAGTCGGAAAAATTAGCGAAAGAAGCGTTTGATCTGAACCCTTCGCATCCGATGGCGAAGACGCTGCGCACCCTGATCCTCGACCAGAAGCGGGAGACCTTCGTGGGCGAGTGTGTCTCGCAAGCGCGCAAACTCCAAACATCCGGCGATCTGACGTCGGCTCTCTCTCGCGTGGAAGACGGATTATCGTCGTATCCGCGGGAGATGCGGTTGATCCAGATTCGTGATGCCGTCCAGCGCGATCTGCACGTGCAGCGCCGCCAGACGCGCCGCCGCGATCTGGAAGAGTTGCGCCGCCTGGAGAGCGAAGCCGATTCCGCGACCGATGTCGAGTCGAAGCAAACTCTGGGCGCAAAGGCACGAGCTTTGGCCGATAAATATCTCGAAGACGAAGAAGTGCTCTCCAGCGCGAATGGACTTCTGCAGAAGCTGAATCTGCCATCGGTGACAGGAAAGGGAAGCACTCCTGCCGCAACTTCGGCTGCGACTCTGTCTTTTGCGGCTGCGCCTACCATCGAAACGCCGCACAGCCAAATTCCGCAGAAGCCCGAGGAAAACGTTCCGGCTCCTGCAGCCTCGTCCGCATCGCCCAAGTCTGAAGCGCCTGTGTCCGTTCCAGCGAAGCCCAGCGCGAAGCCGGCGGTCCCGAGCTCTGCGAAAAAAAGGCAGAAGCCCACGCCGGCTCTCCGCCGGGTGCGATCAACACTAAGATCGCAGCTGCCGCCGGTTCGGTCGTAGTGGTCGTGGCTGCACTGTTCTTTGCACTGCGAGGACGCAAACACCCCGCAGAGCCTGTGGTTCAGCAGGTCACGACGGTTCAGCCGGCCGCATCCGTTCCCCAGCCCGAACCTGCGCTGCCGGCCATCAAGCTCTCCTCCGACGCTGTCGCGGGTAAAGTTTCGATCGACGATCAACCACCTGTCGATTTGCAGGATGCGCAATGGGGACTCGACAAACTGTCGGCGGGCGATCACACAATGACGTTTGAAAGTCCGGCGGGCAGCTTCGAGGTTTCGATCTCATCAACCGCGGCAACCTTGCCTGCCGTGAAGACGCCGATCTCCGCCAAAGGGGTCCTCGCTGTGATCGTCAGTAGCATGGGCGATCGCATGCATGTGTACGCCAGCGATCTTGCTGCGAAACTGAGCGTAGACTCGCAATCTCCCGTCGACGTTCCGGCCGACGGAGTTGATCTTTCGTCTGTGACCGCCGGTGCTCACGAATTAAGCATCAGCCGCTCGGGCGAGGAATACAAGCTCTCCATCGATGTCACAGCAGTGCCTTTGCTGAATGTTTTTGTCGAGTCCGGGCAGAATGTAGGCTCTCTGGTGGTGGTCAGCGGGCAGGATAAGACGAAAGTATTTCTGAACGGAAAAGCGCTCGAGCAGCAGACTCAAAGCGGCCAACTGCGCATCGCGAATCTGGAACCTAAAGAATACGTCGTGCGGGTGGCCAAGCCCGGATTCCAGGACGTGGCCGACCAAAAAATCCGCATTCGCAAAGGGCAACAGGGAAGGCTCGTATTCGGGCTTCTCCCCGTGCCGCACATGGCGTCGCTTGTCATCCAGGGGGGACCCGCGGGCGCGGCCGTGCTTGTGGATCAGGCGAACGCCGGAACGATAGCGCCGGACGGCACGCTGAATCTTTCGACCATCGCTCCGGGCGACCATGTCATCGAGCTGCGCAAAGATCGCTTCAAGCCCCGTCAGATCAGGAAACATTTTGTGGCGGGAACGCCCGTGACTCTCACCAGCGCCGATACTGCACTCGAAGTAGCGCCGGGAGAAGTAAAAATCACATTCTCTCCCGCAGACGCGCAGATCACTTTGACGAAACAAGGCGAATCGCCCGTCAAGGTCAGCAACGGCAACGTCGTGAGTCTGCCGGGTGGCACTTATACTCTTTCCGCTCGCATGAGTGACGGTGTTGTACGTACAGCAGCGCTCGATGTTGCGGCCGGACAATCCCGCACTCTCGATCTTTCGCTGACTCCGAGCGGGATGTCGCGCTGGGACGATCCGGCGGGCTGGAAACAGGAGAAGGGCGTCTTCGTCCGCAAGGGCGGCGAGTACGTCCTCTACGGTGTCTCGCCCACGTCCGGAATCTTCGTCTTTTCCGCCATGTTGACGAAAGGGCACCGGCTGCAATGGGTCGTGAACTATACCGATCCCAACAATTACGATCTCTTTCAGGTGGACGACAACAATTTTTATCGCAGCGACGTACGGAACGGCCAGAAGGTGAGCGAGGCAAAGATTCCGCACAAAGGCGACAAGAAAAGTTTTCGCATCTTCCAGATTCGCGTTTCGCCGGGGGAGATCGTTCACCAGATCAAACAGGGAGATGTCTGGTTTGTGATCGACCGATTTACGCAGCCGGGCGCAAATCTCGCGCAGGGCCGGTTCGGCTTTTATCTCCCCGGCGGCGATCAGATCTCGCTGTCAAGCTTCGCCCTTTATCTCGATCTGAATCTGCATTAAACAATATCGCGAGCTATCACTTGGCCGCGAGTGTCGCAGCCGATGTGCCGCAATTTGGCAAAGTGCTTGGAGATGTGGCTTGGGGAGGCAATTGGTTTTTTCTCGTGCGCGATCATGCGATGGAGATCTCGCTGAAGAACGTCGAAAAATTAACCGAATTCACCTGGGCGATCCGCCAGGCGCTTCAACAACACGGGATCACCGGAACTGGGCAACAGGAGATCGATCACATCGACTCTTTGCACCATCGCGTCTGCCCTCGGCCGATAGCAAGAATTTTGTTCTGTGTCCCGGCAAGGCCTATGACCGTTCTCCGTGCGGGACGGGCACCAGCGCTAAACTTGCATGCCTTTACGCCGACGGCAAACTATCCGAAGGACAAGTTTGGAAGCAGGAGAGCATCGTGGGCAGCGCGTTTGAAGGCAGCGTTGTAATATGCGATGGGAAGATATATCCGAGCATCAGAGCTTCCGCGTTTGTAAATGCCAAGTCGGAACTGGCGTTGGATCCGCTGGATCCCTTCTGCATGGGAATTCCAACATAAAGAAACCGCCGCGGGACGGGCAGTCGTATTCATTCACTCCAGTGCGCAGGATTTCTTAACTTGGATTCAAGCGAACTCATTCAGCACTTCGAAACGTTGTTCGGGCAGAGTCCAAGGATCTTCCGCGCCCCGGGCCGCGTCAACCTTATCGGCGAACACACCGACTACAACGATGGCTTTGTGATGCCCGCAGCCGTCGGCTTTTCAACCTATGTAGCCATCGCGAAACGGCCCGATCGGAAATTGCTGATTCATTCGGAGGAGTTTCCTGAACATTTCGAGTTCGATCTGGATCGTCTGCCCGAGGGCCGGACCCGCCAATGGTGCGACTATGTGCTCGGCGTCGCCATGGTTCTTCAGCAGCGAGGCTATAGTCTTCCCGGGGCGAATTTGCTGGTGCATGGTGATGTCCCGATCGGCGCGGGCTTGAGTTCTTCCGCCGCAATCGAGGTCGCTTCCGCACTTGCCCTGATCAGCATAGGAAAATTCGAGATCGCTTTGCCGGAAGTCGCCAAGATGTGCCGGCAAGCCGAAAACGAATTCGTGGGCGCGCGCGTGGGTATCATGGATCAGTTCGTCTCCTGCATGGCGAAAAAAGGCCACGCCTTGCTCCTCGACTGCCGCTCGCTCGATTTCCAGTTTGTGTCCATCACTCCTGGCATCCGTCTCGTGGTTTGCAACACCATGGTCAAGCACGATCTGGCGACCGGCGCTTACAACTCTCGCCGCGAGGAGTGCGAGCAAGGAGTTCGCTATTTTGCCAGCAAGAATTCTGAGATTCGAGCGCTGCGTGACGTCTCCGCGGAAATGCTGGAACGATATGCGGACGATCTTCCCGCGGTGATTCGGAAGCGGTGCACTCACGTCGTGCGCGAAAATCAGAGGACGATCGACTTGTCGCGATCGCTCGCCGCCGCCGACTGGCCGCGAGTGGGACAATTGATGAGAGAGTCTCATCACAGCCTCAGAGATCTCTACGAGGTGAGTTGCCGCGAACTCGACATCATGGTCGCCGCGGCGGAGGGCTTGCCTGGCTTCGTCGGCGGACGCATGACCGGAGGCGGTTTCGGCGGTTGCACCATCAACCTGCTTCGCGAGAACGAGGCCGAGAAATTTGCTTCCAGAGTAGCCGAGCTCTATCGCGAGGCCACCGGCATCCTGCCGCAAAGCTACTTGTGCGCTGCCAGCGACGGAGCCGGCGAGGTCAGCTAGAGGTCGTCTGATCGCCGGGGTCTGGCGTCCACGCCTGCAATTTCACCAGCCAGTTCGCCGGTTCAGGAAGGATTGCAAACTTGGGCAAAGCTCCCCGCACCATTGCCACTTCGTCACAGCAGTGAAACCGCGGACAAGCGTGGCAATCTTTGTAGATCTTGTCGGGAAGATCTTCGCGTTGCGCCACGGAGAATCCTTGACCGGCGAAGAAGTCCGGCTTGCGGGTGAAAAGGCAGATGCAATCGACGCGATGGCGCTTCGCCTCCGCGAGCAACGCCTTCACCAGGCGTCCTCCACCACCCTTGCCCTGCGCCCAGGGTGCAACCGTGATCGAGCGAATTTCCGCCAGATGCGTCCCGTAAAGATGCAGCGCTCCGCAACCGATGATGCGGCCTTCATCTTCGAGGACCACGAAGTCCCGCACGTTCTCGCAGATTTCCGGCAACGTGCGCGGCAGCAGCGTGCCGTCCCCGGAATACCCCGAGATCAATTCATGAATGTGTTCTGCGTCGGGCAGAATGGCTTTACGCGTGCGCATGGACCTCCTCGCGAAGCGATTCGATTTTCTTTTTGGCATTGGCAATGGCTTGGCGAACCCGGTTCGGCGCGGTGCCACCGGGCACATCATGAATTGCGAGCACGGAAGCGAGCGACAGCGATTCGTAGAAATCGTCGCCAAACGCGGGACTCAGCGAGCGCAGATCTTCGAGCGAGAGATCCTGCAATTCGCAGTTGCGCTCCACACACATTTGCACGGCCTTGCCGATCCGCTCGTGTGCCAGCCGCGACGGAACTCCATGACTTACCAGGTACGTTGCCGCAGCCCAGGCGTTGATGAAACCGGATTGCGCGGCCTGCTGCATCCGCTCGCCCTCGAATTCCACCGCCTTCATCCATCCGGTTGCGAGAGGCAACATTTGCAGAAGAGCGTCCGTCACATGGAAAAGTGGTTCCTGCGTCTCCTGCAAATCTTTGTTGTAAGCCAGCGGCAGGCCCTTGACGGTCATCATCAACGCCATGGCGTTGCCCACAACACGACCACTCTTGCCTCGCACCAGTTCGAGCAGATCTGGATTCTTCTTCTGCGGCATCGCGCTGCTGCCCGTGGAATAGGCCTCGGGCAAAAGGACGAATCCATATTCCTGGGAAGAGAACAGAATCATCTCTTCCGCCCAGCGGCTCAGATGCAAAGCGACCATCGACAAGACGTTCACGAACTCGATCACGAAATCGCGATCGCTGGTCGCGTCAATGCTGTTTGCAGTCGGCGAGTCGAAGCCCAAACTGTCCGCCATGAAAGCTCGATCAAGCGGCAAAGTCGCTCCCGCAACAGCTCCCGATCCTAAGGGACAAACATTCGCACGCTTGCGGCAATCCGCCAGCCGGTCGGCGTCGCGCAAAAACATCTCAACATACGCCAGCAGCCAATGTCCGACGAGCACCGGTTCCGCTCTTTGCAGATGCGTGTACGCGGGCATGGCCGCATCGGCGGCCCTTTCGGCGCGATCCGCAAACACAGCGCAAAGCGCGCCAAGCTCCGAACGCAATTGATCGATGGCAGTTCGCACGTACAGCCTCAGGTCCGTCGCAATCTGCTCGTTGCGGCTGCGGCCGCTGTGCAATTTGTATCCCCTATCGCCGATCAGAGCGGCCAGATGCTTTTCAACAAAATGATGCACGTCTTCGGCTTCCTGGTCTTCCAGAAACGCCGGGGACGCCGCCGCACGCTCCGCTATCTGCTCCAATCCCTGCAGAACGCTGATCAGTTCATCCGCCGTGAGAATGCCGGCGTTCTTCAGGGCCCGCGCATGCGCGCCGCTAGCCGTAATTTCGTAGCTCAGCAAGCGGCGATCAAATTCAAACGATCGCTGCCATCGTTCGAAATCCGGGTCCAGCGGCTGCCGGAATCTTCCCGACCACATCTTCATCGCGCGATCTCCACGCGTGTCCGCGCACGCGACCGCGACGGCAGCCCGAGAATGCGGATGAATCCTTCCGCATCTTTCTGGTCATAGCTGTCGCCCATCGTGAACGAAGAGAGATCGGTGCGATAGAGCGAATTCTCCGATTCGCGGCTGACCACAGAGACGTTGCCTTTGTACAGCACGAGCGTGACCCGTCCGGTCATCTGCGTCTGCGTCTTGTCGACAAAAGCATCCAGCGCCTCGCGCAACGGGGTAAACCACAGGCCGAAGTACACCAACTCCGCATACTTCAGGCCGATGTGTTGCTTGAAGTGCGCGACGTCGCGCTCCAGGCAAAGAGCCTCCAACTCGCGCTGTGCCGTGATCAAGAGAGTGCCGCCCGGAGTTTCATAGCATCCTCGCGACTTGATGCCCACGAAACGGTTCTCTACCAGATCCACGCGGCCAATGGCGTTGCGAGCGCCGATTTCGTTGAGTAATTCCACCAGCGACACCGGATCCATTTCCATCCCGTTCACGGACGTTGGGATTCCCTGGACGAACCCGATGCTGACTTGCTCCTCTTGGTCGGGCGCGTCCTGAGGAGAGCGAGTAATTTGCCAGGTGCTCGGCAAAGGCGCGCTCCCTGCGTCTTCCAACTCGCCGCCTTCATGGCTGATGTGCCACAAATTGCGGTCGCGGCTGTGAATCTTCTCGCGGCTGGCAGCTACCGGGATTCCGTGAGCCTCCGCGTAATCCAGGCAGTCTTCCCGAGACTTCAACGTCCACTCGCGCCACGGCGCAATAATTTTCAGCTCCGGAGCTAGCGCCTGGTAGGTTAACTCGAACCGCACCTGATCGTTGCCTTTCCCCGTGCATCCGTGAGCGACCGCAGTTGCTCCCTCGCGCAACGCCACTTCCACCTGGTGCTTTGCGATGACCGGACGCGCGAGCGAAGTGCCGAGCAGATATTTGTGCTCGTAAACCGCGCCAGCTTTGAGCGCCGGAAAGACGTAGCCCGTCAGAAATTCTTCGCGCAAGTCTTCGACAATTACTTTGCTCGCGCCGGTGGCGTAGGCTTTCTCGACGACGGCCTCAATGTCGTCTCCCTGCCCGACGTCTCCCACCATCGCGATCACGTCGTAGGAATAGTTTTCCTTCAGCCACGGAATGATGATGGACGTATCGAGTCCACCGGAATACGCAAGAACGACTTTTTCAGACATGAGCGCTCCTCACGGGCAGGCGCACCGCGCCGCCCAGCAATAAATAAAGAATGGATTTCTGAACGTGCAGACGATTTTCCGCCTGCTCGAATACAACGGAATTTTCGGAGTCCATCACCTCATCGGTGACTTCTTCCCCGCGATGAGCGGGCAGGCAATGCATGAACACCGCATGCGGCGCGGCTTCTGCCATCAGTTCGCGATTGACCTGGTAGGGCGGAAAGATCGCAGAGCGCTGCGCGGCTTCGTGCTCTTGCCCCATGCTGGCCCAGGCGTCGGTGTAGACCGCATCGACGCCTGCGACCGCAGCATGAGGTTCCGTGAGAAATTCGAGTTGCGCACCCGTCACCTTCGCAATCTTTTTTGCCTCGGCAACAATCTGCGGATCGCATGCGTGCGACTTCGGTGTCGCAATCCGCATCGACGATCCCAGGCAGGCGCAAGTCAGCAGAAGCGAATGCGCGACATTGTTGCCGTCGCCGACATAGGCCAGAGAAATCTTTCTCACATCGCCAAACCGCTCCTGCAGCGTGAAGTAGTCGGCCAAAGCCTGGCAGGGATGTTCCACATCGCTGAGCGCGTTGATCACCGGCACAGAGGCGTAGCGAGCCATATTCTCGATCGTCTCCTGCGAGAATGTGCGCAGCACGATGATGTCGACCCAGCGCTCGAGATTGTGCGCGATGTCGCTCAACTTCTCCCGCGCGTCGAGACGGCTCTGCGATTGATCGACGAACATCGCCGTACCGCCCAGGCTGACCATTCCTGATTCAAACGTGATCCGCGTGCGGAGCGACGGCTTCTCAAAGAACATCACCATTTGTTTGCCGGCCAGCGAGCGCTGGAAAACCGAAGGCCGCGACTTCATCAGTTCCGCCAGGTGCAGCACCGCTTGCACTCCCTGCGGCCCCAGATCGCGGGTCGAGACCAGGTCCGGACACCAGAATGTGCTCGGAAATGTTTCCGGCACGATCGGCGTCTTACTCTGCAATTGCGTATTCAACATTAGCTCCTCGTTCGACATTCGCTCGAAATCACAATCACAGCGCTCACGCGCACGTGACTTCGGTTCCACAATTCAATTTCGTCAGATAAAACTGCGGCAGGGCATCGGCTTCGGCCGCCGGCAATATGCGCACACGGCCCACACCTTGTTTTAGCGCCTGAGTGCAGGCTGCCAGCTTGGGCAACATGCCTCCGCTGACGACTGATCCGGCCGCCAGATCCTGCGCCTGCTTGGTGTTGAGCCAGGGAATCACCGATCCCGCCGCATCCTTTACTCCCGGCACATCCGTGAGGAAGATCAGCGTATTCGCGTGGCATGCTGCGGCGCAGGCCGCGGCCATCTCGTCGGCATTCACGTTGTAGTATTCGCCGTCCGCGCCCAGCGCCAGCGATGCTAGCACCGGAATGCCGCCTTGCTGCCACAGAGCCTCGATCCAGCAAGGCTCAGCAAAACAAATCTCGCCTACGAATCCCAGATCGTTTCCGCGAATATGTTTCCGCCGCGCGCGGAACGACATGCCATCTCCCCCGCAGAAGCCGACCGCTGGCATTCCCGCGGCCTGGATCGCCGCCACCACTTTCTTATTGACCATGCCGCCGAGCACCATCAGAGCCACATCGCGCGTCTCCGCGTCGGTCACGCGCAGTCCGCCGACAAATTCGCTTTGCTTGCCCAGTTGTTTCAGAACTCGAGTCAACGCGCTCCCGCCGCCGTGGACGACGGCCACGCGGTGACCATCCTGCGCCAGTTCCGCAATCGCCTTCGCGCACTTGCGCAAGATGGCGGCGTCTTCCAGCGCGGCTCCTCCGATTTTGATCACGATGGTCACTGCAGTCCTTCTCCCTCGCTCCATCCGTACATCAGATTCATGTTTTGCACCGCTTGTCCCGCCGCACCCTTCAGCAAATTGTCGATGCACGAAATCAGCACCAGTCGCCTTCCATCCTCGGCTAAGCAAAATCCCAGATCGCAATAATTTGTGTGCAGCGAAAACTGCACTTGCGGAAGCTTTGGCGGCTGAAACACTCTCACCCACTGCTTGCCCGCATAAAAACTCCGAAAACACGATTCCACTTCACCGGCCGTCATTTCATGACTGAGGTGAACGTAAATGGTCGATAGGATCCCTCGTGGGATCGGAAGCAAGTGTGGAGTGAATGTCAGCTCCCCCGCATCCAACGCAAGCTGCTCCACCATCTCGCCCATATGCCGGTGATTGAAAACCGAATAGGCGGACAGGTTGTCGGCGACGGACACAAAATGAGTCTTCGCCGTCGGCTCTTTGCCCGCGCCGGAAACTCCCGATTTCGAATCGGAGATGATTCCGCGCGTGCGGTCCACGACCTCGGCCTTCAACAGTGGAGCTAGTGCCAGAATCACGGATGTCGCGTAGCATCCGGGATTCGCCACCAGATTCGCGCCGGCGATGCGATCGCGGTTCAACTCCGGCAGCCCGTACACCGCCCGTTCGGTCAGTTGTGCCGCCGTGAGCGCATCCGCGTCCTGAAAGTTATAGATCGCGCGATGCTGTTTTTCTTTCAGCCGCCACGCCCCGCTCAAATCGATGACTCGAATCCTCTGCGCGATCGCTTCCGGCACAAGCGAGCGCGAGACCTCATGCGGAGTCGCGAAAAATAGCAACTCGATTCCCTGCTCCTTCAGGGCAGGCCACGCCAGCGACTGCAGCGGATAGCCTCCGTTTCCCGAAAGAACAGGAAAAATATCCGCCAGGTCTGCAGCAATCCCGTTGTCCGCCGAGCGACGAAGCAGGACCGGCTTCTCCAGTCGCGGATGGCGCAAAAGAAGCCGCGTCAGCTCCAGTCCCGAATAACCGGTCGCGCCCAGCACCGCAGTTTTGAGCTTTGCCGTCATTACCCCAGCATCTCCTCGATCCGTCCTGCCAGCCCCCGCGCCTCATCTTTGTCCGGACACACGATCAGGATCGTGTCATCGCCGGCAATCGTGCCTACCACTTCGCTCCAGTCGGTTTCGTCCAACGCCGCAGCTACGGGTTGCGCACTGCCCACGATCGTCTTGATCACCAGCAGATTCTGCGCGGAACGAATATCCAGCACGAACTCGCGCACCAGCCGCGACACTGGTGGAAGCGCCACTCCGATTCCGCCTTCGCCCTGTGGCAGCGCATACCCGTGCGCAGTCTTGCTGAGGTTCAGGTCGCGAATGTCGCGGGAAAGCGTCGCTTGCCCCACCTTGAATCCCCGGCGCCGCAAATGCCGCTGCAGGTCCTCCTGGCTGGCAATGCTGCCGTGCTTCAGCACGTCCAGGACCGCTCGCTGCCGTAAGGTTTTATTCATGATGAATAAATATTCACCAGGGTGAATAAATATCTTCGTATCTTAAGGGACTGAGCGCAAATGTCAAGGGGAAATCTTCGCTGGTCGTAGCCCAGTTTGTCACCTGCTCCCAGAGGTTCTCAGCGATCACTGCGGTTAAGCTCTTTGTCGCCGTCACTCCAGAAAGAGAAATCAGGCGCAGGCGTCTCCGGCTTGGTAGACTACTTCGCGCTGATGGCATCCACGCGCGGAGACGCAATGAACTCGAAACCGGGTCTGCTGGCGGAACTCATCGCTGAGTTTCTCGGGACGTTTGTCCTGATTCTGCTGGGCAATGGCGTAGTGGCCATGGTCGTTCTATTCCCTTCAAAGAATCCCGGGGAAACCATCCATGGCGGCTTCACTAATATCACCCTCGGCTGGGGACTCGGCGTGACTATGGGAATTTATATCGCCGGGAAAGTTTCCGGCGCCCACTTGAACCCGGCAGTGACTCTGGCTCTCGCGGTCTTTCGCAAGTTTTCCTGGAGCAAAGTCGTGCCCTACTCCATTGCCCAGACTGCCGGAGCGTTCGCGGCCGCGGCCCTGGTCTTCTGGAATTATCGCCCCGCTTTTTATCAGGTCGATCCCCAACTGCAGAGCACTGCCGGAGTCTTCACCACGTTCCCCGCCTTTCCTGGCCTGCCGCAAGCCGGTTTTCTCGATCAGTTGATTGGCACCGGATTGCTCGTTCTTCTCATATTCGCGATCGTCGATGAGTACAACGCGCCGCCGGGCGCGAATCTCGCGCCGGCCATGATCGGCCTGGTCGTGGTCGCCATTGGCATCAGCTTTGGCGGCATGCATGGATATGCCATCAACCCGGCCCGCGATTTTGGTCCGCGGCTCTTTACCGCAGTCGCCGGCTTCCGCAACAATGGGCTGACCGACGGTAGTCACGTCTGGTGGATTCCCGTCGTTGCCCCGCTGATTGGCGGATTGATCGGAGCTGCTCTTTACGATTTCGGGATTCGCCGTTTCTTGCGTCGATCCTAAAGCCGCAGCGGCATTCCGAGTGGTCTCTGGAAGAATTTGAAAGGTGCCATGAAATACGTTCTAGCTCTGGATCAGGGTACGACCAGCTCGCGGTCGCTTCTATTTGATTGCGACGGAACTGTGCGGTCGACTGCGCAACGGGAATTTGAGCAGATCTTTCCTCAGCCCGGCTGGGTCGAACACGATCCCGAGCAGATCGCTTCTTCTCAAATCGCGGTGGCGCTCGATGCCCTTGCACAGGCCGGAGCTCAAACCAGCGACGTGGCGGCGATCGGCATTGCCAATCAGCGCGAGACGGCAATTCTATGGAATCGAGATACGGGAAAGCCCATTCACCACGCGATTGTCTGGCAAGATCGCCGCACTGCCGATTTTTGCGAGCGTCTTCGCAACGACGGCCACGGCCCGCTCATCCAGCAACGTACCGGCTTGCTCATCGATTCCTATTTCTCCGCCAGCAAGATCGCCTGGCTCCTGGAAAATATTTCTGGCGCGCGCGCCCTCGCCGAGGCTGGTAAGCTTGCCTTCGGTACCGTCGATACCTGGCTGATTTGGAAGTTGACCGAAGGCCGCGTTCACGCCACCGACGTCAGCAACGCCTCGCGAACCATGCTCTTCAACATCCACACTGGCGATTGGGATCGGGAACTCCTCGATTTGTTCAAAATCCCGCTCTCGATCATGCCGGCAGCGCGCTCGTCCAGCGAGATCTTCGCTGAAGTCGCTGGAGTCGCCGGACTGAACGGGATCCCCATCGCCGGAGTCGCCGGCGATCAGCAAGCTGCGCTCTTCGGCCAACGATGCATCAGCCCCGGTATGACGAAAAACACGTATGGCACGGGATGCTTCATGCTCCAGAATACCGGCACGCGCGTGGTGCCGTCGTCGAACCGGTTGGTTACCACGATCGCGTGGAGAATCGGCGACGTGACCGAGTACGCCCTCGAGGGCAGCGTCTTTGTGGGTGGCGCGGTCGTGCAGTGGCTGCGCGATGGCCTGGGGCTCATTCGCAAATCAGAAGAAGTAGAAGCGCTGGCGAAGTCGGTTCCGGACAACGGCGGCGTATATTTCGTTCCCGCATTCGTGGGCCTGGGCGCGCCCCACTGGGATTCCTATGCCCGCGGCTCGATCTTCGGGCTCACGCGCGGCACCACGGCCGGCCATCTGGCGCGCGCGGCCGTGGAAAGCATCGCGTATCAGGTTGCCGATCTGCTCGACGCGATGCGTCGCGATTGCGGCCATGCAGTTCGTGAGTTGCGCGTGGATGGAGGCGCCGCGGCCAACGACGGCCTCATGCAATTTCAGGCGGACATTCTGCGGGTTCCCGTGGTGCGCCCCGCGGTCACCGAGACGACAGCCTTGGGAGCCGCGTATCTGGCGGGCTTGGCCGTGGATTTCTGGCCGCGCAACCAGCATTCGTCCGGCATGAGAAAGGATCGCCGATTCGAGCCGCAGATGCCGGAGTCCCAAGCGCGGGCACTCCGCGACCGCTGGAACGAAGCCGTTTCCCGCTCCAGAAACTGGGAGCCAGTAGCTCCCCACCGGGAGCGCGCGCTGTAGAAGTCCGTAGCGCCGCCGTCTCGGCGGCTGTCGTGGCGGCGTCCCGCCGCCACAGGCCAGCGTCACAGCGTCATGGTTCGTATCCGCTTTTGGTTCGTACTCGCTTAAGGTTCGTACCAGAAAACCGCGCCCTTGGTGATCGTCGGCAAAGTGAATTCGACGTAATCTCTGTGGCGTACTCCCTGAACCTGCTGCATCTCCCCGAGGAACGGCAAATAAAATCCTTTCCCCTCAGACGCCGGCGCGAGGCTCACGGTCACTCCATTTTGCGGCGTCTGAATCGGATTCGATCCCCCGCGCAGCCCGGCGAAGTTCGCCAGAAAGCATTGGATGCGCCCATCTGGCCCCCGCGAAATCGAAGTCGCGATTTCTGTCGACGCATGGATCTGCACTGTCTTCCCGCCTCGCAGGCTGGCCAGAAATTCCACTTGCGAGTCCGGCGAAGCATGCTCGAAATCTTTTTCCAAAGCCGCGCCGTACGCCTTCCCCGGGCAACTCGGAAACCGCACCACATGTTGCGCATCGCCAAGTTCGGTCGCGTCAGTCCCTGTCACCGCCACCGTTCCACCGCCTGCAGCAAACTTCTTCAGCCAATCCCGCTCGCCATCGTTCAGTACGCGGACATCCGGCAACACCAGCGTCCGCCCGTGAAACTCCGCCAGCGTCCGCGGCGTCACAATCTGAAACTCAAGATGCTTCTGCATCAGCAGAATCAAAATCCCGCGGTAAGAATCAATAAACTCCCGCGCGAAAAAGTTCCGCGTCTGCGGAGAAAAATAAACTCCAACCGGATCCACCGGCGCGCGCGGCAAATAGAACGTCTTCTCATGCGCGGCAATCCACTCGAAAATCTTCTTCCTCGTCGGCAGATCGTTCGATCCCGCCATCGAGTGCCCGGGTGCATCCCAGAAGTTTGCGCCGACCATCACCTGCGAGATGGCGAGATTCATCATCGCTTCCCGCGCATCGACTTTCTTATCGCCGTCCCACGAGTAATTCAGAATCCACGTCGCCTTGCCTTGCGCGAACGCGCGAAACGAGTGCATGCCCACCTGGTATCGAAACCAATCCAGCGGCTTTCGCGACGCCGCCATGTGATCGCCTTCGCCAAATTCGTATTCATGCGCAATCGCGTCCACCACCGCATACAGGCTGTACACGTCGGCGCCCACCCGCACCGCTTCTTCTTCGATCCCCGGATAAATCTCTGGAATGATCTTGATTTGCGGATTCACTCCCTTCGCGTTTTGCCCAATCTCCGCCAGAAAATCCGTGAAAGTTTGAATCCTGAATTCCACCCACTTGCGAAACGCCGGATCGGAAAAATCTCCCAGCTTCAAATCTCTCTTCGCATCCAGCCCAGTCTCCCGCTTGAACGCCGCCACCGTCGCATCATCGAAGCTTGCCCACGTGTCCTCCCAGCCCTCGAAGTGCGTCATCCAGTAAGGAATATCAATGTAAATGCCATCGATGCCGGTGCCCGCGATCTGCCGCACGCGCTCCATATAAATCTTGCGCCACTCCGCGGCATACGGGCTCACCCACACGTCCTCATCGCCTTGCCGAATCCAGAACGCCGTCCCGCCTCCGAAAATCGCCGGCTCTCCCGTTATCTTCCGCTGCAGCCAGTCGGGATGATCTTTCGCCATCGTATGCGCGACTTTGTCCCCGTGCGCCGTGATGCATTCCGTTCCTGCGATGTACACGAACGCATGATTGCCGACTTTGTGCGCCGCTTCTGCCACCTCGCGAATCGCCTTCAGTTTCTCTTCCGGATGCACAAAGCTCTCGTACCGTCCGGGAATGTCGTTATCGACCTCAATCCCAAACACATCGCTAGCCTGCGCGCGTTGTACGATTTCGTTCGCGTCTCCGCCTTTCAGCCCGTAAGCGCCGATGCGCACGTAGTTGGTCCAATCCTGTCGTGATGAATCTGGAATCGAAGCGGAGTTTTGTGCGAGCAAGAAAATCCCGCACCCGCAAAGGATCAGCGCAGAGAACAGCCCGAGTATGGTTTTCATGATAGAGCGGCCTGCAAACCCGAGTTCCGCACAGATCAGAAGATCAGAACTCAAATCTCAATCCGAACTGGAACGATCGCGGATTTTCGAGCACCGTCCCGTTCACGCTGTCCGAAGTGATGGTGCCAAAAAGCGGATCGCCCACGGACGTGTTCGGCGGTGCGAAACGGGGGTGGTTGAGTGCATTAAACATCTCCGCCCGCACTTCTATTCGCGTGCCTTCTTTGGGCACAAACGACTTGTAAATATTCAGGTCCATGTTGTGGAGGCCGTCGGTGCGCAGCCCGGAAAAGTACCGTGGAGCATTCCCAGGAACCTGGTCGCCGGGGTCGGCAAAGCAGTTGGAGTTGAGAAAGGCGGCCGGACTCGCGTTCTGCCAGGTCAAAGCTGCGGAGTGCACGCTGGTACCGGTCTTAAATTGCGAGCACGCTACTTGCGGTCGCTGCGTGCCGTTCGCCAGACGAGCGTTGGCCATGCCGAGGGCCAGCGGTTGTCCCGATTGCTCGGTGACGATCGTCGCCAGCGACCAGCCTCCCACCACCGCGTCGACCGCTCGGTTCATATTGCCACCAATCCATTGCTTGCGCCCAATGGGCAGATCCACCACCACGGCTGCCGCCAGTCGCTGCGGCGTGTCGTTGGCTCCAATGCTGTGTTCCGCGGACAGGCGATCCAGTTGTTGCGGGAGGCCGGCCCCGAGGGAACCTATCCAGTAGTTCCGGCCCGCCGACGAATCGTCGGTTGCCTTCGATATCGTGTAGCTACCCTCAAAACTGATGTGGTGCGTAGTGCGCTTCTGGAAACGAATTTGCAAAGCGTTGTACCACGAACTCGCTTCCTCAATCATCAGCCCTTCAAAGTCACCGGGGAATTGCGGGTACTTGTTCAACAGATACCCCAACGGAAGCGTAGCATCGCCGTAGTTCGAATTCGGTTCGTTGAAGCAGGGACTGGAAGCGCTCGGTGTGCAAGGGGTATTGAACATGGAATAAAACGGGTTGCCCACCTCCGTCTGAAGGAAATTGCTTACGCAGCTATCCGTGGAGCAACTCGAATCCGTCGGAGTTACCGCCGCGGTGATCTGAGCCAGTAATGCCGAAGGCATGAAATCCCGGTTGTTTGTGCCGGCCCACGGCAGATGCGTGCTTCGGTTCGCGGAGTAGTCCACGCCCAGGACGATCTGGCTGGGGAGCAGTCGCTGGATTCCTACATTCCATTGATAGATGTTGGCGTCTCGCGCCGTCGTCGTGCCTAGATCGTTCGGGTTCGGATATCCCCAGTTCGCAAACTGGCCGTACTGCTTACCCTGCGGACCGCTATAGCCTCCGGGAAACGGATTCTCCAGGGTCGCGGATTGGGTGACAAAATTGTCGTTCGTAAAAAACAGGTTCGCGGTCTTAAGGAACGCCGCACCGGGATACTGGTAGTTGGTGGCCGGGCTCATTCCGAAATAGATGCCCGCCCCGCCACGCACCACGGTTTGCTGACCGAGTTGGTACGAAAATCCCAGCCTTGGCCCAATGTCCTTCCAGTAAGTCGGAACCGTCCTCATGCTCGACGTCGGGAACTGCGTGGTGCCGAGCACTTGCATCGACGCGGGGAGATTCAACCCCGCCGACTGCATAGTCGCCTGGGCGCTCATAGCCCCCGCCGCTTGCGCAGCCGCCGGCAGGCTGGTCAAGTCGAGATTCACGCCACTGTTCGCGGTGAAATTGCTGAACTCGATCCGGTTGCCTCGCGACGTGTAGGGCGAACTCCACTGGTAACGCAAGCCCAGATTGACCGTAAGTTTTGGGGTCACCTTCCAATCGTCCTGCACATAAAATCCTGTCTCCAGCGACCGGTTCGCGACCGAAGGAGTTACCACTAGCTGACTGGAGGCGTTGACATTGTCGCCGTAGCCAAAAGCCAGGCTGGCAAAAGGATTACCGGTCGAGATCGTCTGGATATTCTGGGGATTGCTGCAGTCTCCATTGAGGCAGATCTCCGTAGTGTCGCTGTTCGGATTCGGCGACGTGACGTCGTCCGTAAAGGTCATGACGCCGGTCGGATAATTCGGCTGCCAGAAGTTGTTGTAGAAAATTCTCTGCTCGCCACCGATTTTAATCAGGTGTGCCCCTTTGGAAATCACCAACTGCGTGGAGTAACTGACCAGGGTGTGCGCGAAGGTAGTGTTGATGCAGCACTGATCGTACAGATTCGTCCAAGGGGAACTTCCCTGCATCATAAACGTCGGCATCTTATCGATCCCATTGGCCGTTTGGAACACCGAGGGCAATCCCTGAACGCCAGACGGCAGCGAGGCATTGAAACTGGAGATCGTCGGGATAGCCGGCAGCGAAAGTTCGTGCACCCGGTCGACTCCTATGTGGCTGGTCCAGACGATCCGCGGGTTGATGGTCCGCGTATATTCCAACGAAGCGTTTTGCGCCACCGTCACCCCGCTCTTGATTCCGTCATTATCGAAGCTGTCGCCCAGGGTCAGCGGGGTCGTAAAGTTGTTCCAGCCCCGGCTGTAGCGGCCGCTGATGCGGTTCCTGTCGTTGATCTGGTGGTCGATCTTGATGTCGAACTGGTAGTCCGGAGCGTTCGCCAACGTCGTGAAGTTGTAGTTGTTGAACTCGTTCGAGTTGCTGGGTTGCGGATAGAGATTGAGCACAGCCATGCCGATCCCGTCTTGTTCGCCGGTCGGGATCATCCCTCCCCCCTGGACCGTCGGTCGGCACATTCCGGTGTTTGGTGCCGTGCAGGGAACCAGAGGCAGCTTCGGATCGTAGATGGCATTGGCCAGGTTCGAGAAATCGCCTTGCCTCTCGGCCAGGGTCGGTACGGTCACAACTCCGCTGGACGCGCTGGAGCTTGCAACCTTCTCGAAATCGACAAAAAAGAACGTGCGGTTCTTGATGATGGGGCCGCCCAGCGAAAATCCACCCTGGTCCCGCTTGCTGTTTGGCTTGGGGTTAGGCACAGGATTACCTAAGGTGTACTCGGGATTAAAGAAATCGCGTGCGTTCAGGTCTGCGCGCTGCAGAAAATACCAGCCACTGCCGTGGAAGGCATCGGTCCCGCTCTTCATCACCATGTTTACGACCGTCCCGCCGTTGTTGCCGAACTCGGCCGAGAAGCTGTTGTTCTGCACCTTCATTTCCTGCATGCTCTCGATCAGGGGCTCGTAGTAGACATTGGTATTCCCTCCCTCACCTTGCTCCGGCGCGCTGATCAGGGCGCCGTCCAGCCGTATCTCAGCGGTCGCGTTGCGCTGCCCGTTGGAAGTGAAGTTTGTTCCAGATGGATAGTTATCACTGGTGCCCGCCCCTGATACCTCGGTCACGCCCGCCGCCAGGAAGGTCAGGCCAAAAAAATTGCGGTTGGCCAGAGGGAGTTCGTGTACATATTCGTTGCTGATCTCGGTTCCCAGCGTTGCGCTGTCGGTATCGAGCAAGGGCGCCGTCTGCGTCACTTCAATGCTTTCGCTGACGCCCAGCGGATGCAGCACGAAATCCACGCTGGTCTGCTGATCCACCTCCAAAACGACGTTTTTCTTCTCCGAGATGCGGAAGCCCGCCACCTGCACTTTCACCGTGTACACCGCTGGGCGCAAGCCGGTGAAGAAATATTGTCCGTGGTCGTCGCTATGCGCACTCTGCGAGATATTCGTGGCGTCGTTGGTGATGGTGACGGTGGCGTTCACCATAATCGCCCCGCTCTGGTCCGTCACCGTTCCGCGTACTTGCGCTTCGTAGGACCCTTGGGCGAACCCTGCTGTCGACGCCACCAATGCCAGTAAAAATGCACCGATGAAGGATGCGACGGAATGCCAGCTGAGACGGTGGACACGCATAGGCCCTCCCATACATCTTTCATATCATTACGAGTTAACACTATTACTTTCGTTTATGCCGGAAGTCAAGACAAATCGCAGCCAAAAATCACCCCGAAAAGCTTCCCTCGCCTGTCCTTCCCAGGTAGGGCCGTTTCATTTCAACAGCGCAACAGTTCCGAGAGGGGTCATCCCGAAATCCCGCGTTTTCACCAGCGGGACGAGGGATCTCCAGGCGGGCAATACAGCTGGCGAAAGTTCAAACTAACTCAAACCTCCTTCCAGCCCGTCATGGAGAAAACCGAGCAGCCTTACGACTTCTTTCTCCTTGTTTCGGGCGCTTTCGCCGCGTACCCTGATCTCTCATGCTTCGACTGCGCCTTCCCCCGCTGCGATTTGCTTCTGGCAGAGCTTGCCTGCTTCTATTGCTAGCGTCCTTGCTCCCGGCGCACGCCCGGTCGGCTTCCGCTGTGCGGGCCGAGCGGCAAGGGGACGTTCTCTCTCTTTCCAACGACGCCATTTCAGCGACCTGGTCTGTGCGGGACGGAACGCTACGCTGGCAAAGCCTCACCAACCGCTTCTCCGGGAAGATTCTTCCGGTCGACGGCAGTCCCTTCGCACTGGTGCCAAAAGAAGGCGCAGTCCTAAGTTCGCCCGACTTCAAATTGATCGCTGAGCCCTCCATCGAAGACGCTCCGAATCCCGCGAATTCTTCTCGGGCCGCCGATCACGTTCCCGGCCGGCAGATTCGCGTCGAGGTGGAAGATTCCTCCAAAAGAATTCGTGTCACCTGGAAGGCGACGCTGCACCAGGACGCTAACTATATTCGTGAAGAAGTGACGATTCATGCTCTGGAGCAGCCTCTCGCCCTGAGCCAGATCGTTCTCGTCGATGCGGTGGCGCCTGGGGCAATCGTCTCCGGTCATGCCAAAGGATCACCCGTGACGGCCGGAACTTGGTTTCTCGGTCTCGAGCATCCGTTGTCGGACTGCCGCGTCCGCGCTGATCGCGCCTTCTGCTGGCTCTCCCGCGAATTGCCCATCCAGCCCGGCCAGGGCGTGACGTATTCCGCCGTGTTCGGAGCCGCGCACCCCGGACAACTGCGCCGCGATTTCCTCGCCTATCTCGAGCTCGAACGCGCCCATCCCTACCGCACATTCCTGCATTACAACTCCTGGTACGACCTGGGATATTCCGATCGCTACAACGAGCAGGAGGCCGTGGCAGAGATCAACCGCTTCGGCGAGCACCTCACGAAAGAGCGCGGCGTAAAGCTCGACAGTTTTTTGTTCGATGATGGCTGGGATGATCCCACGAGGCTATGGAGGTTTAATCTCGGGTTCTCCGATGGGTTGACTAAGGTTGCGCAGGCGGCTGCGGCTTACGGCGCTGCGCCCGGAATCTGGCTGTCGCCCTGGGGAGGCTACGACAAACCGAAAGCGCAGCGACTCACCTCAGCGCGCGCGCAAGGCTTCGAGACCAATGAAGGCGGGCTCGCGCTTTCCGGCCCGAAGTACTATCGCTACTTTCGCGACACCTGCTTTGCCATGATCGACAAATATGGAGTGAACCAGTTCAAGTTTGATGGCACGGGCAACGCCAACGAGGTCATCGCCGGCAGCGAATTCGACAGCGACTTCGACGCGGCGATTCATCTCATCGGCGAGCTGCGAGCCAAGAAGCCAGACATTTATATCAACCTCACTACGGGAACCTACCCGTCTCCATTCTGGCTGCTCTACGCCGATTCGATCTGGCGCGGCGGCGACGACCACAGCTTCGCCGGCGTCGGCTCCAATCGCCAGCGCTGGATCACGTATCTCGACTCGCAAATCTACCGCTGGGTTGTGGAAGAAGGCCCATTGTTTCCCATGAATTCGCTGATGCTGCACGGCATGATCTTCGCGAGCTACGCCGAGCGCCTGAGCGACGATCCCGGCCACGATTTTGCGGACGAAGTGCATTCGTATTTCGGCACGGGAACGCAGTTGCAGGAGATGTACATCACGCCCTCGCTTCTGTCCTCACAAGACTGGGACGTGCTGGCCGAGGCCGCGAAGTGGTCTCGCGCCAATGCCGCGACGCTTAAAGATTCACACTGGATCGGCGGCGATCCAGCGAAGCTGGAAGTGTATGGCTGGGCCTCCTGGTCGCCGGAAAAAGCGATCGTAACCCTGCGCAATCCCAGCGACCAGCCGCAGGATTTCAACGCCGACATCGCCGCGCTGCTTGAGCTGCCGCCTCGCACAAGCAGCTCGTTCACAGCCACCAGTCCGTGGAAGATAGACGCCGTAGCGTTGCCCTTCAGCATTTCCGCGCAACCACATCTGTTTCACCTGCAACCGTTTCAGGTGCTGACGCTGGAATTGATTCCCGATCATTCCGCGCGCCGATAGGATCACTAGGCCGTGTCCTACTGACTGTGGCCACTACCGTACTGTCTTTGGCATCATATCGGTGGCAAGATCTTGACGATGAAAGCCGCTATCCTGTCGTCGCCGCAACCGATCTCGGAACGTCCTCTTCAAATTGTTGACGTAGCGAACCCGCGCATTCGTGCTGGGCACGTTCTGCTGCGCGTGCGCGCCTGCGGCGTGTGCCGTACGGACCTTCACATTGTCGAAGGAGACCTGCCGCCCAAGCAGCTGAGAATTATTCCCGGCCACCAGATTGTGGGCGAGATTGTCGACGGCGCGACCAGCGAGCTTCCGTTGGGCACACGCGTGGGCGTGTCGTGGCTGGGCGGGACCGATGGCACATGCTCCTATTGCCAACGCGGAATGGAGAATCTGTGCGACTCGCCTACGTTCACTGGCTACAGCGTCGCCGGTGGATACGCGGAGTATGCCTTCGCGCGCTCCGACTTTGTCTTTCCGCTGCCCGCATCGCTTGACGATCTGCACGCTGCGCCGCTCTTGTGCGCGGGCATCATTGGTTTTCGCAGCTTGCGCGTGGCGGGTGTCGAACAGGGTGAGCGCGTCGGGCTGTTTGGTTTCGGTGCGTCGGCGCATCTTGCGATTGCGGTGCTGCAGGCGTGGAAGTGTGAGGTCTATGTTTCAAGCCGAGGCAAGTCGCATCGCGAGTTCGCCGCATCGCTGGGCGCGACCTGGGTGGGAGATGAAACCGAGAAGCCTCCAGTGGAACTGGACCGCGCCGTAACCTTCGCGCCCAGCGGAGATGTTGTGGTGGCAGCGCTCTCCAGCCTGCGCAAGGGCGGCGTGGTGGCGATCAATGCAATTCATCTCGACCGCATTCCTCAGTTCGATTACGACCGCCTGCTGTGGGGCGAGCGCCAATTGCGCAGTGTCGCGAACATGACGCGCGCTGATGCGCGGGATTTTCTTGCGCTGGCCGCGCAGATTGGGCTGCGGGCTAAGGTGACGGTGTTCTCGCTCGATCAGGCGAACGAAGCGCTGATGGCGGTGAAGAATGATGCCGTGGATGGTGCTGCGGTGATTGTGCCTTAGCTTCACGGCGCTGTGCTCGTGGTTAGCGTGGCACGCTCGGCTTCGCCTTCGCGGCACGGACGAAGGCGTCCGTGCCTACATGTATAGTGTTCCTGCAGAAACATTTGTCTTACTTTATTGTATGTACAAAATGGCGCAAGTCTCTTGCTTGCTAGTGGATGCGGGGCTGGCTAATTTCCTTGTTTTCGCTAATTCGAGAGGGAGAATGTGCCTACGAGGAGCAGGCAGAAAGCTACGGCTTGGGCCAGTTCGCTCCAGCCTAGCTTGCGCACTGCCAGCGGCGCCGGTTTCTGGATGAAGTAGAACCATCCACGGAAGAGCAGGGGAGCGAAGGCCAGGGAGGCGAATTGCGGAAGTAATCCACCCACACACGCGACCGTGAGGGCTGCGGTGAGCGCGAGTTGGCCGGCCGCGAAAGCCCATCCGCGGGAGAGTCGGGCTCGGAAGCCTTCGACCCGCGCGGTGTGCAGGCGCAGTTGTACGTAGTGGATTTGATTTCCGGCGAAGGCCAGGTTCACGATCCAAAGGATCCACGCAGTTGCGTCGAATTTTCCGGTAATGACGTAGTACGCGGCCGGCGCTGCGGAAGTCAGGCCAATGGTGCCGACGATTTGCGATAGCATTCGCGTGCTCCGTCCTAACTTTTTCAGCAGGGCCTGTCCGGCGAAGGCCGCGCCGGCTGCGGCGCCGATCCACCATAGATTGGCATTGCGGCCTGCCCACAGCAGCGCGCCTAGCCCAAGGGCCGCGGCGCTCGCCAGAATTGCGATAGCGACGATCACGGTGCGGCGCTCGTCTTTACGCATGGCGGAAGTTCCCAGCAAGCTTTCGAACGGAGTTCGGAGCCAGAACAAAGCCATGGCAGAGGTCAGCAACAGGAGGAACGGAACGACATTTCTGCTCTCGCGGAACGCAAGGCCGGCGCCGGTGATCATGGGAACGAGGAGCAATCCCCAAGCCCCGTGCTCGTGCGGCACAATCAGTGCGTGGCGGCGCTCGTGTTGAGCCTTTTCCAAGGGCTGTTCGGGTCCGCGGAAGGAGACTCGAATTTCGTTGAGATGCAAGCCACTTTTTCCGCCCAGGGTGTTCGAGACATAAGTCACCCAGGTTTTCTGTTGTTGTGTCAGTTTGGTTTTGTTTGCCATTATCGCCATCCTGCCATATGAATGTGTTGCATGCCTTTGACGGCACGCATGTACTGCGCGCGCTCGAAGGCGCCGGGATCGGGGCAGCGCAACTGGCTCATGCTGCCTTGCATCTGAGCGACCGATTCGTATTCGTGCTCTTCCATCCATTCGCGCAGTTCGCGATCGACGTGGCGGAGATGGTTGACGCCGTGGCGCATCAGCGACGAGCACATCATGGTGACGTTGGCGCCAACCATGAGCAGCTTCACAACGTCTTCCGCGCTGTGAGCGCCCCCGGTAGCGGCCAGGCTGGCGCGAATGCGGCCGTAGAGAATGCCGATCCAGGTGAGGGGAAGGCGGAGCGACTGCGGCGTGCTCAGCAGAACGTTGGGACGGATTTCCAGTTCCTCGAGATCGATATCCGGCTGGTAGAAGCGGTTGAAAAGCACCAGGGCGTCGGCGCCCGCATCGTCGAGACGGTGAGCCATATTCGCGAAATTGCTGAAGAATGGACTTAGCTTCACGGCGACCGGAATGGTAACTGTGCTCTTCACGGCGCGGACGATATCCAGATAGGTCTTTTCGATGTCGGCGGCGGTGAGCTTGGGATCCGTGGGAATGTAATAAATATTGCACTCGATGGCATCGGCTCCGGCGCGCTCGATCTCGCCGGCGAACTTCGTCCATCCGCCAAGAGTGGAGCCGTTGAGACTGGCGATGATCGGGATGCGGACGGATGCTTTAGCTTTGCGGATGTGGTTCAGGTATCCCTCCGGTCCGGTGTGGAACTCGCTGGCTTGGGGAAAGTAAGTGAGGGATTCGGCGAAGCTCTCGGTGCCGGCTGAGAGGTGGTAGTCGAGATCGATCTCTTCCTGGCGCAACTGCTCTTCGAAGAGGGAGTAGAGCACTACGGCGGAGGCGCCCGCTTCTTCCAGTCGGCAAATTCCTTCTACATCGCGCGACAAAGGAGAGGCTGAGACGACCAGCGGGGATGACAGCTTCAGTCCGAGATAGGTGGTGCTGAGATCGATCATCGACTTCTCTCCTTAGGTCGTCTGTTGCGGGTGCAAGTTCAAAATCCCCGCTCTAACCGTAGAGAACGCGGTTAGAACGGGGCACCCTCTTATTTTTCTACGACTGCCGGCGTCTTTTCTTTTACCGGGGCCGCTTTACTTCTGTCCCTTTCGGTGGGGCCGCTTGTTCCGCTTTGCGGCTGGCCATGTACTCGTACATGTGGAAGCGGCTCTCCACGTCCTTTTGCGCCAGCTTCCACAGGCGGTCTGCATCTTCGGGCTTGCTCTTGGTCAACATCTTGAAGCGCGTCTGCTGCAGCAGGTATTCCTGTACTTTGCGGGTGGGAGCGCGCGAATCGAGAGCCAGCGGATTCTCACCGATCGCGGCACGCTCCGGGTTGTAGCGATAGAGCAGCCACTGTCCGGACTCGACCGCGACTTTCTGATCGGTCATCGCAGTGGTCATGTCGATGCCATGGGCGATGCAATGCGAATAGGCGATGATGATGCTCGGTCCGTCGTAAGCTTCGGCTTCGAGGAAGGCCTTGAGCGTGTGCTCGTCTTTGGCGCCCATGGCGACGCTGGCAACGTAAACGTTGCCGTAGGTCATGGCCATCAGGCCGAGATCTTTTTTCGGGCCGGGCTTGCCGCCGGCGGCGAACTTCGCGACCGCGCCCCGCGGAGTGGCTTTCGAAGCCTGTCCGCCGGTGTTGGAGTAGACCTCGGTGTCGAGCACGAGGACGTTGACGTTGCGTCCGCTGGCCAGGACGTGATCGAGGCCGCCGTAGCCAATGTCATAGGCCCAGCCGTCGCCGCCGACGATCCAGACGGATTTCTTTACCAGCATGTCAGCTACGGCGAGAAGCTGTTTCGCTTCCGGCGAGTTGAGCGTGCGCAGCTTTTCTTTCAGCAGGTCCACGCGCTGGCGCTGCTCGTAAATATCCGCTTCGTCTTTCTGTTTGGCCGTAAGAATCGCCGTAACGAGATCGTCGCCAACGTTGGAGGCCAGGCGGCGCAGCAGTTCGTGGGCGAATTCGGTCTGCTTGTCGATGGAGACGCGGAAGCCCAGTCCGAATTCGGCATTGTCTTCGAACAGAGAGTTCGACCATGCCGGGCCGCGGCCGTCGGAGTTCTTGGTCCAGGGAGTGGTGGGCAGGTTGCCGCCGTAGATGCTGGAGCATCCGGTGGCGTTGGCGACTACGGCGCGGTCGCCGAAAAGCTGTGAAACCAGCTTGATATAAGGCGTTTCGCCGCATCCGGAGCAGGCTCCGGAGAATTCGAAGAGCGGCTCCTGCACTTGCTGCTGGCGGATGGTGCCGGCTTTGATTTTGCGGCGATCGAGTTCCGGAAGCTTGAGGAAGAAATCCCAGTTCTCGCTTTCGGGAGCGCGCAGCGGAGGCTGCGGCACCATGTTGATGGCCTTCAGCCGCACTTCGCTCTTGTTCTTGACCGGGCAGACATCGACGCAGACGCCGCATCCGGTGCAATCTTCGGGCGCGACTTGAATGGTGTACTTCATGCCGGCCCATTCTTTGTCGCGGGCATCGCAGGATTTGAACGTGGACGGGGCGGAGGCGAGTTCCTTGCTGTCGTAGACCTTGATGCGGATGACGGCGTGGGGGCAGACCATGGCGCACTTGCCGCACTGGATGCAGATTTTCGAATCCCACGCGGGAATCTCGAGGGCGAGATTGCGTTTTTCCCACTTCGCGGTGCCGGTGGGGAAAGTCCCGTCGCAGGAGAACGCGCTCACGGGAAGCTCGTCGCCCCGTCCGGCGTAGATGGTGCCGAGCACTTCACGATCGAATTTAGGAGCGCCGGGAAATGCAGCCGGAATTTCGGTCTTACTGGTCACGGCCGCGGGAATCTTCACTTCGTGCAGATGGGCAAGAGTTTCATCGACCGCCCTCATGTTTTTCTGGACGACGTCTTCGCCCTTGCGGCCATAGGTGTGGCGAATCGAGTCGCGGATGGCTTCGATGGCTTCGTCGCGGGGCAGGACTTTTGAGATGGCAAAGAAGCAGACCTGCATGATGGTGTTCATGCGCGAGCCCATGCCGGTGTCTTTGGCGACCTGGTAGGCGTCGATCACGTAAAACTTGGCTTTCTTGGCGATCAGCTGCGATTGCACTTCGCGGGGCAGATGGTCCCAAACTTCGTCGGGGCCGAAGGGGCTGGAGAGCAGGAAGGTGCCGCCGTCCACCAGCGAGCTGAGCATGTCGTAGCGCTCGAGGAAAATCCATTGATGGCAGGCGACGAAATTCGCTTTCGAGACCAGGTAGCTGGAACGGATGGGCTGCGGTCCGAAGCGCAGGTGAGAAACGGTCATCGCGCCGGATTTTTTCGAGTCGTAGACGAAGTAGCCCTGAGCGTAGTTGTCGGTATTCTCGCCGATGATCTTGATGGAATTTTTGTTGGCGCCGACGGTGCCGTCTGCGCCGAGTCCGTAAAACAAGGCGCGGACCACGCTATCAGGCTCGGTAGAGAAGGACGCGTCGTAGGTGAGGCTGGTGTGGGTGACGTCGTCGTTGATGCCGATGGTGAAATGATCTTTGGGTTCGGGCCTCTTCAGGTTGTCGTAGACGGCCTTCACCATGGCGGGAGTGAATTCTTTGGAGGACAGGCCGTAGCGGCCGCCGAGCACGGAGGGTGTATCCTTCATCGCGCCGTAGCCGAGTTTCAAGCCTTCATTCAAAGCGTTGACGACATCCAAATAAAGAGGCTCGCCGATTGCGCCTGATTCCTTGGTGCGATCGAGAACTGCAATTTCGCGGACGGTGGCGGGGAGGGCTTCGAGGAACGATTTCACAGAGAAGGGACGATAGAGGCGGACCTTCAGCAGGCCGACTTTTTCGCCGTGCGCGTTGAGATGGTCGACGGTTTCGTGGGCAACCTCCGCGCCGGATCCCATCATGACGATGACGCGTTCGGCGTCGGGGGCGCCAACGTAATCGAAAAGTTTGTAGCTGCGTCCGACAACCTCGGCGAACTTGTCCATTACGGCCTGCACCTTGGCGGGGGCGACGTCGTAGTAGGAGTTGGCGGCCTCGCGGATCTGGAAGAAGACGTCGGGATTCTGGGCAGTGCCGCGCAACACGGGGTGATCGGGTGAGAGCGCGCGCTGGCGGTGCTCGATGATGCGATCCATGTTGATCAGGGAGCGCATGTCGTCTTCATCCAGCATTTCGATCTTGTTGACTTCGTGCGAGGTGCGGAATCCGTCGAAGAAATGCAGGAAGGGAATGCGAGTTTCGAGCGATGCGGCGTGGGCGATCAGGGCCAGATCCATGGCTTCCTGAACAGAATTCGAGCAGAGCATGGCGAAGCCGGTGGTGCGGCAGAGCATTACGTCGGAGTGGTCGCCGAAGATCGAAAGGGCGTGCGTGGCCACGGTGCGGGCGGAAACATGGAAGGCCGTCGGCGTCAGTTCGCCGGCAATCTTGTTCATGTTGGGGATCATCAGAAGCAATCCTTGGGAAGCGGTGAAGGTGGTGGAGAGGGATCCGGTCTGCAGGGCGCCGTGAACCGCTCCGGCAGCGCCGCCTTCGCTCTGCATCTCGATGACATGCGGCACGCTGCCGAAGGCATTGGGGATGCCTTCGGACGCCCACTGGTCCGCCCACTCGCCCATCGGCGACGAAGGAGTGATGGGATAGATGGCGATCACTTCGCTGACCCCGTAAGCGACGTGAGCAACCGCCTCGTTGGCGTCCATGGTCTTAAATTTGCGCTTCATGAAATCCCCCGTTCGGAATTCTCGACGGGAACCACGGGAGTGGTCCTGCGATAGATTCAGGATGCAGGATGGGAGGTAGAGATGTCGGGACGTGGGTTCACAGCCTTGTGTGATTGGAATCACATCGAAGCGGAAAGTGGCTGAAAAATCATGGTGGTACGGACTTACTTCCCAGGACGGGAAAAGATCTTAACCGCAGAGAACGCTGAGGATTCGCGGAGATCGCTGAGTAATTCCAGAGCTCGGGCAAAATGAGTTATTCGCACTTGGCGGTCGGGAATTGCTTATCCCGCGGGCGTGATGGGACAATGATTACTTATGCATAAATCGTTGACCGCGGTGGTGCTTCCAGTTCTTGCGGCCGGGATGATGCTGCCGGGCTATGCCCGGGGGCAACAGACTCCGGCGGCTCAAAGTTCACAACCTGCCTCCAAGCCGGCGTCGGGCACGAAGACCCCGGCGAAGAAGGCGCCGGCCACTACTGCGAAGAGCACATTCGCATTGAAGACGCAAAAAGAGAAGGCGAGCTATGCCCTAGGCATGAGCATTGGATCGGGGCTGCACCGCCAGTCGATACCGGTGGATCCGGCGATTGTCGCGCGGGGGCTGAGAGATGCCATGGGGAGCGGCAAGACGCTGATGACCGAAGACGAAATGAAGGCCACGCTGCAGCAATTGAGAGCCGACGTCAACAAGCAGCAGGAAGCGAAAGCGCACGCGGCGGGCGAGGCGGGCCGGAAAGAAGGGGATGCGTTTCTGACGGCGAATAAAGCGAAGCCGGACGTAACGACGCTTCCTGATGGTTTGCAGTACAAGGTTTTGAAGGAAGGGACGGGGCCAAAGCCGACGGCCAGCGACACGGTGAGCGTCAACTATCGCGGAACGCTGCTGAACGGCACGGAATTCGATAGCTCTTACAAGCGTGGGCAACCGGCGTCGTTTCCGGTGGGCGGCGTGATCCGGGGATGGACGGAGGCGCTGCAACTGATGCCGGTAGGATCGAAGTGGCAGTTGTTCATTCCACCTGACCTGGCGTATGGCGATAATCCTCCGCCGGGCGCAGCGATTACTCCCGGGGCGACATTGATTTTCGAAGTGGAGTTGCTCTCAATCGGGGAGCAGAAGAAGTAACTGCGCTTCTGACTCGTCAGACAGGCCGCCTGTGCTAATGGGCGGCCTTTTCTGCGAATAGTAAACACTTTAACCGCTGAGAACGCTGAGGATTTCGCGGAGATCGCCGAGGTACCGCGGCTGCAAACTAGCCACCATGTCACGCGTGGAACTTGCTGTTAGATTTCGGGGCAGGGCATCCCGGCCAGCGGCTGATTACAGAGCGCGTCCCAGGTGCTCTTCTGCAGAGAGGTTGGCGCCGGCCAGCAGCAGCAGGCCGGACAGGAAAGCCCAGAACATCATGCTGACCGACAGCGCGAAGGGGCCGTAGACTTCCTGAAAATTCAACCAGGGCAGCGCCAGGATGTACGCGTATTTCAGAGCTTCGGAGAGCAGTCCCATGATGATGGCCGCGGGCAAGACAGCGCGGGCGGGCACTTTGCCGTTGGGCAGCAGCCAGTAGATCAGGAAGAAGATCGCGATGCTGGCGGCGATGGCAAACACTTTCATCACGAGGAAGCCGACCAGGCGGACAAATCCCGTGCCGTATCCGCGCAGCAGGAATTGCATGAAGGCGACTGGGCCCGCGGTCAGCGCGATGGAAAGCAGGGCCAAAGCACCGCAGGCAAAGGCCAGTCCGAACGAGACCACTTGGTTTCCGAGATAGGAGCGGTTGTTTGGGAAGCGCCAGATGCGGTTGAGCGCGACCTCAAGCGGCAGGAAGACTCCCGACGAGGTGACCAGCAGAATGACCAGCGAAACCAGTTGCACGCGCTGGCGAGAATTGACCATGGAATTGAGATTGCGAATCACGAAATCCTGGCCGGCCGGCAGGTAGTCGCGCAGAAGTTGCAGAACGACCTCGTACATGACGCGCGAATGAAAGACGCGGCGGATCAGCGTCATCATGAGCACGACAAAGGGGAAAAAGGAGAGGATGGCGTTGGCCGCCACGGAGAATGCGAAGGTGTGCACCTCGGTGCGCATCAGGTAGCGGGCCGTGGAAACGATGAGGTTAGGGGAGCGTCGACGGGGCAGGCGGGCGGGCTGGAGCGGGGCTGCTTCGGTTGGCGGCAACGTCGGAATCGGGCGATCGGCCATGGGGAAAACTCAATCGTACCAGAGAGGCGGACGGGGTCCGGGAGGGCGGAAAACGCTAGTTTCGGGGGTGGTTACCGGGCAATTTCTTTATCTTTGTTAAAGTTATGAGAGAGGGCATGCGTGACTACGGGTCATATTCCGATTCCTTTCTAATTTCTCTTGCGAAACGTTTTAATACTGCTTATTATCTTGTGCTCAATACCGGTAAGTTGTCCGGTGGTGAGACCAGAGGTAGGGTTGACGTTTGTTGTGTGGTGGAAACGCGCCAAATTGTCGGACTCCGGGGTTCCCACAGCGAGAGGTTCTGCGACTGGGGAATTGAGGAGTCTTTTCCTTTTTGGAAGTAACTCCCCCTGCACTTCATAAACGCAACCGAACATTCTGACGGTTTCTAGAGGGGGGCTTCAGTCGATTGGAGCGCAATCCGGGAACCTGAAAGAACAATTCTTCGCGATTGGTGAAAGGAGTTCTATCCGTGAGAGAGAAAGGTACAGTGAAGTGGTTCAACGGGGCGAAGGGATATGGATTTATCCAGCGCTCCACGGGGGAAGATGTGTTCGTGCACTTCTCCGCGATCCAGGAGAACGGCTACCGCACACTGAATGAGGGTGAGACCGTGGAGTTTGACCTGCTCAAGGGCCCCAAAGGCTTCCAGGCGGCAAACGTCGTCCGCGCCTAATCGGACGATGGGAATTGAAAGAGCCCCTCCCGGCGGGAGGGGTTTTTTGCTGGGCAGAATCGGCCGCTGCTGGGATCTTCGAAAGAAGTTATTGCTGCGAGTTCCGAGCTCGTGCGAACTCCGAACGCTCGCGTTGCTCGCGGGGCGGACCCTTCGACTCCGCTCAGGGCAGGCTGCGTCCCCCGCCCCAACATTAGAAACCGGTTGCCGCGGCGGCGGCGGTGGGGTGCAGGCCGACGATCTGGTGGATGTTGGTCATTTTCAGGATGTGCTCGACGTGCTCGCTGGCGCCTGCCACGCGCAACTCTCCTCCCGCCTGTCGCATTTGCCCCGCCACGGCGACGATAATGCCGATGCCGGTGCTGTCGAGGTGGGTGATGCCGGAGAGATCGAAGATGATTTTCTTGCGGCTCTCGTCGACAAGTTTCTTGGTGGTCCATTCCACTTGCCGGCAGTCGTTGCCCATGGTGATTTTTCCCATCATTTCGAGGACGACGATGTCAGGCGGAAGCTGCCTGGTTTGAATGGTCAAAGGCATAGGCGGAACTCCTTATTGAGCGTGCGGAAGGCGCTTAACCGAAAACCACGAACAGGACAACTTCAGTATCGCCAGCTGCCGAGAAGGCGGCAGCGCGGATCGGCAATCACAGGGGAGCCATCTTAGGACGGCGAGACGGGGTCGGTCAAATTCTGTGGACACTAGAAAGATCTTAGCCAGTGGACAGTAGAAAGATCTTAACCGCAAACATCTTGACCGCAGAGAACGCTGAGAGAACCCTACGGCAAATTCCATCACGCCCCGCGGGAATCAGCGCACTTCCAGCGAAACGAGGTCGCCTTCGGGGCCGCCGCGCGACTTGTAATTGACGGTGACCTGGCGATCGCGCCAGTCGCAGGAAAAATCGTCGGCCCCGATCAGCAGCAGGGCGCGGTAGTCGGGGGCGCGAAGTTTCAACACGCCGGATTCAGAGTTGACCGTGAGCAGTGCCGAGGGGGACTGGGAACAATCCACTTTGACCAGCCGGCCTCTGGCGAATTTGGTGGGGCGCTTGTCTTCGGGTCCGGGCTGATCGGGCTTTTCCGCGGCTTCGCGCTTGGCCGCATCTTCGTCAAGCACATCGAAAGGAGTTTTCTGCGGAGCATACTTGGGCTGCGCCGCGTTCGCGTCCATGGAGATGCCGTATTTCCGTTGGGCTGCGGACTCCTCGATCAGTTCGCGGGCTTGCGCAGCAATTTGCGGATGGGCGCTGGTTCTCAGGCGGTCGAGCAAGCGGTCCGCGGCTTCCCAATTTTTTCCGGCAACGTAGATCTGCGCCAGGTGGAATGAGTAGCGTTGGTCGCGCGGGCTTAACGCGATGGCGGCGCGCTCCGCCTGCAAGGCGGCCGTCGGACCTCCGCCCTCGTTGCGGGCCAGAGCCAGCAAGTCGTAGGCGTCCGCCATTTCCGGATACCAATCCAGCACGGCCTTGAGATCGAACATCATGTTGGCCAGGCCCATCATGTCCGCATGTTTGGCCTGTGCCATGCGGTATTTCAGAACCGAAAGGTAATAACGCACCCACAGGTCGCGGGGATTGAGCGAGGCGGCGTCGCGCAGCTCGGTGAACGCGTCATCGAACTCATTATGCTGGATGTGGTCCCACGCCAGAATGCGATGCGCCAGCGAGTTGCCGATGGCGTTGATGGGGAGCTGGTCGGGATCTTCGCCCACTCTTTTGTTTTCTCGAACTTCTGTTTTTTGATCTGCGGCTGTGGGCGTAGTGGCCAACTCCTGCAAGGTCTTGAGGCCAAGTTCACGGCGCTCGGGAATGCGGATTTGAGCTCCGGCATAGAGGGCGCGAGCGTCGGCCTCGGGCAGGGGCGTTGCGGTGATCGCAGAGTCGTCGATGCTGACGGGAACGGGAAAGTGGTCGATTTGCGCAGAATTAGCGGGCGCATTCGGGTCTGGGTTGGACTGCCGGGCCGAGTCCACCGCCGAGACCAGTTCCGCCTGAGAATGGAAATAATCTTTCACCGCCTTCTCCAACTGCTCAGCGCTTACGCCGTAAGCCTTCTGAATGGCCTCTTCCACGGGAACGTGCTGGTTCAGAACCATGCCGAAGTAGGCGCCGGTTTCGGGCAGCTTTTTTTCGTGAAGCAGGTAGTGCATCACGATCCACGACTCGGCGTAGTAAAGAGTGTGATGCGTGCCTTCGTTGCGGGCGGAAGTGTCGTGCTTCATCGTGAACAGGTCGGGCAGAGACAGCCAAACCTGGGCCTGCAGCAGTTCGGTCAGCGATTTGGCGGGATGCGCGTCGAGCTGATTACCGAGCAAGTCCTGGGTCGCCGACGGGAGAAGTTCGGGATCGCCGCCCAGCTCGACTTCCTTGTTATCGAGGTGGATCGAGCTGAAGTATTCGGCCAGACCTTCATCGAACCATCCTTGGGCGGGAGGATAGTTGTAGTTCAAAAGCATGATGGCGAAATCGTGGGCGACAGCGCGCCAGGGATCGGCTTCAAAAAGATTGAGGGCGATGAAGTCCTGATCCTCGCCGGGGATGAGGAATCCGGGAGCGGCGATCGGCTGCCCCTGGCGCAAGGGGGCGAGTTGGTAATAACTCTTGTCGCTCTTGAAGGCCAGGATGGTGAGCGGGACCGACTGGTTCAACTTCGGCTTGCCCAGCAGGATGCCGAAGACAGAGCGCATCTGCTCGAAACGCAGAGCGATCTCGCGGCCTTTTTTGTCGCCCGCGTCGGTGACGACGATGAAATGTCCAGACCGGATTTCAAGCCAGGGAGAAGGCGGTGTGTTGCCCGCCTGGGAGCGAGCGCAGAAAACTAACGCCAGCAAGGCCAGATACAGCGGGATGGAGCGGACGCGGAGCATAGGGCCGCCGGAAGGAGGAGAGCTTCTAGAAAATGCTATCACGGGGACGAGGGTCCATGCTCTGGGGGAATGCCTGAAGTGGCGTCGCCACCGGACGCGCGTGTGGTCAACCCTAAAGATTAAGGATTCAAAGATTTAAAGATGCGTGGGCTCACTTGTGATGGAGGCGTGCGCCGTTATAATTCCCGGTTCATGTTTTGGGGTTGGGCAAAATCGTTTTTTCCAGTGGCGGGATCGTCGCGGCAGATTCAGTTCTCGTTGAAAGTAATTTTCTGAAGGTCAGAATTGAGAGGGCATCATGAAGCGGATTCTTCGCGGGGTTGCGGCTTGTGGCTTCTTTCTGATTTCGACGATGTGGGTGCACGCAGGTGAGATGAAGATTCTCACGAATCATCTGGGATACGAAGTGAGCGGCCCGAAGCACGCGGTTGTGCTGGGCAAGGCTGGGGACAAGGTCGCTGGTTGTGCGCTGAAGGACAATGCTACGGACCGCGACGTTCTGTCGTTGGAGGCGAAGGCGGCGGGGCCCGTCCAGAAATGGAAGGACTGGTATTTCTGGACGCTCGACTTCGATTCGTTCGCGACGGAAGGGAAGTACTACGTGAAGTGCAGTGTGGCGGAAGGAAGCGTCCGATCGTTTCCCTTTGTGGTGCAGCGCAATCTGCTGGAGCGTACCACGATGTCGGACGTCATTTATTACTTCAAAGAGGAGCGCAGCTCGGGGGAGATGGATAAGGCCGATCATCATCTGAAGTTTGATGGCACGAAGGCCGGGACGGTCGACGCGCACGGCGGTTGGTGGGACGCGACTGGGGATTACGGCAAGCATTTGTCGCATCTTTCGTTTTCCACGTATTTCAACCCGCAGCAGATTCCGCTGGTGATTTATAGCCTGCTCAAAAGTTATGAACAAACGAAACTGCGCGGGCTGGCTGACTTTGGGCGCTACCAGCCGCGTCTGCTCGACGAGGCCATGTTCGGTGCCGACTACCTGGTGCGGCTGAAGGTGCCGAACGGATCGTTTTACCGTTCGGTCTCGAACGGCGGCGTGGATCAGGTTCCTGCAAAGCGCATGATTGCCGGCGAGATGAAACGTTTCGGTATCGAGTCGAAGCCGGGGCAGGGCGCGAAGGATATGGTCGAGTCCGCCAATAGTGATCTGGAGTATGAGGTCAGCTACCGCTCGGGCGGGGGAATAGCGATTGCGGCGCTGGCGATGGCGAGTACGTATCCGGTGGCGGGTGATTTCTCGAGCGCGGATTACTTGAAGGCCGCTGAAGATGCTTTCGATTTTCTGGAGAGAGAAAATCTCAAGCTGATCAACGACGGCAAAGAGAACATCGTGGACGACTATTGTGCCTTGGCCGCTGCGACAGAGTTATATCGGGCGACACACGCCTCGAAGTACAAGGATGTGGCGGACCGACGGGCGAAGAGTTTGATGGCGCGGCAGATCAGCACAGGGGGATATCAGAATTACTGGCGGGCGGACGATGGCGAGCGGCCGTTCTTTCATGCGTCCGACGGCGGATTCCCGGCGGTGAGCCTGCTCTACTATGCGGAGATTGCCGATCCTGAAATGAAGCGGCAGGTGCTGGCGACGGTGAAAAAGGCGCTGCAGTTTGAGTTTTCTATCACCGCCGAGGTGAACAATCCGTTCGGCTACAGCCGCGAGTATGTGCAGGATAAGACGGGGGCGCGGCGCACCAGCTTTTTCTTTCCGCACACCAGCGATGCGGCGCCGTGGTGGCAGGGAGAGAATGCTCGGCTGGCGTCGGTGGCGACCGCGGCGCGACTGGCGGAGCGCGTCTTTCCGGATGATCCTGCGTTTCAAAAGCAGCTGGAATCGTTTGCCACCGATCAGCTGAACTGGATTCTCGGGCTGAATCCGTTTGACTCGTGCATGCTGAATGGCGTGGGACGAAACAATCCTCCTTATATGTATTTCGATTCCTGGGAATTCACGAACGCTCCGGGCGGGATTTCGAATGGAATTACCAGCGGGTTCCGCGATGAGAGCGATATCGATTACCTCCTGACGTATCGCGAAACCGGCGCGGATAACGACTGGCGGTGGGGAGAGCAGTGGCTGCCGCATGCGGCGTGGTATTTACTGGCGGTGGCAAGCGGAGGGGAGAATCACTAGAGGAGTGTTCGGCGGCCTTGGCGATTCTGCGGCATCCGCGTCCGCCGCACCTGCGTAGCTGCTCATGCTTGCCGACCTCCGGTGTTGCTGATCCGAGGAACTGGAACTCGCCCCACACCATGGTGGTCGTTCTTCCCCCGTTCGGGCCATTGGTAAACGGTCGCTGCGTACATAGTATTGCGCGTGCTCGAATCGCTCCCCGCGCCACGGAGAAGATTCCTCAATGGAAGAACGTCAGCACCGAGAAACGCTCCGCTTCATTCTGGAAACGCTGAAGCAGCAGGCCATTTTCCTAGACCGCCAGTACGCATGGATCGTCGCACTGGCCGAAACCATCAAGAGCGACGCTGAACTCGAAGCCCGGCTGAAGCAGCACCCGCTCTACGATCTGGGACCTGAGCCGCGCCTCCGAAATTTCGCCGCCTTCGAGCACAGCATCGACGCACTGATTCGGCTCTTGAGTCAGTAAGAGAGTTTCGTTTTCGGTGCCGGGCGCTGGATGATCTCAGTCGGCCTAGCCGACTAAGATCCCGGTGGGACGCCGTGGCGTATCGACGCTGTCTCGGATGTGCATGTGCCCAAAGTCATGCTATCTACAACTTTCGGGTAATTTGCAGCGATCGAGTCTCCGTCTAAAGTGAGTGTTGAACGATACGCCTCTCGTTGGCTATCTGTTTTGGAGGACTGGACCGTACTCGGGGGAGGGCGGTCCTGCTTCTTTATTGAGAATCATGGTGTCGGAGTCGAGAAAGTTGGTCAGTTCGCACGCTTAGAAGCTATTGCCGAGATGCGCCACGACTGGGTGAGCACTGTGGATACAAATTCTAAACCTTTTTGGGTCGTCATCTGCTCAGTGTGCGGGAAGCGCGTGAACGATGATACGGGTTTCATCGATGATGATCCGGTTCACCATGAATGCTATGCCTCAGAACCCGCGCTAGCCTCTCAGAAATCACCCACACAACCTGTTCCAATCAACCCGTTGGGCCGTTGGCGCACTTTCGCTACAAGGATGATCAAGGAAGCAATCTGTGTGCTGGCGGAAGGTCATAACTGACGAAAAATCCTCCCACGCTTTGAGCCATTCCCGTTAGCTCTGGGCGACAGTTGACGCAAGCAGACCGTTTCTCATTGGCTTGCTATACCGAAAATGACGGGGTTACCAAGTTCGAGCGCGAGACGCGCTCGGGACAGCCGGCGAGATGCCGGCGTTAGGATTAGTCGCCGCTGACGTGGTTCTGCGTGGGGACTAAGACCAGGCGCGGGCGGGCCGGTTCGGGCTGGGCGGGGCTGCCGAAGGCGTGGATGATTCCGATTACCAGAGCATACGCCGCGAGCACGCCGAAACTGACGGAAGCAACGACGGTGAAGCAGAGAATGATAGGCATCAAGAACGGGTTCACGATCAACCAACCTTTACCAGCTATTTATCTGATGCAGGGCTCTACGATCCGTATACTCAGGTGTTTTCCCTTCCAGCAGCGCCCCTCTTCAATCTAACCGCCGTTGACGCTCTTCGCTGTTGCCGACTAAGATACGGAGTAGAGCTGTGCATACTTACTTTCGAACAAATCTGTTGCCCTGTCGACGTTACGGAAGGGACATAGCCCTCGGCGAATAATGGCGATTACCAAGATTTCGGTCCGGGGCGCCCGGCAGCACAACCTGAAAAACATCAGTGTGGAGATCCCGCGTAACACGCTTACGGTGGTTACCGGGCTGAGCGGGTCAGGGAAGTCCTCGCTCGCCTTTGACACGATTTATGCCGAGGGGCAGCGGCGTTACGTGGAGACTTTATCGGCCTACGCGCGGCAGTTTCTGGACCAGATGGAACGTCCGGATGTCGATGGAATTGATGGACTTAGCCCATCGATCTCGATCGAGCAGAAGACCACCAGCCGGAGTCCGCGATCGACCGTGGGTACTATTACCGAAATCTACGATTATCTTCGCCTTTTGTTTGCTTCCATCGGAGTGCCGCACTGTCCGAAGTGCGGCCGCGCGATCAGCCGGCAGTCGGCCGACCAGATCGTGCAGCGGGTAATGGCGCTGACGCCGGAAGACCGGGTTATGGTGATGGCTCCTATCGTCCGCGGGCGCAAGGGCGAATTCAAGAAAGAGATGGAGACGCTGGTCAAGCATGGCTACACCCGGGCGCGCATTGACGGTGAACTGCTGAGCCTGGATGACGACGTCGCCATCAACCTGGATAAGCGGAAGAATCACACCATCGAGGTTGTGATCGACCGGTTGCTGGTGAAGCCGGGGATCGAGCACCGCCTGGAGATGTCGGTGGGACTGGCGATGAAACTGGCCGGAGGGCTGGTGCAGGTTGCGGTGGTCGGTGGAGAAGAGCAGCTTTATTCCGAGAAGCTGGCGTGTCCGGATTGCGGCATCAGCGTGCCGCAGCTGGAGCCGCGATCGTTCTCGTTTAACAGCCTGTATGGAGCTTGCCCGGAGTGTCACGGGCTGGGCAGCAAGTACGATTTCGATCCGGCAAAAGTGATCGCCGACTGGTCGAAGCCGCTGCTGGATGGCGGGCTCGGGCCGGGATCGGCGTCGCAGAATCTGATCCATCAATTGCAGATTGTTTCGGTGGCCTGCGGGATTGACTTGAGCACTCCGTTCGAAAAATTTCCCGAGAAGACGCAGGATTTTCTGCTCAACGGCGAGCAGGGACGCGGAGGCAGAACGGGCTTTCACGGCATCTTCGGATATCTGAAACAGAATCTGGAGGAGTCGACTTCGGAAGGTTACCGCGATTGGCTGATGGATCACATGTCGGCGACGGAATGCCCGGCGTGCCATGGGAAGCGGCTGCGGCCTGAGAGCCTGGCGGTGAAAGTGAACGGGATGTCGATTGCCGACTTTACGGCGATGCCGATATCGCGGGCGCTGGAAGTGGCGCAGGGCATCAAACTGGCCGGGCGCGAGGCGGCGATTGCCGGACGCGTCATGCATGAGGTCGTGGAGCGGTTGCAGTTTTTGAATGCGGTCGGGTTGAATTACATTTCGCTCTCTCGTTCGGCGGCGACTTTATCGGGTGGCGAGGGGCAGCGCATTCGGTTGGCGACGCAGATTGGCTCGAAGCTGCGCGGAGTTTTGTACGTGCTGGATGAGCCCTCGATCGGATTGCATCATCGCGACAACGGGCGGCTGTTGAATGCGCTCGAAAACCTGCGCGATCTGGGCAACACGGTGCTTGTGGTGGAGCACGACGAAGAGACGATCCGGCGCGCGGATTACGTGGTCGATCTGGGGCCGGGCGCGGGCCGGCATGGCGGCAACCTGGTGGCGCATGGCACGCCGGCCGAGATCATGCAGGAACCGAACTCGCTGACCGGTGCATACATTTCGGGACGGACATCGATTGAGATGCGTCCGGAACGGCGGCAGAAAAACGGCGCGGGGCTGACGATTCTGGGCGCGAAAGAGAACAATCTCAAGAATCTGGATGTGACGTTTCCGCTCGGCGTGATGACGGTGGTGACCGGCGTCTCCGGATCGGGCAAGTCGACGCTGGTGAATGACATTCTGTACCGGGCGCTGGCGCGGCAACTCTACCGCTCGCGAGAGAAGGCGGGCGAGCACAAGGCGATTTCGGGTGCGGAGAACATCGACAAAGTGATCCGCATCGACCAGTCGCCGATCGGGCGCACGCCGCGCTCGAATCCCGCGACCTACACCGGAGTGTTCACGGCGATCCGCGACTTGTATGCAATGTTGCCCGAGTCGCGCGAGCGCGGCTACAAGGCCGGAAGGTTCTCGTTCAACGTTCCGGGCGGGCGTTGCGAAGCGTGTCAGGGCGAGGGGCAGCGGCGCATCGAGATGAATTTTCTGCCGGATGTGTATGTGCTGTGCGAAGTCTGCGGCGGGCGCCGTTACAATCACGAAACCCTGGCAGTGAAGTACAACGGTTATTCGATTGCCGATCTGCTGGAGATGCCGGTGTCCGACGCGTTGCCGATTCTGGAAAACATTCCGCAGGTGAAGCAGAAGCTGCAGACCTTGGTGGACGTTGGGCTGGGATACATTCACCTGGGGCAGTCGGCGGTGACGCTTTCCGGAGGCGAAGCGCAGCGCATCAAACTGGCGCGCGAGCTGTCGAAACGCCAGACAGGCAAGACGCTCTACCTGCTGGATGAGCCGACCACGGGCCTGCACTTCGACGATGTGAAGAAGCTGCTCGACGTGTTGCACCGTTTGACGGACCTGGGAAACTCGATCATCATCATCGAACACAATCTGGACGTGATTCGCAACGCAGATTGGATCATCGACCTGGGGCCGGAGGGCGGCGAAGATGGCGGGCGCATCGTGGCGCAGGGCACGCCGGAGCAGGTGGCGAAGGTGAAGAAATCTTATACCGGGCAGGCACTGGCGGGGTATTTTGGTAAGTCAGTTCTCAGCTCTCAGTCGCCCGTTCTGAGTTAGAGGAATTTTCGTTTGTCATCTTCTGATAACCCGCAGTTTGATCCGCAAGCGCCGGTTCATCCCGAACCGCCGGGAACTCCGGTGGCGCCTGATTCATTTCATTCGAATCCTGCGGCTTCCGCTGTTGTCGCCGTTGGGCCGCCTCCGATCGAGAATCCCGTGTGGAGCGGTTGGGATGTGCTGCTCATCGTGGGGCTGACGTTCTTTACCATCCTGGTTTCGCAGTTCGCCATTCTTTTCGGAGTGAAGTATTTTTTCTACCCGCACGCCACGCTGGCGGATCTGGCGCAGCGGCCGTTGCTGCTGCTGATTTCGCAGTTTCTCATTGACGGGGCTGTCGCTCTTTACCTGTTCGCCCTGGTGGAGGGCAAATATCACGTGGGGTTCTGGGACGCGATCCGGTGGAACTGGCCGCGAGCGGAATGGAAGCTGCTCGCCGTTGGGGTGGCAATGCTGCTGGCTTTGAGCGCGCTCGAAAACATTCTGCCCATGCCCAAGGACACTCCTTTTGACAAGCTGCTCGAACGGCCGAGGGACGCGTATTTACTGGCGATTATTGCCGTCAGCCTGGGGCCGTTAGTCGAAGAATTATTCTTCCGGGGATTTTTCTATCCGGTATTGGCGAGGCGCTGGGGCGCGGCCTGGGGAGTATTCCTGACCGCACTGCCGTTCGCCCTGATGCATATGCCACAATATGGATACGCGTGGGGCGCATTGATGATTGTGCTGATGGTCGGAATCGTGTGTGGGGTGGTGCGGGCGGTGACCCGCTCAGTGGGGGCCAGCTTTCTGGTGCATGTTGGGTATAACGGAATGCAGATGCTGATCGCGGTGGCGATCACTCACGGATTCACCCGAATGCCCAAAAGTTTACTCGAGATCAGCTTTCGTTGAGCCCAGTCCGTGTATGCGGCCATTCGGTAGTGGTGCAGTTTGAAGAGATTTGTATCAGGGCATGCCTTCAGGCGCGCCAAAGCGCGAGCAAATGACCGGCTTTAGCCGCTGCCAGCGCGGCCTGACCCCAGCGGCTAAAGCCACTCATATTTCCCGATGTTGCGGCATCGCTGCACAGGCTGCGGAAAAACTCATTTCGTGACCTGGAAATCCCCCCAGCGCCTAAAGGCGCCACTGATTTTGCTGGACTTGCGGCGCGGCTGAAAGCCGCGCCCTTTCAAATACCGCCCGGAATCCGCGCTTTTCCGCAGCCTGTGAAGCGATGCCCTGTTACAAATCTTCTCAAACTGCACCACTACCGGCGATTTCCCCTTATTGCCGGGAATTCGCAGCCTCCGGTATATTAGCCGGGATTGTTTTGAGCGAATGAAGCATGCAGTCTGCATCTCCTGATCCCGGAAAAGGCACGCAGTCGCAGAAGATTGTGGCCGAAACTTTGTTGACGACCTCCATTCTGGAGGCGATTCCCGATGCAGTTGCGGCGGTGAATCAGCAAGGTGTGATCGTACAGGTCAATTCGCAAGCCGAGGCGATGTTCGGCTATACCCGCGACGAATTGATCGGACAAAAGATCGAGATTCTAGTTCCCGAGCGGCAGCGCCCGCACCACGACCTCCATCGCGAGCAGTTTCACCAGCAGCCCAAGATTCGCCGCATGGGATCGGGCCTGGACTTGTGCGGCCGTCGGCGGGACGGCTCTGAATTTCCGGTCGAGATCAGCTTGAGTCCCGTCACCACCGGCGACGGCATGATCGTGCTGAGCGCGATTCGGGACATTAGCGACCGTAAGCGGATCGAGCAGGAACTGCGGCGTGCGCATGAAGAACTGGACAAGCGGAAGAGCCGCGAACTGCGGGATTCCCAGAACCGCATGGCTCTGATTGTCGATTCGTCCCAGGACGCGATTATCGGCAAGAACCTCGACGGCATTGTGACGCACTGGAACAAGGGCGCCGAGGAGATTTACGGCTATACCGCGCAGGAGATGATTGGCCAGCCGATCTCGATGCTGGCTCCGCCGGAGCGGGGCGATGAGATTCCTGAGATCCTGCGGAAGATCCGCAAGGGCGAGCAGGTGGAATACTTCGAATCGGTGCGGGTCACGAAGGACAAGCGAAGGTTGCACGTCTCCATTGCGGTTTCTCCCATCTACGATGCTGACGGCAAAGTGGTGGGAGCGTCGACTATTGCCCGCAACATCACGGCGCAAAAAAAGATTGAAGACCAGCTGCGTCAATCGCAGAAGATGGAGGCCGTGGGGCGGCTAGCGGGCGGAGTCGCGCACGACTTTAACAATCTGCTGGGAATCGTGACCGCGTGTTCCGAGTTGCTGCGCGGCCGGGTTGATGCCGGCAGCGTGGAATACATCGACAATATTCGCGAAGCGGCGAAGCGGGGCGCATCGTTGACGCGGCAGTTGCTGGCCTTCAGCCGCCGGCAGCCCACGCAGAGCCAGGTGCTCGATTTGAACGAGCGCCTCAAAGAGGTGAACAAGCTGCTGAAGCCACTGATGGGAGACGATGTCGAGGTCGTGCTTCGGGCGCACTCGAATAACGCCATCGTGGAAGCCGATCCTGGGCATCTCGATCAAGTCATCGTGAATCTTGCGGTGAATGCGCGAGATGCCATGCCGCGCGGGGGGAGGCTGATCATCGAAACCTCCGTTTCCGATTTCGATGAATCGTTCGTGCACGAGCACCCGTCCATGACGGCAGGACGTTACGTGATGATTGCCATCAGCGATAACGGGATCGGCATGGACGAAGCCACGCGCTCCCGCATCTTCGAACCATTCTTCACCACAAAAGAAACCGGCAAGGGATCCGGCCTGGGCCTGGCCACGGTGTATGGCATTGTCAAACAAAGTGGCGGACACATCTGGGTCTACAGTGAAGTGGGGCACGGAACGACGTTCAAGATTTATCTTCCCAGCGCTGACAAGAAACTGGGAAACGGTGGAGAGAAACAGGAAGAGGAGCTGCCTCCGCGGCGGGAGGGAACGACCGTTCTGCTGGCGGAGGACGACGTGATCATGCGGCGTCTGACGCGGAAGATGCTGGAAGAACACGGTTACAAAGTTCTAGAAGCGGAAGATGGAAAAGCGGCGCTGGATATCATTGGTTCCGGCACAGTGTCGATCGATCTGACGCTGACCGACGTGGTGATGAAAGGGATGACGGGACCGGAGCTGGTGTTGCGGCTGATTGATGCATTCCCCGCGATGAAAATTGTGTACATGTCGGGATATACCGGAGAGTTGATCACGCATCAGGGCATGGACGCCGGCATTCGGCTGCTGGAAAAGCCGTTCACTCGCGCCAGCCTGCTGAAGACGTTGGACGCGGCCCTGGCGTAAGAACGAGGCATCGCATTGGGCGTAGAATTCGATTGCATTCACATTATTTCTGAACAAGTCGGGGGAATATGAAAGGCAATCCAAAAGTACTTGCGGAATTAAACAAAGCTTTGCGGGAAGAGTTGACCGCTATCAACCAGTATTTCCTGCACGCGGAAATGTGCGAGAACTGGGGATATCACAAGCTCTCCGAGTTCATCAAGAAACAATCCATCGGCGAGATGAAGCATGCCGAAGTGCTGATGGAGCGGATTCTGTTTCTCGACGGCAGCCCGTCGATGATGCCTCTGGAGTTGAAAGTCGGCGGAACGGTCAAGGCGATGCTCGAGAGCGATCTGGCGCTGGAGGTCGGGGCGGTGAAGCAGTACAACGACGCCGTCGCCATTGCCACCAAAGAAGGCGATAACGGGTCGCGTGATCTGCTGGTGCAGTTGCTCAAAGATGAGGAAGAGCATGTGGACTTTCTCGAAGCCCAGATGCATTTGATCAAGGAAGTCGGCTACGAGCGGTATCTGACAATGCAGATGGGCGAGAACGAAGAAGAGTAAGCAGAAATCAGAAGGGCCCCATTTTCCAAAGAATGGGGCCTTCTTGTGTCTCGAATTACTTCACGGTTACCGTCAGGAGTTGGGCTCCTGAGACTACGTAGTCTAGTGCGGGGGTGGCGGTTTCGTCGACGTTCGATTCGGCGCTGACGATCATTTCCTGGTTGCCGCGCATTCCATCCATGACGTTCATTACGCTGATGGGCAGGGTGGGCATGACTTTGTCGGCTACGCGCGCTTCCGGATCCGCTTCGAGCAGCGAAACGTAAAGCCGGTTGTTGGAATGCTCTTTATTGAGCAGCGCAATGGTGGAAGCCAGGTCGAGCTTGCGGCCAAAAGCGGGATTGGCGCGGTTGACGCGGTCCAGGGTTTCGCCATCACTGACCAGAATGCGAAGAGTTCCCTTGCTGGCGGAAGTCGGGATCTTCACCGGAATCTGGCGCACCACGCGTTCGCCGCGGTAGGGGGCCAGAACGGTTTCGATAATGACTTCATCGCCGGGGCGGGCTTCGGTCACGTCAGTGCGAGCGCTCTCCAGACGCGCCCAGCGACGTTCCCGAACCAGGTCAAAGTCAAGATTTACGCTGTTTACGGCGGGAGCGCTGTAGGGATTGTCGTAAATGCGCTCGAAGCGTTCGCCCAGGGAAAGAGCCGCGGCCATGGCAGCGGGCTGTCCATTTTCTCCGGGGACGAACATGTTGCGCAGGCCGACTTCCGGGAAGCCCTTGACGTTGATGCTGCCGCTCATCCGGTAGGTAATTTCCTCGCCGTATGCATTCACGCCATGCAGCGCGTTGAACACGGTTGCCATAATAGCGACGGGGCTCAGACGCGGGTTGTTCAGGACTTCATAGTGGAATTCTTTGGCGCTGCCGCTGCCGTGAATGGTAAGCGTGACCGGAATCATGTCGGGCTGCTTGTCAAAAACTCCCATGATTCCGGTGTGCCGGTCCTGCACGAAGACGCCGGCGCGCTCGGTCGTGTTAACGATCTTGAAGGAATTGAGCGGCGAAGCCAGCGTGGCCAGCACTTGGGCCTTGTTCATGGGCAGGTCCACGGAGCCGAATTGCAGTAAAGGATGACCGCAGGCGAGCAGGCGCTGCGGATCGATGTAAGTGACGGTGCAGGTCGCGGCGATATCCATGTCGCCGCGCACCAGAATCGCGCTGACCGCCGATCCGGGTTCGAGCGGTTCGGGTTGCTTTTCTTCGCTGACCGAACCGGCGCCCATCACGGGAACGATGCCGACCGCGGCAAACTGGGGTGCGAATTGCCGCACGGCGTCTTCTGAGAATCCGTTGAATACCAGGGGTGCATCGATGGGCTTTAGATAATCGGCAAAGTTCTGAACCGAGCCTGGAAGCGGCGAGGCGTCTCCCGGAGCAGAAGTTTTCCCGGCGGCACTGGTCACGATCGGCTTGATCGCGGCCGCTTCTCGGCCGGAGACTTGTCGAGCGCGTTGATCTCGAGCATGTCGGCGATCGGGGTAACGCCGCCGATCGGCTCCTTGGAGAACTCACCGATGCGGAACGCCAGCGCTCCTGCGAGCTTGCCGTCGAGATACACGGGGCTGCCGCTCATGCCGGCTACCACGCCGGTATATTCCACCTTCGCCCCATGCAGGCGAACCAGGATTATGTCACCCTTCGGTCCATTGACATTGTGAAGCACGCCGAGGACTTCGACGTCCATCGGTTCGGGTTTCACGCCTTCAAAAACGGTATAGGCAACGCCGCGCATGCCCGCATGGATTTGACTCACGGGAATGGTAGGCTGCGAACTCTGGGCCAGAACGAGGAGGGAAGATAGGGAGATCCCTAAGACGAGAAGCGCTGGAACAACTTTTTTCATGTAAAGCCCCGACCGGACCCGCCAACGGGTCTATTCTACTTTGGATCCAAATCAACTGCGACCGCGTTGCCAAGAGGAGGAAGTTTCTGGGAACGGCAAAACATCCCAATTGTGAATCCTTGCGTCTATACTAGCACAGAGGATTTTGGGGATCACCATGTTTAATCGTCAGAAGGGAAAGATGTTAGAGAGTGTGACCGCGCCCCGACGGGCTCTGTGTGCGGTGCTTTGCGTGTTGCTGTCGGGTTTGCCCATGGCCATGGCGCAGGACCAGCAAACGCCGGCGAATCAGACTTCACCATCGACGGCTCAGGCCCCTGACAACGGCAAGCCGAAGCAGGATGTTCCGGATGAGGCCGGCGGTCCCAGCGACAACGTAGGGCCGTATGCCATTCCCAAAAAGAAGGCGGATGATGCTCCACCGCCACCGCCTCCGGTGACTCCCAAAAAAGTCGATGATCTGCCCGACTATTCTTTGAAGGTGAATGTCCCGCTGGTGAATGTGGATGTGATGGTCACGACCAAAAACGGGCAGTTCGTGCCGGGACTGAAGCAGGAAAACTTCAAGGTAAGCGAAGATGGTGTGCCCCAGCAGCTAAAGCACTTCGGGGTATCGCAGGCGCCGATCACAGCGGTGCTGCTGGTGGAGTTTGCCGCGACCAATTATGTGTTCATGATTCAAGCCTTGCAGGCTTCCTATGCGTTCGTGAACTCGCTGAGGAAAGACGACTGGATTGCGGTCTCGTATTTCGATATGCAGCCGCACATCCTGGTCGATTTTACGCAGGACAAACGCGCTGCCTACGGAGCTCTGAATCAGCTCCAGATTCCCGGGTTCTCCGAGACCAATATCTTCGACGCGCTTTATGACACGCTCGACCGCCTGGACCGGGTTGAAGGAAAGAAGTACGTCATCCTGGTGACGACGGGCGTGGACACCTTCAGCCGATTGACCTACGACAAAATATTGAAGAAGGTTAAGGACACCAAGGATGTGACCATCTTCCCCATCAGCGTAGGATTCATCATCCGGGAAATGTGTGATGTCAATCCTATGTATTGCCGCGGCGCACATGGCATGGGCATTCCGGTCGGGCGCATGGATTACCTGCAAGGCGACAATGAGATGAGGACATTTGCCTCCATGACGGGAGGCCGCGCCTATTTCCCGCGCTTCGAGGGCGAGCTTCCGGAACTATTCGGCGACATCTCGCAGGACATTCACAATCAGTACATGCTGTCGTATTCCCCCACCAACACCAAGCTGGATGGAACGTACCGTAAGTTGAAAGTACAGGTGGTCGCGCCCGACGGCGGCCCATTGAAGGTTCGGGATCAGAAGGGTAAAGACGTCAAAATCGAAGTGGTCTCGCGCGAAGGGTATACGGCCAAACACACGGTGGATTAGTTAGTACCGAGTTGCGAGTACCTGGTACCGAGGAAATTTCCGAAAATCGCTGAACGTCAGTGAACGTGGAACACGTGATCGAGCAGGAAGAATAGAGCCGCGCCTACGAAGACCAGAACTGCCATTTTCATGGCCGGCTCTTTGTTGACTTCCGGAACCAGATCCGAGGCGGCCACGTAGATCGTTACGCCTGCGGAGAGCGGCAGGCCGGCACTGACATGATGGCGAAAAATCGCCATCGTCAAAACTCCCGCTAAAGTGGATCCTCCTAAAACCATGGAAGAGGCCCACGCGCTTCCGCGACTGCGGCCGCTGGCCAGCATGACCGAGCTCACGGTGAAGCCCTCTGGAATTTTGTGCAGGAAAATGGCGAAGAAGATCAGCCAGCCCAGCCATGCCGAGACCAGAAATCCGGAGGCGATCGCAATGCCGTCGAAGAACGTATGAATGATCAGGCCGAAGAGCACGGAATACGATCGATGGGAATGCGTGAACTCGCTGGTATGCGTTTCTTCACCGAAGTGGAAGTGAGGCGTGACGGTGTGTTCGAAGAAATGGATGATCAGGTAGCCCAGCAGAACGAGCAGGGCCGCGGGTCTTCCGGTCAGTTCGAGGCTCTCCGGAATCATCTCGACTAGCGCAGTGGCCAGCATAAAGCCTGCGCCGAGCGCGACAAAGTAGCGCAGGTAGCGCCGTTCCCAGTGCCGCTGGACGATGATCGCTCCGCCGAAAATGTTGGCGGCAGCGGCAGTGAGGCCGAGCAAGATGCTGGTGAATATGGGGGTCATCGCGAACAGCCGGAATCATAACAGCTTCACGCGTTCGTTCTCACCACGGAGGCACGGAGACACGGAGAAACAGATTGATTGAATTCCTCCGTGACTCTGTGCCTCCGCGGTGTGACAGAGTCATCCGCTGTGTCGGATGTGCATCACGTCGCCGTCTTGCACGATATAGTCTTTGCCTTCGAGGCGGAGCGTGCCTTTGGCGCGGGCGTTGGCTTCGGAGCCGGCTTCGAGGAGTTGGTCCCAGCGGATGGTTTCCGCGCGGATGAAATGTTTTTCCAGATCGGAGTGGATGGCCCCGGCAGCCTCCTGGGCCCGTATGTTGGCCGGGATCTGCCAGGCGCGGCATTCGTCTTCCCCGGCGGTGAAAAATGAGATCAGGCCCAGCAGCTTGTAGGTGGTGCGGATGAGGCGAACCAGTCCGCTCTCTTTCAACCCGTAGCTCAAAAGAAATTCTGCGGCGTCGGCGTCGCTCATCTCCGAGAGTTCGGCCTCGACTTTGCCGCAAATGGCGGTGGCCGCGGCATTCGGTCGCGAGGCAATTTCGCCCAGCTTGTATTTCTCGACGGCCTCGTCGAGTTCCTTGCCCAGTTCAGTCGACTCGCCGATATTCAGCACGTAGAAAATCGGCTTCTCGCTGAGGAACATGAATCCGCGAATGCGCTTCTTGTCCTCGGGAGTCATCTGCATTTCGCGCAGCGGTTTTTCCGATCCCAGATGAGCGTTGGCGCGTTTGAGCAGTTCGAATTCTTTTTCCAGCTCCGGCGTCTTCATCTTCTTTAAATCTTTTTCCAGGCGCTCCAGCCGCTTTTCGATCTGGCCCAGATCGCTCACCATGAGATCAAATTCAACGTTCTTGATGTCGCGCAGCGGATCGATCTCTCCCGCGTGCGGGATGGCGGGATCGTCAAAGACGCGGACCACATGGGCCAGCGCGTCGACCTGGCGCAGATGGCCGATGTAGGCTGTTTCTTTCAGCGCATCCTGCCCGATGGCGCCGACGTCGACATAGTCGACCGAAGTGTGCGTGAGTTTCTTGGGATTGTAGAGAGCGGCCAGGCGGTCGAGACGGTCGTCCGGAACTTTCGCGACGCCGATGTGGGCTTCGCGTGGATTGGCATGAGATTGCGCCGACAAATGCGCCTTGGTGAGGATTTGGAATAGTGACGTCTTGCCTACCTGAGGCAGGCCAATAATGCCGGTTTTCATAGGGCAGCTTCCAGCTGCGGCTCCCGCTTTCTATTTTCGAGAATTCTTGGCGCTCGGATTCGATCGCGGCAACTTGCCCGCGTTTTGAGCGACTTTCCAGAATAAACCATGGACCCGAAGTACGCCCAACTAGCCCTTCGCCGATGATTGGCTCAGTTTGGGGCGGAAGCAAAATCGAAACCACTAAGGACACGAAGTTACACGAAGGAACGCTCGAAAATGGCTGTCTGTGATCCTGATCACATTCGAGGGTGACACATCCAATAGGGCGAGTAAGGCGATCGCCCTATGCTCCCTTCAGACGCAGTTCCACCGAGCTGTCCGCATAGGCCGCGGGGAATTAATTCAGAAGCTATGACCGGAGGAGCATAAATGTCGCTCAATCCCAAAGCCACCTGGTATCACACCAATCGGTACAGTGCACAGAGTGCGTGCGAGCATTGCGAGGGAATTGTTCGCCACGAGAAATGGTGCATCACCTGCGATCCCATTGTGCAATACGCCTACGGCGTGGTGCTGCAGCCGGAGAAATTGACCCTGCGGGATCGTTTGATCCTGCACGCGCTCGGAGTAGCGTGGGTTGCGAACCAGTGCCAGGGAGCGTGCCAGCCGGCTTAATGCCCGGCGGCCTGCGCCGCGACTGCGGCTGGAGCTGAAATCTTCACCGTATCAGGTTGCGTCCACACTGCCTTGCCCGTGGTGAGGTCGAGGCGGTTCATGGTTACCGTCACTTGCTGGCGATCCACCTCCACCATCAGATAGTGGTAATTCACTTCCTTGCTCTGAAAGGGGTCGCCGGGCGCGCGCTCAATGGGGTAAGCGTGAGCGCCTCCTCCGCCGGAGACGAAATAAGTGACTCCGTTATGCTCGTGCCGCTCGTAATTGTGGACGTGGCCGGAGAAAACGATCATGCGATAACTGGCATGAGCTTGGCGAGCTTCCAACAGCTTTGCTAAAGCCTGCTCCGAGGCGCGAGCGGAGTGTCCGCCTCCGAATATCTTTGCGTCGGACGAACTGGTGTAAGGCGGATGGTGAAACATCAGAAAAACAAAATCTACATCCGCGGGAACGTGATCCAGTTTGGCGGCCAACCATTCGCCCTGCGGACCTGCCACTTCGTCCTCAGAACTATTGAGCACCAAGAGCAGCGCATTGGCCGCGCGCACCGAGTAATAGCGGCTGTTCTTCAGGTCGGGGAAACGCTGGAAGTAGTTGCCCAGCGCGAGCTTTGCGTCTCCATGCAAGTCATGATTTCCTAGCGCGGGATAGATCGGAATCTTCTTGTCGCGCCAGATCTGGGTTTCGCTGTCCCAGACTTTCCAGTCGTTCGCGTCGAAGCCGTTGTAGACGATATCACCCGTGAAGCAGACGAATGCGGGATTGGCGTCGGCAATGGCCTGCACGAGCGCGACTCGCACTGCGGGATTGGCCGGTTCCGCATCTTTCGGATCGTGGAAGCGGGTGTCCCCATAGGCCACGAAGCGGAACGGAGTCTTCACGTCGAGTTGCAAATCGACGCTGGAAGTTTGAGCGCTCGATTTTTTCGTGCAGCAGGCCAACCCGAGCAAGGTGGCCGTCAGGAAGAGCACGAGCGCGGTTTTTTCCGGAAATCGGTATCGAGAAATCATGTTGGTTTGCGAAGAGTTCTTATTGTCCCACGACTAGGACTTCGAATTGTCCATTTTCCGCGGTGGAGAGGAAGAGCTGGTGCGTTTTCGGATCGAAGGCCATGGTCTTGGCGCGGGGCGCGGTTTTCACGGTCTCGACGACCTCATACTTGTTGGGATCGTCTTGCTCGATGACCGTGATCGTGCCTTCGCCATTGGAATTGAAGATGAGCTTTTTCTCCGGATCGAATACTGTAGCGTCCACGTGATCGCCGATGGGCAGCGTGGTGATAACTTTCCCGGTGTCTGCATCGAGCACGGCCATGACCTTGCTGCGGCATCCGACGAAGAGACGGTGGTTTGCGCGGTCCATAGCCATGCTGCTGGGGGAAGAACAAGGAGCGGTGGGCCAGCGCTGCTCGACCTTCAAATCGCGAGAATTGATCTTCAGCACCAGGCTGTCGTCTTCGAGATTATCGAAAACGTATCCGTGGCCGTCGGCAGCCGCGAACTCAGGTCCGCCGCCGAGATCGACCGTGCCCGCCACTTTGCCGCTGGCGGCGTCGATGACGGTTGCGCTGTTGCTGTCGCCGTTGAAGGCGAAAACGCGCTTGGTGCCGTCATCATAGATAATGCCGTCGGGATCTTTGGGGCTGTCGATTTTCGCCAGGACCTGCATCGTCTTCAAATCGAACATGATTACGGTATTGCCTTTTCCATCGCTGAGGAAGCCGTGGTTGAATTCCGGCGCGAGCGCAATGCCATGCATTCCGACAGTGGGGATCGATCCCAACTTTTCGCCGGAATCGAGGTTCAGAATTTCCACCTCGGTGGCGTGAGAGACATAGAGCCGGCGGGCCGCGTCGTCGACGGCGAGGTAGTCCCATCCGCCTTTGCCCGGGATCGGAATTTTCTTGATGACGGAGTAGTTGGGCGAAGCGGCGAGGGCCGATACGGAACAAGCAAGCAGTAGAAGTGCCCACAACGATTTGCGATTTGACATGGGTTCAATCCTCAGGCGCGAGCATAGAGCCCGCGCCTGAAATTTGTATGAAAGGTGCAGTCAACAACTCAGAACTTGAAACGCAGCATGAACTGAAGCTGTCGTGGCAAGCCGGTGCCGGTATTGGGCGAGGCGGCGTTGTCGTTGTTGATGTTGAAGTTCACAAACGTGCTGATGATCCCGAAGTCGCTCTTCGGCGAGAGCGTACCGACCTGCCCAGGTGCGGCAGGGGGATTGTAGTAAAGTGTCAGATCCCCTGGGTCCGCCAGTTGCACGTGGTTGAAGATGTTGAACGCCTGTACCGCGAATTCCATCGCCACGCGTTCGCTGAGCTTCGTTTGTTTGGTCAGCGCGAGATCGATCTGCCAGCTGTTTAGCGCACGAAACACCCCATTCGGCGCATCCCCATATCGAGTAAAGTTTCCATTCGCGTCGGTGGGCGGAGGTGCAAACGCAGCCGCGTTGATCATCGGCGTGCCCGGCGAAGCGGGAGTCAGGGGAGTTGGGTGCGCCAGGAGCAGCGGCACTCCGGGGATAAGGTCCGGCCGCTGGGTCGTCTGATCGTTGCCATCGGGAAGCAGGTACGTGGGGTTAGAGCCCAGGAACGGCCCGAACTGAATAGGGTTGCTCGTCAGATCCATCGCAACCGTCAACGGGTGCCCGGTGTGCCAGAGACCGACACTGCTCATCTCCCACCCTCCGACGATCTTGGCCAGCACCCCGGAACTGTTGAGAAATGATTTTCCGGGGCCAAAGGGAAGTTCATACACCAGATTGGCGGCGACGTTGTTGCGCACGTCGAAGACGCTTGGACCTTTATCGCACGCGAGGCAGTTCACATTCTCCGGTCCATTGGATTCCCCGCCCCCAACCGAGCCATCGTTGATGGAATGCGACCAGGTGTAACGTCCTTGGAACTCCAGACCCTTGCTGAAGCGGCGCTCGATCGATAGCCCAAGAGCGTTGTACGTGCTCGAGCCGACGTCACTCTTGTAGTCGGTGGAAGCGAAGGGATTCCCAGCAGGAAAATAAGCGTCAAGCGTGCGGACGCAATCGCCGTCGACGATGTTTAACGTGACCGGCTCGGTGCAGAGGTTGACTGCGCCGCGCGAGAACAAGCGCACGCCGCGGCTGCCCAGATACTGAGCCGAGGCCGTGAAATTCGAGGGAAGTTCGTGCTCCACCGTAAATCCCCAGGTTTCCGAATACAAGTCACGGCGGCCTTCCCGTTGCAGGGCGCGGAATTGGTTCCCGACCTTCGTCGGGTTTGTACCCGCGGGAATATTGGAGAGGTCGGGTACCGTTTGCTGATACGCCGGCTCTAGGGGGAGTTGCCCGGCATTGACCCCACCGACGGGTGGTTTCACGGTCACGCGATACGTGTCGCTTTCCAGTCCGGCGTTTAAATCGTCGTTCTGTGCCGCACCATGGTAAATGCCGAAGCCGGCGCGAAACACGGTCTTTCCGTGTAGCGCGCTTGGCGCCCACGCCAGCGCGACTCTGGGATCGAAGTTTCTGTAATTCGGGTTGTACAGCGCCGGGTTCTTGGGGCACGGCGCAGTATTGATCGGGCCGGGACTCGGCGCTACGTTGGTTGAGCCCGATCCCAGACAAACCCCATGAAACACGTTCAGATCGAAGACCGTGGTCCGGTTAGTTGCCTCGTGAGCAACTCCGTAGTAGTCCCAACGCAAGCCCGCCGTCAGTGTGAGGGTCGGAGTAACTTTCCATTCATCCTGAAAGTACGGCATGACGAAGTTGCGCCGCAGCCCATGGCAGCACCAGGGGGCAATGAATTGGATTCCGCCGGTGAGATTGGCGTCTACGACGTCCGGGTCGCTGCTGAAGCTAAGGACATTATCGGCCGTCTGCCCCTGATTGAGCCGAACGCGGCGGTACTCCATCCCCATCTTGAATGCGTTCCGCCCGCGGACCCAGGTCAGGTTGTCTACGAATCCGAAGGTAGAGCCGATTTCGATATCGGCCGTGTTGTCGTTCAGCCCTACAAAATTGGGGGTGTTTACCGCATACGTGAGTATGCTGGACTGCGGATTGTGAAAAGGCGCACGGTTGATATAACCCTTAATCTCATTGAAGAGAGTGGGCGTAAAGGTGTGCTGCAACGCCAGCAGATAGTTCGCGGGGTGGTTGATAACCTGAAGCTTGTCGCCAGGCAGGGCACCGCCGTTGGGACCGTCCACGAGGCTGATGTCGCGCTGCGCACGCCCGTATAATGTGGTTTTCTCATTGAATTGGTGATCAATCCGCACCAGCCATGTGTCCTCGTGCACGGTCGTGGGCTGGGGAGCTGTGAGGGTGTCAGCGTCAGCATTATAGTTCGGGTTGGTAGTCGGATCTCCCTGCCCAAGATATGTAAACGCCGAGTCGGGGTAGGTAAAGCGCGGCGAGCAGCCATTGATCGAACCAACCGAGGCTCGCCATGGATATGCTTGCATGATCCCGCACATCTGCGGAGACTGGCTCAACACCGCTTGCTGAAAGGGAACTGTGAGAGGAGTGCCCATCGTTGGATCGGTCGGGCTCGTCGGATTGGCGCAACAAAATCCGGAAGGCACAGCAAATTGGCTCGTGATCGACTGAAACTGGCGCAGCCCCTCGTAGCTGATGAAAAAGAAGGTCTTGTTCTTAATGATCGGCCCCCCGAATGTCAACCCGTACTGCCCCAGGCGGAACGGGGGAATAGAAGGTTGTCCGGCGACGTTATAGTCGTTGAAGTTGCGGGCATCGAAAACAGAATTTCGAATGTAGCCGAAGGCCGTGCCGTGCCAGTCATTGGTGCCGCTCTTGGTCTCGACGTCAATCTGGCCGCCGGACTGAGTTCCGTATTCCGCGTCGTAGAGGGCGCTGTTGACGCGATATTCCTCGATCGCATCCTGGGAAATTTGTAAGCGGGTCTGCGATTTCTGCGCTTGCTCCTGGATGCCTCCGGCGTCGACGCCGTCGATGGAAAAGTTATTGTCGTCGCGGGCGCGGCCGGCGAAGCGGATGGTGCGCTGATCGCCGCCGCCGTCGTCCTGCGCGAAAGGAGCCAGCAAGGTGAAGCTGGACCAGTCGCGGCCGTTATTGGGGAGATTGGCGATCTGCGTCGTATCAATGACCGTGGACGCCGAGGCGGAAACCCGGTCCGCCGGGGCAAGGGTTGCCTTCACTTCGATCTGTTCGTTGACGGCGCCCACCACCAGCTGTACATCTAAAGTGCGGGTCTGACCGACGCGGAGCACCACGTCCTCGACCTGCTTGTTCTTAAAACCAGAGCCGCTGGCGGTAACCGTATAATTGCCGACCGCGAGTCCGGGAAAGCGGTAATAGCCCTTGGAGTTGGTCTGCTGCTCCTGGCTGAGCTGGGTCTCGACCGCGACAATTTTTACGGTGGCGCCGACGATCACGCCTCCGGAAGAGTCGGTGATCGTGCCTTCCAATTCGGCACGGTCCACTTGAGCGAACGCGGTGGCGGCGCACAGCAACAGCACTGAAATGGCTATCAGAACGACAAACAATTTAGGGAGGCATTTCGATAGAAGAGATCGCATGGCTTCAGCTCCTTAAGGGACGACTGGCGCGGGATCAATTTCTATGGTTTAAGTCCGCAGAGTCGCGTCCTATGTCTTGCTTGGAATGAGGGTTTAGGATGACGGGAAATGGTAGAACTGCAGTGTGACTGGGGAATGAATCTCACGTTAAAATTTCTTCAGATTGGGGAATTCGAGCCGGCGATCCCCTGTAAGCTGTGGCTGATGATTGGTGCGGTCTGGTGCTGATCGGATGAAGCTGCTGATTGTGGAAGACGAAGCAAGAATGTCGGCCCTTCTGCGCAAGGGATTGACGGAGGAAGGTCATACGGTCGCGTGCGCAACGGATGGTGCGGAGGGCCTAGAACTGGCTCGATCCTACGAATTCGACGTCATTCTGCTCGATATCATGATGCCCAAGCTCAGCGGATACGAGATGGCCAAGCGTTTGCGCGCGGAAAAAGTGCGAACCCCGATCCTGATGTTGACCGCGCGCGATGCGGTGCCCGATATTGTTCGCGGACTCGATCTCGGCGCCGACGACTACATGACCAAGCCGTTCTCTTTCGATGAACTCATTGCCCGCTTGCGCGCCGTGAAACGGCGGGCTCTGGTGGCGCAGGACCCCAGCTTGCGAGTCGGCGATCTGGTGCTGGATCCGTCCAGCCGGGAAGTGCTGCGCGGAGAAGAGCGGGTCTCGCTGACGCGCACGGAATACAATCTGCTGGAACGACTCATGTACCGCGCCGGGAAAGTGGTTTCCCGGCGATCGCTCATCGAGGCCGTCTGGGGATTTGATCGCGAAATTGAAGAGAACACGCTCGATGCCTTTATGCGCTTGCTGCGCAACAAAATTGATTTGCCGGGACGCCCCAAATTGATTCAAACAGTGCGCGGCGTCGGCTACATGATTCGTGCGGACGGGCAAGCATGAAACATCTCTCCATTGGAGTTCGGCTCACGCTGTGGTATTTGGCGATCTTTGCGTTGGGGGAACTCGTCTTTGGCGCTGGGATGTGGTTCATTCTTCGGCAAAATCTGTATGACATGGTGGATGACGATCTCGAAAGCCAGGTGCAGGATTTAAAGAGTTTTCTGGAATCGCAGAAGAAAGACGCTTCCATCGCCAAGCTGCGCGAGGAAGTGAACGAAACTTACACTATCGAGCACTCCGGGGATTACCTCGCCATATATGCGGAAACCGGAGATCTGATTTATCGATCGGCGTTCCTGGAAGCGCATCCGCAGCTACTTCTGCCCGCAGACCAGATCAAGCGGCAGGAATCCCATAATCAAAAGGTGGACCACCACCGCTTCCGCTTTATCTACGAGACCCTGGCTGCCAACGGGCACGTGTTCACGGTGGAGATGGGAGTTCCAGCTGACGATGCCATCGATACCCTGCATTTATTCCGCTTCTATCTTCTGATGTTTGCTCCCTTGCTCTTGCTCATCGCCGCGGGAGTTGGCTACTGGATGAGCCGGCGCGCTTTATCTCCCGTGGATGCGCTGGTGCGAACCGCGCGCGAGGTGAGCGGCACCAACCTCAATAGCCGCCTACAGAAGCTGGAAACCGGCGATGAGTTGCAACGCCTTTCCGATACCTTGAATGAAATGCTGGACCGAATCGAAAAGGCGTTTTTGCGGGTCACGCAATTCACGGCCGATGCCTCGCATGAATTGCGAACGCCGGTTTCGCTCATCCGTACCGAAGCCGAGTTGGCATTGCGGCGCTCGCGCGGTGAAGCCGAATACAAGGAATCGCTGCGCCACATTCTGCTTGAAGCGGAACGGACCACAGTGCTGATCGAACAGTTGCTGGCGCTGGCCCGCGCCGATTCTGGCCGCGAAACGCTTCACGTGCAAAGTGTGGATCTGCATCCGATGCTGCGAAGCATGGTCGAGAGCTGGCAGCAGGTGGCGATCATCCGGGACTTGCAGTTCTCCGCCCAGATGGATCAGGACGACGCCTTGGTCATGGGGGACGAAACCATGCTGCGCCGGTTGATCGACATTCTTCTCGACAACGCGTTCCAGTACACTCCTTCGCCGGGCATCGTGTCTCTGCTGCTGGAACAACGCGCAGACACGGTCACGATTGCGGTTCAGGATTCAGGAGTGGGAATCGCGGAAGAAGAACAGAGCAAGATCTTCGAACGCTTTTACCGCGTCGACCAGGCCCGCAGCCGTGGGCGCGGTGGAACCGGGCTGGGACTAGCGATCGCTCATTGGATCGTCACCCAGCATCATGGTTCGATTCGTGTCGAAAGCCTGCCGGGACAGGGCGCGACCTTCCGTGTGGAATTGCCGAAGATCGCTTCTCCCGCCAAAGCTTCTCTTTCCGTGCGAGCTACAGAACGAGCTTAGACGCGCTGCCTTTCCTGCGTCCAACTGCACGAGTTCTGGACCTCCTGTCCCTTCACACTGAGAACCTTTTAACCTGCTGGCAGGACGGTTGGCACGGTTCGTGCATGATTTTCACTCGGGTCACTGCGGCCCATGGCGAAGCTCACAATCATGGACGAAGAGCGCAAAATTATTCGCCACCTAGCGCTGTCGCTTATTTTTTTGGCGACCTTTATTTTTTTGAACCGGCCCGAAGTCATCCTGATTTCTCATCTCGGATCTGTAGTGTGGTATCCGGCTGCAGGATTGGTTTTCGCCTTCCTGTTGGGAGTCAGCCCCCTCTACGCGATTGTGGCTTTTATCGCGAACGCCCTGGCTGACATGCTGATCTACGGACAACCGCTGACAACCTACAGTGTCACGATTGGATCGATCGGTATCTTACTGTTCTATGCCATTGCCGCGCGCGATCTGCGCGGCCCCTTAAAAATCGACTTGGGTCTGCGGCGACGCCGCGATGTGGTCCTCTACGTTTCCATAACAACCTTGGCTGCACTGGCATCCACGCTCGTTGGAGTAACATGCCTGGCCCTCGATCATGCCATCCGGTGGAACGAGTTCGGATCCGCATTTCTGGTGTGGTTTCTCGGCGATGAAACGGGATTGCTGGGGGTCGCTCCCTTCCTTCTGGTTCACGTGCTGCCCTGGGTCCGAAGACAACTCTCGCCGGCATCGGTCGAAAACCGATTGCCGCGCGCCTATCCTCGCAAAAAGGCATCCGTATTCTGGACCGGCGTGGAAGCATTAGCGCAGATCGCTGCGATCGTGACTTTCCTTTGGATCGTGTTCGGGGCGGCCTCCGGACAATTACGCTATCTGCTCTTCATCCCGGTGATATGGGTCGCGCTGCGGCAGGGAATCCGCAGAGTAGTTTCCTGCCTGCTCGCGTTAAATTTTGGAACTGTGGTGGTCTTGCATTTCTATCCGCCTGCCTCGAACCTTCTTCCGCAAACGGGCCTGCTCATGTTTGTGGTCTCGGCCGTGGGCCTGATCATAGGTTCTTTAGTGTCCGAGCGCCACCGCATTGCCATCGAATTGCTGGAGCGCACCGCCGATTTGCTGGATGCCAATACTCAGCTGGTTACGGCCAAGTACAAAGCGGAAGAAGCCAGCCGGGCCAAGAGCGAATTCCTGGCGAACATGAGTCATGAAATTCGGACTCCGGTGAACGGGATTCTGGGCATGACGGAACTGGCGCTGAATACCGAACTCACCGTGGAACAGCGCGAGTACCTGGGCATGCTGAAGTCCTCAGGAGATTCTCTGTTGGGCGTCATCGATGACATTCTCGATTTTTCCAAGGTCGAATCCGGCAAGCTGGACCTTGATCCCATCGAGTTCCATCTGCAGGACGCGGTGGCTGAGACCATGAAAGCGCTTTCCTTCCGCGCCCACAAAAAGGGGCTGGAGATCGCATATGAAATCGATCCCGACGTAGCGGAGCATCTCATAGGCGATCCGGGGCGACTGCGGCAGATTCTGACCAACCTGGTGGGGAACGCGATCAAGTTTACGGAGCACGGGGAAGTCATCGCCTGCGTGACCTCGGATGATGCTTGCGGCAGGGAAAAACAAAAGCTGCATTTCAGCATTGCTGACACCGGGATTGGCATCCCTCCAGAAAAACATGCTCTGGTCTTCGAGGCGTTCGCCCAGGCCGATGGAAGCACGACGCGCAATTACGGCGGGACCGGCCTGGGCCTCGCCATCTGTTCACGGCTGGTGGCTTTGATGAATGGGCGAATCTGGTTGGAGAGTGAAGTGGGGAAGGGCAGCGTCTTCCATTTCACCGCGGAGTTCGGCGTGGCCAGGACAGCGCTTCCCGATACGGCTGCCTGCCCGGCGGACCTGCGAGATCTTTCCGTGCTGATCGTCGATGACAACGCTGCCAATCGGCGCATTCTCGAAACCACTACCCGGAGTTGGGGAATGCGGCCGCTGGCCGTAGAAAGCGGTAACGCAGCTCTGGAGGCGATCCGACCAGCCAACGGCAACGAGTCTCTCTTTCGCCTCGCCCTTATCGACAGCTGCATGCCGGGTATGGATGGGTTCGAACTGGCGGAGCGCATCCGGCAAAGTCCGGGTCTATCGAACACCATCATCCTGATGTTGACCTCGGCAGGCCAGCGCGGAGAGGGGGAGCGTTGCCGCAAGCTGGGAATCGCCGCTTACCTGCTCAAGCCGATTCGCAACTCAGAGCTGCAAGCGGCCATGCTTCTGGTTCTGGGCCGCGGAGAAGATATTCCTGATCGCGATCTTGTGACCCGGCACAACACCCGGGAGCAATTGAGAAAGTTGCGTATCCTGTTGGCCGAAGATAATCCCATCAATCAGATGGTCGTGGTGAAGCTGCTGGAAAAGATGGGTCACCAGCCGACTGTCGCGCGAGACGGCCGCGAGGCCTTAGCTGCGCTGGAAACTGCCGGCTACGACCTGGTTTTTATGGATGTGCAAATGCCCGAGATCGACGGGCTGACGGCGACGCGCAACATTCGGGATCGCGAAAAGCAAACCGGTACTCATGTACCGATCATTGCCATGACCGCACATGCGATGAAGGGCGATCGGGAGCGATGCTTGCAGGCGGGCATGGATGGATACCTGGTCAAGCCGGTGAGCAGCGCGCAAATTGCAGAGACGATTGCGCGGGTGCTCGGCGCGGAGCAACTGCATACGCCACCGCTGGAACCGCAAGTACAGCAAAAGCACGTGGGCTGGGATCGGGCTACGGCGCTGGCGCGTGTCGAGGGCGACGAAGCGCTCTTATCGGAGCTGGTGCAAGTTTTCCTGGAAGAGGTCCCGGAGCAACTGCGCAGCATGCAGCAGGGTCTCGCCGCCGCCGATTGCGAGGTCATCGAAAGAACGGCGCACACGCTGAAGGGCGAGTTGATTTACCTGGGACTGACGGAGATTGCCGAGAAAGCAAAAGAGATCGAGCACCAGGGGCGAAAGCGCAATCTAGAGGCGGCTGCAGAATTATTGCCGGACTTCAATGCTCAGTTACTGAAGGCGGCTGCGGCCATGCGGGAAGACCGGCCCGGTCCAGTTTCCACCGAGGCTTTTCACTCGTGATGATCAGGTTTGTGTCGTCACGTCTCAATGGAACCGATCCCGGAAGAAGACTGCTTGAAACGCCGCCCGGCGCACCACAGCTTGGACGTGTGCTCCTCGCAATACGTGGCGTTTTGCTCCTCGCAATCGAAGGTCAGACCCGACTTCCGCGAGCGACACACGTTGAATTGATATAATCGGTTCACCATCTCTCTCTAAGCATCGCCGGGATGGCGGAACTGGCAGACGCAGCGGACTCAAAATCCTACATATAATCCAAATAAGTCATCTATCTCAGTGAAATAAATAATCTTATTGACAAACTGCCAAACCAGGTTTAGTTACACATCTATTACACATTTTCGGACTCTCGCGCCGCTTCGAACGAGGAACGAAGATGCCGGAACAACACACCATCCTTGGCGGCAAGGTTCACGTCTACAAGCGTCCAAACAGCAGCCTTTGGCAGTGCTCAAGCTATTTTGCCGGCAAGAATCGGCGGACCAGCACGAAGGAAGAGAGCCTCTCCAAGGCCAAGGAAATCGCCGAGGACTGGTACCTACAGCTTCGCGGAAAACTCCGTGGTGGCGAGATCAAGAGCGAAAAGACCTTTCGCGACGTATCTGAACGCTACCTGCACGAGTACGACATCATCACCCAGGGACAACGCAACAAGCGATATGTGGACGGCCAGCACTGGCGATCCAGCGTTCACTTGGTTCCCTTCTTCGGGAACCTGGGCATCTCAGAGATCACCGCAGGAAAGATCCAGGAATACCGAATTCACAGACACCAAGAAGCAATTACGAAACGTGGCAAGCCGCCGGGTCACAGCACCCTGCATCAAGAAATCGTGACGCTGCGCCAGACCCTAAAAACGGCGCTGCGCCATGGATGGCTCGACCGGCTCCCCGATTTCTCCGAGCCGTACCGGTCATCTCCAAAAATCTCGCACAGGGCGTGGTTCTCACCAGAGGAATACAAAAAGCTCTACGAAGCGACACGAAAGCGCGCGCAGGAGCCAAAGAAGAAGGGCTTCAACTGGGAGGCGGAACAGTTGCACGACTTTGTGCTATTCGCCGTCAATACCGGACTGCGGCCCGACGAGGCATGGCGCCTTGAGTTCAGGGATGTCATGATCGTTGATGATGAGGACTTGGGTAAGACGATCCTGGAGATTGAAGTGCGCGGAAAGCGCGGCGTCGGATACTGCAAGAGTATGCCCGGTGCAGTGAGGCCTTTTGAGCGACTTCGAAGCCGGCTTCGCCCGGCGCGCATTTACGGCGTGAACACGCCCACAGAAACTTCCGTGAACTCCAATGTCCTTGGGGAACAATGGCGCACACCCGGACCCACCGATCTCATTTTTCCCAAGTGGCAGCGCGAGCTTTTCAAAACTATCCTTGATGAACAAAATCTTCGCTTTGACCGCGAAGGCCGACCGCGAACGGCGTACAGCCTGCGGCATTCGTACATCTGCCTGCGCCTCATGGAGGGTGCCGACATCTACCAAATCGCTAAGAACTGCCGCACTAGCGTGGAGATGATCGAGAAATACTACGCAGCGCACATCAAGACTTCGCTCGACGCCGCTGCGATTAACGTCATGCGGCCCAAGAAGAACAAGAAAGGCAAGAAAGCCACCCAGAACACTCAGGCTTCGCCGAAGACCTCAGTGATCACTTCAAAAGCGGCCAACGGTTATCACTTCAAAACCGGCCAATGGAAGGTGCCGGAACTAAACTGTTGTACTCTGCCTCTCCCCGCTCAGGCAAGTTCTGATCATGATAGAAGCCGTCGTTCGGGATCAGTCTTGCGGTCTTTCTTCTGCGCCGAGGCAATCGCTCACCTCACAACTCACGATCCGGTTGGGGTCGCTCGCGGCGGCAGTGGGTGCCCCGCATCCTGAGGCGCGGCGATTACGACGACTATGCCAGACGGTCCGGCGTAAATATTTCTGTGGGAACCGGCGATCTGGGCGGCAGTCAATGGGAGGGCATCACAGGACAGCCGCGCTGGGCCGCCGCTGACAACTGCGACTCTCGCACCGACAGGGATTATGCAGAACGGGCTTCCCCAAGCATCAACCTTCAAGTTGGCCTCCATCGCAAGAGATTCGCTGGTTCGTGGTGGACGCGAAGCGGTCTGCTGAAGCAGCACCTCGCCAACTTTCTTCGCGTTCATCGCTGTGTCGAGCATTTCTGCGTAACGCTTGAACTTCTGTGGATTCTCTTGGTACGCCTTGATCAGTCCTTCCCCCTTGCCACTGCCAGGAGCGGGCGCAAGCAGCGCGTCTAAACCGGTCTTGCCTTCTAGCTGCGCATCAGGAATAACCTCGCCGTGCTGGCCATTGAATATAGCCTCACCCAGTGCGCCCTTAAGAGCAATCTGAGCATCTGAGACCTGCTCCGAAGTCAAAGGGAAACGGAAGTTGTGAGTAAAGTCGTAATAAGCAAATAGAACTGCCCCGATGAGCATTGAACCCAAAACAGCGACTACAAGCATTGCAATCTTCTTTTTGCTCATATAGGGAAGCCGGTAACTCGGGATTCCGGCACGTCTTTCTTTTCTGGGAGATTTTACCAGTAAACCCAGTTAGGACCATGCGCTAAGTGCTTATTGTCCCGGCGCATCCATCTTGGTGCGCCAGCTCCGCGGGCCACACTTGAGCACATGCCCATGGTGGAGCAGGCGGTCGAGCATCGCGCTGACGGCGGCTGCATCTCCCAGAAGTTTTCCCCAGTCTTCGACAGGGCGATTCGAAGTCAGCACCGTGCTGGCCCGTTCATACCGTCGCATGATGATCTCCAGCAGTTCTTCGGCAGCGGTCAGTGGCAGCTTGCGCATCCCGAGATCGTCGAGGATTAGCAGGGGTACGGTCACCAGAAACTCCATGCGCTCTTTGCGCGTGCCGTCCAGAGTGGCTTCGGCCAACTCGTCGAGCAAGGTGTGGGTCTCGCGGTAGAGCACGCGGTAGCCCTGCTGGATGGCAGCTTGGCCGATGGCCTGAGCCAGATGACTTTTGCCGGTGACCGGGTGGGCCGAAAACAGGGCGTCTTCGTGGCGCGCGATGAATGCGCCAGTGGCCAGATCGAAGACCAGGCTGCGATTCATCTTCTTATTGAAAGCAAAGTCGAAGTTATCGAGAGTCTTCTGCGAATCGCGGAACTGCGCTTGTTTGGTGCGCCGCTCCAGCAAACGCTCGCCCCGCCGCGCGAGTTCGTCGGAGATCAGGCAGGAGAGCAGATCGATGGGGGCGAGCGGTTCGGTTTGGGCCTGGCGCAGGCGGGTCTCCAGCACGGCGGCCATTCCGCCCAGGCGAAGTTGTTTGAGCGCACGATAGTGTTCGATCAGATTCATTCTTCTATCTCCTTGGTTCTGTAGTGCGGAAGTCGAGGTACTGCACCAGTTCGCGGATCAGGGATCGACTTGCTGCAAACTGAGTGGGGCTTGCGGGCAGCGTTCCAGATAGCGGCGGACGAAGCGGTATTCCTGAACTCCCATCTCCAGCGCAGCGGCGCAGGCTTCATCGACCGCCGCGGTGCCGTACTTCTTGGCCAAGGAGAGAACGCCCAGGATGCGGCGCACTCCGACCTCGCCTTGCTGGCGGTGGATGGCGTCGCAGAGCGCACCGATGTGCGCTCCCGAGACCGGCTCGCCACAGCAGTTGGGAAGTGCGCAGTGGTGTTCGCTTGGGGTGGTCCTCTTCTTTAATGCGATACCAGCCGCGCTTCTGGCGCACGTGTTCGCGCAGCAGTTGCCCGGTCTTGGGATCAAGCAGGCGAACATACAACTCATCCCATTGGACGCGCAGCACGCGCCCAATCCAGCCCGGCGGCGCGCCATAGTACGCCGCTTCTACCTCGA
>CAVRDS010000035.1:0-18598 GCA_963719865.1 uncultured Acidobacteriota bacterium | reverse complement strand
GCAAGAGTGCCCGCTCCACATAACTCCACATGGGAACTGCTCCACATGGAAATTGGAGAACTGTAATAGTGAAGATCACTCCCGCCTGGAGAGTGTACGTACTCGGTGTCACGTTGCTGGTGGCGCTGACGATCTGCTCCCGCCACTTCGGCGATCGGGGCGGGCCGGGCTTCATGGACTCGTTGACGGTCGCGGGGATCGCGTACCTCTTGGCGATCCGTGAGTTCTTCGCCGCATCGAAATTTGAACGAAGATTTTCCCGACGGGCTGTCGTCATCGGGCTCATCCTGGCTGCGGCATGGCACGTTGAATTTCTTCGGCTGCCCGCGGGCGCCGATGATGACATTCATCGCTATGTTTGGGACGGCCGGCTGCAGCGGCTTGGATACAACCCTTATCTTGTCGTTCCCAGCGATCCTGCCGTGAAGGGGCTGCATATCGCGGAAACCCGCACTTTGAACAACCCAGATCTACCGAGCCCATATCCAGCGGGAGCGCAGCTTTTTTTTCGTGCCGTGACGGCGATTCGGGAGTCAACCTTTGCGTTCAAAGTAGCATTTGTAGTTTGCGAGTTCGCCACTGTTTTCGTCTTGCTCGATCTCTTGCGTCTGACCCGGCGGCCAGCGCATTTGGTTCTTGCGTTCGCATGGAATCCGTTGTTGGCCATTGAAGTGGCGGGCAGCGGACACATTGATATTGTCGGCGCGCTGTTGCTGGTGGTGTCGGCCGCTGCGCTGGTGCGTCGATGGCGGGCGACTGCGGCTGTTGCACTTGGGCTAGCTGTAGCCGTAAAGCTGCTGCCGCTCGTACTCTTGCCCATCTATTGGAAGCGGGTACGCATTCGCGACGTTGTGCTTGCCGCAGCGGTGGTCGCACTCTTGTACGTGCCCTTTCTGAATCATGGCCGCATTCCGTTGGGATCGCTGGGTACGTATGTGCAGACGTTCCGCTTCAACGGTCCCGTGTTTGCCGCACTCGATCGATTGGTGCCTCCGCAGTGGCTGGCCGGCCTGGCGGTGCTCGCCGGATTGGCGACTGCGGCCTGGCTAAGAAGCCGAGGGCCGGAGTGGCCTCCGAGCCAAGGAATTTTAACCACAGAGGACACAGAGTTGCACAGAGCAGAGGCCACAGTGTTTCCTCCGTGTAACTCTGAGTCCCCTGTGGTTCAAGGCTTCGAGTTTGCCTGGCCCATGGCAGCGTCTCTATTGTTCGCCCCGGCCGTATTCCCCTGGTATCTACTCGCGCTTCTGCCATTTCTGACGTCGGCCTCGACGCTGCTGATCATCGTCTGGACGGTCAGCATTATCCCGACCTACGTCCAGTGGCACTTTCGCGCACTCGGGCGTCCGTGGGGGGCGCTTCCCGGTTGGGTGATGTTAGCGGAATACGGATGCGTGGCCGCAGCCGCCGCGGTTATCGCTTTGCGGCGGATGCGACAGTCACCCGCACCCAATGCTTGTCAGAGTTAGGCAGCGTGCCGTACGACGCAGTTTTCAAAGCAAGCTCCGAGGCCCTCAGGGGCTAAAGCCCACGTTTTTAGTGAGCGATGAGCGGCACGGCTGAAGCCGAGCCCTTCCCAAAACTGTTTATGAGGCAAGCTTTAGTGTAACCACCGGCCTTGCACCGTCATCCAAGGCAGCATCTGTTCAATTCACCGAGGAGCAAGTCTATGCGAAATGCCCGCCGTTTCACCGTGATGGGTCTTCTGCTTTGCGGAGTGCTGGTCCTTGGTCCGAACTCGTGGGCGCAAGAGCGCGCGCCCATTATCGAACAAATCGCAAAGGCCTACGGCATCGATTCGTGGGACAAGGTCGAGGCGATCCGCTACACCTGGAACGGAGAGATTGTCGGACTCTTCAAAGCGGCTCACAAGTGGGAGTGGGAGCCTAAGACCGGAAAAATCAGCTACGAAGGAACGGATAAAGCCGGCAAGCCGCTCAAGGTCACCTACGACGGTTCTCACCTCAGCAGTCAATCCGACCAAGTGAAGAATGAAGTCGAACGACCTTTCGTCAACGATAATTATTGGCTCCTGTTTGTTTTCCACGCTTACTGGGACAAGAGCGCGATGGTTACCGATGAAGGTATGAAGAAACTGCCGATGGGCGTCGGTTCGGCCGAGCTTGTCTCAGTAAAGTATCCCCCGGAAGCCGGCGGTTACACGCCCGGCGACACCTGGGACCTCTACGTTGGCAAAGACAACCGCGTCGAGTACCTTGTCTTCCGCCACGGCGGGACTGAGAAGCCCAGCCTCGTCAACGCAACCTGGGTAGGCTACAAAAAGGCCGGTCCAATTCTGTTCTCAACCGAGCACCGCGGCACCGCCGATGGCAAGCCGTTGCACATCTCCATTACGGATCTGGCAGTTAAGCTGGCGGGTTCGGATGCGTGGATGGAGGCGAAATAAGGTCTCCCCAACTCTGTCATCCCGACCGGAGCAGATCATCGCGAAGGCGATGATCTGCGGAGTGGAGGGACCTTGGGTTTGAGTGGGGCAGTTCCCGTCGCGCTTATTCGAGCAGTGGATCTTGTTCGGTGTGCTTCAGACTACCGCGCGATCACGACGGTAGTGCAGGAACTGCTTAGTTTGGGCAAATCGCGGTTCGCAGCGGCGCGGATCTGCAGCGTCGGGCGCTCGCCGCGAATGATCGGACAATAAAAATCGGGCTGCAGTAGTGCGCCTTGCAAGCCTCGCCTTCCAGCGCATCCGCCGTGGCACGACTCGCGGAACTCGCACTCATGGCAGGCTTGAGGGAGTGTCCGTGCCTGCTCGAAGGGGGTTGAGCTCAGGATATTAGCGCCGGCAGAAATCAAATCTGCAAGTGGCTCCCCCGATCCTGGCCAATAGACGCAGGGTTGTGTCGTGGCTCTTGGCGTCACGCGCACGGTGCTCACGCCACATCCGCCGCGGAGCGGCGGAAGGCCCGCCATGGCGCGAACCAGCGGCTCGCCAATCGCGATTACATCGGTCTGCTCAAAGAGGCGGCGAAAGCCTTCCCAGTACTCTTCGTAGCTGAGGGCGTAGACGTCCGAGCGCACAGCCTGGTACACATTCACTCGCAACGGGGCCTCAAACCGTTTGGCGACTCGCGCCACATCCGCCAGGCGCAAGTAATTCGACTTCATCATGACCGCGATGATAGTGACCGGAACGCCCAGCCTCAGACACCGTTCTGCCTGCTGCTGGATGAGTCCCCAATTACCCTGTCCGCGCTGTGCATCTTGCTCGACTTGCGTCGGGTAATCAAGAGAGAACTCGATGTCATGAAAGGCGCGCAGTTCGCTGTCTTCCAGAACAGCAACACTATGACCGTTGGAAGTGATGGTGAGCTTGACCGATTTCGTCCGCAGGTAGGCCAGGATCGCCTTGAAGTCGGGATGCATGCCGTTCTCACCGGTACCAAGATTCACCGAGCGCACGGGCAGGCGTTCCATGACTGCCTTCACTTGATCCAGGGAGAGACGATCCGTGCGAGCCGGATCGCGATAGCAGAAAGCGCAGGCGAGATTACATTCGTTGGTGAGGCCGAGCCCAAGCGAAATACCGGCATCAGATGCCAAGCCAGATCCGGACGACGAAGACTGGGCTACTACTTTGTTCATGCACCGTCCTTCATGACCGGGCGAGCGTGGTCTGCGCGATGTGCCAGGCAATGGGTGTAGCGGGCGACTGCGGCAAACTCCGGTCGCTTGCCCAGCTTGCGCTCCAGGTTAAAAATCCGATCGTACTCATCACTTCGGGAAACTTTCGGCGGCAAGTAATCCGAAATGACACGCACACCGCGCTCCGCAATTACCGCGAATGACGATTCGAGCAACATGGCTCGCAGGCTCTCCGCCGTAAATAGCCGCACCCTGCCCCCGTACAGAGCCTCGTCGCCCCACTCGGCAGTCAGGCTTCGCTCAGCCGCAGCCAAGTCTCCGTTTAGTAGCGCGGCCTTCAACACCTCGCCTGGCTGATTGCGCACCAAAACTGAGATTATGCCGGATGAAACTCGCAGAGCCCGCGCCGCGCCGCGCAACAAGACACTCGGGTCATCGACAAACTCCAGGACATTGTGGCAGAGAATCAGATCGAACGACGCGGCGCCGAACAAGTCTGCCCATTGATTGGCGTCGCCGTGTGTCAGCGTAATTCTTTCCGCGACTCCCGCTTCCCGCGCAGCGCGTTCGGCGAAATCCAACATCGACTGGGACGCATCCAGCAACGTGACGTGAAGACCCAGCCGCGCCAGCCGCACCCCGATGGCCCCGGTACCGCACCCAAGATCCAGAGCGCGGCAAGAGCGCGTGTCCAGCGGTAGAAATTCCTGCAAGTTGGCAAAGGCGAGATCGAGGCGCAACCTGCCCTCGGGCGTCTCGAGGTACGCGGCATACTTCGCTGCCCCGGTCTGGAACCGTTCGAAGTCGGGGATAGCGGTCGTTTCCTTCATGAGCCACTCAGGATGCGCCAATGGGGCGCAGTCGCCCCGATCGAGTCGCGGGCGAGAACCAGAGCGTATACCGAAAAGATCGGGAACGACAAGTGAATGCGCGAACGACAAGCTGAATCGAGAAGCCAACCGAACCTCAGAGGAAACTGAGGTTCACGGGGATTTTCCTCAGTGCCCCTCTGTGTTCCCAGTGGTGAAAAGTAATCTGGTCGAAGAAGTGATGGCGAGCGGCGTCGCGCGTTAACCAGGAAGGTTGACGCCACTCAGAAAACCGCCGAGGTGCGCGGTCAGAGCCACGACTGCGGCGGTCAGGAGTTCCAGCGGCAGGTAGTAACCGGGAAGCGCAGACTGGAAGGATCCTCGCCGCCGAAAATGGATCCACGCAACCAAACATATAAGAAGACCGGACGTGCATCCCAGGGTTAGGTGAATCAGCAACACTCCCTTCAGTTTCTGTCCCGCGAGTTGCCACTGCCAGGCCGCGATACCGGTTGCAAGGGTCGGCACCACAGCAATCGCCGCGGTGATCATGTTGAGACTTGCCGCCGCTGCCAGTGTTCCTCGCTTCGTGACATTTTTCGTCCAGCAGGCGGCAACGTCGAAAGCAACTCCCGTCAGAAAGAGTGCGATCGGAAAGTGAACTAAGACGACGTGTTGCGCGTGTTTTGCGAGCAAGGCCGCCTTGAGATCAAAAGGATGCACGGGTCACCTACTCCACAACCACTTTGCCCGTCATCTTCGGATGAATCGAACAGAAGTACGAGTAGGTACCGGGCTTGCTGGCCGTGAACGTGAACTTCTCATCCGTGTCGAGCACCTTGGACTTAAAGCTCTGGTCCTCGCTGACCACGGTATGAGGAATGTCATCCCCATTGGTCCAGATGATCTGGGTTCCCGTTTTAACGGTGAGAGTGGCCGGCGTAAAACTGAAATTGTCAATCTTGACGTCGACGGTCGGCGGACCCGCCGCCACCGACTTCTGTACTGTAGAGGGTGCTGCTACGGTTAACACGGTTGACACTGCGACACAAAGAATCCATCTGCTCTTTCTCATGCTTGCTCCTCATAAAGTTTGTGAATGTTTTTTCCGAAGGTCGACGAACCCGCTATTCCAGCGTGGAATCGATCAATGCCAGGGCGTGATGTTTGCGCACGTAGTTCACATCGGTGACTCCGAGCAGACTGCGCAGTTGCTCCGCCGGAACTTTCATCGGGCCGGGGGACGGCGCCGCTCCCGGATGGGGTTGCGGGAAGGCAGTCGAAGTCGCGGTGTGGAAGGTGACATTGCCTTCCACCTTCTGCATGGTTTGCTGAATGTGTCCGTTCAAAACGGTCACCGAGCCGAAACGCTTCAGATAGGAAAGCGCCTGCGCACTGTCGTCGGTGCCCCATCCCCATTCCGGATATATGTTCCATAGCGGCATGTGCGCGAACACAACCAGAGGTGTGCTGATGGAAAGATGTCTGACATCATCTTTCAGCCACTTCAGTTGTGCCGCTCCCAGCGAGCCCATGCCTCCAGCTTTCAGATTCATCACGTTGACCAGTCCAATGAAGTGCACGCCCTTGTTGTCAAAGCTGTACCAGCCCGCGCCCTTGGTGTTCTTGCCGTAGCGCGCAAGGTATTGCTTGCCGTCATCTTCGAGAACGTCATGCTCACCGGGAACGAAGAACACATCCTGGGTGGGCGCGGATTTAAGAATCTGGTCGACGGTATCGAACTCCTCCGGCCGGGAGAGATGGCTGATGTCACCGGTGTGCAGAATGAATTGGGGACGTACGGGCAGCGCATTGATTTTGGCGACGGCGGCTTTCAGAGTCGCGACTACGTCGGAGTTCGCAGGCTTGTTGAATCCCATATGGCTATCGCTGATCTGGACAAAACTGACTTCGCCCTTGGCGACTTTTGCAATGCCCGCAGGATCATCGAGGCCGTAGGACTTCAATATTCCTCCTTCCAGCACGCAGAGGGCTCCCGTGCCCGCCCAGGCCATGCATTTTAAGAATCCCCGGCGATCGATTCCGTCGCGGTTGTGGCCGTAGTTGTGGTCGAACAAAATTGTTTCGTCACTGTTCTGTGGTGGCATATCTCCCTCCGATTCTTTCCGAGCGAAATTTGCTCTTGCGGTTCCCCGTGCAGAACCGGCGGCACGTACTTTTATTCCTGGAAATTTATTTCGGCGATGCGGGAATAAAGCGATCGTTCGCTGGTTTACCCTTGTGTGCGTGTCGGAAGAGCGGTCAGTTCCGGAGTCGTTCGAGGAGTTGGCCATGCCGCTGTTTGAGCGGCTTTATAACTTTGCCCACTGGCTGACGCAAGACCGGCAGGAAGCCGAAGATCTGGTGCAGGAAACATATGTAAAGGCTCTGAAGGGATTCCGCTCGTTCCAGCCCGGCACCAACTTTCGCGCCTGGATCTACCAGATTCTTCGCAACACGTTCCTCACCTCACGCACCGGCCTGAAATCAACCGCTAGCGTGCCGCTGGATCTTGAAGCCGGTCAGGAAAGCCTTCCTGCAGTCGAGGAAACGCCGGAGAGCATTCTGCTCGGGCGTTCGGACAGGCAGCTCGTGCAAGAAGCTCTGGGCCGATTGCCCGTGCCTTATCGCGAGGTGCTGCTGCTTTGTGAATTTGAAGAAATGTCGTACCAGGAGATTTCTACAACTCTCGCCATCCCGATGGGGACCGTGATGTCGCGCCTGTCCCGCGCGCGCCGGGCTCTGCGGGATGTCGTACAACAACTGCAAGGGAACTCTGTATAGGTCACCGGATACTTCACCCGGAACCTGGGCTGCGATCATGGGCTGCGATCAGTGGACTGAAAAACTCGATGCCTATCTCGACGGAGAGCTCGCCCCCGGCGAGGCGCGCGCCGTGGCCGAACATTTGCGCGGATGCGCCGCTTGCGCCGCAGACGGCCTGCGCAGAGTTCAGCAGAAGCGCGCGGTCCAGGCCGCCGGCCAGAGATTTACGCCGAGCCCTGCCTTTCGAGCGCGCGTGCAAAAGAGCATGGCGCCGCGCAGGCCGTTTCCGGGGAGTCGGCTCTGGTTTCCAATTCTGGCCACTGCCGCCGCTGTGCTGGTTGCCGGTGTACTTTTTCTGACTCTTCGCGGGAGCCAACAGCGGCTCATCGGCGAACTTGTCGACCAGCATGTAGCAACTCTCGCCAGCGCCAATCCGGTTGATGTAATTTCCACCGACCGGCACAGCGTGAAGCCATGGTTTGCGGGCAAGATTCCTTTCACGTTTAACTTGCCTGAGCTAGAAGGTTCGCCGTTCGTCCTGGTAGGCGGAAGGGTCAGCTACCTTAACCAATCTCCCGGTGCGGAACTTATTTTTCGCGTCCGCCAGCACCAGATTTCAGTCTTCATTTTTCAGGACCGGGGACTCGGAGAAGCCAGCGAGAACGACACGATACGGACCGCCCTATCCTTTGAAGTGCGGACTTGGCGCCACAATGGCTTTCGCTACTTCGTGATCGGCGACGCCAGCGCCCAGGACCTGGACAAGCTGAGCGAACTGATGAAGGCGGCCGGCTGAGAGATTGCTAGTGAATTCGCGATCCGACCTGAGTAAATTCCGGGTGGCGTTGTGGCTCGGGCTATAATTGCGCGCACACTATGACACTCACCTCTGGCACCAAGCTTGGACCGTATGAAATTGTGTCGACTCTGGGCGCGGGGGGAATGGGCGAAGTCTACCGCGCCCGCGACCCGCGTCTGAAGCGTGAAGTGGCCATCAAGGTTTTACCGCAAGCGCTCTCGCTCGATCCCGACCGGTTGCGCCGCTTCGAGCAGGAGGCGCTGGCCACCGCCGCGCTGAACCATCCCAACATTCTCGCGGTATTTGATATCGGCACCAACGAAGGCTCGCCTTACGTGGTGTCGGAGTTGTTGGAGGGAGAGACGCTGCGTGAGCGCCTGCGCGGAGGATCACTCGCCGTGCGCAAGGCCTTGGACTACTCCTTGCAAATCGCGCACGGACTGGCGGCGGCCCACGAGAAAGGAATCATTCACCGCGACCTGAAGCCGGAGAACTTATTTCTCACGAAAGACGGGCGGGTGAAGATCCTGGATTTCGGGCTGGCCAAACTAACACAGACCGAATCCGGTGTCCATGGTTCCATGCCCACCCTGACCCACGCCACCGAGCTGGGCACGGTGATGGGGACCGCGGGATACATGTCGCCCGAGCAGGTGCGGGGCGCAACCGTGGATACCCGCTCCGACATTTTCAGCTTCGGCGTCATCCTCTACGAGATGCTTTCGGGGAAACGGGCCTTTCACCGGGACACTCCCGCTGACACGATGAGCGCAATCCTGAAAGAAGACCCTCCGGAGTTGAGCGAGACCAATCGGAACGTTTCTCCGGCGCTGGAGCGCATCCTGCAACATTGCCTGGAGAAAAATCCGGAGCAGCGTTTCCATTCGGCGCGTGATGTGGCGTTTGATCTGGACTCGGTTTCCAATCAGTCCGGGACCGCCTCGCGTTTGCGGGCCGTGGCCGATACGAAGAAATCGTATTGGAAGCCAGCCGCGGGTGCTTTGATGGTGCTGCTGGCGTTGGCTGGGACTTACTACGCCGCCCGGAACAATGCTCCAGCCCTCGCGCCTCACTTTCACCAGCTTACGTTTCAGCGCGGATCGATTTATGGGGCGAAGTTCGCTCCGGATGGCCAAAGCATTTTATACAGCGCCGCCTGGAACGGGGCTCTGAAGGAGCAGGTCTACAGCACGCGAACCGATGCGCTGATGTCGCGGCCGATCGACCTGCAGGACAGCGAGATCCTGAACATCTCCTCTAAAGGAGAGATGGCTCTGCGGCAGAAATCTGACGGCGGCGACGTTCCCCGCGGCATGCTGTCGGTGGTCCCGCTGACCGGAGGCGCGCCCCGCGAACTGCTCGGGGATGTGCTGCAGGCCTCATGGAGCAAAGATGGGGACAATCTGGCGGCCGTGCACTTCGTGGCGCCAGAGTGGCGGCTGGAATATCCCATCGGAAAAACTATCTATGCGACCGCGACGGGATATGTTTCCGATGTGTCGGTCTCTCCCGACGGCAAGCGAATCGCGTTTTTCGATCATCCCAACTATGGCGACACCCGCGGATATGTGGCCGTGGTGGATCTGGCTGGCAAGGCCACCCGGCTGACGAAGGAGTGGAGCGATCTTACCGGCCTGGCATGGTCGCGCTCCGGCGATGAAGTCTGGTTCACGGGCAGCGACGCGGGCATCAACAGCGCGCTCTATGCCGTCGACCTGAGCGGCCACTTGCGCGATCTATTGCACATTCCTGGCCGCCTGCATCTTTTCGACATCAGCAAGGACGGACAGGTTTTAATTGCCAACGAGGCCACGCGGCAAGAGGTCTACGGCCACAGGGTGGGACAGGAGCGCGATGTCGATCTATCCTGGTTCGACTGGACGCTGGGCCGCGCGCTTTCGACGGATGGTAAGTGGGCGGTGCTGGAAGAGGACGGCGAAGGTGGAGGCCCCGACTATACGGTGTTTCTGCGCCAGACGGATGGTTCGCCTGCAATCCGCCTCGGCTCCGGCATGGGGCTCGCCATCTCTCCCGACGACAAGTGGGTGGCGTCCACCAACGTGAAACAGCCTGCACCCCTCGTTCTGCTCCCGGCGGGCGCCGGACAGCCGGTAGCTCTCGGCGACGCTCAACTGTTCCACACGGCGAACGTGCGCTTTACCCCGGACGGGAATGCGTTGCTTCTGGTGGCAACCGAGAAAGGCGGAGCTCCGCGCACCTATCTTCTGAAGCGGGATGGCTCGGCGCCAAAACCGTTCGGACCCGAAGGGTTCCGCGGCACACAGATATCTCCAGACGGAAACTACGTGATCGGTCGTAAAAGCAACGCTTACTGGATGATTCCTTTCAATGGCGAGCAGACGCTTCGTCCACTCTCGTTCGTACAGCCCGATGAAGTCGTGGCGGGATGGACGGCCGATGGTAAATCCATCTACATTGGCGATTCTTCCTCGATGCCCGTGAAGGTGTACGTTGCCGACTTGAAGACTGGTCAGCGGCATCTGCATCAGCAGCATGCGCCCGGCGATCTAGCTGGCGTTTCCGGGGTGGGCACAGGACTCATCACGCCGGATGGAAGCTTCAACCTGTACACATTCGGCCGCACGCTTTCTTACCTTTATGTGGTCGAAGGGCTAAAGTAGAGAAGACGGGCTCGATCAAGATAATCAGCGGCTGGCATTCTGCCCGAATCGCGAATACTTACGCTCGATGACCGATGAACTAAAGCGCGCCGTCGTCTGGAAAAGCCTGCTGATCGATGGCACAGACTACTGTGGCCTCTGGCACACCGCAGAAGGCTGGATGCTGAAGGGTACGGTCGTCGGAGTCCTCAAAGACCAGCGGCCCATGCTGGCGAACTACGAAATTCATTGCGACGAAAACTGGCTCACCCACCGCGTTCAAGTCGAGCGCGCGATAGGAAGCGATATCAAGAACCTCAGCCTGAGCGTGGAGAGCCGTGGATTGTGGCGCAGTTCAGGCCAGGAATTGCGCGAGGTTGCGGGCTGTGACGACGTGGATCTCGCGGCGACGCCCGCGACCAACACGCTGGCGATCCGGCGGCTCAACCTGCAGATCGGGAGCAGCGAGTCGATCATCGCCGCCTGGGTGAAATTTCCGGAGCTTACGGTGCAACCACTGTCGCAACGCTACACCCGGCTCGCCCAGAACACTTACCGCTATGCCAGCAACACCGGGTTCTCAGCCGAGATTGTAGTAGATGACCTCGGCCTGGTGACGTCCTATCCCGGTGGCTGGGAACGCATCGCCGCACTGTAGACGCGGTAACGATTGCAAGCCTCGGCCGGAGAAGTGTGCTAGCCTACAAGACCAGTTGTGCAGCGCATCCTATCGCCACCTCCAACGCCTGAGTTTCTTGCATGATCGATCCTGTCAATCTGCGGCTGGCGCTGGTTTCGGCGGCAGGGCTTGGATTTCGCCACGGCTTCGACTACGACCACATTGCCGCGATCAGCGACATCAGCAGCGTCCAATCCAAGGCGCGCGACGCCATGCGCTACGGACTGCTTTACGTTGCCGGACATGCCACGACGATCGCCGTGCTGGGTGCGGCCGCGGTCGTGTTCCGCATTGCCCTTCCCGCGGCCAGTGATCGCTGGGCGGAACGCCTGGTGGGAATCACCCTGCTGGTGCTGGGAGTTTATGTGCTCGGCACTTTCTTTCGAGAAGGCGCGCACAGCCACACCCGCCCGCAGACGCGCATCACCCTGCTGATGAATGGGGCGCTGTGGATTTACTGGCGCCTGACCCGACTGTTTGGGGGCACCCGCGTCGAAGCTCCCCAGGTGTTTAAGGACGGCTACGGGACCAGTTCGACCTTCGTGGTAGGAGTGATTCACGGGTTGGGCGCGGAGACTCCGACGCAGATCTTGGTGATCCTGATGGCGGCAAATCTGGGCGGGACCGCGGCCGGACTCCTCTGCCTGATGATGTTTATCCTCGGCCTGCTGCTGATGAATACTTTGATGTGCGCCTCGGCGGCGGGTCTGTTTTCGGCGACCCTGGCCAAGCCGAATGCCTTGCGGGCGCTCACCCTACTCACCTCGGCTTACAGCATGGTGGTCGGAGCCATTTTCCTGCTGGGATCGGCGGGTAAACTCCCTTCGCTGACCGGTTGAGAATGGAGGGTTTAGAACCAAGGACTGGGATTCCGCAAAAGGATGTTGCATGTGTGCAGCAATTTGCACTCGACAAGTGCCATCCAGCTGGTGTAAACAATGTAAGCCGTTTAGTTTCAGCACCATGAAATACTTCCTGTTTTGGCATTCAGGGTGCTCAATAGAGAGCTGCCGGGAGCTACGGCTCTGCTGTATCCCGGGAAAGTTCTGAAGTCCCCCAGTAACGCAGTAAGAAAGATACAACAAAAGCTGTTGATATTCAGGAGGGAGTTCAATTATGAAGCGAGTTCTGTGGATGGTTTTGTTGACTTTGGCGCTGCCGATGGCAGCGTTTGCGGGTACCGTTGACTTTACGAGCAGCGGCGGTACGTTGACCGGCGGCGACTCGGGATTGTCGATGAGCGGCGCCACGATCACCGTGATCACTGGCCTGACGGCGACTCAGTTGAACGGACCGAGTTCCTACGGTGTCATCTCGTTCACCACTGGCGCGTTCAGTATGGCCGGTGGCGCGGCGAACGGTGGAACTTTCGCTCCCGGTGGAACCTTCACGATCACCGCCGAGAATATTCCGGGGATCGCGAACGGCACGACGATTTTCAGCGGGACTTTCACCTGTGCCAGTGGTTGCAATTGGACGTTAGAGTTAACGGGCCACACCGCTAACAGCAACGTTTACGTCCTGAGCGGAACCATTTCGGGGACCTGGTACAACGGCGCTACAGTGTCCGGGGTAGAGGTGCAAACAGCGGTCGGTACCGGCACGGGGCTCTTCTCTGGCATGGGGATGGGTACCAGCGGCGACACCACCTTCGTGACCACCACCCCGGAACCCGGCAGCCTTATGCTGATGGGCACGGGCCTGGTTGGATTGGCTGGCGCGTTGCGGCGTAAACTGAAGGCGTAAAAGGGATTCCTACTCCTGAATATAAGCTCCGCCCTGAAAAGGGCGGGGCTTTTTGCTATCTGCAATCGCACTACTTCCCACTACAAATGACCGCCGTTACCCCGGTAATCTGATCCCGGGGATTACCGTTGACCCGTCCGGCGGACTCCTCTTAAATGCCAGCAGGGGGTTGTATGAAAGATATTCACGAGGTCCTGCGGCAGAAACAAGCGAAATACGCTCAACTCGGCAAGCAAATCGAGATGCTGCAGCAGGCGGCCGAAAAGCTGCGCGAAGTGGCTCCGCTGCTGGCCGAGAGCGATGAAGAAGATAACGTCGTGCTGGCCGAGGTGGATGATGCCATCACGCAAGGTGACTCCATGGCCGCCAAGGCCGGGGCGAACTCCGGTTCATCGACGGCTTCCAAGGCAGCGCGCCCTACGGCACCGCGCTGGCCCTAGACTGCTAATATCGGACATTTCCATCACGTTATGAATCTGCAAGCGCTATTAGTATCAAGCGACGACGCGGCGGCCGACGTATTGGGCCGCGTGTTGTCCGCTTTCGATATTGCCATGGACCGCTCCAGCGATCCGGAGACGACCCTGTCCCGGATGCAGCAGCAGAAGTTCGACGCGCTCATTGTGGACTTCGATAACCCGGAAACCGCAGAAGAAGTCTTTCAGCACGCGCAGAAACTGGGTTCTGCGCCTCTGAGCATCGCCCTGGTCGCCGACACGGGAAAGGTACGCTCCATCCTGAGCGGTGGGGCGCATTTCGTCCTCTATAAGCCCGTTACCGAGGAAGCTGCGAAGGCCGGGTTAAGGGCGGCTGCCGCCCTGTTGAGCCGGGAACGCCGCCGTGCATTTCGGGTTCCGGTGCAAGCCCCGGTCGAGATTACCCTTCCCGATACGCGCAAGGTGGATGGCATCCTGCTCGATCTCTCTGAAACCGGCATGGACGTCCTGACCGCCGAAGCGCAGGTTTCGGGATCGTTGCTGAGCTTCCATTTTCAGCTTCCCGACGGCGCTCTCGAAATTGAAGCACACGGACAGGTCGCATGGGCAAATCCGAACGGGCAAACCGGCATCCAGTTCCTCGATCTTTCCGAAAGTATTATGGCGAGCCTCAAAGCTTGGTTAAGAGCCGCGGCTGCCTCAGCGGGCACTCCGGCGGATGAAGCCGTCCCCCACTGCAAGCTCACCGATTTGAGCCTGGGCGGCTGCTATGTGCAGACAGAAGCTCCTTTTCCCGAGCGCGCCCTGGTCGACTTCTGCCTCAAGACCAAAGAACTGGAAGTGCATACCGAAGGTATGGTGCGTGTCGTGCATCCTGGACTTGGAATGGGAGTCGAGTTCCCTTCCCGCACTCTGGAACAGCGGGAGCAGGTCGGCAGTCTCATTGACTTTCTGCGCAACAGTCCGGATGCCATGCCCGAGTTGAGCATTTCACCACGGGCGCTAGTGGCCGATCTCACCCAGTTCGAGCCCGCCGATAAGCCGGCCGCCAATGCGGGGGATGAGATGGAGGATCCGCTGGTCGAGCTGCTCCGGCGGGGCGCCTCGCTCGAGCAGGCAGATTTCTTCTCCGAGCTCGAACATCAGCGCAATCCCGAAGAGACGGCTTCCGTCTAGTCATTCCTATCGCGCAGTTCATTCCCTGATAAGACTCTTTGCCTGGTAGTGCGTCACCTTGAATTTGTGGATATCACTCATCGGGGGTCATCCCGAAAGCCGGCGCGTTTCAGCCGGCTGAGGGATCTCCTTCCCTCGAACTTCGTAGGTGAGAGATCCCTCCCTCCACCTGAAAAGCGGTTCCGGTCGGGATGACCATTCTGTGGCTGGTTCGATTTCCCAGCCCGCAACGGTTTTCGACCCTGTACCATCCGGGTTGAATGTAGACTGTGGGAGTTTCACGTTCGTATGAGTTGAATTTCTTTCCACCGGAAGCGCGCCTGGGTAAGCCTGCCGCCAGTTCGTCTCTCTCTCGTTCCGATCCGAAGCGCGTGCCGGATCGTCTATTCTGGAGGCCGCTGATCGCCATAGCGGCGGCGGCATTCGCGGTCGAGATTCCCTTTTTCTTTTTCGGCACGCCCTCCGGCCACGATGTCGAGTTTCATCTGTACTCGTGGCTGGAAGTGCTGGCGCAGTGGAAACATGGCATCGTGTATCCGCGATGGGCAGCTCTGGCGCATTTTGCCTACGGCGAGCCGAGGTTCGTGTTTTATCCTCCGGCATCTTGGACGCTCGGCGCCTTGCTGAGCGCGGTCTTTCCTTGGAGGGTCGCCTCTCCGATTTACATATGGGTGGTGTTGGTTCTGGCAGGTGCATCGATGTTTGCCCTGGCGCGCCGCTGGCTTGATCCGCGGGATGCGACTTTTGCCGCCGTGCTCTATGCGGTGAATCCCTATCATCTGGTCATCGTGTACTGGCGCAGCGCGTTTGCCGAGTTGCTGGCATCGTGCCTGGTGCCGCTGCTGCTGCTTTTTGTTTTGGAAGCTGCGGACGGAAAGCGGCGCATGATTGCGCCCTTGGGACTGGTAATGGCCGCAGCCTGGCTGACCAACGCTCCGGCAGCGGTGATGATCCATTATTCGCTGGCGCTGCTGATCGTCTTTTTCGCGTGGAAACGGCGATCCCCGCGGCTCTTGCTCGTGGGCGCGGGAGCGGTGGCGCTGGGAGCGTGCCTGGCGGCCTTTTACCTCCTGCCGGCGATCTACGAGCAGAAATGGGTCAACATCGCCGAGGCCGTGTCGGCGGGATCGCGTCCCGCAGATAATTTTCTATTCATTCACACCACCGATCCCGATCACGATGCCTTCAACCGGATCATCTCGTGGATCGCCGTGCTGGAGATGGCGGTGATCTTCGTCGCGGCACTAGCCTTGCGTGCGGAGCGGGCACTCTTGCCCGCCGCTTTTGTGATGCTACGGCCAAGCGGGCAAGAGATCCCGCTCGACACGAACTGGCGGCAATCGAGGCGCGAACTCTGGACGACGCTCCTGCTATGGGCGGCCGCGTGTTGCTTCCTGATGTTTCCTCTGAGCGCTCTGCTGTGGAAGTTCGTGCCCAAAATGAAGTTCATGCAGTTTCCCTGGCGCTGGCTGCTTTGCGTCAGCATGATCTTCGCCATCGTCGTGACGTCCGGACTGCGGCGCTGGTGGATGCGAGCCGCAGTCTGCGCGCTATCGATCGCGGTGATCGTGGCGGCGTGGCATCGCTTGCAAGCGCCGTGGTGGGATACAGCTGCCGATCTGCGCGAGATGCAGGACAACATGGCCACCGGCACGGGTTATGAAGGAACCGACGAATACACTCCGGTGGGCGCCGATCCGTCGGCCATCGATAAAGATGCCCGTAAAGTTACGGTCGAGGGGCCGGCGCGGGCGGCGATCCACGTGGTGCGATGGGATGCGGAGGCGAAAGCCTTTACCGCGGAGATGTCGGTGCCCGATCAATTGGCCGTGCGGCTGTTTCCCTATCCGGCCTGGCAAACCGAGGTGAACGGGCGCCCGATCGAGACTTCGCCGCGCGCGGGATCGGGGCAGATGATGATTCGGGTCGAGGCCGGCATGAATCGGGTGGAGATTCGCTTTGTCCGCACATGGGATCGAAGCACCGGCTGGTGGATTTCGATTCTGACCGCGGCCGCGCTGGCGCTATGGAGTTTCTGGGTGCGGGCGAGGGCTGGAGGGTCCACTGCCTGAGATGTTGCCGAGAGTGAAAGGCCGCCCGGCGCGGCATTTCCCAGCATTTATAGCCAGCGTCGTTGACAATTCCTTGTCCGACAGGCAAACTACCGAATTCGCCGGGAATCGCATCTGGCGAGCGTCTGCGGACGGGGTTGCACACTCTGACCCTTCCCGGTCGTATACTCATCTTTTCAACTTCGTCTATGGCCATGACCGAACAACGGGTCTCGTACACGCTGGACTCCTCACTGGAGACGATCGACAACGCGGAGGAGAAAGCTACCCGCATTGCCACGGAACTTGGTTTCGGCGACGAAGAGGTCATGCAGATATCCATGGCCGTGCGCGAGGCCGCGGTCAATGCCGTGCTTCACGGCAATGCCTACTCCCCCGACAAGAAAGTGACTCTCTCGTTTGAGCGCACGGGCGGCGATCTGATCATCATCATTCGCGATCAGGGCAAAGGCATGGACCTGAGCCGCATTCCCAATCCCCTGGCGCCGGAAAATCTGCTCAAGACTTCCGGACGCGGAATTTTCTTAATGCGCTCGTTTATGGATGTGGTCGAAATTCGCCCCACCGAAACGGGCACGGAACTTAAATTGATCAAGCACGTCCACGGGCCAACCGCGGGCGGCAAGGAGGCTTCCCAGTGAGCATGAAGGTTGGTAGTCGGCAAGTGGATGGAGTCACCATCGTGGACTGCAGCGGCCGCATCACGTTGGGCGAAGGCAGCGTGATCCTTCGCGACACGGTGCGCGAAATCCTCGGTAAGGGCAGCAAGAAAATCGTGCTGAACCTCGCCGATGTGAATTACATCGATAGTTCAGGAATCGGCGAGTTGGTCAGCGCCTTCACCACCACCAAGAATCAGGGCGGCGAACTCAAACTGCTGAACCTGACCAAGAAGGTCAACGATCTGCTCCAGATCACCAAGCTCTACACCGTTTTCGACGTGAAGGACGACGAGGCGTCTGCTGTCAAGTCGTTCAAGTAAAGTTCTCTTTTGTCTGGGTACCCCATTTCTCGCGTTCGGTGCGAGAAGTGGGGACTTCGCCCAGTTCCATTCCGGAACATCCCTGCGATTTTTTCCTACGAACTCACAGACAATGCAAGGCTGTACTTTCTAGAATCGAAGCATGTTTCAAGAAAGCGCTGATGTCTTTTCAGATCATGCAGGGACGGACGCAGCTTGCCCTGAGCGGAGCCGAAGGGTCCGTCCGGCCGGGCAAAGCCCGGCAGCGCGCGGCAGTGGCCGATGGCGCGCCCGTACGTTCGTTGCGCTTGTGTTTTTTTTCTCCGTTCCCCTGCTGCGCGCCGCCGATTGCATTTCGATTCAAGACGCCGGTCATCACGTGGGCGAGACCAGATGTGTGACCGGGAAAGTCGTGCGCGTGAAGGTCGGAGTGAAGGGCGTTCACTTCCTCGATTTCTGCGAAGATCAGCTGACTTGTCCGTTCACGGTCGTAGTTTTCGAACATGACCTGAAAGATGTCGGAGACGTGCGCCGTCTCGCCGGCCGCACCATCGAAATTCGCGGAGCCGTGAAACTGTATGATGGACGCCCGGAGATCATTCTGAACCGCATCAGCCAGATCACCGGCGGCGCGGCGATGATTCCCCCGCTGCCCAAAGCCTACGACGTGGAGAACCGCGGCCATTACAGCGCGGGCCATCTATATCACGCCAAGAAGCCGGCAAAAACCAAAGCCACGCCCAATGTCTCCGCGACTTACGACGTGGAGGGCGAGGAGGCACCATAGCGCCGCGCATAAAAGCGGGTTCCTCTTGCCTCGCTGCGCTCGCGCGTCTGAAAAACCATAAACCACAAATGAGCACGACGGAATTAGCTCTCCATTTCTTCCTTCGTGAAACTTCGTGTCCTTTGTGGTTTATGGTTTTCGC
>CAVRDS010000034.1:0-39550 GCA_963719865.1 uncultured Acidobacteriota bacterium | reverse complement strand
TTTGTCCACGGTTATTGATCCCGCTCGCCTGCCCGTTATTTCCGCCGAGCGTTGGGAGAGCACTCATGTGGAAGAATTGCCAAAGAAACGGGCGACAGGTAAGGTGTGTGCCGAAGCCACAAATGTCTTCGCCGTTCGGGTCTGGGACAGACGTTTCGGAATAACCTACTATCTGCCCGAAGTCGTTGATCTGGCCCCAGTTCATCCAACTATTCTGTCCTCCGAGCGTGCCGAGGTCGATCTTGAATCCGTCGATGCCCAGCACTGCGCGTCCGTTTAGAAGTGTCCCGAACAAGCTATCCTGCTCCCCCGGTGGTAAGTTCCCAGCCATGATCTCCGTCCAGCCTTCATTATTGACGGACATGGCACAACCCAGATTGTCATTCCCCAGAGAGCCCAAATCGGTAACTTTGTAGCCCGTTTGAGCGAATGCATTGCCGAAGCAAGCCAGAACAAACGTCGTAACCCACGGTATCCAGAAATTCCGCAACCGTCTTAGCGTGCTCATGTCCCTCTTTTCCTCCGGGTAAGTCGCGGTGCCGAGATGACTAGCGATTTACGTCAGGTACTACTCGGCGCTCTGCCACTTAGTGTGAGCACGCAGTCATCCGAAAAACATGGAATCGGTGTTTTTTGTGACGACTGACTGTTGTGAGGGGTGAAACAGATAGCCACAGACACGAAATTACCCGGCGATGGGGTGAATCCTCCGCGCATTTCTGTCACGAATCGCTCGACTCTCTACACAATTCAATAGACGCTGCCGAGTCGGACTTCGCGATTCCATATTCGAGCTTGATTCTGGTTATTCGAACATGCATACTGGTTCGTATGCTACAAGTCAAACAAAGGTCGGTTCACCGGACAGCCAGGTCACGCGATCCAGAGCGCACACGAGTACGTTTGTTGCAGGCTGCCTTCGAAGAGATGTACCGCTCTGGCTATCGGAGCGCTGACCTGGGCGCGATTCTGGCGGCAGCGGGCGTCACCAAAGGCGCGCTGTACTATCACTTTGACAACAAGGAAGCCCTCGGATATGCGGTCGTGGACGAGGTCATCGCGAATAGCGTTGACCGGAAGTGGGTGCAGCCTCTACGGAACGCCAAGGACCCCATCGACGCTGTGGTCCGCATTGTTCAGTCCGAATCGCTGAAAAGAGAAGACGTTCAGCGCGGATGCCCCTTGCTTAACTTGTCTCAGGAGATGTCAGGTCTTGATGAGGGATTCCGCAGAAGGACGGCCAAACTTTTTAAGGACTGGCACGACGCCATCGCGGAGGCACTGCGTGAAGGACAGAAACGCAGGGTAGTGCGGAGTGATATTGACGCGAATGAAACGGCTACGTTCCTGATCGCAGCGTACGAGGGTTACGTCGTTTTAACGAAGAATGCGCAGGATGCACGGATGATGCAATCCGGCCAAAGAAGGGTGATCCGTCTTTTGGAGTCGCTTCGCGGGAGAGGCGGCCGGACCAAGGGGCGGCGCGTCAAGGCTGCCTGGCCAATAGGTGTTTGCTAAGTGCTTTTAGGCCTAATGACATCCATTTTAAGGTTCATGACATCCATACCGGTATGTATGATGTTCCTTAATTCCCAAGGGAGTGAGGAATCAATGAACCAAAAGACAGCCAAAATGATCGCATGGGGAGCTTTTGCGCTGGTTATCGTCCTCGGCGAGTGCTGGCCAGCGCAAGCGAGGGACCCCAAAGGACAGTATGCGAGCATGGCTTCGCTTGATCAATATCTAATGGCAGATCGCAACGCCGAGATTGCTCTGGCACGGAGTGCGGCGCCTGCGGCGATATCAAGCGATGCCGAGGTCTTGGTCCTCGGGCGGAACGGCTACGAAACCGCGGTCAAAGGCAAGAACGGTTTTGTGTGTGTGGTGGAGCGAGCGTGGATGTCCCCATCCGACGCTCCGCAGTTTTGGAACCCCAAAATTCGAGGCCCAATCTGTTTCAATCCGCCGGCCGCGCGATCCGTTTTGCCAACTACTTACAAGAGAACAGAGATGGTATTAGCAGGGCGAACGAAGGCTGAGATCATCGAAGGCAACAAGGCAGCGTTCGAAAAAGGCGAACTGCCACCGCTCGAACCCGGCGCGATGAGTTACATGATGTCGAAGGACGCTTATCTCACCGACGGCGATGATCACAACGTGGCCCACTTGATGTTTTATGCGCCTCCGCTGGACGGCAAGGCTTGGGGTGCTGATCTGCCGAAATCACCGGTAATGCTGAATCCACAATTCAAAGGCGCTCAACCGATCGATGTGTTTGTCGTTCCCGTAGGCAGGTGGTCAGACGGATCCGCTGCTCCCGTTATGTAGGACCTTTTCATTTAGAAGCAGTGCACTCGTCAGTCTCGCGTCGGGTAGAAAGAGGTTCGAAACGAGAGAGCAATGCGAGCGGTTCCATCATGAGCACCCGCGAGATTCAGGATCAGAAGGCCATTGCACGTGAGATGTTTGGTGAACAAGCTGCTCACGCTAAAGCGGACGTTTCGGCTAGCCCCCTGCGGGGGGATACGAGTTGCTCCTTCAAGAGTAGACGGGATTACACTCTTGAATCGCCGGCAGAAGACGGATTCTACGAACTTGCAGATACTTCGTTTCCGGTAACCCGAGTTGATGCTACAAACCTCGTCCGAGTCTTGCGGCAGTTAGAGATTATAGCAAAACGACAGGCCCCACGAATCGCGTTCAAGGCAAAGGGTAGAATCCTATTCTGGGATTTAGCCGAGATCGTGGCAGTGCAAGCCGAAGGTAATTACGTTTCGTTGCGACATTTACCCAATCCCTATTTGCTGCGCGAGTCCCTCTCGTCCATGGCGGAGAAGCTCAAGCCGTACGGTTTTATTCGCATCCACCGCTCGGTCGTTGTGAATATTTCGGTCGTGGAGGAGATCCAACCTTTACCGATGGGAGAGTACAGGCTGCGGGTAAAAGGCGGGAAGGAATACTTGGTAACGCGTAGATACAAAGACAACCTCAGAGATCTGGCTGAACTATGGGTAGGCTCAGAGCGGCTTTGCGGCTAACAGGCGGCAAGAGGTTTTACCTCGCTATTCTGTTACTTTGGCGCAGTGGATGGTTGACGTTAAATCTCTATAGCACTCCTCAACCTTGAGTCAAAATAGTTCCCCTCGTGCTCACTTGTGTAAAGGCCTGTGTCTGTTGAAAAATCTCGGTTCACTTCGCGCTTTTTGTCCCTTCAGGCCTCCTGGTTAATCGCTTCTTTGGTTTCTCGAGACCAGGTTCGTGAAGGCGCCACGTCCCCAGGGATCGGTTCCATCGCCGAAAAACTTGAGACCTCAGGCCGGAAGCCCAACAGTTGAGAACATTGTCTCAGGTGTGTTTACTCCGGTCTTGGCCAAGCACTCGAAGTCGTTCTCGCTCATCGACTGCATTTCGGTTGGCGTTGACCGGATGCAGCGGAACTTCGAGCCCATGCGAAAGCAGGTAGAGGCATGGCAGAAAAGTGAATTGACGTCACCGCGAAGGTGGTCATCTACGAGGCGTTCGTCGAGGGGAAACAGCGCGGAGCGTGCGAATCTACGACAAGCCCTTTCCGCGATCAGGCTGTGCGCGATAGGGTCAATGAGATTTTCGCCTAATTATTTGCTCTTGATGGAGCAGTTCGTCAACCTTCGTCAACAAGGTCATTCGAGAGAGCGGCTTCTGTAATAGAACCGCCCCCTCTTCGATGAGTTCCTGCACGATGGGGGTTTCTGCATATCCCGACACATACAAGACTTGAATTTCGGGGTGAGAAAGCCGGAGTTTTGACACTGCTAGTGGCCCACTCATTTCGGGCATGACTACGTCACTGATGACCAAGGGAATCCGGCCCTGGTATTGGGCTGCAAGATCAAGAGCCAAATCACCCTTTCCAGCTTGTATGATGTTATAACCGCTCGCTGCGAGAAACTCACACGTCACTTGCCGCAGCGAATCATCGTCTTCGAGCAGAAGAATCGTCTCTGTGCCTCTGGGATACTCAGGCCGTACGTCAAGGTTTGGAGCCGCTGTGACTGGTTTCTCATCTACCTTTGGCAGATAAACATTGAAGGTTGTTCCCGCTCCCGGTGTGCTCGAAACCCAAATGTAACCGCCACTTTGTTTAACGATGCCGTAAACGGTTGCCAAGCCCAATCCCGTACCGCGCCCCTTCTCTTTGGTGGTGAAGAAGGGCTCGAACACTCGCGAGCGCACTTCTTCCGTCATTCCGGTACCTGTATCACTCACCGCCATATGGACATAGTGACCGGGCTTCACATAGGGATAGCGTGCGGCATACTCATCGCCAAGCTGGGCGTTTTCCGTACGGATGCTCAGCGTGCCGCCACTCGGCATAGCATCCCGTGCGTTTGTAGCCAAGTTCATGAGAATCTGCTCGACCTGCCCGCGATCCGCCCGTATAGAGCCCAAGCCAGCTTGAGACTCGGTCACAATCTGTATGTCTTCACCGATTAGACGCTGCAGGAGCTTTCCCATGTCTGCGACCACGGTATTCAGGTTGAGGACGGTGGGATATAAAACCTGTTTGCGGCTGAATGCAAGCAACTGTCTCGTCAGTTGAGCCGCACGGCCACTCGCTTTCTTGATCTGGTCAGCGTGACGCTGTTGCTTCTCGGATTGTTCCGTTTCGAGAAGCAATTCGGCATTTCCAAGAATCACGCCGAGAAGGTTGTTGAAGTCATGCGAAATTCCCCCCGCGAGCAAGCCCACTGCCTCCATCTTCTGCGACTGCCGGAGTTGCTCCTCTAAGCTGCGTCGCTCGGTAATATCCTCTGCGATAACTTCATAGTGGTCGATAGATCCATTCTTTTCACGGATGAGATTTCCGCTAATCCGAACGACGACAGTTTTACCATCCTTGCGCTGCCACTTGGCCTCAACACCTTCGACCCTTTCGCTCGGGCCGTAGCTTTCGAGAATCGCTCTACGGGTAAATTCGTCTTCATAAATGTCGAAATTCAGGTTTCGCTTCAACAATTCGTGGCGGGAGCTGTAACCCAGCATTGCGACCATGGCTGGATTGACATCAAGCAATGTGCCGTCTGGTTTTGACCAAAACATCCCGTAGGTCGCGTTTTCAAAGAGCTGCCGATATTTTTGTTCCGATCGTCGTAGCTCTTCTTCTGCTCGTTTGCGATCGGATATATCCAAGAACGTGACCACTGCCCCGACCATTTCGCCAGCCTTGTACATTGGATAGGACCAATATTCAGCTGCAAAACTGGTCCCATCACCACGCCAAAGCACTTCATTGCTGACGTGACTGGGCCTACCTTCACGAACGGCTACGTAGATTTCGCACTCTTGCTCCGGGTACGGCGTTCCGTCGGCGCGGGTGTGATGCATCAGCGCATGCATGTTCTTTCCAAGCAAATCTTCTCGACGCTGATGACCAAGAAGACGTACACATGCAGGGTTACAAAATGTGCAATTTCCCTTCAGATCGAGTCCATAAATCGCTTCTGCGGTGGAATTGAGCAGCAGAAGGTATTTTTCCTCGCCCTCTTTAAGCGATTGCGCATTATTTTTCAGGTCAGTAATGTCAATGCCGACCCCAAGCATGTGCTGGGAACCATTGCGCACCATAACGCCGTGTGCGTCGATCCAACAAATCGTTTCATTAGGACGCACGAGACGATACTGCACAGCGTATTCGTTTGATTTTCCATCTAAGACTTTTTGAATAGCTTCATGGACTCTACTTTTGTCGTCAGGGTGTAACCGCTTTACCGCGTCGTCGACCTGGCCAGAAAATGTGTCTCGGGTAAATCCAAACTGCCTGTAGGTCTCATCTGACCACGTGACGGTGTTCGAGACCACATCCCAGTCCCACAATCCGATTCGGAGACCCGCCTTCTGCGCCAACTCTAATCGCTTTTGCCATTCCTGAGCCGCCTGTTCCGCCCGCTTGCGTTCTCTAGTATCCCGAAGCACCACCTCGATGGCGGGTGCGCCGTGCCACGATATTGGAATCGCAACAGCCTCGGCCTCGACCGATGAACCGTCACAGGCGATCAGAGTGACTTCCGTCGGCACGGAGGCCTCCCCAGTTAGATAGCACTCTTCAATTCGGTTCTTTATCGGGGCTCGCAACTCGGGCTTGATGAACTCGTCGATTTCATGGCCGAGGAGTTGCTCAGGTCTTGTCGCCTTATGAAGACGTACGGCGAATGGATTTACGAAAACGATCCTGCCTTCAGTATGGACTACTATGGCATCAGGTAAAGCCTCAACGAGCTTCCGAAATCTGTGCTCGCTTTCCGTTATCTCTTCTAGTGACCTGACCCTCTCGTCCTTGAGTTCACCCAAACGTGGCGCGTTTTGAAACATCCTATACTCCTCGCTAAGAGTTCAGCATAGAAACGGAACCTTGGTTGGACTGTGATTGAAATCACAACTCGTTAGTTACCTAAGTGCCATAGTCCTCTCCCGCAGCCATTTCGCTACGTAACTGGGCAGAATCTGGGGACAGACGGTGGAGTGCACCCCAAAACTGAGACAAGGAAAATGGTGACAGTTCTCGAGAGGAGAACGCATGTCACAAGGCGAACCGAAGCAGATTGAATACGCGAAGGAGTTGAAGCTGGCCGCGGTGCGGCGGGTGTTATCGGGAGAAAGCGTGAGCGGGGTGGCGCAAGAGCTGGGCATTCGACGGAAGCGGCTGTACGTGTGGAAGGATCGGTACGCAGAGTTAGGGGAAGCTGGGCTCGTGCATCGGCGGAGAGGAAGACCGCGAAAGCAAACGCTGGCAGCGGCCAGTGGGTCGGAAGCCATGGCCGGACGTGGGGAGTTGCTGGCGGCGCGGAAGCGGATCGCAGAGTTAGAACGCAAAGTAGGGCAGCAGGAGTTGGAACTGGATTTTTTCGGCGAAGCCTTGCGGCGCATCGGAGTGGACGGGAAGCGATCTGCACGTTGATCGCGGAGCGGGCCGAGCAAGGCGGCCTCAGGGTGGAGCGAATGTGCGAGTTGAGCGGCGTGAGCCGCGCGGGATTTTATCGGCACTGGGAAGCCTCCGCACCGCGACAGGTAGATACGGCAGTGCGCGATGCCATCCAGCAAGTGATCGTGGCGAAGCGGTTCTATGGCTATCGGCGAGTGCAGCGAGAGTTGCGGCAGCGCGGGCTCCCGGTCAACGCCAAGCGCGTGTTGCGGCTCATGCGCGAGGACAATCTGCTCGGTTTGCGCAGGCGGCGATTTGTGCCGGCGACGACGGATTCGCAGCATGGCTGGCGGGTATGGCCGAACCTGGCGCGCGGCCTGGTGACGCAAAACCTCAATGAACTCTGGGTGGCCGATATCACCTATGTGCGATTGCAGGAGGAGTTTGTCTATCTCGCCGTGGTGCTGGATGCACATTCCCGGCGGGTGATCGGGTGGGCGCTGGCGCGACATCTGGGCGCGAGTTCGGCACTGGAGGCGTTGCGCCTGGCACTGGCGGAACGACAACCCGCGCCGGGCTTGATTCATCATTCCGACCGCGGCATCCAGTACGCATGTTCCGACTATCTCACCCTGCTCGCCGACCATGGCGCGCAACCGAGCATGAGTCGGGTGGGCAATCCTTACGACAATGCCAAGGCTGAATCTTTCATGAAGACCCTGAAGCAGGAGCAAGTACGCGGCAACCACTGGCGCGATCTGGACGCCTTGCGCGGTGACCTGGCGACGTTCTTAGAGACCACTTACAACCACCAGCGGCTGCATTCGGCGCTCGGATATCAAACGCCCGCCGCTTTCGAGCAGCAGTTGTGGGCCCGCAGCCTCGAAGCTTCTACAGAGCTGACTGGGGCGAGGGAGCTAACCGCCCCCTCGCCCCAGACCCCACTCCCCGGTTTACAATGTTTTTCGCAACGCAACTGTCCCTAGTTCTTTTGTCTCACCTCAGGGGTGCATTCCAACGGGACGTTCCCCCTATTTCAGGCTGAGACCCGAAACTTGCCATTGGCCCCTTGACAACTCCCCACTCCCCTCCCTATAATTAGCACTCGATAGGCGAGACTGCTAACAACACTCGCTAACCCTTAACAATTCATAGCCTTACGAACGTCAACAATCCAACCTTGAAAGGAGTTGCAACATGGCGAAATTCACACCGCTCCACGACCGCATTCTGGTAAAGCGCGTGGAAGAGGCCACCACCACCCGTGGCGGCATCATCATTCCCGACAGCGCAAAAGATAAGCCGCAGGAGGGCGAAGTCATTTCCGTCGGCAAAGGCCGCGTCAACGAAGACGGCAAGACCTTCGCTCTAGCCGTTAAAGAGGGCGACCGCATTCTGTTCGGCAAGTACTCCGGCACCGAAATCAAAATTGACGGCGAAGACTTCATCATTATGAAAGAAGAAGAAGTCCTCGGAGTCCTGACCGGCGCCGCCAACTCGGCCAAGAAAGAACTAGCCGGCTCAAGGAAGTAAGCGACCCAAAGAGGGGTTGTCATCCTGAGCGCGCACTTTGCGCGAAGGATCTCAATCTTATCCGCACTCTCAGTTCTGAGGGTTTTAACTAAGAACTGGGAACCGAAACTGAGAACTAGATTCTCAAGACTTCATTAGGAGAAGAAGAAAATGGCAAAGCAAATCGTACACGGCGAAGAGTCCCGCCAGGCAATCCTGCGCGGCGTCAATCTTCTAGCCGACGCAGTAAAAGTTACACTCGGCCCCAAGGGCCGCAACGTGGTAATCGAAAAGAAATTCGGCTCGCCCACCATCACCAAAGACGGCGTCACTGTAGCCAAAGAAATCGAACTCAAGGACGGCCTCGAAAACATGGGCGCCCAGATGGTTCGCGAAGTCGCCAGCAAGACCTCTGACGTAGCCGGCGACGGCACCACAACCGCCACGGTCCTGGCCCAAGCGATTTATCGCGAAGGCGTAAAGACCGTAGCTGCAGGCGCCAACCCCATGGCCCTGAAGCGCGGCATCGAGCGCGCCGTCGTCACCGTTTGCGGCAAGCTCGACAAGGAAGGCAACCGCGAAAAAGGCGAACTCGACAAGTTCTCCAAACCCGTCTCCGGCGAAATGATAGCCCAAGTCGGCACCATTTCGGCGAACAACGATGAGACGATCGGGCACATTATTGCCGAAGCTATGAAGAAAGTTGGCAAGGATGGCGTGATCACCGTCGAAGAGTCGAAGACGCTGGAGACGCAGCTGGAAGTGGTCGAGGGCATGCAGTTCGATCGCGGCTATCTCTCGCCCTATTTTGTTACCGATCCTGAGCGGATGGAAGTTTCGCTCGAGAACGCTTACATCCTGATCAACGAGAAGAAGATCAGCTCGATGAAGGATCTTCTCCCGCTGCTCGAGCAGATTGCCAAGGGCGGCAAGCCGCTGGTCATCATCGCAGAAGACGTCGAGGGTGAAGCGCTGGCTACGCTCGTGGTCAACAAGCTGCGTGGCACGCTGCAAGTCGCGGCCGTCAAGGCTCCCGGCTTCGGCGATCGCCGCAAGGCGATGCTGCAGGACATCGCCACCCTCACCGGCGGCAAGGCCATTACCGAAGACCTCGGCATCAAGCTGGAGAACGTGCAGATGCAGCGATCTCGGGCAGGCCAAGAAGATCACCATCGACAAGGACAACACCACGCTCGTCGAAGGCAAAGGCAAGCACAGTGAGATCGAAGGCCGGGTGAAGGAAATTCGCAGCCAGATCGACAAGACCACCAGCGACTACGACCGCGAGAAGTTGCAGGAGCGGTTGGCCAAGCTGGTCGGAGGCGTAGCCGTAATCAAAGTCGGCGCCGCAACCGAAACCGAAATGAAGGAAAAGAAAGCCCGCGTGGAGGACGCCATGCACGCAACCCGCGCAGCCGTGGAAGAAGGCATTGTCCCCGGCGGCGGCGTGGCACTGGCCCGTTGCGTCGCGGCTCTCGACAAGCTGAAGCTCGAAGGCGATGAGCAGATCGGCGTCAACATCGTGAAGCGCGCCCTGCAAGAGCCCATGCGGCAGATCGTCGAAAACGCCGGCGAAGAAGGCGCGGTCGTGCTCGGCAAGGTGCTCGACTCCAAGGACAGCAACTACGGCTTCAACGCCCTGACCAACGAGTATGAGGACCTGGTCAAGGCAGGCGTGCTCGATCCGACCAAGGTAGTGCGCACTGCACTCACCAACGCCGGTTCGATTGCGTCGTTGATGCTGACCACTGAAGCCCTGGTAGCGGAGATTCCGGAAAAGAAGGAAGCTTCGATGCCGGGTGGACACGGTGGCGGCGGCATGGACGGCATGTACTAAGAACAGCTGCCGGCCACCAGCCGCCAGTTGCCAGCAAAGTCAAAGGCCCTGCTCGGAGAGTGGGGCCTTTTTCATTAGCTTCGCCCCCCTGAGGGGAAGAAACTTCAAGATCCCTGCTCTAGCAATGCTGCGCTGCGCGTTTGAGTAGCGTGAAACTGGGACACAACTGCTCGATGCGCTCGAGGGAGGCTAGCTCGGCTATACGAGCGGCAACAGCTTCTGTATACGGGACCTGAGCCTCCGCGAGCAATTCTGACAGCCGACTCTTGGGATTCGGAAACTGTTCTGGCGACCGGTCAGGGGGTGGATACTGCCGCTGTGTACCTCGCTCAACCGCAACCTTCGACAGGGCTTCGTGGTCCGCGAGAAGCCAGGATTCTATGGCTCGCACAGCAACTGCGAACTCTACGGGAAAGGGATAATCACGCGGATCCATCGCGTCCTGGAACTTTTTCAACTCACGTTCCGGAGACGCCAAGTGGGAATCCTTTACGACTATGGCTTTGTCTAGGCGGCCTGTGGCCCTCAGCCTACTGAACTCCTGAAGGCGGGCCTTAAGAGTTGTCGTCACACGGTAGTCGTTTCCACAACGTCTTACGAGAACCCTTTCAAGATCGGGACGTAGCCGCTTCAAAAACGTTTCCAGTACCGCCACGTCGTAGTTCCCAGCCCCCACCAGGGCGAAAAGCGGCATTATGCTCCTCCGAGGGCGCCACTGTACCAGAGATCGCCGAGGCCCACTTCTTGATCCTCCAACAATGATTGGAGGTGTGGCTGGTCGGAAGGATGTACGATTTTAGTCTCGCCCTCTTTTTTTTCTACGATAATCAGTTCTTCGAGATCAAACTTATCGACTACGTAGGGTGAATGCGTCGTGATTAAGACCTGCGCGGCTCCCGATGGCTGGTTCAAATAAACAGACTGCCACTGCCGGTGCAGATTCAAGAGAGCTTCGAGCAACCTGGGGTTGAGGTGGTTCTCGACCTCTTCGAGGCAGTGGAGCGGAGCGCCAAATTCAGGGGGGGCAAGAATCTCTGATGCCAACGCAATGAAGCATAACTCGCCACCCGAAAGCCCCCATGCGTTCACGGGGCGTTGAAGATATTTATCTCTGCTCGAAAGGAAGGTTGTTTGAAGCTGCGTAAGCTCAGTCACAAGTTCTTGTAAACCGGGGAAACAGTCCTTCGCGACCTGCTCAATGCGCTTGAAATTGTCAGAATGTGACGTCTTCAACGTGGCAAGCCAGGACGCTAAGTTATCACCCGATTCCGAGAGAAAGGTCGCGCGCGAGGCGGGGTTGACCTGGGTCATTGCTTGCGGAATGAGCCGATGAAACTGCCAGCTGCTCAAGTATTGCTTAAAGCGTGTCCCCGTCCAGCCCGGGACATTAAATTCCAACGCAGATTGGCTCGGATCGCCGGATGCGTCGAATGCCTTGCTTCCGTCGATGTTTCTCGCAATCCCACGGCCCGATTTGAAGTCAATAAGTTGAACCCATTTGCTTGCGTTGGAAACCGTCAGTTTCTCGGAGAGCAGAGTTATGATCCCCAATGCGGTGCCGTCTATCTCAACTTCATACTCAACTTGTGCCGTATCCAGGCCCAGTTCCGTGACATCCGCCAAGAGGCGGAGGTAAATAGGGCCTGAGTCTTTTCCTTTCCACTGAACTTCCGGGTATCCAAGGCGATCGGTAAGGGCCTTCTTTGGCCCAACAATGGCGAGGGCCGTTAGGAATCTGAACGCTTCGATGATGTTCGTTTTCCCGGAGGCGTTTGGACCGACGAGTACGTTGTTCAGTCCTAGACCGACGTTGAGGTTCCTCAGCGAACGGAAATTCTTAACCTGCAGGTTCTTGATCATCGACAAAGGCCCTTTAGGAAGTTTCTACCCTCCTCAGTATACGTCCGCCCGAACGATGGGAAACAAACTATAGCGGTTCGCCCTTTCCCGTCGTCTCGTCCGCATCCTCTCGTGGGCTTGGGGAGACCGCCTAGGCTGGGCTGGCGGTCTGATGAACCTGGGCCGCTGGACAGCCGAGGGCGACTGTCCCCACGTGGTTGAGGCACCTCGGCGGCTGAAAAGCCGGCTATATCCTGAAGCGCATCTTTCACGCAGGCTGGAAGGCCTGCTCCACCCTCGCAATTATCACAGCCTGAAGCGCCGCTCTTCCACTGTACTTGATGCATAAGCGCAGCGCTCTAGGCACTGCGCCACACCGAATCCAGATCCCCCTCCAAAAAGATTTCCACAGATTTATTTTCTTGATGTTCAGGATGACCTTGCCCTCGCTTTTGGGACAGGGATACTGGAAATAGGGCGATTCTTGTGGCTAAGAAAAGCAGGTTCCTCACCGGGCTTTCGCCCGGTTCGGAATGACAAGAATTGGGATAGATGACAAACAGAGAGGACATGGGTGATTTGGAATGAGTGTGTTGATTGGGGATTTGATGGCGGTGGCGGATGAGCGGTATGAACCGGGCGGGAGAAAGAAAAAGCGGACGAAGCGTGGTGGTGGGAAGAAGGAGATGGAGGCGGCGTCTTGTGGTGGGTCGTGTTGCGAGTCGTGTGGCGCTCCCATCTTACGGCGGGCTCGGGGCGGGCCGCGCAAGGGATGCGAGGAGTGGGGCATTGGGAGTGAGCTTCAGCGGGAGTCTTTGCGGCCGGAGTCGTTGAGGAAGCAGAAGTGGATGCCTCCGAAGCGGATGGGGGAGCTTTCGGAGCTGGACTTTCTTCGGAAGACTATGGGGATGGGGATGATTGTGTCGAAGCCGTGGGGAGACAGTTATCGATACGATTTTATTTGCGACACGGGCGAGTTGTGGAGAGTGCAGGTGCGATCGACGGATGAACGGTTTGGGGCGCGGGGATATGCGGTGCATGCGTAGGTTTATGTGGGCAAGAAGATTGTGGGGCTGACGGAGAAAGATATTGATGTGATCGTGGGCTACATTGTTTCGCGGGATATCTGGTACGTGGTTCCGGTGAAGGCGTTTGTGCCGCGGAAGAATCTGTGGTTCTATCCGGATGGAAGTAAGAAGGGAGCGAGGTTTGAGAAGTATCGGGATGCCTGGTGGGTAATGATGGGAAAGAAAGGAGAGAGCGGGCAGGCGGATCGCCGCGGAAAAAAACGCAAATAGGCTGGATACAAGGGCCCCCCTCATCGAGGGCGGGGCTTTCTTCGTTCACATTGCCGGTGCTTGCGTCGTCGGAAGTCACCCTTAAGTCTCGTGCGGGAAAATCAATGCGCTGCATCGAAATTGACGATTGTACTTGGACGGGCGTTTCAGGGTAGACAATTAGTATGGCGGAGAAGCGCCTGACATTCTCGGCGGATCACGATGCATGCGGCGTGGGGTTTATTGCGCAGCTGGGCGGACTTGCGTCTCATGGCATCGTTGAGCGCGGACTTGGCGCTCTGGCGCGCCTGGCGCATCGCGGAGGTGTGGATGCTGACGGGCGCAGCGGCGATGGCGCGGGACTGCTGGTCGGGCTTCCGAAAGCGTTCTTCCGCAAGGCTGCTCGTTTCGATGGGGTTCGATTGCCGGATGAGTTTGCCGTCGGAATGGTGTTTCTTCAGCGTGGCCAAGAAGCGCAAGCGCTGGCTGCGATTCAAGGTGCGGTTGAGAAATTTGATTTGTCATTTCTTGGGTGGCGCACGGTTCCTACTGATCCATCGATTCTCGGACCGCGCTCCAGCGATTCTCTGCCGGTTGTTAGGCAATGCTTTATCGCGCCTCGGAGCAGGTCTTCCTACCTGACATCCTCAGGGTTCGATTCCTCGGCCTTTGAGTTGCAGCTGTTCCGGCTGCGGCAGGAGCTTGAGACTGCGCCGGGTTCCGGCTACTACTGTTCGCTGTCATCGAGAACCATCGTTTACAAGGGATTGCTGACGCCGGAGCAGTTGGCAGCGTTCTATCCGGATTTGAGCGATCCGGAGTTCGTGAGTTCGTTTGTAGTTTTCCACCAGAGGTATTCCACCAACACGGCGCCCAGCTGGGGGCTGGCGCAACCGTTTCGATTCGTAGCGCACAACGGCGAGATCAACACCATCAGCAGCAACCGGCGCTGGTTTCAAGCGCGTGGGGCGACGTTGCGGCATCAGCTTCGAGTGCCGCGTGGCTGCAGATTGCTGCAGCCGGGGATGAGCGACTCGGCTAGTTTTGATAATGCTTTGGAAGCTTTGGTGCGAAGTGGTTCCAGCATTGCCGAGTCTGCAATGCGCCTGGTGCCGCCGGCATGGGAAAACGATAAACTTCTCGACCCAAAGCTGCGCGAGTTTCTCGCCAGCAGCGCTGCTGTACAAGAACCCTGGGACGGGCCCGCTGCTTTGATTTTTACCGACGGACATTTCATCGGCGCCAAGCTGGATCGTAACGGCCTGCGTCCGCTGCGCTACACGCTGACGTCGGATGGGTTGCTTATTGTCGGCTCCGAAGTCGGCATTACTGAGCTTTCCGATAAGCAGGTTGTGGAACGGCAGCGACTTGGCCCCGGAGAAATGCTGATTGCCGACCCTGTGAGTGGGACTTTGTTCCGGCCGAACCAAATTGCGCAGCTTGTGCCGGCAACTGTCAGTTTCCCCACCGCAACGGTTATTCCGGCCAAACATGAGGCCGAGCCGCTCATGATCGATGGCAACCGTTTGATGGCCGCTTTCGGCTGGACCGAAGACCAGTTCCGCATGCTCTTCTACCCTCTCGTGGAAAACGGGCAGGAAGCGCTGTGGAGCATGGGTGATGACGCTCCTCCGGCTTTTCTGTCGAGTCTGCCGCGTCCGCTTTGGGATTACTGCAAGCAACGCTTTGCTCAGGTCACGAACCCGCCCATCGACCCGCTGCGCGAGAGCCACGTGATGTCGCTTGACGTTCATCTGGGCAAGAATACGAAGCTGAGTTCTCCGCTGCTTGATGCCGGGCAAATGGACGCGCTGGCCGGAGCGCTGTCGCCGGTTCATTGCATCGACATAACTTTTGAGACGGGCGGAGGGGTTGAGGCTGCGCGCGAAGTTTTGCGCCGAATCCGCGAAGAAGCATCGTCGCAAGCTTTACGTTCCGGCGCTATTTTGTTGAGCGATCGTACTCTGAACGACATGCGGGCGGCTTTGCCCGCGCTACTGGCGGTTTCGTGCGTGTGGCAAGCGATGATCGACGCCGGGGCGTGGCACGTTCCGCTGATTGCGGAAACTGGCCAGGTGGTCGATACGCATCACTTGGCCCTGCTGGTCGCTGCCGGAGCGAGCGCGGTGCATCCACATTTGGCCATGAGCATGGCATCGCGCGCCGACGTTAATGGTCCCGCGCGCTATCGTGCCGGAATCGAAAAGGGTTTGCGCAAGGTGCTCGCCCGGATGGGCATTTCCACGATCAGCAGTTATCGGAACAGCCAGTTGTTCGAGACCATCGGCCTTGATTCCGAAGTGTGTTCGGAGTTCTTCGAGAATGCCGGTCACACCCTGAGCCGCAAGAGTTTGGACGATCTGTTGCGCGACTGCATCTCTTCGCACGCGGCCGGTTTCGCGGCTTCTGCCGCAGAGTTCCGCGATGCCGGCCTCTATCGATTCCGCCGCAATGGCGAACAGCACGCCAGTTCGCCTGAATTCGTGCGGCGCATGCATCGCTACATCAAATCGCCGACGGAGCAGAATCGGGCAGCTTTGACGGTGCTCTCCGAAGACCGGAAGGAGAACGGGAAAAATGTTGCGGTGCGAGACTTGCTGGAGTTCCGTCCGGCCCAGCCTGTTCCCTTAGATGAAGTGGAAAGTGAAGTTTCTCTGCTCAGCCGCTTCAGCACGCAGGCAATGTCTCTGGGAGCGATCTCGCCGGAGGCCCACCAGACCCTGGCCATCGCCATGAACCGGCTCGGAGGCCGCAGCAATACCGGCGAAGGCGGAGAAGATCCAAACATCTATTACGAGCGGCCGGAGGCGAACAACCGCGTCAAGCAAGTCGCTTCGGCGCGATTTGGCGTGACTGCGGAATATCTGGTGCATGCCGATGAAATCGAAATCAAGATGGCGCAAGGCTCGAAGCCGGGCGAAGGCGGGCAGTTGCCGTCCACCAAGGTGACGCCTTACATTGCGCGCTTGCGGCACGCCATTCCCGGGACCTCACTCATTTCGCCGCCGCCGCACCATGACATCTACAGCATCGAGGACCTGGCGCAGCTGATTTACGATCTGCGCGCGGTGAATCCGAACGCGCGCATTGGGGTTAAGCTGGTTTCGAGTTCTGGAGTCGGAGTCATCGCCACCGGCGTCGCTAAAGCTGGCGCGGACGTAATTACGATCAGCGGTCACGATGGCGGCACGGGCGCGTCGCCGCTCACTTCCATTAAGAACACGGGCCTGCCGTGGGAAATCGGTTTGCGCGATGCCCATACTGCGCTGGTGCAGGCAGGCCTGCGCGCCCGAGTGCGATTGCGCGTGGACGGAGGTTTGAAGTTTGCCCGCGACGTGGTGGTCGCGGCGCTGCTGGGCGCTGAGGAATTTGGGTTTGGAACGGCCGCTCTGCTTGCCATCGGCTGCGTTATGGCGCGGCAATGTCATCTCAACACCTGTCCCGTGGGCATTGCGACTCAGGACGAAACCTTGCGTGCGCGTTTTGCCGGGAACCCGGAGATGGTGGAAAGGTATTTCCGCGCGCTGGCAGCCGATGTGCGCGAATTGCTGGCGAAGATGGGAGCGGGATCGATTGATGAGATTCTTGGCGCCGTGGAGCGGTTACAGCCCCGGTCGGCTGAGGCCGAAAAAGGCGTGGCCTCGCTGTTGCAGCCCATCGCCAACCCGCCGGCGCAGTTTCCCTGCCCTCGTGAGGACAGTGGCGCGCTCCATCTTGAATTGAATCGGGTGGTGGACGATCTGGAATCGATGTCTCTGCGTCCGTATCGTTTTGAAATCACGAGCGAGGACCGGGCCGTGGGTGCGCACTTCAGCGGCGAAGTTCTGCGCCGACTCGGATCTTCGTTTGGCCGTTCGACTCTGGAGATGACCGGCGCCGACTGCGAGTTCACCGGCACCGCGGGACAAAGCTTCGGCGCGTTCCTCATTTCCGGGGCCAACTTCCGGCTGACTGGAGAAGCGAACGATTATGTGGGCAAAGGACTGTGCGGCGGCAGCATCGCCATTACCGCGCACGCCGAGGCGTCGAAACGTGGAGATGTTCTGGTTGGGAATACCGTGCTGTATGGAGCCACTTCCGGTGAGTTGTTTGTCGCCGGCCGCGCGGGAGAACGGTTCGCGGTCCGCAACAGCGGAGCGCTCGCCGTGGTCGAGGGCGTGGGCCGCCACGGCTGCGAATACATGACTGCGGGCGTGGTGGTGATTCTCGGTCCGGCAGGCGCGAATATGGGAGCGGGGATGACCGGCGGCCTTGCTTACTTGTTGCGTGCCGACGCCGATGACTATTTCAACGACGATCACATCAACCGCGACTCGGTGCGATTCTCAACCCTCGAATCTCAGGAAGAACAGTGGTTGCGCCGCATTCTTCGCCGGCACTTGCAGCTCACTGGTAGTCCTAAGGCGGCAGAGCTGCTCGCCCGCTCAGCATTGCCGCTGCTTCGGGTTGAGCCTCTCGCGCCCCCGTGCTCGATCGAAGAATCGTGGAGTTCCATTCTTTCGCGCCTCGCTGCCGAGGAAGCCGGCGACTTCGGAAGCGACAGGCTCCTGTCTCCCGAAAGATCCGCCGTTCAATAAGCATTTAATGACGGATTCGTGCTTGCCATTCCTTCAGGAACGCCAGCATCTGGCTGGGTTCAAGTTGCCGAGACAAACGGCACTCCACTCGTCGTCTACCGCTCCAACTCTCGAGAGCGGCGAAGTTCGCTATAATTCTCCATGGATTTTGATCAACTTGTAACGTTCCTCGAGGTCGCCCGCCAAGGCAGCTTCTCGCGCGCGGGAGAGAAGGTTTTCCGCTCGCAATCGGCGGTCAGCGCGCAGATCCGCCAATTGGAGCAGGAATACGGCGACCGGCTGCTCGACCGCTCGGGCAAGTCAGTCAAACTTACTCCCGCGGGTGAGGTGTTCCACGAATATGCGTTGCGCATGAAAAAGCTGCGCGACGAATCGCTGGTCGCGGTTGCCGATCACGGCCACACGCCGCGCGGCACATTGATGGTCGGCGCCAATGAAGCCACTTGCCTTTACGTTTTACCCGAGGTTTTTGGAGACTACTGCCGCCGTTTTCCCGACGTACAAATCAGCATCTATCGCAATTTCACTTACAAGATCGTCGAGAAGCTGGAAAATGGCTCTCTCGATGTGGGCGTACTGAGCCTGCCGGTGCAATCTCCCAGCCTGAGGATCCAGGCTATCTATCGCGACCGCTTGATGCTGATGGTGAGTCCCAAGAACCCCCTGGCGAAGCTGAAGTCGGCTCCGATCGCCGACATCGTGAAACATCCCCTGCTTCTGCCAAAGACCGGTCACACCCGCAGACTGCTGGACAAGCTGTTCCGCGAATACAACACGGAACTCAAGGTCAGGATGGAATTACCCAGTATCGGAATGATCAAGAGTTTCGTGGCCGCCGATCTTGGCGTGTCGCTGATCAGCGCAGCCTTTGCGCGGGATGAAGTAGCAGCCGGGAGGGTTAAGCTGGTGGATCTTGAAGGCCCTGAATTGTGGCGCGAACTCGGCCTTGCGTACAGGCGCGACCGCACACTGTCAGTGGCCACGAAAAGCTTTGTGAACGTCGTACGGCAACTCTCAGACCACCTGACGAAAACGGAAGCGCACGCCTAGAGTCTGATCTCATACAGCGCTATCTGACAGCATTGAGCGGAGCCCAGGTCAGGCGGCCTTGCGGCCCTGTTTAGCGCTGTGGACAACGGTCGCCGGCAGCTGCAGCACACGAACCTTTGAATCTTTCTTGGTTGTGACGTGAACTGCGACGCCGTCTGCCTCCGGGAATGGGTCCGAAACGACCTCAAACTCTTCCCCATAAAGGCGCACGTGCCGGGAGGCCGAAAATCCAAGATGTTTCACGTGCTCACAGATTTCCGAAACTGAGGAGGATTCAGTATTGCGACTGGTAGCCATAATAAGACCATTATATTCTTCCAACAGAGTGCCTGCCGCACTCGTTCAGTGGCAAGAGCGATTCATTTCTAATGGTTTTACAGTAGTATTCTCGCGTAAATAACTTCCAGGTTACTCGATTCGGTGAGAGGGAAAAAATCCGTGCCGCAAGATGAAAAGACTGGCTACAACCGCTTTCTCCTGCTGGTTGCGGGACTAGGCGGCTTGCTGTACGGCGTGGATGTGGGCATCATAGCAGGCGCCCTGCCCTACCTCGAGGCAACTTCCGGGTTGAATGCGGGCCAGCTTTCGATCGTGGTTGCGGCCGTGCTGCTCGGCAGCGTGATCTCAACTCTATTTGCCGGAACGCTGGCCGACTGGATGGGCCGCAAGCCTCTGATGGCGCTCAGTGGTGTGCTGTTTGTCGTCAGCATTCCATTGATTGCACTGTCGCATGGTTACGAGCCATTGGTTCTGGGCCGGCTTTTGCAGGGCATCAGCGCGGGTTTAATCGGAGTAGTAGTGCCCCTGTATTTGGCCGAGTGTCTGGCGGCATCGAACCGCGGCAAAGGCACCGGCATCTTTCAGTGGCTGCTGACACTCGGCATTGTGGCGGCTGCCCTGGTTGGTATGTATTTCAGTATTCGAGTGGAGGAAGTCGCGAAACTGGGCGACCCTGCGGGATTATTTGCTTTTAAAAACACCGCGTGGCGCAGCATCTTCTGGGTTTCGCTGCCGCCGGGAGTTTTGTTTGTGATCGGCAGCGTGATGGTGGCGGAATCACCACGCTGGCTGTTCCGACGCGGCAGGCGTGAGGGTGCGTACGCCGCGCTTCTTCGCTCCCGCACCAGCCAGCAGGCCGACCTCGAACTTGCGGAAATGGAGCAAGCGGCCGCCGCGGAGAAAGCCCAGACCTCAACTGGAACGAAAGTCAAGGAATCGCTCTTGCACCGCAAGTATGTGATCCCATTCGTGCTCGCCTGCGTCATTCTCGCGTGCAATCAGGCCACTGGAATCAACTCGATCATTGGCTATAACGCGAACATTCTTTTGCAGAGCGGTCTTACCGACGTGCAGGCGCATTGGGGCTACGTTCTTTTCACTATCGTGAACTTTCTCACCACGATCGCCGGCGTCATGCTGGTCGATCGTAAGGGCCGCAGATTTCTGCTCTCGGTTGGAACCGCCGGGATTATTGTGTCGCTGGTTTGTACCGGCCTGCTTTTTCGGCAGACGGAGCGCTTGCGCGTGGATTCCAGAGGCGCGGTTCAGTCCATGGCGAAGGCGGACCAAAAGATCAGCCTCACGTATGATCAGAAGCTCGCCCAGACGCTGCTAAGCGCAGCTGGAACCGCTGCCCAGCCCATCGGCAACCGGCCCACTTCTTTGGTGGTTATCTATTCGTATGGCGACTTCCAGGCTGCGACCAAGGCCGCGCGTTCCGATGACAGCGCGCCGACTTCGATTGAAATCACTCGCGAAAGCTGCGTGCCCGCCAACAAGGTGGTGGCATTCTTTTCCAATCCTTTCGGCGATCTCGATGCGGCGCGCCAGGCTCCGCTGAGAGTTGATAACGCTCTGATCACTCCCTTGCCCAGCCAACAGCAGCGGATGGATGGTCGCCATCACTCTTTTTGTCTTCATGGCGTTCTATGCCGTCGGCCCCGGCGTCTGTGTCTGGCTGGCGCTCTCCGAACTGATGCCCACCCGGATACGCTCGAATGGCATGAGCATCGCGCTGCTGCTGAATCAGGCAGTTTCCACGGCCATCGCCGCCGTCTTTCTACCCACGGTGGGCAAGTATGGTTACGCGACTATGTTTTTCGGTTTTGCGGCCTGCACCGTGATCTACTTCATCACGGCCGCAGTGTTCCTGCCGGAAACGAAAGGGAAAACGCTGGAAGAGATCGAAGCGCACTTTGAGGGCGCGAGAAAACAAGCTGGCGTGGCAACGGCTTGAACCATGGAAAAATGGAGCGGGAGACCGGGATCGAACCGGCGACATCCAGCTTGGGAAGCTGGCGTTCTACCGCTGAACTACTCCCGCTCACAGGCAAGAATTGACAACAACGTAAGCCTGAACAAAGCAAAGTCTAGCACTCGAAGCCGAAGGAAACAATCACGGCAAGGACGTGGCGATTTCTCGGCGCTCCTCCGCGGTCGTTCTCCGTGACCTCTTGCGTTTTGAAGGTTATGCCGTCGGGTCAAAACGTTTAACGCGGAGAGTGCTGAGAACATCCGCGAAGGGCGCGAAGATTCCAAATCGCCTCTTCGATTGCTCTGCTTCAACCACCGGAGTGCTCATTTCATTTAGACTGCCTGAAGTGAACAAAATGTCTTCGTATCCTAGAAAGCACACCGGGCCGGGTCCTTCCAGCGATCAGCTGGCGGTTCCCGAGCCTGCATTTTCGGAGCGAGCGCGCACTTTGGTTTACCTTGGCCGCATTGGCAGCCTTTCCACGCTCTCACGCAAACAGCCCGGTTTCCCCTTCGGCTCGGTGATGCCCTACGGACTCGACGCCCGTGGGCGTCCTATTTTCCTTATCAGCAGCATGGCCATGCACACGCAGAATCTACAAGCGGACTCGCGCGCCAGCCTGCTCGTAACCCAGCCTGAGGCCAGCGGCGATCCTCTGGGCGCGTCGCGAGTCACACTCATGGGAAATGTTGTGACCATTCCGAAGGCCGAGGTGCCGGACGCGCGCCAGCTTTACCTGGAGCGCTACGCCAACAGCAAGTACTGGGTGGATTTTGAAGACTTCTCTTTTTATCGCATGGAGGTGCTGGACGTTTATTACGTTGGCGGCTTCGGAGTAATGGGCTGGGTACAGGCTTCGGACTACGACCGGGCCCAACCTGATCCGCTGGCCGATGCTGCGGCTGGAATTATCGAACACATGAATACTGACCATAAGGATGCGCTCATACTTTTGGCTCGGGCGTTTGCGGGGATCGAGTCTCAGGAGGCGGCGATGACTTCGGTGGACAGGCTCGGTTTTCATGTTCGCTTGAAAACTCAAGAGGGAATGAAAGGCGCGCGCGTTGCTTTCGTGCGCGAAGTGAGGAATCCCGGGGAAGCTCGTAAGGTTCTGGTCGAGATGGTGCGGCAGGCACGGCAAATCGGCGGTCCTTAGCGCTGACACCTCGGCGAAGGCGCCCGGTACCAGGCGAGGTCGCCAAACAAATGCCGGAATCCTTGCGGATTCCGGGCATTGAATCTTTCTTCAAAAGTAGCTGGCTGGAAGCCGGGAAGTCCGCAGTTCGAGAGCCTGTCAAGCCCAAACGTTACGGTCTAATTTCGAATACCGTGCCGACCCCTTCAGCCCCGCCATAGGCCGTGGTACCGTATAGGAACCCGTGGCTGTCCATAACCAAGCTGCTCGAGGGAGTCTGCCCATCGGTGCCGTTATTGCTGAAGCTGTGAAGAACCGTCTCGGACCACGTGCCGCCCGCCTGTGGGGACAGCTCAAACACCGCCCCGACTGAATTGGCGCCGCCGCCCGTCGTGGTGCCGTAAAGGTTGCCGGCTGCATCGAAGATGGGAGTGACGAAGGCAGGCTTGGCCCCATCTGAACCCCCGGTGAAATTGTAGAGGCCCATCTCGGTCCAGGTGCCGTCTCCAGCGGGCGACATCTCAGATACGGTTCCGCAACCGCTGCCGCAACTCCCCATGTTGCCGCCTTGAGTAGTGACGAAGAAGAGGTTGCCGTTGGTGTCGAAAACCAGGCCGCCCTCGGGCCAGAGTCCGCAACTGCCAAAGCAGGTGTGGAAGCTATGCAGAAGGGTCTCCGTCCACTGGCCGCCGGAGCTTGGCGATAGTTCGAAGACAGTTCCGCAACCATTTTCGCAATTGAAGATGCTGCCATTCAGGGTTGTGCCATAGAGGTTGCCGGCGCTATCGAAGATCAGGCTGGCCATCGGATTGTTTCCGTCAACGTCGCCGGTTAAGAAGCTATAGAGAATCTCCTCGCTCCAGCCTCCGCCAGGATCCCGAGATAGCTCGAACACCGTTCCCGCTCCGGTGCCACCGCCATAGGCTGTGGTTCCGTAGAGAATTCCCGCACCATCCAGCAGGAGGCCGCCATTGGGATTGGCGCCATCCACGCCGTTGTTGTTAAAGCTGTGAAGGATCACCTCGGCCCAGTGGCCACCAGCGCGCCGAACCAGCTCAAATACCGTGCCGAAGCCATAGGCGCCTCCGTTGTATGTTACGCCGTAGAGATTGCCAGATCCGTCCAATATTAACCCGGCGATCGGGGTGCCTCCGTCGGTGGCAGTTGCGTTGAAGTTGTAAATTACCTTCTCACCCCACCCTCCCCCGGCCTGCGGGACCAACTCGAAGACGCTACCGCCAGCATGGCTTCCGCCCGCTGAGGTGGTGCCATAAAGGTAGCCGAGAGCTGGGTCGAAGATCAGCGCAGAGTAAGGATAATTTCCATCCTTCCCGTTGTTCTTGAACGAATAGAGGACCTTTTCAGTTTGGGCAGCGGCGCTCGCTGCCAAAAATAAAATCAGGGCAAACATTGCCAGGGTCAGGGTGAGAGGGCGCGAGAGTTTGTTTTTTCGCATATGGATATTCCTCCTGCGACACGGCAAGCGGTGGTTCCGGCTCCGGGCCGGGTGGCTCCTACCGCAAAATCGCTAACGCGAAAGCGACGGGGGAGAAGCGCGCGACGCTGCAGCCACAAGTTTAACGCATGAGTCAAGTAAAAATGCCCGCGATCCTCTCGGATCGCGGGCATTTGTTTCACTCAGAAAGCGGTCATCTAGACAGCTTGGACGTTCTCCGCTTGCCAGCCCTTGGGGCCCTTGGTCACGTCGAACTGCACGGTTTGTCCCTCTTGCAGGCTGCGGAAGCCGCCAGCCTGAATCGCGGAGAAATGCACGAAAACGTCTTCGCCATTCTGACGGCTGATAAAGCCATAGCCTTTGGCGTCGTTAAACCACTTCACTGTTCCTTGTTCTGCCATTGATAGTCCTATTCTTGTTTCTTTGGATTGTGCTGAGAAGAATCCTTGCTAGTGAGGGGGTGACGCTGGTTGGCGATACCGACCTTCAATTGCTCGTGAATCAAACTTAGCTGGTTCTTATTATACACGGAGGGGCGAAAAACGCAGAATTATCTTGCACCCGTCCTTCTTCCACCCAAATTAACATTCGTCTATTGATTCATCGTCAACTTGATCTTCTGCCGCCACAGCACGCGCCACGATGAATTGTCGTTATTTAACCGGATGTAATAGAGATAATGGCGCTTCTAATAAATTACAACCAGCGTCCTTCCGTGTTAGCCTTACGCAAGAGGGGGTTCCTTAATGATGATCAACAAAGTGGTTGCTTCCCTGCGGAAGGAGTACTCCCGTCTCGAAAAAGAAATGGGGACAAGTAGGGAAAGCGCTGGACGCTCTTGGTCATGCCGGCGGGAAGAAGCTCAAGAAGACGGGCCGTACCTTGAGCAAGGATGCCCGCCGACGCATCGCCGAGGCACAAAAACTACGCTGGGCGAAAGTCCGAAAGGCCGCCGCCAAGCTAGTCAAGACGTAAGTAATGCTTTCGCGAGCACCGCGGCTGGCCTCGTTCGTAACTTCTCCTAGATAATTACGGACGAGGCCCAAGCTTCGGAATTAGTTTTGATAAGAGCGCACCTACTCTGATCAGTTCCCTGGCTTCAGAGCGTAGTATCCGCGGCGGGCTTGCACGTTTAGCTTTTCGGGGCCCTGCAAAGTAACCTTCAACTTGTGAAGCTTGCCATCGAGTTTCTGGGGTGAGAATCCAAGGATATAGAAGATCTCAGGCAGCGCTGTTTTCTGAAAACCTTCATCCATGTCGTTCCGGTTGTGGAAGAATAGTGCCTCCAGTACCGCTGGTGAAGTCGACCAGTACATCCAGTCCTTTTGAACCGGTTCCGTATTGAATCCCGCTGGTTAGTGACAGCCCGCTCGGGTCCAGAACGTTAATGATCACTGTGCCCTCGAGAGCATCATCGATGATCTTTTCCGCTTGCTCTTGCAGTTCGGCAGAAGGGAAACCTGGAGAAACGAGCACAATACTGCGCTGACCGGGCAATCGGGAGATTCCACGAACCACTTCCCTTAACATCTTGAAGGAAGCTGACTCTCCGACGCGCGCGTGTTGAGCACTTGTGCGGCGGTAGCGAGAGCCGTCTGTCGCGCCGCTATGCGGGCTTTGGAGTCTCCGGCAAAAGCGCATTGCAAGGTTTCTGCCGTCGCCTCCGCTAGAGCTACTGGCATCATTTTTGTTCTGGATCAGGTCCGCCTGCTCGTAGGTAAATTTGGGCAGGGACGTGACCCCGAAGCCATCGCAGTAAGTGGATGTGGCCGAATTCGCTCCAAAGCCGCGTCAGTCTAGCGCCGTCCACCGTGAAATCCAGCATAACGCTTGCCGGACAAAGAGACGACTGCCGCGCGATCCCGGGCGCCAGCGAAGTGAGATGACGTTTGGCCGCATCTCGGGCGTTCGAATCAGATCATCGAAGCGTGGCGTGAATATCATCGAACACATAGGCCGCGTGGCGCGTTGCCACTGCGCCCGGGCGTCGCACCGAGCTTCATTTCTGTAGAATCTCGTAACGTCGGAGAAATGCTGCCTGGGCGCTCTATGCGAAAACTGCGTAATCGGTTGCGGCTTGCGCTCATCAAAAAGCCGGAAATCTGCTTTTTGCAGATTGTCGACCACGCGCGCGTGCGAATCGCGCACCACCGCCGGCACCAGCACAAGTCTGACACTGGACTTGAATACTGGCACCTGATCATCCGGCAATTGAGTTGGAGCGTTAGCCGCGGTGATCGCGGGCGTTGGAACCTGCGGCGAGAGGGCGGCTTTCGGCAGAGTTTTGGTGGTTTCGACCGGAGGAGCCGCGGCGACTTCAACCTGTCTTTGTTCTAGCTCGATGCCGGTGATCTGTTCCTTCAGGATCTCTGCCGCAATGGTTGCTCCTCGCGACATTTCCATCGACAAAGGAACGGCTGGGATATCGGGCGACGGAGTCCCCTTGGCTGGCGTTGCCGGTGTCAGTTCCGGCGGCTCTTGCTGCGCTAGTCAGGATTCGCGCGCGGGCCGCGAACTTATGCCAGAGCTTGAAAGTCAATTGATTGTGCCAGCAGTGGCTGGAAGCCACACCGGGGCAACTCACGTTCACAGCTTGTTCGGGCAGCACGAACCTGGTTCCATCCGCCAAATCCACGTCGCAATAGTCGATTACCAAATCTGCGCGCTGAATCGCAAAGTCTGCTGGGACATCGTCCACTTTTCGCTCCAGTCGCATCAAATGCGAGGTTGATTGATCGATCCACAACCGGCCGTGATAGCCCGGGAACACAGTATGTCCCTCCATCGACTGAAGATACCGCAAGTGATTATTCCTTTGTTTCACCCTGAACTCGAACACCAGAGCCTGAGACGAATGCAGGCTCTCTTGCTTGCTGAATTTGAATTGGGCAGCACTTTGCGGCGCAAACACGGCCAGCAAGTCCTGGGCGAACTCCCCCTGCGACCAACCACTCGCAGAGCCCAGCATCGCAGCCTGGCCGGGTTTTCCGTTAATCGTGACTTGGGTGTACTGCTCCTGCCCGTCTTCGTATCGCACCGTTGCCGTGATCCTGTCTCTCTGCGTCTCGCCCCCCATCTGATCTTCCTGGTAGCGGGTTCTCTCCTCATCGCAGATGACATTGGGAAGCTTCCGAGAAAGTGAGAGGGCAAACTCACAGACAGCCTCCAGGGCGGCGGCTTGCTCGATTCCGTGCGACACGCGTTCACAATACGTGGAAATGGTCTCGGGCTGGCTCTGATCCGCGAGCGCGGGGGCACCTGCACTTGTTCAAGGGAAGTATCCGAGATGAAATCGAGGTTGGTTTTTGAGGAGCTTTGGGCGGGGGGCGGGGTGCTGCGGGTTTCCGAACCGGCTACGTAATTATCTGCGGAAACCAGGAGCGCAAGGCAGAACAAACATCGTGACAATGTGAGCCGAATTTTCACTGGACACCGCCTGTCGTCAAATAGCTCGACGGGCACACTGCACAATCATAATCCTTAAGTCCAGCGGAACCACCTTAGCGCAAGCACGAACGAAATACCACCCCACGCGGACAGCACCAGGAGGCGCGGCCATTGACGGAGCAGCGGCGTGCCTTCCAGAATGCTCGCCCGCAGCGCATCATTCAGAGCCGTAAGCGGCAGCGCCTTGATCAGCGGTTGAATCACTGCGGGAAACCGTTCGTAAGAGAAGAACACGCCGGAGAAAATCCACATGGGCATCATCACCAAATTCATGAGCCCGCTCACGCTCTCGATTTTTTGCGCCCGGCTCGCGGTCAGCAATCCTATGCCGCCAAAACAAACGGCTCCTATGGAACCCAGCAGCACGATCGCGAATATCGATCCCAGCACTTTCATGTGGAAGACGATGACACCGAGTGTCAGCAGCAATCCGATCTCGATGATCATCAGCACCAGGCGGCTCGAGAGCAGCGCCAGCAGAAAATCTCCGCGGCGCATGGGCGTGCCCACGAAGCGCTTCAGCAGCTTACGTTGCCGCATGTCCACCAGGGCAAACCCGATGCCCCACATGCCGGAGTTCATGAGGTTCATCCCCAGCAGTCCGGGAATCAGGAAGTCGATGTAGCGGGAACCCGGCTCGGATGAAATGACTTCAGAGGTCGCGACTACGTCTTTGCGGCCCGCGGCCGCCTGCAAGGCGTCGTTCACTTCGGCTCGGGCCAGCACACTCTCAGGACGCGCCGGATCGTAGCGATAGCGAAGTCCTCCTGTGCCGTCCGGTTCGATCACAAGATCGTATTTCCCCAGGCGGAAACCCTTGTGGGCCGCCACTTCGTCCAGCACCTCGATCTTGAACGCTGCGTGCTTCGGAGATCGCAGTAACAGCGCGTCCGCTTGCTGTGCACCTGCTCCCGCAACAATTGCTACCGCCGATGCCTCCGCCGGCTTGTTCCGAAAAGCAATTCCCAGCCCAGTTGCAAGTAATAGAGGAAACACGAATACCCAGAACACGACCTCAGGCTCTCGCTGCAATTCGAGCATGCGCGCCATCAGCAGATGCAGGTATCCGGCCCATCGTCCGTTCTGCTTGGGCGGACGTTTCGGCGGAACCTTCTGGCCTATCGCCGGAATTTTCTGTGCGACACTCATAACCAATTCATTCTCGAACGATTGCCTATCGGGCTAGGGGCTTCCATTTATTCAGGAACACAAGCAGCGCTTCTGGCGTGAGAGACCGCGCATCCTCGAACTCGCCGTTCTTCTGGCTGACCACGACCTTGCCGTCGGCGTCGAGCACCGCCAGTGCCGGAACGCCTTTATTCAGCGGCGTGTCGTACTGCTTGGCCAAATCGCCATTCTTTTGACCGTCGGGACCGATATCCACATGCACGACTTCATAACCTGCCATAGCCGATGCGAAATCCGGCCGATGAAAGGCCAGATCCAGCACGTGGCAGTCATAGCACCAGTTCGCACCAAAGACCAGCAGCACGCGCTTGTGCCCGGCTGCGGCTTTCTCCTCCGCCTCTTTAATCTCGGCACGCGCGTCAGCGTTGGCCGGATAGAGATCTTTCTTCATGTCCGAGGGCTGCTTCAGGTGCGGCGCATCGGTTCTCTCGGCGCCTATGATCCGCCACTGCTCACCTTGCTTTCGCCATCCTTGGGCGTCGGTCACGTTCATGATTTGGCCATCGGTTCCCGTTTGCACTTCGGCCTTGAAGATGACGCCTTCGGCACCGGGACGCTGCGTCATGCGGACGATCTCGATTTTCATTGTGCGGGCCTTCAGCCCGAGCCAGAAGTTAATATCGGCATCTGCGCTGACGGTCGCGCCGTTCGTCTCCACCTGGGCCGCCGGATCGGTGCTGTAAAACGATTTCAAAGCGGCAGCATCGCCGGCCATAACCGCGGCCTTCCATTGATCCAGCGGAGGAAAGCCGGTCGATTCAGCCACTGCCTGAGCATGGACGTACTGCCCGCCAAGTATTGCAACCGCAGTTACAGCTAAAACAAGCAGGTGTCGAAGGTATCCAGTCACCGTCGTCTTCATCCTTTCACCTCACTCCTCCCGCAAATGACGCCCAGTCAGCCGCACAAAAACATCTTCCAGGCTCGCCTGCCGCGTGGTCAGGTGCTGCAGCACGCTTCCCTGCTTCCCGACCGCATCCAGCAAAGCTGGAATGGTTAGATGCGGCTCTTTCACGGTCAGCGCGACCATGCCGTCATCCTCGCGTACCGACTCAACGCTGGGCAACGCTCGCCAAGCCGCCAGCGCCGCGCCATCCGAGTTCGTATCAACCGCGAACTCCACTACGTGATGCCCGCCTAGCCGCTCGATCAAATCTGGAGGCGTACCCTCCGCAATGATCTGACCGTGATCGACAATCGCCAGGCGATCGCACAAGCGCTCCGCCTCATCCATGTAATGCGTGGTCAGCAGCACGGTGCCGCCCGCGCCCTGAAACTCGCGAATGATGTCCCACAACTGCCGGCGGCTCTGCGGGTCAAGTCCCGTGGTCGGCTCGTCGAGAAAAAGAATCTTCGGATTGCACACCAGCGCCGTCGCCACGGCCAGCCGCTGCCTCTGTCCGCCGGAGAGCTTTCCCACCCACGTGTCGGCCTTCTCGGTAAGCTGCAAATCGTCCAGCACGTCGTCGGACGAGCGCGGCTCGCGGTAGAAGCTGGCGAACAGTTCGACAGTTTCGCGTACTGTGAGCTTTTCGGAAAGCCGCGTCTCCTGCAGCGAAATCCCCAGCCATTCCCGCATCGCGCTTGCGTTCTCGCTCCAGGAGTGGCCCAGGATCGACACTCGGCCCGAAGTCGGATCGAGCAAGCCCTCGAGAATCTCGATCGTCGTGGTCTTCCCCGCACCGTTCGGTCCCAGCAGACCGAAGCATTCGCCAGTGTGAATCTCGAGGTTCAGGCCGCGAACGGCCTCGACCTTGCCGTCGTAGGTCTTGCGCAAATCGCAGCATTGGATCGCAACGGCCACGCAGAGATTCTATCGCAGGAACCGTCGGAGAAACCCGTTGACGCGAGTTTTTCCAGCGCCTCGGCGTTTGTGGTCCTGGAGAGAAGGACGGAAAACTACATCGCGGAGTGCGCGGAGAACAGCCGCGGAGTGCGCTGAAAGGGTAACCGGGAGCTGCCCGACGCCAGTGCTGCTAAAATACCGCATCGCCGGATTCGCTTCTGGCATCTTGACTTCCATGCGCATCCCCAAGCGCGGCTTTACTTGACGGCGCTCCCTCTAAGATACCCGTGTGTCGTTTCCCGACGACTCTCAGATGATCTCAGTCCCCACATCTCGCTGAAGTGGAAAACTGGAAAGGAAGCCGCATATGTTGCGCAAGCTGGGCGTAGCGTCGTCTCTGCTTTTTGCCTTCACCTTGTCGCCGTTCGCGCAAGAGGCCCGCCACTTCACCTTTCATTACGCTTTCACTGTAAGAAATCTTCCCGAGGGTAAGAAAGTTCGACTGTGGATTCCCGCGGCCCAATCTGACGCTTATCAAGAAGTGAAAATCGTCTCCGCTCAGGGAGATCTGCCCCTGAAGCCAGCGACCGAGCCGAAATATGGCAATCAAATCTACTATGCCGAAACTAGTTCCGCGAAACCCGAGCTGCACTTCGATGTGGAATATGACGTGATCCGCCATGAGCGCGTAGCGCTCGGACAAACCGCATCGCATCTGGTTTCGGTTTCGCTGTCACCGGCAGAAAAGCAGCAGGACTTGCAGCCCGACGTGCTTGTACCCGTGACCGGCCTCCCTGCTGATCTGGCGGCCAAGGTCACACAGAACAAAACGGAGCCTCTGGACAAAGCCCGCGCCATCTACGATTACGTGTTCGCCACCATGCGCTACGACAAGACGGGAACGGGCTGGGGCCGCGGCGACGTTCTCTATGCCTGCGACGCAAAGAGAGGCAATTGCACGGACTTCCATTCTCTGTTTATTGCGATGGCGCGCTCCCAAGGCATCCCGGCGCGCTTCGAGATCGGATTCCCGCTGCCGCCCGACAAGCACTCCGCCGAGATCGCCGGATACCACTGCTGGTCCGATTTCTGGGTTGGCGGTAAAGGTTGGATCCCTGTAGACATTTCCGAAGCCTGGAAGCACCCGGAGAAGCGCGACTACTTCTTCGGTTCCCACGACGTGAACCGCATGCAGTTCAGCATGGGCCGGGATCTGCGCCTGAACCCTCCGCAGCAGGGGAAGCCACTGAACTATTTTATTTACCCGTATGTGGAAGTGGATGGCCAGGAATTTTCAAACGTGGCGATAGCCTTCTCGTTTGACGATGCGGACTCACCTGCCGCCGCGCGATAGCAGGTTCAGCGTGTATCTTGCGGGATCAACTAACCGCTCATCGCGCCCGCAACCATCTCGCCAGGGCCGCCTGGAGGCTGGGGAATGTCTGGCGGCGGCACCGGCGGGAGCGGCGACTGGCCGCTGGCCGGCTCCGGCTTCGGCACGTCTTGCGAAGATTCCCCGGGACGGCGCAGGCTCGGAGCACTCGCGGGACGCTCCCCTGGCTCTCGCTTCGCCTCTTTGTTCTTTTCCGGCTGCGGCAAGATCACTTCTTTCTCAGTGCGCACGATCTTCTGGCCGTTGACCTTCATGGTCTCTACTCGCACCACTTCATCGCCCACGATGCGCACGAAATCCACATCTGCCGGAGGCTCGCCGTAAATCCATTCTTCGTATTCGGTCTCGCCATCCCGCTCACGCACTTTCTTTGGCGGCTTGCCTTTCGCGTGCAGAACCATTTCCTGATTCATCCCAACCAACACGTGATGGGCCTGAATCGCCACCTTGACTTTGGGAGGAACAGTATCCAGATAGGCCTGCTCCTTGCTCCGGGCATTGAAGTCGAGCACTGGATACAGCAATGCCCGCAACTGCTGCGGCGTCATCTCGGGAACATACTTGCCGAAATAGACGTCCACGAACGAACCATGCGGGTTGGCTTGGGCGTCATCCGGCCCGCCCGCTACCGGAGTCCCGTAATTCCCTGAGACCTCAACGCGCTGATACCATTTCTTGTGGTGGGTGGGGCCGCCATTGATTTCGAAATGAATGTGGTCATCCTTGATCTTCACCAGTGAAATATGCGCCGGATCACCCGGCCGAATGGCTGGTCCCCAGATGGTAAGCTCCTGCCTGAGGGCCTCGCCGTTCGGCGTGATCACTCCATTCTTCAACTGAAGCCCTTTTTTGCCCATGGGAAAGGCTGTGCGCGCATACACCAGCTGGGTTTCCAAATCGCGAATGATTTCATAGCGGCTTTGCTGGGAGATGCGCTGCGCATCTGGAGGAATAGGATCGGCGACCGGTGCAGCCGGCTGATCGCCCGCTGCCTTCGATGATAAGCCCGGCCCTTGCCTTTGAGTCGCGCCGGCGGTCTGAGCGTAAACCTGGACGTAAACAAAGAATGGCGCGAAGAAAAGAAGGAAGAGGGGAACGGTAGTACTGCGAGAATGCGGCATGCAACACCCCAGGCTCGTTCTTGATTATAAGCGATGAGGCAAACGGGTGCAGGGTTGCCAGCCTTCTATCTCTTCAACTCAAACGCTTTCGGGGCCACGCCGCTTGTGCTGCTGGCACTTCGTCATGATGGCCGACACGGAGCCGCGAGCGAAGGTCTTCCGGCAATTCGTACAGCTGGGAGTCGCGGTATATCTCAATCGTCTTCTTGGTGGTGTCGCAAACCACGTAGCAGTTGTGGCACCAGGAAAGATGATTCTCCAATTCGACCTTGGTAGGTTCGTCGAGCACCCCGTCCAAATAGTTTGTCAGCTCGTGCAGAAACTCAGAGCATTTCACTGGTGGCCATCTCCACGTCCATTCTCGCGTTTCTGGAAGAACCGTCCCAGGCGCTCGCGAAGTTGCAGGCGTGCCCGCAACAGCCGCGATTTCACCGCGGGCACGCTCAACTCCAGCGCGGCCGCGGTTTCCTCGGTGGAAAGTCCTTCCACGTCTCTCAGTACAAACACGGTCCGGAAGCCCGGGGGAAGGCCCTGGATCGTCTTACTTAAAATCTCGCGCAACTCCGCCTGCGTGTACTGCTGTTCGGGATTGGGGCTCCAATCGGCGATCTCACGCGGAAGAGAATCATCTTCAGTTTTTATGTCCTCGTCGAGCGAAACGGTACGCTCGGGTTTTTTGCGGCGCAGCTTCATCAACGCTTCGTTGACGGCGATGCGCACCAGCCATGTATAAAACTTGGACTGCTCCTGGAACTTCGCTAGGTTGCTGTACGCCTTCAGAAACGCTTCCTGCACCACATCTTCCGCATCCTCGCGGTTTTGCGTGATGTGTTGCGCGATCCGAAAGACGTTGCGGTCATAGCGGCGGACCAACTCCTCGAAAGCCGAGTCGTCGCCCCGCTTGGCCGCCTGCACCAGGGTCAGTTCATCAGTAACAGGCCCCTCTAGTTTGTTTTGGATGGCTCCCATTCTCTCGGCGATGCAGTATTTTGACTGCGATTCACAAACCGCGGCACACGATGGTAACGACCATTCTACTTGGAAGTCGGCGATTTAGGCGAATCGGTAAGGTCCGTGTGGGGACGGACGCATTCGCCCGTCCATGCGGCCCAGGTGTATCGGGCCGCAGTGCAGCGCCCAAATGCCGCATGTCGCACGGCAGCTCCCTGTCGACTTTTGATTCTGATCTTGCCTGTGTGGGTCGGACACTCCTGTCCGACGCCTTTGACCTTGCCTTTGACTTTGATTCGGCCTGTCATCCTAGGAAGTGGAGTCGCACGCCCGAGCAATGGCGCTGGAGCAGTGCCCCGCGCTCCCGCTTGGCGAGAGCGGCCGGCACTGGTGAATGAGCGCGTCGAAGCGAGGATGAGGATTCGCCCGGTGGGGTGATGGTGAGCGGAGATCTCATCGCTTGCTAAAGTCAAAATCCTTTCGCCACCGGCTGCGTCGCGGCCCACCTTTGCAAAGGAAGCAAAGGTGGGGCATCCTCAGCTATGATTGCTCCGGCAAAGGTGGGCCAGCCCGCGACCCGACGTGTCTATGCTGACCATACTTCATCCCCCAAGTTATTCCGTACATCCAGGGCTTACCGATTGGACTATGGCCCCTCTCATTCAAAAACGAAGCCGATCCCCGACTCCTCATTAAAACGACCAAGGAGATGCTGCTCGCAGCCAAGGTCAACGGCGGCTTTCAAGGTCTACGTCATCCCAATCACCCTCTCCGGTCAAGAAACCATTGGCCTAGTTTCCGCATTCTTCGACGTTGAAGACGAACCGCTTGTAATTTCACTCCGCTCTTCGCGGACGAGGAAACGCACAAACTTATCAACATGCTTCAGCTCCCGACCTTGGATATCCACTTTTTCGACGAACATAGTCGTGAGCTGCTGGGCTACACGTGCGAGCTGAAATGCCCCGTTAGTACGAAGGATCGCCTCGCAAGCCCCTCTCTTAGGCCGTTCGAACTTGATTTAGCAAGGTCAGCGCACACTCAGTTATGGCAGTGGTTTGGAGGGCGAACTCCTAACGACGACATCGCCGCAATTTCGATTGAGTTTGGGAAGAGCCACTTTGCCGACGATCTCGTGATTCTGGATGCACGACCAGACAATCATCTTTACCCGGGCGGCCCCTCGTTCAGTTTCTCTCAACTCGAACGCAAGGAGCCTGGGGCGTTTCAAGAACAGGACATCGCCCGTCTCCTGAAAAGGTTATTCGAGCCGACTGAGATCTTCATGAATCCGCTTCGCGTTACGGACAAGGAGGAGATCGCAGACATTCTGGTCGTAACCGACTCGGAGATCATCGTGTTGCAGGCAAAAGACAGCCCCAACACCGAAAACGTTCTTCGCAATACGATAGCGCGCAAAAAGTTGACCGCGCAGAAGGCACTTGTGAAAGCGTTAGGCCAAGTCAAAGGAGCTCTTGCCAATACCTAAGGTCAATGTCCCCCCTCGAAATGATTGTCGGAGGCGAGGCCATAGAAATGGATATCAGCAGGCATCAATTGCGACTTCTTATCGTGGTCAAGGTGCCTCTCAATGACCAGTACTCCGTCTACAGCCCTCCCATCATCGAGCTTTGGAACGACACTCAAGTGCCATGTATCGCACTCGACTACCCGGAGTTGCAGGCATATACGGGAATGAGCAGCCAAGCCAAATTCTTCGAGGCATTCGATTTGGTTTTCTTCCACGGACAGAAAACAGGAAAATTGCCAAGACTACGCATTTGGTCGGTTGATGATGAGGAAAGCCAATAGGGGGCTGGCTCCTTGGTTTTCTAAGGGGGCTGGCACACCTTTGAGTTTCATGGGGGCTGGCGCACCTTCAATTTTTAACTGGAACCACCACAACTGAGGCTGCCGCACCTTTCGTTGGTTTTCGAAAGGTGCGCACCCATCAGCCCGTAGGGGGAATTTCCGTTCGTGCCCTCTGTTAGGTGACTGAGCCTTTGAGTTTCGCGCGTCCAGAACCGATCCATTCAGACGGTCAGCATCCCAAAGTTTTCCACAGCCCCCTTGTGACATCTGACCTTGCGCTCGTTTCCGATTCCTCTCATAATTGTCCCAGCAGTAGCAGCGCCATCTAGATGGAGAAACTCGGACAAGCCGGGCGAGAGATCGCCCGTAACTCCCTTGCTTTCTAGATTTTGACCTGTAAGTTCTTTGACATCTAGATTTTACAAGCCAAACCATGCCTAACTCGATGATTCTAAAGATTGAGGGGGGTGGGGGAGGGGGGGGGGTACCCTATAATCAAGTAGTAAACTCCAGACGCCCAGCCCAAAACTCCTGCCGCAAGTTTATTTTCAGGCGGCCCGATAAATCCGGGCCGCTGCGCAGCCGTCCACACGAGAGAACCCGCACGGTAAAGAAGCATCCGTGCATGCAGCCATTTTCTTCGTGGCGCATGTGCAGATGAACAATCCTTGGCACCTCAATCGAGCTTTGATCTCTCCGGAATTTGCGATACAGTCGAAGGCAATGCACTGACGCGGTCGAACACGTCCTTGCGTACTCTGGGGCGCTCCCACAAGTGCCGTATAATCAGCAGTTAGGGGCGGGCTTCACGGAAAGTGGCAGATCGCCGCGTGATTCAAGTGAATATGGTTCTCTAAAGCATGGCGGATCAGAACGGCAGCGACAACGAAATGCAGAACGAGACGCGGCGGCGCGTGGAATATGCTGTGGGCCAGGCTCTCACGGCGCAATTGCCGCAGCTGCAGTCGCAGATTGTGCAGCAGGTCATGGAAGCGTTGCCTGCTCAGGCGAGTGCAGTTCCGGCGCCTCGCGAAGACGCCAGCGCTCTGGTCAACGCCGTATCCAACATCCATGCGGGATCGACTCAAAAAGAAATTCTGCGCGCTCTGCTCGATGCCGGCAGTCGCTACTGTTCGCGGATAGCGCTTTTCGTGGTCAAGGCTGGGGCCGCGTCAGGCTGGCAATCCCGCGGCTTCGGCGATGAGGAGACCGCCAAGGATTTTTCTCTGGATCTGAATGCCGGGCCAGTAGCCGACGCGTACCAGAATCGAGTCGCAACGTCTGGCAACATCGCTGCGATGGATCCGCGATTCGTCGAGCACTTCGGCCCCCCAGCGCAGGAGCAGGTGCTAGTGCTACCGCTGGCACTCAAGGATAAAGTGGCGGCTCTGGTCTATGCCGACGGAGGCGAAAGTGGCAAGCTGGATTCCGACGCCCTGCAATTGCTGGTGATCGCAACCAGCGCGTGGCTGGAAGTGGTATCGCTCCGCAAGCAGGCGGCGAAAGAGGATGGCGCCGCCGCAAACCGGGTTGAGAGCGCTGCCGAGCAAGTGCACACGGTTTCTTCGTATTCAGATCCCTTTGCAGCCCATGCTCCTAAACATGTGCCGGCCTGGCCCACGCCCGCAGCTTCGCCAGAGGCGGTAGAAGTAGTTTCGGCACACGCTGCCGCTGCTCCAGCTGCCGCCGCAGATCCCCTAGCTGAACTTTCGCCGGAGGATGCCGACGTTCATCGCAAGGCGCAACGCTTCGCACGCCTGCTGGTGGATGAAATCAAGCTATACAATCAGGCGAAGGTTGCGGAAGGTCGTCGCAACAAAGATCTGTACGACCGCCTGAAGGAAGACATCGACAAGAGCCGTGGTACATTTCAGAAGCGGTATGGCAATACGGTGGCCGTCAACGGCGACTATTTTCAGCACGAGTTGCTGCGTAGTCTTGCCGAAGACGATATCTCCATTATGGGTTCGAATTTCCGCCACTAGATTCGGCGGCATGATTTGCAGTTAAAAGATTGGAATTAAAAGTTCTGGCAGTAACGCAGTCTCGGCGAAAGTAAACGTAGTGCGATCAGGTTCGATGAAGTGGTGGGTACTCATGGCCGCGGCTCTCTGCGGCTTCTTTGGCGCTCTGCCTGCGCTGGCAGAGGTCTGGCAACAATCTGCGCCCAGTCCTGCGGAAACCCAGACCGAAACATCCGCGCCAAAACCGCCTGCCCAAGAAGGCGTGAGCAAAGATGCTGAGCGCGGCGCTAAGTCCAGCACCAAGCCCAACCGTACAAGCAAGTCTCCAACCCACAGGACCACCACCGCTAAAAAACCGGCGTCCGGCACTGCCGCGAAGAAGCCCACTTCCGGCGCCAGGCATCACGCCACTACCACCGCCGCGCGAAAGCGCCGCGCCATCTCTCCGCGCGTCGCGCGCATGCGCCAGGCATTCGTGGCGTCGGCAAGTCTACGTCCGATGGCGCAACAGCTTTTGCAGGATCGCACGCCGGCCGCCTACAACGGCGTTGAAGCGTATGCCCGCGCGCATGCCAAAGAAGATGCGGGAGCGCTCGCCTGGCTGGTAGTCGGCTACGCGCACGTGCTTGACCGGGACTATGCCAAAGCGATCGATCCGCTGAATCGCGCCAAAGTTCATGCGGGAGATTTGGGCGATTACGTAGCCTACTATCTCGGAACTTCGTATCTGCAGACTGGCCGCACTGGTGAGGGCGTGGCAAATCTCGCAGATTTTGCCGCGGCTCATCCCGATTCGCTGTTGGTGCGCGACGCCGCCGTCCGCTATGCGGATGCGCTCCTGCTCGAAGGGCAAGCCGCTGAGGCGGTCACGTTATTAGAGCCGTTGCGCTCGCCAGTACGCTCGGATTTGGAATTCGCGTGGGACGGGCCTACGCAGCTTCGGGCCAGGCCGCCAAGGCGGCCGAGACGCTGGGCAATATTTACTACACGATGCCCACCAGCATCGAAGCCGATGCGGCATACAGCGAGTTGAAGAAGTTGAAATCCGCGCCGCCTCCAACTCCCGCGCAATGCAAAACCCGGGCTGACGCACTAATGAACCGCAAGCGCTATGCCGAAGCTGCGGACGAATATCGCCGCCTCGCCAATGCAGCCAGCGCCATCGACAAGCCTGCCCTCCAACTTTCTCTGGCCGACGCGCTCCATCGCGGTGGCAGAAACCATGACGCCAAGCTAGTGCTCGCCTTGCTCGGCAATGAGAGCGGCGAAGTGAATGCGCAGCGGCTCTATCTGCTCGGTCAGACCGCCTGGTCCGCCAGCGACAATGACACTTTTTACCGCACTGTCAATGAGCTGCGCCAGACGGCCCCGACGAGCCCATGGCTGGAGCAGGCGCTGCTCTCCTGTGCCAATCTTCATCTTGTCCATCACGAGTACGATCAGGCGCTCGACACATTCCGTGAAATTCAGCAGCGCTTCCCCAACGGGACAAAAGCTTCATACGGGCATTGGAAGGCAGCCTGGCTCACCTTCCGCCAGGGACGCACACAAGAAGCCAAGAAAGCCTTTGAAGAACAGATCGCCTTATATCCCAACGGCGCGGAAACGTCTTCGGCACTGTACTGGCGCGCCCGCCTAGCGGAGGAAGACAATCAGCCCCTGATGGCCCGAGCGTTTTATCAAAAGCTTTCGGATCGCTATCGCAACTTCTATTACGCCGAGTTGGGACGGCAAAGGCTGAAGCGTTCTGCCTCCTCCGGCCTCCGATGCTACGTCGCAATATCCACTGCTTGATTCGTGTGCCTCCACTCGACAGCACCGCCAAAGTGAAAGCTACCGAACCCCCGCGCGATGAACTACACGTGCAGAAGGCGCAGCTTCTCGGAAATGGCGGCCTGGTCGATTTCGCCGTGCGCGAATTGCAGGCGGCGGCTGCGGCTACGTCCGATGGTGGCAGTTGGGGTCCAGGCAGAAACCGCGCAACTCTACGACGATACCGGCCACTACGACCAGGCCATCGAGTTGATGAAGCACTCCGCGCCAAATTATTTCG
>CAVRDS010000033.1:0-7539 GCA_963719865.1 uncultured Acidobacteriota bacterium | reverse complement strand
AGCTCTGGTGATTCTCCGCGACGATTACATATGGGGAAAGCCCTTGGGGATGATTTGCGCCGTAAATTGTTGTTTGCCTACGACCAAGGCCAGGGCACGCTGGAGGAATTGGCCGCCCGTTTTCTGGTCAGCGCAGGTTGGGCAAAAAAGATTTCTGCCGCGCGCCGCCGCACCGGCCAAGCCGAACGGGTGCCTCACAAGCCAGGGCGTAAACCGCATGCCGGCGTTGAGGCGCAGCAACAGATCAGAGCCTGGTTTGTTCAGCAGCCCGATCTGACGCTGGCCGAAGTGCGGCAGAAGTTACTTAGCGAAGCTGGTGTCCGGCTCAGTTTGCCGCAGATTTGGTATCTTCTGCGCAAGCTGGGTCTGCGACTCAAAAAAGTCGCTCCACGCCACCGAGCGCGATACCGAAGCCAACCGCAAACAGCGCCAAGAGTTTCTCGCCCGCATTGCGGCGATCCCGCCGGAACGCCTGATTTTCCTGGACGAAAGCGGGGTCACGACCTCGATGACGCGGCTCTATGCGCGCAGCAATGGAGGCGGGCGCATTTGTGAAACCACGCCCGGCGGGCGCTGGAAAATCATGACCATTCTGGGGGCCATGAGCTTGCGCGGAATCGTGGCCTCGATGACCATCGAGGAGGCCACCGATGGCGACATTTTCCTTGCCTACGTGGAACACATCCTGTGTCCGGCGCTCCAGCCCGGCGACGTAGTGGTGATGGATAACTTGAGTTCGCACAAGATCAAGGGCGTACAGCGATTGATCGAAAAAGCCGGTGCGGAAGTGCTCTATCTGCCGCCCTATTCGCCCGATCTGAACCCGATCGAGAAAGCCTGGTCCAAGCTCAAACAAATCCTTCGCTCCGCCAAGGCCAGAACCAAAGAAGCGCTGGAAGAAGCCATCGCCGAAGCCATCAAGCTCATCACACCGGATAACGCAAAGGCATGGTTCAATCACTGCATTAGCAGTCTACAGTGATTCCTAAAATGCTCTAGCTTACTCGACCGCGAGTTCCTACCTCTCCATGCTGGATGTCCATATCCGGCCGAGGTGGGGAAAGTGCTCCATCCCGGAAGTGAAGCCGGCGAAGGTGCAGGAGTGGTTGCGGAGCCTGGATGCCGCCCCAAAGACAAAGGGGCACATCAAGGCTCTCATGCACCGGCTCTTTGAAAAAGCAATGTTGTGGGAACTGGTGCCCATCGAGCGAAACCCGATGGGTCTGGTTGAAGTGAAGGGAATCAGCAAGAGGGCGAAGAAGCCGATCATCCTCGAAGCTGATCAGTGCCTGATGCTGGTCTCCTTCATACCGGAGCCGTATCGCACCATGGTTCTGGTGGCCATCTGCACTGGACTTCGCGTCAGCGAAATCCTGGCGCTCCGATGGTCCCGCCTGGACTTTGACCGTCTCATTATGATGGTCAGGATCGGGTCAGTGAACGGCCGGACTGGCCCAGTGAAGACCGAGTGCTCGGAAGATGAACTTCCGTTGGACCCGGACTTCGCCGCCGTTCTGCTGAATTGTAAGACTAAAGGGTGAGGAGATCCCCCGGCTCTGCCGGGGTGGCAGTAGAGCTTTGAGAATTCCGGGAGTATGTTCTCCCTCGAATAGCCTGTGCTGCGGCAGTGAAGACAGCAGTACGAGGCTTTTGCTTTTGTTCTTGCTTTTGCTTCGGACGGTTGCGGTCAGGCCCCTTTGAGGGGCCAGCAACCGTAAAGCCACCGGCTCTGCCGGTGGATACTTACATGCCGGCAAACCCCGGGAGATTGGATCTTCCCCAGTCACATCACCGACCGGTGTTTTCACGCAAGCCCTATTCAGCAGGACTACATTCGTCCCGCTGCGGAAAAGCTTGGAGTGAAGGGTGTTGGTTGGCATACCTTCCGCCACACCTATCGGGCCTGGCTTGACGCGGTTGGAGCACCCATCGGCGTGCGACAGAAGCTCATGCGGCATGCTCATGGTGGCACAACAGCTGGCTACGGTGGCTCACTGCTGATGAAGTCGAAACGCGATGCGAACAGCAAGGTTGTTAGGGCCCGTCATCAAATCAACCAGATGAGCGTGGCGGCGAAGTGGATGGCAGCCAGAAAGTTGCGTGCCGTTTTATCGTAGCGGGTGGCGATAGCCCGGAATTGCTTGAGTTTGGCGAAGAAGTTTTCGATCAGGTGCCGTGCCCTGTAGAGGTCTTTGTCGTACTCCCGCTGCACCTTCCGGTTAGCCTTGGGCGGTATAACTGCCGTTTTACCCGCTTGCAGCCAGGGAATCAAGACTCGTTCATCGACATCGAAACCTTTGTCAGCGAGCAAGATGCCCGCGTCCAGTTGCGGCAACAGCACGTCCGCTCCATCCAGATCGCAAGCCTGACCACCAGTGAGATGAAAGCCGATCGGGTTGCCCAAGGCATCGACCGTGGTATGAATCTTGGTGCTCAGCCCGCCTTTGCTGCGGCCGATAGCTTGGTCGGAGCCCCTTTTTCAGCGCCCCGGCGCTGTGCTGATGGGCGCGTACGATAGTCGAGTCGATCATCGCATATTCGTTGTCAGCATCAGCCGCCAAATGCTGAAACAACTTCTTCCATATGCCGCGGCGCGCCCAGCGGCTGAAGCGCATATGGACCACGCGGAAATCGCCAAAACGCTCCGGCAAGTCGCGCCACGGAATACCAGCGCGATAGCGATAAAAGCCGCTTCCACGAACAGACGGTTATCCACCGCCGGACGGCCTACCGACCCCCTTCGGCCGGGCAGCAGCCCTTCGATTCGCTCGCCACTCACCGTCCCGCAACCCGTAACGACGCCGCCATACTGAAAATTACCGGCCGATCTCTCCCTGATATAACCAATTTGATGACAGGCCAGGATATGTTAAGAAAAAGAGTAATAGTTTTTCTTAACAATGAGGAGTGTATATCGCATGGAATCCATGCGGGATCAAATAGTTGCGAGAATCCAAAGGCTCGGCGAGGGGAAGGCCTTTTCGGCGAAGGACTTTCTCGACATTGAGAGCCGGACGACTATCGACGTGACGCTGGCGGAACTGGAGCGCAAGGATACCGAAGGTCAACGCGCTTGGACAGGCGAGTCGATGATTTCTATTGCATTTCACGTCGTGAAATGATTTATTACACTATATGGACAAGATTAAGCCACGCTGGTTTAGCAGCAACATTCAGGCCGCCCTGCGCGTTCTGCCCGTTACCGTCTTGACGGGCGCGCGGCAGACCGGAAAAACCACCCTGACCCAGGCGCTTGAACCCGCGCGCACCTATTTCACTCTCGACGATGTCGGAATTCTTGACCAAGCGGAGCGCAACCCCGATTCGCTGCTTTCGACCCGTCCAATCATTCTCGATGAAGTCCAGCGAGCGCCGCAGATCCTTCTTGCCGTCAAGCGTGCAGTTGACAGCGGCCGGCGTGCCGGTGATTTCATCCTGACCGGCTCGGCCAATCTCCTGCTGATGAAGCAGGTGGCGGAGACGCTGGCCGGTCGCGCCATCTACCTCGATCTGCCGCCGTTTTGCCCAACCGAGTGGCAGGAGCGCACAGGCGCTCTGTCGACGCTGGATCGTCTGTTCGTCCCGGATTTCGATTGGCGTGAATGGCCAGATGAACCGGGCGACTGGCCGCGATGGCTGTTGCGCGGAGGTTTTCCGCCTGCGCTCGAAATCAACTCGGAAGCAGACCGCGGCCTATGGTTCGCCGCCTATGTGCAGACGTATCTGGAGCGGGATTTGCGCCAGTTGAGCGCCATCTCCAGCCTGCCCGATTTTCAACGCCTGATGATGCTTGCCGCGCAACGGACCGGAAAGCTGCTCAACCAGGCTGACCTTGCGCGCGATGCCGCGCTCAGTCACCCGACGGCACACCGGTATTTGAATCTGCTGGAGACCGGATGTATGATCACGCGCCTCCGTCCGCTGGCGACCAATCCCACGGCGGCGCTGGTCAAAGCGCCGAAGCTGCTTTGGACAGATTGCGGGCTTGCCGCCTGGCTTGCCGGAATCAGATCGTCCGCCGAGGTGACGACCAGAATGGACAGTGGATTCTGGTTGGAGCAAACCCTTTTTCAGACGCTGGAGACCTGGCGATCGCTCGATCCCCGGCAGCGCAAACTGCATTTCTGGCGTAACCGTTCGGGTCACGAAGTGGATTTCATTCTGGAAGAAGCTGGCAAGTTCGTGGCGCTGGAGATCAAGGCGAGCAGTCAGGTGACGGCCAATGACGCGACCGGCATTCGCGCCTTCCGTGAAGATTTGAAGCGCAAATCATCTCTGGTCAGGGGAGTGGTGCTTCACAGCGGCAAAGCGCGCCCGCTTGAAGATGGCATACTTGCACTGCCCTGGGGATGGATGGTCCCGGCATTGCAGACGACATGACAACTTCCGTGTCAAGAAATGCTACCAATCGCATGTTGTTGACGGTGCAGTAGTTATAAACCGGCACAACCGGCAAAAACGGCCCTCTGGGCGGTATTTGCGACAAAAATGCGACAAACTTTTTACGGGCTTTCGGGCTGGCTGTGTGGGACCAGCCCGAAGAATATCGGTCAAATTGCACACTCTGAAGGAGCCTTCTAAGGTAATTGAAGGTCTGCCTGTGTCTGGATAAAATGGTCGGAGAATATATGCAATCTCCGAGGAATTCTATCCGATGCTACACAAACGCCCGAGACGGGCGCGATGGACCGTGCCATCGACGTCTTCGAGAAAAGCGGCAGCATCCTCAATACAAAACGCGCGGTCGAAATGGGCGTGCACCCTCGGGAACTCTATGCGCTTCGAGACGCGGGGAAGCTGGAGCGGCTCGAACGGGGGCTTTACCGACTTGCCAACGCGAAGCCGCTGGGCAACCCGGATCTGGTGACGGTCTCGCACAAGGTGCCGAAGGGGATTGTATGTCTGATCTCGGCGCTGGCGTTCCACCGGCTAACAACTCAGATTCCGCACTCCGTATATCTTGCGATTCCGGCCAACGACCAGGCCCCTGCGATGCAATATCCGCCGCTACGCATCTTCTGGTATTCCAAGCCGGTTTATGAAAGCGGCATCGAGGAAGTGACGCTGGATGGCACGCAGGTGCGCATCTACTCTGCCGAGAAGACGCTGGCCGATTGCTTCAAGTACCGCAACAAACTCGGCATCGATGTATGCACGGAAGCGCTGAATCTTTACCGGCAGCGTGGACGCATGAAGCTCGATCAGATTGAGCAGTTCGCAAAAGTATGCCGCGTTGAACGTGTCATGCGGCCTTACCTGGAGGCGATTCTTTGACGGTATCCGTGGTCAAGAACATGGGCGCTTCTGTTCGACAGCGTCTGCTGAACTACGCGAAGACGAACAACCGACCCTTTGCCGAGGTGCTTCAGTATTACGCGATGGAGCGCTTTCTCTACCGCCTATCGGCATCGCCACACGCAAGCAAATTTCTGTTGAAAGGTGCTCTGCTACTGACGGCGTGGCGTACACCCATGTCCAGGCCGACAATGGATATTGACCTGCTGGGCAGGACCAGCAATGAGGTTGACGATATTGTGAACCTATTGAAGGAAGTTGCCCAGGCAACCGTGCCCGATGACGGCATAACCTTCGATCTCGATTCGTTTGCCGGCTCGGCGATTCGGGAGGACGCCGATTACTCGGGAGTTCGCACTGTGTTTACGGGCCATCTCAATGCGGCCCGCGTGACCATGCAGATTGATATTGGATTTGGCGATGTCGTGACGCCAGCGCCGGAACAGCTTGCCTATCCCACGATTCTTGATTTTCCTGCGCCTGCGCTGCTTGGCTACACCCGCGAGACGGTTATCGCTGAAAAGCTGGAAGCACTTGTCCAGCTTCGTATGCTGAACAGCCGCATGAAGGATTACTTCGACATCTGGATTCTTCTACGCCATCCAGAACTTGACCAGACCATGCTTCGCGCAGCTATCGAACGAACCTTCAAGAATAGGAAGATGGAAATCGATGCCACGCCGATTGGTCTCTCGCCGCAATTCGGCACCGATCCAGCGAAGCAAACACAGTGGCGGGCATTCCTAAAACGCTCCGCATTAAAAGACGCGCCAGAGCAGCTTTCCGTAGTGGTCGAGGAACTGCGCGCGTTTTTCGAGCCAATCTTCATGAGCCTTGCCTGAAATGATCTGTTGACTTCAGAGCAATGCATATTTTCAGGAGATCGTCGTGGAAACGCGCATTGGCGATTTACTGTAAAGCGAGAACTGTACCGGCAGCGGTTGTGAAGAGGGCTTCCGCCACGCAGAGCCGAAGAGACCAGTCAAGAAAGAATGGCTCTGGCAGTCTTCCTCCTCAGCTCTTTCACGGGCAGTAGCGAAGCCCGCCAATACAGGCTTCATTTTGTTTGGCTTCACTTTTCCACTTTGAGCGAATCCCAAAAGAATGCCGAACAACATTCTCGCTTTCAACAGGCGACATTCCGGATGCCTCATTATCAATCGCGCGTGGCTTCGAAGAGAAACCAGCAGCGGCGTTGAGTCTGATCGATCCAGTTTTCCAGCAGGCTGGAGGTCGCTACATCTCCGGCTTCGTCACACAGCAGATGCACGGCGCGCATGCTAAGAGCGATAGACTTTTCGTTCTCATGGAGTTCACTCAGCATGGCGGCTGGCATCACAAAGTCAGCATCGTTGTCACTGACGCGCTGTAACCGGGCGATGTGGCCAATCGATCGTATTGTCGTGCCACCGATCTTGCGGACTCTCTCGGCGATGTCGTCTGTCATGGCGAATAGCTGGTCAGCGTGATCGTCGAGAAGTAGATGATAGTCGCGAAAGTGAGGTCCGCTCATGTGCCAGTGAAAGTTTTTTGTCTTAAGATACAAGGCAAAGACATCGGCGAGCAGTACGTTCAACGCTTCGCTAATGTCGCGCACAGACTCGGTGTCGATGTCAGCCGGGATGGTGAGTGGCGTCTTGCGACGTTCGATTGGTTCGGTCTTCTTTGTCATAGGATCTCCTGGTAATGATTGATGAGAACATTGATGTACATTCGTTCTACGAACGTTTTTGCAATAAGCTATGCCCCGTAGTGTTTATGAATTGTCCAGAGCACTCCCGACATTTTGACAGGTGTTAACGCACTCAAGGCGTCGAAACGAGAGTTTCAGCATGGCGACGCACTTCTTGGGCTGTAAGTGGTCCCCCGTGCCCCATGTGGAACCGGCTGAAGCCAGCGTCCACAAGGCGAAGCAACTCCTGCCCAACGGCCTGTGGATCGTCTTCGAACGGTGGGCGAATGGCGTGGTGAGTCCGGATCACGCCGCCAATCAATATGCCCGACGCCACCAGATCTCCGACCAGCGCTTCTTTGGTTTCTAGTTCAACCAAAATGGACCCTTTCGTATGTCCAGGCGTGTGCCTGACGGTAGCAGCAACGCCGAACAGCGAGAGGTCAAAAGAGTTGCCGTCGAAGAGCTGCACGTCGGGCTCAAAAGCTGTATAACTCTGGTGAGGCAGAGGAGTCCTGAGGAAATACCGTCCTACCCTCCCCGTGGGACAGAACTTCATGGGCATTTCCCGT
>CAVRDS010000032.1:0-271765 GCA_963719865.1 uncultured Acidobacteriota bacterium | reverse complement strand
CCGAACTTCCAAGGCGGAAGCCGACACTGTCATCTGGGACCGACTCACGACTTCGTCCCGGATCGCGGAGACTGGAGCCCGGAGCATCGCCGACAACACGTCAGAGCTGTACACGGAGGCTCGGTGAATTCAGCAGAGATGCCGCGGAAGAACCGAGTTCCGTACGCGTCCGTGGTCGCGGTGTTGGCAGCGTGTTTGTTGTTGCTGCGCGGCGTTCCGCGGCTACGGCATGCGGCGTTCTTTGCCGAGGACGGTCAGATCTTTCTCTCGCAGGCACATAACCGCGGCGTTGCGGCGTTTTGGGAGCCATACGCGGGATATCTTCATCTGATTCCTCGGTGTATTGCCGCGGTGCTTGAGCCGTTTCCAGTCACCGCGGCTCCCGTCCTGTATGGTGTTGCGGCGCTTTTGGTTCATGTGGCGATGTTGACCCCGGCGTTGTCGCTGCGGCTTGATTGGTTAATTCCCGGCCAGTTGCTGCGTGCGGCGTTGTTCGCGCTGTTGTGCCTCATGCCGCCGCTGTGGGAGGTGTTGGGCAATATCGCGAATCTGATTTTCGTTGGTGGGATCAGTTTGCTGCTGCTGATGTTGTCGGATGATCCGCGCAGCGGCGTCGGCAGGTGGGTTGAACTCGCCGCGGTGGCAACTCTGGGTTTAAGTGGCCCGTTGATCGTGTTTTTCGTGCCGTGGTTCATCTGGCGGTGGCGGCGGACGCGGTCACGCCACAGTCTTGCCGTGGCAGGTCTAGCCGTGATGGTGGCGTTGGTGCAGGCCGTGATTTTCCTGCTTTCGGACCGCGAAGAGACGGGCGGGAGCTTGCTATATCTACCGAGGGTGTGGGTTGAGCGGATCGGCCTAAGTTGGCTCTTCGGTGACAGTCGACTGCCGGCTTCGTCGTGGTGGGTAGCGTCCTGGCTGGCGGCGCTGGTCTGGTGCATCGGGGCGGTTGTGATCACGATCGTGGTGTTACGAGGCACCGCAGTAGCGTTGTGGCTGTTGCACTTAACGTTGCTGGCCGCTCCCGTGCTGGCCTACGGCTACATGCCTCCGCCATTCACTTGGCAGCGCCATTTCGTGGTCCCGACGGCAATTGTCATCGTGTTGCTTGTGGCGGTGATTGGTGCCCGCCGGTGGGCGATCGCCGCGGGGGTGTGGTTATCGGTTGGCGTGGGAGCAATGGTTCACGACTTCGCTCCCGAACCGTACCCCTATCGGCCCGATTTAACCGCGCTGCAGCAGTGCGTGAATCGCGGTGAACCGGTTTGCCGACAGACGATCTTTGGTGACGGCTGGTCGGTCCTGTTGCGCCAATAAGCGATTGTGATAGGGGTTAGGACTCGGTCGTTGGCATGGCCAGCCGGCGGAGCGAGTCGTCGTCAGCAGCGTCCTGAGACTCTTCTGGCTTTGGCCACTGTTCGCTGCCACGTGATGGAGTCGGCTTGCGTGCGTACGACACAATGATTGCCGCGCAGGAAATCAGCCACAGGACCGGCGCGATTCTGACCGAAGTGACAACCCCGAGTATGTGGTCGACTATAGCGCCGGCTTCCATGTTTGGGCTCAGGAGCGGCGGGCCGTTCGGCGCGATCTGGGCGATGGTGAGCGCTGCGGCGAGACTCACGCAGAGGCCCACCGCACGGCGGCGGCCGCCTACAGTCTCAGTCCGATCGAAAATCCCGGATCCGGGTGCCCCATTGGGGTCTCGGGCAATGAGCGCCGCGACTGGTAATCCAAATACCAGATAGTATGAGGGGACCAGAGGGGGAAAAAGCGAGGCGGTAGCCAACAGCACGGTGCCCGTCATGACTGGCGGGATACGCCGTCCCAGAGCCATAAGGCAGACCACGACGAGAACCAGCACAACATACCCGAGCACGGATCGCGGACCAGCGATAAAGCTCTCCGGTATCTTGCCGCCCGTTTCACCGGCCTTGATGTCGTCGGGAATCATGAGCAGTCCCTCAGCGAAGGACATGTTGTACAGATCGGCGCCGGATGCGGACGAACCGCCCGAACCGAAGCCGAGGGTGTTGTGGATCGACTGCAGGATTGTCGTCGGAAAGTTCCGCGGCCACAGCAGATAGGCGGCGAGGTTGGTGATTACAGCTCCGGCCACGGTGAGGCTGCCCCATCGCCATTGCCGGGCCGCGAACAACGCGACCGCCAGCACAACAAACTGTGGTTTCACCAGCGTCGCCAAGACCACCATGACCGCCGCCAGCCTCCAGCGCCGTCGGCACAGCGCCACCAGAAATACCAGCGCGACGGGCACCATGAAGCCCACCGAGTTGCCCCGATCGATTGCTGTCCACATCGGAATGGCCGCGACACCTAACGCCATAAACACCACAACCCGCTCCAGACCGCGAGCTCCCCGCGCCGCCCAGACCGCGGGAGTCAGGCACGCGGCGGTCAAAGCCAGCAGATAGCCCAACAGCCCCAATTGCGGGGCGTGCAGCCAATTGCCCAGGGATCCAAAGAACATGTGCGGCACCAACCCGGCCGCCGAATAGTTATTGATCGCCGTTTTGAAGTTGGGGAGGGGGAACGGCTCCCAGGGGTCGGGCCGCATCCCGTAGCTCACTACCAGCGAATAGTCGCTGAAGCAGTGCCGGCCGACCCGCATGGGCCAATCGAGGAGGCAGTCCTGGGGAACGTCAAGGACGAGAGTGGAAAGCACATCGATTGAGAAGTACCGGGCGAGCACAAAGCCCCTGAGAAGCGAAAGCGCCGACGCCAGCAGGATAGTGCCGAGCAAGAGGGTGCGCTCAGATTGGCCGGCGACCACCAACAGCCGTGCCCGGATCGCCGAGACCGCAGCAGAAAACACCTCAAGAGGTCGGTTCACTGCCTTCTCCTCGGGTCGGCCCGAAACGGTAGCGGAACCTAGACTCCGCATGCCCGGCTGCCGGGGAGTCTAGCCCAATGCCCTCATCACCGACCTAGAATTCAGACACGTTCGCGCATGACCTTGGACCGTAAGGGTTTTCGCGATGCCGTGGTGCTTGCTCAGGGCAAAGCGCGTTGACGGTCGCAGGCGCTAAGTGCGCGACGTTTGGTCCTGAGTGTCGGCGGCGCCGCGCCGGAAAGTGAAGTGCCGGTGGCCGAAGTAGCTCACCAGCGTGGTGGCCGCGGTGATGATTGCCTGCGCCGGGATGCGTGACATGCCCAATTCGACGAGCACGGGTAATGCGACGGCGTTGATGGCGAGCGCAGTGAGGTAGACGCTCTCGAATCGCACGAGATCGCGCACGACGTGGCCTCGGACGCGGAACACGAACCGGCGATGCATCACGAACGCAAAAAGCACGGCCAGTACATGCGTGATGCCAAGTGTCACCAGCGATCCGGCGACCTTGCCGAACTGCTGGTCGATGTCGTGGCCCACCGTCAGCGAGCAGGCCGCGAAGATCCCGAACCCCACGAGGGTGTTGATGGCTCCGACGACCAGAAACGCCACGCGCTGGTCACGTAGCAGCCGAATGAGCGGACCCGCCGGCGCCGTCTCGGGTGGTAGGTCGAATTCAGTCATGTGAGCTCTTCGAACGCGGCGATCTGTTCCCGGGTCACAGCAAGCGCATCGGCGCCGTCGTGTACGCGCCGTTCCCAGTCGATTGTCCATGCCAGGGCATCGCGGAAGCCGAGCCGGTTGCGCCAACCGAGTTCGCGCTGCGCTTTCGAGGCATCAAGGGCCAGCAGGTTCGCCTCGTGGGGGTGATCGCCGTCGTCGAGTTCCCAACGAGCGCCGCCACCCCACAGCTCGGCCGCAAGCGTGGCCACCTGGCCGACCTCGACAAAGCTGTCGCGGCCGGGCCCGAAGTTCCACTGGTCCGCGCCGGAGCCGGCCAACAGCAAATCGACCAAGTTGAGATAGCCGTTGAGGCAGTCCAGTGCGTGCTGCCACGGCCGCACCGCCCGGGGGAACCGCAAGAGCGGCGCTTCGCCAGCTGCATAGGCCGCGATCAGGTCCGGCAGCAGTCGATCACGGCTGACGTCGCCACCCCCAATAACGTTGCCGCCCCGAGCAATAGCGGTGGGACACCCCGGGAAGCTGCGAATCCAGGACTGGGTTAGCAGGTCGGCCATCGCCTTCGACGCGCTGTAGGGATCGTCGCCGCCGAGGGGGTCTGTTTCGACGTAGCCGGCCTCCCGGTCCACGTTGCGGTAGACCTTGTCGGTGGTAATGACGACGTGCGCACGCACCGACGGGGTGGCGGCGACGGCCTCCAGCACGTTGAGTGTCCCGAGGGCGTTGGTCTCATAGGTGTAGCGCGGATTGCGATATGACTCGCGGACCAGTGACTGCGCGGCCATGTGTATCACGACGTCCGGCGCCGCGGCGGAAAGCGCGGCTGCGGTGGCTTCGGCATCGCGAATGTCCACCCGAAAGTCGGCGACAAGCAGGTCGGCAAGCCCCGCCCGCTTGAACAGGCCGCCGTCGGCGGGGTCGAGCGCCAGGCCGGACACCCGGTGCCCTCGGCTGAGCAGGAGCAGCGTCAGCCAGGGTCCTTTGAAACCGGTGTGTCCGGTGACCAGGTAGTGCACGGCTATCGCGTGGTCTCGGCCATGTACTCGCGGATCGAGTCCGCCAGGAAGTCCAGCATCGGCCGCGTCAGGCCCGGGTAGGTGCCCACCCAGAACGTCCGGTTCATCACGATGTCGGTGTTGGTCAGGTCCCCCACGATGCGGAAATCCACGTTGCGGTAGGCCGGCTGTTTGACGAGGTTGCCGGCGAACAGCTGACGGAAACCGATCTTGCGCTCGTCCAGGAACTGCATGAACTTGGTGCGGTTCACGGGATGCTCGGGGTCGAGGGTGATCGGGAAGCCGAACCAGGAGGGGTCGGACTTCGGTGTCGCCACGGGCAGGATGAGCCCCTCGACGCCGGACAGCCGCGAGGTCAGGTAGTCGAAGTTCTCCTTGCGCGCCTTGACGAATCCGTCGAGCTTAGCCAGCTGCGACAGGCCCAGCGCGGCCTGCATGTCGGTGGCCTTCAGGTTGTAGCCGATGTGGCTGTAAATGTATTTGTGGTCGTAACCCCTGGGAAGGTCGCCGAGCTGCCACTCGAAGCGCTTCTGGCAGGTGTTGTCGTTGCCGGGGGCGCAGTAGCAGTCCCGGCCCCAGTCGCGGAATGATTCGACCTGCTTGCGGACCAGCGCCGACTTGACGAAAACGGCGCCACCCTCGCCGGTGGTGATGTGGTGGGCGGGGTAGAAGCTCACGGTCGCGGTGTCGCCGAAACTTCCGGTGCGTTTGTCGTCGTATGTCGAGCCGAGTGCGTCGCACGAGTCCTCGACCAGCCACAGGCCGTGCTTGTCGCACAGCTCCTGCACCGTGTCTAGGTCGAAGGGATTGCCCAGGGTGTGCGCCATCATGATCGCCCGGGTCTTGGGCCCCACGGCCTCGGCGAGCCGCTCCGGGATTGCGTCATAGGTGCCCAGTTCGATGTCGACGACGACCGGCCGCATGCGGTTCTGGATGATCGGGTTGACGGTGGTGGGAAATCCGGACGCCACGGTCAGCACCTCGTCACCGGGCTCCAGCGGCTGCTTTCCGAACCGCTTCTTGCTTTTGCCGAGCTTAGGGCTGGTCAGGGCGCTTAGCGCGCATAGGTTGGCGCTTGACCCGCTGTTGACGAAGACGGCGTCGCGGGCCCCGACATAACGGGCCAGGGCTCGCTCGAAGAGCGGATGGAACCGGCCCGCGGTCAACCAACCGTCGAGGGACGCGTCGACAAGGGCGGCAAAGTCTTCTGGGTCGAGAACCTTGCCCGAAACGGGAACCGGCGTGGTGCCGGGGACGAACTCGGACGTCGCGAGCTTGCGCTTCGCGTATCCGCGAACCGCCGCGAGGATGTCCTCGCGGTCCTCCTCGAGCCCGTCCCCGGCAAATCCATCGGTATCGAGCCTTGAAATGAGATCTCCTCGGGCCTTGTATCCATACATTCGGCGGCCTCGAAAACCCCGCCGGGCGCGTCGCCGCATTGCTAGTGTGTCACCTGCGCGACGCTACGTCAGCGAAACGGCTCCGGGGGATAGATTGCCTTGAGATTGGAAGACAGGTCGTGAAAGCCGTACTCCTCGCGGGTGGTCTGGGAACGCGGATGCGCGAGGAGACCGAGTTCCGCCCCAAGCCGATGGTCGAAGTGGGTGGTCGACCAGTGCTGTGGCACATCATGAAAATCCTGGGCCACTACGGCATTTCGGAGTTCGTGGTGTGTACCGGTTACAAAAGCGAGTACATCAAGAGCTATTTTTCGAACTACGGGGTGTCGAATCTGGACTTCACCATCACCCTCGGCGACCAGTCGAGCATCCGCTACCACGGATCCCACGCCGAATTCGACTGGCAGGTAACCGTTGCCGACACCGGCCTGAGCACGATGACGGGTGGCCGCATCAAACGCGTCCAGAAGTATGTGGGCGATGAGACGTTTCTCTGCACCTACGGCGATGGCATCGCCGACGTCGACATCCATGAACTGATCAAGTTCCACCGTGAGCACGGCAAGATCGCCACCGTGACGGCCACCCAGCCGATGAGCCGGTTCGGTGTCATCGACCTCGAGCAGGACGGTGCGGTCGCCAAATTCCGGGAAAAGCCGAAGACCGACGACTGGATCAACATCGGCTACTTCGTTTTCGAGCCAGCAGTGTTCGGCTATCTAGAGGGCGACGAAACCGTGCTGGAGGAGGAGCCGCTGCTTCGGCTGGCCGAGGACCGCCAGATCGCCGCGTTCCCGCACCACGGGTTCTGGCAGCCGATGGATACGTTCCGCGAATCGCAGCTGCTGAACAACCTGTGGAACAGCGCCAACCCGCCCTGGAAGGTGTGGGAATGAAGAAAAAGATCGCTGTGATCGCCCCCGCCTTTAATGAAAGCGAATGCGTCGAGGAACTGGCGCGCCAACTGGCGGCGGTGTTCGACTCCGAGCCCGCGTACGACTTCGAGGCAATCATCGTGGAAAACGGCTCGACCGATGACACGATGGACAAGCTGCTCAAGATCCACGACGCGGACCCGCGGTTCAAAATCTTGCAGCTGGCCCGAACTTCCGGATGGACGGCGGGCTGACGGCCGGCCTGAACGTCGTCGACGCCGACGCCGTCGTGCTCATGACCGCCGACTTGCAAGACCCGCCCGAGTTCATCCCGGAAATGATCCGCGCGTGGGAGCAGGGCTACGAGAACGTCTACGGAGTGGTCACCGAGCGCGGTGGCACCGGGCCGATCCGCAGGATGAACTCCCAACTGTTCTACTGGCTCGCGGGCAGACTCACCGATGATCGAATCACCAGCAATGCCAGCGACTTTCGCTTGGTGGACCGGAAGGTGTACGAGGCTGTCCGCTCGATGGATGAGCGCAACAGGTTCGTACGTGGCCTGTTCTCCTGGGTAGGTTTCAAATCGATTGGGCTGCCGATGAAGCGGGCGCCCCGCTCGCCGGGAATCCAAGGCGTACAGCCTCAAGGTGCTCGACCTGGCTGGGAAGGGCATTCTGGCCCACTCCTACGTACCGCTGCGGCTTATCACTCTCACCGGATTTCTGTTGAGTGCCATCGCGGCCATCGCCGTGCTCGTGCTCGCCGTTCAGGCCGTCTTCTATGGGGTGCCCTTTCCGGGCTTCGGTTCGCTCATGTGCCTCCTCCTGGTCGGATTCGGAGTCGTTACCCTGCTGCTCGGGGTCGTCGGCGAGTACCTCGCACTCATCTACGAGGAGGTCAAGCAGCGCCCCAACTTCGTCGTCACCCGGAAGGTCGGCGTGTGACGGTTCCCGCCAAGTACTCGGACCAGTTGGTCGACTGGCTGGTGGGCGCCGGTTATACGCACTGCTTCTTCGTCGCCGGCGGCAACATCATGCACCTGCTAGATTCGGTGCGCACCCGAATGGTGTGCGTGCCGTTCGTACACGAGGTGGGGGCGGCCATTGCGGTCGAATACTTCAATGCTTCGCGCGACGAAGGCGGCGGCCGCGCGTTCGCGCTAGTAACGGCTGGTCCGGGGATCACCAACGCGCTGACCGGTGTCGCCGGCGCTTGGCAGGAAAGTCGTGAACTTCTTGTCATTGGCGGACAAGTCAAGAGCAGCGATCTGAGCCACGGAGTGGTCCGCCAGCGGGGCATCCAGGAGATCGACGGCGTTGAGCTGGTGCGCAGCGTTACCAAGCGGGCCATGCGTGCAGGTCTATTCCAGGACGTTGCGTTGTGGGAGCGGTTCAACGCTGCCTACGTGAAGCTGTTCTCTCGCGAGTTTTCCCCGCCCGCGCGTTTTTGGGATCGGGCAAGCTTTTACTTAAGGGGCGTTTTGAGATGCTCGGAATTGCGGCGAAGCGCTAGGAGTCCGTCTCACCCTGATATCAATTTCACAAAATTTGTCATCCCGAGCGAAGCGAGGGACCTGCAGTTCGCGGCAAAATGCAGAATCCCTCGCTTCGCTCGGGATGACAATTCTTTAAATGTGTTGATCTCGCACCGAATTGCCACCGGCTGTGGCAGTTACTAGCCGACCGCTATTTCTCTCTGGCTACCACGAACTCCGGCGCCCACAACAGCGCTCGCTTGATCTCCGAGGCTGGAAAGATGCAGATGGCCTGGCGCGCGGATTCGGCATAGCGGGCGGCCTCTTTGGAAGCGTATTCGAGAGAACCATAACGGTTCAGGATGGTCAGGATCTCGGCGTGAGTGACGCCATTGAAAGCGCGGTCGTGCAGGATGGTTTCGATTTGGCGGCGCTCGGCGGCGGTGCAGCGCTCGAGCGCATGAATGACGGCCATGGTGGCTTTGCCTTCGCGCAGGTCGCTGGCAACGGGCTTGCCCAGCACACTCTCAGAAGCGGTGAGGTCGAGCACATCGTCCACGATCTGGAAGGCTAAACCAAGATCACGTCCGTACTGGCCGAGGCGTTCTTCCTCTTGCTCGGTGGCGCCGCCGAGGATGCCGCCGACTGGCGCATGCACACTGAGAATAGGCAGGCCGTCTTGCGATAAATCAGATCGAGATGCTCCTGCAGCGAGATGAGCTGGCCGAGCTTCTCCATCTGGAGCAGTTCGCCTTCGACCATCTGCCGCATCAGTTCGACGCAGCACGTCCAGGATGCGGAAATTGCGCTCCTGCACCGCGATCTTAAAGGCTTGCATGTCGAGCCAATGTGCACGGACGCATCAAGCCGTCGAATGTTCTGGCCGTTGGTGACCAACTGAAGCTATCGGCGGATTCGATCATGGCGATCGCGGAGCCCAGTTCCGCTCGCCGGCGCCGCGATGTCTACGACGCACCCGAAACCGCGGCGGGAATCGTTTCGCCGGCGGGCGATGTCTGGTCGATCGGCGTGACCCTGGTGGCCGCCATCACGCAGAACGTGACCCTTGCCGAGCAAGCCGATCCGGGCAAGCCCGCTTTGCCGGATAGCATTCCGGAGCCCTACCGCGGAATTGCCCGCGAGTGTTTGCATCTCGATCCCAAGCGGCGGTGCTCGCTGGCGGAAATTCGGGCGCGGCTGCAGCCCGCGGGACGGTCTGTGCCCGCAGCGCTGGAACCGGCAAAGGCTCCGCGGCGCTCGACAAAAAGCCGCAAGCCGATCTATGCATTGGTGCTCGTGTGTATTGCCGTGGTGCTGCTCGCCTTCTCGATTTTTCGATCGCGCGGAAAAAATTCCTCAGAACAGACCACTGAGACTCCGCCGCAGCCGGCCAACCAGGCCGCGCCTGTAGCAGCGGCGCCTGCGCCCGAAGCCGCCCCGCCCGCGAAAACTGCAAGCAGTGCTGAGGGCGCAGTCCGGCATCAGGTCATGCCCGACCTGTCACAAAGCGCGAAGAACACCATCCGGGGCACGATCAGAATCGGCGTAGTGGTCGATGTGGATTCTTCGGGAAAAGTCAAAGCGGCGAGATTCAAGTCTGCCGGGCCGAGTCGATATTTTTCGGGCAAGACGCTGGCAGCGGCCCAGCAGTGGCAATTCTCTCCACCTCAGTCAAATGGCGAGCCCACCGCCAGCACCTGGCTGCTGCAATTTCGCTTGCGCCGCAGCGCCATTGAAGCGTCTTCACAGCGCATCAGTCGTTAGTTGTTTCACCGGTCGTTTCCCCCTGACGCAGTTTCCAGAGAATCTGCCGGACCATCCCCAGTAGAAGTTTCGCATCGTAGGCTTCTAGGTTGAAACGCAGGATCAGGCTGCGCGCCTTTTTCTCAAACATGGCGCTGGTCCCCGGCTTCACGTAGCCGCTGATGCGGAGAGCTTCGAAAAGACATTCGGAGATCTGTTGTGTTTGAACGGCGGTAGCCGGTTCGGTTTGTGGCGCGTGCGCCTCGGGTGCCGCGCTCCGCGCCAATTCGTACAGGCAAACGGCGACCGCCTGCCCCAGGTTCATGGAGATATTTTCTTCCCGGGTGGGAATATTCAGCAGCCAGTGGCAATAACTGAAATTGTCGTTGGAGAGCCCGGTTTTTTCGGAGCCGAAGAGGAGCGCTACGCGCCCGTTTTCGAGCGTTGCCTGGATGGAGCTGGCGGCCTCATCTCCCAGACGGCGAAGCGGTTGCTGCAAGGTTCTGTCCCGTACGGCAGTCGTTCCAATGACCAGCGAACAGTCGGCTACTGCCTCCGCGAGAGTGGTAAATTCTTCGGCGCTTTTGAGGATCTCGGCCGCGCCCACCGCGGAGCGTGCTTCACGAAAGGCCAATCGAAATGGGTTCACTACGCGAAGATGCTGCGCGCCAAAATTTGTCATGGCGCGGGCAGCCGCTCCAATATTCAAGGGATTGCGGGGGCGCACCAGCACGACGACGAGACGGCTCAAGTCTGAGGAAACAGGCAGCAAGCCGTTCATTCTACGACAGTCGTCCATGTGGACGTGCCGGCGCGCTCCGCTGACGCAGAGGACTGCCGCTGAGGGCGCAGAGAAAACGGAACGCGTTCGCGAAGGTTTAGCAGGCAAGAACTCGGCGCCTCAGCATTCCGGCCATAAAGATTCCGGCGATCAGAAAGCTTGCCGTCGAGGGCTCCGCGACGAATGAGGTAGGCACCGGGTTGCTGGCCAGCACGATGGGACCGCTGAAATATCCCGTGCGGGTAGCAGTGGTCGATTGGATGTCCACACCGGTGAAGCCCGAGTCGCCCGTGCCGGTCACGACAGCAGTCAGAATGTAGCCGTTCGTATCGTGGGCGAGAATGGCCAGAGTCCAAATTGCGGGATGAGAGAATGCGCCCGAAAAAAGGATTCCGTCGGTCAGCTTGCTTTCGAACCCAATCGGCGACGACGCAGACAAGTTCAGATCGAAATTCGTAGCCGTCAATTCCTCTCCCGTACCCCTGAATAAGTCGCCTTCATCGGCGACAGCAAGACCGGACAACATAAGGAAAGACACGAACAGAACTGCGCCAGCGGACCTGCGGGAAAGCATCCCAATGCTCCTTGTGGGTTCGACAAATCGTGGCTGAGGACGGCAGAAAGCGATTTCAGCGTAGGACGCGCTGGTTTGCCCGGCCATACAGGCAATCTTGTAAGAGATCCTGAACGATACCGTAGGTGGGGCTCCAAATCAGCGGTGGTAACGAAAACTTCAGGTTTGTAAAAAGAATGTCAAAAGCGATCAGGTGCAGGATAATTGTTGTCAAGCCGTTGTAAGCTTCGGAGGTCGGAACGTCCCGAGGCATGGGGAACCGGTAGTCTGACTCATCCAGTACAGGGATAATAATCTTATGGGGAACCTCGTTACTCCCGTCGCCAGCGCGAAGAGCGCAACCCCGGCGCCGCCGCTCCGGCCAGCCGCCCGCATCCTGGTGGTCGAGGATGATCCGGCGGTGCAAAAAGCCCTGAAAAGACTCTTTGAAACCGAGGGATATACGGTCGAGGCTCAATCCGACGGGCAATCCGCGATGGAGAGTTTTCAGGCCTCTGCGCCGGCGGCGGTCGTGCTCGATCTCCGACTTCCGAAATTGTCGGGCCGGGACGTTTGCAAGGAAATCAAAGCGCAGGCGCCGACTCTTCCTATCGTCGTGCTCAGCGCGGCCAGCGATGTCTCCGATAAAGTTCTCCTGCTCGAACTGGGCGCCGATGACTACGTGACCAAGCCGTTCAGCCCGCGAGAGCTGCTGGCGCGCGTTCGTGCCGCGCTCCGCCACACGGCGCGGGCTCCGGAGGCGCAGGTTGTCAGCTTCGATAACATCTCGGTCGACTTCCGAAAAATGGAAGTCAAGCGCGACGGAGAGCCGGTCGTCCTCACCGCGCAGGAATTCAAGACATTTCAATTTTTTGTGCAGAATGCGGATCGCGTGATCACCCGCGACGAATTGCTGAATGAAGTGTGGGGCTATCAGAACTATCCCTCTACGCGCACCGTGGACAACCACATCCTGAAACTTCGCCAGAAACTGGAGAGAGACCCATCCAGCCCGACTCACTTCCGCACGGTCCACGGGATGGGATATAAATTCGTTCGCTGATTCCCGTGACGCTCACTTCCGAGCCCGTTTCTGAATCTTCTCCGGCCCGCTCGGCAGGCCGGTTCGTGCCACGGACGCGCCTGCGCACACGCTTCCTGCTTTCCATGCTGGTGATCACCGCGGGACTGACCACCACCAGCCTGCTGCTGGTGCGGCGCAGTGTGGAGGCGAACGTCCGGCAGAGCATTGCGGTAAACCTGCGCCACTCGGTGGCCGCGTTTCAGGATTTTCGCCAGGAACGCGAGACCAGGCTGACCAGCGACGTGGCGTTGCTGGCGGATCTGCCCATCACCCGCGCCATCATGACGGGTCCGGACGATCCCGTCACCATTCAAGACGCATCGCAGGAAGTCTGGCAGATTGCGGCGTTTGATCTGTTTGTGCTGGTCAACCGGAGCGGTAAGGTCTTGGCCCTGCATACGAAAACTCCGGGATTTTCAAGGGATGTGGCCGAGAAGTACTTTCAGCAATCGCTGGACGAAGATCGCGGAGAATCCAGCCACTGGTGGCTGGGCGAGCATCACCTGTATCAGACGTTCATTGAGCCGATTTATCGCGGCTCGCGGACCGACGGAACCCTGACCGGCTTTCTAGTGATTGGTTACGAGATCAACGACCAATTCGCCGCCGAAGTGAGCAAGGTGGCGGGCAGCCAGATCGCGTTTTCCTGCGGCAATGAAGTAATCGCTACCACCTTGCCGCCCGCACAGGGAGCAAAGCTTCAGCCCCTGATCACGGGAGCAGCCCAGGAAGAGCCGCGCGACATCGAGATCGGCAAGGAGCGTTTCCTGGCCACTTCGCTCGAATTGTCGGGCTCGCGAGTCACTCCGGTGCGGCTCAGCGTGCTGGGTTCCTATGATCAGGCGACGAAATTTGTCAACGAACTAAATCGCTACCTGCTTCTTTTGGGTTTCGCTGCCGTCCTGGTGGGCAGCGGACTCGTATTCTTTTTCTCCCATACGTTCACGCGGCCGCTGGGCACTCTGGTAGCCGGCGTACGCGCCCTGGAGCGCGGCGATTTCCATCATCCTCTGGATCCGCGCGGAGGCGACGAAGTGGCCGAACTGACGCGGGCATTCGACCGGATGCGCGCCAGCCTGCTCAAAAGCCAGCAGGATCTGCTCGAATCCGAGCAACTCGCCACCATTGGACGCATGGCCAGTTCGATCTCGCACGACCTGCGCCATTCTCTCGCCGCCATCGTTGCCAACTCCGAATTCCTTTGCGACAGTCATTTGACCCCGGTGCAGCGCGAGGAACTCTACCAGGAAGTGCGCACTGGCGTAAATCTGATGACGGACCTGCTCGATTCTCTGCTGGAATTTGCGCGCACCCGGGAATCGTTGAACTCCACCTACGGCAACGTCTCAGAGACGATTCAGCGCGCAGTGCAGGCAGTGCGATTGCATCCTCGTCATCATTCCCGCTCCATCGATGTGCTGTGCGGGCCGCAGGTTGCGGGCTGGTTCGATCAACGTAAAATGGAGCGCGCTTTATACAATTTGCTGCTCAACGCCAGTGAAGCCGCGCCACCGGTCGGAGGCAAAATCGAAGTCACCGCCGGCGAAGTCTCCGGGGCAATCGCACTCTCGGTGGCTGACAACGGTCCGGGCATCGCAGATTCCATCCGCGACCGTCTGTTTCATCCCTTCGTGAGCTATGGTAAGGAAAACGGCACGGGGCTGGGCTTGGCGGTGGTGCAGAAAATCGTGCAAGATCACGGCGGGGAGATCTCTGTGGAGCGCACGGCAGACGACACAACCGTATTTCGCATCGTGTTGCCCGGCCGCGTACAGCCAAACACGCCGGGGGCCGGCAATCAGGATGCCACGAAGCCTTCTTTCGTTCCCGTCCAGCCGGAAAAGGTCAGCCACAGTTCGATTTCGCATCCGGACGCATAGACACGAGCTTCTTCGCTGGCACGCGTGCCTCGCTCCGGATCGTGCAGGAGGACGTTGTGAAGAGCCATCGAAATCTTGCCCTTCGCCGGGCGGCCATGACCTTGGCCGCTCTCGGCTTGCTCAACTTTTCCGCGCGAGCGCAAAATGCTCCCATCCCGGAAGCGGGCGATTCGGCCAGCTCGGTTCGCAATCTGCAGGAACAGGTTCAGCAACTGCGGGTACTGATCGAACAGATGCGCGCCGAAAACGCCGAGTCGCGTGCCGAGATGCGCCAGTTGCGCCAGGACTTGCAAGCCACGCGCGCCTTGCTGCAGCCACCCGCTGCCGGCACATTACCGGAAACTGCGGCCAACTCCACTCCCGCTTCAACCCAGCCCGCCAGTTCCTCGTCCACCGCGGCTGCGACTTCTGAAGTTTCCGGCACGCTGGAAGAACGCGTCCAGAAACTGGAGGAATCGACTTCGCTGATCGGCTCGAAAATCGATGAGCAATATCAGACGAAAGTGGAAACGGCGTCCAAGTACCGCGCGCGGCTGCACGGCATCGTTCTGATGAACGCGTTCCGCAACGTGGGCGGCTCTGACAATCTGGATTTTCCAAGCTATGCCGAGCCGGCGCCGCCCGGCACGCCGCTAGCCACCGTCGGCGCAACCTTGCGCCAGTCCGAAATCGGATTCGAAATTTTCGGTCCGAACATTGCCGGCGCGCGCACCTCGGCCGATGTTCAATTCGATTTTGCCGGAGGTTTCCCGGCTACGGGAAACGGCGTGAACTTCGGCATCGTCCGGCTACAGACGGCCAGCTTGCGCTTCGATTGGGAGCACACCTCGGTCGTTGCCGGGCAGGATTCTTTATTCATCTCGCCGCTTTCGCCAACTTCGTTCGCTTCCCTTGCGACTCCCGCCTTCGCCTTTGCCGGAAACCTTTGGGGATGGACGCCGCAGTTGCGCGTGGAACATCGCTTCGCAGTTTCAAATCAGCAGACCATCACGGTGCAAGCCGGAGTTCTCGATAACCTCGATTGGGAGCCTCCCTACAATTCGTTCTACCGCACGGCTCAGGCCGGCGAACTTTCTGGACAGCCCGCGTATGCTCTTCGCACCGCTTGGTCGCGCCCGGTGCAGGATCATCCTCTCAGTTTTGGAATTGCGGGCTACTATGGGCGCCAGAATTGGAACTGGGGCCGCAATGTGGATGCGTGGGCCGGGACGGCGGACTGGCAGATTCCGATCCTGCGGCGGCTCACTTTGTCGGGCGAGTTCTATCGCGGACGCGGCATCGGCGGATTGGGAGCCGCAGTCGGAACTTCCGTCCTGTATGGCGGCGATCCCACCGCTCCCTATACTCCGATCCACGGACTCGATGCCGCCGGAGGCTGGGGCCAGCTCAAATTCCAGCTCACCCCCAAGCTGGAAATCAACGGCGTCATCTCCGACGACAACGCCTTCGCGGGAGACGTGCGCGGCTTCGCGACGGATAACAATAATTTTGGCCCCATCCTCGGACGCAACCGGGGCGCTCTGGCCAACGTCGTGTTCCGGCCGCGTTCCGACCTCATTCTTGCCGCCGAACTCAGACGATTGCAGACTTTCCCCGTCTATCGCAGCAGTAGCGCAACCAACCAGCTTAATCTTTCGGTGGGAATCCTATTTTGAAAATTGCATCGATCCAACGCGGACTGTCTCTCGGGATGCTGTTGCTGCTAACGGTGTGCGCGCAAGCGCAGCTGAAAGCTCACGTCGATCTGACGCGCGACGGCCATAGACTGAAAGACGCTTCCCAGGCGGTGGTCTGGCTGACTCCGATGGGCGTTAGCGTTGAGCCGCCCAAGCAGAAACCTTCCGAGATTCCTCAACTGGTGCAGAAGGATAAAAGCTTCCATCCTTCCCTGCTGGTCGTTCCCGTGGGCGGCAAAGTTGAGTTTCCCAATCACGATCCGTTCTTCCACAACGTGTTCTCGCTGTTTGAAGGGAAGCGCTTCGATCTGGGACTCTATGAAAGCGGAACGACGCGCTTCGTGCAGTTCGATAAGCCGGGGATCTCGTTCATCTTTTGCAACATCCATGCCCAGATGAGCGCGGTCGTGATCGCGCTGGCCACACCCTATTACGCAATCTCGAATGCGCGCGGCGATCTCCGCCTTCCCGACGTTCCTCCCGGACGCTACCAGATGCAGGTCTTTCATTCCGCCGTGCCGTCCGACGCATTGCGCGCCCTTACGCGCGAGATTACCATTGGACCCGGCGATACCTCTCTGGGAAATTTGACGCTGGCGGAATCGGACGTAATTGCCGCTCACAAAAATAAGTACGGGCGCGACTACGATCGTCCCGAGCCGGACAGTCCGGCCTACGCCCGGCCTTGAACAGCGATCAGAGACAAAAAGAGAAAGGGCGTGCCGTTCAGCACGCCCTTCTCGCCTCTGACTTCACTTCGTTTACAGCAACTTGCTTGCTTTGAGATGCCTTGCGGCGTCTCAAACTCTAGCGGTGCCCGCCGCCTCCGGAGTGACCGCCGCCGCCCCCGCCGGAATGTCCACCACCCCCGCCGCTGGGGTGACCGCCACCACCGCTCGGCGCATGTCCACCACCGCTTGGCGCACGCCCGCCGCCATAACCCGGAGCGGAACGCGACCCACCGTAGCTGGGCGATCCGCGATATCCGCCGTAGCTGCCGCCGCGCGAATATCCGCCATAGGACGGGCTACGCGCGATCGGCTGCCGCATATCTAATTGCGGACGCGAAGAAGAAGAATACGAGGATCCACGGCCCATGCCATTCGAGTAACCGCCATAACCGCCATAGCCGCGCTGCGCTGAGGAACTCGGTGCCGTACGGTTCCAATAGTTGCCGCTGCCGCCTGTGCTGCCACCACGCGCCGCGTAGGAATTGGATTCACCACGCGAGGCCTGGCTGCTCGAGGGCGGGGTGAAGGGACGGAATCCGCCACGGTTCTCGGTTCCTGCCGACGCATTCGCGCCATGCGAATTCTGCATCGCCGAGCCCTCGGCACGATTTCCATTCGCTGCGTTGGATGCGCCGAAGCCGCCGTGGTTCTGACCAGATGCGGAGGCATTGCCCGTGCCGTGATTGGTGGTTCCACTCTCGCGATTCGCCGGAGTGCCCGCGCTCGGACGCTCCATGTTGCTGCCGCCGCGCGCCGAGAATTCGCTGTTCGATCGGCCACCCGCCGGAACGGCGCCCACGTGGCTCTGCTGCATCGATTGCCGCAGGCTCGCGGTTTGCTGTTGGAACGATGCCGGCCGCGCCGTGTTGTTATGCGATCCGTAGAAGCTCTGCGAACCACCGTTGCGCACCGTGGATGGAGCTGCCGCGCGTCCGCTAGCCGACAAGCTGGCATGCGATGGAACCACCGGCAGATTGCCCGCCATCATGCGCGCGCTGCCAATCTGTTCATGGGTCGCCGCCATGGCGCCAACCCGGCCCGCTCCGAAGCGGCTCGCTCCGACCGTTGAAAGTCCCCGTCCGACATGAGAGTCATGAAGATTTGCGATGTTCGAATATCGCATTCCGTTATGCAGCGGCGCGAAGCCACCGTAGCGTCCACCCCAGCCTCTATAGCCGCCCCAACCGCCGCGGCCGACCCAGCCAAAGCGTCCGCCGTATCCACCCCACCACGGATGGAACCAGTCACACGGACCAAGCGGCAGCCAGCCGAAGCCGCCCCAACCACCAAAGCCAAATCCAAGGCCGAAGCCGCCGCCCCATCCCCAGAACGAAACGTAAGCCGGCGCCCAGAACGGGTTATAGCCCGCGTACACCGGTCCCGGCCACCACGCCCATGAATTTCCGTACCAGAACCAGCGCCCGTAGTGATAAGGCGCCCAACCCCAAGGCTCGTAGCCGACCCAGGTCCACCCGTAATACGGTTCATAGGTCCAGTTGCCGTCGCGATACGGGGCCCAGTCCTGAGACTCGTTCGGAACCCATACGTCGCCGTAATCGGGAACATTCTGCCAGCGGCCGTATGCGTCCAGATCCTGCGTTCCGGTGTAACGACGATTGGTGTGTTTCCAGGAGTTGGCGTCGTGAATCATGTGGTCGCGGTCGCTGTTCCAGCGATCCCAGTCATCGCGATCGGGAGCCGTCCCGATTTTGTATTGCGCGGAATTGATATCGCCGCGCACGGTGGCCATATCTCCGGCGTGAATTTCGGTGCTGCCCTGCGGCGTCGCGATCTGCGCTTCGCCCTCGCGCACGATCACAATCGTGTCGCCATCCGGCCGCACTTCAATGCGGAACACTCCATCGTGATGCGCGGGATGCACCGCAACGTTCGGAGTATCGATCTCAGGTTCGGCTTCGCTGTCTTTTGAAACCGTGTAGTTCAGAATGCCCTGCCCTAACTGAATCTGAATGTTCTTATGCGTCAGAGTGGAAACGTTGGCCTTGGAGTTCGGGCCGAGACGAAGCGTGTTGGCAAAGTCGAGCTGCAGTTCGGTGCGGGCGTTATCGCCGGTAGAAACTTTGTCGCCGCCCATCACGGGCTGGTTCAGCGCCGCCGCCGACCAGTCGCCGGAGTCGCCGCGTTGGGTCGAGACGTCGCCGTGAATCAGGCTGACGCGCGCCACGCCCTGATCGGTCTGCGCCGGAGCTTCTCCAGACGGTCCGCCGGGCTGCGCCTCAGTGGGCTGCGCGCCCGATTCTTGTTCTGAAGGCGGCGCGCCCGTGGGCTGCTGCGGCTGACCTTGACCGACTTCCATGGGAGCGCTGGGCTGCTCCGAGGGTCCGGGGCCCTCGTCTGTGGTCTGCGCCCAAGCGCCAATCGACAAAACGCCCGAAATCGCCAATGTCAGCACCGCCAGGTTTCCGGCAAACTTGCTTTTCATAACCCACCTCTTGGACTCGAGGTTGTTGACGCCATTCTGCATATCCAGACAAATGCAAATGCCATGCCAACGAAGAGGGATCGGGCCGGGATAACTCTTGTATTTTCAATGCGGAAAAACTCGGGTTTTCGAGACAGGGAGACAAAATCGAACAAACTGGCCGACTACAGCCAAAACTGGTGGTTTTCGGCCACCTCGGGCGACCTTGAGAAAGTCACCCGGAACTCATCATGTTCGCGTACATCCGGTGGAAGGCGTGCACGCCTCTTTCCTGCTTCGCGCTGAACCGCCCGCGAGCATAACTGCGCGAACGCAGATTCTTCTGCACCGCTTCGCAGATCCCCACGTCCTCGATCTGGATCTGATCGCTAAAATCCACGGACGCTTTTGCCGCCGGCGAGCCGTGATCCTTCTCTGGCAAATACCATTCGAAGATGGCCAGCGACCGCTCCGGTTCGACCGGCACCACAATATTCAGCGAGACATTGTCGGGATAGCAGTTCAGCATCCAGTTGGGAAAAATCCAGAAATAGTCGGTGGTCAGATCTTCGCGCGCTTGCTGGTAGCGCCGCGGCGTGACATCGCCCGCTTGTGCGCCCCGAATCGGACCGAACTGCCGCACGTGCGTCTCATAAGGCTCGACCACGTAGCCGTTGTAATCCAGCTCGCGATTCAGTCCGGGATGCACGCTGGGCAGGTGGTATCCCTCAAGATAATTGTCGACATAAGTTTTCCAATTGCATTTCATGTCGTAAGTGCGGCGCTCGAAAAGCTTCATGGCGGCGAAAGGAAATTTTTCGGCTTGCCGCGGCAAGTCTCCGGGACTCTCCCGCAACGATCGCGCTTGTGGATCCAGATTCACGAAGACCAGGTTGAACCACTCTTCGGTTCGCACCGGCGCCAGTGAGAATTCTTCCGGGCGAAATCCCTCAACCCCTTCCATTTCGGTGGAGTTGATCAGAGCGCCGTCCAGACCGTAGGTCCATCCGTGATAGCCGCAGCGGAATAATTTGCGCGAGCCGCAGCCCTCTGCCGGCGGACCGGCACGGTGCCGGCACACGTTGTAAAATCCGCGCAACCGTTGGTCGGCGCCCCGCACCAGAAGCAAAGGTTCCCCCGCTACTTCTGTCGTAAAATAATCTCCGGGATTCGCGACCTGGCTTGCGTGACCAACCACCTGCCAGGTTCGTGAGAATATCTTCGCCCTCTCTTCTGCGAAGACCGCCGGCTCGAAATAGAGGGAGGCGGGGAGAGTCCAGGCTCGCGCGATATCGGCTTCGATTCGAAGAGCATCTTTGGGGAGAGACATGGAAGAGGAATGAATTACGCCGCACATTCTACGCCAAGCGTTCATTGCGGCGTTCGGGTGGGCGCCAAGCGCAGGATTTACAAAAATCCGGCGGGAGCGCAAGTTGGGCGGCGAGGCTCGTTCCTAAAATGGAACGCCGGCCAGTTCCAACTTGACATGAATTGTCATCCGAATCGCCGTATTTTGCCAAGGATGCCGGTTTTGAGGGAGCGGTCAAACCATCGGAAGAGTACTCTAGTGGGTACCTCCACTGAAAATACAGCCTTTCCAGAACTACCCCCTGGAACCAAGGTAACTAGCGGTTTTGGGCAGGCAAGTGCAATATCGATAGCGACTGGGTCACGCAAGACCAGAGACTTCTAATCAGACTACGAGGGGAAAATAGAGATGCGGAAGCAAAAGGGTTTCTCACTTATCGAACTGCTGATCGTGGTGGCGATCATCCTGATCATCGCTGCTATCGCTATTCCGAACTTGCTGCGCGCCCGCATGGCGGCCAATGAGTCCGCTGCGGCCAGCTCGATTCGCACCATCAACACAGCTGAAGTCAGCTACATCACCGCGTATCCGACAACTGGGTATTCGGCAACTCTCGGCGCTCTGGGTGAAGGCGGAGGCGGAGCGTGCCCTGGCGCTGCGCCGGCGAACGCTTGCCTGATCGACGACAACCTTGCGGTTGTGGGCGTGGCGAAGGGGAAGAGCGGCTACTTTTACGCTGAAACGGTTGGTGCCAGCGTCAACCAGTACGAAACGGCTGCGTGGCCGGTTTCGCAGAACTCCAGCGGCACCAAGACGTTCTGCTCAGTTGAGGACGCCGTGGTTCGTGTGGATACGACCGGTACGCCGGCAGATCCTGCCTACGCTGGCTGCCAAGCTCTGCCTGGCATTGCAAACTAAGCAACGTCGCGAAAGTATAGCGGCAAAAGGGGAGCAGAATCTCTGCTCCCCTTTTTTATTTTTCTGCTTCGACCAAGAACAATTCATGGAAAACGAGCTTTTAGTTCCGCAAAGTGGGCTACTTGAATTTTGGATATTCTTAATGGAGGGGGTGGGGGTCATCCCGAAAGCCGGCGCTTTTCAGCCGGCTGAGGGATCTCATTTCCTCTGACTTCGTGGGTCGGAGATCCCTCTCTCCGCCTGAAAGGCGGCTCCGGTCGGGATGAACGGTCCTGGATTTCAAAGCAGCCCACCATCCACAAAAGAGACAACTCAGTCATCCTTGACAAAATTTGTCACTCAGCGTTCGAGTCTTCGCACCAGGCTTTTTACTTCGCACCAGCGTTCCCGTATCCCTTTCATATCTCTATCCTTAGCGGAGTACGGTCGGCCCTGTCCCGCCAATCTTCGGAACTAAACGTGCAACAATCCTCTAAGCAAGGGTGAAGCGGGAGTGAGGAATGGGGCGTATGAAAGCCAGCAAAAACCGTGGTTTTTCGTTAATTGAGTTGCTGATCGTGGTTGCGATCATCCTGATCATCGCGGCGATCGCAATTCCTAATTTGCTTCGGGCGAAGATAGCTGCGAATGAGTCTGCTGCAGCAGGTTCTCTCCGTGCCATCAACTCCGCCGAGATGTCGTTTCTCAACGCCTATCCCAGTTCTGGATATGCCAATCTAGCAGCGCTCGGTTCCGGCGGGGCGCAGCCTTGCGTTGCGTCTCCTACGAGTGCGTGCCTTATCGATGACAATATAGCAACAGCGACCGCTGCGCCCGGGAAGAGCGGCTATATCTTTATGGGGAATGCAAATATGTCCACGTATTTCGCATCGGCAACGCCTACGGTTAAAAATGTAACCGGAGTTCGCAGTTTTTGCTCGTTCGAAGATGGCACAGTTCGCGTTGATACGAACGGAGGGGCCATTGCTTCACATGCTGCCTGCGTCGCACTTCCGGGTATGGAATAGAACGGCACGGACAATAATTTCCGCCACATCGACAGATTGGGTATGACAGTCGACATTCCTTTCGGATTACTTTGGTGACTCTGCTCTCTCTACCCGAAGTGCCTCTGCCGTGGTCGTTATGTTTAAATTTCGGATATGGCGACTGTTGCTCTGAACAAGGAAGCCAGGCAGCCAACGAGCCTCGCTCTCTTCAGCTCCCCCAAACAGCGCCGGATAGTTCTATCTCTGCTGCTGGCATTGCTAGCGTTGCTGCTCTACAACCCGGTAACCCAGTATGGCTTCGTTAACTTCGACGATCCTGCATATGTAACGGGCAATCCCCACGTTCGCGCCGGTCTTACATGGCAGACCGTGCAATGGGCATTTTCGAGCACGGAGCAAGCGAATTGGCATCCCTTAACCTGGCTCTCGCACGCCTTCGATTACCAACTGTTTCATCTCAAAGCGGCGGGCCATCATTACGATAGCGTTCTCCTGCACGCCCTATGCGTCGTCCTTTTGTTCCTGTTCCTCGAGTCCGCTACAGGTCTGGTGGGACGCAGCGCGGTGGTCGCAGCGCTGTTCGCGGTTCATCCCATCAATGTGGAATCGGTTGCCTGGATCTCTGAGCGCAAGAACGTTCTGTGCACGGTTTTCTTCCTGCTGGGACTCTGTGCATACCAGTGGTACGCCCGACGTCCCGATCTCAAAAGATACTCGGCCGTCGCCTTCTTATTCGCTTTGGCACTGATGGCGAAGCCGATGGCAATCACTTTTCCCTGCCTTCTGCTCCTGCTTGACTATTGGCCGCTGGAGCGCATGCGCCCGTTCGTCGCTACCCGCGAACCGGAAAAGACTTCTGCGTACCCAGCTCGGACAGTGAGTGCGCTGGTTTTGGAAAAGATCCCGCTCCTGCTTCTCTCGGCTGCCAGTGCGGTCATCACCGTCATCGTTCAGAAGAGTGGTGGCGCGTTGCGGGCCGAGTATCCGTTTTCATTGCGGCTGGAAAACGCAATGGTTTCGTACGCCCGTTATATCGGCAAGGCATTCTGGCCGAGTCACCTCGCGGCACTCTACCCATTTCCTCGTCATGGGTTGCTGGGCTGGGAGGAAGTACTCGCGACGATGGTCGTTGTTTCGGTTTCCGGCGCGGTCTTGTTTCAAGCGCAGAAGCGGTATCTGGTGGTGGGCTGGTTCTGGTTTCTGGGAACGCTGGTTCCGATGATCGGCCTGGTGCAAGTTGGCGAGCAGGCAATGGCGGACCGATATGCCTACATCGCATTTATCGGCTTGTTCATCGCCCTGGTCTGGGCAGTAGCAGATTGGGCGGAGGCACGGCGAATCCGTCCGACGTATTTAGCGACTGTGTCGCTTTTGGCCGCCGCTGCACTGGCCTCGGTTGCGCATGTGCAAATGAAATACTGGCAGAGCTCAACGGCTCTCTGGTCGCACGCCCTGCAGGTCACCGGGCCGAATTTCGTGGCGGAAGACAATATGGGAGCGGAGCTGATCAACCAGGGCAATATTCCCGCAGCACGGGCCCATTTTCAAGCGGCCACAGAAATCAATCCACAGGATGCCTTCAGTCAGATCGACATAGGAGTCTGCGACAAGAGGATGGGCAATCTGAAAGGGGCTATCGAGCACTACGAGGACGCGCTGCGATTATCGGCGGCTCCGACGCTGCGCTCGACGGCGTTCAGCAACCTCGGGTCACTCTATCGCCTGGAGGGGAATTATCCGGCTGCCCGTGACAACTACGCGGCCGCCCTTCGAATCGATCCGGGGTACGCAATGGCGCTTCTCGGGCTCGGATTAGTCGCACAAAAAACCGGCAACCTGTCGGACGCGATTGACGACTATTCGCGGGCGATGGCGGCAGGCCCATCCGATGTGGGATATATTTTGCTAGCCCGGGCGTTGGAGGCGGCCGACCGCAAATCGGAATCCGCCGCAGCTCTGGAGCAGGCCAGGAAAATTGCCCCCGCGTTTGACATGGCCCAAAAGGAGGCGGCTCGCTTGTTAGCGGAGTAGTGGTCGCCCTGCGGGTTGACCCGGTTCAGTAAAATTGGACCAGGATCGCTTGGACCAGGATCGTAATGAGAACGTCGTTCACAACGAGTCTTAACCTAATTTGCCCGTAGCAGGATTCGGGTTTGATGAATTGCATATTCTGGTATGACGGCTATCGAAATCGCAGGTTTGGAGAAGGTCTACACGGTCGGCTTCTTGCGCAAGAAGCCTAGACGGGCGCTATTCCCGCTGCATCTGAGCATCGAGGATGGTGAGATTTTCGGCTTCCTTGGCCCCAACGGAGCCGGCAAGACCACAACTTTGAAACTTCTGATGGGATTGGTTTTTCCCACCTCGGGTTCGGCCCGGATTCTGGGGCGCGAGTGGACCGATCCCACCATCAAGGCGCAAATTGGTTTCTTGCCGGAGCAACCCTATTTCTACGATTATCTGACCGCGCACGAACTGCTCGACTATTACGGACAACTGTCAGGAGTTCCCGCCAAGGACCGCAAGCGGCGGATTGAAGAAGTCCTGCAGCGCGTGGGACTCACAGACGTGAAAGGCGTGCAGCTGCGGAAATTCTCCAAAGGCATGCTGCAGCGTGCGGGCATCGCGCAAGCCATTCTGCACGATCCCAAAGTGATATTTCTTGACGAACCGATGTCAGGCCTCGATCCTGTGGGCCGGCGGGAAGTTCGCGACCTGATGGAACAACTCAAGCACGAAGGCAAGACGGTTTTCTTCTCGACTCATATCCTTTCCGACGCCGAAGCTCTCTGTGACCGGGTTGCGATCATTTACAAGGGAGAGCTTCGCGGCGTGGGCGCCGTCGCCGATCTGACATCGGCCGTGCAGGGGAAAGTGGACATTGTCTGGCAAGGCACGCAAGTGCCCGTTTCGATCAAGGCGCTGGGAGCCGAATGCCATGTAACGGGAGATACAGTGCGCGCCGTCATTCCAGAGACCCAGCAGGACGCGGCGATTGACGCGCTGCGCCGCGAACGGTTGCGGTTGATTTCGCTTACCCCGGTGCGCATCTCGCTGGAAGAGTATTTCGTCGAGAAGACGCGGAGAGCGGACTCGACTGCGGGAGGTGCCCGATGAATGCGAGGATCGGGTATATCGCAGCCAATACTTTCCGCGAAGCAGTGCGCGACCGCGTTCTCTATAACCTGATTGCATTCGCGCTGCTGCTTTCGGGCGCCGCGATTCTGATCGGACAGATTTCCATCGACATCGAGCGCCTGGTGGTGGTCAATCTCGGCCTGACGGCGGTCTCGCTTTTCGGCATCGTGATCGCTATCTTCATCGGGATCGGGCTGGTATCGAAAGAGATTGAGAAGCGCACCTTGTACACGGTTCTCTCGCGTCCCGTTCGCCGCTGGGAGTTCATCATCGGCAAATTTTTCGGGCTGGCCGGAACCCTGGTTGTGAACACGTTCTTCATGGCCATCGGCGTCTTCGGCGCCCTGTTCTACGTGGCCCACAAGTTCTCGGCTTCCGACGCGTCCATCCTGGTCGCGCTTTATTTCATCATCCTCGAGTTCCTGATTATCTGTTCTCTGGCCCTGCTGTTTTCGTCGTTTTCGTCGCCGCTGCTGTCGGCGGTCTTCGCCTTCTCGTTATTCGTAATTGGAAGCTTCGCCGACGACCTGCGTGGATTCGCCGGCCTGACTCACGGCCTGACCCGCTGGATTGCCACCGCTGCCGCCTACCTGGTGCCGAATTTCTCGACTCTCAACGTCATCAGCGCGGTTGCCCATCAACAATCCATCGGCGCTCAGCTCATCGTGCAGAACACGCTTTACGCTTTGTTCTATACTGCCGTCGCTTTGAGCGGCGCAGTGCTGATCTTCGAACGCAGGAATTTGAAATGATTCCGCGGATTTCAGTTCGGAGTTCGCTCGCATGAAGTCGCAGAAGCGCACCACGATCGTGGCCGCCGCTTGCCTGGTCATCTCCATGGCAGCCAGTGTTCTCCTGCTCCATCACATTGACGGGATTCGTCCCCGAGCTACCATCGAAGACACGCTTTACATCAATTCGCCAAAAGCCATCAAGCGCGCCAGCCTGGGCTTCGATGGACTGATGGCCTGCATCTACTGGACGCGGGCCGTCCAGTATTTTGGTAGCCGCCATGTTGTTCGCGAACATACCTACAACGAACTGGCACCTCTGCTCGAAATCGCGACCACGCTCGACCCGCACCTGATTCCGGCGTACCAGTTCGGAGCCAGCTTCCTCGCGCCCGCACCGCCGAATGGCGCCGGCGAACCCGGCCGCGCTGTTGAGCTCATGCAGTATGGAATCCGGCACAATCCGGACGACTGGAAGCTGTACTACGATCTCGGCTTTGTCTACTACACCGAACTGAAGGATTTCAAAAAGGCGGCCGAGGTCTTCGAGCTCGGTTCCAGGGTGCCGCACGCGCACCCTTTTCTGAAACTTCTCGCCGCCCAGATGGCCGAGCACGCTGAGGATTACGCGACCGCTCGCATGCTGTGGATGGCGACCTACGAGTCCAATACCCAGAGCGACATTCGCCAGAACGCGCTCGAACACCTGCGCTCCATCAAGGTGGATGAGGAAGTCACCAGCTTGCAAAACGCCGTGACTCGCTTCACCCAGCGGTCTGGACGCGCGCCCGCCACCCTCTGGGAACTCGCCGCCGCCGAACGCCTTCCCGGAATTCCGGTGGATCCGGACGGCAATCCCTACGAACTCAACGCAGCTGGGCAGGTGTTGGTCGCGCATCCTGACGATTTTCCGTTCATCACCAAGGGTGTGCCTCCGGATTACAAGCCGGGTCTGCCGAAGTTCCATAGCAAGGATTAGAGTCTCTCGATAATCCTGCAGCGCGAGCTGTTCTCCGCGATCTCGGCGGTATTCAACTCCCAATTTCTGGGAGAATGGGTTGTGGATCGTCCCAGCCGAGATTCAACCCGCATCCTGCCGGCAGCCGGCCAATATTGGAGTGACATCGCTTCCCGCAGCGGGCGCCTGGCCGCAACTCGGGAGCTCGCGCTAGCGCTGTGGGAATTTCTGCGCGATTCCACGCCCGCGCGCCTGCGCTCGCGCTTCGGCGATGCCGACTACGATTGGGATTACCGGGTCAACACCACGAGCGGAGCGGTTGGCTGGCGTGAGCGACTGCTGGGCACCTTCACTTCCGCTTACCAGCCGACAGAGCCCGCCGCGTTCCCCGAGATGCTTGAAACTCTGCAGCAGACCGCAGACTTGAATTTCGCCGAGTTCACGTTCATCGATCTGGGTTCCGGCAAAGGGCGCACCCTGCTCATGTCCTCCGATTATCCCTTTCGCAGAATCGTGGGGGTGGAACTGCTTCCCGCGCTGCACCGCGTCGCGGAGCAGAATCTGGCGCAATACAAGAGCGCTGCGCAAAAATGTTTTACGCTGGAATCGATCTGCGCCGACGCCGCACAGTTTAATTTTCCGGCAGGCCCGCTGCTGATTTACCTCTTCAACCCATTTCCGGAGGCAGTGCTGCGGCGCGTGCTGGCCAATCTCCGACGCGCTTTGGACGGGAGCCCAAGAGCGGTCTACATGATCTACTACAATCCTCAACACGCGGATGTTCTCGCCCAAGCCGGCTACCTGCAGAAGATCGCCGGCACACATCACTATTCGATCTTTCGGGCCTGCACGTGATCCTTCGGTTTGGGCGCGCAATCGTGACTCAGAAAACAAAACCCACGCCGCCCGTCAGGAAGTTGCTCTTCCAGTTGTAAAGGCCGTTGGGATTGCCGAGATTGTTATTCACGAAGCTGAAGTAGCGGGTCTCATACGTGCCCTTGGCGTACCACCTGCCGAAGTCATAGCCGGCGCTGCCGCGCACCGAATAGCCGTGGTCCAGATTCGGATGGGGTAGCGAGTCCTGGGAACCGTTGGAAAGGAAACGCGGCCTGAATTCCGGCTCGCCTTGCGCCTCAACGAAAGCGTGCTTACCGGCGCCGAAGGTGTATTTCACGATCACCGGGATTTGCAGCAGTTCCATCTTGTAGCGAACGAAAAACTGGTTATCCACGATCGAAGACGGAAGATAGATCTTGCGAATCTGGGCGTGCACTCCAAAGGTAAAATTGTGGTACTGGAATTCTGGTCCACCAAATATGGCGAATTCGTTGGAGTGGTGCCCGGTGTCGCTGGGCACGCGGATGTCGCCGCCCGCCACGATGTTGGGCCTCCCAGTTTTTTCGTTGGCTTTGAGTACGTCGAACCGGCCCTCAACCATAAATACCGGGCCCGTGGACGATGGCAGGGCGCCAAACTTATCGGTTGTCTCGCCTAAATCAACGCCGAGGCTGCCTCGTTGAGCATACAGCGGAACCGCCGCCAAAAAGAATAAACACACGCACGCCAGATGCGTCTTGCATCGCTTCATCCCTGCTTTTCCTCCCCCTTATGGGAAACTCGACACTTTTGAGCGTACCATCAGACCGCGAGCGGCGGGTCATCTCAAGAATCTTAATTGTATTGGGTGTGATGCCGAAGTTGGGGGAATCGTTTTGTGAATCGCCCAGGATGAGGCAGGCCGAGCGGACATCGGCTGGCAATCAAATGCAAAAAGGCGGCATGGCGGAAGTATGCCCGCATGCCGCCTTTGTGATGGTCCTTACGATCTAGGAGCCCTGCTTCTCGAAAACAATCTCCGCCTTCTTCGCGCTCAGCTTTTCCTTGCGCACCGCGCGGGCTATGTCGCCGAGAGGAACCGGTTCAGAGACCGGGCCGAATTCCCATAGCGGCAGCTCTCCTTGCGCGTAGGAGTAGGTGCCGGGCCCTCCACCTACCAGCGACTGCTCGGAGGCCATGGCATGTTGGTTGGCATGCGCGGGATGGGAGGCCATTTGAATGACTTGCGGCTGGGCCGAGACCGACGCCGCCACCTGTCCGAAACACGCGCTTCCTACGAATACAATCATCATTATCAGCAGTGTGTTTTTCATAGTGTCTTGTCCTGACTCAACCTCATAAAAGCAACCTCAATGCCAAAGCAAGTGCCCGCATTCCTTGGGCTTACGCGGCAATCTTAAGTAACCACGCAAGCTTTTGCACATTTAGGGACGCGCTCTCGGACGCCGCTTTCCACCGCTTATTTTTAAAGTTGCGGGTACCGCCCGCGTTTGAGTTTGCGGCTAGCGCCCGCACCGGTGTATGTTTCGGCTCATATCCTTCTCGCAGAACAAATCGTATGCGCTCGCGAATTCAGTTCGTTTGTTTCTTCCTGCTGATGCTCTGCATACTGCTCCCCTGCGTCTGGGCGCAGACAGATTGCGCCGACGGCAACGGCATCCTTGACATGACGCCGCCCAAAGACCTCTCGCCGCAGGAGGTCATTCAGAAATTCCTTCAGGGAGAGAACCGGGTGAAAGAGGCGCGGTCGCACTATTCCTTCACGCAAGACGTTATGGTGCAGACCCTGAACGGCACGACTCCCGACGGCCAGTTCCACCAGGTGACTAGCGTTTCCTTTGACAACAAGGGCAAGCGGTTGGAAAACGTGACCTTTTCCGAGCAGTCCACGCTTCGGGGCATTCAGCTTTCGACGCAGGACATGGACGATATCCGCGTGTTTATGCAGTGGATTCTCACCAGCGACGAAGCCGCGCAATACAACATCACTTACGCCGGGCAACAGCACGTGGATGATCTCGACACTTACGTGTTTCACGTTGTGCCGAAAAAAGAAGAAAAGAATCGGCGCTATTTTGAAGGCCGGGTGTGGGTCGATAACCGCGACCTGCAGGTGGTAAAACTGTGCGGCAAAAGTGTTCCCGAGTCCGTCCACGTCAAGAAGAATCAGCCCATGGATGTCCGGCCCACGTTCGCAGGTTACCGGCAAATTGTGGACGGAAACTGGTTCCCTGTCTATGCGCGCGTCGACGACACACTGCACTTTCAGGCGCAATCCGTGCACGTGCGCGAAATCGTGAAGTTCACCGGCTACAAGCGGGCAGGCACGACCAGCGCGGCATCAAAACCGTAAAGTGGCGACGAAAATCACGATACTTGCAGGATAATTTCAGGTATGCTGTACTCCGTCTATGGCAGACGAAAAGAAGGGCAGCAGAGACGTCATTCTGTGGGTCATCACAGTCGCCTTGATTGCCCTTGCAATCTTCCTTTACAAGCGATAGTTCCTCCGGAGTACAGATGTCGGATGCAACTGCGCTTGATGTCTACGACTGATTGGACTCGCAGCAGCGAGGGGCCCTGATCTCTTCCCTGGACCGCGTCCCAACCAGGGTCGCCGGCATTTCACTCGTCAATTCGACTTATGGCAGCGGCCCCGGAGTTCTCGGCGATCTCTGCGAATTCTCAGCGCCCTCTGCGGTTAAGCTCTTCTTGCGGCCGAAGCCGAACAGGAGAGAACTCTGCCGCTAGGGTTTCCGCCTTCCATCGGGTAAGATACTCCGGCTACAAAACAGAAACACTGACATCATTACTCCATGAACCGCGAATATCACAAAGGCTACAGCCAGGAACTGCACCGCGACATGGAGGCGCTCGTGTTCGGCCATGCCGGCCTGCCGCTTCTGGTCTTCCCAACTTCGATGGGGCGATTTTTCGAATACGAAGATCGCGGCATGATCGGTGTTCTGGCGCCCAAGATCGAGCGCGGCGAGCTGCAGGCTTTTTGTCCCGACGCCATCGACACCGAGAGCTGGTACAACAAGAGTGTGCACCCGCGGGTGCGGGTGATGCGCCATCTGCAATATGAGCGTTACCTTCTGCATGAGTTTTTGCCGTTCATCCGCTGGAAAAATCAGGCCTGGCAACTGGCCGTGACCGGCTGCAGCTTTGGCGGCTACCACGCTATCAATTTTGCTTTGAAGCATCCCGACATCGTCACCCATTGCGTCAGCATGAGCGGAGCCTTCGATATCCACCAGTTTCTCGACGGCTATTACGACAACGATTGTTACTTCAACAATCCTCCGGACTTTGTGCCGAACTTGACCGACGACTGGTTCCTGAGCCGCTATCGGCAGATGAAAATTGTGCTGGGCTCCGCTGACTGGGATATTTGCCTCGATCAAAACGTCAAGTTTTCGGCGATCCTGAACGGCAAAGCGATCCCCAACTGGCTCGACGTGTGGAATGACAATTCCAAGCATGACTGGCCGCTGTGGCTGAGGATGGCGGGGAAGTATTTTTAGGGGGCCGAAGGGTTGTCGTTTTGAAAGGGCACGGCTTTAGCCGCGCCGATATACGCTCGCCACGAAACGGGGCGTTAGCCCTGTCGGGCAGCAGCGGGAAGCCTTGCCGGAAGCAGGGCTGGGACGAAATGGTAGGGATCCTTCGACTGCGTCGCTGCTTCGCTTCGCGAAACAGCGACTTCGCTCAGGATGACATAAGGAGAAAGTCGTGAAGAAGATCGGCATTTTATTTGGCATGGAAAACACCTTCCCACCCGCCGTGGTACAGAAGGTCAACTCGATGAAGGTCGACGGCGTCGAGGCCGAGTTCGTCAAGATCGGCGGCATCCGCATGGACGAGCCGAAGAAATACGACGTCATCATCGATCGCATCTCGCAGGACATCCAGTTCTACCGCGCCTATCTCAAGAACGCCGCACTCCACGGTACGATCGTCGTCAACAACCCGTTCTGGTGGACGGCCGACGACAAGTTCTTCAACTACGCGCTGGCGCACAAAATGGGCGTGGCCATTCCGCCAACGGTGATCCTGCCGCACAACAAGCATCCCGAGGGAACGACCGACCAGTCGATGCGGAACCTGATGTATCCGCTGAACTGGCAGGAACTGTTCGACTACGTCGGCTTCCCTGCTTTCCTCAAGCCCTATTCCGGAGGCGGATGGAAACACGTGTACAAGGTGCATTCGCCAGAGGAATTTTTCCATCACTACAATCAGACCGGCGACCTGTGCATGACCCTGCAGCACGGCGTTGAGTTTGAGGAATACTATCGCTGCTATGTCGTCGGCCAGGAAAAAGTTCACATCATGAAGTATGACCCGAAGGCTCCGCATCATGAGCGCTATGTGAAAGGAAATCCTCCGCCATCGACTGCGGCTCTGCGCGACCGCATTGAAAAAGATGCTCTGAGCCTGTGCCGCGCACTGGGCTATGACTTGAATACAGTGGAGTTTGCCGTCGAGGGCGGGGTGCCGTATGCCATCGACTTCCTGAATCCCGCGCCGGATGCCGAGATCACGTCGGTCGGCCAGGAGAATTTTGATTGGATCGTGAATGCCGTAGCGGAGATGGCGGTCAAGATGGCGTTAAGCGGCGAGAGTCCCGTGAAGGAGTTGCGCTGGACGGAATTCCTGGCCGGGACTCCGGCCGCGAAGCCATCCCGCAAAGGCGCGCCAGAGTGGGTGGCGGCACGCAAGCGCAAACCCCCGAAACAGACTTAGCGGTTTCCGAATAAAAAGCCAGACTAATCGCACCCATTCTACGCTTGCGGGCATTGTTATACTGTTCCAGCCTGGTTTTTAACCGATCCGACTGACGATGGGGCTTCGGCTTTTGGATCTATGGTTAGATTTCGCGGGCAAGACTGCCCGCGCCACCCTATATGCAGCCTACGTTCACGATCGGCATTGAAGAGGAATATCAGACGGTAGATCCGGTCACGCGCGATCTGCGGTCGCACATTCATGCCGAGATTCTGGAGAAGGGCAAGATGATTCTCCAGGAACGCGTCAAGGCCGAGTTGCACCAGTCGGTCGTGGAGGTCGGCACCTCGGTATGCAGCAACATCAAGGAAGCCCGGGACGAGGTCAAGAAGCTGCGCCGCAACATGGTGCGGCTCGCCAAAGAAAACGGCTTGCGGCTGGCCTCGGCCGCCACGCATCCCTTCGGCGACTGGCGCGTGCAGGAAATTCATCCCGATCCGCGCTACAAGGATATTGTCGAAGACATGCAACTGGTGGCGAGGGCCAATTTGATTTTTGGCTTGCATGTGCATATCGGAATCGAGGATCGCGAGACCGCGATCCACATGATGAACCACGCCCGCTATTTCCTGCCGCACATTCTCGCGCTCTCGACCAATTCGCCGTTCTGGCTGGGCATGAATACTGGCTTGAAATCGTATCGCTGCAAGGTATTCGACAAGTTTCCGCGTACCAACATTCCTGATTACTTTCCCAGCTGGGGCGAATACGAAAATTTCATCAAGCTGCTGATCAAGACCAACTGCATCGACAACGCCAAGAAAATCTGGTGGGACATCCGGCCGCATCCCTTCTTCAACACCATCGAGTTCCGCGTCTGCGACATCCCGATGCGGGCCGACGAAACCATCGCGCTGGCTGCGTTGATTCAGGCTACCGTGGCCAAGCTGTACAAGCTGTATACGGCGAATCAGGGATTCCGTTTGTATCGCCGCGCCTTGATCATGGAAAACAAGTGGCGCGCCGCGCGCTACGGGCTCGACGGCAAGCTGATTGATTTCGGCAAGCAGAAAGAAGTTCCAGCTCGTGACCTGGTGCGCGAATATCTGGATTTCGTCGACGACGTGGTCGATGAACTGGATTCGCGCGAGGAGTTGAACTACATCCACAAAATTGTGGACGGCGGCAGCGGCGCCGACCGGCAACTCCGCGTGTTCCAGGAAACCGGGGACCTGAAGAAAGTGGTCGACTACATCATTGAGGAGACGGAAGCCGGGCTGGCGGAAACTGAAGAACCGGCGGCCGTTCAAAAAATAGGTTAATGAGCATTTCCGTACGTTCCAATCCCAGACAACTCAATAAAATTCCCTTCGACGCGGAATTCACTCCGGGCGCCCGCAATGCGGTCAACGTGTGCCTGCGAATCCAGCCCCAAGAACAAGTGTGCGTGATTACCGACGAGGCTACGATCGAGATTGCGGCGGCGATCGTTGCCGAACTTGAAAAGCTGGGCGCGCCCTATCGCGCCTGGGTTCTCGAAGAACTGGCGGAGCGTCCGCTGAAGGATATGCCCACCGAGATCCGCGAAGATCTGGAGACCAGCCAGGTTTCCATCTTCGCCGTGCAGGCGCAGACCAACGAATTGCGTTCGCGCATTCAGATGACCGATGTGGTCAATCGCCGCAAGATCCGGCACGCCCACATGGTCAACATCAACCGGCAGATCATGCTCGAAGGCATGCGCGCCGACTTCCAGCGCGTCGACCGTCTCAGCCAGAAGGTGGTTGAGATGGTGCGCAAGGCATCGCGCATTCGCGCCACCACCGCCGCCGGAACCGATCTGACCGCCGATCTGAACCCGAATTACAAATGGCTCAAGACCAGCGGCATTATTTCTCCGGAGAAGTGGGGCAACCTGCCGGGCGGCGAAATCTTCACCACGCCGGGCGAGGTGAATGGCACATTCGTGATCGACGGAGTGGTCGGCGATTATCTGTGCTCGAAGTTTGGCAGTCTGGAAAAAAATCCGCTGACCATCCGCATGAAAGGCAATCGTCTGACCGAGGCGCACTCGACCAATCGCGAACTCGAAACCGACTTCTGGAATTACACACACACCGACGGGAACAGCGACCGCGTGGGCGAATTCGCCATTGGCACCAACATCGGCCTCAAGAATTTGATCGGCCAGATTCTGCAGGATGAAAAGTACCCGGGCGTGCATATTGCCTTTGGCAATCCCTACGGCGCTCATACCGGCGCCGAGTGGGACTCGACCACCCACATCGATGTGGTCGGCCGCCAGTTCAACATATGGGTCGATGATCAGCAGATCATGCGCGATGGAAAGTTCTTAGTCGAGGCATAGTCCCGCCATGGTGACGACCGCGCAATCCGCCACAGAGCTGCTCAAAAAGGCATATGCGGCTTTCAATGCCCGCGACATTGACGGCGCGCTCGCTACGATGAAGCCTGACGTGGCTTGGCCCAACGGCATGGAAGGCGGCACGGTTCAAGGGCACGAAGGCGTCCGCGCGTATTGGACGCGGCAATGGGGCATGGTCGATCCGCATGTGGATCCTGTCGGCTTCAAGGACGAGAGCGACGGCCGGATCGTCGTCAGCGTTCATCAAGTCGTGCGCGATCTCTCGGGAAAAGTGCTGCTAGACCGCATGGTCGAGCATGTTTATACCCTTGAAGATGGGCTGATCCGGAGCATGGACATTCGCGAGTAAGCGTTCCATACTGCCTGACTATGATCGCCAGGTTGCGACAGCAGTTCAACGCCAGCTTCACTCCTGACAAATACCAGTCGTTCTTGCAGCGCGTTGATGATGTGTCCGGAACGCACGTGCAGTTCCGCCTGTCGGAAACGCCCTGTTTCTTTCCCAAGCCGCTGCTCGATCGCATGGCGCGTGCAGGCGAAGAACTCATTCACCAGCTTGTCGACAGCCCCGACTACCGCGCCAAGTCTGATGAGGCAGTTCCGGCTGAGTTCAAGGTTGCCAACGAATCCGCCCACCCGATGTTTGTGCAAGTCGATTTTGGACTGGTACGCGATGCGCAAGGCAACGTCCAGCCAAAGCTGGTCGAACTACAAGCGTTCCCTTCCCTCTATGCGTATCAGGGCCCGCTGGCGGAGGCGTACATCGATGTCTACGGGCTGCGCGATCCCGAATTCCAGTCGGCTGGATCGGGCAAACTCAAATATCTGCTGAGCGGGCTTGACGCTGACTCTTATCGCAATCTACTCCGGCAGGCGATCGTCGGATCGCACGATCCCGACAATGTCATCCTGATGGAGATTCATCCGCAGGAACAGAAGACCCTGCCTGACTTTCTGCTGACCGAAAAACTGCTGGGCGTGCGAACCGTCGATATTGTGGACATCAAGAAAGAGGGCTCACGTCTTTACTACGAGCGCGACGGCAAGCGCGTGCCCATCGAGCGCATCTACAATCGCGCCATCGTCGACGAACTCGAGCGCAAGAACGTGAAGCTGGCCTTCGACTGGCGCGACGACCTCGATGTGGAATGGGCGGGCCATCCCAACTGGTATTTCCGCATCAGCAAATTTTCGATTCCTTATCTCAAGCACATCTCCGTGCCCAAAACCTGGTTCCTCGATCGACTCCGCGAGATTCCTGCAGACCTCGAGAACTACGCGCTCAAGCCGCTGTATTCCTTTGCCGGGCTGGGCGTGGTCATCGCGCCAAAAAAAGATGACATCACCGCAATCCTGCCCGAGAAACGCCCGTACTACATCCTGCAGGAGCGAATGAACTTCGAGCCCGTCATCGAAACTCCGTTCGGCGGAACGAAGGCCGAAGTGCGGGTCATGTATGTTTGGCTCGACAAGTTGACGCCGGTGCTCACCATCATCCGCACCGGGCGCGGCCTGCAAATGGGCGTCGATCACAACAAGAACATGGAGTGGGTCGGCGCATCCGCCGGGCTGTACGTGGACGAACTTTGAAAGGAAGTGATCGAGACATTGCGATATCCTAACTGCTGTCACCCTACTCCGCACCAACGGTTTCCAGACGGTGGCTGGCCAGGATCCCCCCAGCAACCAGCGCACCCGCCAAGGCAATAAAGAACAGCAACCATCCCCAATGCTGAACCGGATGCCGCAGCACCCGCAGGAAATGCCGTCCGTAATGACCCGCAATGAAGGCAATGCCGAAATAGCGAACTGCGCGTGAAACCGCGACGACGATCAGAAACTTTCCCTTGGGATAATTCGAAGCACCCGCCGCCGCGAAAAACATGCTGGTCGGCGTCGGCAACGGGATCGCGGTCGATGCCACCAACGTCCCCGTACCCCACCGCTGGAAGAACTTTAAGAATTTCGCCAGTCGGCCCTTCTTGAATTTCTTGTCGAGGTAGGCAGATCCCGCCCGTCGCGCCACGCGAAACGTGAAATAGGCGCCCACCACCGATCCTGCGGTCGCCGAGGCCGCGTACTCATACCAAAACGGACGATGGCTGGCTGCAAGAATGGCCGTCAGAATATCCGGCCCGGCAAACGTCGGCAAAGGAGAACTATCGACAATGGCGAGAAAAAAGAGTCCGACCGCGCCCAGATGCAGCAATGTGGATAGCAGGCGAGGACTGCTGCGACGTCTTGGGCTCTGCACGATCAGGCTGAACATCTTGGCAATATATCAAGCGCGGCCCATCCGCTCTTCCTTACCTTGAAAAAGCAAATCTCACCTAATCTTCTTCACGATGGTAGTTTCCAATTCCCTCCCATTGGGACGCTTCACAAACATCTTATTTCCTGCAAAGCGAACTGGAACAACCTTACCCTTCCCAAACTCCCCGGGCTGATAGCCATCGCAATCTTCCGGGTGATATTCGCCGAAGTACTGCACTCCATTCACCCGAACCACCACCGCCTTACGCCGGGCGCTGCCCGCGGCTTCGCGCTGAATTTCCTGCTCGGCCTGCGCCCAGTTTTGCGTATCGCGCCCGGGTAGACGTCCGCTTCGAATATAAATTTCCTCCGCGCGCTGCCGGATGGCCTCATGGAGCTCGCTATCTACAGGGTTGGACGCGCTGGAATCGGGTAAAGGACTGGTTTTCATCACAAAATCTCCTACGGGGACCAAAGCAGCGGTCCAAGCTCAGTGCAACGCTGTCGATCTCATGCTAGTTCATCTAAACCCCACCGGCTAGCCTCAGCATCATATTGAAAGGACGTAGCCTGGGCGGGATCGTCCGGCTTTGGTCCGACTGTTATAAATCGGCAACTTGCAGCAAGTTCTTCAGTTACGCCGGGCCCCTCGTCGTACAAGGCAGTTGACCGGACTCGGCGGGCAGCCTAACATTACCGCCGAGCAAGATCGCGCGCTCTCATGATTGGCCAGCAGGTTTCCCATTACCGCATCCTTGGCAAACTAGGGGGCGGTGGTATGGGCGTCGTTTACGAGGCCGAAGACCTGAAGCTCGGCCGCCACGTCGCCCTCAAATTCATCCCCGAAAATCTGGTCGGCGACCCCAAATCGCTGGAGCGCTTTACCCGCGAAGCCCGCGCCGCCTCGCTGCTGAATCATCCTAATATCTGCACTATCCACGGCATTGAAGACAACAATGGCCACCCTTTCATTGTCATGGAGAAACTGGACGGCGAGAGCCTGAAGCAGCACATCGCCGGGCATCCCATGAACGTTGAAGAAGTGCTCGACGTGGGCGTGCAAGTGGCCGACGCCCTGGTCGCCTCTCACGTGAAGGGGATTGTCCACCGCGACATCAAGCCTGCCAATATTTTCATGACGCCCAGCGGGCAGGTGAAGGTGCTCGATTTCGGCCTGGCCAAGGTAGTCCACAGCCTGACCGACGAAAATGCGGACCAGTCTCTCACTGCTGTCGGAGTGATTCCCGGAACCGCCGTCTACATGTCGCCGGAGCAGGCACGCAGCGAGACCGTCGACGCCCGCAGCGATCTGTTTTCTTTTGGCGTCGTGCTGTATGAAATGTCCACCGGCAAGAAGCCCTTTACCGGCGCCAATTCGCTAGTCACACTCGAGGCCGTCCTCCACTCCAAACCGATTCCTCCCAAAGACATCAATCCGAAGATTCCCGTCGAACTGGAAGGCATCATCGGCAAGGCCATGGAGAAGGACCGCGCGCATCGCTACCAGAGCGCGGCGGAGATGCGCTCCGATCTGGCGTTGCTCAAGAAGGAGGCGGAATCCGGCAGCATCAAGACTCCCAGCGCCACCGCCAAGCTGCGCGTCGCCACGCGCACCTTCGGCAGAAATTCGCGCCTGCAAACCTACCTCCTGCTGGGGACGGCGGCGTTGCTGGTCACGGTGCTCGCGGCCGTGGGAGCCTGGTGGTTCAAACATCGGGAAGTGGCCAATGCCGAGCAGCGCAACGCGATCGCTGTTCTGCCTCTGCAGAACATGAACGGGGATCCCAGTATTGATTATCTGCGCTTCGCACTGGCTGACGAACTCACCAGCGTCCTGACCTATTCACGAAGCCTGGAGGTGCGGCCGTCATCGGTCACGCGCAGATACATAGCGGCCGATCTTGACCCGAAAAACGTTGGCGTCGAACTTCGTGTCGGGCGCCTGCTGACCGGTTCCTTTCGAAAGCAGGACGACCAGTTGCTCGTGACCCTGGAAGCGATCGATGTCCCTACGGATCGACTCCTCTGGCAAACCACCGTCACCGAGAGGGCCGAGAACCTGATCGGATTGCAGGAGCAGCTCACCACCCAAGTCCAACACGGCCTGTTGCCGATCCTGGGAGGCGCGTCGGGAGCGGTTGAAGCCGCGGCCTCGCGCCCGAAGAATCAGCAGGCTTACGATCTTTACCTGCGCAGCGTGGCCGTTCCCCACGACCCGACGCCGAATAAAGAAGCCATCAAGATGCTGGAGTGGGCGGTCGGAATCGATCCCACGTATGCGCCCGCCTGGGAAGCTTTAGGACAACGCTACTATTTCGATTCCAGCTTCAGCGATGGCGGCGAGACTATGTTCCAGCGCTCGAACGCGGCCTACGAGCGCGCCATCTCCCTCGATCCCAATCGCGTCGCAGCCGCCAGCCTGCTGATCGTGAATCGTGTGGAACGCGGAGAATTGGGCCGCGCCTACGACGAGGCCTCCGCTCTGATACAACGCCGCCCGCAGAGCGCCGACGCTCATTTCGCCCTGAGTTATGTACTCCGTTATGCCGGAATGCTCGAACAGGCCACGGAGCAGTGCAACGAGGCTCGCCAGCTCGATCCCGGGAATTTCAATTTCCGCTCCTGCGCTTGGGCATTTCTCGAGATGAACCAGACCGACCGCGCCATGGACTTCGTGCATCTGGATGCCGGTTCGGAATGGGCGAATTGGGTGACTCCCTACATCTATCTTGGCCAGGGGAACATTGGTGAAGCTCGCGCCGCGGCGAAGAACATGAGCAAGGCGACGTATTATCACCGTGATTTGATGGAAGCCTGCACCGCCGCGCAGCGTCCGGCGGATCTGGCCAGAATCTTGCGTGACGCGGAATCCTCCGTCATGCTCGAACCCGACTCCGAAGCCTGGTATCACGTGGGGGCGCTGATGGCCTATTGCGGCCAGAACGAATCGGCTCTTCGCCTGTTGAAAGCGGCCGTGCAGCAGAATTACTGCGCATACACGGCGCTGCTGGATGATCCCATGCTCAAGAACCTCCGCAAAGAAACCGCCTTCGACGTGGTCCTGACCGCGTCCAGCAATTGCCAGGCGGTGTTCAAAGAAGGCCGGAACATCAAGTAACCGCTTTTTCCCGAGCGCAAAGAATTTGCGTCCGACCCCGGTTAGGCCCCATCCTTGTAGGGTGAGACATTTCGAACCTGCCAGCCTGATGCCGCGCGTGGGGCGCTGCGTTACCACTGACCTGAGGGCTTTCCACTTTTCCATCATTCGTCTGGCTGCTTTCCTACTGCTGTTCACTCTGGCGGCGCCGTCACAAACTTCCGAAGTGGCCAAGCCTGAAAAACCGAGCCTGCACTCCTCGCAAACCGAGATGCTCAGCGATCATGTGCTAGTCGCGCCTCCCGGCTTGCTCTACCAGGGCGTTCCCGCCGGTATCCCTCAAGATGAAGGGCTGCCCGGCCTGCGTCTCGAACTGCTGCGTTTGGGGACGACCGCTCGCCTGATGCAAGTGGTCGCGCATCCCGACGACGAAGATGGCGGATTGCTGACTCTCGAAGCCCGCGGCCATGGAGTCGCCACTCTGCTGATGACCCTCAATCGCGGCGAAGGTGGGCAAAACAAAATCGGCAGCAACCTCTCCGATGTTCTCGGAGTTCTTCGGACCGAGGAGTTGCTCGCTTCCGATCAGTATTACGGAGTACAAGAGCGCTTCTCGCGGGTGGCCGATTTCGGATTTTCCAAAACTGCTTCGGAAACTTTCGAGAAGTGGGGCGGTCACGACATCGCTCTGGCCGACATGGTGCGGGTCATCCGCACCTTCCGTCCGGATGTTTTGGTGGCGCGCTTCTCGGGCACGGACCGCGATGGTCACGGCAATCATCAGGCATCGAGCATTCTGGCCAGAGAGGCTTTTCGTGCCGCGGCTGATCCCAAGCGCTTTCCCGAACAGATTGCGCAAGGACTCGAGCCCTGGCAAGCGAAAAAGTTTTATATCGGCAACGTCTGCCCCTGGGGCGCGATGACTTGCCCCGATGCGAATTGGACTCTCAAATTCAATACCGGCGAGCGCAACGACGCACTGGGCGGCTCGTACGTGCAGTTCGCCATGCAAGGTCTGCGGCACCAGGAGTCACAGGGCGCCGCGAACTGGACCGTCGAGCCCGGAGACCGCTTCACGTTTTACAAGCTCGTAGACTCCGTCATTCCTTCGGCCACAGCCAAGGACGGTCACGAGAAGAGTTTCTTCGACGGCATCGACACAAGCCTGTCGGCATTGGCGTATCAAGCGGATGCAGCCTCGAAACTTCCGCGGCTCCGTTCGGAACTGCAGCAGATCGCGAAGCTGATTGCCGACGCGGCCTCTGCCGCCAAGGGCAGTGATGCTTCCGCCTCGGTCGCACCGCTGGCCAAGGCTGTGTCCTCATTGAAGCAGGTCGGCACCGAAATCGAATCGAGCAATCTCGCCTCCGCCGCCAAAGTAGAGTTGGCGACCGAGATCGCTACCAAGCAGCAACAGGCGGAAACGGCGCTGAACCTGGCGCTGGGATTGACGCTGGTTACTGATGTGTCCCAAAAATCAGGAGCGCATGCAGGCGTTCCCAAAGAAGCCAACGCGCTGACCACGGTCTCTCCCGGACAGGAGTTCACCGTGGCCGTCACCTTCCACAATGGATCGAAGCAGGCACTCACCATCGACCACATCTCGCTCGAAGTTCCATCCGGATGGAATACGATCAGCGCAAAAACGAAATCGGAAACGGTCGCGCCCGGAAAAGATTTGCACGCCGACTTCGGCCTCCGCGTGCCGAAAGATACCCCGTACACGCGTCCTTATTGGCATCGGGATGATCCGGACACCGAGAGCATCAATCAGATCGACAACGAAAAATACGCGACTCTGCCCTTTCCGCCACCGGCGCTAAGGGCCCGGGTTGAATATTCCGTGAGTGATGGCGCGGCTCACACCAGATCCACGATCACCGCGGCCGTCGCGACTCGCTTCATCGATGACGCGGGAAAGCAGGCCACTCGCCCATTGGCCGTCGTGCCCGCTTTCTCGGTGGTGCTGGAACCGGGCACCCAGGCGATCTCCACGCACAACGGAAAGACGACCACGGTCGCGGTCGGCATCACCAGCAATCTGTCGCGTGCCACGCAGGGCACTTTGCGGCTAGAACTGCCCGATGGCTGGCGCTCCGAGCCTGCGCAGCTTCCTGTGACTTTCAAAACTCTGGGGGAGAAGCGCGATTTTCAGTTCAAGGTCTTCCCTGCCGGACTGCAGCAAGGCCGCGCAACCCTGCGCGCCGTGCTCGCCTCTAACGGCGAAAAATACAGCGAGGGTTATACCCTGGTCACTCGCGAAGATTTGGGCAGCTTCTACTACTACCAGCCGGCGCGCCAGCGGGTGAGCATTATCGATGTGCAAGCGCCACATGATTTGAAAGTCGGTTACATCATGGGCGCTGGAGATGACATCCCGATCGTCTTGAAGCAGATCGGGATGGACGTCACCATGATTCCCCCCGAAAACCTCGCTACCGAAGACTTGAACAAGTTCGGGACCATCGTGCTCGGCATTCGCGCTTATGACACGCAAAAAGATGTGGCCGCGAACAATAAGAAGCTTCTCGACTTCGTCTCTGCAGGCGGAACTCTGGTCGTGCAGTACAACACCGGTGTGCCAGACTTCAACAGCGGCAAATTCACTCCTTATAGTGCCGAACTAAGCCGGGCGCGCGTTTCTGTGGAAGAAGCCCCGGTGCAGATTCTTGCGCCCGACAATTCCGTTTTCCACACGCCGAATGCTATTACACAGCATGATTTCGACGGGTGGATCCAGGAGCGCGGCCTGTATTTCATGGATAAGTGGGACGATCACTTCCAGGCTCTGCTGGCCTGTCACGATCCCGGCGAAGACGAGCAGAAGGGCGGACTGCTGCTGGCGCATTACGGCAAAGGCACGTACATTTACGCAGGCTACGCGTTCTTCCGCCAACTGCCCGCCGGCGTTCCGGGAGCAGTCCGCTTGTATGCGAATCTGTTGAGCGCGGGGCACGAAAAGCAGTGATCCGGAACCAGTGGTCGGTGGTCGGTGGTCAGTTGTAAGCAACCAGCAACCAATCTGTCGAGTGATACCGAAAAATTCTTCGGACGCTTCAAGCCATACCGCCTCATCAGCACGATGCACTAAATGCCGAAGACTGATCACTGAACACTAATCACTGATCACTAGCCACTGGCCACTTCATTCATGGACAATCCGCAAAAAACTGCAGCCGATTCTCCCAGCCTGATCCGCGGCATGGGCCTGGGCAGCGCCACGGCGCTGAATATGATCGACATGATCGGCGTGGGTCCGTTCATCACCATGCCGCTCGTGGTGGCCGCGATGGGCGGCCCGCAGGCGATCCTGGGATGGATCTTCGGAGCCCTGTTCGCCATGTGCGATGGCCTGGTCTGGGCTGAACTCGGCGCGGCCATGCCCGGCTCGGGCGGATCCTACCGCTTCCTGCGCGAAACTTACGGTCCACAGAAACTCGGACGCCTCATCTCGTTCCTGTTCATCTGGCAGCTATCATTCAGCGCGCCGCTCTCCATCGCCTCAGGCTGCATCGGCCTGGCCGGATACGCAGCCTATTACTGGCCCGGCATGGACACGATCTACGCCTATCACGAGGCGATGTTGCGGTTGCCCTGGGCCGGACCGCTGCAAGTAAGTTGGATCGTAACTCCCGGCACTTCGATCGCGGTGGCGATCTGTCTCTTCACAGTTTTTCTTCTTTACCGCAACATTACCGTGATCGGGAGGCTCTCGAAAGCGCTGTGGTTTGGAGTGATGGGAACCATGGCATGGATCATTTTTGCCGGGCTCACGCATTTCAACGCCGCGCAGGCTTTTGATTTTCCGCCCGGAGCGTTCCACCTGTCGCACGGATTCTTTACCGGCCTGGGCGGCGCCATGGTCTTCGCCGCCTATGATTATTGGGGTTACGGCAACGTCTGCTTCCTGGGCGACGAAATCAAGGATCCCGGCAAGAACATTCCCCGCGCTCTCCTGCTTTCCATTCTCATCGTCGCCTGTCTATATATCATGATGAATGTGTGCATCCTCGCGGTGGTGCCGTGGCGCGAGATGGTGCACATGGGACAGAACAACAGCGGTTTGTACATTGTCTCGGTGTTTATGCAGCGCATCTACGGACCGTGGGCCGCTAGATTGGTCACGGCGCTGGTGCTCTGGACGGCGTTTGCTTCGGTTTTTTCCCTGATGCTGAGCTATTCCCGCGTTCCCTACGCGGCGGCGAAAGACGGAAACTACTTCCGCGCGTTTGCCAAAATTCATCCTGTACACCGGTTTCCCCACATTTCGTTGCTGGCACTGGGAATGGTAGCGGCGGCGTTCTGCTTCCTGCGCCTGAAAGATGCGATTGCCGCGCTGGTCGTGATCCGCATCATCGTGCAGTTCCTGGTGCAGGCGCTGGGACTGATTGTGTTGCGCATCCGGAGGCCGGACATGCCGCGGCCTTTTCGCATGTGGCTTTACCCGCTGCCGGCATTGCTGGCGAGCGCGGGATTCATCTTCATTCTGTTCAGCCGCGCCAACTGGCAGAAAGAAGTGAAGTATGCGGCGGTCATCCTGCTGACCGGGGCGATCATTTACATGATCCGAGCCTGGAAGGAATCGGAATGGCCGTTTGCTGCTGCGACGGAAACGCCGCTGACAAACTCTTGAAGTGTATTAACTATGGTTAACACGCATTCGTAAAAGCAGTTAATAGATACCGATACCAATATGCACCGGAGAGCCCTGAGCACTCGATAGTTCGACCATCCGATGGCGGATCACATCACCATTCCATCCGTTCCAAGCGTGCGCGACAGCCAACCTGACGCAGCCTGGGAACCGCTCCGCGAACCTCTATTCCGTTCGCTGTGGATCGCCGCGGTCGTTTCCTACACCGGCACATGGATGCAAAACGTAGGAGCAGGCTGGCTGATGACGGAGCTCACCACTTCTCCGTTGATGGTGAGCCTGGTCCAAGCGGCGGCCGCAGTCCCCGTTTTTCTGGTCGTGCTTCCGGCAGGGGCGCTGGCCGACATGGTCGACCGGCGGCGGCTCTTGTTGTTCACGCAAAGCTGGATGATTTTTGCGGCTGCAGCTCTCGGCGTTCTGACCTTGCTGCATGCGGTCAACCCATGGATGCTGCTGGCATTCACTTTTGTGATGGGGCTGGGCGCGGTGATGAACGACCCAGCATGGCAGGCGATCACGCCGGAGGTCATTTCGCCGGGCCGACATGCGGCGGCGGTCGCGCTGAATTCCGCTGGGTTCAACGTGGCGCGCGCGGTAGGTCCGGCGCTGGGCGGTGCGATCGTCGCCCTCGCGGGATCGGGATGGTCTTTCCTCCTGAATGCAGCTTCGTTCTTTGGAGTGATTGTTTTCCTTTACCGCTGGAAACGGCCTCCGCAAGATCCGCAGGCGGAGAAGCGGTTGTATGGTGCGATCCTCGAAGGATTTCGCTACGTGCGCGGCGCGCCAGAGGTTAGGTCCGTTCTGATTCGCACCGGGGCGTTCAGCTTCGGCGCCACCTCGCTGCTCGCATTGTTGCCTTTGATCTGTCAGCCTCACGGCGCACAGGGATATGGATTTCTGCTGACCTGCTTCGGCCTGGGAGCGCTGGCGGGAGCGGCGGTATTGCCACGGCTGCGCACGCAATATTCCGTGGACGGCTTAGTCGCGGGAGCTACCGTGGTCTTCGCCCTGATGACCTTCGCCGCCGGACAAGTCCATTTCTTTGAATGGCTGTGTCTGGTATTGTTTACGGCGGGAGCAGCCTGGATCGGCATTCTGGCCTGCTTCAATGTCGTTGCCCAGACCATGTGCCCAGCCTGGATGCGGGCACGGGCGCTTTCCATGTACCTGCTGGTGTTGCAGGGAGGCATGGCGCTGGGCAGCGCGATTTGGGGAGAGCTGGCCGCGCGCCGGGGAGTGCCGGAGGCGCTGGCGTGGTCCGCGGTTGCCATGATCATCGGATTGTCTACGATTCGCCGGCATCGCCTGACCGGGGCCGAATTGCGCATGGCTCCCGCAGTCGTACGAGATTGATCAACCGAGCACGAGGGAAAATGAAAACAATAGTTGCACTCATCGCGTGTGCATTCTTAATAATGGGGGCAGCGGAAGCTCAGGCTGCCAAACCGAAGCCGGAGCACCGAACGGTAACGGAGTTATTGAACGGAAACATCACCAGCATGCAGCACGAATTCGTTCCTGCCGCCGAAGCGATGCCGGAAGACAAATACAGCTTCGCTCCGACCAATGGTCAATTCAAAGGCGTGCGCACCTTCGCGCAACAGATCAAGCACGTCGCGGCTGTGAACTACGAACTCGGAGCTGCTCTGCTCGAACAGAAACCTCCGGTGGATATAGGCGACGAATCCGGACCCGCCTCCATCACCAGCAAAGCTGACATTCTGAAGTACCTGAAAGATTCCTTCGACTACGTGCACAAGGCCATCGCAACCATCAACGAAAGCAATTTCTCGGGAACGGTGCGGAGCCCCTTCGGAGAAGGCTCAGTTTCGCGTCTGGGATTAGCGATGGCGGTGGCGTCGCACGGCTACGATCATTACGGGCAGATGGTCGAATATCTGCGGATGAATGGAATTATTCCGCCGGCCAGCCGCTAGCTCGGCACACATCGCTCACTCATCGCCATGGCCATCGACTGGCAAACTCTCTGGCTCACTCTGCAGTTGGCGGTGACGGTGTCCGTGATCCTGTTAGTTCTGGGTCTTCCGCTCGCCTACTGGATCGCGTTCTCCCGTTGGCGCGGAAAATTTCTAGTCGAAGCGGTAATCGCCCTGCCCATCGTGCTTCCGCCCACGGTGCTGGGATTCTATGTTCTGGTGGCGCTGGGACCGCGCAGTCCGCTGGGGCGCTGGTGGATCTCGCTCACCGGACACACGCTGGCGTTCACGTTCAGCGGGCTGGTCATCGGATCGATTCTCTACAGCCTGCCTTTCGCCGTGCAGCCCTTCGCCGCATCTTTTTCTGCGGTAGACCGCAAGCTGATTGCGGCTTCGGCGACACTGGGCGCGTCACCGCTGAAAACTTTTTTCCGCGTAATCGCTCCACTTTCGATCTCTGGCCTGATCACGGGCGTCGCGCTGTCGTTTGCCCACACCATGGGAGAATTCGGAGTCGTGTTGATGGTCGGAGGGAATATCCCCGGCGTGACCCGCACGGTCTCCATCGATATTTATGATCGCGTGCAGGCGTCGGACTACGCCGGGGCCAATGAGACGGCACTGGTACTGCTGATGGTGTGTTTTGCGCTGCTGACCCTCGTGTATGGTCTGAACCGGAAGGCGTGGCCGTTTCCGGTGAAGCCGTGATCGGAGAAACCTTCCCAGCGCTTACGCGCTGGGCTAGTGAATGCCGCCGCTGCGCGGCTGTCGCTTTGCCAACGTGCAGACTCCTTCTTACAATGAACTGCGATGAATGACAGCCGTGGGTTGGCCGCCGCCGAAACTGCACCGCAAGCCTCGCTTGCGCAGAGCGCGGAGCCAACCAGCCCGCCGCTGGCGGTGCGCCTTTCGCTGCATCATGCGGCTCGCGGCCAGCAATTTACTCTCGACGTCGCGTTCGAGGCCGCGACCGGTTTCACCATTCTGTTTGGCGCGTCGGGGGCCGGCAAGACCACGCTGCTGGATTGTATTGCGGGGCTGAGGAGGCCCGACTCTGGACGAATCGCGGTCGGGGACCGCGAACTGTTTGACTCTTCCAAGGGCATCGATGTTGCGGTCGCGCAGCGGCGTACAGGATATGTATTTCAAAGCCTGGCGCTGTTTCCGCATTTGAGCGTCGAGCAAAATGTTTCTTACGGATTGGGCCATCTGTCGCAGGCCCAGCGCGCGGAACGGGTCGCGGGCATTCTCCAGGCGCTGCGCATCACGCCGCTGGCGAGGCGAAATACGCGAGAAATCTCCGGCGGAGAAAATCAGCGCGTGGCGCTGGCGCGAACGCTCGTGACCGATCCGGAAATCCTGCTTCTCGACGAACCGCTGGCCTCGCTTGACGTCTCCACCAAAGCGCAAATCATCGACGACCTGCGCGCTTGGAACCGGGGGCATCGCGTTCCGATTCTTTATGTCACGCACAGCCACGAGGAAGTATTTGCCCTCGGCGAGCGAGTCATCATCCTCGACGCCGGACGCATCGCGGCGCAAGGCACGCCGCACGAAGTCATGATGGCGCCTTTGCAGGAAACGGTCGCCCAGCTGGCGGGATTCGAAAACGTCTTCGACGCAGTAGTGGAAGCGGTGCGGCCAGGAACGCGGTACCATGACCTGCCGCGTGAATGGAGACGGAGGCTCGTTTTTGCTGGAAACTCCGCTGGTCCGCGGCGGCGTAGGCACCAGTTTCCGCGTGGGCATTCGCGCCGGCGATATCCTGCTGGCAACTTCCGCACCAGCCGGATTGAGCGCGCGCAACATCATTCCGGGACGCATTCAATCGCTCGAACAGCGTGACGTGATCATCTCCGCGCGCGTGAAGTGCCGGGTCGAGATGGATGTCCATCTGACTCTCGCCGCGCGCGACTCGCTGCAACTCGAACCCGGCCGCGAGGTCTGGCTGGTGATCAAAACGCATTCCTGCCATCTGATGCGGAAATAGATCAGAATCGGGAGAGCATTTTGCTCAGGATTGGAGTCGCGCTCGTGGACTTATCTTGGAAAAATGCGGGCGTCGAATATTTCCTGCCGCTCCATCTCAATCACCCCAACCCACTGTCCGTTGCGCTCCTCTGAAAACACGATGTGCCCGCCGAGAATTTGCGCCGCGGCTGCGGGCGGCAGGTCGCGATGGAATCCGAAGAAACGCCGCTTCAGATCCGTCCATGTTTGCCAGCGGCGAAGCAGCGGATGCGCGGGTTCGTATTTAGTGGAGAAAACCAGCACAACGTCGAAATGCGAACGGAAGTCGGCGGCGGAAACAATTTGTTCCAAAGAAAAATCTTCGACGCGCACGACCTGCATGGGGCGCGTGGTGTAGCCCAGCCACGGCCGGGTCAATTCGTCGGACGCCGGCCACGCCGTCAGCACATGCGCCATGGGATAGCGGGCTTCGAGAAAGCGTTCCGCGTTTTCATGCATCAGGACGTAATCGCGATAAGCGAGATTGTCTTCCGGAGAGAAGCCGTAGGGCGGATTCCAGAACCACCCCAAGACGAAGGCGAGCGCAATGGCGCCCACTGCGGCCGGCCAATAGCGCAACCGTCTGCGCAAGGTGGAGACGGCTAGCAGGATCACCAGCGGCACCGCTGGCAGCATGTAGCGCGCCAGCACCGCTCCACCAATCAACGCCATCGCGATCACGTACGCTGCAATCACAACGAAAAAAATAATCTGGACCGGGATGGCAATGCGCTGGCGTTCGTTGGAGCCATCGCGCACAGGTTGAAGAAACATCGCCAGCAGCATGACCAGCGTCGGCAGCCAAAGATGCAGGTATCCGAACGCCTGCCAGAGACGCAGAAGCAGGGCCAGCAGAAATCGCAAGGGATTCAGAGTGGCCGCGATGTTGTAACGGAAAAATTCCGGATTGCCAAAAACGTATCCCGTACGAGCGTAGTGATAGACGTACCACAAAGCCAGAGGAAGCAGAGGAATCAGCAGCGCGGCGAATTGTGTGGAGCGGGCACTCTTGCCCGCTGCTTTTGAGGCACCGCTGGCAAGCGGGCAAGAGTGCCCGCTCCACACGAGGAGCTCCCAAACGGCTAGAGCCAGCGGTGCGAGAATCGCGGTCTCTTTGGTCAGGGCTGCGAGCGAGAACCAGATGGCCGTCGCCGTCCTCCGCCGTTCAAGGAAAGCGCGCAGGCCCCAGAAAATAAATCCCGCGGATGCCAGATCGACTTGCACCAGCGAACTCTGGGCGAAGAATACGGGATACAAAGCCGTGCACAGCGTGGAGGCGATCGCCACCTGCGGGTTGGCCACGCGCTCGGCCAGGCGATAGATTCCGAGCAGCGAGAACGCCGCCACCAAAAGCATGGCCGACCGCGCCACCAGCGGCGCGTAACCGGCGCACTTCCACCACAGTGCAACCCAGGCCAGCACCAGCGGAGGGTGCGCGTTGGAAACCGTCGTGTGCGGAATCAGACTCCCCGTGAGAAGGATGTCGCGCGCCGCCGGAACGTAGTATCCCGCTTCGTCCCAGAAATACGGCAACTGCAGCAAGGGCGCATGCAGCAGGAAGATGACAACGAAGATGATCGCGAACACCAGGGCCGGGTGCAGGCTGGATCGCATGGAGAAGTTATTCTACCCGCAGAGAGCCGGTGACGGCGGCGGTCGGATCAGTGCACCGGCCCCGGAGGCGCCATGCGGGGATCCAGTTTGATCTCGCCAAAGGCGCTTTCGTAGCCAGACACGTTCTGCTGCAAAAGGCCGAGCAGCGCTTTGGCCTGCTGCGGGCTCAGGTAGATGCCTTGAAAGTTGCGGATGTCCACATGGGTCTCGGTCTGTTGTTGCAGAGTGCCGAAGACCAGGAAGAAATCCCAGATGTTGACGCGCATCTGCACGCTGTTGGCGTAATTCTCACGATAGCTAGTGTCATTCGTTAACTTCACGTTGGGCTGTGTCGGATTATTCATGGCTGGAAGTGTAAATGAGTTTCAACGAAACGGGGCACGGGCGCGAGCACATGCACCGAAGCCGGTGCAGGTGGCAAAAATTGTCAGCGCGTTGCCGATTTGCGGCTGATCGGGGAGGGCAAATCTCTGTGGGTTTGTGATTTTCTGATTATCCGTTCATTGAAAATGCAGGACTTAGACACGCTGGGTACAGTTACTTTGGAGAGTACCTTCTGGACTGCAAAGTGCGATAAAGTTGGAGTTCCTCTTAGGAACAATCGAGAGTATGCGGGCTGGGCTATGACCCAAAATAATGATCACGCAGCCATGGAAGAAGTTGTCCTGCCAGAGCATTTACTCCCCCTCGGACCTGTGCTGGGACCGGGAGTCACCGCCATGGACCTGTGCATGGTCCTGGCCAAGATTTTTCGTGTGCAATCCACCGAAGTCGCCCTGTTACGCCTGGAGGGCGGCCTGCTGCGCTTCATTTTTCCGGAACACCTGCGCACTACGGGAGCGATTCCGCTCTCCAGCAAAGCGGTCGCCGCACATACCGCGCTCAGCAAGAAACCGGAGATCTTCAACAACTTCGCGCGCGTGAAGCATGCCGGCATTTTCGAGACTATCCGGCACCATGAAAACGGCTCAGATGAGCCAACTCCTCCCGCGCCCATTCAAAAATTGATGTCGGTGCCCATCATCGATCCCGGCTCAACTGTTGTGGGAGTCATTCAGATCTCGCGTAAGGGACTGGATCCCAAGTTCGCGCAGGACTTCAGCCGTGAGGACTTGCACGACCTGGAACTGGCGGCTGGACTATTAGCGACGGCTCCGGCGCTGCTGTCGAACTGATGGACCTTTCCACTGCAGCGGCATAGCCGGAGCGCCTAAGCGGGTCTGTCTCTCTTTTTTTTGAAAGGGATCCTTCGACTCCGAAGGTGCTTCGCGAGGGGCGAGGCACATTCTCCGTTCAGGATGACAAGCTAACGCGAATCTTTTGCGAATACACGCAGATCCGTTCCGGTCATTTCTTTCGGCTCATCGACGCCGAGCATTCCCAGGATCGTGGGGGAGATGTCGCGCAGCGACCCGTTGGGCTTCAGCGTAAATTGCTTCGCGTTTTCTGAGACTACGATAAAGGGCACCGGATTCGTGGTGTGCGCCGTGTGCGGACCGCCAGTTGCCGGATCGATCATCATCTCGGCGTTGCCGTGATCGGCGGTGATCAGCATGGCTCCGCCCTTCGCTCGAACTGCGCTTTCGATGCGGCTTAGGCAGGCATCCACGGTTTCGACCGCTTTGATGGTCGGCTCGATCTTGCCCGAATGCCCGACCATATCCGCGTTGGCGAAGTTCACGATCATCACGTCGAAGGTCCCATCTTCGGTGGCTTTCACCACGGCATCGGCGATTCCGGCCGCGCTCATCTCCGGCTTCAGATCGTAGGTGGCGACCTTGGGAGATTGCACCATCACGCGGTCCTCGCCGGGAAATGGCTTCTCGACTCCTCCGTTGAAGAAGTAGGTGACGTGCGCGTACTTTTCGGTTTCTGCCACGCGCAGGTTGCGCATATTCATGCCGCCCATCACGTTGGCAAGAATGTTGGCCATCGACTCGGCCGGAATCACAACGGGCAGGCTGAAATTCTTGTCGTACTGGGTCATGCAGACGTAATGCAGATTTTTTGGCGCGCGGTCGCGCGGGATGGTCGCATCCAGATCGGCCGCACCCGGCAAATCGCTTCCGCCGCTCGGGTTGAGCCCGCTGTTGCGGGTCAAAGCGCGCGTGATCTGCCGAACCCGGTCGGCGCGGAAATTGAAGCAGATGCAGGAATCGTCGTCGCGAATCGTGGCCAGCGCTTGTCCCCTGCTGTCGGTGCAGACGAACGGAATCACGAACTCGTCGGTGACACCCTTGTTGTAGGAATCTTTCATTCCCTGCACCGGATCGGACTGCTTGCCGCCTTCGGCGTCCGCGAAAACCATGGCGTTGTAAGCCTTGGCGATGCGCTCCCAGCGCCGGTCGCGGTCCATGGCGTAGTAGCGTCCGTTGACGGTCGCAATCTTACCGCAGTTGTACTCGCGCATTTTCTGCTGCAGTTGCTCGAGGTATCCCGCGCCGTTGGTGGGCAGCGTGTCGCGCCCGTCCATAAAGGCATGCACGAAGACGCGCTCCAGACCTTGCTGTTTCGCCATCTTCAGCAGCGCGTTCAGATGCGCCTGCTGCGAGTGCACTCCTCCGTCGGAGATCAGCCCGAACAGATGCAAGCGCCGCTCGCCGGTGCGCGCGTGCTTCATGGCATCGAGCAGCACGGGATCAGAGAACAGTTCGCCGTTCTGGATCATCAGATCGATGCGCGTGATGTCCATGTGCACAATGCGTCCGGCGCCGATGTTCAGATGGCCCACTTCGCTGTTGCCCATCTGCCCCTCGGGCAAGCCGACAAAAGGTCCGCTGGTATGAATGAGCGTGTTGGGATATTCGCGCAACAGCCGGTCGTAGGTGGGCTTGCGCGCGAGCGCGATGGCGTTGGCTTTGGTTTCGGCGCGGTATCCCCAGCCGTCAAGAATGATCAGGATAAGAGGTTTCGGACGAGACATAAAATCGGCTTCTGACTCCTAAAGCTCTCAGCTGTCAGCTGTCAGCTGTCAGCTGTCAGCTATCAGCTTCTAGTTTTCAGCTTCTAGCTCCTAGCTTCTGGCTCGAAAGCACCGGGAAGGGCACGGCTTTCAGCCGTGCCAATCCGGTCTATTAAACTCAGAGGGCTTTAGCCCCTGAGGGGAGAATTCCTAAATGGAGAAATACCGGCGACGATTTTGCTCAGAACCCCATGGTGTCGTCCGCCGAGGGACCATAGCTCGCCGGGAGCGGCTTGTCGTTCAGGCGCAGGTAGACGCCCAACTGCGCCCGATGATGCACCAGGTGGTTCAGAAACATCTCGCGATAGGCGAGAAAGCGCGATCCGGCGAAAATCGGCTTGCCCTGAAAGCTCAGCTTCCACGGCTCGTTCCAGGCATTATCGCCGGTGTTCTTCAGTGCAGAACGGACCTTCGCCGCGCCCTCCTCGAAAGCCTTCACCAATTGCTCCGGGGATCCGAACGCGAGAGGCGTAAATGACGCTTTGCCGAAATCGAGTTCGGGCGTGGTCAGGACGGTGACTCCGAATTCCGGCAACTGCGCCACGTGCGGCGCTAGTTTGCCCAGAGGCATCGACTTGGCATGCGGCTTGAAATCCGCCTTCATCGGAACGCGTTCCAGCATGGTCCGGGTGGTTTTCACTTCAGCGTCAAATTCAGAGAGAAATAGTTCGTTGAGCATTTTTATCCTCACATTCAGAAATAGCAGGTGATCGATCGGAACAACGCGGGCCGATTTTCTCGATATTGGTTACGGGTTCGCCGGCTTTTGCTGCTCCTGAGCCAGTTTCGAAACGAATTCATCCATTTCCTTCATCATGTCGCCGAACCGCCGGCGGCCGATTTCTCCGCCAACCTGCATGCCTTCCCGCATCATGGCCGGTTGCTCACGCTGCAGTTTTTGGCCAACGGGAGATGCATAGAAGGCCAGGATCCCGTCCAGGTCTTCTTTGGTCAGATGCTTCTGGTAGATCGGAACCATGGCATCCACCATTTCGTCGATTGGCATGTTCTTGAACAAGTTCTCGGCGAACTGATCGACTTCGGCCATCTGCGCAGGTGTGGCGTTTGGAACTTTGCTTTTGAATCCTTGTTCGGCTCCAAGCTTTGCCTGCTTTGCCACCCCGTCGAAGTATTGCGTCAACTGCGATTTAATGCGGAGCACTTCCAGGAATTTGAGCACTTCGTCCTTGGAAGGGACTGTGTTGGCCGCATCGTTTGTTTGGGCAAGGCTAGCAAGCGAAAACAGGCAGAGAATGACTACAATCTTAGAAAGTTTCCGCATCATCCCTCCGTTCAGGTTGACAGCTTATCCGTGATAGTTCAACGCCTTGAGCCCGAGGAATCGTCCCGTCCCGCCCAATTCTTCTTCGATCCGCAGGAGTTGGTTGTATTTGGAGATGCGGTCGGTACGCGACGCCGAGCCTGTCTTGATCTGGCCTACACCCGTGGCGACAGCAAGGTCCGCGATGAACGTGTCTTCGGTTTCACCCGAACGGTGCGAGATCACCGACGTGTAGCCATTGCGCCGTCCCAGATCGATGGCGTCGAGCGTTTCGCTTACCGTACCGATCTGGTTGAGCTTGATCAGAATGGAATTGGCAATCCCCTTCGCGATGCCTTCCTCGAAAATGCGGATGTTGGTCACGAAAATGTCGTCGCCGACCAACTGAATCTTCCCGCCCAGTTCTTTGGTCAGGTTCTGCCAGCCGTCCCAGTCGTTCTCGGCCAATCCGTCTTCGAGCGACACGATCGGATAATCGTTCACCCACTTGGCGTAAAACCTCACCATCTCGTCGGAACTCTTGGCCGATTTGTCGGACTTCTTGAAGACGTACTTGCCATCCTGATAAAACTCGCTGGCCGCCGGATCGAGCGCTATCGCAATTTCCTCTCCGGGCTTGTATCCGGCCTTTGAAATTGCTTCGAGGACGACTTCGATCGCCTCCACGTTCGACTTCACCGAAGGCGCAAATCCGCCCTCATCGCCGACGGCGGTGTTGTAGCCGCGCTTTTTCAGCACACCTTTCAGAGTATGGAAAACCTCGACGCCCCAGCGCAACGCCTCGGAAAACGAAGGCGCGCCCACGGGCATCACCATAAATTCCTGAAAGTCGACGTTATTGTCGGCATGCGCTCCGCCATTCAGAATGTTCATCATCGGAGTCGGCAAGGTATTTGCGGCCGCACCGCCGAGATAGCGATACAGCGGGATATCAATGCTGAACGCCGAAGCACGCGCCGCCGCCATCGAGACAGCCAGGATCGCATTCGCGCCCAGACGGCCTTTGTTCTCAGTGCCATCGAGTTCGATCATCTTGGCATCGAGCCCGCGCTGGTCAAAGCCGTCCCAGTTGGCCAGAGCCTCGGCGATCTCTCCATTCACATTCTCAACCGCCTTGAGAACTCCCTTGCCATTGAAGCGGTTCGTATCGTCGTCGCGCAGTTCGACCGCCTCGTGCTCGCCGGTGGACGCGCCGCTGGGCACAATCGCTCGCCCCATCGCGCCATCAGCCAGAAAAACTTCCGCTTCTACCGTAGGATTGCCGCGTGAATCCAGAACTTCTCGTGCATGAATTGCCGCAATATTAGACATAGGTTGCTTGATTTCCTTTGCTGGAATGATTTCGAAACTTCGATCATGACCCACGCCGATGGAAGAATCACCTGCAGCTTCCTGCGCTATCGAATAGCCGGCGCCGTCGTCTGTCTTTCCACCGTGCGCTGCGAAACTCACGATTATATCGGAAGGACATTGGTGCCATGTGACAGCCGGCTCAGTTTTCCGGTACGTTTTCCACTTCGGAACCGTCCATTCGGCCACTGCCGTGCCCTCTTACCTCCGCTGGTTCCCCGTGTACTGCCTGTTGCTTGTACGCGGGTGAGACCTGGTCTACAGTCAAAGAACAAAGTTCGGATTCTGGAGGTTGGCATGAAAACGTGGATGCTGGTTCTATGCGCCCTGCTTGCAACGACTCTCGCGGCTCAAACCCCCTCACCCGTACCGGCAGGCACCGCGCTGATGGTGCGGCTCGACACTACGTTAGCCACGTTCAGCAATAAGGCGGGCGATCCGTTCCGCGCCAGCATCACCCAACCGGTTGTCGTCAACGGCCAGACGCTGATTCCAGCGGGAGCCGTCATTGAAGGCCGCGTCACAAAAGTGAGCGAACCGCGCCGCATCTCAGGCCGGCCGACGATTGGAATCCTTCCCGAGGCGGTCATCTTTCCCAACGGTGAGCGCTACTATCTCGACGCAACGCTAACCGATACAAATATCCACGGCACCGACGTGAACTCCGAAGGCCAGTTCAAGGGCACTAGCCATGATCGCCGCGACACGATTGAGCAAGGCGGAGGCACGGCCGGCGGCATGCTGATCGGCGGATTGGTCGGTGGCCCGGCAGGGATCCTGGTCGGCGGCGCGATTGGCGCAGGATCCACAACGGCGCACTGGCTGGCCAAGCATCGCTCGGCCACGTTGCCGGCGGGAACGCAACTCACGCTGGAATTGAACCGTCCGCTGAACATGACGACCACGGCAACAACGACGACTGCGGCGGCAAACGGCGGAAGCAAGTAGCCAGTTCTGATTTCAACAACCTCAATGCCGGAGCGGGTGCTCCGGCATTCGTATTTCTGGACGATGTAGGGGCGGACGCATTCGTCCGCTCTGTGTGCTCCCAGGGGACGCGGATATCGCATCATTGACGTTTAGCCATAAATATGGCAGAATATTGGGGTGCGTACGACTGTCGACATTCCCGATCCCTTGTATCGCGAATTGAAGGGAAAAGCCGCCAGCGAAGGACGCTCAGTGAAGGAGCTGGTCCTTCGCGGCGTGGAGCAGGAGCTTCGCGGACGCCGCAAACGGGATCTCAAGGTCACTCTTCCGATTGTGCCGTCCAAGCGGCCTGGTTCCCTGAAACTAGACAATGCCAAGATCTTCGAGATCATTCCTTTTCCCTGACGTGAACGTATGGGTGGCCCTCACCTACGGCGGGCACCAGCATCATCAGGCCGCTGCCGTCTGGTTTGACTCGCTGGAGATGGAGGATCGCATTTGCTTCTGCCGCTTCACCCAGATCAGCTTGTTGAGGCTACTCACCACGCCTGCAGTGATGGGAACGGATGAAGTAATGAGCCAGGCCGATGCATGGGACGCTTATGACCGCTGGCTGCAGGATGAACGCGTCCTGTTTCTTCAAGAGCCGCCGAGTTTGGAGGCTGTCTTTCGGACGCTCTCCAGGCAGACATCTGCGAACTCAAAGATTTGGGCAGATGCTTACCTCGCCGCCTTTGCCGAAGTCTCGAATACGCGATTTGTGACTTTCGACCGGGGGTTTCACGGAAGAGTCGCGCGATTGCTGGTTTTGAAACCCTAGCCTCACGCGCCGAACAGCAATTCGCCTTCGCTGACGATCTGCAGTTCGATCCAGCCTTCCAGCGGCAAGGAGTCGACGGGTAGACGATTCTGCCACAGGCTGAAGCGCAGGCGCAGGCGGTTGGTCACCGGGACCGTGGCCGGCGACTGCTTGCGCCCTCCGGGGGATTCTGCCGGAGTATGGCCGGGCGTCGCCAGCATCCAGGCCAGCGGCAACTTGAATTCAAAATTCCGCAGCAATGCCAGCTTCACGTGCTCGTCGTTTTGAGCAGACGATGCCAGGATCTTCTCCGCCGCCCCGTTTTCAATCTTCCAATCCTTAATTTTCTGCGCCGTCACTGAGGCTTCTACGCGGACGGCGCGCCGCGCCCGTGGCTCGCCTGCCGCCCACGATTCCACGTTCACCACCAAATCAAAATCCTGGTCCGGAACTTTGCCCGCAAAATCGAGCCGTCCATAAAGACACGTCGCATCAATCCCGGCATACACGGCGTCGAGCAGGAATTGCTTGCCGTGCATGGCGCCGGCCCGATGATCGGCCGTGTAAACCGCGGCGCCCATCCACTCGAAGTAGCGCACTTTATCTCCGGCCACTCGCGGATGAATGTAAGCCGTCTGCGGAACGAACGCCGGACGCACCTCGGCGCCGGTGATGGGTTGCGCCAGATAATCGGGCGGCGTCGCTCCCAGCGCCTGATAGACGTTCGAAAGATGTTTGCGATAAAGCTCGTCAAAGTCGCGGTCGTTGGCCGAATGATGCTCCGGACCATACCACCAGTTCCAATCGCTGCCCTCGGCGATCAGGATTTCGTCGAACGCCAGCTGGCGTTGCGCTTCGCTGGCGCTGGCTGCGTTTTGCGCATAAAAATCGCGCGCGTGATGCAGGTAGTCCCATGCCCGGTTATCTTCCGGAGCGCCAATCCACACATTGAAATTCGCATTGATCCACGAGCCGGGGATCAGCAAGGTCATCTTGCCAAAATCTTTGTGCCGCGCGATCGCTTCAGAAATCGTGACTGCCTCAACTCCAGGCTCGCGCTGCAGCCCGTCGTAGAAGCGCCGCAGAAATTCGCGCCCCGACTTGGGATAGTATTCCCAGGCGTTCTCGCCATCGAGGATGATGGAGACGACGGCGTCGCGTCCTTTGGCCAGCACGGGCTTCGCCGCCTCTTTGATGTTGTTGATCAAATGCCGGGCCGCATCCTGCGGGGGCATTCCGGAATAGACGAATCCGATGAGATCGGAGATCGTGTGATCTCGAAACACCATGTGCATCGCGGTTGAGCCGTTCTCATAGCGATGGATGTTGTATAACTTCTCCGCCAGATTCCCCGGCAGTTGCCCGTTGCCGTCGCGGGCAAAGAACAATCCGGTGCTGCGTCCCAGAACTCCTTCGTCGGTGGCCATCCACTGCACTCCGACCTTGTGGGCAATAGCCAGCACTTCCTCCGACACACTGCCTTCCGACGGCCAGATTCCCTTGGGCCGCACGCCAAAAACTTTCTGGTGCAGATCGAGGCCGCGGGTCAGCTGCTCGCGCGCGTCTTCGGGATGGCGAAATCGATTTTGCGGCAGCGGCAATCCCGGAGTCGAAGCCGCTCCCGCATTGGTATCGCAAACCAGCGGCAGGATGGGATGATAGAACGGCGTCGCCGAAATTTCGATCGAACCTTTTTTCGCGGCCGTCGCATGCGCAGGCAGCACGCGGCCCATCAGTTCGCGTTCGCGCGCGATGACAAACTTCTGATCTTCGAGCGAAAAGTTATGCCCCTTCGCGACCAGGGCCGCAACCTCTTTTTCCTCGAGAAAAAATTCGTCGAACCACGCGATCTGTGACAACACTTGCAGGTCGGTAAAATCCTGGGGCTGAAAATAGCGCTCGGCCCGATCCGGATGGTCTCCATAAGTGCGAAAGCGCTCCCACAGCTCGCGATAGCGCGGATAGCGGCCAATCACATTCTGCGGATTCGCCTGAAACAGATACTGCAGGGCGAAGCGCCGCTCTTCGAGAGTCAAATCCTTGGCCGGTTTGGCGGCGACTCGCAGAAACGGATCCTCCGCCGTCCCATTCACATAATCCTGAATCTGCACCATCAGCGACGGAACGAGGTTGAAGTTCTGATGAACGTTGGGGAATTCGTCGAGCAACTTCACCATGCCGTAGTAATCCTTGAGCGCATGCAGCCGCACCCAGGGAAGCCGGTATTCGCCGGTAACCAGATCCTTGTAAAACGGCTGGTGCTGATGCCAAAGCAGAATGACACGCAAGGTCGGCATGGCTGGGAAGTTCAGTCTAGCACGCAGGTTCCGCGCGCAAGGAAGTGTCCAGCGGTCTCAATGCACCGCGGGCAAACCGAGATCCAGCACAAGCTGGCGGAATTCCGGGTCGGCGTGCAGCCAGCGAAACTCCGGGGCGAGTTCCACGTCGGAGAGTCCGAAGTCGTGACGCTGGCGCGCTATTTCCAGAAACTTCATCGCCGCATCGCGCTGGCGCAGGTCACCGTAGGCGGACGCGACGTTGAAGGGCGATCCATTTTCGTGTTCATACGCCCGCAGCGCGGCGGCCAGTTGGTATTGAAACAGGCCTTGTGTCCCGCCAGCTCGCAGAGCCGCCTGCTGCGCCGCAATGTCGTTCACCGCGTCGTCTTGCCCGCGCAGCGCCGCCGCTTGGCGGAATTCCTCCAGCGCGTCTTCGTACTTACCTTCGTCCCAGTAGGCCGCCCCAAGGTATTCGTGCGCAGACCGGAAACTGTGGTCAGAAGCTTCTATCTGCTTGAGCAGGGCGACAGCTTCTTCTTGCCGTCCCGCCCGCAGCAACAGCGCGCCCTTGTCGGCCAGAATGGCCTTGGACGAAGGATCCAATTGGCGCGCGCGTTCGATTTCCGCCAGCGCCTCCTCGGGCCGCAGCACCTGGATTAAGAACGTGGCGTACCAGTGGTGGGCGCGGGCCAGATTCGGATCGAGTTCGATGGCGCGGCGGAACTCGCGGTCGGCACCGGCTGTGTCGAGGAATCCCCAGAAATCCGCGAACCCCAGCGAAGTGTGCGCCTCGGCCAGGTTGGGATCGAGTTCGACCGCTTTTTGCGCGGCCGCGCGGGCACGCTGCTCGGCTTCCACTGCCGGCATGGTGCTGAATTCCCGGAGAAGGCTATAGCAATCGGCCAGCCCCACATAGGCCTGCGCATAGCCCGGATCATGCACAATCGCCTGCGTGAAGGCATCCACTGCGGTTTTCAGATCGTTGGGAGTTCGCTTCTCGAAATAAAATCTGCCCTTCAGGTACAGGTCCTGGCTGATGGAATCCGGCTGATGATGCGCTGCCAGAGCCTTGCCGAAGTGAATCGGAGAATGCCCGGTGGAGGAATAGACAAGAAACCCGCCCGCCACGAGGACCGGCACAGCCCACAATAAACCGCGCCTCCAGAAAGAGGAGGGCGCGAGTCGTGGAGTGTGCGGGGCTGGGGCGTCCTCTGCAGATTCTGAAGGCGAAGGTGCCTCTGCGTTACTCCCGGCCGCTGACCCATCTCGCGCCGGGATCTCCACAACTTTCATACCGGATTCAGGCACCGGTCCCGCCAGCCAGCGTTCCAGTTCCCCGGTGTAGGCAAAAACGGATCCCTTGGCCGCACCCGGCAGGCGGCGCACCGGCAAGCCGCGCTCTTTCTCCCAACGCTTGACGGTCCGCTCATCCTTGCCGAAGAAGGCAGCGATCACCTTCCACGAATCCAGACGTGTGTCTTTCGGCGCTGTATTGGGAGTGGCCGTCACGAAATGCCCTGAAATGTCCTGGGTTGCCGCTTGCCGCACGCAAGCACGGCCTACATAGTATATGCGGCTGGCGGAGAGATTCGTCCCCCACGAAAGTGCCCCAGCCTTCCCGCTGACATGACAAGCGCTGCTTAGCCGGATCTGCGCAAGTAATTGCAACTCGCAGGCCGGAAGAGGACGCACCCCGGTAAACGCCAGAACTCACAAGGAAGGGCAGGACAAGACTTTGAGGATAATGAAAATGCAGCACGGTCAGACCCCAATCATTCGCACAACTCTATGCACGGCTCTGGCCTTATCGGTTCTCTTGCTGGCAGCGCACAACGCCCAGGCGCAGACCGTAAGCGCCATCTACACCTTCGTCGGCAGCAGCGACTCAGTGAACCCACATGGAGTGGTGGCGCAGGGACGCGATGGCGACTACTACGGAGTCACTGAGGGACCGGAACCCGGGACGATCTACAAGGTTACGGCGTCGGGAGCTTTCAGCTTACTGCATTCCATGGCTCAAAGCGACGGTCAGGTATGCAATGGCCTGGTCCTAGGCACCGACGGCAATTTCTACGGCACGTGCCTTTACGGCGGCAATAACGGGAACTCGACGGGAACATTCTTTCGAGTCACTCCTACCGGGACGCTTACCGTGCTGCACTACTTCGACGGCCTCTCTTCCGGCACGACGGATGGGTGTAATCCCCAAGCCGCGCCGGTGCAGGCCTCCGATGGAAACTTCTATGGCACGGCCAAGGTTTGCGGAATGTACAACGGCGGCATGGCGTACAAGATCACGACTGCCGGCGTCTTCACAGCGATCCACGCCTTTGCCGGCGGGTCGACCGATGGCCAGAATCCGACCGGTGCGCTGATTCAAGGCAGCGACGGCAACCTGTGGGGGACCAGCTACGCCGGCGGCACAACCGGTTCCGGCACGGTGTTCAAGATGACGACCGCCGGACACGTAACGGTACTCCATCAGTTCAATGAATGTGGCCTCGCAACGCTGGGCTGCAACCCGCAGGCCGGGCTAGTCCAGGGAACCGATGGCAACTTCTACGGAACTGCCCTAAGTGGCGGGACCAACAACCAAGGCGTCGTCTTCAAAATCGCGCCGGGCGGAGCGTACACCGTCCTGCACAACTTCAACCTGACGGCCGACAACGGAGCTTATCCCCAGCTGCCGCTCACGCTGGGGACGGATGGAAACTTTTACGGGATTGGGTCGGGCTGCGTCGGCGGCGGTTGCAGCAACGCGGACATTTTCAAAATTACCAGCACGGGCACATTTACTGACGTCTACAACTTCACCAATTTTGGGGGAAACAACAACAGCCTTCCCCTCACTCCCTTGCTGCTCGGAACCGATGGCACGTTCTATAGCACCACGGAGGAGGGCGGCAAAGGAGCGGGAACAGTTTTCAGCCTGACCGATGGGCAGAGCGCCTTTATCGCTCCGCAGGGGACCAGCGGCAACGTGGGGACTGAGGTCGGAATCCTGGGGCAAGGATTCAGTTCATCTTCGCTAGTGAAGTTCAACGGAGTCGCAGCCAAATTCACGCTCACCGGTACAACCTTCCTCACGGCCACAGTACCGGCGGGAGCGAGCACCGGCTTCGTGACGGTCACGACTGGTACGAGCACCCTGACCAGCAGGCAGAAGTTCACGGTGCACAACGCGTGGTCGAGCGGGAAGGCAATCCCGACAGCCGTGGCCGCAGCCGCGTCGGGGTTCATCAACAGCAAGATCTATGTGGCCGGCGGTTTTGCCGCCCAGGGCGGAGCGCCGGTGAGCAATACGCAGATCTACAACCCAACCACCAACACTTGGACGACCGGAGCCGCGATGCCGACCCCGGTTTATGGAGCGGCTAGCGCAGCGCTGAGCGGATTGCTCTACGTCATTGGAGGTTATGAAGGCTCCAGCGGAACCCCCACCAACCTGGTGCAGATCTATAACCCATCGAAAAATACGTGGACAACGGGAACCGCCATGCTAACGGCGCGCGGCAGCGTAGCCGCAGCCGTCGACGGCACCGCAATCTATGTAATTGGCGGCAACGGCTCGACTCTACGCCTCAAGAACGTAGAAAAATATGTTCCTTCCACCAATACATGGACCGAAGAAGCTCCGCTTCTGGTGGGAAAGTCCGAACCGACGGCGGCGCTGCTGGGATCGAGCATCGTTGCCAGCGATGGCGACACCACCTCGGGCGATACCGGCGACAACGAGAGCTACGCTGTTTCGACCAACACGTGGAAGTCGCTGACCGCGGATCCAACGCCACGGAACGCGAGCTGCTACGGAGTGCTATCGGGACAGGTCTATGTTGCCGGCGGCCTCACTAATAGCAGTCCGCAAGCCACCTCGAAGGTGAATGAAACGTTCAGCGCGAGCACCAACAAGTGGACCACGCTGGCGACCATGCCCACCGCCGCTGTGTGGCAAGCTCCGGCGGTTGGGAACGGTGTGTTGTACTGCATCGGCGGACAGGCCAGCTACAAAGGAGCAGTCATATCGAACGTGCAGATTTATCAACCCTAGACAGCAGCTTTTGAGCTCACCCTGAATCGCGAAAATGGGGCGTGGCGGCAGCCTGGCAACAATTGGCTGCCGTTTTTTTTTGCGTTGCCGGCTCCAGTGGATTCGCCTCTGTTATTGTCGAGAACCTGATATCGTTACCGGAGAAGATTCCGCGGCGCTGCATTCCAGACGCGCCTACCGATCCGGTAAACTAGTTAGGCTCCTATGTCCCCCGACTCGTCCCTAACCGCCGCTGGGCCTCAACTCCTCACTGAGAACGACCTCTACCTGTTTAATGAGGGCAGCCACTACCGCATCTACGACAAAATAGGAGCTCACCTGATGACCCACGAAGGTCAGGCGGGCGCCGTGTTCAGCGTGTGGGCGCCGAATGCCCGGTCCGTATCGGTGGTCGGCAGTTTTAACGGATGGGATCCCAAGACGCATCGCCTGACTCCACGCGGATCCTCCGGCATTTGGGAAGGTTTCGTTCCTGGCGCCAGCCGCGGCGCGCTCTATAAATTTCACATCGAGTCGAATCGCCACGGATACCGCGTCGACAAAGCGGATCCCATCGGCCTGCTGCATGAGAAACCTCCGCGTACGGCGTCCGTGGTATGGGATCTGAACTACGAATGGAGCGATCACGATTGGATGCAGAAGCGCGCCGAGCGCAACTCCCTGCGTGCGCCGCAGGCCGTCTACGAGGTGCATCTCGGCTCGTGGATGCGCGTCCCGGAAGAACACAACCGCCCGCTCACCTATCGCGAAACTGCCCCGCGTCTCGCCGAATACGTCGGCCAGATGGGATTCACGCACGTCGAATTTCTGCCGGTGATGGAGCACCCGTTCTACGGCTCCTGGGGATATCAGACGACTGGTTACTTCGCGCCCACCTCGCGCTACGGGACGCCGCAGGATTTCATGTATCTGGTCGACTACCTGCACCAGCACGGCATCGGCGTGATCCTCGACTGGGTGCCGTCGCACTTCCCTTCCGACGGACACGGGCTCGCCTATTTTGACGGCACGCATCTGTACGAACACGCCGACTCGCGCCAGGGCTTTCATCCCGACTGGAAGACGCACATCTTCAACTACGGCCGCCCTGAGGTTCGGAGCTTCCTGATGTCGAGCGCCATGTTCTGGTTCGACAAGTATCACGTCGACGGTCTGCGCGTGGACGCCGTCGCGTCCATGCTGTATCTGGACTATTCGCGCAAGCAGGGTGAGTGGATCCCCAACAAATTCGGCGGACGCGAAAATCTCGACGCGATCGATTTCTTGCGCCGATTCAATCAGGAATCGTACAAAGAACATCCTGAAATTCAGACCACCGCCGAAGAGTCCACCAGCTGGCCCATGGTCTCAAAGCCGGTCTACGTCGGCGGCCTCGGCTTCGGCATGAAGTGGGACATGGGCTGGATGCACGACACGCTCAAATATTTTCAGAACGATCCCATCCATCGCAAGTATCACCACAACATGCTGACCTTCCGCATGCTGTATTCGTGGCATGAAAATTTTGTGCTGCCGCTGTCGCACGATGAAGTCGTGCACGGCAAGGGATCGCTGATCGGTAAGATGCCCGGCGACGAATGGCAGAAGTTCGCCAACCTGCGTCTGCTCTTCGGCTATATGTACGCTCAGTCGGGCAAGAAACTGCTCTTCATGGGCGGAGAATTCGGGCAGGTGCGCGAGTGGGCGCACGACTCCAGCCTGGAATGGCATGTCTTGCAGTACCAGGTCCATCGCGGAGTGCAGGCCTGGATGGAGCAACTGAACCGCTTCTACCGCAGCGAACCCGCCATGCACATGCTCGATAATGACCCCGCCGGATTCGAATGGGTTGACGCCAACGACAACGCGACCAGCACGGTTTCACTGCTGCGCAAGAGCGAGTCGCCGCAAGACACGGTGCTGGTGGTGTGCAACTTCACGCCGGTGCCTCGCATGGGATACCGCGTAGGCGTCCCACACGGCGGCTATTGGCGCGAAATGTTAAACAGCGATGCGCGCGAATACGCTGGCAGCGGCATGGGCAACTTAGGCGGAGTCCACGCCGAAGAGATCCCCATGCACGGGCGCCCCTTCTCGTTGAAGCTGACCTTGCCCCCGCTCTCCGCGCTGTTCTTCAAAGCAAGCTAACCATGCAGGGACGGACGCATTCGTCCGTCCAAGGTTCGGCCTTCGGCCCTCGTCAGCTGGTCACCCAAAATGGGACTCTTAGGGAATTTTTTTCGTCGGAGTGAAATTCCCGGCAAGCCAAGAGTACTGCCACCTGCGATGATTGACGACACAGGCCTAAAAGCTGTCAGCAAGTCGAAGCACCCAGCCCGGAAGGAGACGGATTCGTCAGCCCCGAAGGGGCGAGATTCGTTAGCCCAGCGCGTAAGCGCTGGGTAAGTCGAGTTTGGAATCGTGAGTCCCGGAGGGACGGCACTCATGCCACACACCTACTGCACCAACCTGATCCACTGCGTATTCAGCACTAAAGAGCGCGTTGACTCGATCGCCGAAGATGTTCGCGAACACCTCTTCGCCTATATGTTGGGAATTGCGAAAAACCTCGACATTAAAATCCTTGCTCTGGGAGGCACCTCGAATCACATCCACATGTTGATTGCCGCTCCCGCGAAGCGCTCTCTCTCCGATATCGTCCGCGATCTCAAGGCAAACTCCTCGCGTTGGATGTCGGGGAACGGACCACAATTCGCTTGGCAGCAGGGATTCGGCACATTCAGCGTCAGCCCTTCACAAGTTCCCGCCGTGAAGCAATACATCCGCGGTCAGGCCGAGCACCACAAGAAACGAAATTTTGAGGAAGAGTTCTTGCTGCTTTTAAGGAAGTCAGGGATAGATTGCGATCCGCAACACGTCTTCGGATAGTGCCGCCCTTGCAGGGCTCACTGTGCCTCGGCACCTTACCCAGGGCTTACGCCCTGGGCTAACGAATTGCGGCCCTCCGGGCCTGCACCACGAATCCGCCGTCCGCGGGAACGAACGCATCCGTCGGCAGGGCCTCTTGGCTCGGGACGGACGAATGCGTCCGTCCTTACATTCATCTCATCCAAACGCCTGGAAATCTTTCCAGAACTCCGGCCACGGCAGCCGGGGCGGCCCACACACAAAAATATCTGGATGGTACCGGCTTTCCTCATTCTCGATGCCCAACGAGTTTGTGTCGTGCCCCGCCAACCGACAATCCGTATATCGTCGATCGGCGTATTCTCGCGACGTGCCCAGCACGATCAGCGTTGTAGGTGGAGGATCCGGATATCCACGCAGCCACGCCGAGTTCGTACCACTGATTGGCGGTGGCAAATGATAGGCCGGCCCCAGAATTTCGATCGCTCCCGCCTCGCCATAATTGTGCACGACAATGCCAACGTGCTCGCGCTCCTCCGGCGGCAACGAATCTCGAATCGCCGCCACGTTCTTGACCAGATCCTCCCAGCCGATCTCCTCGCGCAGATCTCCGTTGTGCTTGAGCGCAAACTGCATGAGCGGCCCGCTGGACGCCAGCGGTACCAGAACCCCCGCCATGATCACTCCGCCGGCCAACAACAGCACAAAAAATGCGACCTTCACCGCCAATCTCGGCATGCGAGATAGCGACGCGATCCAGTTCTCCGCCATGACCGCGCCCATGGCCAGCAGCATGGGATACGCCGCCGCCAGGTAATAACTCCGGCCCTTGCCCACGACGAACAGCGCCAGGGAGATCAGATACATCCACGCCAGCATGCGGTAGCGGCCATTGCGCAGATATCCAATCAGCCCTGCAATCCACAGCGGGACTGAAATCACCTGCGTGCACAGCCAAAACTGCTGGGTCAAGAATCCTTCGGCGCGTCCCTCGCCCACATCGCGCGCGTGAATGTGCTGCAGAAAGTGCAGCGAGATGAAATCGTGCTTCACTTGCCACAGCAGATTCGGCAGAAAGATCACCACGGACAGCGCCACTCCGGCCCAGAGCCATCCACTGGCCAGATAGCGCCGCGCCCGGGTGAGCACGACTCCGCCCACGATTCCCGAAACATAAAATGCCATCGTGTACTTGGTTTGCAATCCGATCCCGATCAGCGCGCCTATGGCCAGCCACCAGCGCGGATTCTCCGTCTTCAGCAGGCGGATCACGCAGTAGGCGATCAGCACCCACCACAGATAGTCGAACGTTGTGTATTGGAATTCCGTGCCTTCGAACAGAGACAAGGGCGCGAGCGCTACGCACAGAGCGGCCGTCACCTGGGCCATCCGGCCTCCGCCAAGTTCCCGCGCCATCAGCCCAGAGAACACTACCACCGTGGCGCAAGCAATCACCGAAAACAATCTCAGCCCGACCATCGACAACCCAAAAATCGAAAGGCTGATTCGCTCCACCAGCGGGGTGAATGGGGGATAAGCCACAAATCCCCAATCCAGATGCCGCGCATCGCTCAGGAATTGCAACTCGTCGCGATGGAAGCCGTAGCGCCCGTTCGTGAGCACATGCAGAAGCACGACTGAACCGGCAATCGCGAGCAGAGATAAATTGGCCGATGGAGAACTCCGGTAGCTCTTGTCAGCATTCTCGGCCACGACGCTATGCCCAGTATTTACCGACCCCATGCAACTCCTCCGAGGATTCTGAGGATAGTACGCCCGACCATGCGCCCAAGTTCCACAAAGTAGCGTCGATGCCGCACCGTAGTGTCGGCAGCTGGACCCTAGCGCTGGCGTCCCGCCGGCTGTCGCGGGGGGCGTCTCGCCCGCGCACGCGTCTGCCACAGGCCGGTCCCACCGCCGCCCGCGCCTCCATGCTATCCTGCCTTTAAGCGCGTCTCATGCGGATTCTAACCCGCTACATCCTGCGGGAAGTGACGGCTCACGCCCTGATCGGCGCGGCCATCTTCACCTTCGTCCTGTTTACCCGCGATCTCGGACACATTCTGGAGCTAGTGGTCCGGGCCAGCGCTCCGCTGCCCAGCGTCGCCGAAATTTTTTCCTTCACCGTCCCCTTGGCCCTCACCTACACGCTGCCCATGAGCGTGCTGGTCGGAATCCTGATCGGCCTCAGCCGCCTCGCCGCCGACAGCGAAATCACCGCTATGCGCGCCAGCGGCATGGGCGTGTGGAGCTTTCTGCGCATCCTTTCCATCTTTGTTCTCTCCGCCTGGGTTCTGGCGATGGCGAATGGAATCTATATCGCGCCGAAATCGCAGGAAGCCTTGGCTCATCTCGAAGACCGCCTGAAAGGTTCGCAAGTCTCCTTCGAAGTCCAGCCGCGCGTCTTTTATGAAGGATTCCCCAAGATTGTCCTCTACGTACAAGACGTGAAAAGCGCCCAGGGGGCGGCCGTGTGGAAGGGCGTTTTCATGGCCGATTTGAGCGATGCCTCCAATCCCAAGATCACTTTGGCCAAGGAAGGCATCGTCGTCAGCGAGGGCCCGGATCGCCTCCATCTTCACCTGATCGACGGCTCCGAGCACGAGACCGATCCTAAGAATGCCGCCGATTACCACATTTCCACATTTCAGCAGACCGACATTCCGATCGACCTGCCCTCGAGCGAGAACAAATCCGACGAATCGCTGCCCGCGGCCCTGATGGGTACCTGGAACCTGCTGGAGAAAGCGCGCCACTCCGATCCCGTGACCGCGCGCTGGGACTTGATCGAATTCCATCGCCGCTTCGCATTGCCGACCGCGTGCCTGGTGCTCGCGCTGGTCGGAATCCCGCTCGGCCTTTCCTCGAAAAAGAGCGGCAAGTCCGGCGGATTCGTGCTCACCATTTTGCTGGTGTTCACCTATTACGTGGTATCGCTGGTGGGCGTTTCGTTGGCCCGTCAAGGGAGGGTCTCGCCCTGGTTCGGCGCGTGGCTGGCGGATCTGGCATTCTTCGCGCTGGGTCTGTTTCTCTTATTGAGGGCGGAACGCCGTCCCTTCGAACTGGCCTCGTTTCGGACCTGGGGCAAGCAGAAGACATTGCTGCAAAACGGCATCGGACGCAATCGCCGCGAGAACGCCTTCGAACGGGTATCGACCAGGCGTCGCGTCTTCAGCGCCAGCTTCCCGACCCTGCTGGACGATTACGTCTTGCGCGACTTTTTTGTATACCTCGGGATGATTCTCTCCACCTTCCTCGTCCTGGTTCTGGTGTTTACCCTCTTCGAATTGCTGGGAGACATTCTGCGCAACCGGGTTCCAGCTGTCGTGGTTGCTGAATATCTGCTGAACGTCACGCCCTATCTGCTCTACAACGTTGCGCCGCTGGTTATGTTGCTGGCCGTGCTGGTCACCTTCGGAGTGATGCAGCGCTCCAACGAAATCACCGCCATCAAAGCCACAGGAACCAGCATTTACCGCATCGTCACTCCGGTGATTGTCGCCGCCGCGCTGCTCGCGGCGGGACTGTTCTTCGCCGACCAGTTTTATTTGCCGCACACCAACAAGCGGCAGGAAGCGCTTCATAACCAGATCAAAGGCAAGCCGGCGCAGACCTATCTTCGCCCCGATCGCAAATGGATTTTCGGGCAGAACAACGACATCTACTACTACCAGTTCTTCGACACCGACCGCGACCAGTTCGCCAATATCACGGTCTTCCAACTTGACAAACCCAGCTTCACGGTCACGCGCCGCATTCACGCCGAGCGGGCGCACTGGGCCGACAACTTGAATCGCTGGGTCTACGAACAAGGATGGGAGCGCTCGCTCAACGTTTCCGCGATCGCCAACTATCATTCCTTCGAGGTCGCCACGTTCCCCGAATTTCCCGAGACGCCCGCGTATTTCAAGAAGGAAGTGAAGCAGTACACCGAGATGAACTACGAGGAACTGCGGCAATATATCCGCGATCTACAGCAGAGCGGATTTGACGTGGTGCGGCTCAGGGTGGAACTCAACAAGAAGCTTTCCTATCCCCTCATCACGTTGATCATGGCCGTGCTGGCGATCCCGTTTTCGTTATCCACCGGAAAAAAGGGAGCAGTCACTGGCGTTGCCGTCGCAGTGGGAATCGCTGTGTTCTACACGGTGGTATCGCGACTGTTCGAGGCCATGGGCGACCTTAGCCAGCTTCCTCCGGCCCTGGCGGCCTGGTCGCCGGACCTCATCTTCGTCCTGGTCGGAGGCTATCTGATTTTGAAGGTGCCAACGTAAAACGTAGGGGACGCAGCCTGCCCTGAGCGAAGTCGAAGGGTCCGCTCCGCCGAGCGTAGCGAGGCGTTTGACGGCCTTCCTCGTCTCTGCATACTCGTCGAGCCCTGTGCCCGTGCCGGCAAAAATCCATTGCCCGTTTTGCACGCAACCCCGGACGAATGCGTCCGGGGCTACATGGCCTTACCTTACCGCAACGCCCCACGGATAGTTATCGGTCTGGATCGGAATGATCGCAGTCAGCGTTCCGGTGGCCGGCGTAATGGCGTACTGCGACACTTCCGCCTGGTTGAAGTCCGTCACAAACATCCAATTGTCGTCGCTGCGAATCGTAATCGAGGTCGGCATTAGACCGGTGGCTACGGTCGGCGGAGTCAGCGCCACTAAACTGCCTGACACCGGACTGATTTTCAGCGCGGAAACCGTGTTGGAGAAAGTCCCCACCACGTAGACATTCTGTCCGTACGGATCCACCGCAATCGGCCCAACCCCGTTGACGCTTCCGCTTAGGGCCACGGGCGAACCGGCAACTGCAAACAGTGCGCCTGGGAGCACCTGCGACGCACACGTCGACGATTGCGTCTCCAAGCCATTGCAAATCGTGTATTCGCTGACCTTGTTCGTAAGCGAGTTGCTCACGTACACGAAGCGGTCGCAAGGATCGACTGCGATGCCGAGCGGCACTTGATCCGTCGCCACGGGCGGATAGTGCAGGCTGCCTTGCAAGCTGGTCAACGCTCCCGTCGACTGATCGAGAGAAAACTCCCACACCACATAATTCTGCGCGTCGACGGCGTACAAGTATTCCGAGGTGGGAGGATTCTCGCCTAGCGTCGAACAGACCGCGTGCTGCGTTCCATTGATGCCAATCGCCGGATACGCCGTGGGCGTGGCCGCCACAGCGACGATATTGGGAGTCTGCAGCGGGGCGGGAATGGCAAAGGTCTGGGGCACAACAGTCAAGCTTGCTCCGCTGCCGATCGCATACACACAGACTCCCCACTGGTTCACGGTCTGAGTGCACGCAGTATTTAGGGCCGTTGCGTTTGAAATCGAGGTAGTGTTCACGCCTTCGGACACAAACAGGAACTTGCCGGCGGGATCTATCGACAGGGCCATAGGATTGGGATCCGTGATCATGTTCCCCACCGGCGTTACATTTCCGGCGGAATCCAATTTGAAGGCCTGAATTCCGGTCTTGCTGCCCGGGCAGGTGGAGCTGTAATTCAGAATGACGTAGACGTACACGCCGGATGGATCCATCACCATCGAAGACGGCAGACCGGGTAGAACGCAGACTTCATCCGCCGTGTTGTAGGGCGAGTTGGCGATCGACGATATGTGGCCATTGCTGAGCGTGAAACTGTAAGTCTGCAGCAGCCCCGCCCCCTGGCTTCCGATCACCACCAAACCATCCTGCGACGGGTCATAGTTGCTCCCGCAGGCTACCAACAGTGCCACCAGAACCAGACCCACCATCCCGAGCAGCCATAGTCGTTTCCGCATTCTCTCGATCATCTCCATGTTTGCGTGAGGTTTACGCGCGCACACTCTCCCCGCGCCCAGCCTGGCGGGGTCGTTTTCTATTTGGAAAAACGGGAAATCTCAACCCATTTGTGTATCAGGAAAGCGCGGGAAGAGCAATCTCCCACAAAAATTGATTGGAACCTTGGGACCTTCCAGGAGTTGCCCCGGCTACCATTCGCTTCCAGTATACGGCAGGTTCGGCGGAAGCGTCAGGAGTCAGGCAAGGTGCGTTGCGGGGTCGCCCCTGCTCCGCAGATTTTCTCTGCGCACTCCGCGAACCCTCTGCGTCCTCTGCGTTTTAGAGCTTTTATCGCAGAGAGCGCAGGGGAATGCCGCTGAGAACGCTGAGAATGAACGGCGGGAACTTAACCAGATTGCGATCCACTAAACCTGCACACGAAGAATTGCCCGTAATTCTCAACGGCGTGCGACTCACTAGCCTTCCCCGGCATTTCTCTGCGGACTCCGCGAGTCCCCCCCTGCGTCCTCGGCGTTTAAAAGCTTTTGCCGTTGAGAACGCAGAGGAATGCCGCTGAGAATGAAGGAGGACCTGATCAGATCGGTACATCTAAAGTCGTACTCGAGGTTATGCTTCTAAGCCTCGACGGTCGAAACCGGTTCACTTGGTTTTAGCGTCTTCAATCCGGAGATCAGGGGAAGGCGGATTTCCACCGTCAAGCCGCTTTTCGAGCGATTGGACGCGGAAACCTTACCGCCATGGAAGCGCACTGCCCGCTCGGTGATCGCTAATCCTAACCCGACGCCTCCGGTTTGCCGTCCGCGCGCCTCGTCCAAGCGATAAAACGGCTCGAACAGCTTGCCCAATGCACTGGGAGGAACTCCCGGCCCCGAATCGCTCACCCGCAGCACGGCTTCAGAAACCCCGCCCCGCGCTTCGCTCCGCAGCTCAACTTCCACCGCGGATTTTTCCTGGGTATAACGGATGGCATTGCGAACCACGTTCTCGACCGCGCTGTGCAGCAGCGATGCGTTCCCCCGGACCGACCAGTCGCCCTCTGGAATCGCCGCATGTACGTGACAATTGCGCGCCTGCGCCTCGAATTCCGCATCTTCCACCACGCTGGCCAGCAGTTCATCGAGCGGAACTGGCGTCTGCGGGACCAACTGCTCTCCATCTTCCAGCCGCGCCAGAGTCAGAATTCTGCCAATCAGCTCGTTCAGCCGGCTCGCTTCCATTTCAATGCGGTCGAGCATCTCCGAGTTATCCGTGCCGGCGCGCTGCCGGGTCAGTCCCAGGGCCACATTCAAACGCGCGAGGGGCGACCGCAACTCGTGCGAAATGTCGTTCAGCAACCGCGACTGCGCCTTCAGCAGCGTTTCGATCCGCTCCGCCATGGCATCGAAATCGCGCATCAGCCCGGCCACTTCGTCCCGTCCCACACTAGCTCGAGCGCCGGTTCGCGTCGTCAGATCTCCCGCGGCGAGCTGCCGGGTCGCCGTCCGCAGCCTCACAATCGGCTTGGTCAAGTACCACGACAGCAGGTAGCACACCAGCCCGGAGGTGATCACTCCAATGATCAGTCCCGTGATGGGCATACCTCTCGGCCCGATGAAAACTCTTGGTCCAGGCGGCATCCCCAACACGACCGTGAAGCGGTGTTTGCCGTCGGACGACGCCCGCGAGTCCCTCTGCACCGGGGGCGCCGGAAATAGAAATCCATCGTGCGGCGTGCGTGGTCCACCCGACGCTACCCGAATCGCCCAATCCGGAGCGCCGCGCTGCGAGACTTCGATCCCGTTCTCATCGAACAGATACGCGCGCACGTGCTGGGTGGAATCAACGTTATCCAGATACTCCCGAACCTTTGGGACGCCGCCTTCTTCGTACGCCGTCACCGCGTCATTCAAAACCGTGGTCCGCAAAGCTTCCCAAGTCGCGCTGCGCGGCCGGAATGCTACCGTCACCAGAATCGCGGCCACTACGAACAAGGCCTGCGCCATCCAGAACGACAAAAAGATTCGTAGGAAAAGACTTTTCATACCGAAATCATCCGCTTTCCGCGCACCCGTCTCCACTCCGATTCCGACGGTCAGGAGCGGGCAGGATCTGGGCTGTCTTCGAGATCCTGCTTTTGCAGGAGGGCTCTCTATACCTTCGATCTTTCCCGCGGCCGCGCAAAAATGTAGCCTACACCGCGCACGGTTTTGATGTGTTCATCATCCGTGTCGCCCAGCTTCTTGCGGACCTTGCTCACATGCATATCGATGCTGCGGTCGAAGGGAGAAAACTTGCGGCTCAACACTGCGTTCACCAGCCTCTCGCGCGGCACTACGCGCCCGGCCTCCCGCAGCAATACTTCGAGGAGATTGAATTCCACCGACGTCAGTTCCACGGGCTTGCCTTCCAACCGCACGGTTCGCGTCGCCGGATCCAGTTCCACATCGCCGACGCTGACCACGTCGGGCGCTTCCAGAGATCCGCCTTCGCCATGCGTCCGCCGCAACACGGCGCGAATTCGCGCCACCAGTTCCCGCGGATTAAACGGCTTCGGAAGATAATCGTCCGCCCCAATCTCCAATCCAACGATGCGGTCCACATCTTCCCCGCGCGCGGTCAGCAGCAACACCGGCAATCGCGACGTGGCACGAATCCGCCGCAGCACTTCAAATCCATTGATGCCGGGCAGCATCACGTCGAGCACGACCAGCAGATATTCACCGGCGTTGGCCTTCTTCAGGCCGCTCTCGCCGTCATGCACGCACTCGATGGTAAAACCCTCGGCCCGCAAATACTCCGACACCAAGGCGCAAAGTTCCACATCATCGTCAATAACCAGAATCCGTTCCATGGCCTGACGTCAATTGTGCATCAGTTGCAAAACCGCAGCCGTAAAGAATTGTCAAACCAAGTCTTGTCGATCCCCAGAAACGACCTCGTCGTAACTGAAATCACATTACAAAACTTTACACGGAATGACGGATTTTTTACCGCCTTTTCCCATTGGGCCGTGTTCCTATCAGCAGTACGGAAAGACCGTACTCATAGGAGTCACCATGAATTCGATTCGCTCTCGTTTTTTGATTGCCGCTCTGGCCGTTTTGATGGGTTCTGCAATCGCCAAGTCCCAGACCACTGCAGATGCTCCCCCACCGCCCCCGCCGCATCCGCATTCGCATGAATTCGGCATGGGCGGGCCCATGATGGGATTCTTCGCCAAGCAGCTCAATCTGACCGATGACCAGAAGACGCAGATGAAGGCTGTCATGCAGAAAGAGCATCCTGCGATGAAGCCGCTGATGCAACAACAGCACCAGATCGATCTGCAGCTTCGCCAGTACGTGCAAGGTCCTTTCGATCAGGCCAAGGTGCAGGCACTAGCCACACAGAAGGCGCAGATCCAGGCGCAACTGACCGTGGCCGAGACGCGCGTTCACAATCAGCTCTACCAGTTGCTCACTCCCGACCAGCAGTCGCAGTTGAAGGAAATGGAAGCGCAGCACGAAGCGCGCATGCAGCAGCACATGAACAACATGAACGAAGCGCCTCCGGCGCCTCCCGAGGAATAGTTTCACCGTAGACTCTCTGACTGGGACGGAGAGTTCTGCGTGTCACGGCGCGAGGCCCATCTGGCCGCCTCGCGCCCTGGAGGAAGCATGCTGAGCGATTCCATTCTCTCCAATGCCGGATGGTTGTTCTTCGCCGCCTACAGCGCAATCGTAGTAGTACTCAACTGGGCCGCGTTCGGTCGCGACCTGCTCCCCACCAAGGCTCAAATCGATGCGCTCCGGAAAAAACGCCCCACGGATCCCGTGCAGCAAGCTGTCCCTCGATAAGAGGGGAGTGCCGTCCGCCTGACTCCCGACGCTTAAGCCCAGACGCCAGTCTCTTGGCGCAATCTGGCGATGTCCTTGGTCGGCGCGCTCCCGAAGAAGCGGCTGTATTCCCGGCTGAACTGCGAAGCGCTCAGATATCCCACGCGCTGGCTTGCGGTGCCTGCATCCATGACCGACGACAACATGAGACGCCTCGCTTCCTGCAGGCGGAGCACCTTTTGATAGTGCAAAGGGCTCATCGAAGTGACCGACTTAAAGTGTTCGTGGAAAGAAGAAACGCTCATATGCACCAACTCGGCCAGTTCTTCGACTTTCATCGGCTGAGAAAAGTTGGCACGCAGCCAGGAAATGGCCTTCGCAACCCGCTGCACGCTGGATTCTGCAAAGCCCATTTGCGCCACTCGCACGCCGATCGGGCTGCGCAGCAGCCGGATCAGAATCTCGTCCATCACCAGTGGCGCGAGCAACTCAGCGTCCCCGGGCTGCGCCAGGCACTCCATTAACCGGGCGGCGGCGCCGACCATGCTCTCGTCCATCGGAGCGATGTAAACCGCGCTCCTCTCCTGCACTGGAGGCAGCCCGTGCGGGTACACCTTCAACACCAGTTCGGCAATCTTGTGCGGATCGAGATCGAGCCTGAGAGCAAGGTAGGGCTCGGATGGACTGGCCTGCGTAACTTGTGCCGCCACGGGCAGCGCCACCGAGAACACGATCATGCGCGACGCATCGTACTCGAAAACATCGTCCCCCACGATGACCGTCTTCACTCCCTGCGCCGCGATGCACAACGAAGGCACGCTCAACGCGTGCACACACTCCCGGTTGATTCGCGAATAACGACTGACGTGCAAGCCTGGAATGCGCATGTCAAAACTGCCGTCATGCGGGGCATAGGCGGCGATCAGACGCGCCAACTTGGTCGTGTCTGATTCGTTCGCCCGGTCAGCTATGGGGCGCCTTGGGAAGTGCGCGATTTTTCCATTCGCTTTCATGATTTGGAGAATACCTTGTTTGCTCGATTGCCACGCAACAGGCTTCAGCCGGTACTGTCCGAGCCCCGTTTAACTCTTCAAAACCGCCTGCACGTACGCCGGCTTCATTGGAAGCCGCCGCATGATCTTCCCCGTCGCATCGTGCAATGCCGCTGCGATCGCCGGCGCCGCGAGCGCATTCGCCGCTTCGGAACCTCCTCCATAAGCGCCGACTTTCGGATTGTTGAGCAGCACGACTTTAATCTCCGGAATATCCGACATGCTCGGGATGGGATAGTCGGTCCAGTCAGCCGTGGTGATTCGACTCTCGTCGAACATGACTTCTTCGAACAGCGCGTGGCTGATTCCCATCACCGCCCCGCCCTCGACATTCCGCTTCAACTGCATCGGGTTCACCACAATGCCGGGATCGACCGCGACTGTGTATTTCTCGACGACGATCGCGCCGGTAGTCGGAGTGACGGCAATCTGGCAAACGCAGGCCCAGTAGCTTCCATTGCGCAACATCAGCGAAACTCCGCGGCCGCGTACCGGTGTTGATCCCGTGGAGATAGCATCGGGACGCGGCGAGGAACGCGTCTCCCAACCGGAAGCATCGTGCACCGCTTTCAGCACGCTGATGGCGCGCTCTTCGCTGGCATGGTCGATGCGAAACTGGAGGGCATCCGCTCCCGCCAGCGCTGCCGCTTCGCTGATCGCCAGTTCGCGCGGATAGTTTTGCTGGAACTGCCCCGGCGTGCGCATGCTGTGGTCGCGCAAACCGACGGCGATGGGCGAAGCTTTCTGTCCCACCTGGAACGTTCCGTGACCATTCTCAGTGAGATTCGAAACCTGAGCGTAAATCCACGGATCTTCCAGACCGTTCACCGTGGAAGTTACACCGCCAGAATGGACCTCGGGAGCTGACATCGTAGGCAGACCCGCGAGGATGGCGCCGACCGGCCGATCATCCTGCATAGCGGGCATGTAGTGGTCGATTTGATAGGCGGCGATTTTGCCTTTTTCGTCGAGGGCAAGCTGAACGTCGGAGAAAGCGGCCGCCGATTGCGTCGACCACTGCATGTCGTCGGCGCGCATCCATTGCACCCGCACCGGCTTGCCGAGAGCCTGCGACAACAGCACAGCCTCGTCTTCCGCACCGGAGTTCCCGCCGTTCGATCTGCCGTAATGACCGGGCCCGGGATACGAATGCACGATCACATGATCGGGCGTGGTGCCGAGCATCATCGCAATTTCACCGCGTAGTGCCTGCGGATTTTGATTATGCGCATAGATGTGCACCGTGCCGTCCGGCTTGACGTCGGCGACGGCCATCGTCGGTCCGATCGGCGCGTGCTTCATGTAGGACAACTGATAGGTGGCGGAATGCTTCTTGTGAACCGACGCCATCACGGGCCCGACATCGCCTTTGGCGGCCTTGCTCTTCTCCACCGGCGCTGAGGCCCAATCCGCATTTTCGCGAAGGTGCTGGTAGAGTTTTGCATTCCCGGGAAGTCCTTTCCAATCGCTCCACTTCGTGGCGCTGGCAACTTGCTCTGCCGCCTGGATTGCCTCCCACTCCGTGGGTGCGACCACTCCGACGAGATTCCCCTTCACGATCACATGCGAATTCGGAAACTTGGTCTTGTCGAGCGCACCGGCCGAGACAAGAGTCGACCCCAGCGTCTTCGGATGCACTACGCGCCCGTGCAACATGCCCGGGAGGCGCACATCGGTTGCCCAGGTTTCCTTGGCGGCTACTTTCGAACTGATGATCGAATTCTTGAACGACTTGCCGATAACCGTGTACTCGCTGACCGGTTTCATCGGCGGATTGCCCTCGATCGTCAGCCCAAAAATGCTGGTGAGATCACCCTTCACCGGGATCGTGAGCTTCAACTGCTGGTTCTTGACGAGGTCACCGTAAGAAATGCTCTTGCCGCCTCCTGCGACGATGCCGTCTTTGACGGAGAGCTTATCTTTCGCCACGCCAAGTTTTTCTGACGCGAGATCGAGCAGAGCCTGATAGGTATAAGCCGCCGCTTTGCGGATGTTCGGCGTTCCACCGCCGAGAAAGTCGAAGGCGCCGCTACCGTCGGGCGTGCGGTCGGTATCTCCCGCCACGACCGTAGTGATCACTTCGAACGGAACGCTTAGCTCCTCGGCCACAATCTGCCGGTAGGCGGTAAAGGTTGACCCTTGGCCGAAGTCGCTCTTACCGGTGCGAATCAGGACGGTGTTGTCCGGATGAATTTCGATCCACGAACTGGGTAGCGTGGGATCGAGCGAGTTCTTGAACGTGGCCACTTTCGCCGTGTCCCCTTTCAAAATCTCCGGACCAACCAAGCTGAATCCCACGACGAGCGCACCACCCGCTTTCACAAATTGGCGGCGCGATAGTGTCGGACCGAAAACATTGGCTGGTCTTTCGCGCTTGATTCTTTCACCCATGGTGGCCATCGCTTACCTCCCCTTCGCCATGATCGTGGCGGCATGTTGCACAGCTTCAATAATCGCGACGTAGGTTCCGCAGCGGCACAAATTCGGCGACGGACCGGAATTGGTGAAGGCGTCTTTGATCTGCGCCAGGCTCGGATTTGGATTGCTTTCGAGGAGTTCGGTCGCCTTGATCATCATTCCGTTCTGGCAAAATCCGCACTGCGGAGTCTGCTCCTCAATCCAGGCTTGCTGCACCGGATGAAGCATGCTTTTCGCTTCCTCCGCTGACAGGCCTTTCTGCTTAGCCCACCGCGCGGGTAAACCTTCGAGCGTGATGATTTCCTGGTTGGCAACGCTGGCAACCGGCGTGACGCAAGACCGCGCTTCTTTTCCGTCGACCAGGACGGCGCAGGCTCCGCACTGCGCGAGGCCGCAGCCGAACTGCGGACCGATCAACTGGAGATCGTTGCGCAACACGTAGAGCAGCGGAGTGTCGTCCGGCGCCGAGACTTGATGCCGCACTCCATTCACATTCAGCGTGACCATAAGGAACTCCCTTCAGCCGCACGTTCCGCGCGCGCGTGACCTTTAATGAACAATCCTTGGACCCCAGTAGACGAAAATCTTTTGACTCGCAGCGGATCTCTTTTACTCGTCTATACGCCCGCTTGGCCCTCGCTTGCAAGCGGCGGCGATTCATTCGTAATGACGAACTATCACGACATCTGGGCCACGACAGCAACGTCGAACTTGGAATAATATTTCTTCACGTCGCCGGATCCGTACTTGTCGCGGAATTTCTCGACTACGGACGCCACTTGCTTGGCCTCAGTAATCGGAACAGCCTTGACCTCAGCGTCTGCGCCGCGCGCCTCGATCCCAAGCGTCGGATTCATGAGCGCGTTCTTGTACCACTGCGTATCCGATCCCTTCACCGGCAGCAAGTAAAGCTTGTCCCCGTCCGATACGAACCAGACCGGGTTCGAGATGGCGCGTCCTGATTTTCTGCCGATCACAGTGATCGTAATTTCGCGATACCGGGAAAGGCGGTCTTTTAGAGTGTCGTTGCCCGTCGGCTTTTTGCTCATCTCAATTTCCTCTATTTCCCGGCACGGTACTGTTCGTCGGTGACGTGTTCCATCCAGTCGACGACCTTGCCCTCCTTCTTCTCCTGAATCGCGATGTGCGTCATGGCCGTGGTCGGCGAAGCTCCGTGCCAGTGCTTCTCGCCGGGCGAGAACCAGACCACGTCACCGGGATGGATTTCCTCGACCGGCCCTCCCCAGCGCTGCGCCCGGCCGCAGCCCGCCGTGACGATAAGAGTCTGGCCCAGCGGATGCGTATGCCATGCCGTCCGCGCACCCGGCTCGAACGTGACGCTCGCGCCCTGAACGAACGCTGGATCGGGCGCCTGAAACAGCGGATCGATTCGCACCGTGCCCGTGAACCATTCCGACGGCCCCTTCGCGGAAGGTTGCATGCCAACTCTCTTTATATCCATTTCTCAATTCCTCACTCGTGCTATCGGCTTACTCCGCTTTGAGCGAAGCCATATCGATGGAGAAGCGATACTTCACATCCGATTTGAGTAGCCTCTCGTAGGCTTCGTTCACCTTCTGGATCGGGATGACTTCGACATCGGCGGTGATGTTGTGCTGCCCGCAGAAATCGAGCATCTCCTGAGTTTCGGCGACGCCCCCGATGTTCGATCCCGAAAAACTGCGACGGCGCGTGATCAGGCTGAAAGCAGACACACCGAGCGGCTTCGGCGGAGCGCCAACCATCGTAAGGTTGCCGTCGCGGCGCAGCAGATTGAGATACGCGTTGATGTCGTGATCGGCCGAGACCGCATCGAGGATGAAGTGGAAGCTCTCCGCGTGATTCCGCATCTCGTCGGCATTACGGGAGACCACAACTTCATCGGCGCCCAACCGGCGTGCGTCTTCTTTCTTATTCGGTGAAGTCGTGAAGACCACGACGTGGGCTCCCAGAGCATGCGCAAATTTCACGCCCATGTGGCCCAGGCCGCCGAGGCCGACCACGCCAACCTTCTGCCCCTTGCCCACCTTCCACCGGCGCATCGGCGAGTAGGTCGTGATTCCGGCGCAGAGCAGCGGCGCGGTTCCGGCCAGGTTCAGATTCGTGGGGACGCGCAGCACAAACCGCTGGTCCACAACGATGCTGTCCGAGTAGCCTCCGTAGGTGACGCCTCCCAGGTGCTTATCCGGAGAATTAAAGGTAAGGATCATATTCGGGCAGAAATTTTCAAAGCCCGCCCGGCACTCCGGGCAGGTGCCGTCGGAGTCGACCATGCAGCCCACCGCGGCGAGGTCGCCGGATTTGAATTTTGTAACCGCGGAGCCGACCTTGGTTACACGCCCGACGATCTCGTGGCCCGGCACAATCGGGTACACGGTGGGCATGAACTCGCTCCACTCATTTCGCGCCGCGTGAAGATCGGAGTGACAGATCCCGCAGAACAGGATTTCGATCTGCACATCGTGTTCGGTTGGTTCGCGCCGCGGAATTGTCGTGTGCGCCATCGGCGATGCCGCACCGGCCGCAGCATAAGCTTTTGCCTTGTACATGGATTTACCCCTCATAACCCTGTCATTTTCTCCAGGCGTTCCGGATATCGGGCGCCTTCCAGTGGGACCTGCGACGCAGCGGCATCGATGTCCCGCAGGTCGTCAGCCGTCAGTTGGATCGACACTGCTCCTATGTTTTCATCGAGGCGGTTGAGTTTGGTCGTGCCGGGGATGGGAACGATCCACGGCTTCTGCGCAAGCAGCCAGGCCAGCGCGATCTGCGCCGGAGTCGCTTTTTTCTTTTTTGCAATACTACCGAGCAGGTCGACCAGTGCCACGTTCGTCTTCAGAGCCTCCGGCGTAAAGCGAGGCAGCGTGCTGCGGAAATCGTTGCTTTCAAATTTCGCATCTTCTTTGATCGCTCCGGTCAGAAATCCCTTGCCCAGCGGGCTATACGGGACGAAGCCAATTCCGAGTTCCTCGAGCATGGGGATGACTTCCTGCTCCGGCTTCCTCCACCACAAAGAGTATTCGCTCTGCAGCACCGTGAGCGGCTGCACCGCGTGTGCGCGCCGAATCGTCTTCACTCCTGCCTCCGACATTCCGAAGTGCTTGACCTTGCCGGCTTGAATCAGTTCCTTCACCGCGCCCGCCACGTCTTCGATGGGCACGTTCGGGTCCACCCGGTGCTGATACAACAGATCGATGACATCGACCTTCAACCGCTTGAGCGAACCCTCGACCGCCTGCTTGATGTGCTCCGGCCGGCTATTGATTCCCGCCGCTCCTGGCCGATTGTCGCCGCCGCTCAGATCGAATCCGAATTTGGTGGCGATCACCACTTTGCCGTGGAAGGGCGCAAGCGCTTCTCCGACCAGTTCTTCGTTCAGGAATGGTCCATACACTTCGGCGGTGTCAAAGAATGTGATGCCACGATCGACCGCGGCGTGCAGCAGAGACGTCATCTCCTTCTTGTCTTTGGGCGGCCCATAGGAAAAGCTCATTCCCATGCAGCCCAAACCAAGAGTGGAAACTTCCAGGTTGCTCTTTCCTAACTTGCGTTTTTGCATTGTGTCTCCGTTTATTTTGCGCTGCGCGAAATACTATGTATCTCAACGGCAACGCAAGGCTAAGCATAATTTCCCGACCGTCGAGCATCTTGCCTATTTCGATGAAGTTCTTGCCAGATTCTCCAAAGCGGCTTTGACTCCCGTGATCGGCAAAGACCCTGTGCCAGCCATCATCACAAATAATATTTGCAGGTCAACGAGCGCGACGGACCGATAGCGCAAATTGGAGAACTCGCCGTAAAATTGGCCCCACCCTGGCGAGATAGGCATTGATGGATTGGGCATTCCATGCGTCGCAGATACGTTTCGACATTCGCGCAGAACGCGAAGAGTACGAGCGGCTATTCAACCACCAGGCCCGAGTCTTGCAAGATCGGCTAGCGCGCTGTGGGGGCGGCGACCGGACGAATCGGCCGGCGGTTCCTGAGTGGAAAAAAGTCTACCTTAGGCAGGCGGAACAGCAACGGCTGCTACATCAAGCAAGGGTCCTGGGCTGGGGCAAAGAGAAGAGGTATTACTTGGCGCACAAACTCACTTAACTCGGGATAGGGGCCTGGCGAACCAAAAAAGGCCAAGGCGCAACGCTTGCTTTTACTATTTCTGCGCCTCGGGCCAGACGTACATCAGGATCGCGGTTGCGCCCAGGGTCAGAAAGAAAACGGCTAGTTGTGGATGCGCCGGCCACATCGCATGGGTCAGGCCGAGCATCCATGCTCCGGTTCCGATTGCGCTTGCCAGCAGAGAAGCTTTCAAAGTCTTCACAGTCTCAGCTCCGCAGATCACGACTCGCCACCAGCTGAGGATACGCTCAGCGACTATCCAATGTTCCGTGAAATGCTTTATGTGGAGCGGCACTCTTGCCCACTGCTTTTGTAGTGCTGCAGGCTAGCGGGCAGGAGTGCCCGCTCCACACCAACTCAGACCCAGAATTCTGCACCCCGCCTGCTAGAATTTCATCTACTCAATCTGATGTTTCCCAAGAACCTGCGCCCGCTGCTGCCCTACGTCAAACGCTACCGCTGGGAATATGCCTTTGGCTCGCTCTGCGTATTTCTCACCAACGGCATCTGGATTCTCTTTCCTCTGGTTCTGGGCAAAGCGGCCGACGACCTGCACGAAGGCGTGACGCGCCACAAGCTTCTGGCGTATGCGGGAATGCTGCTCGCCATCGCGGTCACCAAGGGAATCTTCCAGTTCCTCACGCGCTGGGTGGTGATCGGCGTTTCGCGCGACATCGAATTCGACCTGCGCAACGATTTGTTCGCCCGCCTCGAAGGCCTGAGCTACTCCTACTACCAGCGCCATCGGACGGGCGACATAATGGCGCGCGCCACCAACGATCTGAACGCCGTGCGCATGCTGCTCGGCCCCGCGATCATGTATTCGGCCAACACGCTGGTCTATACCGCAGGCGCACTGGCCTTCATGATCTCCATCAGCCCATGGCTGACGCTGTTCACGTTTCTGCCGCTACCCGCGGTCAGCATCGTGATTCAGACCTTCGGACGCCGCATTCACGAGCGCTTCGAACGCATCCAGGCAATGTTCTCCGACATCTCCGCCCGCGCGCAGGAGAATTTTTCGGGCGCGCGCTTGATCCGCGCCTATGTGCAGGAAGAAGCCGAGATCAAAGCCTTCGAGAAGGGGAACCAGGAATACATCCGCCGCAGCCTCAAGCTCGTCCGCCTGATGGGAATGCTGTGGCCCACGCTTGAACTCATGCTGGGCTGCGCGGTGGTGCTCGTACTATGGCTCGGCGGACGCGAAGTGCTCACCGGACAATCCACGTTTACCCGCGTGACCACTCTGGTCGCTGCGTATCCTGGGATCGCCACCACGCTGAAGCTCGACGGATCCATGAGCGTTGGACAATTTGTTTCGTTCAGCACCTACATGATGCAGCTCACGTGGCCGATCATCGCGCTGGGATGGGTCATCAACATCTTCCAGCGCGGCACCGCCTCGCTGATTCGCATCAACGAGATCATGCAGGAAAAATCCGAGATTCAGGATCTTCCCGGCGCGCAGGATCTGGAAATCGAAGGCGAGATCGAATTCCGCGGACTCGAGTTCGCCTTCGGCGAAAAGAACGTCCTGCATATCTGGAACCTGCGCGTGCCCGCGGGCAGCAGCCTCGCCATTGTCGGTCCCACCGGATCGGGCAAGACGACGCTGGTGAGCCTGATTCCTCGCATCTACGACGCCGCGCCCGGAATGGTCTTTATCGATGGACGCCCCATCCGCGCCTTCACGCTCGCTTCGCTGCGCAAGAGCATCGGATTCGTTCCGCAGGAAACTTTCCTGTTCAGCGAGCGCATTCGCGAGAATATCGCGCTGGGCGTAGATTCGGCGACCGACTCCGAGATCCACAATTCCGCCGATGCCGCCAACATTGCGGCCGATATCGAGAGTTTCCCCGAAGGCTACGAAACGATGGTGGGCGAACGCGGCATCACGCTCTCGGGCGGACAGAAGCAGCGCACCGCCATCGCCCGCGCGCTCATCCGCAATCCCAAGATTCTCATCCTCGACGACGCGCTCTCCAGCGTCGACACCCACACCGAAGACAAAATCCTCAACCATCTGCGCGATGTGATGCGCGGCCGCACCACCATCTTCATCTCGCACCGCGTCTCCACCGTGCGCAACGCCGACCGCATCGCCGTGCTCCATGGCGGACGCATCGTCGAGATCGGCACCCACGACGAACTACTGGCCCGCAACGGCTACTACAGCGATCTCTACAACAAACAACTGCTGGAAGAAGAACTAGCCGAAGTGTAATGAGCATTATGTGGGGACAGCCGCCATCGGCTGTCGGGTCGAGCCGAGCTCGACTGTTCTCGCCGCCTGGAAAACGGACCGTAGCGCCGGCGTCCCGCCGGCTGTCGCGAGCGCATCTTTGCGCTCGCCGTCGGCACCGCCTCTGTTGACCTCCGGATTACAACTCCGGCCGACAACTTCGTCTACACTGTCGAAAGCAACCATGCGGCGCGTAACCACGCCAGAGATTCTCGATTCCGCAACCTGTCCTCCCTGCGAAGTCGAGATTTCCCTGCGCGATATCGGCTGCATCAACCGCTGGTTCGGCGGAGTCGCCACCACCCGCAGCCTGATTGAGCGCGTTTCCATTGCGACAGGTCGCAAGCGATTCTCTGTGCTCGAAGTCGCGTCAGGATTTGGCGAGGTACCGAAGATCGCGGGCGCTCAGTTGGCGCGACGGGGAATCGCACTCGAAGTGACCCTCCTCGACCGTTTCCAATCGCACTTGCTGCCCGGAAATCATTCCGTGGTGGCCGATGCGCTGGCGCTGCCCCTTGCGGACTGTTCTTTCGATTTGGTGAGCTGCAGCCTATTCGCGCATCACTTGGAGCCAGCCGAACTGGCGTGCTTCGCTGCCGAAGCCTTGCGCGTGAGCCGTTGCGCGCTGCTCATTAACGATCTGATCCGACATCCGCTGCATCTGGCGCTCGTCTATGCGGGCTTTCCTCTGATGCGCAGCCATGTCTCGCGCGTGGACGGAGTAGCGTCGGTGAAAAGAGCATACGCGCCGGAGGAAATGCGTGAAATTCTCTCCGACGGACTCGAAGCCCGCAGAAGGATCGACATCTCGCGACATTATTTATTTCGCATGGGAGTGATCGTTTGGAAGGCGATGCCGAAAGGCGATGGAGAGTCGCAAGGCCTCATAGCCTAAAGCCCAGGTTATGAGAGGCGCTAGACGGCACGGCTGAAGCCGTGCCCTTCCCAAGACCATCCCTGTGTGGATTTACCTACCGCACCACCAGCACTTCCCTCACATTATCCCTGGCCAGGAAGAACTTGATGGAGGCGAAATCGCGGAACAGCGTTTCGATATGGCGGTTGTTGAAGACGCGCTGCAGGCGGAAGCCGTCGCTGACCGCGGTGTGAACGGCTCCCGTGGGCCCGCGCCGGGTCTCGCGGCGCAGCACGATGCGCTGCATCTCCAGCGTATCTTTATTGACGATGTGAAAGCGGTAGCAGGGAGAATCGGGTCCCGCATCTTTGGTATGGAAGAAGGCGAGCAACATGCCTCCCGGCTTCAGCACCGACCACAACCGTCCCATCACCGGACGCACCAGGCTCTCATCCAGATAGTCTGGAAGATTCCAGCACAGCACCACATCGAAGTGCGCCGCGGGATAAACCAGGTTATCGGCGAGAAACCTGCGGCTGTCAAGAACCACGTTTCCCTGCTCGTCTTTACTGACCAGGTGAGGTTCGGTGGAAGCGACCAACAGATCTTCACTGTAGATTTTGTGGCTGCGCTCGGTGAAGAAACGAATGTTGGAAGGCGAGGTCGATCCCAGGTCGAGAACGCACAACGGCGTCTCGCTCTCCCAAAGCCGCGCCAGTTCGCCGAGGCCGCTGGAACGGCGGGTAAGTTTTTGCGCAACATCCGGCGCTTCCGCCGGCGTGCGCCCCGATGAGCCCCGAAAAAGCTTCATGAAGTTCTGACTGACTGTTGCCATCAGACGCTGAATGCCCCGTCAGTGGCGACCCATGTTCTGGGACGAAAATTAACAGCTAAAAGTGACACTTTAACTCACCAATCCAAACTCTAGTAGTTACTTTCCTGCGGCTTTTTCCGATTTCCCCTGAATGTCAACCTTCCCCTTCAGGTACGCCCCTTCTTCGATGGAGATGCGCTGGGTAGAAATATCTCCGGTCACTACCGCGGACTTACGCAATTCGACGCGATCGCTGGCCTGCACGTTGCCATCGAGTTTGCCCTGCACCACCACGCCTTTGGCCTCGACGGAAGCTTTGACCTGCCCGTGGGGTCCAACGGTTAAGCTATTGCCTTTGAGCGCAATAGTGCCCTCCACTTGACCATCCACGTAAAGGTCTTCGCTGCCCGACAATTCGCCTTTGATGACTACTGACTTGCCAATCTGCGCCAAGTCTGCCGACAAGGGAGCACTCATATGTTCTCCTTTTAAAGTAGCGGAAACTGCACCACCGTGACGCTGGGAAGGCAGGTGCCGGGACCACTGCATCGCTCTCAACGACTATACCCAACAGGATGAACCAGCGGCAAGCAATCCGCAACGCCCGGGAGTGGCGAGATAAGCACAATGCTGGGCTTCGTGCAACCATCCTTCCGTGATTGCTACACTAATCAACAGATGGCTTTCGCGAAAGAAAGACGAATAGCAGCGGCCGTGGCAGGCCGGTACTGCGCCGCGGTGGTGCTGTTTGCCGCCAGTCTTTCATGGATGCAGGCATGGGCGCAGGCTGGGGCGCAGGAATCGATAACACCGCAGATTTCTGCCGCCGAATTAGTGCGCGAGACGGTCGCCAATGAGGTCGCAGCCAACAACACCCCTGCGGTCAAGCACATGTTCCGCTCGCGCAAACAAACACCGCGAGGGACGCAAACCCACCTCTACGTGGAAACCAACGACGCTATGGCAGGGATTCTGATTGCGCAGAACGACCAGCCGCTCTCCCCCGAACAGCGGAAGGCGGAAAACGATCACCTGGCGTGGCTCGTGAACAATCCCGAACAGCTGCGCAAGAAGCGTGCGCGGGAAAAAGAAGATGCGGATCGGACCCTGCGCATGGTCAAGGCTTTGCCCTACGCCTTTCGTTACGAATACGCGGGCACGCAAGCGGGCGAGCAGAATCTGGGAAAGGTTGGAGATGAACTCGTGCGCTTGAATTTTACCCCCAATCCGGGTTATTCCCCGCCGTCGCGCGAGCAGCAGGTGTTTGCCGGCATGCAGGGTTACCTGCTGATTGACATCAACGAGAAGCGGATCGCAAAAATCGACGGAACTCTTTTTCGCGAGGTCTCGTTTGGCTGGGGCATTTTCGGTCACCTGGATAAAGGCGGATATTTTCGCGTGCAGCAGGCCAACGTGGGCCAGGGTGCATGGGAACTCACCGCGATGGACCTAAAGATGACTGGAAAAATCTTGCTGTTCAAAAGCTTCTCCATGATCTCGAATGAGGCTCTCACCGACTTTCAGCGCGTGCCGGAGAATCTTCCCTTCGCGAAGGGCGTCGAGTTGTTGAAGACGGAGCGGGAGAAACACGCTTATGCTTCGGCGTCGGAACCCACGGACACGGGGAAGATCCCGTAGACCGTGCGGGGCTCTCCCTTACATCCATTCAGATTTACACTCCCGGTGCCCAATTTTTCACACATGAGAAGTCTGCGATCTTCGCACTAAAAACTCTGATCTCGCTATGTACAACCACGAGTACCCTTGCAACACCTAACCAACATGGATGGACGCGAGGCAATGCGAGGGGCGAATCTGTCAATGGTCTTCGTCCTCTCCATCGCGACCGCCGCTGCGGTTTCGGCGCAGGATTTCCGGAAATCTCAGGTCTCTCCGCAGGAACTGGTGCGGGCCACCATCGCGAACGAAGTGGCCGCAGCCAATAATCGCTCCGTAAAATTCATGTTCTGTTCGCGGAAGCAAACTCCAAAAGATGTGCAGGACAGGGTCTACGTGGAAGCCAATGAGGCGGTGACCAGTGTCGCCTTCGGGGACAGCGACCACCCGCTGAGCCCACAGGAGCAACGCGCCGAGGTGGGCAAGCTTGCGCGTCTGGCCAGTAGTCCCTCCGAACTGCGGCGCAAACAGGAACACGGCAACCAGGAATTGGACCGCACGCTGCGCATCGTGAAAGCGCTGCCCGATGCGTTCTTGTATGAGTACGCAGGAACCGAAAATGCCGAACCCGGTCTGGGCAAATCCGGAGATCAGTTGGTGCGGCTGCATTTCAAACCTAATCCGTCCTATTCCCCGCCATCGACCGTGGAGCAAGTGCTGCAAGGCATGGAGGGAGATGTGCTGATCGATCCCGTGGCCCATCGCCTGGCACGGATCGACGGCACTCTCTATAGAGACGTGTCGTTCGGCTGGGGAATTCTCGGACGCCTCGACAAAGGTGGGAGTTTCCGCGTGCAGCAAGGCGATGCCGGAGACGGCAATTGGGTCGTCACGGAAATGAGCTTACGGATGACGGGGAAGATTTTGCTGGTGAAGAGCCTGAATCTGATGACCGACGAAGTGTTCAGCAATTTCCACCGCTTGCCCGAGGATCTGCCTCTTGCTCGCGCGGTCGAGATGCTGAAGACGGAGCAGGAAAAGCTGGCGCAAAATATTAACGCGTTCCGCAGCGTCGAGAACAGTCGGGCATCACGCTAGCCGCTGCCTACGCGCGCAGCGTTTCTTTTCGCACCGTCAATTTCTCAATCAAATCGGTTTTGACTCGATAGCCGGTGCCGGGCTGGTCGCTGATGGCGATCATACCCTGGGGAGAAACTTGCACCTCCGGATCGATGATGTCTTCTTTCCAATAACGCTTGGAAGCGGAGACGTCGCCGGGAAGCCGGAAGTTCTCCAGCGCGGAAAGCGCGATGTTATGCGAGCGGCCGATGCCGGTTTCGAGCATGCCTCCGCACCACACCGGAATATTTTGCGACTGGCAAACATCGTGGACCTTCAAGGCCTCCGAGAATCCTCCAACCCGTCCTACCTTGACGTTGATGATGCGGCAGGCACCGGTTTCGACCGCAAACGCCGCACTGCGCCCGCTGACGATCGATTCGTCCAGGCAAATTGAAGTGCGCAACTCTTTTTGCAGGCGGGCGTGATAGTAGATGTCGTCGTTCCACAACGGCTGCTCGATCATCAGCAGGTTGAACTGGTCGAATTTGCGCAGGTGCTCGACTTGATCGAGGGTATAGGCGGAGTTCGCATCGCAGCTTAAGGTGATATCGGCCCAGCGCGAGCGGATGCGCTCCAGAACGTTGATGTCCCAGCCGGGTTTCACTTTGACTTTTATGCGCCGGTACCCAGCTGCCAACTCGATTTGAATCTTTTCCAGTAACTGCTCGATCGAGTCCTGAATCCCGATGGAAACGCCGCACGCAATCTCGCGGCGCGTTCCGCCCAGCAATTTCCAGAGAGGCTGCTGCCGCTGCGCCGCTTCGGCCTCCCACAACGCGTTCTCCAGACCGGATTTCGCCATGCGATGGGCGCGGACTCTCGCGAACAGCGCGGGACATTCGCGCGCCGATTCGATCTTCTTTCCCAGCAGCGCGGGAATAAGATATTGCGTCATGGTCGGCCACGCGCTCTCGATCCATTCGCTGCTGTAAAACGGATCTTCCCCCACCACGCTCTCGCCCCAGCCATCGACGCCCTCGCTGTGCACCGTCACCAGCAGGATGCGGCGGCTATAGGTTCGGCTAAAGCTCGTCTCAAAAAAATGGACGAGCGGCATGTGAATCTCGCGCAGCGTGATGGCTTCAATCTTCATGGGATGGCAAGAGCTTTATTGACCACGGAGGCACGGAGACTGGAGAAAGGCAACCAAGTGGATTTGTTTTCTCTGTGACTCTGTGTCTCCGTGGTGATTACCCCTCCGAAGCGTACGACCATTTTTCGGCCCAGTGGCCCAGCAGGAATTTGCCATTGCCCTCGGCGTCACGCTCGTATCCGAGCACGGCAAGCCCGTGCGAGAACGCGCGAAGAAATTGTTCGCGATTGCGCTCCTGGACTTGCTGGGCTCTGCCGCGAGTCTCGCGTGCGGCTTTCCAGTCGTAGATCTGGGCTGGAACTTCGACGCTGGATTCGCTGACGATCACTGGATTTTTTCCTGTGGCCAGCAGCGTTTCAACCCGCTTCGATTTCAGCCACCATTCGGCGATGAGGCGGTCGCTGGGCAAGCCGCCCTGCAGCGGAGACGAAGTAATGCCGTACTGGTTAATGTTATACCGTCGGATAATAGCTCCAAGCTTTTCGATATTCAGATAAGCATTCTTGATTTCGAGCGGATCGAATGTCCATTCGATCAACTCGATGCCGCGGGCCAGCGCGTCTTCGCGCTGCATCAGTTTCAACCGCCGGCCGAGTCCCCCGTTTCGATGGTCTTTGCGCACGGCCAGCATGTGCGAGTGGAGATAAACATGGCCGCTGCGCGTGCCGGGTACGGAGAGCGCGAAGCCGACTATGACGCCGCCGTCGAAAGCGCCCATGACCTGCCCGCCCACCTTGTCGGCCACCACGAACATGCGCAGGGGGACAAGTTCAGCGTCGGTGAAATTCCAGACTTCTTTCTGCAGCGCGACGCAGGCGCGAAACTCTTCGATGCCATGACACCGGCGCAGTTCGACGGAGGCGCTCACGCGGTGTTCTCCGCGGACACTTTCTCGTGCGCCTTAGCCTGCTGCCACAACGATTCCAGTTCTTCCATGGAAACCTGATCGGGAGCGCGGCGGATTCGTGCAGGCACTCTTCCATCCATTGAAAGCGCCGCTTAAACTTGCGGTTGGTCTTACGCAAAGCCGATTCCGGATCGAGCGACAGATACCGGGCCACGTTCACCAGCACGAAAAACAAGTCGCCGACTTCCTCCTCCAGACGCGCTTGCAGGTTCTCAGAAATCTCGGCGCGGCCGGATCCCGCGACTCCCCGTCCCTGCGGACGCGGACCGGGCGCGGGAAATTGCTTGAGCTGTTCGCGCAGCTCCTCGGTCTCCTCGTGCAGCTTGTCGAACAGTCCGTCGATATTGGGCCAGTCAAAGCCCGCCTGCGCGGCTCGTGAACTCAGCTTGTAAGCTTCGAGCAGCGACGGCATGGCGGAAGAAACTCCGGCGAGGATCGAATGCTTTTCGTTTCCTGCCAAACCCGCACCAGCTGCGCCCTGCCGCTTTTTCTTCTCCTCCACCTTCAAGGCTTCCCAGTTGCGTTTGACCTCGGCGGACGTATCGGCTTTCACGTCGCCAAAAACGTGGGGATGGCGGTTGATCAGCTTGCTCGAAAGGCGATCCAGAACGTCGTCAATCGAAAAGGAAGATTGTTCCTTCGCCATCTCGGCGTAGAACAGCACTTGCAGCAGCAAATCCCCGAGTTCGCCGGCCAGTTCAGGCCAATCCCGATTGTCGATCGCTTCTAGAACCTCATAGGTCTCTTCGAGCGTGTAAGGCTTGATGGAATCGAAGGTCTGTTCGCGGTCCCAGGGACAGCCGCCAGGGGCGCGCAGCCGCTCCATGATGGCGACCGCTCGTTCAAACCGTTCTCCTGTAGTGGGCATTCGGCAACCAATGTAAATGAGTGGAGAGGCTACAGGCAATGAGCCGGCGCACGTGCGAGAACTCGCCAACCGGGCCACTCCGCGCCGCATCCCAAGATTCGATACGATTTCCCTCATTTTTGCGAATGCCGCGGTCACGTTACTTCCGGCACCACCTCACCACTGTCGCACGTGGAATCTCGCTCACACACACCTGGGACTATCGTGACCTTCATCTTTGCCGCGCAAAGGCGCACAATCAGAACAATGAGCGTGCAACCGTATCTCCCAGCGACCTAGAGCCTGTTTTTGCGACGCTCTTTTTCTAACCCATTCATGACCTTAGCTGTCAAACCCCGGGCATCGCTAGAAGGACAACACTTCCATGTGGTGGTCATCGGCGGCGGAATCAATGGCGTAGCTGTGGCGCGGGAGTGTGCCCGCGCCGGCAAGCGCACCCTGCTGCTCGAGGAAAATGATTTTGCCTCGGGCGTGACCAGCCGCTCCACCCGCATCATCCACGGAGGGCTGCGCTATCTGGAGCACGGAGAGATCGGTCTGGTCCGGGAGTCGGTGCGCGCGCGCGAAAGCCTGCTGCGCGAGCGCCCGCACCTGGTCCATCCCGTTCAGTTTCTTTTTCTGCTGAACGACCATAGCCGGCGTAGCGCCAGGATGGTGCGCGCCGGACTTTGGCTCTACCAACGCATTGCCGGAAAAAAATCCGAAAACCTGGGCGAAATGGAGTTGGCACGGCTTCAGCGCGCTCTCGATTCCGGCCATCACTGGCAACTGCTCAATTACGAGGATGCGCAGTGCGAGTTCCCTGAGCGCCTGACCGCCGAATGGATGACGGAAGCGGCCGCTGCTGGAGCTGTGGTCCGCAATCATGCGGAAGTGCTGGCCATTGACATTGCCCAGGGACGCGCCCGCGGCGTGCTGTTTCGCGACCGCATCACGGGAAAAGACCAGCGCGTCGATGCCGGATGGATTTTGAACTGCACCGGACCGTGGGCCGACCGGATCTGCCAGCGTTCGACCGTGCGCACGCGCAAGCCCATGCTGGGCGGAGTGCGCGGATCGCACATCGTCCTGCCGCGTTTTTCCGGCGCTCCCAACGCGGCACTCTACACCGAGGCCTCCGACTGCCGTCCCGTCTTTGTTCTGCCCTGGAATGAGCAGGTCCTGGTCGGCACAACGGAAGTTCCCGACAATGGCGATCCCTCTCGCACTGTGCCGTCGAAAGAAGAGATCGAATATCTGCTGCGCATTGCGGCGAAGATGTTTCCAAAGGCACGGCTGTCGCCGAGTCATATCAAGTATGCGTTCGCCGGCGTGCGCCCTTTGCCGAATTCCCCCGGAAACAAGCCTTCCTCGGTCACCCGGCGGCATTTTCTGCACGATCATTCCGACGACGGAGCGGCGCGGCTGATCTCAATTATTGGCGGCAAGTTGACCACCGCGGCTCCGCTGGCGCGCGAGTGTGCGCGCAAAATCGGCATCCCCGTGAAAGAGCCAACCGCTTTCGCCATAGGCCCGGGAAGCGCTCTCGATCCGGTGGTGGACCAGGAAGTTCTGCAAATCGCGCAAGCTGGTTCGGTGAGCGAAGAGACGGCTCGCGGCCTGATGGAATGGCACGGCCACCGCGCTATGGAGATCGCCCGCATGGCCCTGGTCAGCGCGGAATTCCGAGCGCCGATCTGTCCGCATTCCTCGCACGTCGTGGCCGAGGTGATCGAAGCCTACCGCAGCGAATTTGCCGTGACTCTGGCCGACGTGTTGCTGCGGCGCGTGCCAGTCGCGCTGGGTGCTTGCTGGTCAGAATCCTGCAGCCGGGAAGCCGCCTTGCGCATCGGCGCCGCGATGGGATGGAACGATCAGGACCTGGGAGGAAACCTGGAGGCGTTCGAAACCGAACGCGCGGCGTTCCTGCAGCGGCCATCCACGGGAATCTCCGCTCTGGAAGCGGCGGCTGATTAGAGCCTGCCTCATAAATAGTTCGGGAAGGGGGCATCGCGTCAGCCGTGCCGCTAGAGGATTGGTTTTGGGAAGGGCACGGCTTTCAGCCGTGCCGTTACCGGTCAGTATGAGCGGGGGCTTTAGCCCCTGAGGGCCTCTGCTTTGAAGACCATTTACAACAGGCCAGTTCTAGTGAAATCCCGCTAGGGTGGGCGCCAACAGATTCGTGTCGTCGGAAATAATTCCATCCACTCCGGCCTGCGCGAAGCGGAGCATCGCCTTCGCATCGTTGACGGTCCATACCAGTATTTTCTTCCCCGCGTCTCGGATCATGGAGATAACCTCGGGATCGGCCAGCTTGTGATGCGGAATCACATATTCGACCGGAAGGTCCTTCCAGCGCGCTAGTTCACCGCGCGTTTCGCAAATCAGCCCAAGGGAAATGGCCCCGTCCCGCGCATGCATTTGCTGCAGCACTTCAGGTAGGAACGAAGAAATCACAAAGCCGCACTGCGGCGGAAACTTTAGCAACAGAGTGGTGACGATCGTTTCCAGACCGGCAACTTTGATCTCTATATCGAGGAATGCCCGCTCGTGATAGCGGGCCAGAACGTCCTCCAGACGCGGCAAAGCGGGCAGTTGTTCAGCGCGAGCCTGTGCAATATCAATGCCGGCAGATTGCGAGTCGTGGCAGACGACCGCCGACCCATCGGCCGTGAGTCGCACATCGAATTCAAATCCGTCACAGCCGTCGGCCAGCGCTTGATCGAACGAAGGCACGGTATTTTCAGGGATGGAGCGAAGGGCGCGCGCGCCGCGATGGCCGAGAAGCAACGGGTGCTGCATCCGGTCTGGCATGCATCAGTCGAGATCGAAATCGCGGATCGGCTTGCCGGTGTCGGGAGATTCCTTCGCCTTTTTCAAGGCTTCCTGAAACCTCTTTTCCAGCAGATCAGAGGAGTGCTTCTGGGCCTCCACCGACTGCTGAAAAATCGACTCGCGCCGGCTGTCCTGTTCGCGCATGGCCTTGGCCGCAGCCTCGATGTCGTTAAAGGTCCTCGGCTTCACGGCCGCGGTGTGCGCGATGACCGCGCGCGTTTCGGTATCGACCTTCAGCACGGCGCTGCAACACGGGCAGGTGATTTCGAAATTTTCATCCTTCTTGGCCATTTGAGCGAATGATACAGCAAACGGAGAGTCGTTGCCTTGTTCTCAGCGATCTCTGCGAGTCCTCTGCGATCTCAGCGGTAAAAGCTTTTCCGCAGATCGCCGGGGAACCCGCCCCGGGACCACTCACACTCGATATCCGGCGCCCCTTGACCAGAAGGTTTCTCGATCGTTTCTGGTATAGGAAGGAACCCGCCGAAGATGTAAGATCCAATTTCAGGGCCTATGGGAAGGCAGCCTTGGAGGCCTGTTTCCAACCCATGACGCTATCTGCGGCAGCGACGGCGGTTTCCGGATTCGCCCGAACCACTCGGGCGGCGGTGGCGATTTATCCGGCAGTTCGCGCCTATGCCACCTTGTTCTTTGGCATCGTTATCGCGGTTTCATATCGCGAGTCACAGCGCGATGCCTACGACATTCTTTGGGCTGTGGTCTTCGGCTTCGCAACGCTCAATATTTTGGCCTTGGCCGCCCGCCGCATGGAACCGGGCCGGCGCGGGCTTTCTTTCGGCGAGTTGATGGCCGTGGGCGTAGTCATGCTCTCCGTCATTTTGCTCGCCTGGGAAATGCTGAACTCGCTGCACATCTTCCCCATCAGGCTCCGTCACTGAAACGTCGGACAAGTGCGGACGGTTCGCTGCCCCAGAAGTTCCTCCGCCATCTCGGCCAATCCTCAGCGATCTCCGCGGTTAGATCTTTCTAATCGCGAGAGTTGGTTAATATAGAAATTCATGTCCAAACCGCGGTTCATTTTCTTTGATGTGGGAAACACGCTGCTGTTTCCCAATCGTGCCCGCATGCTGGCTCCGTTGCCCGAGAACAGCCATCCCACGCTTGAGGCGTGGCAAGCTCTGGAGCGCCGCACCAAGCAGGAATTCGATCGGGGCATGATCGGTGGCAAGCCCGATCACAGCTTCTGGTGGACGTTTCATTCCCACCTGCTGCAGCAACTCAACGCCGCAGACGACGGTGTGCGCGACACCCTGGTGGTAAACACGCAGAACTCCGCCAACTGGGACCAGATTCTTCCAGGAACGCGCGACGCGCTGGAAAGAATCCGGCAGCAGTACCCGATTGCGGTAATCTCCAATGCCGACGGAAAAATTGATGCGGTGCTTCGGCGCAGTGGAATTTTCGATTGTTTCGCCAGCATCACCGACTCAGGGATTGTGGGGCATGAGAAGCCGCATCCGGCCATCTTTGCGGCGGCGCTGCGCGAGATGAACGCCGATCCCGCCGAGAGCCTCTACGTGGGCGACGTGTATTCTGTCGATTATCTGGGAGCTCGCGGCGCGGGCATGCAGGCCGTGCTCTTCGATGTTGCCGGGGCTTACCGGGAACGCGCATTTCCGCGCGTGGAATCTCTCGGCGAGTTGGAAAGTTGGCTTGCGCACGAAGGATGATTGGAGTAGGGGTCTTGGGATCTGCTGAGAGTCTTGTCTTGCGGAGCGAGGATTGAGCGTCGCGAAGCAAAGCTCAACCGCAGTCGAAGCATCCCTACCTAAGAATCCGTAACAAGGAGTAGATCAGCATGCTCGATTCGACACGATTTTTCCTCTTCCTGACGGCGGCAGTGCTGCTGGCCATCGCACCCGGGCCCGGAATGCTTTATGTTCTGGCGCGCTGCCTCGCGGGCGGGAAACGCGAGGGCGTGCTTTCCGCTCTGGGCACGTTCTTCGGCGGGATGGTGCATGTCTTCGCCGCAGCGCTCGGAGTCTCCATCATTCTGGCAAAGTCGGCCCTCGCCTTTGCCGCCGTCAAATATGTGGGCGCGGCTTACCTGGGCTTTCTCGGCGTCCGCATGATCCTCGATGCGCGTAAGGAGGATGCGCGCAACGAAAAAGAAACCGTGGCAGGCCCGGAGCAGACAGAAGCGAGTGCACAGGCCGCGAAGCCGCTGCGCAATCCGCTCTGGCAGGGAGTGGCTACCGAAGTTCTGAATCCCAAGACTGCTTTATTTTTTCTGTCCTTCATTCCGCAATTTGTGAATCGCGGCAGCGGACACGTCTTCCTGCAATTCGTGACGCTGGGAACGATTTCCGTGGTAATGAATACGTCGGCAGATCTGCTCGTTATCGCCATGGCCGGACCGCTGGGAGAGCGCATCCGTTCCTCGGCCACGTTTCGGCGCAGGCAAAGAACGGTTACCGGCGCCATCATGATTGGCCTGGGGACTTATCTGGCGACCAGCGAGGGAAAATGAGGACGCTACAGTTCCAGGATCTGGTGGTCGTGGCAGTCCGAGTGGATGACTCCGTAGAGTTCGTGCAGAAATTCTTTGCCATAACGCGCGAAGAAATAAATCCCTCCGAGCGCCCGCTCCTGCAGCCCTTTGTCGGGATAGAGCGATTGGCAAAGGTACGCGGCATGCCGCGTCACTAGCTCACCTTTTTGCGCTTCCGCACGCGCCGCCTGCGCATACAGCTTTTCCAGCTGGTGCTGCATCTTGGAGCGCGAAGTTTCCGCGGCGTCCACCAGCGTGCGGTCAAGCTTTTCCAGCTTGTCTTTGACCGCGGTGAAATTCGAGTCGAACGATTGCTTGGCCGCTTCAAAAGCGGCTTGCAGATCGGCTGGGAGGCTGCGCGTGGCGATTTCGCGGCGCAACTCCTCCGGCCCCACAAAAATATCCATCACCGAGAGCGCGTGCTTCTCCAGCAGCCGCTGCACCTTCGGCTCAATAATGGTGGCGGAGAATCGCGGTATCACCGGCGTAATTCGGTCTGACAGAGATTTGTAAACGGCGGCGGCTTGCGCGAAGTAGGCAGTCTCCGCCGCGCCCCCGGTGTAGGCAAGCGTGGGCAAAAGATAATCCTGCACGATGGGTCGAAGCAGCACGTTGGGGCTGAATTGTTCGGGATGCGCTTCGATTTGCGAGAGCAGATCCTTACGCGAAAGCCTTTCCGCGGCCGCTTCTCCGTCGATGACAAATTCCTCAGCATGATCGCGGCGGTGGATGGGCACACGCGCCCCGTTCCGCGTAGTAAACAGCAACACGGATGACTCGGTGACCTTCACCTGCTGGTGATAGCCGGCCGCTTCCAGCGCAGTGCCCTGCTTCAGAAGCGCGTCACTCAGTTCCACCGCATGCTCGACCGCCGCGCGATACATGGGAACCGAAATCCGCCCCAGTTCCGGATCGGAAGCATCCAGCACGATCACGCCCCAATCCGCAAAAATGCGGGTATAGAGGCGGGCAAACGCGGAGCCCAGCGTTTCGCCCGGACGATAACATTCCTTGAGAAATTGCGCGGCTTCGTTCTCCCCGAGCAACGCGACGGCCTGCTCGACCACGGGAACGATCTCCTCACCAAGCCGCACCGCGCTGACCGGAGCGCCGGGCACATCGTGACTCGACGTAGCGAGAACCTGCAAGGTTCCGTCGGTCGCTGGCAGGGCAACGTGATTGACTTCGGCGAGGTCGTGATCGTAAGTAGCGAGCCAGAAAACCGGGACCGCATCGATGCCCGCGGCACTGGCTTCTTCCGCGAGTTTGACGGCGGTGAGCGCCTTGTACAACGCAAACATCGGTCCGCCAAAAAGTCCCACTTGCTGTCCGGTGACGACTGCAGCAGCGCCTTGGCGCAAGCGGTCAAGATTGCTCAGGGTCTTCGCCGAGGCGCCCCACGATTGATTCTGTCGTTCGAGGATGCGAGCCACCTGCGCCCGGCGAGCGCCGTCGTAAGAAATCATCGCGGCTTCTTCTTTCATCCACTCGGCAAAATAGGGCGACCGAGGATAAAAGGGCTGGACGTTCGGGGAGTAGGCCAGAAAATCGGCGAAAAGGCGAGTGGTGTGCGGGATCTGCGAGAACGGAAGACAGTGAGCCTTCACTGGCAACGCTCCTCACACGGGGCCGTTGCGGATGATTGCATAAGGTGTTGGACGTACGAATCCATGGTTTGTGAGAAGTGCGCCCTACTTCTGATGCCCGCAGGAGCGTCAAGATGCAAGATATGATGCACACGCGCAGAAAGCAAATTCCGAGTCGCGTCCCTAGGTGTTGAAAGGCGCGATCCACTTGGCCCGGAAAGGCTTCCGGCCTCGGCGACATGGCGGGATCACCTCCGCATTGTGAGAAGCAAATGAACCCGCTATGATGCCTGCGTTCCCAGCGCGGGGCAATCCCGCAATCCCGCGTGCACGAATTATTCTGAAAAATAAAAGCGAAGCCGGAGGTACTGATGGATGGCTCACAAGTTCTGTCGTTGCTGTTCGCCCTGATCGCAGGAATTCTTGTGCTCGGCACGATTTTGAGCGGATTCTTTCAGGTACAGACCGCCGAGGCCGTGGTGGTGCAGCGCATGGGCAAGTTCGAGCGCGTGGCCGGAGCGGGCATCAACTTCAAAATGCCGTGGCTCGACCAGATTGCCGGACGCATCGATCTGCGCGTGCAGCAACTCGCACTCGATGTCGAGACCAAGACTAAAGACAACGTCTTCGTGAAGATTCCGGTATCAGTGCAATATCACGTGATTCCCGACCATGTGTACGAGGCGTTCTACAAGCTGGCCAATCCGCGGCAGCAGATTTCCTCGTATGTCTTCAACGTGATTCTCGGGCACGTGCCCAAGATGAATCTCGACGACGCGTTCCTGCAGCAGTCCGATATCGCGGTGGCCATCAAGCAGGGACTCGACGACGTGATGCGCACCTACGGCTACGCCATCGACCAGGCGTTGGTCACCGACATTCAGCCTGATGACAAGGTCAAGGCCGCGATGAACGAGATCAATGCCGCTCAGCGCGAGCAGGTCGCGGCCACGGCCCGCGGCGAGGCGGAAAAGATTTTGAAAGTGAAGCAAGCCGAGGCCGAAGCGGAAAGCAAGGCGTTGCAAGGCCAGGGCATCGCCAACCAGCGCAAGGCGATCATCGAAGGCCTGAAAGATTCAGTCGAAGCATTCTCCAAGGCGGTGGAAGGATCCACGCCGCGAGACGTGATGATGCTGGTGCTCGTGACTCAATATCTCGACACGATGAAAGAAATCGGCAGCAACGACAAGAGCAACACGATCCTCATGTCGCACTCGCCGAGCGCCGTAACCGATCTTTACCGGCAGATGCAAGACGCGGTGCTGATCGGGCAGAAAATGGCGAATCCGGGGGCATAGGCGGCAAGGCCGTCAGGCCCAAAATCTACAGCTCGCAGGACTCAGCCGGACCAACTCTTCGGTCGCAGGTAAGATTTCGGTTGACACGGCTCCCTATCGTTTTATAATTATTCTCATCCGATAATTATGCGCCTCACCCATGAACAATTCCGCGGGTTGGCCGCAAAGCACGGTTTGGCGGTCACCCACCAGCGCCAGGTCGTCTATGAAGCCGTCATCGCTTCTCACGGGCACTATTCTCCAGAAGATATTTACGCCGCGGTCCGGCGTCGCATTCCATCCATTTCTCTCGCCACCGTTTACAACAATCTCCGTCTCTTCGTGGAGCGCGGCCTTTTGCGCGAGGTCTCGCCCCACGCCTCCACCTTGTTGGTGGACGGCAATCTCGAGCCGCATCATCACCTGGTTTGCTCGCGCTGCAAATCGGTGCAAGACATCGAAGGTGATTTCATCGATTTCAAACGCTTATCTCCGCACATTCCGCATGGCTTTGATCTGACGCAGTCCGTGGTTGAGGTCTTCGGCCTCTGCCGCCGGTGCAGCGCCAAAAGGTAGTTTTCACGCAGTACGCAATCAAAATTCGAAGGATGAAAACATATGGAAAATACACTCGCGACTTCATCGGGGACCGTTGTTCCCGAAGCTAAGGAACAAAATACGGCAACCGAATCCAAGTGCCCATTTGCGCACGGCACTCGCAATTCCTACACCAATGTGGATTGGTGGCCGAATCAGGTGAACCTGAAGGTCCTGCACCAGCATTCCTCGCTCTCCGATCCGATGGACAAGAAGTTCGATTACGCGAAGGAATTCAAGAGCCTCGACCTGAATGCCGTGATCAGGGACCTGCGTACCTTGATGACCGACTCGCAGGAGTGGTGGCCCGCCGACTTTGGCCACTATGGACCGCTTTTCATTCGCATGGCGTGGCACAGCGCGGGTACGTACCGCATCGGCGACGGCCGCGGCGGGGCCGGATCCGGGCAACAGCGTTTCGCGCCGCTTAATAGCTGGCCCGACAACGTAAACCTCGACAAGGCGCGCCGACTGCTCTGGCCGATCAAGCAGAAGTATGGGAAGAAAATCTCCTGGGCCGACCTCATGATTCTCGCAGGCAATGTCGCCCTCGAATCGATGGGCTTTAAGACGTTCGGTTTTGGCGGCGGCCGCCCGGATGTCTGGGAACCCGAAGAGGACATTTACTGGGGGCCTGAGGGCAAGTGGCTCGCGGACGAGCGCTACAGCGGCGACCGTGACCTTGCGAATCCTCTCGCCGCCGTGCAGATGGGTCTGATCTATGTGAATCCGGAAGGGCCCAATGGAAAGCCGGATCCGATCGCTGCGGCGCGCGATATCCGCGAGACCTTCGCCCGCATGGCGATGAACGACGAAGAGACCGTGGCGCTCATTGCCGGCGGTCACACCTTCGGCAAAACGCACGGCGCCGCCGTTCCTGCTGATTATGTAGGCCCCGAACCAGAAGGTGCCCCCATCGAGGAGCAAGGCTTAGGGTGGAAGAATAAATTTGGCAAAGGCTGCGGCGGTGACACTATCGGCAGCGGCTTGGAAGTCACTTGGACCACAACGCCTACGAAGTGGAGCAACAACTTCTTCACCAATCTGTTCAGCTACGAATGGGAACTGACGAAAAGTCCAGCCGGTGCGCATCAATGGACACCGAAAAATGGCAAAGGCAATGGTGCGGTGCCCGATGCCCACAATCCCTCAAAGCATCATGCGCCGTCCATGCTGACCACCGACCTCGCTTTGCGCTTCGACCCTGCTTACGAAAAAATCTCACGGCGCTTCTACGAGCACCCGGATGAACTAGCGGACGCGTTTGCCCGGGCGTGGTTCAAGTTGACGCATCGCGACATGGGGCCGATCTCGCGCTACCTAGGCCCGCTTGTTCCGAAGGAAGCCCTTCTGTGGCAGGATCCTGTTCCGGCCGTCGATCATAAATTGATCGGCGAAAAGGAAATTGCTGCTTTCAAGGCGAAGATCCTCGCCTCCGGACTGTCGATCTCCCAACTGGTCACAACGGCCTGGGCGTCCGCGGCATCGTTCCGTGGCTCCGACAAGCGTGGTGGGGCGAACGGCGCGCGCATTCGCCTGGCGCCGCAAAAGGATTGGGAGGTGAACCAGCCGGCCGCACTGGCGAAGGTTCTCAAGAAGTTGGAGGCGATCCAGAAGGAGTTCAACGGCTCCCCGTCCAATGGGAAGTCCAATGGGAACAAGTCCAATGGGAACACAGCCCGCAACAAAGGAAAGCAGGTCTCGCTGGCCGACCTGATCGTGCTCGGCGGCTGCGCAGCCGTCGAGGAAGCTGCGAAAAGAGCTGGCCACAAAGTGAAGATTCCCTTCTCGCCGGGGCGCACGGATGCTTCGCAGAAGCAGACCGACGTGCACTCCTTCGCCGTGATGGAGCCGGTCGCGGACGGATTCCGCAACTATCTCCGCAGCGGACAGATCTTCTCGGCTGAGGAGTTTCTGGTCGATCGGGCGCAGTTGCTCACTCTGACTGCCCCTGAGATGACGGTTCTCGTTGGCGGCATGCGTGCGCTGAATGCGAACGTCGGGCAGACCAAACTCGGCGTCTTCACCAAGCGGCCGGAGACGCTGACGAATGATTTCTTCGTCAACCTGCTCGACATGAACACGAAGTGGGAGCCCTCCTCTACATCCGAAGGAGTGTACGAAGGGCGCGATCGGGCGACGGGCAAGCCGAAGTGGACTGCGACGCGTGTCGATCTCGTCTTCGGTTCGAACTCCCAGCTCCGGGCGCTAGCCGAAGTCTACGCATCTGACGACTCGAAGGAGTCGTTTGTGAAAGACTTCGCGGCGGCATGGAACAAGGTCATGAACCTCGATCGCTACGACCTTGCCTGAGCTCGGCGAAAGAGAGAGCTGTCAACTTTGTACGGTTGTTGTCGGGATCGGCTGAGGCCAAGGGCGTAGCTTTTTCTAGCTCGCGGGGGGCGCATCGCGCGCCCCTGCCGCCTTTGTCCCCATATCCTTTGCCCGATATCCTCGCATATTCTTCCCGCATTGCCACTGAAGCGAAAGGGTGACAATCTCCGGGGCGGAAAGAGAACAAGCTCTAAGGCGAAAGATGGGCAAACTCCACCGCGATGCAGCCGCGAAGCCGGCGGAAATTTGATAGCCTGGCAGGTAAGTGCCGGGTACAAGCCGGAAAAAGTCAACAAGTCCCGTACGGACGACACCATTTCTCAACCAAATTGGACACGATACTGCCGGGAAAGGAAGCGAACTGATCGATGACGCGGCTACATTTTCCCCCACATTTCATAAAGTTCGATGGCAAGCTTCTAGTGGCGTTGCTCGCGGCGTCCTGTATGCTCAGCGCTTCCCTCGGCTGGTGTCAATTGTCTGCCGGTTCTTTATCCGCAGGCTCTATGGATGTGCATTGGCGAGAGGGAGCAGCGAACTGCGACGAGCACACCGAGCCTCCTCTCCAGGTACACGCCTACAACGCGCAGACCTACATCTTGCGGGAGAGCCTTTGTGCGACGTTTGAGGCCCCATTCATGTACGTTTTGATTGGGTCTCGCCAGGCGCTCCTCATCGATACCGGGGACATCGCCGATCCCCATAAATCGTCCCTCGCGGAAACCGTAATGGGACTGCTGCCGGGCGATGGGCCCGCCAAGCTTGCGCTGCTCGTCGTGCATACCCATCGCCATCTGGATCATCGGGCTGGTGATGGGCAGTTCGCGAATATTGCCAATGTTCGCGTGGTCGGATACGACATCGACAGCGTGCGGCGTTTCTACGGATTCTCCCAGTGGCCGAATGGCGTCGCGCAGATCGATCTGGGTGATCGCATCGTGGATGTAATTCCTACGCCGGGCCATAACGAGACTGAAGTATCTTTCTACGACAGAGATACCGGGCTACTTTTTTCCGGCGACTTCCTCATGCCGGCTCGGCTGCTGGTCGATGACTCCAAGGCATATCGAGCCAGCGCTGAACGGCTGGCGGAATTTGTGAAAGATCGTCCGGTAACATTCGTGCTGGGCGGACACGTTGAGATGGACGCGAATGGCGAGCTGTATCCGTGGCAATCTCAATTTCATCCCCACGAACATGCGCTGCAGCTGACCAAAGCCGACGTGCTGGCTCTGCCGGAAGTTTTGCGGCACTTCAACGGGTTCTACAGTAAGGTGGGCCAGTTTGTAATGATCGATTCCATACGCATCCTGGTGGTCAGCTGCGTTTTGTTGGCACTGATCCTGATCGTTTGCGTCGGGATCGCAGTTCGCTATGTTCGGCGTCGGCGTCGTGCTAAAGCTCGAAAGCAAGTTGAGAATCGGCCCGTTTTGGGCCAGATTTGAGGTGAAACCAGTGATTGGCTTCGATCATCTAATCATTTGACTTCCAATGGGGTGCAACCTAGTCTGGAAGTGGATCTTTACCAGGCCAATCCCACCAGTGGGGGCGTCACGGCTTCGACGGAGATGCTTGCGGCCAAGAGGCATGCCGGGGTGCACACACCCGTAATCGTGGGCAAAATGATAATTGCCAATCAACAGATGGCATACGCAGCCTAATTAGTTAGGCAGCCGTCCCAGGAGGCTTTGCTCGCGGGCCTCCGAAGGACGTCGCACAGCGAGCTGCTCTTTCCGTCTACGTCTGGGGCGGGAGGCTAAGACCACAGGCTAGCGGAACGCGTTTCTTGTCGGTTCTGAGCGCGGGCCGCGAACGTCCCAGGGTAATGCCTGGGGCATGAACACGACTAAGCATGTAGTTCTCTTGACCAGTAACATTTTCGGACGCGGGTTCGACTCCCGCCGCCTCCACCATACTTTTTCCCCGACAACCTAAACATCGCTCCACGGCAGCCGCGTCTCGCCCCGCCTTTTTCTATTCCCCATTCAAGTTTGCAAAGTTAGTAAATTCCATTACAGGGATGGAACACTCAATGAAAAGCTTCATCGTGACAGGAACTCCGGGTTCCGGGAAGACGGCAATCATCCGTCAACTGGAATGCGATGGCTTCAGCGTCGTGGAAGAGGCCGCCACTGACCTGATCGCCCTCGAACAGGCGCGAGGCATCGCCGAACCGTGGACACATCCGTCGTTTATCGATGCGGTTGCCAATCTGCAGAAGCAGCGGCAGATGTGCGCATCGGGTGACGTGCAGTTTCACGATCGTTCGGTGGTCTGCACCTCAGCGCTCGCCGTCTACCTTGGGCATCCTGTGTCGGCGATGCTTTCGCTGGAGTTAGAACGCATTCAAACCGAGGCAATCTATCAAAGGCGCGTCTTTTTTGTGCGGAATCTCGGATTTATCACTCCCAGTCAGGCGCGGCGGATCAGCTTTGAAGAGGCGTTGCGTTTTGAACGAATCCACGAAGAGACGTATGGCAATTTCGGGTTCGAGATTTTCTCCGTCGCACCGGGAAGCGTGGCGGAGCGAGTTGCCGCAATCAAAGCGGCAATCCAGGCGAAGTGACCGCTGCCTCGTCAGGATATGCGGAAGCAAACCGAAAAGGCTGTACATCAAGATGCCGTGGGATCGCGGGATTGTGTCCCACTCAAGCCAGTTTGGCTTGCGTTGAGATGTTCAGATCACCCCAAAATCCTGTCATAATTCTGTCACCCGACCGGAGCATATCACCGCGAACGCAGTGGTTGCGCAGTGCAAGACCTGTCCCGGCCCGTAGGGTAGCAATCGAAAGGCACGCAGGAAAGAACTGCGAAAGAAGCGTATCCGGGGGAAAGGCCAACGATGGACGAAGAGCCTAAGAATGCATTTCAGACCATGAGCCGCGAAGAGCTCTTGCGCGCGCTGGAAATGTTCGCCAAGAATTGGCTGGCTCACGACGGCTGTTGGTTTCTTGTCGCCGAAGAACGCTTCAACATGGAAACGGCCATTGAGCTGGATGCGCGCTCCTGGAAGCGCTTCGCCGCGGCAGAGGCGCGCCGCATCATGACGACATTCAACATTCCTGCCAATGGTGGTCTTCCAGGTCTTGAAAAAGCGCTGAGTCTGCGGCTCTATGCCGTCATCAACTCGCAGCGAACTGAATGGTCCAATGACCGGCGGCGTCTGCGCTTCTTCATGGATGTTTGTCGTGTGCAGGAGGCCCGGCGTCGAAAGGGCCTGCCGGATTTCCCCTGCAAGAGCGTTGGCATCATCGAGTTCGAAACTTTCGCTGCGACGGTTGATCCACGAATTCAGGCGACGTGCCTGCACTGTCCGCCGGATGCCGCTTCTGGCCAGTGCTGCGGTTGGGAATTCACAATGCAATGACCGATGGAGCAAGGGCCTGCAGTTCTTCAGGCTGACCGCAGACCCAGTTTTTTCAGGATATACATGGCAGGACACCAGTTCGTGATCCCGGACTGCAACAGATTCAAGCCTACAAAGCCCGTAAACAAATACCAGTAGGGGTGCACCCAATGCCCTAATGCCAGCGAGAGCAGGATGAAGATTCCCGCCATCAAGCGAAGTCCGCGTTCCACCGTCATAACCACACCTCCTTGGGATAGATTTGCCTGTGTTCTACGGAACTGTGCACTGCGGAGTCTCGCAGTCCGCAATATTTTCGGGCGAATGAGGGTGCGGCAGCGGCAGCGATCCTCTTTCGCTCATGTAATAGAGAACCGGTACTGCCATCCGGGAGAGAACCGTTGACGCAACTTCGCCTGCCATCAATGAGAGTGCTAGCCCTTGGAAGATGGGGTCGAACAAAATGACGCTCGCCCCAACAACCACCGCAGCCGCAGTCAGCAACATGGGTCGGAAGCGCACCGCACCTGCATCGACCACAGCTTCTTCCAGACTCATGCCTTGCGATCGGCGCAGTTCGATGAAGTCGACCAGGATGATCGAATTGCGCACGATGATGCCGGCGCCAGCGATAAACCCGATCATGGAAGTGGCCGTAAAGAACGCCCCCATCACAGCATGCGCCGGGAGAATGCCGACAAGGGTTAGCGGGATGGGAGCCATGATGACCAGCGGCGTCATGAAGCTCTTGAACCAGCCGACCACCAGCACATAAATGAGGACGAGGACGGCGGCGAAAGCTAATCCCAGATCACGGAAGACTTCGACGGTGATGTGCCACTCGCCATCCCACTTCATCGAGTAGCGGTCGGTCTGCTCCGGCATGCTTGTGCCCTTGTACTGCTTGACGGAGTAGCCATCCGGCAGCTTCAGTTTGTCGATAGCGTCACTCATTTTGCCGATGGCGTAAACGGGGCTCTCTTCTTCCCCGGCGACGTCGCCTGTCACGTAGACCACGGGCTGGAGATTCTTCCGGTAGACGCTGGTGTCAATGGTGGTCTGTTGCAGCGTGGTCACTTCCTGCAAGGCGATCTGACCGCCGTTTGGAGTTGGCAGCTTGAGATTGGCAAGATCCTGAATGCTGGAACGATCCGGGCGTGAGAGCCGAACTTGAATGGGAACGTCTTCTCGCGATCGAGGATCGTGCAGCAGACCAGCATCAGCCCCGCCTAGTCCGATCTGCAAAGTCCGCGTTACGTCTGCCGCAGAAACTCCGTGCAGAGAAGCCTTGTCGAGATCGACCTTGAGGTCGTATTTGGTCTGCGGATCTTCGACATACCAATCCACGTCTACCACGCCCCGCGTCTGTTGAAATACCTGCTTGATCTGACTGGCGAGTTGGATTTGCCCTTTGTAGTCGGGACCGTAAACTTCGGCGACCAAGGTTTCGAGAACCGGAGGACCTGGCGGAACTTCGGCCACTTTGATGCGGGCACCAAACGGGTCAGCCAGTTTGACGAGTTCCGGGCGAAGGCGCCGCGCGATTTCATGACTCTGCGCTTTGCGGTCGTGCCGCGACAACAAGTTCACCTGAATGTCCGCCTGATTCGGCTGGCGGCGCAGGAAATAATGCCGCACCAGCCCGTTGAAGTTATAGGGGCCGGATATGCCAGAATAAATCTGGTAATTCGTCACCTCGGGCTGCTGCGCAAGATATTGTCCCAGGGTCTGAGCCACGCGCGTGGTCTGCTCGAGCGGCGTTCCGTCCGGCATATCGATGATGACCTGGAACTCGCTCTTGTTGTCGAAGGGCAGCATCTTCACGCGCACCCATTTCAGAGGGACGAACGCAGCGGCTGCCAGGAAAAGGATGACCACGCCGCCAAGAAACATCCAGCGCCGCTTTGCGTTGAGGATCAACGGGTTCATGACCTTGCGGTAGAAGCGCGTCGTCCAGCCTTCGGCTTCGTGATGGTCATGGCCGCCATCATCGGCGTAGTGGCGCAAGAGTCTCAGTGCTGCCCAGGGGGAAACGACAAACGCAACGATGAGAGAAAACACCATCGCTGCTGATGCGCCGACCGGAATCGGTCGCATGTATGGCCCCATAAGACCACGCACAAAGGCCATCGGCAGAATCGCTCCGATGACGGCAAACGTTGCCAGAATCGTGGGGTTGCCGACCTCGTCGACGGCTTCCACCGCGACGTCCACAAGAGACCGCCCGCGGCTTGCCGGCAGTCGGAAATGTCGAACCATGTTTTCGACGACCACAATGGCGTCGTCGACCAGGATGCCAATGGAAAAGATCAGGGCAAACAACGTGACGCGGTTGAGCGTGTATCCGAAGAGATAGAAGATGGCGAGAGTCAGAGCCAGGGTGACCGGGACAGCCAACAGCACGACCCCTGACTCGCGCCACCCCAGCGCCAGAGCGATCAGAAGAGTTACTGAGAGGGTGGCGATGAAAAGGTGTTTCAGCAGTTCATTCGATTTATCTTTGGCCGTCTCTCCGTAATTTCGCGTGATTGTGACATTCAGATCCTGCGGCAGCATGTACCCGCGCAGGTCCGTGACTTTCTGCAGCACATTATCGGCAATGACGCTCGCATTCGTACCCTTGCGCTTGGCGAGGGTAATCGTGACCGCGGCGTATGCCGGGTTGGCAGGTTGTCCGGTGGTGCCTTTCGCATTGGCAAAAAGCACATAGTTATCCGGCTCGGCGGGACCGTCTTCAATCTTTTCGACGACATCGCGCAAATACACCGGCAGGCCGCCGTGGACTCCGACCACAACCCGCTTCAGATCGTCGGCATGAGTGAAGAACAGGCCTGCCTCCACCTGAAATTCGCGATTGTCGCGCGCAAAGCTGCCGGCCTGGCCACGAGTGTTTGCTCCCTGCAATTGGCCGACGACGGCTCCCGGCGTCAGGCCATATGCGGCAAGCCTTTGCGTATCGAGCACGACACGCACCTGCCGGGGTTGACCTCCAATGATCGTCGTTTCTGAAATGTCATCCAGCTTCTTCAGTGAGTTTTCCAGTTCGCCGGCGACTCGCCGCAGACGGTAGGAGTCATAGTTCTGTCCCCACAGCGTGAGCGCCATGATCGGAACGTTATCGATGGAGCGAACCTTGATGAGAGGCTGTGAAACCCCTGGCGGAATGCGGTCGAAATTCGAATAGAGCTTGTTGTACGTCTGAATGATTGCGTCTTCTTCTTTTGTCCCCACATAGAAGCGCACGATCAGCAGGCTCATGCCGGGATGGCTGATCGAATAGATGTATTCGACGCCCGGCACTTCGCGCAGCAGTTTCTCCATCGGCAGACTGACGCGCTGAGCGACTTCCTGCGAAGATGCGCCCGGCATCTGCACGAAAACATCGAGCATGGGAACCACGATCTGCGGTTCCTCTTCGCGCGGGGTTTCGAGAATGGCAAACATGCCGAGCAGAAGCGCGGCCACGATCACCAGCGGAGTCAGCTTGGAGTCAATGAAAGTATGAGCCACCTTTCCCGCTAGCCGGAGAGCGGGGTGGGCAGCATTTTCCAAGTGCAAATTGTTCTTTTCGACGCTCATTCCTGACTCCTAACGAGATTCGACTTTCTTGCCACTCAGTTCCCGTCCATCGGGATTGGCGACCAGCATTTCGCCCGCCTGCAAGCCCGCTAGAACTTCCACTTGCCCCGCTGCGGGCCTGCCCAGCGTGATATAGCGCAGCCCCGCGATTCGGTTTTGGTCAAGGACGTAGATGCCTTGCAATTGGCCGCGCTCGACGACTGCGTCTCGCGGAATCAGTAACGCGGCGCGCTCTCCCCGGGTGAACTGGGCGCGCCCAAACAGCCCCGAGCGAAGGGCCGGATCAGATGGCAACTCCACCTTCACAAGGAAGCTTCGACTCGCGGGATCGGCTGCGGGAACGATCTCCACCACCTTTCCTTTGAGCTGACGATCGCCGAGCGCATCGACGGAGAGCGGCACCTGTTGTCCCTGGCGCACGTAACGAAGGTCTGTTTCGTTCACCGTGACCTCGAGGCGATAGCGGCGCAGGTCTTCGACCGTGAAGATTGGCATTCCAGGGCTCGCCAAGGTTCCCACATCGGCTTTCTTCTCGGTCACCAGGCCATCGAATGGAGCCTCGATATGCGTGTATCCGAGCGCTGTGCGAGCCTGCTGGAGGGCGGCTTTCGTCTGAGCCTGACCGGCGCGTGCCATCTCCCGGCGCGCCTGCGCAGCCTGGTAGCGCGCCTTGACCTCGTCGAATTCCTGCGGGCTGACGGATTTTTTCTCGTACAGCGTCTGATAGCGCTTGAATGTAGCTTCTGCGAGCGCGAAATCGGATTCGGACGCGGTGATCTCCTGCTGAGCTGCCAGATCGGCCGCCGTGGCGCGGTCGAGAGCTGCACGCGGCTGTGCGTCGTCAATGACGGCGAGCACTTGGCCACGCTGCACGCGGTCCCCTTCCCGTGCACGGATCTCGACGATGTTGCCCATCATCTGCGCAGCCAGTTGGGTGGTCTCGGCGGCGCGGAGCGTTCCCACGGCCTCAACCACGTCCGGGATGTTGGCCGACTGTGCCGAAATGAGAGAGACGTTGCTGACGGTCTCGGGCGCTGCACTGACGCTTTGCCGTTCGCTGGAACAAGCAACGAAAGTCAGACTGGCAGAAAGCAAGGTCGCCGCTCCGGCAAAAATGAGTCTCATTGATGTTGATGTTTTGTTTGCTTTGGGAAGAATCAGATTCATGGCATAACCACCGGGGACTGTAGATTCAAAGTTCCGCTCGCCAACTCCAGGTTGGCGTAGCTGATGTGATATTGATAGACCGCCTGCCAGTAATCCGCCTGGCTGCGATGTGCTGCTTCTTCGGCGCCCAGCAGGTCAGTGATGGTGAGCAAGCCGCCGTCGTAGCGATCCTGATTGATGTGCAGGCTCTCTTGCGCTTGAGCGATCGCGGTACGCGCGACTTCAACCTGCTGGCGGCTTGCATCCTGATCGTAGTAAGCCTGTCGGACTTCGAGACGAACAGCGTCGCTGGCAACCTGTTTCAAAGCTGCGATTTTTTCCGCGTTGGCGCGCTCGCGAGACAGGGCGGCCCGCTTTGCCCCACCCTGGAAGAGGTCGATCTGCAGTTCGATCCCACCCAGCCAGTTGCTGCCACCACCGCCGGCAAGGAATGTCGGATTGTCCAACTCCCATCCGGCAAAAGCATTCAGCCGCGGACCGAATGACGATTTGGCGATCGCCACACTTAGCCCCTGCGCCGATTGCTGGGCTTCGATCCGCTTGAGATCGGGACGAGTCGTGAGAGCTGTTTGCTCCAGTTCGGGCAGTGGGGCTGCGGCCAGATTCTTCTCCGCGAAGGCGTCGGCAGGTTGGTACTGAGCGTCAGCCGGTACGCCCATGGCGGTGTTGAGCTGAGCTCGGGCCAACTCCAGATTGTTCCGCGCGCGAATCAGTTCCTGCTCTCGGCTGGCCAAGCGCACCTTGGCGCTGAGGAGGTCGGACTCGACTACGAGTCCGGCATCGAAGCGAACCTGGCTGCGATCCATGATGGACTTCGCCGTTTTCTCGGCTTGTTCGGCGACCTCCAACTGCTTTGACGCAAGCAGCACACCGTAATAAGACTGCACGACTCGGAATAAGATTTCCTGGTCGGTACGCTCCAGTTGGCGACTCGCGGCAACATTCATCTCCCTGGCACGATTGATTCCGTGCCACGAAGCAAACGAATCGAACAGATTCCACGTGCCACCGAAACGCGTTGAGAAATTGCCGTACGGCGGCGGAGTGTTCAGCATATTCAGCGCGAAGTCATTCGTAGTGAACCGCTGTTGCCGCAACTTGCTGCCGAACACGTAGACAGGATCGTCGCCCCGGGTTGCCAGTTCGGAAAAGATAACGTGCGGCATGAGAAACGATTGCGCTTCTTGCACTCCGGCCGACGCCGCTTTTGTGTCCGCCAGAGCCGCCTTCCGGAGCGGGTTCTTTTCCAGCGCGAGATTTGCAGCCTGCTGCAGCGAGAGCGGGGAAGGCTCGGTCGGCGTCTGGGAGAATGCCCCCTCAGTCACACAAAACAACAGCGCAATCAGAATAAAAAGAGCAGCGCGTCGAGCACCAAAGCTCATGTTGCCACGACCTATTCGCAAGAAATGTCGATCTTGACTTTCCATCGTCTTCTTTGGATGGTCCTAAAACCCCGACCTCAATCACTCAGGTGGTTGCCAACGGACCAAATTATTTCTCACGCACGGGCTTCCGCTGCTTCCGTCGGATTCATCCACTCGGTCTTCTCTGCAACGATTTCAAACGTGGTGTGGAAACCAGCTGTCTTCTGCACCATGGCTCCGACGGAACAATATTTTTCCTCGGACAAATGAATGGCCTGTTCGATTGCAGAAGGGTCGATGTCGAATCCACGAACCACATGGTGGATGCGGACATCAGTAAAGACCTGGGGCGGACGCTCGGCTTGGTCCGCTTCCACGCGCACCTCGTAACCGGTCACTTTCTGGTGGTACTTCTGTCGCAGGATGGTTACGACGTCGAACGCCGTGCATCCGGCTAATCCGGCGGCGACCAGTTCGATAGGCTTCGGGCCCGTACCTCCGGCGCTGTCGTCCAATAGCAGGTGGTGGCCGCTCCCGGTCCGGGCCACAAACTGGCGCTGTTGCTTAAGTGGTTGAGTCAGTTCGACTTTAGCTGTGATCATGATTGCCTCCTGCGTGCTTCTATCGACCAAGCACACGAATAAATGCAGGAAGTCGGATTTTGTTACAGAGAAAATTGGCTGGAAGATCCGGTGATTACTAAGGAGGGCTACAACTTCGGTCTGACCACTGCCAGGGCCTCTTCGTAATTCTTCAGCAGTTGCTTGCGGAGCCGGACGGCTGTCTCGCTTGGCGGGCACTCCTCCGGGGAGTTTCGGCACTGATCAATCGTGGCTTCGAGGCTGGAGAGAAACGCCTTGCACGGTTCGCAACCACCGAGGTGCCGCTCCAGTTCTTCACAAAGCGAATCATCCAACTGTTCGTCAAGATAGTTCGAGAGCTCCGCAAACATGGCCTTGCAGCGGGCAGGTCTGGCCGGTTCGCTGCCTGGGTGTTCTGCGGAAGTCGCCGGCGAGACGACGCCCGTTCTCCCGGATCGCCGTTTCAACCCTTTCATCAATTCCTTCCGAACAAACAACCTCGCACGGTGGAGACGAACCCGCACCGTTCCAGAACGCAGCCCGGTGATCTCGGCCACTTCTTCGTCCGTCAGCCCTTCCATATCGCGCAGCACCAAAACAATGCGGTATTGTGGCGGCAGCCGTTGAATGGCGTCTCGCAACCGTCCCGCTTCCTGACTCCGAATGGCGAATGCTTCGGGATTGATGCTGCCGTCGGCGCCCAGTTGCTCAAGTTCCTTCCGATCCGGCATGAGTTCTTCCAGAGAAAGGTCTGGATTGGGGGCAAACTTGCTCCGGCGCCGGCTCATCAGGCAGCGGTTCTTTGCCACCTTATAGAGCCACACCACCAGGGCTTTGGGACTGTCGAATTTGGGCAGGTATGGAACCGACTTGAGCAGGACTTCCTGCATCGTGTCTTCCGCGTCCTCGCGCTGCCCGCAGACGCGCATGCTGAAGGAGAACACAGTATTTTGGAGCAGCGCCAGAGCCTGCTCCAGAGCCGCATCGTCGCCCCGTTGCAAGAGTTGCACGGCTTGTTCTATCTCAGAACGCACTGCCGTAAATGTAGCACGCCCAATCCTAGCGTTTTTTGCAAGGGCGGGTACGATACTACCAACGCAACGCTTGGGTCTACTCTACATAAACTCGGCGGCGTACATTTTCGTAGTTCCCGCCCTTCGCAGAGAGAGTACGCGAAGGACCACCCATTGTGTCGCTGATGCCTGCAAGACGAAATGCCTGGGCCACCCGCCGCTGGCAGGAAAAAACTTTAACCACGAAGGGCACTAGGGATCACGAAGGAAGTCATTATGAAGGGTTCCTTCGTGTGACTTCGTGTCCTTCGTGGTTTTGATTTTGCTTCCGCCTCAAACTGAGCCGTCACCGGCATTTCACGTAACGCAACAACTCTGCGCCGAAATCGAGGATCAGACCGAGGCAAACAAGCTGTACATCAGGATAGCGAACACGATGCAGGTGAAAACGAAGTAGCGGCCGTCCCCCTCCTCGGCAAAACCAAAGATGGAGAACGCGACACGCGTAACCGGCGTTGCGATCAGCAGCAAAAGTCCCAACTGAATGATTCCCCGGCCGTGCATGCCGGCGGCGAAGCGCAAAATTCCGCCCATGCTTCGCAGGTCCGCCGGTTCGCCCTGAAACGCCCCATAGTTCACAGGCGATCCGCCATGGCGCACCAGGTAAATGCAGCCGCCAATAAATACGACCGAGGCCGAGAGCAGCACGCCCACCCGCAGCAACTGGCCGACGATAATCTCGATTTTCTGATCGCCCCAATTCTTCAACATTCTCAGATCCTTCCCGAGACGCCGTTGTAAAGCATCTCAATGGCGAGCAGCACAATCACCAGGCTGAAGCCGAGGCGCAGCCATTTGGCATGGACTTTCATCAGAATTTTTGCCCCCAGAAGCGAGCCGGCGAGCACTCCCAGCATAACCGGCATGGCGAGGCCGGGATCGACGTAGCCGCGGTTCAGATAGACGCCGGCGCTGGCCGCGGCCGTGACTCCGATCATGAAATTGCTGGTCGTGGTCGAAACTTTAAACGGAATTTTCATGGCCTGATCCATGGCCAGCACTTTCATGGCGCCGGAGCCAATCCCGAGCAATCCCGATAACGTGCCCGCGACAAACATGAGCGCCCATCCCAAAGGCACGTTCTGAACGTTGTAATTAGTAAGGCCGTTGGTTCCGGGAAAAGTACCGTTCAAGCGCAACCAGTCTGCGATCCGGTCGGGCGGAGCTTCGCGGGACGCTTGCGATCGCGGCTTGCGCGAAAAATACGCCGAGAATAGCAACGCGAGTCCAAACACAATCGCGATCGCGTGGGTCGAGACGCGGGTTGCCAAAGCCGCTCCCAGAAGCGCGCCCAGCGTCGTAGCGATTTCAAGGAACATGCCAATGCGGATATTGGAGAATCCTTCTTTCACATACGCGGCTGCTGCGCCCGACGACGTCGCGATCACCGACACCAGCGAGGCTCCGACGGCGTAGCGGATGTCGACCTTAAACAGCAGAGTGAGCAGCGGTACCAGCACCACTCCTCCTCCTAATCCTGTTAACGCGCCCACCAAGCCGGCAACCATCGAGCTCGCACACAGCAAAAGACTGAACTCCAGAATCGTCATCAAGCTCCTCTCAAGCTTCTCGACTGCCGGCCCGCAGGTCAGAATGTCGGTTCGACCGAATTGTCGGGCCCTCCAGCATATGCGAGGTTGCGGGAACTTCACAATCCGTGCCGCACTTCGCTTTCTGCTACACTTTCGCGCATGAGGGTTACACGGAGACAATTCGTTGAGGAATGCGCGACGGCGGCAGCGGCGGCGTGGTTATTGCCTGCGGTGGCGCGCGCATCGAGCACCGGGCCTGCGGTGAAATTCCCTACCGATCCACGGAAACGGGTTGCCGTGGCGGCGTATCCATTTCGTGAATTCATTGTCGGATGGAAAGGTTGGGATGGAAAAACGCCAAGCACGGTCCCGGCCGCACAGCAAATGGAATTGAAAGATTTTGCCGCGCATGTGGCCGAGAGATTCAACGTCCACAACATTGAACCCTGGAGTCCGATTTTTCCCTCCACCGATCCGAAATATCTGGGCACGCTGCGCGCCGCTGTGGAACGCGCGCATTCTGCAGTAGTCGATATCGCCGTCGACCAGGGGCACAGCCAATACGCGATGGATCCGGCCGAGCGCGAGAAGGCGGTGACCGGCAGCAAGCAATGGATCGACGTAGGAGCGGCCCTGGGCTCGCCGAGCATCCGCACTCACATTGACGGCGCGAAGGATTCGAAGCCGGATGTAGAGCGAGCGGCCGACACGCTCTCGCGCGTGGCGGAATACGCGGCGAAGAAGAACGTTGTCGTCCATTTGGAGAACGACAATCCCGTCAGCGAAGATCCGTTTTTCATTGTGCAGGTGATTGGAAAGGTCGGAAGCCCGTGGCTGCGGGCTCTGCCGGATTTCGGGAATTCGCTGGCCGCGCACGACGAAGCGTTTCAGGATCGGGCCATGGACGCCATGTTTGCGCACGCCTACGGCATCTGCCACGTGAAAGATGGCGAGGTCGACGAGCAAGGCAAAGCTTCGCGCGTGGACCTGGCCAAGGCTTTCGCCACTCTGAAAAAATATAACTACAAGGGATATTGCTCGATCGAATACGACGCGCCCGGAGATCCCTACAAACCGACGTCTACGCTGGTGGAAGAGACGGTGAAATACCTCTCTTAAGTTCTATGAAACTCCACGACGCTCCGATGACCCAGAGAGGAACAATCTTCATCCGGCTCGCGGTCGGCCTGATTTTTCTCACCCAGGGGATTCTCAAGTACACCGATGCGCATATGGGAGTGGAGAGGTTCACGCGCATCGGCTTCCCCCATCCGGCGGCTACCGCGCACTTTGTAGGAGCGTTTGAGATTGTTTGCGGCCTGCTCGTCTTAGTGGGATTCTTCACGCGAGTGGCCGCGATTCCGCTCCTCATCATCATTTGCACCGCCATTGCAACCACGAAGATTCCTGAACTGAAGCACGCCGGCCAGGGATTCTGGTACATGGTCAGCGATGCGCGCGCCGATTTCGCCATGCTGATGTGCCTGCTGTTTCTGGCGTTATCGGGTCAAAACTCCCACGACCGACAGCGGTGATCGCCAGTGAGCCAACCGCACGCCGCACAACCGTCTGCCTCTCCCCCCTCCAGCGATTCCCGAGCGACACGACTGCGCGAACTCGCAAGTCTCTTCCTCAAGCTGGGCGCGATCAGTTTCGGCGGCCCGGCGGCGCACATCGCACTCATTGAAACCGAAGTAGTCGGCAAGCGGCGCTGGATAACGCGTCAGCGATTCCTTGACATGCTGGGCGCAGCCAATCTGATCCCCGGACCAACCTCCACCGAAACTGCGATCAATGTAGGCTACGCGCGGGCCGGATGGGCGGGCCTTTGCGTGGCGGGCGCAAGCTTCATCATTCCTGCGGCGTTGATCACCGGAGCCTTCGCCTGGGCTTACGTGCGCTTCGGAAGTCTGCCGCAGGCCGCGGCAATCCTGGCAGGGATCAAGCCTGCGGTGCTGGCGGTAATCGCAATTGCCATTTGGCGACTGGGAAAGACGGCGGTCAAAGATCTGGGACTGGCCGCGCTCGGCGCTCTCGCGTTGGCTGGTTTTTTCTTCGGGCTGAATGCGGTCGCAATTTTGTTCGGCGGCGGCTTGCTGGGGATGATCGCGCGCCGCATCACCAAACTACGCGCCACGGCCGCGCTTGCCCTCGCGCCATTTCTCCGTCTGCCGTCGACGGGCACGGTCGTGTTGTTTTCCACGGCGGCGGTTCCTCCTTCGCTCGGCCGCATCGCTCTGTTCTTTTTGAAAGTTGGCGCCGTTCTCTACGGCGGGGGCTACGTGCTGCTGGCATTCCTGGAGCAAGGACTCGTGCGCCAGCACGCCTGGCTCACGCAGCAGCAATTGCTCGATGCGGTCGCGATCGGCCAATTCACGCCCGGCCCGGTGCTCTCCACCGCTACGTTCATTGGTTACATCCTCGGCGGCGTGCCCGGAGCGGCCATCGCCACACTCGGCATCTTCCTGCCTTCATTCTTCTACGTTGCGCTGCTCGCGCCGGCTTTGTTTCGTCTGCGTCAGTCGGCGTGGATCGCAGCCTTTCTGGATTCGGTGAATGTTTGCGCCGTGGCCTTGATGGCCGGAGTAACATTTCGGCTCGGCGCCGATGCCCTGCACGGGTGGGCGGCATGGCTCATCGCTCTTCTGTCGTTCGGCATTCTCTTACGATGGAAGGTCAGCCCCGCCTGGGTTGTGTTGGGAGGCGGGCTGGCCGGGCTTTTGCTCGCCGGCGCGCGCGGCTCATGGTAACCTTAATTCGCTTTTTATTCGCTACTGCGCAAGTTTTATGGTAAACGTATAGGACATGCGGAAGGCTCTCAACCATCTCAAGAAATGTGATCCTGTCCTGGCGGCGATTATCGAGCAAGTCGGTCCCTGCCGGATGGAATACGGTCCGGCGGAGTTTGCCAGTCTGGCTGAGGCCATTGTCTACCAGCAACTGAATGGCAAGGCCGCCGTAACAATCTTCAACCGTTTCGCCGCGCTCGCCGGGGAACCGCTGACGCCTGAGGGCATCCTGAAACTATCGGATGAACAACTGCGCAGCGTCGGGCTGTCGAAGCAGAAGTCATCTTACTTGAAAGACCTCGCCGCCAAGACTGCGGCCGGGCTGCTGGATTTTTCGACGTTGCCCGAGCTGCCCGATGATGAGGTGATCAAACATCTGACCCAGGTCAAAGGCATTGGCGTGTGGACAGCGCACATGTTTCTCATGTTTTCCTTGCGGCGTCCGGACGTCCTTCCGACCGGAGACTACGGCGTGCAGATGGCGGTCAAGAAGCACTACAAGAAGCGGAAGCTGCCGAAGCCCAAAGACATGGAGAAGATCGCCCGGGCCTGGGCGCCCTACCGCAGCATCGCGTGCTGGTACATGTGGAGAAGCCTTGACATCAAGACCCTTTAACCACAGGGGCACAGAGGGTCACAGAGGAAATCTTTGGCAACTCCCGCATCCCCTGTGTTCCTCTGTGCCCTCTGTGGTTAAATGAGTATCGATGGCTGATATCAAAATCCGCGTGCTGGTAGCCAAGCCCGGGCTCGACGGGCATGATCGCGGCGCCAAGGTGATCGCACGCGCCCTGCGCGATGCGGGCATGGAAGTGATCTACACCGGGCTGCGGCAGACGCCGGAGATGATTGTTACGGCCGCGCTGCAGGAAGACGTGCAGGTGATCGGGCTGTCGATTCTCTCGGGTGCGCACAACGCCATCGTGCCGCGCGTCATGGACCTTCTCAAGCACAACAAAATGGACGACGTCATCGTGCTGGTCGGCGGAATCATCCCGGATCAGGATATCGATGGCTTGAAAAAGGCCGGCGTGGCGGCCATCTTCCAGCCCGGCACCGCGATGGATGAAATCGTGCAATTCATTCGCGCGCATGTGAAGGGACCCGGCGTCCCGGCGGCCGGGTAATGTCCGAGATCGATTCGTCCCGCCTGAAAAGCATTCTCGCGAAAACTGTGGGCCCGACTCCGTGGTACTGGGAGACCTTTCCCGCCGTCCACTCGCCGTCCGGGCAGCAGTTCGTGTGGACGCATCACGGCGCCGAAGGTCCGGTTGCACATCTCGTCACCCTCGGTCTCAAGCAGGAGCCCGACAAAGTTCGCCTTGCGCTGAACACGTATTGCCGGCCGTTTCTCGTGCCGCCGCATTTCCTTGGTATCTGGTGCCCCGAAGGACCTTCCATTCGGTTGGCCTGCTTCGATCCCGATCAGCTAAAAGCGTTCGACGTGGCGGAAGTGGCAGGCTGGTTCAAAGCATCGTCTGAGCGCATCTATGCGGCGACTGCTCCGGTCGCCGACATCGAGATCCCGCTGGCTCTGGGGCCGGGCACGCACAAGATCGAAGTGCCCGCGGAATTATCGGCGCTCGACGAACTGATCGTTCCCACCAGCTACAAAGCTATGTCGAACGACGATCCCGCATTCGCGCTTTTTATTTTCTATTTGCAGGCTGGGCTGGTGGAGGTGCTTCCGCAGAAATGGTTCACGGCCGCGCAGTACCGCATAGGGCAGCAATGGATCACGCGGGCGGCCCGCGATCCGGAGTCGCATCGCATCGTCGGCGAATGTTACGGTGTGGGAACTTTTCTGCTGGAAGAAGACGGCTGCCGTCTGGCCGAGTGGATCGAGCGAATCGCATAGACGACTCCTGCCAGGAAGATCTCGTGTCCGAATTCTTGCTTGAGCTATACGGGGGTATTCACGTGTTGCGCCTGCAGTCGGCGGACGGGACCAACCGCCTGACCAGCAAGTGCGTCCTCTCGCTCACCGACCAGATCGGGCGACTGGCGCGGCAAACGCAGCCCGCTGGCTTGGTGATCGCAGGAAATGACCGGTTCTTTTCAGCCGGCGCGGACCTGGCGGAAATTTCAGCGCTCGACGGTCCAAGCGCTTATGAATTCTCGAAAATGGGGCAGGCATTGATGGCGGTGATCGCAGACTTCCCTGCCCCAGTCTATGCCGCAATCTCGGGATACTGCATGGGCGGCGGACTCGACTTGGCGCTGGCCTGTCATCACCGCATCGCCTCGCCTCATGCCATCTTCGGACATCGCGGGGCAGCTTTAGGACTGATCACCGGCTGGGGCGGAACCCAGCGTCTGCCGCGCCTGATCGGCAAAGGACGCGCCCTGGAAATGTTTGTCGCCGCAGAAAAAATCAGCGCGAAGCAAGCGCTGCGGATGAACCTGATCGCCGCAATCGCGGATGATCCCCTAGCCGAGGCCGTCCGACGACTCGCACCCTAATCGATCTGCGGTTGGTTTTGTCTTCAGCGATCTCAGCGGCATTTCTCTGCGTCCTCTGCGGTTAAGCTGTTTTAGGTAGCCTGCGCAAAGAATGCCGCAGAACTCCCAGAGCAACTCGAAGAGGCAAAGAGCGAACAGATCCCCACGCCCGGATTACGCTGGATTGCGCCCTTGCGCCCGGCTGGTATACCGTAATCAGTCCGTGTCCTCAAATCATGGCTGAACGCAACGAATCTCTGGCAACCAACGGCTCGGCTCGGGGCAGCATCCTGACAACCAAGGTCGACCCCACCTCGGCGCGCTTTGAAGCCAACATGCGCTTCCTGGCCGACCTCATGTCGCAAGTGCGCAATGAAGGCGAAAAAATCTGCGAAGGCGGAGGATCGAAGGCCATCGAGAACCAGCATGCCAAGGGACGGCTGACGGCTCGCGAGCGCATCGGCCTTCTGGCCGATCCTGGAACATTCTTTGAATTGGGTTTGTACTCGGCTCATGGCATGTACGAAGAGTGGGGCGGAGCTCCAGCCGCCGGCGTGATTACCGGACTAGCCCGCGTGCAAACGCGCATGGTGATGATCATCGCCAACGACGCCACCGTGAAAGCGGGCGCGTTCTTCCCCATGACGTCGAAGAAGGTCATTCGGGCGCAAAACATCGCCATCGAAAATCGGATTCCCACGATTTATCTGGTCGACTCCGCCGGAGTGTTCCTGCCTCTCCAGGAAGATGTCTTCCCTGACACCGACGATTTCGGCCGCGTCTTTCGCAACAATGCGGTGATGTCGGCGATGGGCATTCCGCAAATTGCCGCCATCATGGGCATGTGCGTGGCCGGTGGAGGATATCTGCCCGTGATGTGCGATCACGTGCTGATGACCGACGGCAGCGGATTATTTCTCGCGGGCCCGGCGCTGGTGCAGGCCGCCATCGGACAGAAAGTTTCCGCCGAGGATCTGGGCGGCGCGGCCATGCATTCGGCGATCAGCGGCACAGTCGACTTCCGCGAGCCGAACGATGAAGCCTGTCTCGCGCGCATTCGTTCCATCGTTGAAAAGTGGGGATACCGGCGGCTCTCTCCCTGGGATCGCAAGAAGCCGGTTGAGCCCGAGCTGGCCGCCGAAGAAATTTATGGCATCTACGATCCCTCGCCCGCGCGGCCCTATGACATGAAGGAAGTGCTGGCGCGCGTGCTCGACGGCAGCCGCCTCGATGAATACAAGCCGGAATACGGGAAGACGCTGATCTGTGGCTACGGACGCATCGGCGGATTTGCGGTGGGAATTGTAGCCAATCAGAAACTGCACGCGCACCAGACCGATCACGAGGGCCACAAGCGAGTCGAGTTTGGCGGCGTCATCTATACCGAATCCGCGGAAAAAGCCGCCCGTTTCATCATGGACTGCAATCAGAACCTAATTCCGCTAGTCTTCTTTCACGATGTGAATGGATTCATGGTGGGACGCGACGCGGAGTGGAGCGGCATCATCAAAGCGGGAGCGAAGATGGTAAACGCGGTTTCCAATTCCGTGGTCCCGAAGATTACGGTCATCGTTGGCGGATCGTTCGGCGCCGGGCACTATGCCATGTGCGGCAAGGCTTACGATCCGCGCTTTGTGTTTGCCTGGCCAACCGCGCGCTACGCGGTGATGAGCGGGGATTCAGCTGCCGGCACGTTGGTCGAGATCAAAGTGAAACAACTGGAGCGCGGCGGACAAAAGTTGAGCGAGGAAGAGCGGAAAGAACTCTACGAGTCGGTGAAGCGCACCTACGACGAGCAAACCGATCCGCGCTACGGCGCGGCAAGATTGTGGATCGACAAAATCATCGATCCGATCGAGACCCGCGATGCCATCACGCAGGCTCTGGAAGCCGCCGCGCTGAATCCAGACGTAGCAGAGTTCAAAGTAGGAGTGCTGCAAACGTGATTCTCTCGCCACGGATTTACGCGGATTAATACGGATTTTTCAAAGCCTTTCGCTTGATCCGTGTGAATCCGCGTCGATCCGTGGCCAAGAAGTTCGTATGAGTGAAGCCGTCAAATTGATCGAGTGTCCGCGCGATGCCTGGCAGGGGCTGCAGGGGATCATTCCGGCTGACCTGAAGGCCGACTACCTGAAGGCGCTGATCAGCGTGGGATTCAAGCACATCGATGCGGTGTCATTTGTGTCTCCCAAGGCTGTGCCGCAGATGGCCGATTCCGAAGAGGTGCTCAAGGAACTCGATCCGCCGGATGATGTCGAGATTATCGCGATCGTGGTGAACGAAAAGGGCGCGGAGCGTGCGATTGCAACGCAGGCGGTTTCGACGCTGGGATTTCCCTACTCCATTTCAGAAACATTTCTGCGCAAGAACCAGAACCAGTCGCCCGAAAATGCGCTCGAAGAACTGGAGAAGATTCAGAAGAAGGCCGACGACGCCGGGCTCAACGTCGTGGTTTACATCTCGATGGCGTTCGGCAATCCCTATGGCGACCTGTGGAATCCCGACGAGGTAATCGAAGCGATCTCGCTGATGGAAGTGGATAACCTGCACCAGATCTCGCTGGCAGACACCGTGGGCGTGGCCAGTCCGCAGCAGATCAGCGACCTGGTTGGCGCGGTTATGGCGAAGTACGATTACCTCGAGATCGGCGTACATCTGCACAGCCGTCCCGACCAGGCTGCGGAAAAGATTGCTGCGGCCTACGACGCGGGCTGCCGGCGGTTCGATTCTGCGCTCGGCGGATTGGGCGGCTGTCCTTTTGCGCAGGATACGTTGGTGGGCAACATCGCCACCGAAAAGGTCATCGAGACGCTTCGCCAGCGGGGCGCCGAGTTGCCAACCCTGAAGCCACTCGATACTCTTCTGAAGGCGACCGGCGGAATTGCGGCGAGGTATTCGGAGTCCCATGCCGCGGATTAACCGCCGAGCAAATGATCATCTGACATCCTGTGTCGCGATTGTCGTTTCGTAACGGCATCGGAGAAATTTGCAATCGAGTTTCCGAATGACCTACAACACACTCCAACTCGCGTCGGAAGGTGGCCTCGCCACCATCACTCTCAACCGTCCGGAAAAGCGCAATGCGATCAGCTTCGAATTGATTGACGACCTGCTGCGCGCGCTCGACGAGGTCGCAAAGTCGGAGGCGATCGTTCTGATTCTGACCGGAGCGGGCAAGGCCTTCTGTTCGGGGTTGGACCTCGAGAACCTAAAGGCGCTTCTCGGCCGTTCGCCCGAGCAGAATCTCGAAGATTCGAAGACGATGGTGCGGCTGTTCCGAGCCCTGTACGAATTCCCTAAGGTGACCATCGCCGCGGTGAACGGCGCGGCTATCGCGGGAGGCACCGGCCTGGCCCTGCTGTGCGATTTCACGCTGACAGTGCCGGAGGCGAAGTTTGGCTACACTGAAGTGCGCATCGGATTCGTACCCGCGATCGTGTCAACGTTCCTGCTGCGCCAGGTGGGCGAGAAGCAGGCGCGCGACCTGCTGCTGACCGGAAGAATCTTCGGGGCAGACGAAGCGGCGCGCATGGGACTGGTCAGCGAGATTGTTCCGCCAGAGAATCTGATGAACCGGGCGCGGGAACTAGCCGCGCTGCTGATGGAAAACAGTGCAGCCTCGTTACGGGCAACCAAACAATTGCTGACCGATCACGCGCGCGCCGAAATCGATGCCCAGATCGACGCCGCGGTGCGGGAGAATGCAGCCATTCGCACGACGGCTGACTTCCGCGAAGGGATTACATCATTCCTGGAAAAACGCAAACCGGTGTGGACCGGAAAATGAGTTCTGGCAACAACCATCACACGCTGAACGAGACGCGGTTGCGTGTCCGCTACGCGGAAACTGACCAGATGGGCGTGGTGTATCACTCCAATCATTTAATCTGGTTCGAAGTCGGGCGCGTGGAATTGATGCGGCAGATGGGCTTTTCCTACCGCGACCTGGAACGCGAGGAAGAACGCTTCATCGCCGTCGCCGAAGTTAAGTGCCGCTACCGCGCGCCGGTATTTTACGACGAAGAGGTCGTGGTGCGGACATGGCTGAAAGCCGTGCGCGAGTCGGTGATTGTCTTCCGGTATGAACTGGCGCGCGTGGAGAATGGAACGCTTCTGGCGGAAGGCGAGACGACTCACGTCGTGACTGATGCCAAGATGAAAGTGACGACGCTGCCGGAAAAGTATCTGCGCGTGTTCCGTGCCGCTGCCGGCAAATAAGACTCGGGGACTGTTCTTGAACGCACTTCATATCAACGGAAACGATCTCACGCTGGAATGCGTGCGCGACGTGGCTTGCGAACGGCGAGCCTCCTTGCTCTCAGCCGACGCGCGCGAGGCCGTGAATCGTGCGCGTGCGGTGGTAGAGGAAATTGTCGCCAGCAATAAGGTCGCGTATGCCATCACAACCGGCGTCGGCAAATTGAGCGACGTCCGTATTGCCGGCGACCAGATCCGCGAGTTGCAGGTCAATCTAGTGCGCTCGCACGCGGTGGGAGTGGGCAGCCCGCTTCCGATCGCGGAAACTCGCGCCATGATGCTGCTGCGGGCGAACTCGCTCGCCAAGGGACATTCCGGCGTGCGCGCCCTGGTCATCGATACTCTTTGCGAGATGCTCAATCGCGGCGTGACCCCGGTCGTTCCCTCGCAGGGAAGCGTGGGAGCGAGCGGCGATCTGGCGCCACTGGCGCACCTCGCCCTGTCTCTGATCGGCGAAGGCGAGTGCTTCGACGACAAAGGCCTTCGCATCCCGAGCGCAGACGCTTTGAAGCGCGCGCAGATTAAGCCGCTTGTGCTGGAAGCGAAGGAAACCATCTCGCTCATCAACGGAACCCAAGCCATGCTGGCCCTGGGCACGCTGGCGCTGCTGGCGGCGGAACGATTGGTGGATTCCGCCGACGTCCTGGGCGGGCTCTGCTGTGATGCGCTCAAGGGAACCGACGCCGCCTTCGACGAGCGCATCCACAAGGCGCGGCCGCACAGCGGGCAGATGAAAAGCGCCGCCAATCTTCGCCGCATGCTAGAGGGTAGCGCAATCCGCGAGTCGCATCGCCAGTGCGGACGCGTGCAGGATGCGTATTCCCTGCGCTGCATTCCGCAGGTTCATGGGGCCGTGCGGGACACGTTGGCACACTGCCGCAGCGTGTTCGAGACCGAACTGAATTCCGCCGTCGATAATCCGCTGGTCTTCATCACCAACGCGGACAAAGCCGAGGGCGACGTCATCTCGGGAGGAAATTTTCACGGCGAGCCGCTGGCCTTCGCGCTCGATTTTCTGGCGATTGCGCTCAGCGCCCTGGCCGGCATCAGTGAACGGCGCATCGAGCGCCTGGTGAATCCTGCGCTCAGCGAGGGATTGCCGCCCTTTCTAGCCCCGGGCGCAGGCCTGAATTCCGGCTTCATGATGCCGCAGGTCACGGCGGCGGCGCTGGTCAGCGAGAATAAAGTGCTGGCGCATCCCGCATCCGTCGACTCGATCACCACGTCCGGGAATAAAGAGGATTATGTTTCGATGGGCATGACAGCCGCGCTCAAGCTCACGCGAGTGGTGGAAAATACACGCAACGTGCTGGCCATTGAAGCCATGGCGGTGGCGCAGGCCCTCGACTTCCTGGCTCCGTTGAAGACTTCGAAGCGCGGGCAGGCAGCGCACGCGGCCATCCGGTCGGTGTGTCCCACCATGGAGCATGACCGGGTCATGTACGGCGACCTGGCGCGGATCGCCGACCTGCTCGCCAGCGGCAAAATTGCAGAGGCGTTGCGTTAGATCGGGCGCGAAAAGTTTCTAACATGAAGACGCTTACCGAATATTTGAAATTCCATACCAAGACGCATCGCGCGTACGTGCACATCACGCCGCAGGTCGAGCAGATTGTCAGCAAGAGCGGCGTGCACGAAGGGATGGTGCTGGTTTCGGCCATGCACATCACCGCCGGCGTGTATGTCAACGACAACGAGAGCGGATTGATCGAAGACATCGACCAGTGGCTGGAACATCTGGCGCCGTTTCGGCAGAATTACAAACATCACGATACCGGCGAAGATAACGGAGACTCGCATCTCAAGGCCTTGTTGATTCACCACGAAGTGATCGTGCCCATCACCGCGGGCAAGCTTGACCTGGGAACGTGGCAGAGAATTTTCTACGCCGAATTCGACGGGCAGCGCGACAAGCGCGTCATCGTCAAGGTCATGGGAGAGTAACAGGATGACCGAAGAACTCACCGAATTGCAGGAGCACGCCGAGCACGCCAAGGGCGATCCCAAACTCGCACCGGTGTCGGTCACGATGGCCGTGCTAGCGGTCCTGGTTGCGGTGGTGACTTTGCTGGGTCACCGCGCCCACACCGAAGAAGTTGTATTGCAAGCCAAGGCATCCGACCAGTGGGCCTACTTCCAATCCAAGAATCTTCGGCGGCATGTGGATCTCCTATTTAACGACTTGGCATCGGTGGAAGCCACAACCGACAGTGCCGCGCTGGCAAAATTACACGACAAGTATTCGCAGGAAGCGACCCGCTACCAGGTCGAACAGAAAGATGCCGAAGACGAAGCCCGCAGGCTGGAGGCGGAGGTTGCGGTGGAACGCAATCGAGCCGACCGCTTTGATTTGTCCGAAGTCTTTCTCGAAATTGGATTAGTGATCACTTCCATCACCATGCTTTCCGGACGCAGGCTTTACTGGCTTCTCGGCATCGCATTCGCGTTGGTGGGGATCATCATCGCGAGCACTGGCCTTTTCATCCACTAAAGAGTCCATAGGAAATGCGGCGCGCATGCGCATAGAATTTGAATGGTTATGGCAAACATAAAAGTGCCTTATCTCGATTTGAAGGCGCAGTATCACAGCATCAAGCCTGAAATTGATGCGGCCATTGCGCGCGTGCTGGACACTTGCCAGTTCGTGCTCGGGCCAGAGGTCGCCGGTTTCGAACAGGACTTTGCGGCCTATAGCGGAACCTCAGAGTGCATCGCGTTGAATTCCGGCACCAGCGCATTGCATCTGGCGTTGCTGGCCGCGGGGGTTGGTCCCGGCGACGAAGTCATCACCGTACCATTCACCTTTGTGGCCAGCGTTGCCGCCGTGCTGTACGCCGGAGCGAAGCCCGTGCTGGTGGATATCGATCCGCGCTCGTTCACCATGGATCCCGCTGCGGTCGAGGCAGCGATCACGCCGCGCACGAAGGCGATCTTGCCCGTACACCTTTACGGCCAGCCTGCCGACATGGACCCCATCATGGAAGTTGCGCGGCGCCACAACCTGGTCGTAATCGAGGATGCCGCTCAAGCCCACGGAGCGAAATACAAGGGGCGACCGGTGGGCAGCATCGGGGATATGGCGTGTTTCAGTTTCTATCCCGGCAAGAATCTCGGAGCCTATGGCGAGGGCGGAGCGGTGACCACCAGCAATGCCGAGTATGCCCGCGCCGTTCGCATGCTGCGCGACTGGGGACAGGATCGCAAGTATCATCACGTGCTGCGCGGATTCAACTATCGGATGGAAGCTTTCCAGGGCGCGATTCTGCGCGTTAAGTTACGCCATCTCGACGCCTGGACTGAGGCGCGGCGCGCCATCGTGGGAAAGTACAACCAGATGTTGGCGGACTCCGGAATGGAATTGCCCACGCAGATGCCTTGGGCCCGGCACGTCTACCACGTCTACACCGTCCGCACCAAGGAACGTGAGGTTGTGCGAGCGGCGCTGGAAAAGGAAGGCATTCAGACGGGGATTCACTATCCCGTGCCGGTTCACCTCCAACCGGCCTATGCGGATCTGGGATATAAGCGAGGCGATTTTCCGCAGTCTGAAAAGGCCGCGGACGAGGTCCTCTCCCTGCCGCTATATCCGGAGATGACGGACGATCATATCCGGAGCGTGTCGCAGGCGCTGATGGGCCTTGCGGCAACGCGGTAAGTCGGCGGCGTTCCCCCCGCTTCGAGTCGCAAGCAGAAGAAGTGCCTGCGATGAGTTCCAAAAAAGGTAATTCAAATCCCGCCTTCGTTTTTGGCATTAGGGCTGAAGCCCTGCTCAGCGTTTACCCAACGATTCGGCTGGCTGACTACGCTGACTCGGTGTATCCACACTCGGCTCATCGACCGGATCAGAAGCGCGTTCCAGTGGCCATTCGCGCGGGTCGCCTGCCCCTGGTCGCGCCGAACGCCGCTGGCTGAGGGGTGCGGTACTCCGATCGACGAGAAATCGGACTGGGCCGCGGAATTCGTGGCCGAGAGCGTCGAGCACAGAAAATTCAGCATCTAAAATGGAGCCATGAATGTATTGTTCAGGGATTCGGCCCAGAGTCGTGCCCAAGCTATAGCCTTCGACGGGTCGCCCACTCCGCAGACGCAAGCCTTCTTCCCCGAACCGGTGGTTCAGCACGTTATCCCCGGGGAAATCAAAACCGTTGGGCAAGCGGTAAACAGGCAAGGAAGACGGGGGTCGGCGATCGAGCCACAACACCCCCTGCGTCCTCCACGGGAGGTGGACATCGCCAAACTCCACGATCGTGATCTGGCCCGGCTTTTCCCGCGCCAGCCGCACACAGAGAGCGATGCCAATTCCTCGATTGCCCATATCAAAGAGGTAGGCGTCACCGGTCTGGATGATCGTCACCTCCGCTTGAAACTCGAGGGGCGGCACGTCCACCTCGATCGGATAGCCAGCCGCTTTGATGCGGCGTAAAATCTCGTATTTGTCGCGATTGCTGTAGCACATAAAGACAGCCTCCTTTTGCTCGTGCAGTCGAATTAACGTGCACAACCTTCACGACGTTCACAACATACAGGCCCGTCAGGCCCGTGCTGTCACGGCGGTGCAGAGTTCGCACGGGCGAGCGTTATCCCGCAGCCCGGGAACATCGAGCGCGCGCGCAAGCTCGTGGATTTTTCTCCGAACGTTATTGAGCAGCTGCAGACCATATCCTCTTGCGTCCCGAGTCGTGGCTAGGTTGAGTGTTCGGAGCAAGTCGCCCACTTTGCGCGCTTTTAACCGCACCCGTTCGTTGCGGCTGTAAAGTAGTCCGTTGACCACCTTCGTCAGGTCGCCGACATAGATGCTGGCGGTATCTTTTTCATGGCACAGGACGAGGAGTGCCTCGACGACGAGGGAATCGAGCCCGACCCACCGCGTGCCGCGCGCTGCCTCGTCCTGCGGGCGCAGAACCTCAACTGTCCCCGTCTGGAGGTCTGGGTCATTGGTGATACAAGCGCCGAACGAGCGCGCCATTTCTCGTGTCGGCCCCGCGAGCGACGGTGCGTCGAACGTTGACTTGCGCACCGCAAAATAGTTTTTGAGCCGATAGTCGAGTAGGCGCGGTTGAAAAGTCGCAGCGATTTCTTCGAGGAACGCGTCGTCGACAACCCGCGCTTCCTGATCCGGAGCGAGGTAGATTTCCGCGCACGACATGGCAAGCAGTTGCTCGGGAGTCTCTTCGTCGACCACGATTGCCTTCGCGCAAAAAGCATCGGCCACACCGACGGCCTGTAGAATCCCGAAACCACGGCGCTGCGAAGCCAACAAAGAACGAATGCCTGCCGAGGAGAACGGGGTTTGACTGAGCAACAAGGTCGGATACAGGCCCCGTGGCAGCGCGGCCGCTCCCACCTGCAAGTCCGCGAGCGTTAGAGCATGGCGGCACAACGCACCCAGGACCTCCAGCAATTGCGCCGCGCGGCCTGCGTCCGCTGCTGCGACTATGAGGCAGGGCGCGGTGCGTAAGCAATCCGTGAAATGCGACGCAATAACAAAATAGGCGGCGACTTTTGCCTCTCGCTCAGGAAGACGGAGCCATCGTTCGAACAGCTGGACGAGCCTGTCGAACAAATTCCGCGTGGAGCCATAATTGATCGCGCGCGCCGGGAGGAACATGCTGCGCCGCACAGTTCCGGGAATATCGGCAGGCCTGTACGAGCGGTCCTCGAAAACAAGTCGACGGCCGCTCCACACTCGCTTCCCGCGACGAGCGAGCAGCGAGAGTCGAGCGGACCGGGGTTGCGCGCTGACCAATTCGACGATTGTTCCATCGGCGAGGATTTTTCCGGCTGTGGCCACCATCGGCGACGGACCCGGGAAAGAGAACTTTTTCGAGACGGGCTTCATGTCACCTCGTTCTAAAGAAGGAAAAACTTCAGAACGTTAGTGACAAATCCGAAAAGGATGGGGCGAATTCAAGGATCTACAAAGTTATCTTAGCACGGGCCTGCAAGCCGTGTTTCACGCCAGCGCCGAGACTCTGCTCGAGATCGCCCGCGATCCCAACCACTTGGGCGCGGAGGTCGACTTCATGGTCATAGTTGGGATCAGCGACTGCAGCTTCATCCGATGGATCTCATCGCACCAGGCTCTGATGAATCGCCAGCCCAAGCGAGGGCCAGGCCGCGCGATCATCGATTGGATCGAACCTGGACTTGGCTCACGCCGCATTTCGTGAGATAAGTTCTGTTCGTAATCCCCTCCGGGAATAGCCAGCATGGCTAGCAATCGGTATACTGCTGCGGCAGATTTTTCCCTTTCTCGTCCCGAAGGCATGGCCTCTTGAATCCTGACGAAAATATTCTCGACGATACCAGTCCTGACTCAAAACTCGGACCCGACCAGACGACGGTTGCGAGCACGCTTAGTTCGAAGACGGTAATCGGGCCGTATCACTTATTGCACCGAATCGGCGTCGGTGGGATGGGCGAGGTGTGGCTGGCGGAGCAGAAGGAACCGATCAGCCGGCGGGTTGCGATCAAGCTGATCAAAGCAGGAATGGATAGCCGTGAGGTGGTAGCGCGGTTTGAGTCGGAACGCCAGACGCTGGCGTTGATGGATCATCCGGTGATTGCGAAGGTGCTCGACGCGGGGTCGACCGAGCAAGGCGCGCCCTACTTCGTGATGGAGTACGTGAACGGCATTCCCATTACCAAATACTGCGATAGGCATCGGTTGACGACCGAGCAGCGCCTACAACTTTTCATGCGGGTCTGCGAGGGAGTGCAACATGCTCACCAGGGCCAGTTTCGTTGTGACGTGTAAGAGTTCGCTGGGTTACTTGCCGCCGGCAGAATTTGCTCAGCAGCCTTGTACTATCTTTCCTCATGCCTGCATCTCCAACTGTGTGGACGGTGCTGGTTGTAATCCTGCCGCCACCTCTCGATCTTTCGTCGTGCGTCACTTAGACTCGTAAACCAGTTCGCATTCAGACATTCATCACGCAGCCGTCCGTTGAAGCTTTCGGCGTAGGCGTTCTGCAAAGAAAAGCTCAACAGGCTCCTCCCAGGTAGGTTCTACGAACTCTATGGGCTGACCGAAGGTTTCATCACCGTTCTCGATAAGACACAGGATAAGACACAGTATGAAGCGAAGCCGACGTCGGTAGGACCACCGCAGCTCTTCTTCGAAATGCGTATTGTGGACGAACACGGGCAGGACCGCGCTCCCGGCGAGATAGGGGAGGTCATCGGCCGCGGTCCACTGTTGATGCCGGGCTATTACAAGCGCCCGGATTTGACCGCCCAGGCCATTGTCGACGGATGGTTGCATACCGGCGACTTGGGTTACGCCGACCAGGATCGTTTCCTGTATCTCGTCGATCGGAAGAAGGACATGACCATCAGCGGCGGCACGAATGTTTTTCCCAAGGATATCGAGGAAATCATCGTGCAGCATCCGATGGTTCGCGAAGCAGCGGTATTCGGAATTCCCAGCGAGAAATGGGGAGAAACGCCGCTGGCTGCAGTGATCTTGCGAGAACCGGGATCCATAACCCCTGAGGACTTGTGCCTTTGGATCAATGAGCGGGTGGATGCCAAGAACCAGCGAGTTCACACCGTGGCAATCATGGAAGATTTTCCGCGGAGCACCGCCGGAAAGACGCTGAAGCGTCTGCTTCGCGAACCGTATTGGGCTGCTCGAGACGAAAAAATGTAGCGACGACTCTATCTTCAAGCACACTGATCCGTTGGGCAAACTGCGCCATGCGCCAACGAACACAGCGCCACAAGGGGAAGACATTTCTCACAGGCACTCCATTCCGAACGTTGCATCCACGCAATCGCTCGCCGTAGCTCTTCGCGAGTCCGCGGGCGGTATGCGATAGATGCTAAGTCTGCTGATGAACCACGCTGAGTCCGCGTGTGACCGGGTTGGCTCGTACCGCGCCGATCACGTCTCGAAGCATCTGAAGACTTTCAAGCCGAACGCCCCGGCTGAGCCACGGAGATTCCGAAGAAACGTATCTGCGTGAATCGGACACTGAGCGAAATACCAAGAGTTGCTCGAACCCGCTATTATCACAATTCATCAGTACAACGAGGGCACTCCATCGACGTTCGCTATGAACTGGACGCACGTACCATGCGGGGCGGGCCATATGCGCCACTCGGATGCAGACCCTTACTGAGATCTTTGTACCGTTCTTGAGTCGCAGCCAGTTGCGGGTGCGTCCTCCACGTCCGCAGACAGTTATGTCGCCGGGAAACATTTGCTGTAGCTGCTGCATCAACTCCGATCGCATCCCTTGAATCCTTTTGCGTGTCGCCACAAGTCTTGCAACCGGCACGTCATAGCCGATCAGTTCATACGCGCGCATCAAGGAGCCGAAGCGGTAGCGGAACGAGGCTGGAGACGTGGCACCCACGGTGCGACGGATAATGGTGGAATTGAGTCGCCCATTCGCTGCTCGGATTGTCCGCAATTCATCGAGAAGCTGGTCGTTCGACTTGTTTATCGTAAAGGCCGCAAGACGCTGTCGTACGGAGGCAAAGGTTTCTTCAGAAATAATCTTCGAGCTGGGATGCGGCACATGAAGCCATCGTGACTCCGGCATCTTCACTTCCTTCGTGTACAGCGTTCTCGAAGTCTTGGCATACGTCAGCCAACCGTTGTACTTCGCGTGAGTCACAATAGTGCGTACCGCGTCGACGTTCCAGGGTTTTTGACCGCGATAAGCAATTCCTCTGCTATTCAGTTCTCGGGCGATCTGGGTATAACCGAGTCTATCTTGGAGAAACATGCGATAAATCTCCTGCACTGATTTCACCGCTTCCTCCGGACCCGGCACCAAAATCACGCGGTCATTCATAATTCCTTTGCGCTCACCATCAGCGAGTAGTTGTTTGGGGGTTCCATCAGCAGAAACCAGCATTCTTCTGAGGCCAAATCCTGGGCAACCGCCCGATCCTCGAAAGCCCTTCTCGTACGCGTTCCATTGTCCGGCGAAAACCTTCACGCCAAGTTCGCGGCTGTACTCGCCAGCCATCGTTCTCTTGAGCGCCTTCATGATGAGGCTCGGCAAGCTCCCATCATTCGCGAATGTCTCCGCGCAGTAGTGCACCGGAACGCCCGCTGACTTGCACAAGAACTCGTAGTGCGCGGACTCATCGGTATCTTGAAACCGCCCCCAACGGCTCACGTCATAAACCAGGATGGCCAGGAAACCTGGCGCGTCGCTGACTACGTCCCGCAGTAATTGCTGCAAGCCGTACCGGTATTTCAGTTGCAGGCCGCTTCTTCCGTGGTCAAAGTATGTTTTGACGATAAGGAATCCATGATCTTCGGCGTAACGCTGTATTGCAGCGGCCTGATTGCTTAGTGAGTACTGCTGGTGCTCGGTGGACATGCGAACGTACTGAACGGCGGGAATGATCTTGGCAGCCATGAGGGTGCCCTCCTAGAGAGGACACATCGGCAGGACATTCAAAAACTTTAGAGGTAATGCTTCCGCAAGGTTATGGACGCCGCCGGCGGGGTCTTCCTGCTAAGAAGCGACAGCGACGGAACTGGTGCGAAACGTACTCCTGGAAGGAAGCCAGTTCTGCATAAAACCGAGAACGCGCCCTCTCAAGTTGAACCTGACGAGCGGCGTAGTCGGACCGTTCGGCGACAGTAGGGGACAGATTTGAATAGTAGCGCCGATCGAGAGCGGCAATGGCTGCTAGTTCCGCCTCGAAACGTCTGCAAATCTGTTCCTCAGTTTCCACGACAAGAACAAGATTACTATACGACAAGGTCACCGTCCTGTGACGGGTGTCACAACACCCAAGCTCGTAACTTGAAATAGCGCGCAAACTCATGGAAAAGATTACGCCGATTCATCAGCGACTGAGGTGATTTATGCAACAGCCAATTGACAGAACCTATAACCAAACCAGGCACGCAGTGGCACTCCCAAATGTCATTCCGATGATCCCTGCTGCTCAGTACGTGCGTATGTCAGACGACATGCAGCAGTTTTCGCCTGATAACCAGAAAGCTGCAATCCAGGAGTATGCCTACGCACACGGCATCGTCATCGTGAAAACGTATTGCGATTTTGGAAAAAGTGGTGTGGTGGCAAAGAACCGCGCCGCGCTCCGTGAACTGCTGAACGATGTCGCGAGTGGCACTGCGGAGTACAAAGCCGTTCTGGTTTACGATGTGAGCCGTTGGGGACGGTATCCAAATAACGATGAGGCAGCCTACTACGAGTTCCTCTGCCATAGGGCTGGCATACCCCTCCATTATTGCGCCGAACCGTTCTGCAACGACGGCAGCGCGTCCAGTTTTATTCTCAAGGCTTTGAAGCGAAGCATGGCGGCCGAGTTCAGTCGCGAGCTAGGAGAAAAAGTGTTTCGTGGTAAGAGCCGACTGGTTCAAATGGGCTTTTGGGTAGGAGGACCTCCGGGCTATGGCTTCCGCCGGCTTATGATTTCAGCCGATGGCAGGCCCAAGCAAATACTAGGGGTTGGAGAGCAGAAAAGTCTGACCACGGATCGAGTCATTCTGATTCCCGGTCCAGTCGAAGAATTGAAAGCAATTCGAACAATTTTCGATATCGCCGGGACCGGTAAAGGGCCGACTCTTATCGCACGAGAACTCCAAAAGCGGGGCATTACCCACTGCGGAAGGCCTTGGTTGCGAGCCCACCTGAGGGAAATCCTAAAGAATCCAAAATACATGGGTTGCAATACTTGGGGCCGACGAATGCAGCGCCTTCGCGGACCTGTGACCAACGTCGAGCCTTTACGTTGGATCAAAAAGCCCCTGGCCTTCGAACCTATTGTCGATGAGGAAACATTTGAACGTGCACAGGCTGCTCATCCCAAATTAAGAAAATGGACGAAGGAGATGATCGTAGAGAAGGTCCGACAATTCCTCAAGAAAAATGGACGAATCAGTGAAGATATCTTGGCCGCAGAACGTGAGATGCCCCGTCAACCTACCATCATTCACCATGTCGGCTCCTATGAGCAGCTATACAAAGAAGTTGGATATCGGCCCGACACTGAAGATATCTTCATGGGGAAGCAGCGTGAGCGTTCCAGAAGGCTGCGCAGAAAAATAGTGTCTTCCATCAAAGAGCTCTTCCCGAAGAATGTTATTGTCACGCACCTACCAAGAAGAACCCGGTCCGTGCTGCTGATCGATCGCAGTTTCATGGTTTCGATTCTGCTTTGTATTCCTAAACGCAAGCGGGGAAAATCATATTTGAAAGTGGAGCCAATCGTGACGGAAAGCGATTTTGTCACCCTACTGTGTAGAGTAAACGACCGCCATGATCGTTTGTTGGATATGTTCGTATTGCCTCAAATGACTGGCTTCACACGAACGTGTGAGCATGACTCCTGGATTCGCAAAGGAATTCGACTGCGCAGGTTGTCTGATTTCTACGCTACGGTAAAGAAATGCTGGGCCGAACGGTGCGAACAAGAACTGAGCATCGCGAGCGAGAAGAGCATTCCCAAGGTTGCCACTAGCCCTTGGCAGGATCAGTTCGTCAAGACAGCGCCAACAGGTTACCAGTCATTCACCCCAAGACTTGGTGGATTCCCTTCGCGCCGGCCAATCGGGGTCCATGGACGGAGGGCTACTGAAACTGATGAAAGACAATTCCGACCAAGATCTACATTCACGCCCAGTCTGGAGATACCATAGAATCAGGCAGAATGGATATCACATGGCTGACGGATCGGATTGCGGTAGGAGGAGGGATCTGGTCGGCGGAGAACATGGCGAAGGTTGCGCAAGCAGGGGTGACGCACATCATCGACATGCAGATTGAGTTCGATGACACGGCGCTGGCGGAGCCGCACGGGATTGAGGTGCTGTGGAATCCGACGGACGACGATTTTGAGTTGAAATCGGCGGCGCTGTTCCGGCGAGGGGTGAAGTTTGCGGAGGCGGCGCTGGGGAATGATGGGAAGTTGTTCATTCATTGCGCGGCGGGAGTACATCGGGCGCCGATGATGACCCTGGCGGTGTTGGGATCGATGGGATGGAAGCTGGACGATGCAATGGAGTTGATTCAGGGAAGGCGTCCGGTGGCAGATTTTGCCGAGGTCTACGTAAGCAGCGTGGAGAACTTCCTGAATGGTTCTGAGCTGATCGATTAACGAATGAGGTCCTCCCCTGCCGCCAGTCCCGGAGATGACGGACGATCGTATCCGGAGCAAGTCGCAGGCCTTGATGGGCGTTGCCTCGACACCGCAAACTAAAAAGTTGCTTGCTCTGGAGTGAGGTTCCTGAGTGCCGGGGGGAAATACGGCCTCTTGTTCATCCTAAAAATGTCCCTTGGGCTTCTCGCCCCACCCGTAATCGTATTTTGGCACACGCCGCCACATCCGCAAACCAACCCGCCGATTCTGGTACAAAATCCGGAAGCGCCGCGCCCCCCGGTGATATAAGAATTCCAGCGTGAAAGGAGTCCTTCCGTGAGGGAAGAGACGCAGACACCGCCGACCTGCGTCCACTACACGCGCCCCATCACGCGCGAGCAGCCCCCTCAATTCAAATAAAGAACGGGGACCAACTGCACGTCGAATGCCGGGAGAAACGTGACCAAGATGAGCAGCGAAAGCGGAACTAGCCTGCGCGGCTGTCCGGACCCCGTTTTGCGGCGATGAGAGCAACCATATGGGCGAAATGGGGCTCGGGATCGCCAGGTGACATCACAAGTTATGTTGGCGCTTCCACGTATATGTTAAGGCTGCCCCGCACCCTTCTGCCGGGCTTTACCGGAAAGGAATTCGACCCGGTTCCTGCCCTTCTTCTTGGCAGCATACATGCACACGTCGGCTTCGCGGAGAAGATCCGACACTGCGCACTCGCGATCGGACGTTGCGGTGACTCCCAGACTGATGGTAGCGGTAGTTGTACCAAAGGGAGTGAAAATGGGATCTTTCGCGATTAAGTTACGAAGCTCGTCAGCGCGGCGAGCACCCGTGGTCAAATTGCAGCCTGGCAGAACGATGAGGAACTCCTCGCCACCGTATCGTCCCACGACATCGTAGGCACGCAAGTCTGACCTCAACCTGCGGCCCACTTCTTTCAAAACCTCGTCGCCTGCTGCGTGGCCGAGGGAATCGTTGATGCGCTTGAAGTGGTCGATGTCGGCCATAATGATCGTGGTAGGTTTCCCCTCCCGTTCACTGCGCGAGCGCTCTTGGTCTATCGCTGCAAGTATTTCTGAGCGGTTCAACAGGTTAGTCAGAAAATCGTGAGTGGCAGCGAACCGTAGAGACTGCTGGAGTTCCAAAATTCTCTTGCCCGCCATAATGCGGGCCCGCAATTCCGAAGGATCGACTGGCTTCGCCAGGTAGTCGTCGGCACCGGCCGCCATGGCAATCAGCAGATCCTGCTTCCGGCTCTTGGCCGTCAGCATTACGAAGTATATGTAGGATGCTCTCGCTCCATTTGCCCTTGTGCGGCGGCAAATGTCAATGCCATCGAGATCGGGCAGCATCCAATCGAGCAAAACCATGTTGGGTGGTTCGGGACCCTCCAACAACGTGATGGCTTCTGTCCCGCTTTCGACGGCGACAAAATCGAGCCGCCAGTCGGTCAAGCAACGACCGATCTTGTGTCGTTCAAGGCGGGAATCTTCAACTAGCAATATCTTCATAACATTCACGCCTGCGATGTTGGCAGCTCTTCGCCGGCTAGGCAAGATCACGATACGAAAACGAAGGTCCGTACACCTCTGGGCGGCGGGGCCTCAATCAAGCGACGAGTTGCTGAATCGAGCTACACTTCGGTTATCCACATCAAAGGCAGGTTTAATACCGACTGCACACGTTCATTGGAGAGCTACTAGAGAATCGAAGGAGATAAGTGCGTGTGCCGATCCGGGCGCAGGTGACCTGCAAAAGAGAAGATGGGGGATAGCACTGGAGCGCGGTGTTGCTCGGAAAATGGAAGTGTTGTTGAAAACATCGCCGTTTCGCTCTCGAGTGCGCGCAATCCTACCTAGCAGTGGAGATTGGGCCCGGAGGCGAGGCTGGGTTAAGGGCGCGGCCGTAAGGCGGGCGGGGCTACAACTTGCTCTAGTTCCGTGGGCCGTCAGGGTAGAATTCCAGAACTTCTCCCCTTTCCGCAGCCAATTTGTCTCACACCTTCTACCCCTTTGTCGGCACCGCTGCCGCACTCGTGATCAACACACTCGTCACGCGGAACGCTCGTGCTTTTCATCCTTGCCACCGTTCTGGACGGATTGGATATTGCCGATGCGTCCTGAGTATTCAGGTGCTGGAAAAAAGATCGGTCGATAATGACGCATTTGGCAATGACGGCACCTGACAAGTTGAAGAAGCAAGAGCAGACAAACTCGATCCACCCATGTCAATGGCTCCCGTCGCGAACGGTAAACTTCATCGTCTCCGCAGTATGGGCAGCGCTTCCACCCGATCTTTTTTCTTTCTATCTCAGTGAAACCGAGGCTTCTCAAGATGATGTCTCCCACTTCGTTTCTAGCCCGGTAATCCTTTGATTTGAGTTACCCTTAACAAAATTCTCGCTCTGGCCACCTGCTGAAGATCCGTCGGTGTGGCTTGTCCCCGACTCTCAGCAGACAGAGCACCTTCGATCGCCCAACCCGTCTCTCTGAATCGAAAGATCAATTCGGCTATGTCCAAGATGAGCCCTTGGTGTGGATACTCGCGCCGCCTCGTTTGTGGATAATCGAGCAGGGAGCGGGCAAGATCCTCGGTTTTCCGGTCTCGTCATCCGCGGCATTATCCGAGACCAACTAGTGACGCCGGCCATTGCGTGAGCGCTTTTTTGACGTACGTCAAGTGCAGTTTCAAGTCGTTGAGCTCGCTAATCCATTTGCCTTTGAACTCAATAGCGAGTCGCAAAACACTCACGGCCTTTGACACCGACATCAAACGCTAAGGGACAATCGCGGTTCCCGTCATACAGATCCAGCGGTACTTTGTCAGAATCATCGATGTAGATTCCACCAGCTTTCAGCAGTTCACAAAAGTGCAGGCCATAAATAATGCAGAGGGTCATGATCTTGGCAACATGTCTTGGCACCTTGTTCATTGCCTCGTAATCTGACAACAGACCTAGGGCGATGCCATATTCTTGATTTCCAAGCAGTCTCGCAATTTGCACGGTCAATTCATGGACTGCGCGAAGGGTCAAACCAGAACGCGCCCGCGACCTGCACAGCAAAGCGGACAAGGTGACGCCGGCGCCATGGCAGTACGCTAACCCTGGCGGGAACTCAGATTTTGTTGCGGGGCACATAGGCCGCACTGGGGCCCACGTCTGGGGCCGAAATTCGCGATCAACCAAGCCCAAGATCCGTACCTCGCTCGAAAGGCGTAGCGGCCAACCGGACAAAGGAGGACGGTTGGGAAGCAGGACTACGTGTCTGTCATCGATCCGTTTCACATAACAACACGTAAGGCCGCCCGGATGTTCGACCAGCCAAAGGTGGCGGGTTTTACAGACGTGATCGAGAGCCTGCAGTGAATAATCCCGATCCGCACGTACTATGCTGCCAGGAAGGATTTCTGGGTAGGCAACAGCATCCGTACTGCCAATCTTGGCGAACAAATACCGTTTATTTTCTTTGCGAGATCCCGATTTCCACGACACAATTTCGGAATCAGAACTGGAAGCGTAGGAACCCGGTGTAACAATGGCTGTGCGGTCGGTGTGAAGCGTGAGTTGTAGGTGGGGAATCAGTCTGAGATCAAAGCCGAAAAGGTTCATCCAGTCCGCAAATCGGTACCCCGTAATCCGGCTCAGAGCTACGATCTGACAGACGTGGGGCGTGATTCCGCGCTTCTGCTTATAAAGGAAAGTCGGAGGAATGAAATACGGTGTTTTCTTTCCGAAGTGCATCGTTGTCAGGACAGAAACATCGGTCATGGTCAGTCCCATTCGGCGCAGGACTTGCCTGGCCCGTCTTGCACAGATTCCCTGGTGCCAGTTTGGCGTTGGTGCGTATCGAAGGCTTGCAGCGGAAAATGCAGACCTCTCGAGGGACCAGCGGACTAAATCGCGCATCTTTGAAGATACGCTCATCCATCAAGGCTGACCCAGAACGGTCCTCCCGTTTCCGGAGGACCTTCCACCTGATTCAGGATCTCTTTTTCGTTTGGAGTTCTTCGATGCATTCGAGCATGCGCAGCACTTCCGGATCGCGGGTATCGGCGCGACGTAATAGTATTTCCTTTGGCGCCTCTGGAGTCAGACGTCGGCATGCTGGGGCAACGTAAGGTTTGCGTCCTTCGACTGTCTTGCCGCTACTGATGGATTTGTGCACATCGATTCGGTTCATCCGGAATTGCCTATCCTCCACTTCTAGCAGGCTGCTGAAAAATCGATCGGCAGCGTGTTTTTCTTTCTGTTGTTCATCGTGGATGGTGTCGAACGTGTTGATTTCCGGTGCTGGTGTGGCCTTTGATTCTAACTCGATGCGGTTACAGACACACGTCGGCCCCGGCTTACACCACTGGAACCGCGAGGGCCAGATTCCGCATGCGCACCAGATTGTAGGCGGCGCAGGCGAAAGTAAAGATCCAGTGCACTTTGCCAACCCCACGATGCCGAACCTTCCGCATGAGCGCGATCGTCTTCAGCCAGCCGAAGCATTCTTCGATCCGCTTCCTCTTCTTCTGGCTGATGGCGTAGCCCGAGTGCCGCGTGGTGCGGGCATCGATCGCGCTGCCGCCGCGCCGTCCCAGGTTCTGCGCCACATGCGGCGTCACCCGCAGATGCCGGCACTCTTTCACGAAATCCCTCGTGTCGAACCCTTTGTCGCCGCCCACGGTCACCGGTTGTATGCCGGGAAGCTTCTCCAACATCACCAGCGCAGCGTCGCGTTCCGCCGTGCCATTGGCCTGAAACACTTCCGCGTCCACGATCAGTCCGTTGCTGTTCTCCACCAGCAGGTTCCCGCAGTAACTCAACTTCGACTCTTTGCCCTCGCCTTTGCGCGCCAGCCGCGCCTCAGGATCGGTTTTCGATGCATGCGTCTCATTCGACCTCTGCTCCCCGCGAAAGTTCACGGTGGGATTACCGGGATCGTCAGGCGGAGGCGTAGGCTGCTTGTCTTTCGGTTGAAAACTCTTCGCGCCCGCCCAGGCTTCCAGCAGCGTGCCGTCCACCGTGAAATGCTCGTCCGAGGTCAGACCCTTCGCCCGCGCTTGCTCGACCACCCGCACCAGAAACTCCTGGGCCACATCCGCCTCCAGCAGGCGATCGCGATTCTTGGTGAACACGGTCGCGTCCCAGACGGCATCGTCCGCATTCAGCCCCACAAACCAGCGGAACAGCAGGTTGTAGTCCATCTCTTCCATCAGCAAACGCTCGCTGCGGATCGAATACAGCATCTGCAGCAGTTGGGCCCGCAACAGCTTCTCCGGCGCAATCGACGGACGCCCCACTGTGGCGTACATGCCGTCGAACCGCCGCGACAACTGGCTGAGCACTTCGTCCACCATGGTCCGAATGGCGCGCAGCGGATGATCCTTCCGCACCCGCGCTTCCGGCGACAAATAACTGAACATGTGATTCTGCTGCTGATCTTCTCCGCGCATGCCTTCTGGTATCACAGTCGGGCTGTGGATTAGGAGTAGTTTTTCAGCAGCCTGCTAGAAGCATTCCAATGGGATTCCTTGCTTCGAGCATGCTTACCTGTCGACTTTCGGGAATCTAGACGCCCCACGCGGATGCTTCGGGAAATTAGGAGGAGGGTATCGCTGGCAAGCGCGGCATAAGCCAACGCGTTTAGTTTGTCGGTTTTCCGACACCCCATTTTGGCACGGCAATTTCCTTTCTCCGCGTGCGCGACACCTACTCAGTTTTGGATTCATTCGTCAGGAGTGGACAGAAGGACCAACGACGCTCCGCATTTACTTGTCGTCGGTAAACCGACAAGCAATGTGTCGTTTGGGCATCTGTATTTACAGCGTTTTGTGATTTCACGAATCGCTCGATTTTCGAACATGCCGCCAATCCCCTGAGGAATGCACATAAGGTGTCTCCCAGTACCGGTTCCGGTACCAATAGCGACGAAGGAGAGACCCATGAAAACGATTGTGCGTTTGATCATCGCGACATCGATTTTGATGTTGGCGACGTCCACTGTCTCATTAGCTGATGGAGGATCACCCATACCGCCGAAAACAACGCAGTGTTCGTTATGCACCCTGCACCCTTAGAACGGTGCGTTTTAGAACGGCGCGTTAAAGGGCAAGCGATCTGAAAACGGGTCGATAAACCATTGTGGGCCGGCTGGTTTGCGCGTAATCTACCAGTGCGGCCCATGAGCTTCTCACACGCTTTAACCAAGATTTTGTGGATTTGTCCGCTTCTATGCCAGGCTGCCATCGTGGCGGTGATGCTTAGGCGCAGGCTGGTGCATGTCTTCCCGGTCTTTTTCAGCTACACCGCCGTGGTGTTCTCACGCGAATTCATCCTGTTATTTCTTACGTACCCAAGCAGCCCTTACAGACTCGTGTACTGGTGCGGGGAAATACTTGCGGTCTTGCTCGGGTTGGGCGTGATCGTCGAAGTTTTGAGGCACGTCTTTGTGCCCATTCCATCGCTGAGCTTCGTCTTGAACTCAATCTGGATTTTGGGTTTCATTGTTGCAGCCACAGCGCTGCTTATGTTTTTCCTTACCCGAGGTGGTGCGGGTGCAGATCGAGTCTCTGAGCTCATAATGTTAGGGGAGCGCTCGGCGCGTTTTCTGCAAGCTTCCCTGTTGATAGTAGTGGTCGCGCTGATGGCGCGCCTCGGCCTGACATGGCACCACTATTCGGTAGGAATTGTCGCGGGCTTCGGGATTTACTCGTCGGTGGCGCTTTGGGCCTTCGAATTTCGAGCCCACCTGCATTTGTTAAGCCACGCAGCATTGGCGGTAATTAATTCGGCGGCATATAATGCTGCAGCCCTGATCTGGGTCTTCTATTTTTGGCGAGCTTGGCGGAACGCGGCCATCGAGTCGTTGCCGAAAACGGATTTGCCGGAATGGAATGAAGCGGTAACCGACTACGTTGCGCAATGGTATCGACAGTCTTAATCCTCACAGTAGCTGCATCGGCTCTGGCCCTCGCGTGGTCACTTCTCCACGGCGGGCATCTAGAAATACGCAACGAGCAGGATTGGGAGCAGCAAAAGCACGTCGTCGACGTTCAGATTTTTCGCGCGCTGCTCGACCATAACGAGGCACGCTATCTCCGCCGTTCTCTGTCAAAGAAACAATTCCGGGTTTTCCAGAGAAAACGAATCCGGTTAACGTTGGGGATGCTGCGATTGGTCGAGGAGAATGCCGGCATGCTGATCAGACTAGGACAGTTCGCGCGACTGAAGCGCGACCCAGCGCTCACCGAGAAGGCCGATGAATTGATCACCAACGCGATCCGGTTTCGGCTGAATCTCTTCCTGGCGAGGCCCTGCCTCTATATGCAGTGGCTCTTCCCCTCGTTGGGACTGTTGTTGGCTGCCTGGAACGTACGATACCAGCATTTGTTGGATTCTCTGACCCGTGTCCAGCAGCAAGCCTGGCAGACCCTCCATTGATCATCCTGGGGTAATCTTACTTGTTCGAGCTTCTGTTCGGATTTTGTAACATACGTTCTCATGTATGGAGATGAGAGAAGTGGACGTTTGATAATTCAGGACGAATGTTGTGGGGACTGCTTTGCCCGATGGCCGAGTATGGGGCATTTATCAGCGGAATGAGGAGTCCCAAAATGAAATAATGCCGGGAGCGCTAAAAAGAATGGAACCAGGCAAGTGGATTCGGGCATTGCGGGAAGAGCGACTGATTAAGCCAAGCGACGTCGAACGTATCACTAGGAACATTTCAGACCTCAAAGGAAACGCCGATTTTTATGTGTCACATTCAACCCTGGCGGATATTGAAGCAGGCTCGATCCCGAGCATCCACAAACTCTTCAGCCTGGCTCTTTGTTTCAAGCTCCCATTGAATGATTTGCTCATGCCGTTCGGAGTCGATCTGGAGGAAGCTACAGCCGCCTACGAAACGAAACCAGCACCAGACCTAGCCACGTCGCCGGCTCCGCTCGTTCGTGAGCCAGCCTTCCGGTTTCAACTTAACTTCGATGCCAAAGTAAGCAGCCCCGAAACGATCTTGTTGAAACTCCAGTCGCAGGACCTCTCGATGCTGCCATCGGCTCTCCAGACCCGCGTTGATCCAGTCCGCTACCGCTACGCCTTAATCGGTTCAAAAGACGACAGCATGGCGGATCTGCTTCCTCCGCGATCGCTGGTAGAGATCGACACTGCTCAAAAGGCAGTGCAGGTCTTCGCGTGGCGAACTCTCCGGGAGCGTCCTATCTATCTTGTTTGGCATAGCGAGGGGCATACCTGCGGTTGGTGTCAAGTGGATGGGAGAGAACTGACACTGATCCCTCACCCAATCTCGCGCCAGTTGATTCGCCGTTTCAAAATGCCGAGCGAAGCGACTGTTGTCGGCAGAGTAACAAATGCCTGGCTGCCTTTCGAAGGCCTTCAAACGCAACGCGAAATTGCGTGCTGAGAGCCCATCGTGTTTGTAGGTGCTCGTGGTCCTAGAATTATCAGCGCAAGTTCAATGTTCAGGCAGAAGAGTTCGCAGTAGATGGGGAGGGCGCGCAACGGCACAGTTGCCCGGTAAGCCTGCAACGACTGCCACGTCTGTAGGACGGCTGTCCTGTCTGTTCTGGTGTACCGGATGTACTCATCGAGTTGCTGTATATATCCTGACGTGGAAGTTATCAGCAAGCGCCGAAAAACTTGATCGTGGCAGGCGCGTAACGCTTCATCCGCCGCCTTCATTCCAATCCTCTGAGAAAGCTGAGCATGAAGGTAACCGCCGCTATTGCAGTCCCGCAGGGAAGCCAAGTACAGAAACCGGGTCAGATCGTTGGGGAGAGAATCCAAACCCAGCTCTTGCGCATAATCGCTGAGAATGTCCGATCGTTCACGTGTTTCGGTCTGGCAATCGGAGGGAACAGAATCGGGGTAAGCCCTGTTGTTTAGATCACGCACTGAAATGCCACGCGTTGGGTTTGGGATCACTGATTAGAATCATCAATTCTTTGCGGTCTTTACCAGTCTTATCCTGCGCCTAGCAGTGCGCCTATCTCACGCTTTGCGAGTTCTTATATCGTCGGTTCTCCGACAACGTGCAAAAAATCTTTCAAGACTGCTGAACTGCTATTAAGTAAATGATGCAAGCGGGGGGGACGTACTGGTACAGCCCTGCCACGTTACTGGATAGGTGAGGTTTTGTCAAACATGAGCAGCCATGCGAGTCCTTCTCCCGTTCCCGCGATCGTAGGACGCGCGTTGCTCGTATCGAACGACTCGATCGTCATCGGACAGCTTCAGAGTGGCATGCAACGGTTCGCAATTTCGGCAGAGGTTTGCCCCGATCTGCCGACGGCAGCCAGCCTCATCAACACGCGAAAATTCGAGGCCATCGTCGTCGATCTCGGGCTCGGTGAACAAGGTATGCACATACTCGAGCTTGTCCGGCTCTCCCCCTCCAATCAGAACTCGGTCACGTTCGCGATTGCCGATTCTGAGGTGGCAGCAGACGCGAAATTTCAGCCCAACTTTATCATCGCGAAGCCATTGACGGAGAGTCTGATCGGAGGCGTTTTAAAGGCTGCTCTGGGACTGATTATCCGAGACTACCGGCGATATTTTCGCTGTCCGCTGACGGTTCCTGTCCGGATCCGGCTGGAGCGTATGGCAGAAATACCTTGTGAAATGATGAATATCAGTGAAGGGGGGCTGGCGGTCGCTACTGAGGTCCGCTTCCAACCTGGTGCGGGAGTGACCGCTGAATTTACGCTTCCGGGCGAAGCGACCAATTTTTCGCTGGACGCTGAGATTTGCTGGTGTGACAACAAAGGCCGTGCCGGGCTGCATCTTCGATCCGTCTCACCAGAGCAGAGGCGGCTATTACAGAGTTGGCTGTCCCACAAGATTGAACAGGGCATTCCGGAACCCGTTGCCCGACTTTTTCAAAAAGTGCAACGAATCTAACGCGATTAAGTTTTGATGTGCGGTGGGCCAAGAAATGGGTAGATGCGGCGAAGTACAGCATGAGAGAAAGCGCGTGAGACCTGGCAGCCTTAGCGTTCGACGGGCGTTCTGTTTTCCAAGAAAGTGGAAGGAGAGCGAATCTCGCCACGAAAAGACACCGAAACAATGGGCTTAACTGCGGAAAACGAAGAGCCTCGATGCCCCTATTGCACTCGCGACTCGGAATTCAGATTGATGAGGGTACTCGGTAACGGAAGGCAGATCTGTGACAATTGTGGACACATCGCATTTCCTAAAGACAGGACTTTCCGGTGCCCGTGCAGCAAATGCCTCGATGCCGACCATTTCTCATCGCGTTCACAAGTAAAACTCTTCGCATGACAAAGCTGAGTTTCATTCGCTCCGAACCGGCTGAGACGGGGCGACCTGGTCACGACCCGCGCGATCTATTGAAGCTGTATCTGTATGAGTATCTGTGGCAGATTCGTTCCTCACGCCGGTTGGAAGCCGAGTGCAGTCGCAATGTGGAAGTGATATGGCTGCGCCGTGTGGTTCCCGATTACAAGTTGATTGCTGAGTTCCGGCGGGTGCATCGCCAGGCGGTGGCCGAAGTGGACGCAGAGCTGGTGCGTTTTTCAAGCTTCCTGATCTGCTGGCTTACCCTGGCCACTAGCGGGCTCTCAGTTGTCACATGCATGTAATGGCTCCGCAAAGACAACTCGACTCTGAGCCGTAAATCGGTGCATGAGTACTTTGGTGACGAGTCCGTTGCTTTAGAGAAAGACTGATTTTCGGGTCAAGCTACCGTCGGTTAGCCGACGACAGTCAAATATTCAACCTCCAGAGTCACGGTAAATCGATTCCGGATCTACCCAACTGGCTGATTGAAATCTCGCCAGAGCCATGACGACGGGCGGCTAAACGCTCTCCTTCAGCGTCACAACGTACACGGATCGCTTATCGTCGGTTTACCGACAGTTCACTCTTGTGAAGAGCCTGACGATACATTAGCCGCCACTAATACTCATCGATTACGAATGTAATAGCTAGGTAGCTCAAATTAGTGCGCCATTAATTAGTTTAGTTCACGCTCTTTAGGAGCTTGTTGAAAATATCGTTTACGCAGCGTGTGGATCCTTCTAAGAGCCGCACGCTTTGTTGTTTTGGATTTCGCTCGGCCGCCATCGGCGGCAACCGAGGGTCGGGACCGCTGATTCATGCGCTCTGCGCCCGCAGTTTCGGGATACGGATCAGGTTGAAGACCGCGCAGCTGAACACGAACAACCAATCCACCTTCGCCAGCCCGCGGAGTTTCACCTTCTTCAAAGGCCCAATCTGCTTCAGCCATCCGAACGGCTTCTCCACCAACCATCGTTTGCTTAAACTGATCGCATACCCCGGATGCCGGCTGGTTCGTTCGTCGATCGCGCCGTGTTGCCGGCGTGCTACGTGCGGCGTCACACCCAACTCGCGCACCGTGTCGACGAAGTCGCGCGTGTCATAGGCTTTGTCCGCTCCCGTCGTAATCCGACCGCTTCGCGTTCGGGTCAACTCGTACAACATTAATAAAGCCGCGTCGCGCTCCGCCCTGCCATCCGCCTGCGTGGTCATCGCTGCCGCAATCAACCCATTCCGGTTCTCCACCAAAGTATGCCCCAGATAGCTCAGCTTGGATTCCTGGCCTGCCGACTTCTTATAAAGCCGCGATTCCGGGTCGGTGCGCGAGGCGTGCGTCTGGTTGCGGCGCGACTCACCATGAAAATCTCCTCCGCTCCCCGACCCGCCCTTATCCTTGCGGCGAAAGCTCTTCTGCCCCGCCCAAGCCTCGATCAGCGTCCCGTCCACAGTGAAGTGCTCGTCCGACATCAACCCCGCCGCCTGCTCTTTGACGTGGGCGAAAAACTTCTGCGCCAGATCCTGGTTCAACAGCCGGTCGCGATTCTTGCTGAACACCGCGTGGTTCCACACCGCGTCGTCGATCTCCAAACCGACAAACCAGCGGAACAACAGGTTGTAGTTGAGCTGCTCCATCAGCAGTCGCTCGCTGCGCACCGAATAAAACACCTGCAACAGCAACGCACGCAATAACCGCTCCGGCGCAATCGACGGCCTTCCCACCTCGGAATACAGTCCATCGAAGTCCTTGGACATCTCCGCCAAGACCGCGTCCACCAGCTTCCTCACTCCGCGCAGTGGATGATCCGCTGGTATCCGATCTTCCAACGCCACATAACTGAACATCCCCGTTTGCAGTTGCTGATCGTCTCCTCGCATTCCTGTTTCTTATCACGCATCCGCAGTGGATTGGCAGTGGTTTTTCAACAACCTCTTAGGTAACCGAACATGAGCTAGCACTTATGTATAGCACACGCTTAAGTAGCGAATACGAGACGTTCGTAGGTCGCGTGTTGGTGTGTATGTGGCTGCTGTGCAGCGTAGCCCAAGGACAAAAGGCGATTTCGAGCTGGCAAGATGATGTACGAAAGTGTGCCGAAGCGCACGACTGGGCCGCAGCGATGCATATCGTCGATCGGGAGATTGCTCGTGCTCCTCAGAACGTCGATGTACGCGCTTGGCGTGCACGGGTTCTGACCTGGTCTGGAAAACTTGCAGAAGCTGAAGTCGAATACCACGGAATTATCGCTGCCGCCGCGAACGATCCCGACAACTGGATGGGCCTAGCAACTGTCTATTCGCGCGAAGGGCGAACGAGGGAGGCGCTGTATGCACTCGACCGCGCAGTAGCACTCGATCCGAGGCGGGCTGATATTCGGGTGGCGCGAGCATACGCGTTGCGAGCACTGGGTGCTCAAAGCGAAGCGAAGTTGGAATTCAATCGTGCGCTGGTTTTAGATCCGACGAATGTTGACGGGCGCGAAGGCATTATTTCTTTGCGCGCGGAAAGCAAGCACGAACTCCGCCTGGGAGTGAACACCGACTTGTTCAGCTTCGCCGGTGCCAACCAGGATGAAGAGTTAACTATTTTATCTAAGTGGACGTCTCGCTGGAGCACAAGCATCGCGGCCGACGGCTATCACTGGGGAGGAGTGAACGCGGAGAAGTTGTCAGCCAGCTTGACGGGAAGGTCCGGTACTTGGGGTGCGCTGACCGTGGGGGGAGGCGCAGCGCATGATAACGGCGTCGTTCCGCGTGAGGAGAGCTTCTTTGACTACGATCGAGGATTCAAACTGTGGCGAGCGGACCCGTTACGCGGGGTAGAGGTCAAATACGGACAGCATTGGTACTGGTACACCACAGCGCGGATTCTAACGTTGAATGAGACCGCTCTGTTCTATCTGCCACGCGAGTGGACGTGGTCGCTGGGATTGATCGAAGCTCGGAGCCATTTCTCTGGGACGGGTGCCGAATGGCGCCCTTCGGGAACGACACGACTTGGATTTCCCATCACGCGCTGGGAACAGCGCCGCCTCAGCGGAAATGTATTGTTTGCCGTCGGAACAGAAAATTTCGCACAAGTGAATCAGATCGGAGAATTTTCTTCTCAGACGTACGGCGGGGGCTTGCGTTTTCAAGTCACAGCGCTTCAGGACGTGAGTGGATTTGGGGCCTATCAAAGAAGATCGCAGAATCGCCAGGAATCCAGTTTCGGATTTACTTATGGGATCCGCTTTTAACACATTTCGCAAGCTGGGCCCGGCTGCTTTTGTGCTGAAGGCGATTATCTTCGTGATCGTCGCAGATGTGCTGCTGTTAGCTTTTATTCTTCTTCGCCGGACGTACCGCAAGTGGTATTTCACCAAGCGCGATGCGCAAATGCTCGCCATCCGCCAGCGCTGGAAGGCTCTAATTTCCGGACAGATTCCGTATGCCACATGGCGGACAAAAACGTCGGAGCGGGAACTTATCGAGGCGATGGTTCTGGACGCTTACGAAGTGGCGAATCCGGAGGAGTCGGCGCGTTTGTTGAAATTCATGCGGGCTAGTGGCTTGGTCGAGAAACGTATCCTGGAAGCGCGGCATTTTCGAGGATGGCGGCGACACACAGCTTTGGTAGCACTCGCTCGCACCCGCGCGTCCGAAGGAATCCGAGCTCTCTCTGAAGGACTGCGGGATCGTGATGCGGAAACTCGACTCGCCGCCTTGCGCGGACTCGGCCGGATGGCTTCTCCAGAGGCTGCCACCGAAATTCTCAATTGGATGGATGACGTTGGCCTGGTCGTGCCAGCCCTCCCGTTACAAAGCGCGCTCATCCAGGCTTGCGCCGAACGCCCGCAAGTATTATTACCCCACCTCCAGCATACGGACAAAACGGTGCGCGAAGTGCTGGCACGGGTGCTCAGCGAAGTAGCCGCACCTTCACTCGCCCCGGAGCTGCTACGGTTTGCCGATGACGATCTGCCCGAACTGCGTGCCGCAGCCGCACGTGGCCTTTCGTTTCTGAGCCCCAAAACAGCCGTCGAGATCCTGAGCGAGTTGGCGCAGGATTCCATATGGTTTGTGCGGCTGCGGGCCATCGTAAGTTTGGGAAAGCTGCACCACCCCACGGCTATACCGTTCCTGCTGCGTGGATTGACCGATTCGAATCGACTGGTGCGCTTGCGAGCCGCAGAGAGCCTCATTGATTTCAAAGCGGGCTTACCGCGCATTTTTGAGAAGGTAATCGGTCTCCGAGACCAATATGGACTGCATGCTTTTTTGACGGCTGTGGAAAACGCTGGCCTGGAAGCTGGTCTTCTCGCAGCTATTAATCAGGACGCTCCGACCAACCAGGAAACCAAAGAGATTCTGGTTGAAGTATTGCGGACAGCAAAGCTGCCCCCCGACCCTGAGGTTCAGGAAAACACTCGCGCAAAGGCGGCGTCCCAATCATGACAACCTATCTCGATTGGGCTAACCACGGGCTATTTTACTACTATCTCCTTTCCAACTTTGCATATCTGGCGATGCTCGTCATTGCGCTAAGAACCAGCGCACAGCATCTCCGGCATCTGCAAAGTATCCGCTTCGACTGGATTAAGGACTCCCCGATGATGCCGCCTATCACCCTCCTCGTACCCGCCCATAACGAGGATAAATTCATTTGTACGGCGGTCAAGAACCTGCTCGATCTGGATTATCCCGAACTCGAAGTCATCATCATCAATGACGGATCGATCGACAACTCCCTGCAGGTCATGCAGAGGGAATTTCGGTTGCGACCGGTAAGGGCCATCTATGTTCCGCAGGTAGCGAGCGCTCCGGTCCGCGGTTTGTACCGAAGCGATATCGACGTGCGCCTCCTTGTGGTGGACAAGGAATCGGTCGGCAGCAAGGCGGATGCGATCAATGCCGGATTGAATGCGGCGTCCTCCCCGTATGTGTGCGTGGTCGATGCCGACTCTGTGCTCGAACGAGACGCCCTGCTGCGCATTATGGTGCCCATCCTGGCGGACCCTACCCGTGTAGTAGCAGCCGGCGGCATTATCCGAGTCCTGAACGGGTCAGAGCTTGCAAAGGGACGAATCCGTCGGGTACGGCTGGCCAAGAAAAGCATTGAAGTTATCCAAGTAGTCGAGTATCTGCGTGCCTTTTTGATCGGGAGGGAGGCATGGGCACGAGGCAATATGCTCATGATCGTTTCGGGAGCATTCGGAGTCTTTCGAACCGATCTTGTGCGTGGTGTTGGAGGGTACCGGCCGTTTGCCATTGGCGAAGATTTCGATCTGGTCGCGCGTCTACACCGGCACCTGTTGAAGAAGCGCGCGGACTACCGTATCGAGTTTGTTCCAGACCCTGTCTGCTAGACAGAAGTGCCCTCCGATCTCCGTTCTTTAGCGAGGCAGCGAGCGCGCTGGCATAAAGGGCTTCTCGATGTCCTGTGGCCGAACCGGGACATGCTCTTCCGGCCGCGCTACGGACGTGTAGGATGCCTGGCACTTCCGTATTTGTGGCTCTTCGAACTGCTGGCTCCAGTCATCGAGATTGCTGGATTCCTGACGGTTCTACTCGCAGCCATTATCGGGGCCTTGAGCTGGACATTCTTTCTCCAGTTCGTGCTGTTCGGATATGGGTTTGCGACTCTTATCTCCATCGGTTCTGTGCTGCAAGAAGAACTGACTTATAAACGGTACAACGATTGGCAGGATGTCGTGCGGCTCGTGAGCTATTGCTTTCTCGAACATTTTCCTTACCGGCAATTGCACATGATCTGGCGACTGCAAGGCCTGTGGCAGTACTTTCGCGGGGATATGGCTTGGAGACCACTCAATCGACAGGGGCTGGAATTGTCGGATGCAGACGGAGCAGGCTCGTCTCCAATACCAGCCGATTGAGACGCTTTGCGGCATGTAACACGAATATCGAATCGCAGCGACCGTACTATCGGTCGCTCACTGGAATCAGCCGAATCACTTTAAGAGCCATTTTTGGCAGTGAGATTTTGTCAATGTATTCACACCGGACCATCGTTCGCCACACCCTGGTATCGCTTTTGTTCGTGGTCCTGTATCTGCTGCTGAACCGGCCGGAAATCGTTGTGTTCTCCCGCATTGGACTCGTTGCCTGGTATCCCGCCATTGGCCTCGTCATGGCCCTGACGTTGGGCGTCAGTCCATGGTATGCCTTGCTGATCTGTTTTTCCGATGCCCTCGCCTGCAGAATAATCTATGCCCAGCCCGTCACGTCTTTCAGCAGTACCGTGGATGCTGCCGGCATTGCTATTTGTTATGGCGCAGCGGCGCAGGCCTTGCGCGGTCCCCTTCGCATTGACCTGGGACTACGTCGCCGACGGGATGTGGTTCGTTATCTTGTCGTGAGTGCGACAGCTGCTACGGTAGCAACCATCATCGGCGTGGCATGCCTGATCGCCGACCGCGGCATCGCTCGGCACGATTATCAGCCGGCCACAATAGGGTGGTTCTTAGGGGACGCGATTGGCTTGGTTGGTATCGCGCCGTTTCTTCTTATTCATGTAATGCCCGCTGTTCGCAATTGGCTCTCGGCCACACCCGTCGAACTTCACCCAACCAGACGCGGCTCCCCTGAAAGCACGCTTTCCCTGGCTGTGCTTGCAGAAGCTGGTGGGCAAAGTCTAACGATAGCGGCCGTCCTCTGGGTGATGTTCGGAACCAAGGGTGGCCGTTACGAACATTTTTATTTGTCCTTCATTCCGATCATTTGGATTGCAATGCGTCATGGCGTGCGGCGAGTCGTCACCGGCTTGCTGGCGCTAAATTTCGGAATCGTCGTCGCAATGCATCTGTTCCCGCCAACTCCAGCTCTTTTCGCCAAGGTCGCCCTTCTCATGCTGGTGCAATCGGCCGTGGGGCTCATCGTGGGGTCCGAGGTCAGTGAGCGGCATCGCCTGGCCATTCATCTGCATGAGCAAACCACCTATTTAGATGCATTGATTCAAAATTGTCCCTTAGGGATCGCCGTTCTCGACCAGCAAGGACGCGTGGACCTGGCAAATTCCGCTTTTAAGAACCTCTTTCAGTACGATCGGCACGAACTCGCCTCGGTTGACATTGGAAGTTTGGGGATACCTGGGGACGAGAACACGGACTCCACACCCCTGATAGTGCAGATCTTTGCCGGAAGAGCATTGCATAGTACAGTGCGACAACGGCGCAAAGACGGGAAACTCCTCGACCTGGCACTGCATGGGGTTCCGCTCCAACTGAACCATGAAGTACGGGGCGCATACCTGATTTATGAAGATATCTCTGAACAGCTCCGCGCCAGTGAAGCACAGCGGCAGCATGCCCAGTCCTTGGACCAACTGGTGAAGGAGTTAGAGCTACGGACAAAGCAGATCACCGCACTGAATGAGATGGGATCGTTACTGCAGTGTAGCGGGACGGTTAAGGAAGCCTGCGTTGTCGCCGGCGATTGTGTGCACAAGCTTTTCCCTGAAGCCCCGTCCGGAGCCCTCTATATGTTCAGATCATCCCGAGACCTCGTCGAAGCAGCCGTTCGATGGGGCAAAAGGGACGTGTTAGCACCGACATTTCCTCCGGACGCATGCTGGTCTCTGCGTCGCGGCCAGCCGCACTGGAGTAGCAATGCCATCTCTTGCCAGCATCTGACGAACAGTTCCACTCTCGAGTGTATATGCGTGCCCGTGGTCGCGCAGGGGAACACCATTGGCGTTCTCCATCTGGAATTCGAGGATGCAACTCCGCCCCAAAGCAGCTCATGGGTCGAGAACTTTCGGGAATCTCATCAGCAATTGGCGATCAGCGTGGCCTCGCAGATCGCCCTCTCGCTGGCCAGTCTGCAATTGCGGGAAACCCTTCGCGAGCAGTCGATTCGTGATCCCCTCACTCGTCTGTTCAATCGGCGCTTCCTTGAAGAATCCCTGGAAAGAGAACTCCAGTTGGCCAGCCGCAAGAAGCAATCCACTGCTGTTATCTTCCTCGATCTCGACCACTTCAAGAAATTCAATGATGCCTTCGGCCATGATGCGGGAGACATGGTGCTTCAATCCCTTGCCGACCTGCTTCGCTCATTTTTTCGCGCTACCGATATATGTTGCCGCTTCGGCGGTGAAGAGTTTTCCGTTATCCTGCCTGAATCATCGGCAGAGGACGCGGCGGCCCGTGCGAACGCATTGCGATCCGAGGTGAAAAGGTTGCGGCTGCAGTACAAGCAGCAGAATCTTGGACCACTCTCATTCTCGGCTGGCGTAGCTGCGTTTCCAGAGCATGCTTCGGCTACCGATGAGTTGCTTAAGATCGCGGACCAATGCCTCTATGAATCCAAAGCGCTCGAGATGTTGTGACGGTCGCACCCGCCACGACGTGCGATCGTGTTGTCGACTCGACTTAGCGTTTTCTCAGCTGAGGAGCACGGATGTCACAATGTCGGAGGAAATCAGGAGAGGTTACTTATTAGAGTGAACTTATCCGTCTATATAGACGTTATAACTTATTGTGGCAATAAGTGATATCGATGAATGGTGTGCTGCTAGATTAGTATATATGTCTGTGTATCTGATATTACTTTGTACCATCGCATCGGAAAAGATATAGCGGATCTTGGATGGATTCTCTCTCTCTCTCGGGCGTCTAGCCCGTAAACATCTTCTTCCAAGCTATATATTCCCCGTCTCGTGCGAGCAAAGCGATAGATATGACCTAAGTAATTAGAGAATACTACTTACGTGTGGCAAACTTTAGCAAAGCCGTTGAGGTAATCATATGTTGTTGAGATCCCATCAATCTGTCATCGGCAATATTGTGGTTGCCGATGACCAACCTGCAAACCGGGAATTGTTAGAGGAACTCCTCACGACCCAGGGATTTAGGGTGATCACCGTTTCCGATGGTGCAGAGGTCATTCAGGAGTTAACCAGAACTCAGATCGACCTGGTGTTGATGGACGTGATGATGCCTCACCTCACAGGCTTTCAGGCCTGCGAAAAAATCAAAAGCAACCCTGAGACCGATCTGATTCCCGTGATTTTGATTACAGCTCTGTCGGACAAGCAAGATCGGATCGAGGGCATCAAGGTTGGAGCGGATGACTTCCTGATCCGTCCCGTGGACCAGATTGAGCTGCTTGCTCGGGTGCGGTCTCTTTTAACGCTCAAGCAGCGCACAGACGAACTGGAGCGGGCTGAGTCGGTCCTGTTTTCGCTGGCACGAAGCATCGAAGGCAAGGACCCCTACACTCACGGTCACTGTGAGCGCTTGGCAGATTATTCATCTCGCTTGGGAAGGCAACTGGGACTTTCGGAGGATCAAATTACCGCGCTGCGTCGGGCTGGAATCGTTCATGACGTTGGAAAAATTGCTGTGCCCGATGCAATTCTGCTCAAGCCGGGCCGGTTGACGCCCGACGAGTGGGCGGTTATCCGTGAGCATTCCGTGATCGGTGAACGGATTTGTGCGCCATTGAAGTCTTTCCGCCTTGTACTTCCCATTATCCGGCATCACCACGAAAAGCTCGACGGCTCAGGCTATCCCGATGGCCTCCGCGGAGAAGCTATTCCGATCGCCGCGCGGGTGCTGCAAATTGTCGACGTTTATGATGCCCTGACTACCGACAGGCCCTATAAAAAGGCCTTTTCCATCCGCGATGCGTTACAGACGATGAAAGAGGAAGTAGCAAAGGGATGGTGGGATCCGAGAATCTTCGATCAATTCGAGCGATTGGTGAGGACTGGAACGGCGGATTTGCTCTCTCGCGGGACGATGGCTGGCGGATAGGCCTACTCGAGCCGCAGGAAACCGAGACCTCATAAACAACGGAACGCTCAAGCCATGGCTTACGACTGCTGGTCGATGATTTTCAAGGAGGCGAGTGTGTGCTGACAGCGAGTGCCAAGATCGGAAAGTGGATATCTGGCAGTACATGGCGGCTGTATTCTCTGTTCTTGGCGTTGATGGTCCTACCTATCGCAATTTTCGCTTGTTCCGTGGGGGAAATCCTAAGTCATCAGGTAGAAACTCAGGCCGCTACCGAGAGCGCCCAGATAGCACGCATCTCATCGACTTTAGTGGAAGAGAACTTCCGCCAGAGCACCGCGTTCCTGCAATCGATTGCCGCGCGCCGAAGATTCCTTCAGGCATGGAACGATAGAGACTTCGACGGAGTCGAGTGGGACCTTAAGCAAGCAAGCAGCTTGCGACCGGACTTCGCTTTTGTTAGCGCATACGATCTGGACGGAACAATGCGGGCGGTTTACCCAGCCCAGCCGACCATCCTCAATCAGAACTTCGCCTTCCGTAACTGGTACAAAGGCGAGGCCAGCAATTGGAAGCCTTACATTTCCGAGGTATATCAGACCGCAGTTGCGCCCTATCAGTTGGTCGTCGCCATTGTGGTTCCAATTCAAGATCTATCCGGCAAGCCCATTGGCATACTGATGGCCCCATACACGCTCGAAACCATGAGTCGCCATTTGGTGGAAACTAAGATTGGGGGCGCGTGGACCATCTCGTTAGTGGACCAGCACGGTCACTTGTCAGCTCGTCCCAATATCGATCCCTACTCGGCACCGATTGACCTGAGCGGATATGAGCCCGTCAGGCTTATGAGGAGAGGCAATACAGGTCATGGGACGTTTGTGCGCGGAAGTGACACTTTATTTGTGGGATACGAACCAGTGGGTCAATACGGTTGGGGCGTTCTGGTGGAACAGTCGTTGGACGCCTTGCATCGAGGAATCCGGGCAATCGAACGGGGCCTATGGTTTCTCGGCCTGTTGTTTGTCTTGGTCGGTCTGGGAGTGAGCACGTTTATGGCATCCCTCTATTCTCGGCTGGAAACGGGTAATCGATTTATCGACTTGTCGCTGGACATGTTTTGTGTTGCTGGCCTTGACGGGTTCTTTAAGAATCTGAACCCAGCTTGGGAAAAGACTCTGGGTTTTGCTGTAAAGGAACTGAAGGCAAAGCCCTACCTGGAGTTTATCCATCCCGCCGATCGTCAGCTGACCGCGGCGGAGGCTTCCCGGCTGAAGAATCCAACGGTGACTTTTGCATTTGAGAACCGTTATTTGTGTAAGGACGGTTCCTATAAATGGCTTTCCTGGAATGCCATTTCGGAACCCAGCCAGAATATTATTTATTCCGTTGCCCGAGATGTTACGGAACGCAAACGGGTGGATGAAGCGCTGCGTGCGAGCGAGGAGCGTTTTCGCCAGCTAGTGAACGATGTCAAAGACTACGGCATTTTCATGCTGGATCCTGCCGGACATGTTGCCACCTGGAACCAGGGAGCCGAACGCATCAAAGGCTATAAGGCCGATGAGATCATAGGCCGGCACTTCTCGTGTTTTTATCTGCAAGAAGATCTGCTCAAAGGTAAACCAGACCATGAACTCCGAACCGCCATGGCGGAAGGCCGCTCTGAGGATGAAGGTTGGCGGCTCCGAAAGGACGGATCACGATTTTGGGCCAACGTTGTCATTACGGCCCTGACGGACGACTCGGGCGGATTGCGTGGTTTCTCCAAAATCACTCGCGACATTACCGAGCGCAAACGCGCCGAGGAACTGCTACGGGAAACCGAAGAGCGGCACCGCAAATTATTTGACAATAATCCGCACCCGACCTGGGTCTATGACCGGGAGACACTGCGGTTTCTTGCGGTAAACCGCGCCGCGGTAAAGCAGTACGGCTATTCCGGTGACGAATTCCTCACAATGACCCTCAAAGACATTCGTCCCCCTGAAGACGTGCCTCAACTGCTCAAAGAAGTAGATACGCTGCGAGATGGCGATGAGAAAATTGGGGTCTGGAAGCATCGTAAAAAAGATGCAACCGAAATCGATGTGGAGATTACCTCGTATGCGATGAGCTTTGGGGGCCGTCCCGCTGAAGTGGTTGTTGCGGTGGACGTCACCCAGAGGAAGCGGGATGAAGCTGAAAAACACAAGTTTACTCAGAGATTAGCTGCCAGCAACCGGGAACTGGAACTTCGCAATCGCGAGGTCGAACGCGCAACCAAGATGAAGAGCAAGTTCCTGGCCAACATGAGCCATGAATTGCGGACGCCGCTCAATGCAATCGTCGGTTTTTCAGATCTGTTGGCAGAGAGTACTACGGGGCAGCTTAACGACAAGCAGAAACGCTTCGTCAACCACATCAAAGAGGGTTCGGCCCATTTGTTGCAATTAATCAACGACATTCTGGACTTGTCCAAAATTGAGGCCGGCCAACTCGAACTGCGCAGCGAAGAGTTCGCGGTGAAGGACGCCCTGCCTGAGGTGCTCTCCACTATCCATCCGCTCGCCATAGCCAAGAACATCCGGATTGAACAGGAGGTAAAGAGCAATTCTCTCGTTAAAGCAGATCGCGTGCGGTTTAAACAAATCCTCTACAACTTGCTCAGTAACGCCGTTAAATTCACGCCCAAGGAAGGCCGAGTAGCCATTGAGTGCGTCGACTATTGGGATTTTGTCCGCGTGTCGGTAACAGACACCGGCATCGGCATCCGGCCCGAAGACCAGAAAGTGATCTTCGATGAATTCCGACAAATTGAGGGAAGCGCGGATAGCGTTCACGAAGGCACAGGGCTGGGCCTTGCCATCACAAAACGCCTGGTTGAGCAACAAGGAGGCCAGATTTCAGTAGAAAGCGAGTTGGGAAAAGGCAGCCGCTTCACATTTACGCTTCTCGCGGCAGAACCAACATCGACGGCGCAGCCCATCGTCGGAGCAGCAAAAACCGCCGTTCTTTCAGCCTCAGGCCGCATCGCTCCACTTGTGCTAATCGTGGATGACGAAAGCTCGTCCCGTGAGCTTCTGGCCAGCTACCTGGAACCAGAATACCGGTTGGCGATGGCCGCGGCAGGCGCCGAAGCAATTAAGAAAGCTCAACAACTCCGTCCAGACGCCATTACTCTGGATGTCCTAATGCCCGGAAGCAATGGCTTCGATACCTTGGCGTCGCTCCGTAACAATACAGAAACTGCGAACATACCGGTCATCATCCTCTCCATCGTCGATCAACGGCAGGTAGGTTTTGCGTTGGGTGCGGCTGACTATCTTATTAAACCGGTTCGCAAACCTGCTCTGCTGGAGGCGATTCGCAAGCATGTGCCCCTACCTGCCGACGACGATTCCTCCATCCTGCTCGTGGACGACGACCCCAAAGCGCTCGAACTCTTCCAGGAGACTTTGCGGAGTGCTGGATACGAGACCCAAGCTGTGCGAAGTGGTAAGCGAGCTTTGGAGGTACTCGCGAATAAAACTGTAGGGGCAATCTTGCTCGATCTGCTGATGCCAGGCATGGATGGATTTGAGGTCATTCGCCATGTCAGGCGAGAAGCCACATTGAAAGAGCTACCCATTCTGGTGATGACTGGCAAGAGCCTTACTGAACAAGAGGTGGGCCTGCTCAACCTTGAGACACAAGCTTTACTGCAAAAGAACGGCTCGTGGCAGCAGCAGCTCATTATCGAGGTGAGAAGGGTCATCGGAGGACGCAGGCTCGCCAAGTCTGCGGGACAGATGTTATGAAGACAATCCTCGTTGCGGAAGACAATCCCACGAACCGCGAGTTGCTCAGGGAATTGTTGGACATCCATGGATACAGCGTGGCGGAAGCCTGCGATGGTGAGCAAGCACTGGCCATGGTGGAGCAGGCACATCCTGACCTTCTGCTGCTGGATATTGGCATGCCGCGGTTGGATGGGTTTGCCGTGGTGCGCACGCTTCGGGGAAATCCGCGCTTTGCTTCGCTTCCCGTTGTAGCGATTACCGCATACGCCATGCAGGGGGACCGCGAACAAATTCTGAGCTCTGGCTTCGACGGCTATTTATCGAAGCCAGTAAATTCCGTATCGCTTGTGCAGGAACTCGACCGCCTACTGGCCCATCCCCACAAGCAAAACGGGTCACCCAGTCAATCCTGCGAAAGCGCAGTTGTCGCTCGACCCGATCGTGCAAAATGACGAGGCAGCTAACACCGTGAGAAAACACGCTCTATCAGAGAACGAAACGAAGGCCCTTGCTTTCGGAATGCGCCAGGTCGAAGGGCGGGAATGGTGGCTTTGGGGCTCTGCCGTAGCCGTAACCCTAGTCTTGACATTTGGGATTATTTCGTTAACCTTTCCTGGTCTTCGCCAACCACTCGACGGTGTCTACTTGTTGAATCTCAAAGAGTGGGTTCGAGGACTGGCCGCTCTGGTCCTGTTATTCAACATCTACACTGTTTACCAACATCTACAGTTGCAGCGAATCCGTCGCCAGCTGGCCGAGCGCGAACAAATCTTTCAACTGATTACGGAAAATGCCGCGGACATGATTGCAGTAATCGACCGTAGCGGAAAGCGCCTCTACAACAGCCCAGCCTATCAGAAAATCCTGGGATATGGACCTGAAGAGCTGGCGGCAACTTCTTCCATGGACCAGATCCATCCGGATGATCGTGCGCGCGTACAGGAGGCCTCTGCCAAGGCGAGCACCACTGGCCGCGGAGAGCAACTCGAGTACCGTATCCGCCACAAAGATGGTTCCTGGCGTTTTCTGGAGTCCACCGCCAGTGCCATTCGGGACAATGAAGGCCAGACGACTGGACTGGTCATCGTAAACCGCGACATTACCCAAAGGAAACGAGCCGAGGAGCGGTTGGCGCATCAGGCTTTCCATGACAGTTTGACCGATCTCCCGAACCGCTCTCTTTTTCTCGACCGCTTGCAACGGAGCGTCGCCGTTTCGCGCCGGCATTTGGACTTCAAGTTCGCAGTGTTATTCCTCGACGTTGACGAGTTCAAAGTCTTCAACGACAGTCTAGGCCATACCGCCGGGGACAGCCTCCTCGTGCAAATTGCGAACCGTCTGAGCGCAGGTCTCCGCGGCTCGGATACCGTCTCACGACCGCGTATTGGCGAAGACACAGAACTCTTCGCGGGAGAGAGTACGCTGGCGCGCCCCGGAGGAGATGAGTTCACGGTGCTAATCGAGGAATTGCATGACCCCAGCGATGCCATTCGGGTCGCTGAGCGCATTCAGCAGAGACTAGCGACTCCTTTCCACTTCAACGATCAAGAGATTGTGCTCTCCGTGAGTATCGGCATCGCTTTCAGTAACGGTGGAGGGACGGAGGCGCCGGACCTCCTCCGGGACGCCGAGATTGCCATGTATCGCGCTAAGAGTGGCGGTAAGGCCCGCTGTGAGGTATTCGACCATGCAATGCATGCGGGTGCTATCAAACGCTTGCAGCTTGAGACTGACTTGCGCAAAGCGATTGAATTGAATCAGTTTTGCGTTTACTACCAACCGGTTGTGTCCTTGCGTACCGGCCGGATCGTGGGGTTCGAGACGCTCAGTCGCTGGCAACGTCCCGAAGGTCTCGTCATGCCTGGAGAATTCATCTCTGTTGCGGATGAGACCGGCATCATCCTGGCGATCAATCGGCAACTGCTTCGTGACGCATGCCTCCAACTTCGTTCCTGGCAGACATTGTTTCCGTGTGATCCTCCACTCTCAGTCAATGTGAATATCGCGCCCAAGCAATTCGCACAGCCTGAGCTGGCCGCCGAGATCGGCAAGACCTTGCAGGAGACCGGACTCAACCCCTCGTGCCTCAATTTGGAGATAACAGAGACGATCGCCATGGCAGACGCCGACAGGTCTGCCGTCGTGCTATCGGAATTTAAGGCACTCGGCGTTCGGCTGGACATCGACGACTTCGGGACCGGCTACTCCTCGCTCAGCCGGCTACAGCGCTTCCCGGTGGATGCGCTTAAGATCGACCGTTCATTCACCTCGCGGCTAGATACGGATGCCGAAACCGCTGAAATCGTTCGTATTATTGTGATGCTCGCTCACGGTCTCCACTTAAAGGTCGTTGCGGAGGGGGTCGAAACGGAAGCGCAGGCGGCCTTCCTCAAGGAAATCGGCTGTGAACTGGCACAAGGATACCTGTATTCCAAACCAGTACCTGTCGAGACCATCGAAGAACTTCTTAGTAGAGCGCAAGCATTTCCGCCAGTGCCCGCGTCAAAGGGGTGAGCTAGGAGTTCGCAGGAGAAACGGCCCTCCCACATGCTCGTCAGTGGATTAAGTAAGGAGCGGTCGGCCGGTACCGCCCCATAAGCTAGAACGACCCGATTCCGCAGTTTAAGGCCACTGCGAAGCTGGGTGGGTTCCTGGAGGCGCGGTTCTCCCTGCAGTTCGATCCTCTCAGGGTCCATGAGAAGACTGGAAACTTCGCGCCACACTGTCGTTTCCAGAAATGTGTCAAACGCGTTCACCTCTGCATTCAAGCACCTTCAACAAGTAAGGAGGCCATTATGAGCGCTGCCGTCATCACTACCTTCATTCCGGAATCGAGCGCCGCCACAGCCGCGATTACGCGTTACCAAGATGGATATCAAGCAGCAGAAGCACTAGTCACGTTTAGCCTCACCGTCAAGCTTGGAGGCATCTTCTTAGCGGGGATGGTTTTCATGGTAGGCCTCGTCGAATTCATCTTGAATCCCGCAGAGCATCATGGTTTCCCTGTGATCTTTGCGTTGCTGGTCGCCTGTGCGGTTTGGCTGGCGCTGGTATCGCAGATCGTCGCGATAGGTCTTCGGGGCGAAGGGCAGTTGTTGAAAGCCGCCCTCGATTCGGACGTCAATTCCTCGCCCTTCCTCTCGAATGCGCAGCGAGCGCTCGCGATGTCGCTCAGGAAACGTTCGCCGGTCCCGACGTGCTTGCCGATCTGGACCGAGTAGCGAAAATCGGACAGCGTGAATCATTGATAGCGCGTGGAGACTTTTTCAGTGGCTGTCCCACGTCAGCGGGAATGGGACAGTTTGAGACTGGACGAGTCGCGTACGCGGCAGCACAGCTTCAAAGACACGCCACTGGCGAATCAGGAGATACCAGAGCCGTCAGGGCCGCTCGGGTTTACTGGCATGCTCTGAGTTCATTCATCGCCGATCACGGCATTCGCCGCTGAGTCAAAAGTCGCGGTCAATTGCTTTTGGGTCTATCCCATTAGGGTGGAACAACAATGGATCGGACCACGAAACTCTTGCGAAAGCTACCCGGGATACGCTCCCGTGATGTAGCCTTCAAGTTCTTGGATGGTTTGTGCTTGACCGGAGATAATCCACTTCACCAAGTCGCCAATTGAGACCACTCGAACCACAACGTCATCCTGCACGACTGGTAGATGGCGAAAATGGTGTTTGGTCATAATGGCCATGCACTCATCTACGGTATGCTGCGGACTCACGAAGACAACTGGACTGGTCATGATTTGGCGGACCGGGGTTTCTCTTGAGGAATTGGCCCTTGAGGATTACTTTGCGAGCGTAGTCACGCTCCGAGAGGATACCGACCAGTCTATGACTGGAAAAGAGGCGATCGAGAAGATGGCCGAGCACGGTATCGGTTCTACCTTCTATCGCGCCTGCAACGTCGGCGATTCACACTGCAAAATCTCAATTGATCAGGAAATCGAGCGGTATGGGATTCTGTTCTGGCCTCCAGGCGAACGTTTCGACTATTCCAATCTCGGCTACGTGATTCTCGGCGAGGCAATGGCGCATGTTTCCAGGCAGAGCTTCGCAAAAGTTTTGGAGAACAGCGTGTTCGAGCCGCTGGGGATGAATCACTGCGGTCTGGGTGGCGCCCGCGGTGCGGCGGCAAACTGCGACGAATATTCACACAAGCGCAGTCCTCGACAAATTTCGGGCACGCCCGGCGCTTCGGCGGCGTATTGCAGTGCGCACGACTTAGGGCTGTTCGCGCTGCTCCAACTCAAAGACCATCGTCCAGCGCAGCGGCAAATCCTGTCAGATGCAGCGATCGACGAACTTCACCATCCAATTGCGGATGTCTCCGGTCAGGGGTATGCGATTGGTTGGTGGACCGAGGAGCGCGATGGTGAGCGTGTCGTTTTCGGCCAAGGTGGAACAACCGACTCGTTTACCCTGCTTGAATTATTCCCGGCGGAGGATCTCGGCATAGTGATTTTGGAAAATTCATGGAGCGATAGTCTGAAGATGCCGAATGCCATTGAGCAGGCGCTCCTCGCCGCTTTGCGGCCAAACCTCCATGCTCGACCGCAATCCTCATTTGCTGTGCTTCCGCATTCGCCGCCGGCGCTTGCTGCACAACAGTTGGTGGGCAAGTGGGTTGGCGACATTCAGACGTATGCCGGTAGTCTTCCGGTGGAAATCTCAATTTCAGGTTCGGGCGAAGCCCAAGGGCGAGTGGGAAGAGGGGCGCAAGCGGAGCTACGCAGTCCGTCGATTGAAGGCGACCATGTCTATGGCATCTTGTCCGCCGACCTCCATGAACCTGGTGCGCCACCACCACCCTATGATGTCGAGTTCGACCTGTTCCTTCGCGGGAACAAGCTGGCCGGCGCTGCGACAACTCGTCCCGGAAAAGCGAGCACCACGCAGCTGCCGCACTGGAGCGAGTTGCAAAAGATTGGGCCGTAATCAAGATTGGTCTAACGGTGTGTAACGGAGATGTTTCACCAGTTCTCCGAGGGAGCACTTCAAAAGATGCTCCATACACCCGGTGTGACCACTTCCAACAAATGGCCGTCGGGATCGCGGAAGTAAAGCGCCTCTCCGCCATATTTCCAAGCCTTCCTTAGCTCAATCGTTATCCCCTGCTGCGACAGCCATGTCTCCCATGCTGGTAGTTCCGACCGTGAAATGCCGAAGGCGACGTGGATCGCGCCCGTTGCGTTTGTGTCTGCTGTAGCACCTTTCTTGAACAGTAGGAGTACGCTGCGGTCACCGGCACGCATCGCACACAGTCGCGTCTCATCGGTGATGCCCTCTTTCTGATCGGTGTCAATCGGCTCGAAGCCGAAAACGCGGCGATAGAACTCGACCGATTGGGTCGGGCGCTCGACGTAGAGCGAGGTTTCAAGGATTCCGTTGACTTGTGGTCGGCCGGAAGTAGCGTCTGCCATCGTTACCCTCCCCTTCTTCCGATATGACTCAGGCCGTATGGTTATTCAGATGCACCGGCTGCCACTTGGACGCAGCCAGAGAGTGGGCGTCGCTGTGGTAACCACGGAGATAACTCTCATCCAGGGGTTTTGAGTTCCCATGGGCCTGCGGCCCACCTATTGACATGAAAATTGGTTTAAGTCTGTGCTGTCTCCTCATGGCGCGTGGACGGCGCAGGTCGGTTTACGCTCTGGATGAAGTGAGGCCGTTTTTGAGTTTGATCGGGAACGCGCGATTTGAACCAATCTATGTCGCACCACCTTTCCGAGTAACAAGGGTGGTAGCACGTGACGGTGTGTAAGCTTTTACGCGTGCGTTCTGCCGCTTCCACGCCAGGAGGAAGCGATGAAGATGGCAGGAATCGACGTGCACAAGAAAGTTTTGATGGTAGTTGTGGTGGATACAAGTATGCCGGAAGAGAAGCCGGTACGGCGACGATTTGTCACGCTGCCGAGTGAGTTACAGCGATTCCGAATCTGGCTACAAGAGCAGGGTGTGGAAGAGGCGGTCATGGAATCCACCGCGCAGTACTGGCGGTCGGTGTGGCTGGAGCTGGAGCCGCATATGAGTTTGCACTTGGCGCAGGCGTTCTCCAACCGTGCTCCGCGGGGGCGCAAGCATGACTTTAAAGATGCGGAGCGGCTGGTGCGTAGACTGATGGCCGATGAGCTGATCCTGAGTTTTGTGCCCAAGGGGGAGCAGCGTATTTGGCGCAGCCTCACTCGCATGAAGGTGCAGCTCACGCGCGACCGAGTACGACTGCAGAACCAGATGGAGTGTCTGCTAGAAGAAATGCGCATCAAGCTGTCCATCGTGGTGAGCAACTTACTGGGTGCCAGTGGGCTTCGCATTCTGCATGCTTTGGCGCAAGGCGAGACTGACCCCAAGAGGTTGGCAGAGCTGGGAGATGAACGGTTGCACTGCACGGAGGAACAACTGGTGGATGCTTTGACGGGAAGAGTGCAACCCATGCACCGGGGAATGCTGGCCTTACAACTTCAGCGGTTGCAGTTGATCGATCAGCAAATGGCTCAGCTCAAGAGCATGATCGCGCAGGCCATGAAGTCGCACCAGGATGCCGTGATCCGACTGGCGCAAGTACCTGGCCTGGGAGTGGATTCAGCGCAACAGATCATCGCCGAGGTGGGTGGGTGCGCAGGCTAGTACATTCTCTTCGGCGGCGGAGTTGACGGCTTGGGTGGGAACCTGTCCTGGCAAGGAAGTAAGCGCGGAGCAAAACCATAGCAGTCGCTCCGCGAAAGGAAATAAATACCTGCGTCGAGTTCTGAACCAAGCCGCGCACGCTGCGGTCGCGAAGAAAGGCAGTTATTTTCAGGTGGTGTTCCGCCGTCTGATGCCCCGCCTCGGCTATAAGTCCGCCATCTGGGCCATTGCCCATCGGCTCTGTCGCGTAGTTTGGAAGATCTTGCATGAAGGGGTGCGATATATCGAGCAAGGCCGCGAAGTGAGTCCCCGGGAAAAGAAACAACGTGCCCAGATGCTGGCGCGAGCCCTTCGCAAGCTCGGCTATGAGGTAACCATCACCCCCATAAACCAACTTGCGCCCAAGCCTGCTATTTAGGTCTGTGGATGGATTTTCGACGGAGCGTAATCAGGATTTAACATCAGATGCTTGAGACTAGAAACGGACCACAATACCCGTTGAGACCCTCACATTGCTGTTTTGCGCACCAAACTCCGACGCGAGGCGAGCCCAGTCGATCTGAACCATGCGAAAATCGAAGCGCTTCGTCATTCTCGCATCGACTCCGCCGCCGATCATCATGGCAAACCCGCTCGTGGAACTGGCACCGCACTCATTTGGGCTGCCGCTGAAGAGGAAGCACCCGGTCGGGACATGAACTCCGCCGAATAGTGCGTGGGCGAAGATCCTAAACTTCTCGCTGGCATTCGCGGAAACAACAGGTCCGAAAGCGTATGTGTAGATACGCACATCGGCAGTCGAATCTTCGGATTGTTCCGATTTGTAGTTACCGCTGAAATCCGCGGCGATGCCGAGGTGTTTGGCAAAGTTAAAGGTCGCAGACGCGTTCCAACCATTGGCATTCGCGCTGTCCCCTGCACCGTCAAAATTTCCGCGTGCAAGTATTGATAGCCGCCGAATACTTCGATTCTGGGATTGTCTTGCGCCGCCAATGGAAGCGCTACGGCGAGTGAAAGGACAAGTAAAGTCGCGAATTTAGCCATCCCGCCTCTTTTTGACCTCTAGCATATGTGGGTACGCTGTTGATTAATGTAGATGCCTTTTGTCGGAATCATTATCTCAATCTCACCCGATCTCGAAAAACAGGCGTAGCTGTTGTAAACAGTTACACTCATTAACCCAGGGTCCGGTTCATCGTGAGGGACGATAGGCGCGGAATACCCGGCGACCGTCATCGCCCTTTCGCGGAAGACGCCTGCTCAACTTCCTTTGCCGCGCGCATGACGGTTTTCTTCATGCGGTTCTCCCCGGCCCAGTAGATGCTGATCTCGTGGCCATCGGGATCGTTCAGATAGGCGTGACGCCAACCCCATGGCATCATGCGCGGCATCTGCGTAATGTAGAAGCCCTTGGCCTGCAGTTTGCGACAGAAGTCGTCAACTTCGCGAATCTCGAAGTACAACCGCACGCCGTCACTGGCAAGCGGCGTCCCCGGCCCCGCCAAGTGCAGCGCGATCGTGCCGTCGCCTCCAGGCGCGCGCAGCCGTGCATACACGGGTATATCTTCGTGGCGGAATTCGTCCACGAGTTTGAATCCCAGCAGGTCGCGATAAAGGCCCAGCGCGCGTCGCACGTCCGCGGCATAGACCATTGCATGGTTAAAGGTCAGCTTCTCGGCACCGACCTCCGCAGCCCGCCGTGGCACAGGTACTTTTTTCACCTGACGGAGGGCCTTCTTCGCCTTCCTTGGCGGGGATTTCTTCGCTTTTTTGCGGGGATTCGATTTTCTCTTTGCGGACATTCTTGCCATGGCCGGCCTCGCAGGTGCTCGGGAGACATTCTACTCGGGAGTCCGCACATCAGTTGACGTAACCAGGCCTTTACACTCAAATTTCGACTTCTTTCGCTTCACTTCACATCCGAAGCGTTTGAAGTGGTCGGAAGATGAGCGTAATCGCGATTGAACGCCAACAATCCTTTTTGAGCCGCCACTATCTCCACGGCTTTCATTGACTTGCCTGTTTTGCTCACGTAAGATTCGCGCCGATGATCGGCCAGACTTTAATTGGTGTCAGGAGGTTGGTCAAAACCGATGGGTAGGCGCAGCCAGCCCCGCAAGCAAATTGAAGTCCCGGTGCGCATCTTCGGCAGCGACAGCGACGGTCAAGTCTTCTCAGAAAAGGTCTTCACCGTCAACGTCAGCCGGAACGGGGCAGAGCTGGCCGGGGTTAGCCGCAATCTCAACGTCGACGAGGTTGTTGGGCTCACTTATGGCAACAATCGAGTACGCTTCCGCGTAAGGTGGATCGGCGAGTCTGGCACGCCGAAAGCCGGTCATGTGGGCTTGCTCAACCTCACTCCAGAAAAAACGCTGTGGGATTTTCCCCTGCCCACGAATGCCGACGACGACTACGAGCCAGGAAGTATTGAGCTTCGCAAACATCCCCGCTTCCGCTGCGAGAATTCGGTCGAAGTCCATCTTAAGGAAGGAGCCTCCTTTCGGGGCACGGTAACCGACCTCAGTGTTGGTGGATGCTACGTGGAGATGCCCATCCCGGTGCAGCCGGGAACCAGGTTGAAAGTCTGTATCTGGTTTGGACAAACCAAGGCTTGGGCCGAGGCGCAGGTGACCCACTGGACTCCGGGTGTGGGAATCGGCTTGAGGTTTAACGAGATTTCCGACCAGGACCTCGATCAGATTCGGCGATTTCTTGACAGTCTCGCGCCGTTCGCGCGGAAGAGCACACAACCATCAGGTCTGCGGCGAGCAAGAACACCACCGGGCCAATGAGTGCTATCGCGATGTTACAACAGCCCTAAGGAATGGTCGTTCTTCCACACTTTCGTAACGGTGCGGTGTGAGCGGCGGCACTGCAAGATCGCCGCCCTGTGTTCGAATGATGCTAGGGCTCCGCTCATGCACATTCGTCGAGCACTGCTGTGCGCTGCTGCAATCGTTGCCTTTAAGATCCTAGCTCCTGCCGCACCTTTCGTAGTGTTCCCGAAAGCTGGCCAGTTGCCCTCACCGGACGGGCACTTCGTGGTCCGCAATACCGACCGGGAGACTCCTCTCTCTGAATACGTCGGTACTTTCCACTCTTTATTCCTTGAAGACACGGCCAACGGCCGTACCCGTAAACTTTGCGACTACGTTGGCGTGGCAGCGGTGGGGTGGGCAAAAAACGATTCCCTCATCGTGACGGAGTACCTGAGCAAACGCACTTCCCGCGCTCTGCTCTTTGCTGCCGACAATTCGCGCGACCCGGTCGTGATTGACGTGCCGTTGCTCACCCGTCTTGTACCGGTCAACCTTCGTCCTCAGCTGCGGGAAAACGACCACGTGTTCGTGGAGGGCTCGCAGCTCGAGGGGGAGACGCTCACGCTCCGCGTGTGGGGATATGGAAAACACGACGCCAATGGCTTCCGCTGGCGCTGCGAGTACAGTCTGTCCGGAGGCTTGATCTCCTGCGAGGAAACAATTCGGCCCTGACCCGTGACTGATTCCATTGCCCGTAACGCACGCGGAAGAACCGCGCGACGGACTCAATGAGCGCTATCAGGAGTAGAGTCGAGAACAGGCGCAGTGGCTGTAATCTCCCGGTGGCTTGTGACTGCGCTTTCGCGTCGTCGCCTCAGTCCGGTTTGACATGGCTCTGTTTCCTGTTCCCGCTCGTCGAACCGGACAGGCGGATTTCCCGCATCCGGCTCTCGGAAAAGACACACGAGGTTCCGTGTGACGCCGTCTGCAACTTCTGAACACAGCTCGGGGTGGCTAGACTCATCGTCAATCCCCTTGTCCTTCGTCGCTTGTTGCGTCCGTCTTTAACTGAGGCCCCTTCCCTCCACCGGAGTTACCCGGCTTCACAGGTACTACGAGCCTCTCCGCCACCCCATACGGCCCGGCCTGTCTCTCACGAGCTGCCAGTTGATCCTTAATTATGATCACCGCTGGGGCTTCCCGTGTTGCGTCTGGTCTCCTATGCGTACATGCCATCGCCATTACCCCGGTAGGTCCGGTGGAGCTTGTTCGCTCGTCCCTCTCCATCGTCAGCGGTCTTCCCTGTGAAAAAGTCAGGTCGGCTCCTGCAATTGTTGTTTCGGGGCCTGCTCAGCGTTCACTCTCGTTATGGCCTGTACGCTCGCGGAGTCGCCTAGCGACCCTTTACATCGAAAGCTCCGACAGCTTCGTTGCCTCCACTGCCGTTTCGATTGCTACCGGGTGGAGCGAACCAGTTCCCGGGCGGGAGTTGCACCCGCTGAAGTCCAGCGCCTTTTCACGGCGCACTTTTTCGCCAACTACCCTGCGGATGATCAGCGTCTCGCAGGGACGAAAATCCGGACGATGAGCTTACTTCGGGGTCTGTGCTTCTGCCAAATCGTTCTTCACCTTCGCTGAATCCCGTGAGTCCGGTGTAAGTTTTAGATATTCTCGAAGGTGAGAAGCAGCCTTGGCTGAGTCATGGTTGGCTTCGTAGATCTGAGCCAACAAATACTGCACCAGTGGTTCGTGGTGATCCCTGTCAATCGCTTCGGCTTTCAATGCTTTCTCTTCCGCTTCGGGCAGTTGGCTAAGATAAAAGTGGCCAATCGCACTGAAAAAATAGGCGTAGGCATCATTGACCGGATCCAATTCGAGTGCACGGCTGGTGAGGGTTAAAACCTCAGTCCATCGCTGCTCACGTCCTGCAATCTCCGCCAAGCAAAGATAGGCGGGCAGATATGTCGAGTCAGCGCTTGACGCACGCGAACAAGCACTACGGGCCTCCGCTGTTTTCTGCCTTGTTTCGAGAGTCTGACCCAGCATTACCCACCCGGGGGCGTAATTCGGGTAGATTTCTGTTGCCTTACGCAAGCGCCGCTCAGCCTCAGGGAATTTATTATTCTTAAGGGCCGCGCAGGCTCGTTCATACTCCCTTTGAGCCTTAGGGGGAATCTGCAAGTTGGTGACGCTGACGGTGCTCGGAACTCCCGGAAACGGCTGGATCGAGCATAGTTTCTGTTCGCCGTTACCCAGTTTTGCGTCACCTTTATCGACAACAACGCGGTCATCCGGTGTTGTCGGAACCATCACCGGTACCGTCTTGTAGGTCATTCGGGGTGTTTTTTGCGCGAACAGCGGGGTGGACAACAAATCAATGATCAAGGCGCAGAGCACCACTTGTTTCGAGATCAGCATTACCGGCAAGCGGAACCCATGCTGCTGGCAGAGGGTTATCTCCATAACGCCCCCTTGGGATGGTGGTTTCGATGATTCTGCGCCATTCTGCGGTTTCTGCAATGACTACCCATGTGGCGCATCCCGGTTTGCATGTGCGACGGCACCGCCCGCGTCCAACGCGAAGTGATCAGAACGCTGCATAATTCGCACGGATCACGCACTTCGGTTGCAATCCACCGCCTATAAATCTTGCTAGCGAAGTATCGGTGGCGTCAAACTGGTTCAACCCTTTTTTCACGTTCTAGGTCAGCCTTCATCTGATGTGCACGGCGAAGAATTTCGCTTTGCACCCCAATTGGAAGCTCAGCAAACTCCTGGAGATCCCCGGTCGATTCCCGATACTCGGCCAAAGCGCGCTCGAAAAAGACTTCGTCTTCCATAAGGACCTTTTCACTCGCAACGACTTTCCGAGATGTCGCAGGAGGCCTACGCAGCATTGGCGTGGGACTGGGCACTACTGTGATGGTCAAGATGTGAGCGCTCCCGCACTGGCGTGAAACTCGACCAGTAGTCTCGCCGGAAACACGCAGCGCACCGGCTGCATCAGGAATAGAGGAAGAATATAGCGCTCCGTCCATGTGCGCCGCCGCGAGCGGAAACCTTCTCCTCCACCGCAATCTCGACACCGATAGGGCTTAGCAAATGGAAAACGCTGTGAATCAGGCACAGTTAACCTCAAGGAAGAGGTCGGACGATTAGATCGATGCCATTATGCTCCGACTGCCGATTGTTGCTCAAGAGATTACCTCTTGCCGTCAGTGAGCGTAATGGGGAGTAGAGTCGAGAACAGGCGCAGTGGCTTTAGCCTCCCGGTGGCTGTTGGGGCGCTTTCGCGGGACCCGCCGCAATCCGGTTTGGCATAACTCTGTTTCCTGTTCCCGCTCATCGAACCGGACTGGCAGATTTCCCGCATCCGGCTCTCGGAAAAGACACACGCTGTTCCGTGTGACGCCGCCTGCAACTTCTGAACAAAACGCGGGCTGGCTAGACTCATCGTCAATCCCCTTGTCCTTCGTCGCTTGTTGCGTCCGTCTTTAACTGAGGCCCCTTCCCTCCACCGGAGTTACCCGGCTTCACAGGTACTGCGAGCCTCTCCGCCACCCCTCACGGCCCGGCCCTTCTCTCACGAGTTGCCAGTTGATCCACTAACTGCGATCACCGCTGGGGTTTCCCGTGTTGCGTCTGGTCTCCTATGCGTACATGCCATCGCCATTACCCCGGCAGGTCAGCCTTCCTTCTGAGCCTTTTGTCGGTTACGGCTTGTAGACGATTCTTGCAAAGGTGCCGGCCAATTCGGCGGTGCCAATCCCCTGACCCACGGTGACGAACAACTCATTTGTTGCTCCATTGGTTGAGTTTCCTCCGCCGAAGGCAATTCCCCAGAGGTTGTTCAGGACGATCGGCTTTCCCTTCTCGTCCTTTATCGTACCCACGAATCTCTTGGTAATAGGGTCAAACGCGTTGATGGTGCCGTTGACAGAGTTGTTTGAAACCAGCAGAGTATTGCTCAGCGGTCCAAAATTGCTGGGAGCCGCGGCCATGCCCCAGGCTTGGTTGAGCGGCGGTCCTTGGGCCACTGTTTGCACGAAGGTGCCGTCCTCCAAGAATTGGTCGATGAAGCCTCCGGCGCCGACGTTCGGTATGGCATACGCCACGTAAACCAGGCCATTGATGTCCTGGATGCCGAACACTGAGAAGTTCGATGGAATTGCCGGATCACCGAACGACTTCACCAGGTTGAAGTTGCCGTCGAACATATCTATGTGATTGTTCGTGTTGTCCGCCGCGTAGAGGAAATTCCCCGAGGGCTTGCTGGTGATGGCCAAGCCCGTGTACATCGCTTTGTTCGCCGAGTTGTCCACCGCGATCGTCGACTGGTTGGCGTTCAGGCCCGGCGCCCATGCGCTGATTGTGCCATCCAGCGTCGCGAAAATGAAAACTGATGGCCAGCCCTGAATCTTGAAATCCGTTGACGATCCGTTGAAAACGATTCCCGTCGGTGTGCCAGGGCCGTTTAGGCCTGTCGGCGAGGCCGGTCCGTTTCCGGCGGTCGGAATCAAAACCCTGAGTGGCACTTGTTTTCCGGCTGCATCATAGAGGGTCGACCAGCCGGTGTCGTTATCACTGATCCACCAAGGCGATGTGGCGCCCCGAGCTAATCCCCAGGCATTGGCCAGCAGTGGATCGATGGTCGGGGCTTGGTGGACTTGATTCGAAACTAAGTTTGTGAGGTGATATTGTGCCCAGGCCGGGGCCGAAACCATGAACAGAACCAAGCCGAGGCAAGCAATGACTGCTGTCCTGCAAACCCGCATAGTAGTCTCCTTAACGAAGTCAGCAGCAGAGGAGGGTCGAACATCGGTAGGAGTTAGTGGGGCACAAAACCTTCTCTAACCTGCTTGGCCCGTGATCGTAAGCCAAGTCGGGACTCGGCATTGTCATACCCTTGTCACCAGTTTGTAAATCTTTCTCGTCCTAATTGGGCATCCGGAGCGAGCGCTGGCCGTGGACGGGAAGCTTCCATTGTTCCGTGTACGTTACGGCGTGGAATCTATCGCAATATGAATCGAGATGCCCGTAGTTGGCGAGAACAGGCCTTAGGAGCTTGTTGAAAATATCGTTTACGCAGCGTGTGGATCCTTCTAAGAGCCGCACGCTTTGTTGTTTTGGATTTCGCTCGGCCGCCATCGGCGGCAACCGAGGGTCGGGACCGCTGATTCATGCGCTCTGCGCCCGCAGTTTCGGGATACGGATCAGGTTGAAGACCGCGCAGCTGAACACGAACAACCAATCCACCTTCGCCAGCCCGCGGAGTTTCACCTTCTTCAAAGGCCCAATCTGCTTCAGCCATCCGAACGGCTTCTCCACCAACCATCGTTTGCTTAAACTGATCGCATACCCCGGATGCCGGCTGGTTCGTTCGTCGATCGCGCCGTGTTGCCGGCGTGCTACGTGCGGCGTCACACCCAACTCGCGCACCGTGTCGACGAAGTCGCGCGTGTCATAGGCTTTGTCCGCTCCCGTCGTAATCCGACCGCTTCGCGTTCGGGTCAACTCGTACAACATTAATAAAGCCGCGTCGCGCTCCGCCCTGCCATCCGCCTGCGTGGTCATCGCTGCCGCAATCAACCCATTCCGGTTCTCCACCAAAGTATGCCCCAGATAGCTCAGCTTGGATTCCTGGCCTGCCGACTTCTTATAAAGCCGCGATTCCGGGTCGGTGCGCGAGGCGTGCGTCTGGTTGCGGCGCGACTCACCATGAAAATCTCCTCCGCTCCCCGACCCGCCCTTATCCTTGCGGCGAAAGCTCTTCTGCCCCGCCCAAGCCTCGATCAGCGTCCCGTCCACAGTGAAGTGCTCGTCCGACATCAACCCCGCCGCCTGCTCTTTGACGTGGGCGAAAAACTTCTGCGCCAGATCCTGGTTCAACAGCCGGTCGCGATTCTTGCTGAACACCGCGTGGTTCCACACCGCGTCGTCGATCTCCAAACCGACAAACCAGCGGAACAACAGGTTGTAGTTGAGCTGCTCCATCAGCAGTCGCTCGCTGCGCACCGAATAAAACACCTGCAACAGCAACGCACGCAATAACCGCTCCGGCGCAATCGACGGCCTTCCCACCTCGGAATACAGTCCATCGAAGTCCTTGGACATCTCCGCCAAGACCGCGTCCACCAGCTTCCTCACTCCGCGCAGTGGATGATCCGCTGGTATCCGATCTTCCAACGCCACATAACTGAACATCCCCGTTTGCAGTTGCTGATCGTCTCCTCGCATTCCTGTTTCTTATCACGCATCCGCAGTGGATTGGCAGTGGTTTTTCAACAACCTCTTAGTGCTCATCGAGGGATTTTGAGCGTAATTGATTACATGACAATGTCGGCTCCGATGCCCGAGTAGAGTTGGTGGTGATAGGCCAAGAAGTATTCCGCAATGGCGGAACCAGTACTTCCACTTGGCCATGCGACGGGGACGAAAGATCGCCAAAGTCGCCATGGCCAGAAAGCTGGCGATTCGCTTGTTCTGGATGATGCGCCAGGGATGGGACTATGAGCAGATGAAAAAGTTCGGTTCGCACGCAGGACAGCCCGGACATCGCGATGGTGTGCAGTCGAGCATCGAGTAATTGATTGGGCGCCCTGCTCCTCTTTACGTAGGAGGAGTTTGAAGTAGTAATCATGATCCAGGGTTGGATCGAAGAGATGCATGGGTCGGATCGAGTCCTGACCTGAAACGATTACGGAGCGAGCCTGGTTGGCACGGCTTCTTCAATTAGAGCGAAATGGCGCTCTCTTTCGAGTGCACGGTGGAGTACGCTCAAAAAAGACTTGACGCAGTCCGACATTGTCAGAGAGGCGATGTTTCACTAATTATCCGAGGGAGCACTTCAAAAGATGCTCCAAACACCCGGTGTGACCACTTCCAACAAATGGCCGTCGGGGTCGCGGAAGTAGAGCGCCTCTCCGCCATATTTCCAGGTCTTCCTTAGCTCAATCGTAATCCCCAGCTGCGACAGCCACGCTTCCCATGACGGTAGTTCCGCCCGTGAAATGCCGAAGGCGACGTGGATCGCTCCAGTTGCGTTTGTGTCTGCTGTAACGCCTTTCTTGAACAGTAGGAGTACGCTGCGGTCACCGGCACGCATCGCACACAGTCGCGTCTCATCGGTGATGCCCTCTTCCTGATCGGCGTCAATCGGGTCAAAGCCGAAAACGCGGCGATAGAACTCGACCGATTGGGTCGGGTGCTCGACGTAGAGCGAGGTTTCAAGGATTCCGTTGACTTGCGGTCGGCTGGAAGTAGCGTCTGCCATCGTTACCCTCCCATGCTTCCGACATGACTCAGGTCGGATGGTATTCAGATGCACCGGCTGCCATTTGGACGCAGGCGGAGAGTGGATTTTCGGTGACTCGAAAGCTGCTCCCGCCAAGACGACTGTCGTAACCAAGACGACTGTCGTAACCAGGGCTTTACAGTGCGCCGGGATAAACCGGCATGAAGTGGAGGATGAAAGAGCCTCACGAGGAAGGAGTAGCGATCCACTCGGCCTCGAGTCTTGCGCTGGGTATCGCGAGGTACACGGCGAAGCGTAGACACAGGATAGGCGGGGTGGGTATTCAGCTCCGTAAACTGTCAATCCGGACGCCGACGGCTTTGTAATGCGCGGAAGGCAACATGAACCGGCGCGATAGCGCGAGCACTTGTTCAGTCCGGCGTAGTCGAAGACCCCAGACACGCCTAGAAACTTCATGCACGAGAACCGGGAGACCTCGGAGACACCTGCCGCCAAACCAGGCGACAGGTCGGCGGGCGAAGGCCAGTGCCACAAGGCCCGTGTGTACGGCACCGAGGAGTCACACAGCGGCATAGTACTTATGAACCATTCGAACAAAGACGGAACATCGCCGGCGGAGAGTGGGGAGGGAAGGCCGCTGATCAAGGAGAACGCTGGTCAACCTAACACGTACCCGACGCAGAGCGGGAAGGGCGTGTCACAAGGGCTGGCAGGCGTGCGGAAAGCAGCAAAAGGAAATAAGGAGATGAAGTTCACCGCCTTGCTCCACCATCTGACCGTCGATCTGCTGCGGGAAAGCTTTTACTCCCTCAAGAGGAAGGCCGCGCCCGGAGTGGACGGGGTTACCTGGCAGGAGTATGAAGACGGGCTAGAGGATCGGCTGGCCGATCTTCATGGCCAAGTTCATCGCGGAGCCTATCGAGCGAAGCCCTCGAGAAGAGTGTACATAGAGAAAGCAGATGGGCGGCAACGTCCACTAGCGGTCCCGGCTATCGAAGACAAACTTGTCCAACAGGCCGTGGTTACCATCCTCAACCAGATCTACGAGGAAGACTTTCCCGGCTTTTCCTATGGGTTTCGCCCGGGGCGCAGCCAGCATCAAGCGCTGGATGCGTTGTCGTACGCGCTCCTGAAGAAGAAGGTGAACTACGTTCTGGATGCCGACATACGAGGATTTTTCGATAACCTCGACCAGAGTTGGCTGGTCCAGTTCGTGGAGCATCGCGTCGCCGACATCCGCATCCTGCGGTTGATCCAGAAATGGCTCAACGTTGGGGTGATGGAGGAAGACGAATGGTCGAACACGAAAACAGGTAGTCCGCAAGGTTCGGTGATTTCACCGCTTCTCGCAAATATCTACCTGCACTACGCTTTCGATCTCTGGGTGAACGTGTGGCGCAAGAAATGGGCGCACGGCGAGGTGGCGGTCATCCGCTATGCGGATGATGTCATCTTGGGATTTCAGCACCGACGGACACAGATCGTTTCTTGGAGAACTTGCGGGAGCGGCTGGGGATGTTTGGACTGGAATTGCATCCAGATAAGACGCGCCCGATTGAGTTCGGGCGGTTTGCCGAACAAAACCGGGAACGAAGGAACGAAGAGGAGAAGGCAAGCCCGAGACGTTCGACTGCCTAGGCTTCACGCACATCAGCGGGAAGAACAGGTTAGGGCGGCTCACCGTGAGGCGCAAGACGATTCGCAAACGCATGCGGGCGAAGCTGCGGGAGATTAAGCAGCAACTCCGTGAGCGTATGCACGATCCAGTGCGCCAAACCGGCCAATGGCTCAAGTCGATTGTGCAGGGCCACTTCAACTACTACGCGGTACCGGGAAACATCGACAGTCTTGGCGTATTCCGGGATCGGCTATTTGGGCATTGGTGGCGGACACTCCGCCGCCGAAGCCAGAAACGCCCGATTTCCTGGGAGCGTACCCTCGCTCTGGCTGCCCGATGGCTCCCTAAACCGCGCATACTCCATCCTTATCCTGCGGTTCCCTTCGCCGCCAGTCATCCACGATAAGAACCGGATGCGCTAATAAGCGCCCGTCCGGGTCCGCGCGGGGGGCGATCAGCGATGATCGTCCCTACCGCGATCTCATAATGCCAGCAGGCTACAAGTGCCCTCCCGTTCAGAAGCGAGCGGAAGGGCATCACTCCGATGGCAGCATTCGAGGAGATGATCCCTTTACTGCTTGTCGTACACTGCGGTGCTCTTGTATTTCTTGCCCTGTGCATCGGTTCCACTGGCTGTGACCGTGCGGCTCTTGCCATCGGCCGCGACCACAACGTGGGCCGTAAGAACAACCTTACCGCCTTTTTTTGACGTTACGTGAAGCGTGTGGTCGTCAATTTGTTTAACTGAGCGCATGTCTTCGTTCGGATTCCCGGTAGAGGGATAGTCTTTACCGTCGAACTTACCCGTCCACTCACTGTGCGTAGCCGTCCCGTCCGGCGCGTTGCCATCAATAGTGACTTTTATGCTGTCACCGGCAGCTTCATAGACAACCGTGCTGTTCTTGGGTGTCCCAGCAGCGATTTTCGATTTCGCCTCGTTCAGCTTCCGGGTGCCCATTTGTATATCGCTGGCGAAGCACACTGCCCCTGCCAGAAAACACAGGACCAGAGTCAATAACACAGTTCTTGCTTTCATACCGCGCCTCCATTGCGAACAGATTGTGTGGATGATTTACCGCGCGAATTCTGGTTCTGTACAGCGCATCCTGCAACTCACATCTTCTGCGCGGCAACGGGATAGTTGACGTTAACAGGCGCGCTCAAAATCCCTTCTCGCCCGTATCCAGTGACAATAGCTTGCATCGCACCGATGGTAAACGGACTCAGTGAAGTACGACGAAATTGGGTCCGAAATCTGGCGCGCTCTCAGCGAACGCCTTATGAAACAGAAGTCTCCGCCAGTAAAGCAGAGTGGTGAAAAAACCATCAAGAACGTCGCGTGAGCCCAATCACATGATGCCGTACTGCAACACACCGTGTGTTCCCCCTTTCTCTGTCAACCTACGCTGAAACCGAGGTGTCTTATGACTCACAAAACCGCAGAACATGCGTATCTAGTAAGCGCATGGTGGACTTCCGGACGAACCGGTATCGCCAAGTCGGACTCGGCACCCAATGCCATCCACTTTACGGCTCCTAAGGAGTTTGGAGGACTCGAAGGCCGCTGGACTCCGGAAGAACTCTTGTTGGCTGCCCTCGCGGGATGCTTCACCACCACGCTGCGTGCCATCGCGGGTAATGTGGGCTTCGACTTTACCGATTTGCAAGTAGAAGCCAGTGGCACAGTGCGCAAAGCCGCGTCTGGTTATAGTTTCAGCGAAATCGTACTTCGCCCAACCATGAAGATCACGGAGCTCAGCGAGCGGGAACGAGCCCTTGATCATCTACAGAAAACAGAGCGGCTCTGCCTCGTTGCTCGCGCCCTCGATGTACCTTTGAGGTTCGAGCCTCAGTTGGAAGTTACCCCAGCGGTGGTGTCAGTCTGAAGCAGAACAAGAAATCCGGGCCTTTACACTCCGACCGGGTCAACGAGTTCTACCCGCGGTTCCAGTCGCGCGAAACCGCGGCGGTGCGAGGCCATTTTCGATCCAGTCTGCTTCTTCGGCGAGCAAAGGGATTACAAAGTGTAACGCTTCGATCTCCTTGCGGACGCGTTCGATGTCCAGCTCCTTTTGTCTGAGAACTTGGAATAAGTCCTTCATGTCAGCTCCAGCTGTCGCCTCTGTACAGCAGATCTCGGGCCTACGCAAGAAAGGAAGACTATTTAGCGCGGACTAAACGGTTACGATATGGCCTTCGAGGAAAACCTGGGTAGCACACTGAGGAGCGTCTGAGTGCCGAAGCATAGGTGCGCTGCAGGCCTCGCATCCTCGGGCCCGCTATTCCCTTCGTGCTTACCCAGGGCGGCAGAATGCTATGCCGCACCTGTCTTCGTGTCAAGCATTCTGTGAATTCAGAAACTGAGAAAAAGACCGCTCAATGGCGGTCCTTGTGGGGACGATTCGTCACTCCGAACAGCCCAGAGCCACAGTGCAGTGCTTATCAGCGCAGGGGAGTGCGTGCCGCTCCGGTCGGAAGAAGACTCTGAAAAAGTAAATCCGCACCCGTCGGCGCACGCAGCTCAACGCTGACGGAAGGTTCTTGTGACCCATCAACCGCCTTTAGAATTGGCTCAAATTCTACGTTCGGCAAAAGGCGATTCAGGGTGGCAAGCGTCACCTCGTCAACAAATTGGGTCATCTCCATAGCTATACAAATGTGCGCCCAAAGCCTCAACTGTCGCTAACAGATGGGATGAGAAGGCCGGTCTCCGACGGGATGCTGTACGCTCCCAAGTTATCGACGTGCTCAAGGCACAAGAGATAAAGGAGACCGGCAATGAAGAAGATTAGCACCGTAGCGACGAAGCAGATCAGGAATTTTTCTCAACCGAAACTGACGATCGGTCTGGATTTGGGCGATCGCTCAAGCTGGTATTGCCTGCTAGACGAAGTGGGCGAAGTGCTGCAGGAACAGAAACTGGGCACGACTCCCAAGGCGATGCGAGAGGTGTTCGGAGGCATGCCGCGCAGCCGGATGGCGTTGGAAACGGGAATGCACTCGCCCTGGGTGAGCCGAATCCTGACGGAGTTGGGGCATGAAGTGATCGTGGCCCATGCGCGCAACGTGCGATTGATCGGGGAAAGCCGGAAGAAAGACGATCGGCTGGACGCCCAGACTCTGGCGCGGCTGGCGCGAATCGATCCGCAGTTGTTGTGTCCGGTGAAGCATCGCAGCGCGAAAGCGCAAGCGGACTTGACGGTGATCCGAGCCCGAGCGGGACTGGTGCGAGCGCGGACGGCGCTGGTGAACACCGCTCGCGGACTGGCGAAGAGCTACGGCGAGCGACTGCGTGGGTGCAACGTGCGCAATATGAATCCGGAGAAAGCGGAAGGACTGAGTCCGGAGTTGCAAGCGGCGCTGGAGCCATTGCTGGCGGCACTGGAATCGCTCAGTGAGCGCATCTGTGAGTACAACGAGCGGATTGAGAAGTTGGCGCAGGAAAGTTATCCGCAGGTGGCCCCGCTGAAGCAGATCAAAGGCGTGGGGACGCTGATCGCGCTGACCTTCTTGCTGACGCTGGAAGATCCACATCGCTTTGGCAAGAGTCGCGACGTGGGCTGCTACCTGGGGCTGCAGCCAGGACGACGAAACTCTGGCCAGAGCCAGCCGCAGATGCACATCAGCAAGGAAGGCGATCCCTATCTGCGAACGCTGTTGGTGCAAGGGGCACAGCACATTCTGGGTCCGTTCGGGGTTGACTGCGATCTGCGGCGCTGGGGCCTGAAGCTGGCCGAGCGTGGCGGGAGGAACGGCAAGAAGCGGGCCATCATCGCTACCGCAAGAAAACTAGCGGTGCTGCTGCATCACCTGTGGGTGAGCGGAGAAGTGTACGAACCGTTGCACAACCACCGGGGGATAGCGATGCCGGCAGCAGCGTAAAGCAAAATCATCCTAAGAAAGGAAGATCAAAAGCCCAAACGCCGAGTTCCGGTGACTGCGTCTATGGCCTGGCCCAACTTTCATCCGCAAAGATGAAAGGAGAGGTCGACTAACAGGTGGCAGCACCGGCTGAAACGAGAACACCCAACTTGCACCGAGCGAGAATTCGCTCATCAAAGAGTGCGGATGGAAGGGTGGCGACAGTGGCGACTCGGCAAGGAGAAAAATCTTGTCCAGCAAAAAACAAAAGAACCCACTTGACTCCGACCGGCCTTCTCATGGAAGGCCTTAGCGCTCAAAACCCCTATTACGGGGTTAATGCGTGCGCAATGCCCTTTCTGCCTTGATTTGAAACAGGCCTACGCGGTTGCTCCGGGAATCCACAACATAAAGGCCGCGGCTTGCGTCGACCCACATGCCGGATGGATGGCTAAAATTTGCGCCTTTGATTGTCCCTGGATCAAACCTGTAGAGCGTTTGCCCTTCGTGTCCGAAGACCTGAATTTGGTTAAGGTCCGGATCACTGACGTAAATATTGCCCTGCTTGTCTATCGCCAATCCGGCGTGACGATCTGCATAGCCCAGGTTAATGGCGCGCAGGAAATGGCCCTCAGTATCGAGAATCTGAATGCGCATGTTGCCGGAATCGAGCACAAAAAGCTCACCGCCAGCTACGACTACCTGGCTGGGAAGCCGGAACTCGCCGGGACGTTCACCACCGCCGCGGTTCCCGAGCTTGCGAATCAGTTTCCCGCGCTCGTCCATAATGAAGATCATGTGTCCTTGCCGATCGCACACGTAAATGCGTCCCGTGGCTCTATCGACCGTGATTCCTACTGGGCTCTCGAAGTATGATTCTCCGCCCCTCAGTTTGCCGAAGTAACGGCGAAACTTTCCCGCCCGGTCGTAGACGAGTACGGTTCTACTGCTCGTGTCGATCACGTATAGATTGTCGTGACCGTCGACGGACAGTGCGATGGGAGCGTGCAGACGGTTACTGCTTCCGTCCAAACGACTGTATTTCGAGCGAATAAAGTCGAAGACATGCACGGTTTTAGCGCCGGGATCGGCGACGAAGACACGGTGCTGTGAGTCGGTCGCAACGGCAGATGGTGCTTGCAATGCCTCCACGCGAGTTGCAGGGTCTGCGGGGCCTGCAATGATGTTAAGCGTTTCGTTCAGAAGAGGGTGTAGCGCCTTTACATCCTCAGCCGACGAAAATACGCGCACAAAGGTGAGGTTGGCTGAACCCTCTGGGACACCGGCCTGCGCTGGCAAGGAAGTTGCGAAGGTCACGTCCCAGGCGGCTGCGGGGCCGGGCACGAGGCTGAGCACGAACACTAGCGAAAGAACTCCAGGCCGGACGTTGCCCCAGATTCGATGCGAAAACATGCCTTGGCTCCCTTCCACAGAAGAGCACAAGCTCCCATCAATTCGCCAGCGAGAACATTCTTACACGTTTCGCGGGGCCGTCGAATGCGGCGGGCAAATAGATCAGGAGTTTGAGGCGTCGGACAACAGAAGCCCGTGGGAAAAGACAAACGACGCCCGTGTGGGATCATCTGTTCCCTAAGAACTTCTCATTAGAATATGTAGCTTTTTCGCTGCTGCTGACGGCTGCTAAGCCTGGACCTGCGCGGGTGAAATAGTCGCGGCACCAGCAGCGAGTGCTGCAGCGAATTGCGTGGATTTTTCAAGGAATTTGCGACGACTTGCCATATCCCACCTCCACACTGCGGGATTGTACCTGCTTAATGGAGGGTAGTTGTTGCAAAATCCTGATATCGCTTATTGAGGGATTCTGAGTGTAACTGATTCCATGACAATGTCGGCTCCCACGCCCCGAGTAAACTTGGTGGTGCTAACCAACCAAAAGGCTCGGGAGAAAAGGAGCCGATATGTTGATTATAGGATGCGATTACCACCCGAGCTTTCAGCAAATTGCGTTTGTCGATACCGACAGCGGAGAACTGCAAGAGCGGCGGCTGCAGCACCGCGAGGAAGCAGAGAAGTTCTACCGTGATCTTGGGGTAGAGGGAATGAAAGTGCGCGTGGGGATGGAAGCCAGTGGACATGCACGCTGGTTTGAACGACTGCTGGCGGAACTGAACTTCGAGTTGTGGATCGGGGACGCCACCGAGATCGCGAGGAAGCGCGAACGCAAGCAGAAGACCGATCGCCAGGATGCACAGCATATTTTGAAGCTCCTACTGAAGTGACTTTCCCAAGATCTGGGTACCGAGCGGGGAGAATCGCGATCTGCGGCAACTGTTGTGGCACCGGCACCGCATGGTGCAGGCGCGCACCCGGATCATGAACCAACTGCAAGCCGTGGCGCTGAACGAAGGGCTACGTTGCAAAAAGAGGTTGTGGCGGGAACACGGACGGGAACGGCTGGAGTCGATCCGGTTAGCTCCCTGGGCGAGCCGGCGCCGGCGCGATCTGCTGGAGTTGCTGGATCGGCTCAACCCGACGATCGCGGAACTGAGTCAGGCGATTGAGCAAGAGGCCGAGAAGTTTCCCGAGGCACGATGTTGGATGACCCATCCCGGAGTGGGTCCGCTGACCGCACTGGCTTTCGTGTTGATCATCGGGAGAGCGGAGCGATTTCAGTGTGGCAAGCAGATCGCCGCTTACTTGGGGTTAGTGCCCTTAGGAGCTTGTTGAAAATATCGTTTACGCAGCGTGTGGATCCTTCTAAGAGCCGCACGCTTTGTTGTTTTGGATTTCGCTCGGCCGCCATCGGCGGCAACCGAGGGTCGGGACCGCTGATTCATGCGCTCTGCGCCCGCAGTTTCGGGATACGGATCAGGTTGAAGACCGCGCAGCTGAACACGAACAACCAATCCACCTTCGCCAGCCCGCGGAGTTTCACCTTCTTCAAAGGCCCAATCTGCTTCAGCCATCCGAACGGCTTCTCCACCAACCATCGTTTGCTTAAACTGATCGCATACCCCGGATGCCGGCTGGTTCGTTCGTCGATCGCGCCGTGTTGCCGGCGTGCTACGTGCGGCGTCACACCCAACTCGCGCACCGTGTCGACGAAGTCGCGCGTGTCATAGGCTTTGTCCGCTCCCGTCGTAATCCGACCGCTTCGCGTTCGGGTCAACTCGTACAACATTAATAAAGCCGCGTCGCGCTCCGCCCTGCCATCCGCCTGCGTGGTCATCGCTGCCGCAATCAACCCATTCCGGTTCTCCACCAAAGTATGCCCCAGATAGCTCAGCTTGGATTCCTGGCCTGCCGACTTCTTATAAAGCCGCGATTCCGGGTCGGTGCGCGAGGCGTGCGTCTGGTTGCGGCGCGACTCACCATGAAAATCTCCTCCGCTCCCCGACCCGCCCTTATCCTTGCGGCGAAAGCTCTTCTGCCCCGCCCAAGCCTCGATCAGCGTCCCGTCCACAGTGAAGTGCTCGTCCGACATCAACCCCGCCGCCTGCTCTTTGACGTGGGCGAAAAACTTCTGCGCCAGATCCTGGTTCAACAGCCGGTCGCGATTCTTGCTGAACACCGCGTGGTTCCACACCGCGTCGTCGATCTCCAAACCGACAAACCAGCGGAACAACAGGTTGTAGTTGAGCTGCTCCATCAGCAGTCGCTCGCTGCGCACCGAATAAAACACCTGCAACAGCAACGCACGCAATAACCGCTCCGGCGCAATCGACGGCCTTCCCACCTCGGAATACAGTCCATCGAAGTCCTTGGACATCTCCGCCAAGACCGCGTCCACCAGCTTCCTCACTCCGCGCAGTGGATGATCCGCTGGTATCCGATCTTCCAACGCCACATAACTGAACATCCCCGTTTGCAGTTGCTGATCGTCTCCTCGCATTCCTGTTTCTTATCACGCATCCGCAGTGGATTGGCAGTGGTTTTTCAACAACCTCTTAGAGGACTCGAGTGGGAATCGGCGGCGACTAGGGCATATCACCAAACAAGGGAGTTCGATGTTGCGCTTCTTGCTGGTGGAAGCGGCTCAGGTGACGGTTCGCAGCCTTCCGGAATGGCGCAGTAAGTATTTTCATCTGATGATGCGCCGGGGGCGGAAGATCGCCAAGGTGGCGATGGCGCGGCGACTCGCGATTCGCTTGTACTGGATGTGGCGCAAGGGATGGGATTACGAGCAAGTGAAAAGTTCGGTTCGCACGCGGGCACGCTCGGAACAGGCCGTGGTGTGCAGTAGAACATCGAGTAATTGATTGGGCAGCCCGCTCCTCCTTCACGGAGGAAGTTCGAAGTAGTAATCATGATCAAGGTTGTGACCGAAGAGATGCATGGGTCGAACTGAGTTTCTGACCTGAAACGATTACGAGCGAGCCTTTGGTTGGTATGGCAGAACGTTCAACGAGCGCGAAATGGCGCGCTCTTCGGAGTGCACGGAGCAGTACGCTCAAAAAGTGTTTGACAGGGAACCACATTGTCAGAGAGGCCTGTTTACAGAAGTTACGCGCAACCTCTTCGGCGTAAAGCAAGAAATGCTGGCCTATAGATTCGGGCGCATGTGTTGCATGTCGCCGATCCCGCGCTCGTAGAGGACTGGCGGTCGCGTGCAAGTGACGCTGCGAAAGATGGAGATAGCGGGCCGTTTCTTTCAGATCGTGATGGCCCAACAAAATCTGAATGGTGTACAGGTCGGCGCCGGCTTCCAGCATGTGCGTGGCGAAGCAGTGCCGGAGCATGTGGGGATATACCTTTTTCTTAATCCCGGCACGGCGGGCGGCGTACTGGCAGGCGTGACGCGGCGTTTTCGTATCCAGGGGCTGATCCCCACTATGCCAACTGTTTCCGGGGAAGAGCCAAATGGATTTTTTGCGCAAGCGCCGCCAGTGTGCACGGAGTTCCTCGAGCAGAACGGGGCTGAGCATCACGTCGCGGTCTTCGCGACCCTTGCCGCCCTGGATGTGAATCACCATCCGTCGGCTGTCAATGTCGCTGACCTTCAATCGAGTCAACTCCGCGTTGCGAACACCGGTGGCGTAAAGGGTCATCAAGATAGTTCGATGAAACGATGTGCAGGCTGCATCGATGACTTGGGCCACTTCTTCCTGGCTGAGTATCGTGGGCAGGCGATGGGTCTTCTTAGGATAAGGAGTATCCGTGATACTCCACGATCTTTTCAGCGTCTGGATGTAGAAAAACCGCAGGGCACACAAGTGGTTCGTCACCGAACCGGGTGACAACTTTCTTTTGGTGAAGAGGTAGGCTTGATACTCGCGAATGTGCTGCGGGCCTAAGCGATCGGGAGAGCAGTTGAAATGTCGTGCGAACCTTTCGACATGGTGGATGTAGTAACGTGTGATACCCTCGGAGTAATGACGTCGCTGGATTGTGACCCAAAATTTATCTGATGGCGAGTACCACCGCTGCCGACCTCACCCACGCGGCAGCGTCCGCCGCGCGAGCGGCTTCGTTCTGACGGGCAACTCTTACCTAATCTGTAAAGGAAGCGTAGCCGACAAACCAGCCCTTTGAATTATGAAGCCAAAGAAAAGTGCTGAGGAAGGCTTCTTATATGGTGTTGCATTTGGAAATGCGGACCGTCAGCATGGCCTCAGGTTAGGCCACGGAAGAAGGCGGACAAGTCCCCTGCGAGCGCCGCTGGTTCCTCAGCCGGGGCGAAGTGCCCGCCGTGCGGAAAGACTGTCCAGCGCTGGATGTTGTATAGGCGCTCCAAATACGAGCGCGGCAATTCGCCTTCGGGAACGGTTTGGTGCGCGAAAACACCAAACGCTGTGGGCGTGCTGACGTAGCTGGGATCGACCGGGTGCCAGCGATTGTCCCAATAGTCGCGCATCGACGAGGTGATGCTCTGCGTGATCCAGTACAGGGTGAACGTGGCGCAGAGGAAATCGTCGGTCGGCGTAACGTCGCTCCACGAGTGCCACTTCTCACCCACGTATGCCGCGAGGCCTGCCGGAGAGTCGTTGAGTCCATAGCCGACAGTCTGCGGCTTGGTGGACTGGATCGCGCTGTAGCCCCGCTCCGTCATATCCCAGCCCCGGTTCACCGCAAGGTACGAACGCTCGGCATCGGACAGCTCCGTATCGTCCACCACGGGGGCGAGATCCGACTCCAGTGTGGTGAGATGGATCCCGATCACCGACTCGGGATGGTCTAGCGCAAGGATCGTCGTCACCCCGGCCCCAAAGTCATAACCGCTCGCTCCATAGCGGGAATAGCCAAGCTCAGACATTAGCCGGTGCCAGCGCTCCGAGACGTACCGGTAGTTGATGCCGACCTTGGGTGGACGCGACGAGAAACCATACCCCGGCAGGGAGGGTACGACCACGTCAAAGTGCTCGAGCATCGGCAGCATATCCATGTAATCGAGGAAACTGCTGGGCCAGCCGTGCGTCAGAATGAGCGGCACACCCCTACCCGATGCCGCACGCTGGTACACAAAGTGGATACCCTCCCAGGTGAAGTGCTTGAACGCGTTGAGCCTTCGCTCCCAGCCACGCCAGTCGAACTCGTGGGCCCAGTAGGAAACGAGGCGTCGTAACCAGTTCAACTCGGTGCCCTGTTCCCAACCTATACCGAGTATCTGGTCGGGCCATCTTGCATTGCGCAACCGTGCCCGCAAATCATTGAGCACCTCATCCGCGACGTGAATCCGAAATGGTTCCACTACAATTACCCCCCTTGGCCATAGCCAGTGGTTAACTGAAAGCGCCCGTCACAGGCCGGGAAACTAAGTTATGCTACCTTTCAGGCATCCTCATTATTCTGGCTAAAGTATCGGTTTAAGTTGTTTATACGCGAGCCTTGGCGATCAGCAAGGTGAGGTCATCTGACTGGGTGCCTGCGCTGAACTTCTGCACGCTGGCAAGAATAGCCCGGACGATTTCATTCGCCGGAAGGTGGCGGCATGCCTGCAATTTGTGAATCAGGCGAGCCTCGCCGTATTCTTCTTCGTTGCGTGCCGCCTCGGTAACACCGTCGCTGAATATGACGAGTAGGTCTCCCGAATCAAGACGTATTTGTTCCACGGAGCACTCCCACTGCTCGAAGAGGCCGATCACGGTCGCGGTCGACGCCAGGCGCTGCACGCTTCCGTTTTGGTGTAGCCATACAGGAGGATTGTGACCGCAGTTGACGTAGACCATTTCACGCGTGCTGTCATCGTAGATCGCGAAGAAAAGGGTCGCGAAGTGTTCGGAGTCGGTGGCCTTCCACAACATGCGGTTGACCTGCTGGAGCAAGCGCGCGGGATCGAGGGGCATGATGCCGCTCTGGCTGCGCAGGCAAGCCTGCAGATTCGCCATCAGCAGCGCAGCGTGTACACCCTTTCCGGAAACATCAGCAAGCACGAATCCCACGCGGTCTCGGCCCAGATCAAGAAAATCAAAATAATCGCCGCCGACGGAGCGTGTCTCAATGCACTGCGCCGCGCAATCCAAAGTCTTCAAACATGGCGGCTCTTGCGGAAGAAGCCGGGCTTGCACATCCTTAGCAATTTCCATTTCGCGGGCGACCCGCCGCTCGACCTCGATTCGATCTGCAATCTCTCCCGCCAGCCGGATGTTTTCCAGGGCGCTTCCAGTCTGCCCGGCAATGGAAGCCAGCAGTCGCTTGTCTTCGCCCGAGTACGGTCCTTCCGAGAGCCGCGCACCCAGAACCAGCAGGCCCACCAAGCCGTGGCCGCGCCCCATCACCGGCACCAGGCACTCGGGATGAAGCAGACCTAAGCTTTCCGTGGCGTCTTCATCAATGGGTGCGAACTCCCAAGGCCGACCCCGCTGGGCCAATTCGATCAGGATGGGCAAGTTTGTGGAAATGGTTCTAAGTTCTTTCGGCACGGCGTCAGACGCAGCCTTGAGACTATCGTCGCTGTCCTGGAGGTAGACGATGAGAGAGCTGGGTTGCAGCGCCTGCTTGAGGTGGTGTTCCAACAAATTTGCGAGTTCTCCGCGGTCCGTTGCTGTGCGTGTTTTTTCCGCCAGTTGCTCGAGAATCACCCGGGCGTCATACGCGCCGCGGAAGAAAGCCTGATCAATCTTCGCACTGACGCGTTTGTGGACGTGCGAGCCGCCCCAGAGCAGCACCGTCCCAAAAACTACACCCAGAGCGATGCCTGCCGGCTGCGCAACCTCCATCAGCGGCCGAAGGTAGCGCGTGAACGAGGAGGCAAACAGCAAGGTTACGCCAATGCTCAGAAGAGTGAGGAGAACGGTGAATCCGCGCTGCACGAACAGGTAACGCGCGCTTCTCTTCAACAGTACGGGAATTTCCAGCACTCTGTGTTTGACCACGGCATAGGCAAACGACAAGGGAAAGAGGAACGCGTTGACGATTAACGCGACGTCTAGCCAGGCAGGATCTTGATATTCCACGAAGAAATGGCTTGCCGCAGCGAGCAGAATGGGTGCAAGGGCAATTGTCGTACCCCAGAAGATCACGCGAATCCTGCGTCGCGCTTCCGGATCGGTCGTCTGGAAAAAGTTGGAAGCCAGCGACGCCACTCCCAGTGCCACAAACCCCAGGATGCAACTCACAAAAATCGTCTGCATCTGGCTGGTCTGCCCGAAAACGTTGGGCAAGGCGGGCAGCCGCAATCCGCCCAGGCGCAATCGAGGCAGTGCCAAGGACAGTGTCCCGATCGGCAGCGTTACCAGCGATACCCATTTCAACCAGGGGAGACGCCTGTCCAGAGGCGACCGCGTCGGGAACACAGCAAAGAACCAGTAAAACAGGGGAGCCAGCATGCCTTGGCCCAGGATCTGGTAGGTCATGGCAAATGGCCGTAATGCCGCAGGCACGGCGGCGAATTCATCCGGAATTCCCCCGGGCCCCGGGGTGAAGCTTGCGAACAGGAGAGCCAGGTGCCAGACCCTCCGATCTTCGAATCGAAGAAACAAGACCACCAAGCCCACCACGACGAAGGGCACGGGATAGGAATTGCGGAGTTCCTCGGCGAAGTATTCTGTCCAGCCTCTTTCCTCGGGCCGGGAGAGGCGGCGGCGGAACACCGCTGTGAGGACGACCGCGGACGTCTGGCCCGGCCGTTCGACGGTCAACCGAACCGTGTCGCTGGGCTTATGCTGTTTGTACAACTTGTACAGAGAAGCTTCACTCTCCAAGCGGGTTCCGTCGATAGCGAGGATGTGATCGCCAGCCAACAGTCCGGCCTTCTCGGCCGGGCTATTCCTGTAGACGTCCGTCACCAACAGAGACGGCGAATTCTGAACGCCAAGTTCGACATCTGGAACCCAGCGTACCGCGTACAGCCAAAGGGCAGTGTAGAGAATCGTCGCGGCAGCAAATGTCAGGACCAGCACGAACAGAACTGGGCGCGACCACCGGGAGCTGCGACTCGTTGAAAATCGTTCCGGCATGATCTCACGCTCGTAATCTTACACGGCTGTCTGATGGTTCCATACGCAGGAGCACCAGGCACCCAACTGGTATTTCGCGAACGATCCGCTTGCCACGAGACCGATTCCTGGATGCGCGAGCGCCGCTATGGAAATTTGGATTTAGAGTCGCCCCAGCTGGAGCAGCCTTCTGCCAACCAGGAAATACCAGGTCATCATCGAAAGCCCGGCGCCCATGGCAATTCCCATCTCCGCGTCGGTCAATCCCCGTGTGGAGAGGATGACTTCAACGACTATTAGCAGCACATTGCCCAGAATCCCCGCGTAAGCGGTCGTTTTGCTGAAGACCTTGCCTGTCAGCATGACTACGGAGATTACCAGGCAGGCGAATTCTACGAGGGGAATGCCAGAACGGCTTTGTCCCTCAGCGAGCAGCGCCTGCCCTGCCGCGATTAATAAAGATCTCTGCGCATCTGTGGTAGCTCTTGCGTATTCCCCGCTGAGAGAAAGCATGGGGAGCGCCCTACTGCTTGCGAGATAGACCGCTAGCCCCACGAAGAAAAGGATAGTGCCGAACGCCGCGAAAGCTTCGTTGTCTCGTCTGATGGCGGAGTAGATGGCGAGAGCCGTCGGGGCTAGCAGCACTGCTCCGATGAGATTCAACAAACCGAGATTGCGGAGTCCAAGAAACCAATGGGTCTGAAAGAGTGTGAACCAGTCGACTACGGTTACTGTCCCCTGCGTCGCATGTGCCACGCCCGGGAGGTAACTAATGCCGACCTCGGCGAGAGGAATCAAGAACACAATCAGGACCGTGGCTCCGCCGACTTTGTACAGACTCTTCCAGCCGGACTCTGCCGTTCCGGCTTCAATGACCTGCTTCAGTTCCGGTTGTGACATTTGAGTTCTCCGAATAGTGCGAGAATCGAGCTGATCGATTCGGCGATTAGCATGTTTCAACCGGTTGCAAGGTCGCTTTACCTCCCCGCAAAAAGAAAGCCAGCAGGACGGTGCTGCCCGCAGCAATCCCCAAGCCGATGGCGTACAGGGCATGACCCGCTGCGAAGCCGTGCCGGGCCATCACTATTCCCATCGGGGCAAGCACCAGGCTGCTAAGGGCGAGGAAAGTCAGCACGACCGGGCCGAGAACAAACCCCAGCGGTTTGCGCCGCAGCAGCAGGATCGCGGCAATCATAAAGGCTGGCGCGCCGAAAGCCAGGTCCAGCGCCGCGACCGTCTCCGTCAACAGGCCGGAATCGCGGACGGCCTGCGGCACCCGGCTCGCAAGCAGAGCGGGAATGATCTCACTCATCCAGTGGAAGACGGTGACCAGGGCCATCAGCAGAAGCACGACGGCCGTGGTTTTCACAGGAGTGCGCGGACCGCAGAGGCGAGCAATTTCCGAAATCGGCAGAGTCAGGAGACTTCCCGCGAAGGCGTAGAAACTGAGGCCCAGAACGCTACAGTAAGCCAAGAACATCGAGTTGAAGTGAACGGCGAGTGCGTAGTTGAGGAAATCGTAGACGAGGTAGGCGAGGGTTCCCATCCACACCAGTCGTGCCGGAGCCGAGCCGCGAAGAGCTAGAATGGCACCGATCACCAGAACGGGCACGATGATCGCTAGGTTTCCCGCGTCGTTTCCGATGCTTAGGGCAGCCTGCATACGGGTTTCCTGCGCATACGTGGACGGAAGGAACAGTCCACCGAGACAAGCAACCGCGAGAATCACAGTCAGCGGGAAGCTGAGCCATAGTGCCCAACGGCCGGGTTCGGTGTTGTTCATTGATTGCCTCATCAGCAGATGCGTCATCTACTCGTTACGATGCCCACCCCTGACTTGCCATACCCTAGCTGGATGAACCTTCGGGCGATGCAGACGTACCAAACCATCAAGAAGCACGCCGACGTAGCCAGCGAAATGCCGGCTGTCGGAATGACCATCGTCTTCGGCGCGAGGGCTATTCCAAGGGGATAGCCCAAACCGAACGCATTTGCCAGAATTCCTGCGTAGGCGGTCACTTTGCCGAAGATGCTGGTCTGTAGCATGACTATTGAAATGATCAGACCCGCCAGAGTTACGAGGAGAAAACCTAGAGTGCCCGGGCCGAGAGCGTTAGGATTACTAATCGCAAGCAGCGCCTGCCCGGCTGCCAAAAGCATGGACCTTTGCGCATCTGTGGTCGCGGCAGCGTATTGATCGCTGAGGGAAAGCAGGGAGAAGGCTTGATTCGAGGCGAGGTACAACGCAATCCCTAAGAGCTTGTTGAAAATATCGTTTACGCAGCGTGTGGATCCTTCTAAGAGCCGCACGCTTTGTTGTTTTGGATTTCGCTCGGCCGCCATCGGCGGCAACCGAGGGTCGGGACCGCTGATTCATGCGCTCTGCGCCCGCAGTTTCGGGATACGGATCAGGTTGAAGACCGCGCAGCTGAACACGAACAACCAATCCACCTTCGCCAGCCCGCGGAGTTTCACCTTCTTCAAAGGCCCAATCTGCTTCAGCCATCCGAACGGCTTCTCCACCAACCATCGTTTGCTTAAACTGATCGCATACCCCGGATGCCGGCTGGTTCGTTCGTCGATCGCGCCGTGTTGCCGGCGTGCTACGTGCGGCGTCACACCCAACTCGCGCACCGTGTCGACGAAGTCGCGCGTGTCATAGGCTTTGTCCGCTCCCGTCGTAATCCGACCGCTTCGCGTTCGGGTCAACTCGTACAACATTAATAAAGCCGCGTCGCGCTCCGCCCTGCCATCCGCCTGCGTGGTCATCGCTGCCGCAATCAACCCATTCCGGTTCTCCACCAAAGTATGCCCCAGATAGCTCAGCTTGGATTCCTGGCCTGCCGACTTCTTATAAAGCCGCGATTCCGGGTCGGTGCGCGAGGCGTGCGTCTGGTTGCGGCGCGACTCACCATGAAAATCTCCTCCGCTCCCCGACCCGCCCTTATCCTTGCGGCGAAAGCTCTTCTGCCCCGCCCAAGCCTCGATCAGCGTCCCGTCCACAGTGAAGTGCTCGTCCGACATCAACCCCGCCGCCTGCTCTTTGACGTGGGCGAAAAACTTCTGCGCCAGATCCTGGTTCAACAGCCGGTCGCGATTCTTGCTGAACACCGCGTGGTTCCACACCGCGTCGTCGATCTCCAAACCGACAAACCAGCGGAACAACAGGTTGTAGTTGAGCTGCTCCATCAGCAGTCGCTCGCTGCGCACCGAATAAAACACCTGCAACAGCAACGCACGCAATAACCGCTCCGGCGCAATCGACGGCCTTCCCACCTCGGAATACAGTCCATCGAAGTCCTTGGACATCTCCGCCAAGACCGCGTCCACCAGCTTCCTCACTCCGCGCAGTGGATGATCCGCTGGTATCCGATCTTCCAACGCCACATAACTGAACATCCCCGTTTGCAGTTGCTGATCGTCTCCTCGCATTCCTGTTTCTTATCACGCATCCGCAGTGGATTGGCAGTGGTTTTTCAACAACCTCCTAAGAAGCCGAGCGCCGCGGCGAGCGTCATGTAACTTTTATTCGCTCGTCTGAGGGCAGCGTAGAGGCCAAGAAAGATCAACCCAACAAGAGTATAGTTAACAACGTCAAAGACGTTGAGCAGAGTGAGTCCAACGAGCCGGTGAGTCTGAAGCAGCGTAAACCATTCGCTCACAGAACTGGGCATCGTGCTGGGTCCGAAGCGGATGATCCCAAGCATCCTCATCAACAGGAATTCCACCCCGAGCCATCTCCTGAAGATTAGTACCGCGATGAGGGCGGCCGCGCCACTAACCTTGTAGAGCGAATTCGAGCGGGAATCTGGGGCGTGAGGGGTTTCGGTTTCGTCTTTCGATGCAATAGTTGCTCTTATCGTACCCATATCATGCTGACCCATTCTCGCGGGGCTGCCCGCCTGGCTACTCGGGCTAATGCTCTGCCGGCTTCTTGCGGGCACTGAATACCAGGACAGAGCCGTATGCGTGGGGGCGAAAGTCCTCAAAGCCTGCTTCGACCACATAGCGCTCGAGATCAGCGACGCTGTAGACGCGCTTGCCGCCTTTCTCCACGCGGTCGCGCATCGATTTGTATCTGAAGAGGCCAGAGTTGATGAGGGCAAAGCACATCACCGCCAGCGGCGCTCCGACTTTCATGGTGCGGTTGATCTCGCGCAAAGCGAGGACCGTGTCGGAGAAGTGGTTCAGCGATCCTGCACAGATGGCGGCGTCGAACAGGCCAGCCCGAAACGGCATCTTCTCCACCGTAGCACGGGCGAAGTGAACGTTGGGAATATGTCCACTTTCGACATAATGGGCGCCCCGCCGCAGCATGCTCATGCAGACATCAATGCCAAGAACGGTCCTTGATTCAGAAGCAATGCGGCGCCCGTAGGTTCCCGGGCCGCAGGCCGCGTCCAGAATGACCCCGTCACGCGATCCCACAATCTCGGAGACGTCATGTGCCAGCTGTTCTAAGGACGTGCTGTGCCATCCTGCAAACAGGTTGCACACGGCCGGATACACGCAGGTTTCGTAGACGGATGCCAGAAAATCAAACAGGGCCCGAGAGTCCGAATTTCCGACTACGCGCAGGGATCGGTTGCCGCTCTCTTCGAGGTTGACCAGGATAAAGTCGGGAATCCCGCTCAGGATGGGGTAGGTCCGCGCACAGATACGGCAGGAAAGCCCGTCGTGCACCGGTCCCAGATCTTGCTTGCATGCAGGGCATGCGTAGAATCCGCAGGACTGCCGGATCCATTCGTTTTCTGCCTGGGGAATGGTGGACTCAATGGCGACTGATGGAGATGCCATGAAGAGACTCCTGGTCGATTCAGCGGAGGGCCAGCACCAGGTGAAGGGAAAGGCTCTTCGGGGAACGAGATGTCCTATTTAGCTCAGCCGTGCGACGAATTCAGTGACCCCCGTCACACCGCAAAGATCCACGGACCTTTTGCGAAGGCAGACCAAGGGCCGCAGGCCGGTCTTCATCAACGCGCACTCTTCAGTCGTCGTTGGTTTCTGTGGGCTTAGTTTCTGAAGGTATGACAAATTGCCAACTTACTCACCAACATTGAGCCGGATTCCGGTTGGATTACGGGCAAACCGGCAGTAATCCCTCCTGGACGAAGGAACGAAGACTGATCGCCTGAGAATTTGCTGGTCAAGCGTCGGCGAAGTCAGGCTGGCTGCGGATTCAATCTGTCAACCATGCGTTTGCTCTGACACTTACACTCGAGACGCTCAAGCGGCTTGCGATTTTAGTTTTTCGGCGTCGAAGTTTTCTCCCTTCTTCCATAGAGTCAGCGTAATCGCTGCAATCTTGCGCGCTAGCGTCAGACGCGCCATGGTCGGCTTGATGCCTTTGGCCAGCGCAGCTTGGTAGAAGTCCTGTGGCGGGACACCGATTCAGCGACAACTGAGCGCCTGTATCGAGCACGTCGTGGCTGGGGACCTGGATAGATTGCCGGGGAAGGACCACACCATTACCATTATCATCCTCGAGCACACAAAGTTCCTTCAGGTGAAGAGCAGTTTCGGCGCTGATCGGACGAGGCTAGCGTTCTCTAACTTTGCAATTCGACGAATGTACTTGTCCTCAAAGGTGTTTCAGGACTTGGACACCGTCTTTCGCTGCATTCCTCACGAGCTAGGTCACTTTGTGACCCACAGCACGTACGAGGGCAGTGCGGAATTCGCGGCGCAAGCTATAAGAAAACGAGCCCGCGAGGTATGTACTGTGCCGTTGGAATGATGAATATTCGCTGGCTTAGTGTCGGAGAGGAAGAATGCCTTTCGCGTGCGCAGCCTCGTGCATACGCAATCTCAATGTCTTCAGGCCGGAACTTCAATGCAGCAAACAAACCCATCTTGGGCCTTGTAGACAAAAACCATCCCGCCACCACCTAATTTTTCGAGGATTCGGTAGGCGAAAGGGGCATGCCGATCATTGGGCTAAACATCTTCGGGCCAGAGCAGATGCAAGTCAATGACGGTGAGCACGTTGGCTTCATGCCGAACCGTCGGTTGGCGAAAAATCCTGATTTCACTCAGTGATCTTTGTTCTGTGGTTCTGGATTAGGCCGCTTCGGGCGCGATGCTCATCCGGGCAGAATCGCGGAGATAGTTGGCCCGCGCATACTCTCCTTCGGTCCTGTTCGAAAGGAGATACGGGTACCCTTCTTTCTCAGCGTGCTTGGCGTTGATCTCAACGTGCTTCACGTTGATTGTCGAAATTCGCAGCCAGCGCTTGGTTATCTGCCGATCCGACGGGTGAATCTCCCATATGGATTCGTCTTCGAGAATGACAATTCTGCCTTCCTCAACCTTATCGCTGAGCCAATGTTCCTCATGGATTCTGGTGTAGAAGGCCAAGATGGCACTCCTTAGTTCTGCTGTGCATCCAAAACGCTGAACGTGCAGGAGACCTTCGTCAAGTTTTTCGCGTGAACGAAGAGAGCTGGGACCCAAAGTGATTCTGCGCCCGCCAGAAAGCCAAGTCAAGAAGGCGATAAATCCCGATTGCGCTCAAAATCCCAACGGTGAGCGTAGCTGATTCCATAACAATGTCGGCTCCGATGCCCCGAGTAGACTTCGGTGGTGCTGAAACCAACCAAAGGAGCTCGGGAGAAAGGAGCCGAACATGAGGATTATAGGATGCGATTACCACCCGGGTTTCCAACAAATTGCTTTTGTGGATACCGAAACTGGCGAATGCGAGGAGCGGCGATTGGAGCACCCCGAGGCAGCCGAGAAGTTCTACCGTGACCTCGCAGCCCAGGGAGCGAAGGTGCGTGGCGGTCATCGCGCCCGGAGCGCCAGCGATGACTCTGCCGTGGCGCGGTGGCTGTGGCGTGCTGCTGCTTTTTGACATAGTCCCAACTCCTCCGCCCCTGATCTTCCACCTTGAACAGCGGCGAAGGAATATCGTTCTGAGCTCGCGGTCTGCAACCGTGGCTTATTTCCGATCCGTTACACGCGCACTTAAGGTCTAGCGGCCCTTGGGAAGGGCGCGAATGAGATCGTCGCCCAGCGCGAGCAGGAGACGTGGCAAACGGCATCCAAGCGCGGCCCACGCGCCCCAATGCTGAGTCCACTGAGTGTACTCGGCGAGTCGATCAGGCTGTGTCCATCGCGGAATGAACTCGCAATCACTGCGGGAACGCGACTGCATCGCGGCGGCAGCCGTCAAGCAGGGTTTATTGACGCGGTCGAGCAGGCAGAGATCGGGCACACTCCTCTTCTGTCATCGCCAACCTGCTGACCCGTAACAAGTCTCTCTCATGCCCAAAGGCGCGGCGGATATCTCGAAAGCCCGGATTCACCGGGCCGATTGCTCCTGGACGCCGAATAGAAACGTTATTGTGCGGCGGTGCTATTTAACGCATTTGGCGATCAAGTAAGACCCGGCGTGTGGCTCGAGCTTTCGCACCAGCCAGGCCGGAATGATCGCCCGGAACACGGGCGAGAAGTCCTGGCTCTGCAAATGTCTGATGACCAACCCACAAGACGAGAACTGGTTCAGCATTCTGCCGAATTGGCTTTTGCTGTAGACCTTAACCAGGGGGCAGGCGTCGCTGTTTTGGCGGTTCTCGATCCTCGAGATGGTGCGACGGAAGGACTCTTGCAGGAATCTGAGCCGCAAGAGATATGAATAAAGAATGACGCTGAACAGATAAAACACAGACCACCTGTGATACACGCCGATGATCGCGCGCCCGCCTGGCCTGAGGACCCGATGGATTTCATCAATGATCTTTTGAGTATTCGGCGAGTGATGGATCACTCCGAAAGAGTAGACGGCATCGAAACTCGCGTCTGCAAAAGGCATCTCTTCCGCGTCGCCGAGGCGCAGATCCGCGTCTATCCCCGCCAAATTAAAACGCCGTGTGGCGATGTCGAAGTGACTGGGCGTCATGTCAATTCCTGACACCAGGGCGCCGTTTCGGGCGAACTGGAAAAGATCAGTTCCTTGTCCGTAGCCGACCTCAAGCAGGCGTTTCCCAGAGAATCGGGCAAACTCCATGGTGGAAGGCATCCACTGCGCGAAGACCTCATAGCGGTCGTGGTCAACGGCCCTGTAATACTCGGCCGTGCCGGCTTCCATGCCCCTGATGCCGCCGCACGGATCGTTGTTCCACTGCTTTACAATTTCAGCTTTGTCGTCAATCACTCCGATTCCGCCCAGGGAGATGAATGTATTTGCTCATCAGACGAGATTATAGCCTTGCGGCAACCTTTCGTTAGAGTCTCGCAACGGGCGTTTAGACCTATTGAGAATTAGTAGGGTCGTGCACTGGCGATATTTCAACAGACATCCGCCCAAGACTCGGTGTCTTAACGGCCCGCGATTCCGCTAGGTCTATGACCGTATGGAGATGTATATCTGTAGATACTCGTGGAAGGAGCAAAAGAGCGGCATAGTGCAGGCATGCGAGCCTATCATCGGGTGCATGTCCAGCTAACCAAGAAGGATCGTAAACAGATCGCCGCCATGTTGAACAAGGGGTGGAAATCGGCGCGGGTGCTGCGGCGGGCTGTGATCCTGCGGGAACTCGGCCAGGGGCAGACGGCCGGGCAGGTAGCCCGCCATGTGGGTGTAGCCTCCAAGACGGTGCGGGCCATTGCCCGGCGCTACGAGGAGGAAGGACTGGAGTCGGCCCTGTACGAAAAGCCGCGTCCGGGCCAGCAACGAGTGCTGGACGCGGGCCAGAGTCAGCGCATCATCGCGATGGTGTGCAGCCCGCCGCCGCAAGGCACGGCGCGGTGGAGTGTGCGACTCATCGCTCAGGAAGCGGTGAAGCGGAGGTTGACGCGGCGGGTGGGCCGGGAAACGATCCGCATCCTGCTCCAGAGTCATGACCTGAAGCCGTGGCGGGAAAAAAATGTGGTGCGTGGCGGAACTGGACGCGGAGTATCTGCGGTGCATGGAAGACGTGCTGGCCTTATATGAGAAGCCGCTCTCGGAGCGGGAACCGGTGGTGTGTATCGATGAGAAGCCGGTGGTCCTGCATGCCGATCTCCGCCCCTGCCGACCCATGCATCCGGGACAAGTTCTGCGGCGCGACTGCGAGTACGAACGCCGCGGCACGGCCAACGCATTTTGCGGAGTGGAGCCCAAGGCGGGACGGCATTATCCGCGCGTGACTCCGGACCGTTCCTCGCCCGAGTTTGCCGATTATCTGCTGGAGATCGCGGAACATTATCCGGCGGCCGACACCATTCATCTGGTCATGGACAATCTGAGTTCGCACACCCGTAAGGCCGTGGTGGAGCGGTACGGCGAGAAGGCGGGAGGCTGGCTGTGGGACCGGTTCCGGGTACACTACACACCGAAGCACGGAAGCTGGCTGAATCAGGCGGAAATCGAAATCAGCCTGTTCTCCCGGCAGTGCCTGGGACGGCGCAGAATCCCATCGCTGGGCGATCTGCAGCGGGAAGCCAGGGCCTGGGGTCGGAGAATGAATCGGAATCGGGTCACCATCGACTGGCGCTTTACCCGCAAAAAGGCACGCTTGAAGTTCGGTTACAGAAGAAACCAGATTATGCGGTCAGAGACCTAGTGGTCTTGAACCCTCTTTGGTATGATCCCCTCGTAAGTGTTACCCTTTCCCTCAGGTTTCGGCCCCCGTCAAACAATCGTCGATTCGGCGTAGCGCAATGTCGGAAAGCGAGTTCCTTGCAGACGTCTGTGTCTTATTCACTTCCTTGCCGTTGGCACTGAGTGTGGTCGCCCACAGTCCGCCAACCCCAACGCGATAACGGACCGGCCAGTTCACAAAGAGTCCCCCGATGCCGCCCTCTCAGAACGTTGTGTTTGCCGATTCTGATTTCGGTCCAGCCATGCTACGGGCTACCGATTCAGCAACGAATTTTCAAGCTGCCGGGTAGTTACTTGCGGACAGAGGGCACCGGTGAACCGAACGAATGGAGTGTTCACACCAGCAGGTGCAGGTGGGACAACAACCTTGTATGTGCGGAATCGTAGGTGCGATAAGTTTTACCGGGAATTTCCCAATAACACCGTCATATATTGTTGCGATGCGGGACACGATGGTACATCGGGGACCCGACGGCGCCGGAGTTTGGGTTTCAGATGACCATACAATCGGGATGGGACACCGTCGCCTCTCTATCATCGACCTCTCCGCGGCGGCATCTCAGCCGATGTCGAATGAAGACGGAACAATCCTGGTCGTCTTCAACGGAGAAATCTATAATCACGAGGAGATTCGCGCCCAACTCGCAGCGCGAGGCGGGCACCGCTGGCGCACCGACCACTCCGATACAGAAGTGATCATTCACGCATTCGAGGAGTGGGGCATCGATTGCGTCGAACGCTTTCGTGGCATGTTCGCCATTGCGCTGTGGGATGTGCGACGTCGGCAGCTTTGGCTGATACGAGATCGCATCGGCATCAAGCCGCTTTATTACAGTACCCACCATAACCGGCTGACCTTTGCATCAGAGATCAAGGCCCTGCTGCAGGACCCGCAGCAGGTGCGCGAGGTCTGCGACGAGGCCTTTTTTCATTATTTGAGTTTCCTAGCCACGCCGGCCCCACACACGCTATTCAATGGGATTCTGAAGCTTCCGCCTTCTACCTGGATGCGAGTAGATCCAGACGGTACTACAACACAGCAGCGGTATTGGGACATGTTCGACGCGGCGAAGCCGCTCACGAACATCTCGGATGATGAACTGGGGGCGCGGCTGCTGGAAGAACTTCGGGTATCGGTGAAGCTTCGAAAGATCAGCGACGTGCCCGTTGGTGTATTTCTCTCGGGCGGCATCGATTCCAGTACTAACGCTGTGTTGTTTTCTGAGGGCGAGACTTCGCGGATAAAAACATTCTCGATCGCATACCAAGGCGAGTACGAAACGTACCGCAACGAACTCCAGTACGCACGTCTCGTGGCGAAACAGGTCAATGCAGAGCACCGCGAGATCTTTCTTAGCGAGGAAGACTTTCTCGGCTTCTTGCCAGAAATGGTGCGTTACCAGGATGAGCCGATCGCTGACGCAACATGCGTGCCGGTGTATTACCTTTCGAAACTCGCTCGAGACAATGGCGTGATCGTATGCCAGGTTGGCGAAGGCGCCGACGAGCTCTTTTGGGGATATCAGCGTTGGAAACTTGTTTTAGATATTCAACAACGGTTGAACTCAGTGCCACGGTTCGTTGCGAGAGGGGCAAGCAGCGCGCTGGCCGCAGTCGGGCAAAGAGTCGCATTGCCAACTGAATGGACGCGGCGCGTGGGCGCTGGGCAGCCCGTCTTCTGGGGGGGGGCTGAAATGTTTACACAGCCCCAGAAACAGCGATTGCTTTCCCGACGCATGAGAGAGCAGTTCAATGGTTACACATCCTGGGAAGCACTGCGGCCGATTCACGATCGGTTCGTGAGCAAGAGTTGGCACAATTCGGCGCTAAACTGGATGACCTATCTTGATCTGAACTTCCGCTTGCCTGAACTGCTGCTCATGAAAATGGACAAGATGAGTATGGCGGCCAGTCTCGAAGGCCGCGTACCGTTCCTGGATCACAAGTTCGTCGAGTTTGCGATGAGCATTCCGCAAGCGACGAAGACGCGAAATGGCACACTGAAGTATGTGCTGAAGAATGCGGTACGTGGACTGATTCCAGACGAGGTCATTGACCGTCCCAAGCAAGGGTTTGGTGTGCCGGTGTTCGAGTGGTTCCTTGATAAGCTTGGAGCCTTCGCAACCGAGCAAGTCGAGGGCTTTTGCAATCAAACCGACTTGCTGGACGGGAAACAAGTAGCGCAATTCATCCGCGAAGTGCGCCAGGAAGGTGCTGCTCGCCGAAGCTCGACATTGCGACAACGCTTTCCAGTGTTGGGGCTCGGAATGTCGCGTGGAGCCAGTCAGGTATGGTTGGTGCTGAACTGCGCCATGTGGTGGCACGAATACCTGGCGCAAAAGCCCAGCGTAGCAGAGGGCCTCACATGTCCGGCGATTTGATTGCCCAAGTTTCGAAACCGGTTGTTCACATATTTGTGTGGACCGGAGAGATCGAGCAAGCGCGTGAGATCGTATCCCGGCAATTTCCGAGGTGCGAAGTTTCAGTGATTTCGCGCAAGCAGATGTGGGAAGGGCAGGTACGCACGCTTCATTCCTGCCGGGGCGAGGCGGTGGTGTATTTCTTTCGGGACTTCGCCGACCTCCGCCAGCCCCTGCTGATCGCCGGCTCGGCTTTGTTCCATCGATGCAAACGAACCTTCGTCGCCGATTCCACGGGCCACTTCAAGTCGGTCAGTTTGGCTGATCTGTGCACCCTGCTTTGGAAGACTGCCGCGACGATGCCATATGAGACAGGCATACTCGCGAAGAGTTGGATCTCGTTGAGGCAGATGGTGAACCGTATCGTCCCAGTAGACCAGCAGGGCGGTGTGTCGAACGGAGTGTTCGTGTATGCGCATCCATACCCGTTTAATGCCTTCCAAGTAGGTGGTGCGATGACGCATGTACGTGGTTTCCTGCAAGGCGTACAGGAATGTGGCGTAGATTGCGAGATCTACTCCGGCGTCCCGGTTGGATTCGACGGATTCAAGAACGAAACTGTGCCCGCGGAACAGAGGTTCTTTACGTTCACCGAATCTGCGGTGCTCGAGTACAATCGGAAGTTCGCGAAAGAGGTGTACGAGAAGCTTCGCGGTCGCAAAATCATCGCGATCTACCAGCGCCATGGGCGTTTTGTAATTGCCGGATCGCTGTTGTCGCAATGGCTAAACGTGCCGCTGATCCTGGAATACAACAATTCAGAGGTCTGGTTTGCTAAGCACTGGCATCCGGCAAGGCTCATGAGATGGCTCGCGTTGTGTGAGGACGTATCAGTGGCGAGCTCGACTTATCTCAGCGTGGTCTCCGAACCCTTGCGTGAGGAACTGCTCAGGAAAGGTGTGCGTCCAGACCGCATCATTTTCAATCCAAACGGAGTGGATCCCAACCGGTTCCGTCCCAACTGCGGTGGAACTGAGCTGCGCACGCGGCTTGGCTTCCGTACGGATCAAGTCGTGTGTTGTTTCCTCGGCACGTTCAGTTCTTGGCACGGAGTCCATGTGCTGCAAGATGCGATCCATCGTCTTATGGAAAATCCGCAGTGGAACGATAAGCTACGGTTTCTGCTGATCGGCGAAGGCGACATGCAACCGGCGATGCGAATTGCGCTTGCGAAGCACGTCCAGGCTGGAGGGGTTGTATTCACCGGATCAATCTGCCACGGTGACGTGCCGCGGTACTTGGATGCGGCGGACATCTTAATGTCGCCGCATATTCCGATGCCGGATGGGCGGGCGTTCTTCGGATCGCCAACAAAGATCTTCGAGTACATGGCAATGCAGAAGGGCATCATCGCTAGCCGTCTCGATCAGATTGGTGAGGTGCTTGAACACGACAGGACGGCATGTCTCGTCACGCCCGGAAACCTGGACGACCTTGTGAATTCGATCCAACGAGTGAGCAACGATTCCATCCTGCGTAAGCGACTGGGAGAAGAGGCCCGCGTGGCGGCCATCAAGCGTCATACATGGACGCAGAATGCAGTGCGTGTGCTGCAAAAGGTGATGACTACTCCATCCCTAGTGTCCAGCGCAGCCGTGACCGCGTTCTTAACACAGGACTCCTTCATGTCTAAAGGTCCTTAAAAACCCCTGGAGTGAACCTTCGGTTTGTAATTCTGGCTTTTCTAGTCACTCTCAGTGTACGCAGCTGAGGCACGGAGAGATAACGGGTAAAATGCTCCCTCGATTCCGGTGTCTCCATCCTGTGGAGCGACATAGGTATGGCAAAACTGGAAGGTGTGAACCCTCGCGTCACTGATCGAGAAACATTATGACGCTCGACGCCAGTCGCGAAACCGGCTCGGTCAGCGCGGCGAAACGCGGACGGTATCGCGGCGACTGACAGTCTCCCAAAAGTTCGCTTAGCGTACTCCACCGTTATGATCCCGCCGCCGCTTTCTTGCGGCGCCAGATCGTCGCTCGGGATGCGCCCGACAAATCCTTCAGGTGCGGGCGTCCCAGCCGCTTGCCTTTCTTTCGGACGCGTTCCAGGCCCGCCTTGGTCCGCTCGCTGATCCTGATCCGCTCCTGCTGCGCAACGGCGGCGAGAATGCCGATGATCGCCTCGCCAAACACTCCTAAGCTGTCCACGTACTGTTCGGTATAGCTCTTGAACTTGATCCCGAGATCGCTCAACCGTCGCAAGTATTGGAGCGTGGCGAATGTTCCCTCGCGCGTCAACCGGTCCAGACTCCAGAAGAGCAGACAGTCAAATCGGTGCGCCTCGGCTTCCCACGGCTAGGTCGAGCGCATACCTGGGTTCTACGACAAGCGAACCTGCCCAGTACGTCGCATCTGACGGGACATGGAGATTCACCCATTCCTTCGCGGCTTGGGTGCACGCGTGGAACAGGAACAGAGAACCTGCGTTTTCGATCTGCACGTCGGCCAGCCTCACGCTGCCCTGCGGCTTCTTCTTGGTGCTCATTGCCCTCCCCCTTTCGCGCAGTACTTCTGATCGAAGTCCATAACGGCTTTCGTTATTCCGAGCGCGACGGCGCTCGCGTCGAGTTCGTCCGACGGGACGCTCGTCCACACCTCGAAGCAGTCGTCGCCCCACACTTCCTCGCCGCCCTTGACCACGTAAACCGACGCGCCCCACATCTCCGCAGCCGTGCCGAAGTACAGCACGTACCTGCCACAGGGAATGCGGACGCAGTCGATGCCACCGCCAGTGGCGACGACCTCGGCGTTGGTGAGTCCAGCGTCGGTCTTCAAGCGGTCTACAACCTCATCGAAGTCCGCTTCGTCTCTCATGGGATTTCCTTTGGCTTTCCTTCTTGCGGGTCGCCTCGCCGCATCGGTTCTTGCGAACCTTGAAAGCACCTTGCCCTTTTTTCCGGCAGGTTGCCGCAGCCAGTGAACTGGCTAACTCTCGATGCCTTGCTTAGCACTCAATACTCACTTGGCAGCAAGATCACGTTGTCGGTGAAGTACAGCTTGATATCTGGCAGCACGAAGTCGGTGAAGTCGATCCGCTTCGTGAAGACGACGTTGCCGTTCCCGTCGTCGCAGGTCAGAACGGCCCTGTGCTTTTCCAGATCAGTCGCGAGAGTCCAGACCTGAAACTCTTCTGCTTTGACCTTGGGCCGCGTCTGGCCGATCGCAACTTCGTCGATCAACCAGAAAGCCCCCGCTTGCTCGGCGAGAAACTTCACTCCATCGGTGTACGTACACTTGCGGAGCCAGTGCTGATACCAGTTCTCCGTTCCAGTGAACTGCTCCAGATCGGAGGCCTCCAACTTCTTCTTCTCTTCTGTGGTGGCCATTGCTTCCTCTTTTCTGCGCCGCTTGGAGCGGCGCGTTTGTTCTCCGTTACGAATAGGCAAGCGGATCACTACTAGGGCACAGCACGGCCCAACACGCGGCGCAGACGCGGCTGTAAACCAACTCTCGGTCAGCGGCGCTCAGGTACGGCAGCGCGTGCTGTACATACACGCCGCCGTAGTAATGTGCATTCAGGTCGTCGATGTCCACGCGCATCGCGACCCACCTGCCGCAGACGCAGCAGCGCAAAACGATCAGTTCCAGATTGGTTCCGTGCAAGACTTGCCTTTTTTGCCGCTTTTCGCGACCGCATCGGGCTTTGCTGCCCTGAAGCACCGCGCCAATCTTCCGGTCGGTTGCTGGAGTTCCGCTGTTCGGGAACTCACTCTTGATGCTGTATTAAGGTTACTAGCTATACGCCGGAAAAGCAAGGTAAAGCCTGCATCTACAACAACTTACCTACATTTTGCCGTCGCAGGTGCAGCCGAATCAGCGACTTGCGGCCCATGCGAAGCGGAAGTTTTTCGGCGTGCTCTGGCCAGGCGGAATGCGGCCGCCGACAACGGGCCTTTACCGCGTCAGTGTAATCCGGATTCACCAACAACCGCACTGATACCATATCCGCTCAGGTGATTTGGGATGGAATTCAAAATTAAAGACATCGTAAAGGGCAACAAAGCCCACTTCTCCTTCTACCGGAGCGGGAACATGTTCTACACGGTTACCGTCCACGGAACGAAATGGCTGTTTCCGGTGAGCCTTGAGGACATCGCTGGTGCATCGCTGTTTGCTGAGATGAAGGCAATAACGCTCATGCGCTATATACGGAAGGCTCTTGAGGACAAAACGTTCGTGAAAGCAGCGTAAGAGTGGCGGCGAGTTCTGACGACCCGACAGTCTCAGTGAGCGTAATCGGGATGTTTCAACAGTTGACCTGCTAAACTCGCCCGGTTGCCAGCGCAAGGAGGTACATTGACGCAGTTTTCCATCGGGGATCGCGTGCGTGTATCGGACGACTTCTTTTGGGCAAAGGCCGCGACAGGAACAATTTCAGCGCCGCCCGATGCAGTCACGAGTCTCAGTGGCACGTGGGACGGTGGTCTCACACGGCAGGAATCTAGCGCACTGGGAACGCACACCGTTTACTGGGTGTTGTTCGACGAGCCACAGCTCGATGCTGACGGTGACGGCCCATACCGTGGCGGTCAAATCTGGGAAAGTGCGCTCAGCTTGCTAACAGACAGGCCGAACTAGCTGGCAGTGATGAGTGATATCCGGATTTTGCAACAACTACCGCTCATTTGTGGCAAGCGCTGAGCGAACTTCCTGATTGGTCATGACCGTGGCGATTTTGTCCTTCATGTATTTCATCGAAATGTCATGGTGTTCTCGGTCGTAGGAATCGACGCAGTCCGCCGCCACAATAGTTTCCCAGTCTCGCTGATATGCATCAATCGCCGTCACCCGGATGCAAGCGTGCGTATTAATTCCGGCAAGAATAATTGCGTCAGGCCGTAGTCGTCGGAGCAACTGATCAAGCTCGGTCTGGTAGAAGGCGCTGTACCGTTTTTTTATTAACACGGGGTCTGATGGAGCAACCGCCAGATCAGCGGCAATCTGGCATCCACTCGTCCCTTTGATGGTGATCCCAATACTCTTAGCTCTCATTTCCGGAAAGGCATCGCTGAGATCAGGCTCGAACTCCTGGGACGTTGCCCGGAAGTCCGTTGAAAGTTAGCGACTCTCGACCGTCATAGGCTACGCAACCTTCACTTCCTCGGCAACAGCCTTCTTCGAAACCGTGTTCGCCAGCGCAGTCAACAACGATGGAATCTCCCGGTAGCCTTGTACCTTGCGAAACTGGCGCTCGGCCACCAGCAGGCCGGAGCCGACCCAGCGCTCGATGTGATCGCCGGCACGCCAACGTTTTACGTTGCGGCAAACCGTCTCCACAATGGAGAAGGCCGACTCGATCACGTTGGTGCTCGCCAGGGTACGACGCAACTGTGCGGGCACGCGCAAACGATGCACGGTGAGGGTCTCTTCCATGCCTTCCTCCAGGCTGCGGGCGGCGCTCGGATTCAGTTCCATCAGTTCGCGATGCAGTCGCTCCAGCGCACGCTTGGCGTCGGCGTATTCGGTCATGGCATAGGCGTGCTGCAGCTTCTTTTTGACCGCCGGTTTATGTTCTTCGGGCAAATGGTCCACCACGTTGTGCCGCTTGTGCACCTGACACCGCTGGATCAAAGCCGCCTCACCGGCGTGACGGCGCACCGCCGCTGCCAATGCCTTGCCGCCGTCCAGCACATACAGTCGCGGCACACTGAAGTCCAGCCCGCGCGAGGCCAGATCGCCGAGTAATTCCCCGACCACGGTGGCATTCTCGCTCGCTCCTTCGCGCAGGCCCAACACCGTCTTGCGCCCGTCGATGTTGATGCCCAGGGCCACGATCATCTGCCGGTCGCGGAACGGTGTACCGTCGATCAGTACCGTGCACAGCCGTAACTCGCTCAGTGGACGCTCCATCAACTCCTGCAACTTCTCCCGGCTGGAGGCGATGAAGTTGTCGCTCACCGCCGACTTTTCCACCCCGTAGGCGTGGTGAAAGTCTTTCACCACCGCTCCATAGTTGCGCGTCGACAGCCCGCGCATCATCTTGTCCCAGACCGCGTGTTCCATCGGTCCACTGCGTTGGAACAGTTCGTAACTGCCCAGCCGTTGCTCGCGATTTTCCCGGCTGCGCAGACGCGTTCTCTGGATCGGCACCTTCTGCCCGTCCACGACGCAGTAACCGTTCTCTTTTCCCCACCGGTGGGCGCGCCGCGCGGGATGCTGCTCATGCCGCTCCCCGGCCAGGTGTCGCACTTCTTCCTCCATCACCAGGCTCATCAAGGCCAACCCGGCTTCGCGCATGAGGTGGCCCACCCCTTCTTGCAGCAGACCGACCACCTCGGTCATCGGAAAAATCATCTGAAGATTGGGATTCTCTTCGCGGGCCAACTGCCGGAATTCTTGCACCGCTCGCTGCTGGTCGATCTGGTATCGTCTCTTCATAGCGACTCTCTCCTTTTTCTTGGCAGAAAAACTACCCTCGGTCATTATGACCGGGGTTGAGAGTCGCTACTTTCTACGAACTAACGGGCATCCTCCTCCTGGCGAACCCAAATGATTGGGTGCCCATGTTGACGCATAAGGGCAACGAGGTCGTTGATCGACTGGAGCAGCTGTTGCTTCGGGGCCGGTGACCATTTCTCAAGAAAATCATTCACCATGTCAATGACGATTAGGACTGGTCGTCGCATGGTTAGATGAGTCGCGGCGAATTCAGGACGGGTCAATTGTTGAAACCAGGCCATAGCGCTCATCGACCGGGCTTTTGTGTGCGTCTGGGTTCCCTGCGGCATAGTCGTCGGTTAACTTCATCTGCAGAGAAGGACTCTGGGACAAAATCGCCAAGCCACTCACAGGCCTCATCGTGACTCGGGTGATTGGCGTCCTGGAGTGCTTGGAGAAGCTCTGCAAATCCTTGCGGCCCTCCACAGTCTTCGGGCGGACAACAGCGTTTACCCGCTACGCATGTCTGCTGAAAGGTTTCGTCTCCAAGCAAGACTTCTTCAAGAAGAAGCTCGTGCTGCCAGCCGTCCCCGAAATCGTACTCGTATATTAACCTCGCCCCCACAGTCCCGATCAATTCCCCGAGCATGGTCCTGTTCTCGTTTGCGACCTTGGTCCCGACTCTAGTTCTAGGATCAGAGATCCTCTGTCTCCGGACAACAAATTGATGAAGATGGCAATTGGTCCACCCCATCACGGTCTGCAAGGTCCGGTGGAGATGGTGGAGCGTAATCTCACGAGGAACTAAAATGCGCCTCCAGACAGGCGGATTGGTGCCTAGGAGGGTCACTTTGATGACGTACACTTCCACGCGGATTTCGGGCTGTCTCAAGCCGCCGTGTCCTCTGCCAAGAATTTGGCGAGAGAACGGATCGTCTTCAGTTTATCCTCACTGAAACCGCGCAGCTCTTCTTCACTAACTCGGGTCTCGTACAAGAGTCTCCCAAACACTTGCGTCAGGTGCGAGTAACGATAGTCGTACTTGCGGTCGATCTCTTTACGTCGTTGGGTTAGGTATTCCTGCAGGTCCCACAGGTCCGACGGCTGCTTGATCTGGCCGGCGATCTCCTTTGCTTCCTGCATCAACTCGTGAAGCTCCCGCTTCAGAGCAGCGTCGAAGGCTTTGCGCGCGATCGCTTTCTCTGACCTCGACCATGTCATATCGCTCGCGCTGGCATACCCGTAATGGATGGGAGATTGGGATGGACTGCTCATGGGCTGATCCTCCGTCCCGGCATTCTATCTCTGAGCCAGACATGGTTTCTACGGGGGTGAGTCCTTTCGGCGCTTCGGCTTCGCAGTCAGCTTCCTGAGGTTGGACGTCGCTTCTCAGGTTAAAAGGGTCGTTTACCGGATGTCCCAGATTCTGTTTGCAGCCGAGATAGCGTTCCGTGGTTTGCACGGATGTATGCCCGAGCAAGAACCGAATCTGCTCTAGCTCGCCGCCGCGATCGTGGCACAACTTCGCGCAGGTCCATTGCCCTGAGCCGGTTGCATCGCAACAGACGCGACAACTTCCCTCGACCACGGGCCTTCTGGATTGGGTGCCGTCCTCATCACTACATTTTGTGAGAAGGGCCGGCTTTGCGGAGGGAAGTCGATGCTTAATACATGATCAAAACGTACCCGGGCTGGCCATTTGTCGCGCTGGATTCAGGATTCCTTGAAAAAGTGGAATCAGCCGGGCAATCTGGATGACTTTCCGCTAAGCCTCAGTATCGGTACGGCGGAATGGATCGACGGCAAAACGCTCGACGAGGTGCTCGATCTTGCTGACCGCCACATGTACGAAGAAAAATTCCAGCACGCTCCATCGTCTGAACGCGCACACCTCACTCCTAGTTCGACGCCGCAACGCAGGGATAAGAACTTCCTGGCCCATGCGTGGAATTGTTTCACTTCAGTGTTGAGAGCGAACTGGCCATAAATCGCGATAGTAGTCATTGACCCACGGCTACAGCCTTCCCGACAGCGTGCAGAATAACAACTCTGGTCGACCATAACCCGCCAGTTCGAAAACCGTGCTAGACCTCTCGCCTCACTTCATACTCGTTCTGAACCTGGATCAGCCAACCCGTTGTATTCAGCATTGTCCCCACTAATCTCCTGTCACCGTCTGCCGTGATCAGCATCACCAACTTCGCCACCCGATCGGACTACGATTGCTACGGGCGGCAGACTTCAGCAAATGGCATAGTCAGGCCTCGGCGCTCCAGAGCGATTCAGTCTGCCGCTCATGCAATCCGTCATTGCAATCGGGAGCCGGAGTCTCCATTCCTCGGAGGTCCTATGAATTCAACCAAACTGTTTCTCCTCCTCTCTGTTCTTGCCTCTGGATTATTGCTGCAAAGCCAAAATCAAACGGCGTTGTCCGTGATGCCCGTCGGCAAACCAGTCCAGATCAAAGTTCCACTGGGCCTTCCGCCCGTCGTAATTCCGGCTGACAATCCGCCCACTGCGGAAACGATCGCGCTCGGCCGCCGTCTTTTCTATGATCCGATTCTCTCGCTGGATCACAGCGTTTCATGCGCTTCTTGCCATAGCCCGCAATCCGGGTTCTCCGATGCCAAGCCTGTTTCGGAAGGTGTAGGCAAGAGAACGGGGACCCGCCACTCTCCCCCAGTCGTCAATTCCGCCTATTACAAGGTCCAGTTCTGGGACGGCCGCGCTACCACCCTGGAGAGCCAGGCGGAAGGCCCGGTGCAGAACCCGGTGGAAATGGCCAATACTCTGACCACGGTCGAGCAAAGGCTGAATGCCGATCCCAGCTATCGCCAACAATTCGCCGACGCCTGGGGTACGCGACCGATTACCTATGAAATGGTGGAGAAGAGCATTGCTTCGTTCGAGCGCACTATGATCAGCGGCAATTCCCCGTTCGATCGCTGGAAATATGGACATGACGACAAAGCCGTCGACGACGCCGTAAAGCGCGGATTCATCGTATTCACTTCAAAGAAAAAAGCCGATTGCGCCTCGTGTCACACCGTGGGAGACAAGTACGCACTGTTTACCGATAACCAATTTCACAATGTCGGAATCGGCGTCAATGCGGGAGACATCACCGATGTCGGTCTATATGCCGTGACCCACAAGGAAGCCGACAAAGGGAAGTTCAAGACTCCTTCGTTGCGAAATGTTGCGGCCAGAACGCCCTACATGAGCGATGGCAGCCTCAAAGATCTGAAGCAGGCCATCGACTTCTACATCGGAGCCGGCAACTCCAATCCGAACCTGGACTCCAAGATTCACGTCCTGGATTTCTTGAGCGGGCAGGAACGCAGCGACCTGCAAGCGTTCTTGAATTCTCTGACGGGAGAGATACCGCCCGATGTCGGTCCGCCGGAGGTCACAAAGCCTCAGGTCAGCAAGCGGTAATCGATAGCTGGTGCAAAATGGCGAGCCCACGCCTCTATCCTTGACGTGGATGCTGGGTGAAATGCCCGTTTACGGCTTGAACGCTGCCAGTGGCAGCCATCGAAGTACGCAATAGGGGCGCGCAAGACTCTATCTCGAGACTAACGGAATCCTGACGTCTGCGATTCGCCTGATTAGTCAGGAACATCTGGTCATGCACTGGAATGGCGTCACGTATAAGAATAACTTTCGCTATTCGGCAGGGCTGGTTCTCACCTTTTAGTCCCCGATCTACATCGTTGGCATGAAGTTCAATGCACCGCGTTGTGATAGCTGGCGAAAAATCCCGATAGCGCTCACTGTGTTCTAAAGCTTGCGCGTGTACGCAAACAAGATGCGAACCTGTTCAAGCCAAGAAGAGCGATCTCCGGATCGTTGAGAATTTCTACCGCAGTCCCGTTACTAAATAGAGGTCCGTTAGCTGTCGGCGATAGCCATAGACGTAAGTATTTGCGTCGGCGGTGAGCAGGATTGGGCCGATAAATTCCACGCCCGCCGGGTCAGCGGGACGGAGCCGTTTCCACTCGCTGCGCTGGCCTGATATTACGTCTATCTTTACCACCACAGCCGGCATTTCCGCGGTGCCATAGACGTAAACGAAGCGGCCGTCAGAGCTCCAGCTGATAGGAAGTTCGCCGCTACGAAGCCGGGAATCGGACGCGGCTCGCCCCCGTCCAGCGGATACATGTATCCCTTCTGATCGGGGCCGACAGCGGCCACTAACCTGTCATCCGGCGAGATGCTGTAGGCCAAGGCATTGGCGCCTTCTGGAGTAATCGGTGCCAGACTTGTGGCATTGCTTCTGTGCACGTAAAGACGAGCGCCGTGCCCAAGTTCATTGCCCGAGAAGATAAAGCTTTGGCCATCGTGCAGCCAGCGGCCGTCCACGTGGTTTACATTGCTCGGCGGGAATGGCTGGGGCTCACCGGCCTTGGTGGGAAGCAAGACCAACTGCGTGGGGGCCGTCACCGACGTCGACAGTGCCCACTGCTTATCGGGTGATAGAGCAAAAGCCCGCCCCTCGCCCAGAAGAATCGCAGGCGAGCCGTCGGTTGCACGGACATAGGCGCTGTAGCTGAGCCCGCCACCGGCGCCCTCTTCGCGGAACAGGAGCATGTTCCCGTCGCCGGAAAAATCTGCAGGGTAGGACCAGTCGAACCACGACAGGTCCCGTTCAGAGTTTTCGCCTTCACGCTGGCCGATTACTCCTCGCCGTGAATTGTCGCGTGCCAGCAGCACCCGCCCATCGCGATAAACATCGTGCAGAAGCAAATCACCAGGCGCCTGTGCCAGCAGCCTTGGCTTGCCCCCGGTCACGATGCGGCCGGTTCGTTGCGCTGCCTGCTTCCGGCGAGACTGCTGGTCGATATTCACGCCCGTACGCGACCGCTCACAGGATCGCGATGAAACCGCTCGCCACGCCGCCTAGGAAGCAAACCTCCCTATCATTGACACTCCACGGAAAAGGGAACTGATAGTCGTGCGCCGGCAAGGCATTTAGAAACTTTAGAAGGAGTCCTTCAGCAAGGCGAAGGGTGTTGCAGTCGTGATCTCCGTGCTAAGAAGCGACAACGACGGAACTGGCGTGAACTGTACTCCCGGAAGGGACTCAGTTCTGCATAAAACTGAGAACGCGTACCCTCAAGTTGAACCTGACGGGCAGCATAGTCGGCCCGTTCGGCGACAGTAGGGGCCAGATTTGAATAGTAGCGGCGATCAAGAGCGGCAATGGCTGCCAGTTCCGCCTCGAAACGTCTGCAAATCTGGTCTTCAGTTTCCACGACAAAAAGCAGACTACTATACGACCGGATCGCCGTCCTGTGACGGATGTCACAACTTCGACGCTGCAAGTTCTGGAAAACTCTCAGCCCTGCAAGCGTTCTCTGAACGGAGCTGGAACTGCTGGGAGGCGCATCTGGGAGTGGCTCGTGCCCAATGCCTCACAGTCGGGAACCTCGCAGGGAGCGGATGCCCAGGAATTCACTATCCGGTTCCGGTTCACTTCAACCGGCATACGCGGACTTGGGATATGCGCGAGGCGCTTTCCCGCAGTCGGAAAGGGCCGCGGACGAGGTCCTCTCCCTGCCGCCATTCCCGGAGATGACGGACGATCATATCCGGAGCAAGTCGCAGCCGTTGATGGGCGTTGCCGCAACACGGTGAACAGAAAAGACGGATATGTTCACCGAAACTCTGAAGCACATGGCGAAGGCACAGCCCATGCCGTTTGCCGCGCTTACTGGCAAGGAGCCAACGTCAGAATCGTTCTAGGCGCTTGCAATTTGTCGATAATGGGATATGCTCATTCATTCTTCACGTTACGTTGGTAAGGTGCATCTTCGTGACCCGGTAATGCATCCTTGCAAATATGAGCCCAGACCGCAAACCGCCGTACGGAACATGGAGTGAAGACTTGCGATTTGTGATCGAAACAGAGCAGGAAAACGATGGCCGGTGGATTGCTGAGATTTCGCAAGTTCCCGGTGCACTCGCATACGGCAAAACCAGGGAAGAAGCTATCAACAAGGCCTACGCTATCGCACTTCGGTCAGTCGCGGACGATGTGGAGCATTCCAAAGAGGCCCCGCCGAACTCTATAAGCGTGGAGCGCAGTATCGCGTGAGCCATTGGTCTAGCACCAAAGCTCGAATCGTTTACAAGGCGCTACTCAAAAATGGTTGGACGTTTCTCCGGCAAGTTGGCTCCCACAGGAAACTCAGCCATCCTAACTTTCCAAACTACACTTGGTCTTTCGCCGATAGTGATGAGCTTGGGCCAGCGATGCTAGCGCGCATTTCGAAAAAGACGGGATTGAAGCCAAGCGATCTCTAGAAGCGCGGGCGAGCAGCCGGGATTATTTGATGTATATTCGGTTGGTTTCGCGTTGGCCGCGCGTCAGTTAGACTATCAACACACACTTGCCTGAATAATGACGATCTCAAAAGATTCCGTTGTGGTTGCGGTTAAGTCCCAGGTTTCGTGCCAGGTGGATGCGGAGACCGTCGTTCTGCACTTCGACCAGGGCCTTTACTTTGGACTCAACGAAGTGGGGACCTTGATCTGGAACCAAGTGCAGCAACCTCGAAAAGTACAAGAAATTTGTGACGCGATCCTGCGCGAGTATGACGTTTCCAACGAGGAATGCGAGCGCGATCTGTTCATCCTGCTCGGAGAGCTCTCCGAAAAAGGCCTGGTCGAGGTTCACGATGCGAAGGCTGCATAAGCTGTGGGTCAGCCCGCTGCGGTTCAAGGGGTTGTTGGCCGAGGCGCTCGTGAGGCTGTGGGTGCTTACGAATGCTCAGGTTTTTGCCCCTGCCCGGCCGCGCGCAATGGTTGATGCGAGCCCATCGCGTCTCTGAACCGCGCCCCGCCGCCCCCTCTTCCGAAGAAATCTGCCGCGCTGTGGACATAGCCGCGTGTTTTGTTCCAGGCGCTACCTGCCTCGTGAAAGCGCAGGCGGGCGGCGCCATGCTCAATCGTTTCGGGTGTGCTGCTGAAATCAAGATCGGAGTTTGGAAAAAATCGTCCAATCTTGAGGCGCATGCGTGGGTGGAATGTGACGGACTGGTGGTCTTGGGCGCCACCGAAAATCAGTATGTAGAATTGTCGAAGACTATACCCGCGTCCGGAAAGCTAGACCTGCCAATAGCGTGAAGGCATTTTGTTCCTTATCGGTTCGTCGAAATGCCACGAAAAAAATGCCCCCTCGACCTTTCGCCTGTCTGGCGAACAAAAGGGCAAAGTCGAACTTGGAGGTTCACCATAAGGAATTTCGCAGCCAGCGGGCCAAGATTCCGAGCTGAATCTCATCACGCTCTGTGGCAAGTGTCACGCCACGGCTCATGGGACTTGAAAAAAGCGACGACGGGATCGCAGTGCACCACCCGGTACAGCCCGGTTGGTACAGGCCGGCGGCAGCTAGCAGCTTAAACATTCATCCGTCCCGACATGGTAACATTTTGGCCGTGCCCATCACCGACACAAGCCCTTCCGCACAAGCTCTCCAGCTCCAAATTCAACGGGCGATGCCAGGAGAACAGCGCCTACTCCTGGCGCTGGAAATGAGCCTGTTTGCTCGCGAATTGGCAAAGGAGCAAATCCGGCAAGAGTATCCAGAATGGTCGGACGCGCAGGTCGCACGAGAACTCGTTCGGCTGACCTTCATGCCCGCTCTGGTACCAGCGCGGTTGCGATGAGTGTCTCGGAGGTTTTCCATAGGATCACGTCGACGCTTGGCGAGGCCGGTATTGCCTATATGCTTGCGGGATCGTTCGCCAGTGCATACTACGGCGCCCCGCGGACAACACAAGACATTGATCTCGTCATTGCAGCTACCGCGGATCAATTGCGAACATTCGTCCAACTTCTCTCGAATGATCAACTATGTGGACTTGGATGCGGCGCTCGAAGCTCGCAAGCACCAAATCTTTATTCAACGTGGTTGACATGGCAACGGGCTGGAAGATTGACTTGATCATCCGCAAGTCCCGTCCCTTCAGCGAAGAAGAATTCCGCCGACGCAAACTGGTGAATCTGCAAGGTAGATCTCTTTTTGTAGCGAGCGCTGAGGATGTAGTCGTCTCGAAGCTCGAATGGGCGAAACTGGCACAGTCCCAAGGGCATATTGAGGACGTTGCAGGCATATTAAGAATGCGATGGGATTCGCTGGATCGCGCTTATCTGGAGAAGTGGATTTTGGAGTTGAGGATCGAGGCGGAATGGAACGATGCTCGGCGCGCGGCCGGAGTCTCCGAATAAGAACGCCAGTACACACGGACCGTTCCTTGAATGTCTTGGATTTCTTGCGCGGCGGCTGGATCCTGAATTTTACCAGCTTCTTTGTCAAGAAGTGTTGCGAAGGGATGTTGAAGATGCCAAGCATGCGGCACAACGTCGAACCTTGAGGTTCACCATCAACGATAGCGTTTTCCAGAAGGGTCCGCTGCCCGTCCAATTCTTCCAGTTCATGCGTCACCGGCCTCATCGCTTCAATTGCGCTGCAGCGCTGATCTTGCGAAGATCAGGATGAGCAGGCTGGCGCCAATCAATACCAGCATGATGTGATGATAAAGGTCGTTGCTCGCTGTTCGGGGACCTCTGCCGGCCGCCAGCGTCGCCATACCGAGCAAAACTCCGCCCAACGCGACCAGGTTGCCGATGAGTGCGATCTTCCAGTGGCCGGAGAAATGGCCGAAGCTAACAATGCCGCCCCAAAACAGAAACAACCCGCATATGGTTTCGACAACGGCGGCGGGAATGATTTCAGGCTCATGAAACCTGCCGACGGCAATGCCGGCATGTTGGACGGCACCAAACAGGAAAAGCGTTGCGTTTGAAATCATAATCACGCCAAGAGCGGTTCGCATCATCGGTCCTGCCTCCGTTTCATCTGGCCGCCATGCTTCACTGCTGGCCTGGTTGCGTCTCCGAGGGTGCGACCAACCTGGATGGAAGCGGCGCTGAGGCCGTGTTGGCCATCCAGTCTTGCGGCACCTGTCCCTCGGGCAACAGCACCCCTTTCTCAAGGTAACGGATGGTTTTTGCATAGTGTGCAGCGTGAGGATCGTGCGTCACCAGCAGAATAGTCTTTCCGTGCTCGCTGTTCAGAGCCGCCAGTAGTGTCAGCACATCATTCGCGGAAGCTGCGTCGAGGTTGCCGGTAGGTTCGTCAGCAAGGATAAAGTCGGGATCGGTGACGATTGCCCTCGCGATGGCAACTCGTTGTTCCTGGCCTCCGGATAGTTGACGTGGAAAGTGATGCAGCCGATCGCCCAATCCAACCAATTCGAGCGCGGTGGTTGCATGTTCGAACTGCTCCTTGGCGTCGAGTCCCGTCAGCTTCAGCGGCAGCATCACATTCTCCAACGCAGTCAGTACCGGAATCAGATTAAAGGCCTGAAAGACGAATCCGATGTGAGCATTGCGCCATCGCGTCAATTGGCGATTGTTCAGTGCACGCAGATCCTGCTTCCAGGACGAGCACCTCTCCGTTGCTGGGACGATCCATTGCGGCGATCAAGTGGAGCAGAGTGGACTTGCCGGAACCCGACGGCCCCATGAGTGCGAGAAATTCCCCGCAAGCCACTTGGAGGTCAACATTTTTCAGTGCCGCGAAGGGATTCTTGTCGCGCCGGTAGTCTTTCGAAAGTTTCCGGGTTTCAATCACGATGTGCATACTTCCTCCTGCCAGTTACGCTTCGCGCAGTGCGCTCAGGATCTCTTTCTTGGCTGCGGCTCGGGCTGGCAATGCCCCGCCGACGGCGCCCAGCACAACCGCAAAAATTAATCCGCTGGATAGGGCTGCAATGCCCACGTGGAAGCGAAATGCAATTTCGCTGAATGAAACCATGCTTCCCACCCCAGTGGTCACCCAGTTCAGCGGGAGAGCGATCAGGCATCCCAGTACGCCGGCTAACGCTGCCAGCAATACGGATTCGCTCAGAAAGCTGAGCAGAATGCTTCCTTCGGAGAAACCGAGAGTCTTCAGAGTTCCAATCTCTTTTCCTCGCCGCGCGACCGCCGCATACATGATGTTCGTGGTTGCAAAGCCGCTGCCGATCGCCATAATCACGGAGACAAGGATCCCGAGGAATTCGAGCGGCGCGCCCGATGCCGTCTGATTCTGGTAGTAGTCGCTCTCCGTTATCGTGGAAGCGTTCAGGCGTGGATCATCCTCGATCGAGTGCTTGAGTGCGTCCAATGACACCGGGTCTGTGGCCCGCAGCAGTACGGAACTGGAGCTGTCTTGCTGGTTGTAGTCCGCACTGATCTGATTCAAGTCCCCCCAGATCTCGCTGTTAAGAGCGGACTGCCCTCCATCCATGACACCCACAATTACCCAATCACCTTTCCCGAATCGAATGAGATTGCCAATCCGGGTAGTTGGATAGCGATGGGCCACTGCTTTGCCGACCACAACTTCTCTCTGGCCGGATTGGTACCATCGCCCAGCGAGGAGTCGTACCTCGCGCATTTCAATTCCTACGGGGCTCAATCCGCGTACAGTAACGTTCATGCCTTTGGGGTTGTCCAAACTCGGCAGATTGGCAACGTTCACCAACTCCTGGGACGTCAACGGCTGGCCTGAGCCATCGACGGCAATCCCTGCTTTGGACCGCACGATGGCAAAGTCTTCGGTCGGAACCGTGCTGCCAAGTTCCGAGTTCGACCCCTTGCGCAGCACGAGAAGTTGCAGAGGATTCGCCGTGTTGGCGAAGACGATTCTCAACCCGTTGACCAGCGCAAGTGAGGCGACCAGGATCGCCACGCTGAGCGCGATCCCAAAGGCCGTCATCAGCGTGGTTGTCTTCCGGACCACGAGATTCCGGATGTTGTAAGAAAAAGGCACTGGCATAAATCACCCGTTGTATTGCAGCGTCTCCACAATTGCGGTCCGAGCCGCATAGAGTCCTGGCGCGATGGAGCTTACAAGACCGATCAGCAGTGCAAGGCACACGGTTAGTGTTGCGACGAGAGGAGAGAAACTCAAGCCTCGTATCACAGATACGAATCCCGGCGCGCTCCTCATCGCGCTCGCGATTGCAGCGCAGAGTCCACCTGCCAGGACGCAGCCAAGCAATCCTCCGGCGACCGCAATCAGCGTTGCTTCTCCGACGACCATGCCCAGGATTTCCCCGTCGGAGAACCCGAGAGTTTTGAGGATTCCAACCTCTCGCGTCCGCTCCCGCACCGACATGGAGAGCATGTTGGTCGTAATCAGAAGCAGAGTAAAGGTAACTGCCCCACAGATCGCGGCTAGAAACAACTTCAAATTCCCGAGGAAAGAAACGAAGCTCAGCATGAAGGCCTGTTCCGGTTCGCTTTTTGTCGGGTAGGGCGATTCCGCAAACGCGTCGTCAATGTGTTGGGTAATCTCGGGCACCGCGTCTTTGCTGTCCGCCTCGACATAGAACTGCTGAACCATGTCTCGCCGAGAGTCGCCGGGCAGCAAACTGTCGCGGAGATAATCCCGGTTGAAATAAAGAACGGACGACGTGTCGCCGGGCGGAGGGTCGAAGATGCCGGCCAGCGTCAATTCCAGAGTCGCTGGCAGCATGCCGCCAACCAGTGTGATTCGTTCTCCAGGCTTCCACCCTAGTTTTTCTGCCAGCGCTCACGAAGCGACACAAGCCGTCTTTTGCGCTACGAATGCTTCCCTGTCGCTTTGCGAAATGTGGAATTCCGGATAAACCTCAAAAAGCGTCTTAGGCTCAATCGCAAATTGAGCAAACCGATTCTTCGGATCGCCGGGATCTTTATACGTCCCTCCAAACCAACGAAGCGACGTAACCGCGCGCACCCCTGGAATCTTCTGGAGGGTCTGCTCGTAGGAGACGGGCAGGTCCTGGGTCAGAGCTATCTTGTGGTGCACAACCACTCTCTTGGCTTGTCCGGGCGTGGTCTCACCCCCGAAGAACAGAGCTCGGGTAAGAGCAAAAAGCACGCCAACCAGGCATATCGACACGGCCACGCTGGCCACTGTAAAGCCTGTGCGCCTCCGATTGCGGAAGGTGTTCCGAAGGATGAGAGGCAGGTAGGAAATCATTGCCATTCCTCGCTTGCAATTAAATTAAACATAGTGTATGATTAAATGTCAAGCACCGAAAAACGAAAAATGTCCCCTCGTCCCTATAGCATGGAAAAACGAGAGGCCGTCGCCAACGAGACGCGCCTGCGTATTTTCGAAGCTGCCCGCCAAGTCCTTGCGCAAGAGTCGGAAGAGGCACTCACCATAGACGCGATCGCCCGCCGTGCCGACGTCTCCCGGCTCACGATCTACTACCAGTTCAAGTCGCGTCCGGGATTGCTGGAATCCCTGTATGACTATCTCGCGTCACGAGGCGGGATGCAGCGCATGCCTGAGGTGTTCCGCGAACGCGATCCATCCGCGGCGCTCGACAAGCTCGTCAGCATATTCGTCGGATTCTGGTCGTCGGATCGCGTCGTGATTCGGCGGTTACGCGCCATGGCTGCCCTTGATACAGAAATCTCGCAGGGGATCCACTCCCGAGACGCCCGCCGTCACCGCATCGCCGGAGAGATATTGAAGCGAATGGCAGCAGCGGGAAAGAAAAAGTACGACGAGAAGCAGCTCAGTGCCGCAGCCGATGTGATCTCTATGCTTACGGGTTTCGCAACCTACGATGCCCTAGCCACTGCCGGGCATGGCGAAAAAGAAATTATCGCGACTATTACTCGCCTGGTTCATTCTGCGGCCAGCTATGAGCCGAAATAATCGCTCGCAAGCGAGCATCGGCAAGTTCAAGTTGGAATAAGCCTGTAGTAGCCAATCTGCCGCATGAGTTCGACTCGGGTTTTAAAGTCGTGCGCTGTGTTTTCGCGCGAATCGCCACAGTCGCTACGGTAAATTCTAGATATGCACGCCGCCGGATCTGCTCCGAATTTCTGTTCTGTATTGGCAGTCTGCGTCCTCTTCCTGCACGCATTGTTCATTTTGTGGGTTGTTTTCGGCGCGCTGCTGACGCGCTCGCGCCCGGTTCTACGCTGGCTGCATATCGCTTCGCTTCTCTGGGGAATCCTTACCGAACTGCTTCCCTGGCCGTGTCCTTTGACTCTGCTCGAAAACTGGTTGGAAGGCAAAGCCGGAGTCGAACCGTATCAAGGCGGATTTCTGCTCCACTACCTGGACAAGTTGGTTTATCCCGACATCTCCGCAACCGTTTTGACGGTTGCGGGCGTCCTCGTCTGCGTTCTGAATCTTGCCCTCTATGGACGGCAGATGTGGATCGCCCGACGGCGCTAATTCCTCATGCTGCGAAACCGAAACGATGTCGTCGCCGTGATGGTTATCGAGAAAATATGCGAAAGTCTCTTTCTTCACGAGGAACTGCACGTATGTGATCGGTGCATCTGCCGTTTCGCATCCGGAAGCGCGCGAGCAATCTCGGTTGTTCGGTTCAGGCGCGGGTCTTCGGCTGAACGTTTTGCCATACGAAACCTCGTCACTGGCGCGGTTGCCATCTCAAGCGTCTGTGCTACAATATACATTGCAATGTGCTACAACGTTGGAGGAGCAGCGATGAAGCGTGATGCTCAAGTCAGTTCGCAGCGAAGAACGATGCCAGTGGGTGTTCGGCGGGCCAACAAGCTAAGCGAAATCATGGTCATCGCGCAGCAGGAAGGCTTGTTGCAGGGTGAGCGGACTCAGGTCGTGCGAGGAAGAATGCCCGAGGCGCTGGTGGCAAGGGCGAAAAAGCGCACCGGGATCAATTCCGACACGGATCTCATTGAAGTGGCGCTCGCGAACATAGCGGTCGAGGACGATTACGCGGACTGGCTGCTCTCCCGTCGCGGCACCGTGAGCCGCGAGGCCGATCTTGAATTCTGAACTGCAGGCCACTCTCAGACGACTCGAACCCGAAAAGCGCCGAACCCAGCTCAAGCCGCGAGAGGAATCGGACCTCGAGTTCGTTGAAACCACCAGAAATAAGCCCAAAAAGCTGTTGTACGACACCACCGTTTACATCGATATCCTGCAGAGCCGCTTCCCACAAAGTGGTGAACTGATGCTTCGCGCGACGGAGGCCTGGCATTCGCCCGTGACCGAAGCGGACCTGGCCGCGGCGATCGGCCTATTTGATCCGGCTCACCTGGGAACGCGCGAGATCGTCGCGCAGATTGCAGCTGTGATCGAACGGCGCAAGAGTTACAGAACAATTATCCCGGACTCCGAGATATGGCGGGAAGCCGGCATCTTGTCGGGCATTCTCGCCCGTCTTCAAGGATATGGGAAAGGCCATCGGCGCCGCGCCTTGAATGACGCCCTGCTCTTCGCAACCGCACGAAAACACGGATGCACGGTGCTGACACGTAACACTGCGGATTTCGATCTTCTCCAACAGTTGGAGCCGTCCGGCAGAGTTCTTTTCTACAAATAGGACCACGGGATGTTTCTCTGGGCAGACATAGTTCGCACGAACTCTCCTGATGATCTAAGTCGCTGCGAGTCGCACCGCAAGGTCAATCAGAGGGATGCCGCTCCGCTGCTGCTGACACGCCTCGATTTCGCGGCGGGGATATCTCCGCTGAATCGAACGCCAGTTCGCGAGAGCGCAGCAATCTGGCCGCTTGGTTTTCCGTGACATTCGCACCCAGGGAAGAGACTTTCTTTTGAACGGCCAACGTCTGGTCTTGAATGGTGTCTGTCGGCACGACTTGTGGTTGGAAGAGGGATTCTCTCTCTTCCGACGCCAGCAGGAGCAGGACGTGCAGATGATCAAATCGATCGGCTGCAACTTCATCCGGCTGGTGCATTATCCGCATGACCGCCACATCATTGAATTGGCCGATCAACTTGGATTGCTAGTGTCTGAAGAGCCGGGATTCTGGCAAGTAAATTTTTAACCCGCCGTGATGATCGGAGTAGGCATGCATGGCGATGACCATCGCCAATCTTTGCGGGACAATTCCGATTTTCTCCCTATAGGGGAAAATCGCGGCCTCGCGCGTACCAATCACGCCGGCGTCCAACAGGACCACCGTGTCGCCCACAAACAGGTATTGCTGGATGTACCGGTCGCCGAAAAGCGACTTGATCTCGTGAACATTGGGAAAAATCTGCATGAGAAACCTGCCCTTAAATAGGACTGCTCAGAGTCTCTGGCCTTTGGTGTCGTTTCAGAAGAACTTGATATTGAGGGCTAGATACGCCACCATCACAACCACCGCATAGAACTCTGGGGTGGAATACCATGGTCCAGATCTCTCGATACGAGCGGCGCTATCATAAGTAAGCCCTTTTAGCTTTTCTGGATCGGGAGGTTTGGTGAGTAAAGTTGCAATCAAGATGCCGCTCAGTCCTCCACAAAAGGCCCATACTGAAGTCCACACGTTCGATGCCATTGGCGTTTTGAAGTGTAGAACATTCATCCGATAGAGCGTGTACTCGCTAAACGTTGCCACCATACCCGTGACTATGCCGCAGAAGCCAGCGGTCGCTGAGACTCGCTTCCAGAACATCCCAAGGAAGAACACGATAAAAAACGGCGCGATCGAAAGTGCTCCGATCAACTGCATGTAGTCCATCAGATTGTCGAAATTGAGTGCGATATAGGCGGACAGGCAACTGAACAGCGTGCCCCACACCGTGGCCCACTTGCCCACCGTCAAGTAGTGAGAATCCGGACGGTCCTTAACCAGATATGTCTGGTAAATATCGTAAGTAAACACCGTGTTGAATGCCGTGATATTTCCCGCCATTCCAGACATAAAACTGGCGAGGAGCGCAGTAAGGCCCAAACCCAGCATCCCGCTGCCGTAGTACCGGCCCAACAACATGGGCAGAGCGAGGTTATAGTCTTTGGTGACAACCTCCGGACCGACGACCAAGGCAAGCATTCCAAGCACAGTGACAATCGCGGGGAACAGCATCTTGGGCACTGCTGCCACCAGCGGGGTCTTGCGAGCGGAATCGAGATTCTTGGCTGCCAGCGCTCTCTGGACCAACAGGAAATCGGTGCACCAATACGCGGGAGCAGCAGTCAGGCCGATGCCAACGACCATCACCCACCAGGGAACGCCTAGAGGGTCGCCCGGTCCGCCCATCCCCTTCCAGGTGTGACCATACTGGTCTGGTAGGCGAGCAATCAGTCCCTTCCATCCGCCAACTTCGCGCAAACCGATAAAAGTCAGCGGCAGAAATCCGAACACAATAAGGAAGAACTGCAGAACTTCATTCCAGATGGATGACGCCAGCCCTCCCCAGAACGTGTACAGAAGCACGATGCCGGCAGAGAGCGCAACGCTGACGGTAAAAGACCATCCCAGCATGCTGTGGAACAACACCGCAAATGCGAACATGTTGATGCCGGACATCAAGATGGTCACAAAAGCGAAGCTGACCGCATTCATGAGGTGCGCACGATAGTCATAGCGCATGCGCAAGTATTCCGGCACGCTGCGAATGCCGTTCGCGTAGTAATAACGCATCATGAACAAGCCGCAAAAGACCATCGCGGGGATTGCGCCCGTCCAGTACCAGTGATTGGTCCGCATGCCGTACTTGGCGCCATTGGCGATGTGCCCCATGATCTCGAGGGACCCGAGGTTCGCGGACATGAAGGCAATTCCGGTAATCCAATGGCTCAGGGAACGGTCGGTGAGAAGGAAGTCCGAGGAAGTTTGGATTCTGCCCTTGAGGAAATATCCGACGCCCAGGACGAGAACGAAGTAAGAGATGATGATCGCCAAGTCCAGAGGACTAAGTTTCATTAACAATGTCTTGGAGTCCTCTCGTCTCTGTCTTGAGCTTCAGTCACTTGATGGGCCTTTACCGCGCATATTCTCTAAGTACTTGAGCCGGATCGAATCAAGAACTACGCTTCGGTCGTGATCGCAAGAATTGCCAAGCCGGGCTGGTTGCTATTCAGCTTGCATCGCAGGCTTCGAATTAATCCCGGCGTGACGGGTACCGACCACAACGAAAACTGGTAATGTTCCCGAGCGATATCTTTTGCGAATTCAAGCGCTGGTTGCGCCTCGGTGGCGACAGGTTCGATGCGCGTCGCGTCGTAAATACGATTCGCTCTTGCCCCTCAAAACCGTTGCGCACAGGAATATCCTGCGATGCTCCATTCGCACCGACGATTGAGTAGACTGCCACAACTTCTCCCGACTGCCCCTGCAAAGGATAACCGCTGGGCAATGTGACGTGACCGAGAATATGCAGCTTCGTGCATCGTCGTCCGATCGGAATAGTGACTTCAGGAACCTCTTCAGTCAGGACGAGGGGACGAACGTGGCCATCGACGACTGCCGATTGAAACGAGACGCCGGCGATATCTACCACAGAAGGCTGCCAAAGCCTAAAGCGACTGCCGGTCCTCGTCCACTGCCCGCGCCCCATTCTGTATGAAACCCAAAATTTTTCCAAACTGGATTCTAACGCAGTCCAACTCTTTCTTCCGGACTCACTTTCAGCCAGCGCTTAAAGGTCGACGATCTCATGCGTGCTTCCCGGCGAAAACGGTACGGATCTCAACGGCAGCACCCGGGGGCGCGTCTGGGGCCTCGTACTGCCGGATTTCTCGCCGCCCGGCAAACAAGGCAGCCAACCTGGAGTAGATCGGCTCTCGGATATTCCCGATCTTCGGTCGCGGCTCCCGAGAGCAAGATGCCATCGTGCGTAGCCCAATCTTCTCGGGTGTACTGGCGCATGTCGTTCCAGCTCCAGAACACATGACCCGCAACGTTACCCGCTTCAGTTTGTTCAAGGAGATCATCAAAATCGCGCTCGTAAAATATGCCTCCATGCCCCGCATCTTCCCAACCCCATTCGGTAAAGGTCAGCGGCTTGGCTGGCCCAAACTCCTTCGGGATCGTGACAAACTTGTCTTCGGAGAACTCGTACGCATGATCGTTGTAAAAGTCCAGACCTGTTTCGTCAAACATCTTCTTGGTCGAGGCAATCGAACCATTGATACGTGCCACCGAGACCGGCCTGTAGATCGGATCCAGTGCCATTCGAGTGAATTCATCCACTCGGTAATGTCGCAGAACCCGCCGACCCGTGCCCACACCTTGTCCACTGGCTCAGCAGGACATCACTGGTCGTCCCGACAGTTCCCCCACAGAAAGGCTCCCGGTGATTACCATCTGATGATTTGAGCTACTGGCGGGACTCCTCGATGGTGAGGATCCGGTCCCACTTCAACGTTCCGAACCTGCTGTCCAATACTGCTCCAGCGGATCGACCACACTACAAGAAGGTTTTGCCCAGCGTGCTATCCGTATAACGGAATACCGGAAGGATCTATTGCAAAGAGGGATTTCCAGTCACAGATCGCCGGTAAGGGGAAAGCACGCCGGGTGCGAGCGCGCTCGGCGACAACATTCGCGACAAGGCTGATGCCGAATTCCGTATTTCTTCCTGCACCTGCGCCAGTTTAGGCTCCATGCGGGTCGCCGGACCGGAGACGCTCAGACCCGCGATCACCCGGCCACCCTGATCGAAGATCGGGGAGGCCACACACACGACTCCATTGACATTTTCTTCTATATCCAGCGCGACTCCTCTTTCACGTACGGAAGCCAGATGCTCCAAGAAATGCTTCTGTTGCGTGATGGTCTTCGGTGTTCTTCGAATCATGGGATTGTGTTCGAGGATGGATTGGACTTCGCTCTCCGGGAGAAATGCCAGCATGGCCTTACCCAAAGAGGTGCAATGAACCGGGTTGCGCTCGCCAGGTACGGCGGCGATCCGCAGAGCGCTTGGACTCTGCAGGACGTCGATGTATACGACTTGCCCTTCCTCGAGAATGCCCAGATTGATGGTCTCGCCGAAACGAAGAAGAAGGCTCAGCATGACGCCTTTCGCAATCGACTGCAATCGGCGAAAGTGAACCGCCGGCCCCGTCAGTTCAAAAAACTTGGTGGCCAACTGGTAGTGAGACTTAAATTCGTCCTTCTCGACATACCCGAGTTTCTCCAGGGAATATAAAATCCGGTGTACCGTGGTTCGGGCGAACGGAACAGCGCGAGCCAGATCGGCAAAAGCAACCGACTTCCGCGTAGCACCCACCTCCACAAAATGTTCTAAGACGGCAAAGATCTTGCCCATCACTTCGATGTAATTTTTGTCGGCCTGTACGCGCACCGGCTTCAGCGGTCGTTTCTTCGGCACCTTAAGCTCCTCTTTGTTTAGCGGAAGGCAGCTCAGTCAGCGGTGCTTTCAACACGCGACCCGCTCCAACTCCAAGTGCAACCGAACGCGATGTCATCCCACTTCCACATCTATTAACGGTATCACACCCGTGTTCCGGAACAACTGGTATTGAAGAGTGCCCAAGCACCTCGCGTGTCGGAGGAGAGGTTGCCAAACCCCGAATCTCGCGGTGTTCCGTATAACGGATGGAGGTATGGATATTGACTTAACATCACCAGACCGATATGATCCCCACCCTATGATCGCCGCGGGGCGTGCTTTGTGCTTCCGTTCGCCCAGCAAGGTCTCTTGCTTTGCTCCTCGACGACTCCGAGACGGCGCTCAGATCAGGCTGCAGTTGAACGAGTAGAAAGGGAAACCCCTTGGAGGACACCAACATTAAGGATGAGGCCATTGCCGCTAAGGCTGCTCGACGAGCGGTGGTTACGGGGGCGGCAAATGGATTGGGACTTGCTATCGCAAAGAGACTTTCCGCTGACGGTGCCTTTCTATTGTTGGTAGATAGTGACAGCACGGTTGCATCCAGAGTCACGGAAAACGGTTTCATAGCCGAAAGAACTTTCGCTCTGGTCAAGGACCTGGCCGAGCCAGATGCTGCTCCCGTTGTGTTTGAGCGGGCGGCAAGCACACTCGGACTCGTCGACGCCCTGATTAACAACGCGGCCTGGAGCTTTCACAAACCGATGAGCGAAGTGACGGTTCCCGAATTCGACCGCGTGGTGAGCATCAATCAGCGAGCTCCATTTTTCCTGGCGCAGGAAATGCTCAAGCAGGTCTCCCGTGCCGAAATTCGGCCTCTCGATCCTGTCATAGTAAACATCGGTTCCGTGAATGCTTTGGCGGGGAATGCCAATCTCGTCCCCTACGCCGGTACGAAAGGTGCCCTAACGGCCATGACCCGCACGATGGCAGTGGAAATGAGTCCCTTCGGAATACGAGTAAACGTAATCTGTCCGGCCGCAATTGAGACGTATGTGACCAAGAACTTGATTGCCGCCGGGGTAATCGATCCACTGCAACTGTTTGAGAAGTATCTCCAGAAGCGGTTCGCAAGTTGCGAGGAGATAGCCGAACTGGTTGCGTACTTATGCAGTGACTCGGCCACTTATGTCAACGGAGCTAACTGGGTCATTGACGGAGGATATCTCGCTCAATGAGTGGTCTATGAAGCGGCGAGTCGACTGCCAGCAACATAGATCAGGAGCGAGTTCTGGCGTCATGGGGCGATCTTATATTGTACTGACGATCCCAATTCTACTTTCTCTGCTATCCTTCGACGGCGCACAACAGACACTCAGCGGCAACCTGGCTCCCAGCGCTCGAGCAAATGCCTCCAGCATGGCCGCGGGTAGCACACAAGACAATCTTATCGGCGGCGATATCGCGCATACGCGGTGGACTGCGAAGCATGGAACAAATCCTGCCGTAACCTGGCCAAATGCAGTGCGGTTTCAGGAAGTGGTCATCCGTCCGGACGTCGATCCAAAGGTGACTCACGTTGATCTCGAAGTCTGCGATGCCGTTGGTCAATGGTATTTGCTGCAATCCATCGGCGATTCGCCGCACTTGCTTCCTGTTCTGATTCAGGCCCCAGTCCCCTGCTCAAAAGACGAGCGGCCTTCGCTTCGCGAATTTTGCCGGCACGTCAGCATGAACGAGATAGAAGTCTATGACGGGAACGATCCGCCAGTAATTGAACTGGGATCTGATCTTTTGACACAATCAACTTATGCACGCAGATCGCCGCGAGTTCCGGTGCAGAGGCGGGAACCGCGTTCAACACCAACGTGCCCTGAAAAATAGCACCCTTAGACGGGACTACTTGGAAGCAGCGCTCTGCCCTTCGGTGACTATCAAATAGCGATTCATCTCGGGCTTATTGATGCGGTCCACTTTTTGACTCGGGTGCGGCCAGCGGATTTCCACCCAGTCGATCCGACTTTTCCCAGCTCCCAGAATCTCGCGTGGATCATGACTCGAGAGGAAACTTCCCCCCGCCGTCTTCAGCCGTGAAAATATTTTCCCGCCAGCGCTCCATCGGAGGATGGCGCCCGTCGCCTCTGGGTTCGTCGTCTTTGAGCGCAGAACCAGGCCCAGCCAGTTGTTTCCGCTGGCGGCCGTATTCATTAGCAGATGCACCGGCCCGCCGTTCTCCGCGAAAACAACGTCGGAATAGCCATCATTGTTCAGATCGCCGACCGCCAGGCCGCGAGACGAATATCTCTTGGTGAACGCGGGCCCCGCTTGGTCACTTACGTTCTCCATCTTCGTGCCCGCAAGATTGTGCAGCAGCAGAATCGGCTGCCGGTAGCCGATGCCGGCATTCCGCGTTTCGACCGCGTCGTCGGGGTGCCCGTTCGAAAGAATCAGGTCGGGCCAGCCGTCGTTGTCATAGTCAAAAAAACGCAGGCCCCAGCCACTCAACATGCGGGTCGCCTGACCGACTCCCGTTTTGAAATTAACGTCATCGAAAATCTCATCCCCGACATTGTGATAGAGGGATGTAGTCTGCGTATCGATGTTGGCAACGAGCAAATCCTGGCGCCCGTCTTGATCGAAATCGCCCGCATCCACGCCCATTCCGGAGCGCGGCGCGCCCTCGTTGTTGTAGCCGACGCCGGCCTCCACTCCTACCTCCTCAAACGTCTTGCCTTCATGGTTTACCCAAAGAAAGTTCGGGGCCGTGTCGTTCGAAACAAATAGATCGAGAAATCCGTCGTTGTTGATATCGGTGGCGACTACTCCCCAAGCCTTGCCCGGCTTGGCCCCGATCCCTGTACTGGCGCTGACGTCGGCGAACCTCCCATTCCCCAGGTTGCGGTAGAGGTGGCTGGGTACCGGCTTGAATATTTTTGGGGTGCAGTAGTAGGCGGCTTGGCCGCCGTTAGCCTCTCCTCCATACGACTCACTCGCTGAGCAAACTCGAAGACTCGAATAGTCAACGAATTCTCCAATAAACAAATCCAGCTTACCGTCGTTGTCGTAGTCAAACCACACGGCGCTGCTCCCCCACTGGGTTGGTGCGATGCCACTAGCGGCGGTTACGTCCGTGAATGTCCCATTGCCGTTGTTGTGATAAAGCACGCACTTGCCGTAGCCGCTGATGAAGACGTCTTCGTATCCGTCCCCGTCGTAGTCCGCCACCGCAACACCCTGGCCATATAAATCTGCGGAGAGCCCCGCTTCTTTCGAAACGTCGGTGAAGGTGCCGTTGCCGTTGTTGCGGTAGAGCACCGGGTGCAACGGAACATCCGGCTTGTAAAAAGCGCTGGTTCCCGAATCGACTAGCAAGATGTCCATCCAACCGTCATTGTTGTAGTCGAAGATCGCGACCCCGGGGCCGGTGGATTCCGGCAAGAAATGCTGCGGTGAAAAACCGTTGTGGTGAACCCAGGTGATTCCGCTTTCGCTGGACGGAACTTCACGAAAAATGGGAAGAGGGGCGGACGCAGGAAGAGCAACTCCGACCAGTAGAAACAAGACCCAACCCAGCCAGCCCGACGACTTCGCCATGGGAAAACATTCTAACGGAAAGAAGGGGTAGTGCAATTCCTCGCAAAGTCCGGCACCACGAAACGGCGTCCTGGATCATTTTTTTGTTGACACATAGCCGACAAGATTGCTGGCGAAATTCTTTCTTGAGTTCGCGTAGTATAGGGCGCGAATGAATCAACCGCACAGAGAGGCTTGCGCATGTCGAGTTGGAGAATCCGTTTGGTCGCGCTGTTGCTGATCACGATTCCGCGAATATCCTCAGGTCAGATATCGGCAACCCGTTGGAAGCCATACCGTGTGTTGATTGTGATTTCCGATCAGTGGAAGGATCCCCGCAGTTTCCTGGTGAGTGGAGGCGGCGAATTTCAGACGATTGTCACCATGTTCAAGTCCTGGGGGATTCCATTTGACATTCTCAGGCTGGATCAGACCCTGATGGATGCGAATCAGTTCACCGACTTTTCCGGGCACGCTCGATACGGCGCAATTTTGTGGGATGTTCCAGACGAGAAGCTCGCGGAAGCGGAGCAGTCGATCGTAACAGATGCCGTGCAGAAACTGCACATATCCTTGATTGCGATTGGGGACCGAATCCGGCAACCGGCGATTCAGCAACTCCTTGGCATCCGCTACAACGGCGAACATATGAACAGCGCGCATTCGATAATCACGGCGCCGTCGTTCGTTCTCCGCGCATTGCCGTCAGATCTGCGCCAGCAAGGTCCGGATGTGAGTGCAACACGGCGAGTGCAGATCGACATGGTGGGAGCAAAGGTTCTGGCTGAAGCCGGCGGCATGCCGCAAGTGACCGAAAGAGAAATCGCCGACGACACGCGCGCGATCTGGATCGGCGGCGACATCGACCAGATGCTTCTTTACCAACCTCTACGTACTGCTTTGCGTCGTGCTGTGACCGAGGCCATCGGGTACTCGCTGACAAAATCCTGGACGAAGACGGTCATCCTGACGATGGATGACATGGGCAACGCACAGAATGCGTGGCTGGAGCACTGGCACTATCCGGCGCTGACAGAAGAGCAAATTCGGTATTCGCTGATCGAGCCGTTGCGAAATCATCATGCCGTGCTTTCTCTGAATATAGTCCCAGGGTTCGTGGACGACTCGCGGCGCCAAATTGTTCCCACCTGGCGGCAACAATTCACCGACAGCTTTGGAACGAAGCAGGATTACGTTTCCACGAAGAAAGGTCTCGACGAGGGTATTGCCGCGGGTGTGTTCGAGATCGAGAGCCACGGCTGGACTCATATGCAGCCGGATTTGTCTTCTCCTCCGGGTCCGTGGTGGGGAGCGCCGCTGATGGATGAGCGCGCCGAAGTGGGCTGGTACCGGGAATTCTATGATGTGCGTCGAGGGCGCGAAATTTCGGCGGCAGAACAGAAGTTCCACATGCAACAGTCGGCCGATTGGATCCAGGGACAGTTCGGCTTGTTCCCGCTCGAATTTTCTACCGGCGGAAATGGCGTCTCACGCAGCGCAGACAACAATACCTGGAGGTTAGCCGCCGAAGCGGGATACGGCTATTACGGCGGCTACCTCGGAAAAGACTTGGCGGTCGAGGGCCGCGCCGACTCGAATGCCGATTTCGGGGGAACGGACGATGTTCCTCTTCTGCTTCCCGCTCCTCCGGATGGGCATGATCGCGGAGTTGCCCATGACCCCAACGGATTCGCCAAGGTGTTCGAACGCTATCCCGGATATTTGTTCACCGGATTGGACGAATACGTCGGATATCAGCACACGGAAATACGCACAGGTTCGGGCAAGGCGCAACCGAAAATCACGGTATCTTACGATACCCACTACTGCCGGGCGCTGATTGCTAAGCCATCCAGTTGGAATTTCAACGTTGCCGACTGGCTGCGCCCGAGTCTGCAATCTTCGGACCTGTGGGTTGACGGGAAGAACATCGGCTCGGTCAAAGATGAAACAACTGTCCTCGATTTCTCAGCCGGCGGTGAGATTCACGTTTTTGAACTGCGCAGCCACAAGTGAGCTCTGGTCGCGCACAAGACCCAATACTTCTGTTCGGAGTCATTCTGATGCGCATGGCAAGAATCAGTCTGCTCTTGACCCTAACGGTCATGTTGATCGCTGCCATCCGGGCGGCCGCCGTTCCTATTTCCTCAGGCACGACTGAACTCAAGAATGGTTGGCGCTTGGAGTCTTCCTGGAACGTTGAGGAGGATGGCAGCGTCATCTCTCGGCCTTCCTACGACGCATCGAAGTGGCGCGAGATTCACGCCATGCCGGCGACCGTGCTCGAGATCCTGCAGGAGGATGGCGTTTACCCGAATCTCTACTTCGGCAAGAACCTGACGGAGACCGTCCCTCGCGATCTGTTTCGGCAGGACTGGTGGTACCGCACGGAGTTCACGGTTGGCTCGGAGCACAGGGTGCACTGGCTCGTGTTCAAGGGCATCAACTACAGGGCCGAGATTTGGATAAACGGAGAGCGCATTGCCACTAACCGTGAAGTCGCGGGCACGTACAACGCATTCGAGTTCAATGTGACGGGCAAAGTAAAGCCGGGATCGGAAAATATCCTGGCGATAAAGGTCACCCCGGAACAGGCGTTCGAAGATATCGACGGTGTGGAGCTCGCGGATAGTTGGTTCGACTGGATCAATTCCAAGTATCTGGGCATCCGACTGCCGGAGCAGCAGATTGGTATTTCTTATGTGCCTGACAGAAATGCGGGCATCTGGAAACAGGTGTATCTGCGCAGTACAGATGAAATCGAGATTCGTAATCCTTATGTCGAGTCTGACCTTCCGCTTCCCAAGACCAGTCCCGCGGCCTTGACGATCTATTGCGATGTGGCGAACGGCGGAGCATCACCGGTCGAAGGCCTTCTATCGGGAGAGATTGTCCGCGAAGGCAAGAGCCCAGTTCGCGTGGAACAAAGCGTAACGCTTGCACCCGGCAAGAGTCGCGAAGTGGCGTTCACTCCCGAGAAGTTTCCGCAGCTCACGATTGTGAATCCGGATTTGTGGTGGCCGTATCAGTGGGGACCGGCCAACTTATACCGCCTGAAATTGCAATTCAGGATTGGTGACCGAGCTTCGGATGACACGCAAATCAACTTCGGAATCCGGAAGATTACGCAGCATCGTGATTCCGATAACCGGTTTCCTCAACTCGGCGGCGGCGGAAATTTTTATCTCAAGGTCAATGGCATCGACTTCCTCGTGCGGGGAGCGGACTACGCGCCTGATCTGCTCTACAAATATGACGAGTCCCGCGAAGAATCGATTTTGCGATACGTAAAAGACTTGGGCTTGAACCTGCTCCGCTGGGAATCAAAGATCTCCAGCGAACATATCCTTGACCTCGCCGACCAGGAAGGAATTCCCGTCATGCAGGGGTGGATGTGCTGCAATCAGTGGGAAAAATGGAGCCAGTGGGACGCGGAAGACCATCGCGTTGCGCGCGAAAGCCTGCTCGCACAGATTCGCATTCTTAGGCCACATGTGTCGGCATTCATTTGGGCCAACGGTAGCGACGGCCTCGCTCCGGTCGATGTGAGGAACGACTACCATCGCATTCTGTCGGACTTGCACTGGCAGAATGCAATCGTCGATACCGTCTCAAGCTACAACAAGGACTCGAATGGAATCGTCGTCTGGGATGGCATTCGCATGGAAGGACCTTACAGTTGGCGGCCGCCCTCCTACTGGTTCGACAATCGCTACAAGGGATCGAACGGCTCCTGCGCCGAGCAGGGCGACAACGAAAGCATCCCACCTTACGAGAGCCTGAAGAAATTCATTCCCGTGGACAAGCTTTGGCCGATGAATGAATGGTGGTTCTATCACGCAGGCTCGACCGAGCGGAACAGCACTTTGGCCAACGTTGCTTTAGTGATAGAGAAGCGCTACGGACCTTCCAAGAGTGCGGCTGAGTTTGCAGAAAAAGCACAAATCGCGCACTACGAGAACACTCGCACGCAATTTGAGGCATTCGCCGCCAATGGCTGGGATGACCACAAGATGACGATGTATTGGATGCTGAATAGTCATTGGCCTAATTTTTTCGGGCACATCATCGATTACTACTTGAAGCCTGGAGGCGCTTACTTCGGTGCAAAGAAAGGGCTGAGGCCCGTCAGCGTCGTGTACGACTACTACGCGAGCGGAGATCGAACCAAGGCGAAAATCTTTGTCGTGAATCAAACGCTAGTCCCCGTGACCGGCGTACAGGCTTCGGTTGCAATGCTTGACCTTGACGGTTCGGTGGAGTTTTCTGCCAAGTCAGCGCCGGTAGATGTGCGCCCGAATTCATCCGTCGTGGCACTTGAGATTCCGCGAGTAAAGGACCTCACTTCGGTGTTTTTCATCCGCTGTCAACTTCGGGCGAAGGATGGACACCTGGTGGCCGACAATGTCTACTGGCAATCCAAGAGCGACGATGACTTGGGTCCGCCCGATAAGGAAAATGCCTTCGATTCATCTCAGGTCGCATGGGCCGATCTGAGCGCGCTGAATGAGATGAAGGCGGCGAAGATCTCTACAACCGGCACGGTGACGGCGGAGAATGGTTGGTCGACTGCAACTGTAAAAATAAGAAATGAATCGTCGGTGCCCGCATTTTTTGTAAGGGCTGAAATCGTCGACCGCGTCGATGGCGACGAGATCCTGCCCATCACCTGGACTGACAACTATGTCACCTTGTTCGGCGGGGAATCGATCTCTTTGGAAGCGCACTATCGGGTGGCCGATTCCAGTGGCGCGTCACCGATGGTTCGAGTCGAAGGGCACAACGTGCCGGTCATGACCCAGAAGCTTGACGCCTCACCTACCGCAAAGGCCAGTTCCCGATAAACAAGCGTCTCCAGCCTACCTTATCTGCGCCAGACTGGGCTGGCCCGACCGCCCATGGAGACACTTTTGCTGAGCTTTGAACCTGCGCTGGCTATGCTTGTACTTATGACAGTAGCGTAGTATCTCAATCCAGACTCTGGCGCGGCAGACGCTACGCGGCGAGAGCGATCGAGTACCCAGTCCTCAGTTGCCAGAGTTTTATGGCGTGATTGTGTTGCTGGCGTATTTGTATCTCAATGTCAAGTTTTTCTGACGCAAGAGAGGAATCAAGATCCCCGTAATCGCAAACGCTGATGATCGGCAACCATACAGCCTGCTGCGCGAACCGAGCTCAGCGAGACGCCGTGGTGCCGGAGGACTCAGATTTCTTGTGCGGCTGAATCATCTCCAGCCTAACCGGAACCGCTGATGCGAACTAGATCGTCATTCCGGCATACGGAAAGAAGTTCTGCAATTCTTTCAACTGATGTACGATGTTCGCGGTCGTTTAGCTCGTCAGCGTTAGTGAACCCGTTTTGAAAACTCTTAAGGGATCTCGGAGGCGCTTCGCATGAAGCAGTTGCTGACTCGTCGTGACTTTATTCGTGCTGGTTCTGGAGCGGCCGCAGCGGGAGCGGCGGTGAACTTCACGTTGCTTCAGCCAAAGCTCTGGGCATCTCGTCTGGTTCCGCCCAGCGATCGGGTGCGCTTTGCCGCAATCGGCGTTGGAGTTCGCGGATGCGAATTGCTGCATAGTTCATTGAAGGTCCCGGGTGCGGAGTGCGTGGCGGTTTGCGATCTCTATGATTCTCGGCACGTGTCGGCCCAGCAGGTCCTCAACAAAACGCTTCCAGCAACGCGCGACTATCGAGCGATTCTCGATCGCAAAGACATTGATGCCGTGATCGTCGCAGTCACCGACCACCAGCATCGTAAGGTTTTCGTGGATGCCTGTGCGGCCGGCAAAGACGTTTATTGTGAGAAGCCCATGTCGCATACCGTCGAGGACGGGTTTGCCATGGTGGAGGCTGCTCAGAAGGCAAACCGAATCGCGCAGGTTGGAAGCCAGCGCGTGAGTTCGATCCTGTATGCGCGCGCGAAAGAGATTTACGATTCTGGAAAACTCGGCGACGTGTATGCGATTGAGGCGTATTGGGACCGGAATTCTCCGGGCGGGGCGTTTGTCTGCCCCATCCCTCCCGATGCGAACGAACAAACCGTCGACTGGAATGCGTTTCTCAATGGAGCGCCTAAGCGACCCTTTGATCCCATCCGGTTCTTCCGCTGGCGCTGCTTCACCGATTACGGTTCCGGGCTTGCCGGTGATCTTTTTGTTCACTTGCTTTCCGGAATTCATTTCGTAACCGGCACCGACACTATCCCTTTGCGCGCACAGTCGGCGGGAGGACTGTTCCACTACAAAGACGGGCGCGACTTTCCGGACCTGATTGAGACTTTCTACGATTACCCGAACTTCCGTGTGTCAGTGCGCTGCAATTTGAACAACGATCAAGGAGAGTTCTTCGGTTTCTATGGGACCAAGGGTACTCTGGTGATCAGGGAATCGACCGTGACCTACACGCCGCAGAACACGCGACCGGAACCGGACACATACACCGTGGGCTGGTGGCCAGAGCAGTTGCGCAACGAATACCTGGCCAAATGGCACGCAGAACATCCCGAGACTGCTCCGCTGGAATTCAAGCTCGATGAGCAGACCGAAGTTTTCGCTTCCCCCCCCGGGTACAACGACGTGGTCGACCACGAAGCCAATTTCTTTGCGGCGGTCCGCTCGCGCAAGCGAGTGGTGGAGAACGAAGAGTTCGGTAATCATACGGCGCTTGGCTGCCATCTGGCCAATTACGCATACTTCAACAAGACTGCTGCCGTATGGGATCCGGCGGCCAGAAAAATCAAAGGCTGAATTTTGATTCGTTGACTGCTCAGCTTCAATTGCATTCAGCGGGAGATCGGCTGTTAAACAGGAGAATAAAGTGGACCGGCGAACTTTCTTAACAGCGCTCTCCGGAGCCGCTGCAGCTACCGTGATTGGCCGCAGGCTAGCCTGGGCGGAGGAACCTCATCGTATCAAGACGATCGGAATCCAGCTCTACACCGTGCGGGATGCCCTGAAGCTCGACTACGACGGCACGCTCGCCCAGCTCGCCGAAATCGGCTATCGCGAAGTTGAGTCTGGAGGCGGCCACGACAAACCGCCCAAAGAAATGCACGAGACCTTGAAGCGCTACGGTCTCACCTCTCCTTCCTATCACGTCGATTGGAAGAGCCTGGGCGACGATTGGCCAAAAGTGATTGAAGACAACAAGATCGTCGGCCGCACCTACCTGGTCAACCCGTGGATCGACGAAACCGTCCGCGACCAGCCGGACGGATGGAAGCGCGCGTCGGACACGCTCAACAAGGCCGGCGAAACAGCCAAGAAAGCCGGTATCCAGTTCGCTTATCACAATCACTGGATCGAATTCATTCCCCTTCCCGATGGAAAACTTCCATACGACGTTCTGCTGGAAAGCTGCGATCCGAACTACGTAAAGATGGAAATGGATTTGGGTTGGATCACGGTGGGCGGGCAGGATCCGCTGAAGTACTTCGCGCGTTATCCTGGTCGCTTTCCCCTGGTGCACGTGAAGGACGTGCACCAGGTCCCCGACGCTGCCAGCGTGCGATCGAGCCGGTTCGCAGGGGAGAACATGACGATTCTGGCGGACGTGGGAACCGGAGTCATCGACTGGAAACGGATCTTTGCGCATTCAGAACAGGCGGGGATCAAGCATTACTTCGTCGAGCATGACAATCCGAAGAACTCGCTTGAAACCGCGCGCGTCAGCTATCAGTACCTTGAGAAGCTGCGTTTCTAGCGCGGGTTTCTCCTCGCAACTCATCGGTGGATGAAGGCGCTTCGCCACGTGCCCGACGCAACATGCGGGCACATGGGATGTGACTTCTCAACCGACTGTCTCGTTTCCTTTGACGTTTTTGCGACGCTCAATCACGAGACGAGTGCGCTGGGCGCAGGTTGCTCGCGACGACCCGGTGTTCGCGCGCGCACCAACAACACCAGGCCGCCCGCGATCCCCAAAGCTACGCCCACGGCCTCGATGCCGCTGCGGAAGCCGGTATCGGAATTCTTCAATGCACCGATGGCATACGAACCGCCCAAGCCCCCCAGATTCCCCACTGCATTGATCAGAGCGATAGCCGCCGCGGCCTGTTGCGGCTCAACTGTCGCGGATAGCGCCCAGAACGGTCCGCTGATCGAGAATCCCGCTACAATCGCAACGCTGAGGGCCGCGATCAGCGCAACCACCGATGTCGAATACGCAGCCGAGATCAACGCGCCAGCGCTCCCAGGAAAGCAGGCAGCGCAATGTGCCACCGATGTTCGCCGGACTTATCGGAATGCGCCCCCGCCAGGATCATCACAATCAGCGCCGCCGCGTAAGGAATCGCTGAGAGAAAACCGATTTCGACAGCTCCAACCCCCGAAAGGTTATGGATTAGCGAGGGCAACCAGAACGTGATCCCATAACCGGCACAATTCACTCCGAAGTACACCATCACTAACAGCCAAACTGGAAGACTGGTGAAGACCTTAAGGATTCCGACTTTGTTGCCCGACTGATGCCCCTCAGCTTCCTGCCTCAATTCCGCCACCAGCCAGCAGCGCTGTTCGAGAGAAAGCCAGTGCGCCTCTTTCGGAGTGTTTGTCAGGAAGCGGAAAGCTACAATTCCAAGAACGACCGCCGGCGCGCCTTCCAGCAGAAACATCCACTGCCATCCAGCGAAACCGGCGCGGTGAATGCCGAGCAGGGTCCCGGAGAGCGGACCGGTGATCACGGCTGACACTGGACCCGCGGCCACAAACAACGCCACCGCTTTCGCTCTTGACGTGAATGGAAACCAACTCTTCAGATAAAAGACAACTCCCGGGAAAAATCCTGCTTCGGCCGATCCAAGCAGAAAGCGCAGAGCATATAAGTGCCAGGGAACCCTGACAAAAATCATGCAGGACGAAATCATTCCCCACGCAATCATGAGCAGCGCAATCCAGCGACGCGCCCCAATTCGTTGTAGAGCTATGTTGCTGGGCACTTGGAATACTACATACCCGGCAAAGAAAACTCCCGCGGCAAACCCGTAACCCGCGCTACCCAAACCAAGTCGCGACTGGATTTGCAGGGCCGCGAAGCCGATATTGATTCGATCGACGTAAGCGACCACATACAGAAGAAACAGGAGAGGAACAAGCCGGCTTGTCAGTCTGGAAACAACCTCCGCGCTTTGGGCCACGGCGTCGGAATTCGCTCCCGGATCTCGCAAGAGGGTCATTCGCCTCACTTCATCGCCGGATCCTGGCCGGGGCCGCCCGTAGGCGCAATCTTAGGAATTCTTTTTTCAACCGGAGGTAGCGGAGGGTAGGCGGAGTGCGGCTCCTTCTGATACCAGTAAGCAACGGAATAAATATTGTCGGAGCGGAGATTGGCCTGGCCATCTTCCATCGTGACCCGTATGGATTTGTGGAACCGAATGGGAGCTTCCAGGTGCCATCGATACATGGTGAACCGCGAACCCGGTTGCTCTCCAGAGAACTCCACGATTCCGACCAATGGAGTGGAATAAAGCGCGCCAAATCCCCAGGCCCCGTTGAAGTAGTCTTCTCCTCCGGTTCCGTTGATGCGCGGAGTCTTTTCTCCGTCGATGAAAATCATGTCGTCGCCCTCGTTCCACGCTCCCCACTGATTGTTCAGTACTGACATCATCACTCCCACGAATTGTCCATCTCCTTCGGTGTCGAGGATGACGTAATTGCCGGCGCCAGACTTGTTCAGCCATCGTGGATCTTTATGCGCATCAGCAAAGTCGTTGCCGTAGAAGTTGCCTTTGTACCATCCCTGGCAAGGCGCGCACTGGCGATACTGCGCATGAAAATACGCTGTTTCGGGCGCGATTGACGGCAGCTTCACCCAATCGATGTTCCAGTAATAATCGGTGATTTGCTTGCTTCCCTCATTCGTGATCGTGATTCGCGCGTGCGTCCGAAATGGCATGGGGAAATAAGAATTCAGAGCCTGCACTGGGTTGACCGTAATCAGTGCCGACTGAAAAACCGGAGGAGTGCCGAAAGCGAGACCGAAAAAATTGCCGACGGGCGTCTCGACGCTGGGATTTTTTTCGTCATCCCAATACGCGCGAATCACGACTTTCTGATGTGCGTACACTTCCGACCATGGCGGCAATGTCGTCCAGATATGCTGGATTTCTCCGGGGCCATCGGCATCGAAGATGGTCACCGTCTGGCCCGGATCAACCGAAACGTAGTCGTGATTTCCGCCACTTCGATCAAAACTCGATGCGCGTTGCGACTCGTAGTCTTTTAATTTCGGCAAGTCCGCTACCGAGAACTGTCCCCACAGAACGGCGGGCAAGAAAATAAAAAAAACGCTGCAGAAATGCTTATTCATTCCAGTAAGCCCTCCAATTGCGGAAGCGCCAGGCCATTTGCTTGCGGATGCGAGTGTTGTAATGATGCGCTCGATCCTGACTTCTCTTTCAATGGGATTCTCTCGGCACAGGCGCACCACTTCCACCCACGAGGAAATCAAGGTCTGCCCCTTCGTGCGCTTGCAACACATGATCGACATAGAGCTTGGCCCAACCGCGCTGAGGCGATGGAGGTGGTGTCCACTGAGCCCGCCGTTGTTCAAGTACTGCGTCATCCACTTCGAGGCAGAGTTGGCGCGCCGGCACATCGAGGCGAATTATGTCACCGGATTTCACCAATGCCAACGGACCTCCGAGCGCCGCCTCGGGCGAGACATGCAGAACCACCGTGCCGTACGCCGTGCCGCTCATGCGAGCGTCAGAAATGCGCACCATGTCCTGGACTCCGCGGCGCAGCAGCTTTGGAGGAAGCGGCATGTTTCCGACCTCCGCCATGCCGGGGTAACCGCGTGGCCCGCAGTTCTTGAGAACCATGACGCAGTTTTCGTCGATATCCAGACTGTCGTCGACAACTCGCGAGTGCAGGTCTTCGACGTTCTCGAATACGACCGCCCGCCCTCGATGCCGCAGCAGATGTTCGCTCGCTGCCGACGGTTTGATAACCGCCCCGTTCGGAGCGAGGTTGCCCCGCACTACGGCAATGCCCGCATGAGCCTTGAAAGGCTGGGCAAAGGTGCGGATGACTTCGCGGTTCCAACATTCCGCTTGAGCGACGTTCTCCCATATGGACTTTCCATTCGCTGTCAGCGCTTCCCTGTTCAGGACTCCAGCTTCTGCAAGTTCACGAAGAACGACCGGTACACCTCCCGCATAGAAAAAATCTTCCATCAAGTGCGTGCCCGAAGGTTGCAGGTCGACCAGGCAGGGCAGGCTGGAACCGAGTCGATCCCAATCGTCCAGAGAAAGCGGCACTTTCACTCTTCGGGCAAGAGCAATCAGATGGATTACCGCGTTGGTCGAACCGCCGATGGCTGCGTTATTGAAGATCGCATTCTCGAACGCCGCGCGGGTGAGAATTTTCGACATGCGAAGGTCTTCGCGCACCATCTCGACGATGCGGCGACCGCACATCTGCGCCAGCGTATTCCGACGAGCATCGACTGCTGGAATCGCCGCGTTCCCTGGCAGACTCATGCCGAGAGCCTCGACCATGCTGGCCATGGTGGAAGCGGTTCCCATGGTCATGCAGTGGCCCTTCGACCGGTTCATGCAGCTCTCCGCGTCCAGGAATTCACTCAACGGCAACCTGCCGGCGGACAACTCTTCCGACATCTGGATCAGGCTGGTCCCTGAGCCGAGTTCCCTGCCGCGAAACTCACCCTTCAGCATAGGGCCGCCCGAGAGCCCAATGGTCGGAAGGTCGCACGAAGCCGCGCCCATCATGAGCGAAGGAGTGGTCTTATCGCAACCCATCAGCAGAACGACACCGTCCATAGGATTGCCACGAATCGATTCCTCCACGTCCATGCTGGCGAGGTTGCGAAACAGCATTGCCGTGGGCCGCAATTGCGATTCGCCCAACGACATGACTGGAAATTCCAGAGGAAACCCGCCCGCTTGCCAGACTCCACGCTTCACCCACTCCGCGAGTTCCCGGAAATGCGCATTGCAGGGATTCAATTCCGACCAGGTATTGCAAATCCCAATGACCTGGCCGCCCGTCGAACAGATCGTGAGGCCAGCCCTGATTCTTCATCCAGCTACGATGGCAAAATCCGTCCTTATCGTTTTTTCCGAACCATTCCTGACTGCGCAACTTCTGCATAGACATTCCTCATGATGATGGGTTGAGTAATAGCGATGAACACCCACTATACTGATTTAACCCTGATCTCACAGAACGGCAGAGGCGTGACCGGATTGGCGTTTGGTCCTGGGAAACAGACTCCGGCGCGATGTCACTGCCCAACCTCTGCCTCCGCCTTCAAATCCCTGAAGCCCGGAATGAAAAACGGATCCGGCAATTCCTTGTAGCTCTGGAGCGCTACGGCGTCGAACAGCAGTTCGGGTGTGGGAGCATCGGCGGGAACGCTGAAAACCAAATGATGCTCGCCTTTCTTCAGCCGCACCGTCCATCCGGGATACCAGGAAATGTCCGGCGTGGCATACACGTCACGCGTCAGGTGTTCGTCCGAATTCAGCGTTGCGTACTTCTCCAGCGACGCTTCCTTCCCGTCGATCGTGAGGTGGAGTTGATGCATTGCCTTTCCTGAACTCACGTACACGCGCACATAATAATCGCTGTCTTCCGGCACGCTTGCGGTGAACCCAAACTGCGGTTTCGGCCCTGCAGGAACCGTTTTGAGGAGTTCGTGACTGTATGTTCCACCTTCACTGGGCTGTTTCTCGAGATTCTCAACCCCGGTTGTTTCGTCGGAAGTAAGAACGACCGCATTCGCCGGCCTGACTGGCGCAAGCGGATAAACGGATGTCAAGAAAGTCTGAACCTCCTCGTCGGTGAAGTCATAGTGATTTCCCGAGAGAACCTTGCCGTCGGCGTCATACACCGCCAGGTCAGCAAAAAATCCGCCTCGCACGTGCCAAACGTCTCCTGTATCCTTGCTTGCGATGACCAACACAGTGGAGTCAGCGGGCAAGTCAAACGTGCGAGTCAAGTCGGTGATGACTTTGCCATCGCGTGCGCGTAATTTGTAGGTCAGTCGGGCGCCTTTCCAACTGTGAAACCAGTAGTCATTCACCACGCGGACATCCTTCGCGCCCTCGAAATCAAAAAACAGAATCGGCAGCACCGCCCGGTTGGCGTTTTGAATGGCGAAATAGGCAGGCTTGGGCCGGCCGTTGAAATTCACCGGCGCGCCGGAATAAGCAAGCGGGTAGGCGTCATCGAAGCGGCAGTGAATCAGCGCGGTTGTTGGATCAAAACGCTGAGCTCGCGCATTTTCGTATTGGAATTTGTGGTACTGCGCGTAAAAACGTTCGCTGGGTTTGATCTTTGCCAAGACATATCGACGGATCTTCTCGGTTGGCCAGGCGGCTGGTTTCGGTGCATCCGGAAAGACTGGATCGTCGGCCCAGCGGTACGAATCAAAGTTATCCCAGATAGGATCCACAGAGTCGAACTGAAAATAATTGTCGCCGGCCATTTCACGGATGGCCTGCTCAGAAGACAATCCATAAGAGCCGGTTTCACTCACGAAGTTCAATTTCAGTCCCGTCCACAATGAAGTTCGCCGCTGCAGACCGTCGGTCATGTTGGGATAGATGTGTACATCAAATTCACCGTGGCCCGAGGCACGAGTCAGGGGGCGACTGCCATCAAGGGCGCGAATCATGGCGGTGATGCGGTCCGAAAAATCCGGCTGTCCTCCTTCATTCCAAGCCGACCACCCGACAATTGAGGCGTGGGGCCGAGTCTGGACCAGCGTGTCGTGCACAACACCCAGAATCTCCTCACGAATCTGGCTGGAGCGAGAATACTCCCATTGCAGCGGCATCTCCTGCCAGATCATCATGCCCATTTCATCGCAGAGGTCGTACATATCGTCGCCGGATTGGTGCGCGATCATGCGGATGATGTTGATGTTGGCGTCCTTTTGCATCTTGATCCGCTGGGCATAGCCACGACGGTCCATCAACGAGCGCCAGTGGATATCGTCGTTCAAGATTCCCTTGAGGAAGATCCGGTGATGGTTTACCAGGACGTAATGGTCCTGCTCGTTGAACTCCACCTGCCGCAGTCCGACGCGGATAAACTGCGTGTCAGACAGTTCGCCATTGCGGTAAGCGTCCACTTTCAAGACGTGAAGGTAGGGAGTGCCTTGCTCCCATGGGTACCAAAGCAGCGGGTCATCGATGCTGAAGTGCAATTCGACGGGAATCTGCCCGGAACCCAACTTCACCTGCCGGGTCGCTGTGAAGTTGCGGACGGCTCCGCCCGAGTGTTCCGGCTCAGTCAGGGTCGCACGAATTTCAACTCTTCCCGACGGCGACCCGCTTCTCAGATTGAGCTTTACCGTGACATTGGCCTGTTTCAGGTCTTGACTCAGCTCAGTGCTGGCCCAGAGTTCGTCGATGCCGGAGTCTCCACGAGCGCGCAGAACGACTGAGCGATAGATTCCTCCGGTTGAACCCTCGCGACCATAAGGCATGCTGATGTCGTCCATCGTGTTGCCTTCGACCAGAGTCTTGTAGCTCTCATAACCTGGGTCGAGCGGGCAATCGACGCGAACCACCACGAGATTCGCAGCTCCCTTATGCAGTGCTGACGTAACATCAATTTTGAACGAGGTGTAAGGACCAATATGTCGCCCGACGTAGACCCCGTTGACCCAGACACTTGCCTGGTAGGCAACGGCGCCAAAAATAAGCTCGGCCACTGAACCCGAAAACGATGCCGGCACCTGAATTTCGCGCCGGAACCACACCGCTCCGTGATAATCCAGACCTTGCACAAACCACTGCGAGGGCACCGCCATGGTCTTCCATGAAGACGCATCGAACGACGGACTAAAGAACTGCTTGCGAATACCCTCATCCCCCGGGTCCGTGCGATACGTCCAGGTTCCGTCCAGCGACATTTCGCGGGAGTGATCCTTCAACGCTTCCAGCGGAGACGGCGACGCAGGAGGAGTGTCTTCCGGATACGGCCGAACCATCTTGCCGTTGTAGAAAAGCGGGTTGATGCGGGGACCGGATTGCTCCAGCGTGATGGCTGCCAAAACCAGGCTGGTCCTCGGCCGAGTGCAGCGAAATTCCACTGATTGAATCGGCCAATCGGCGTGCTCCAGACGGTGGCTGAAGATCATCAGTTGGCGGTTGACTTCGACCGGCAACTGCTGGTCGAGGTGATATCCCGTCTGGCCTCGGGGAGGATCGTAGGGCTTCAACCCGTATGCAAATTCGGCTTCGGGTACGAAGTGGCCATAGCGGACGTCTGCTACATTTTTTCCCGCTATCAAGGAAACGTGTTCGCTTTGCCCGTTCGCGTAATGGACGACATATTCCCCGACCGGGGTTTCGACGTCGGCCGCAACCGGGAAACCCGACCCGACGTTTCCGATGAAGTGCAGTTCCGGCCCGGAGTATCCACCCATGGGGATCGTGACTTGGGTCGGATAAATCGCAGGTTTTGGATCTGCTAAGAATTCTCCCTTAGCTTCGAACTCCATGATGGTTGGCGAACTTCGGTCATCGCCCGAAGAGCGAACATCGATATAGATACCCTTGGCGTCAATTCCCGACACGGGGAACTCCCGCCACGTCCCTCCCACTGAATACTCGCCGGCGATGGAAGCTATTTCTTTTGCGGATCCATTCGTGAGAATCAGGCCGATTGAATAATCGCGAGGAGTAGAACGAGGGCCATTGTCTGACAAAAAGCGAATCTGGTTGACGCGCGCCGGCGCTGCGAAAGTGACCGTCAGCCTTCCATGGTGACTGTCGCCGGAAGGCTGCCAGGAAGTCGACTTATCCTGATCAATGGCATTTGGGGCACCACGTTCTTCCGTAGTATGCGGATCAACCGCGCCGCGGTGATCGGAAACTCCGCCTTCAGTTTCTTCAACAGCTGTTCCGCCCGCTTGCGCGCTGGAAATATCGTCACCCAGTTCGGGACGCCAGCCTTCTCCTGCGACCCGCACCACCCCCGTGCCCTTGGGATACCAGAACGGAATGCCCAACCGTCTCCAGACCTCCATGCGGAATCCGGTGTAATTCCAGTAGCCGGTCCGGTATAGATCGAGGCTAGGATCGTTTCGCAAGGACTTAAGGCTGGCGCAGCGGAACCCACCTACCCGCAAAAGACCGGCTTCGACTTGCTGGGCGCCGGCTGAGGAAAAACAGAAAAGTGGCAAGAAGACCAGCCGCGCCAGGTATCGAGTTCGCACACACCAGACCCGCGAGGATTTCACACTCTTGAAGGCCGCCGATCTCGGTAGCGCAAACCTGGGAAGTATCACTTTTACCTCGTCGAAAAATCATGCAGCAGAACGAATATCAGGCCTTTTCTCCAGCGCTCTCGTGAATTGTCGAATTTCTGTCTTTATAGAGCGAGCTGAGCTGGTGCGCGCCCGGATAGAGTTGCATGACGAATGGGACCGAACTGGATTATCGATAGGGGCTCAACGATTGTCAATAATTCGGAACAGAGTTCCGTATCCTGCTCCAGGTGTCATTCTCGTCCGCTGCCTGGTTTCGGCTCGTTTTCGTTAGAAGAATGTGTTTTGCGGTGCATCGCCGCCGGGATCGCTGGGTGTTCCGAATCACAGAACGCCGTATTATTTTATTGACAGCTCTCTACCCCGCATGCTATTCCTTCCCGACATCAGTGGGGATTGGGGAAAACTACTATGAAACGCTTGCTGGAAGTTCTGTGCCGTTGTGCGATCTTTCTCGCTTTCGTTTCTCTTGCGTTCGGCCAGGGCGGCCGGGGCACGATCAACGGAACGGTTCAAGATCCTAGCGGAGCGCTGATTCCCAGCGCTCAGGTTACGGTGAAGAACCTGCTAACGGGGTCGGTTACAAAGCTGGTGACGACCTCAGACGGTCACTACACGGCTCCATTTTTGCCACCCGGCAAGTACGAGGTCTCGGTGGCGAACCAGGGGTTCGCTACCCAGACCCAGAGTGGCATCGTGTTGGACACCGATCAAGTGTCCTCGGTGAACTTTACGCTGAAGCCCGGCACGCAGAATGAGAAAGTGGAGGTCGAAGCCAACGCCACGGCGGTGGACACCACGACCGGTGAAGTGGGGCAGGTGATTGATCAAAAGACAATCACGGAATTGCCCTTGAACGGACGCAATCCGGCCGCGCTAGTGGCTTTGTCCCCAGGCGCGATCGACGCCAATCAGGTTACTAATTTCAATACGCCCGGACCTGGCAGCGGCTTCCCCTCCGAAACTGCCGCCTCGGTAAACGGCAGCCGTATGGGCGGGGTGTTCTATCAACTGGACGGCGTGGTGGCCATGAACAACTACTTCCAGACAGCCGATCCGTTCCCCAACGCGGATGCCACCGAAGAGTTCCGCGTCATCACCAACAACTTTGATGCGCAGTACGGCTACACTGCCGGCGCCGTTGTCAGCGTCGTGACCAAGGGTGGAACCAACCAGTGGCATGGCAATCTCTTCGAGTTTCTGCGCAATAACGATTTCAATGCCACGGACTACTTTTCGCATCAGGCCGACCCGCTGAAGCGGAATCAATTCGGCGGATCCATCGGCGGTCCGATCGTAAAGAACAAGCTGTTCGTCTTCGGTAACGTCCAGTTCACGAGGCAGCTGTTGTCCTCCTCGGAAGGCTATTCGTACGTTCCGAATAACGCCGAACTCGGTGGCGATTTCTCGGCAATCTGCGGCACAGGATTTACAGCCGGCATTTGCAATGACCGCGATTCAAACAACAACGTGATCGACCAGATCTACAAGAGCTGGAGCGACCACTCCAATGCCAACGCCTATCCCAACAACCAGGTGGATCCGACCACGTATTCACAGTTCGCGCTGAATGTCGAGAATATGATTCCGCATACGGACGCGGCGAACGGCGCAACCTTTGTCAGTGGCGTCATCAAGAACGACTGGTCGAAGGAATTCACCATCCGCACGGACTACAACATTTCGAACAGCCAGAAATTAACCGGACGCGTCTTTTACGACAATTACAACCGGCCGGGCTACGGTGGGGGTGGAAATCTGCTGGCCGCCAGCGGCGATTCCCGTGGCTGGTTCGGTCACGAGTTGAACGTCGTGATTTCCGATACTTGGACAATCGGCCCAAACCTGGTTAACAACGTTTATGGGGGCTATCACAAGAACAACACCTCTTCGATTCCCGGCCTTGCTCCCTTGAGTTTCAAGACGCTAGGATCGAATCTGAACACCACCAGTCAGTGGTTTGGATGGTTTGGCGATAGCGGGAATACAGGCTCCGGGTTTTTTGTGTCAGAAATCCCGGTGATTCAAGGACGTCACAACTGGGATTTCGCGGACACGATCTCCTGGAATAAAGGCAAGCACACGGTTACGGCGGGCGGAAATATCCTCACCCAGTACGGACTCGAACAAGCGACTTGGGAAGGCGACCCGGGTGTGTCGTTTAATGGTTCGGTTACCGGAGATTCGGACTTGGATTTCCTCCTGGGCCTGCCGAATCAGATCCAGGCCTCCGGAGGCGAATACAACAAGTACGCCGCCTTCAATTTAGCGTTGTTCGCGCAGGACAGCATCAAACTCACTCCTAGCCTGACCGTGAACCTCGGGCTGCGTTGGGAGCCGCAAATTGCCCCCGTGTCACAGGATCACCACAAGACCGTGGATTTCATCCCTGGCGAACAGAGCACGCGTTTCACGAATGCCCCGGTCGGCACGGTTTATCCAGGGGATCCGGGAGTGGCGGACGGCGGATGGAACAACCAGTGGGACACCTTCTTGCCTCGCATCAGCGTCGCATGGGCGCCAGGTTTTCTGCCCAAGACAAGTATTCGTGGGGCCTTTGCCCTGATGGCGGTTCCGTACGATTACTCGTACTACAACCACCAAAGCGCAAACGCTCCTTTCAGCCCGGCCTATAACATCAACTACAACCAGGTCGGCAGTTGCACGTTGAGTATTGCCGATCCTTTCACCTGTTTCTCCCCAACCAACTTCGTGGACCCATTCCCTCCGTTTGCCGGACCTGGACTACAGCCGTCCAGCAACGTTGCCTTTGCCTTGCCGGAGGCGTTGCAAGCAGTCTTCACGAAGGGATTCCAACAAGGCAAGGAGAAGACGTGGAATTTCAGTATCCAGCACGCCTTGGGTAAGGATTTCTTGGTCACGGCTACCTACATCGGCCGACACGATGATCACCTCCACATTCCCATTCAGCTGAGCCCAACGACCTTCAATTGTGCTCCGGTCGGTCCGAACTGTAGTCAGACGCAGTTTAACAACAACGGCTCCATTCCCCTGCTTGCACCAAACTATCAGTCCATCTTGGCTTATCAGTCGATTGGCAGAGGCAATTACGACGCGCTGCAGATCGCGGTCGAAAAGCGATTCACCAAGGGACTTGAATTCACCTCGAATTTCACTTGGTCCAAGAACCTGGATCAAAGTTCGCAAGCGTCTATATCCAACGTCGGTTCGATTTACAACCCGTTCAATCCCGCCGCCGCCTATGGCATTTCCGACTATGATGTGCCGCGTATTTGGAACAGTACGTTTGTGTACCAGATGCCGGCGCTGCATCAACTGGGTACAATCGGCAATGCGGCTCTGGGCGGCTGGCAGATTGGCGGATTGTGGGTCTTGCACTCGGGACAGGCTATGTACATCAACGGAGGCAGCAACCCGGCCGTGCCTTGCGGGGACAAGAACGCGTCCTGCTCGGGTGTCGGCAACGATCGTGCAGACCGTGTCCCGGGAGTGCCTTTGAATGTCCACCAGGGAGGGAAATCGCACTGGCTGAACCAGTATTTCAATCCCGCGGCATTTACCCCTAACGCGCCCGGTACCTTCGGCACTTCAGGACGAAACCCCATGTTCGGACCAGGCTGGAACGAGGCCGACCTGTCGCTGTCGAAAAACTTCAACTTCCGCGAACGTTACAGGATCCAGATCCGGTGGGAGATGTTCAATGCTTTCAACCGCACGGAGTTCTCGAATCCGAATAACGATTACAATCCCTCGGCAACGTCCAATTTCGGACAAATCACTGGCGACAACAACCTCACCTATACCGGTTACGGTTCGGGGCGTGTAGGCCAGGCGGCTTTGAAGTTCTACTTCTGACCTTGTGCCAGCGGGCTGCCACCGCGTAGCCCGCTGGTCTTTTCTCTTGCAGCTGCACTAGAATGGCGCCTGGGTCCCAGCATGGCTAGCGGTTTCCCGCGGTATCTTGGCTTTTTCCTCGCATGGCTAGCGGTGGTCGATTGCGCGGGGCAAACCCCTTTGAATAATCATCCCTATTACACTGCTGGGCTCGCCCAGAGCGTCGCGCCTTCCGTGGGACAAGCCGATTCGAGGCCGGCCGCCCGGACATCTGCACGCCTGGTGCGCCTAGCAGCGCAAGAAACGGAGACTACAGGGTCGCTCTGGGCCAGGTCCAAGGCGGCGATGGGTCAGGGCAACTTTGCCGAAGCACGTCGCCTGTTGCGTCAAGCGGTCCAGCAGGACCCCAAGGACGGAGCCTTGTGGTTTCACCTGGGGGTAAGTTGCGCAGAGGTCAACGAACTTGACGAGGCGATCACTGCGTTCGAGCGTGCCCGCATTCTCGCTCCGCGGCAAGCGGATACTTACTTTAATCTGGGACTGGTGTACTGGCGAAAAGGGGATCTAAGTAAGGCTAAGGAATCCTATCGCGCGGGCTTGGCCCTACGCCCCAAGGAAACCAGCGCTTTGCAGAACTATAGCCTTCTTCTCATGAAGACTGGGGATTATAAGGCAGCGATCTTCCCTTTACAGAGTCTGAAGAATGATCTGCAATTGGGGACTTCTTCCCGTGCGTCGCTGATTGAGTGCTACTTAAAAACTGGACAGCCGGCAGCGGCAGAGCGAGAGTCGACCGAGATTATTCGAGACAAAGTCGCAGGGCCGGCGGACCAGAGCAAGATTGCGGCGATCCTTTTAGAAAACGGTGCTCTGGAACCCGCGGAACTGCTGCTGAAGAACAGTCTTTCAATGGACCCTAATCAGGCAAATGCCGAAGGGGCGCTGGGAGAGATCTACCTTGAGCAAAAAAAGCTTGTGGATGCGGCGGACTGCTTTGACAAGGCTATCCAACTCGATCCTGCCTCTGAGAGCTATGTTTTTGGGTTCGTCAGGGCTCTGCTGGCGTTGAAACGTTCTGCGCAAGTCATTGCTTTTCTAAAATCCGTGGAAGACAAGTTTGGCACACTCCCCAACTACCAATACGCTCTGGGGCTCGCTTACTACAATGAGCACCATTACTCGGAATCGGCAACCATCCTGGAGAAGCTTTTGCTAGCCAACCCTCCGCGCGAGGACAAAGTAGAACATGTCCTCGGCGACTCCTATTTATCGATGGGCAAGTTAGATCAAGCGGAGAGTGCTTATCGAAAGGCGATTGAAGAAAATCCCAAGGATCCTGACTACTATGTCGCCTACGCCACGGCGCTTCGCCGCCAGGGATCAGACAACCTGGATGACGCCATCGTACGGCTCAAGGGCGCGCAACGTATGAATCCCGGCGACTGGCGGATTCAGTTGGAACTTGGCCTATGCTATGAGTCCAAGGGTCAATTGGCAGATGCAGCCTCACTCATCGAGCAAGCGGTGAAATCACAACCCGATTTGACGGCAGCCCATGTGGCGCTGATCAGGATTTATTTCCGGCTGGGCCGGAAGGCTGACAGTGAGCGAGAGAAGAAGATTGTTGCAGATCTCGAGAGGAAGCAGCAGCAGAAACTGGTCCGCCAGTACTCTACCGATACCCTCATCGAAGGGGCCCCGCAGCAAAGTTCTGGCGAGCCTGCTCATTGAATAATCTCTGGTCGGAAGTTGCGGTTATCCCACTCAGGCGGTAGAGAATGAAATCCGGAGTCATCGTAGGTATCGTGGCAATCGCCGTAGCTGTTTACGCAGTCAACCGCGGAGCCGGACAAAACAGCAGTGCCGGCAATCATTCCGAGGGCACGTGGATTGACATAACTGCGCCTCTCGACCCTTCCACGACTCCAACTTATCCTGGAGATACGCAGCCTAAATTCGAGTTTCTGCGAAGCTTCGACAAGGGGGACAAGGTGACCTTGTCCTCATATCTGATGACCGCTCACGCGGGGACTCACGTGGACGCTCCCCTGCACTTTGTGGCGAGGGGAGCGCCGATTGATCAGGTGCCGCTGACGACCTTGATGGGACGCACCCGGGTGATCGATTGCTCACCCGGAGCTATGGCGATTGATGCAGCAGAACTGAGCAGGCACAACTGGCGGGGAGCGAAAAGGATCCTGTTTCGTACGCGCAACAGCCGCAATTCTTGGATGGTGGATGCAAGTTTCCATCAGGATTTCACCTATATTGCGCCGGACGCCGCACAGCTTTTGGCCGATTCTGGAGTTGAGCTTGTGGGCATCGATTATTTGTCGGCGGAGAAATTTGGGGTGACCGAAGCGAGGACTCATCAAATCCTGCTAGGGCGAAATATTCCGATTATCGAAGGGCTCGATCTGCGTGAAATCAAGGAGGGAGAGTATGACATGATCGTGCTGCCGTTGAGAGTTGTCGGTCACGAGGCAGCTCCCGCTCGCGCGCTTCTGCGCCCGCTGCGGTAAGCATAGAGCTTTGTTCACAAGTTCAGGCTTGAGGTTTGGTTCGCAGAGCCTAGTCCATGGGATACAAACTGCAACCGCCGTCTACGAGCAAAGTCGCGCCCGTCATGTAGTCCGCCGCATCGGAACACAGAAACAAAAGTGCATTCGCCACAGACTCAGCCGTCTGCAGCTTGCCTAGCGGTATGGCCTTCTCCGCGCGCCGGCGATAGTCGGGATCGGTATCCCACTGCCGTTTGGCCATTCCCACACCGACAATTCCCGGAGCGATTGCGTTCACTCGAATGCCGAGAGGTGCGAACTCCCGCGCCATCCCTCGCATCAGGGTGCGCATGGCGCTCTTGGTCACCGTATAGGGCGTGATCTCGGGCCAGGGCACATCCTGCACCCAGGATGAAGTAAAGATGATCTTGCCCGCAGTTTTTTTCGCTGCCATAGTTCGCGCGGCCGCTTGAGCCGTGAGGAAACTTCCCTTAAGGTTCAGGTCGACGATGCGGTCCCAGTCTGTTTCCGAGTAATTCAGTATGGGACATCCCTGCACCATCCCGGCATGGCATAACGCAATATCCAATCTGCCGGTTTGCTTTACAGCAGCCGACAGTAATCCATCCACTTCATCGGATTTGGTGATGTCCGCTCGTACGTAGCGGCAGCGCCGCGTAGGCCAGCCATGCACGCCGGCGATGGAGTTCGCTTCGCTTTCGGACAGAATGTCGTTCGCCAGAACGGTGGCCCCGTGGGCCGCGAGCGCCGTGACTGCGACTTGCCCGATCGCGCCGAGGGCGCCGGTAATCAGGACACTCTTGCCTTTTAGGCAATCGTCAGCAAATGTTGACACGGTCGAGAACTCCCAGTTGCTTGCGCTCGCGGTCAAACAGCACGAGGCTACAGCGAGCTGTACCTGAAGGCACAGAAATATTCTGATCGAGCCGCAAGGGACGGCGCGGGTTCACCTCGCCCAAGTCAAACGTGCCCACGATCTGCGAAGCGCGGTCATAGGCAACCAATTCGAGATTAGCTTCCCAAAAGCTTCCAAAGGAGCCGGTAAAGCGCGCGGGAGAACCCGGTTGGACTGCAAGCGGAGCGCCAATCGCCCCGCAGTGATTCACAGAAACGATTCCCTGCGTATCAATGGCAGCCGCGTGCCAGGCGGTTCGGAAATTACAACGATCGCCCGGCAGAAGATAGGTCAACGGGCTCATGATCTCAGTTTCGACGTGATGATCGCAGCCGCCAGCGCCCGCCGACATGTCGATCCGATCTCCGTGAACGGTGAACGTGCCGCGTCCGCTGATCCAGAATGCAACGGGGGCGCTATCGGGGTAACTCGCGCCGGGTGTAACAGGAAAGGTCTCCGCAAACACAAAACCGCGAGCCTCGTCGAGAGATGCGAACCAACCCTGATTCGCTTCGACAGCCAATTTGGCAACTTGGTCGTCGTATTTCACCCGCACGCGTCCTTCGGCTGCGTTGAAAGACGCGCTTTTATATGGCTTGTCTCCGAAGGTCTGATGAAAGCCGGTCGCTGGAATGAAAATCTCCAGACCTTGAGGCGCGTCCACTTGAGTCACTTGCCAGATCGACCAACGCACCGGCCGTCGAGAGGTATTCGACATGGTATGGAACACCTCAACCGAACTGCTCCCCGCACTGACTTTGATTTCCCGCCGCATGGTGATCCCCGTGTGATCATCATGCTGGCTTTGAAGCTGAATTCTGGCCGTGTCAGGATCGAGGACCGCGTGCCAATCGTAGGGACCGCAATCGAGCACGGCGTCGGGCGGCCCGGGCCACTCCTGCTCGCTCGTCCAGCCCTGTGGTGCCGGCCAGACCTTGCTTCCACCATAATTTCTTCCGAGGGAAAGTTCCGCGCTCGATGATCCTGAGATTGCTTTGCCGCGCAGACGAGGATTCGAATAGAACACCTGAGTCTCTCCGAGACTCAAATCCATGACTCGCCCACCAATACCGGGAGCCACCGCAAGAGCGATCAGGGCGTTGGACACGTTCAGAGAAAACCAGTCTTCGATATTCCCCGTAGTCACATGGATCGGCTGGACCATTCGATGAGAGCAGCAGTATCGGTTCTCTGGTCAGATTTGTCAATCGAAAGTAGAACAGCGTGCTAGAATCCAGAACGCTCGGAGTCTTCGACTTTTGCCTGACAAAAGCGAACCACGGCTCGATGAAAATCACAAAAGTAGAGACGATTACCTATCCGAACGTCACCCAGGTGCATGCCGGCAAAATCGGCTGGACTTGGGTTCGAATTCACACGGATACGGGCTTAAGTGGTGTGGGGGAAACGTTCCCGGCGCCCGACTCCGAGAAAGCGGCGATTCTCAGCGACTACGCCCCGGTGCTGTTGGGCAGGGATCCTCGCGACATTGAGCGCCTTTGGCTCGATCTTTTCACTCAAGTGCAATTCCGCGGAGTAGGCGGCGCAGAAATGCGCGCTCTGAGCGCGATCGATGTTGCATTGTGGGACCTTTTGGGAAAGTGTGCTGGCCTTCCCGCTTACATGCTCCTCGGTGGGCAATGCTGGGATTCGATTCCCATTTACAACACGTGTTACGACGACACTTACGACTTCAATACCAGACCAGTTGAACTCGCAAAAGAGCTGATGAGTGCAGGCGTCAAGGCCATGAAGATTTGGCCATTTGATGATATAGCGGTCCGAAACCGCGGACAGTCAATCACCGCCAAGGAAATTGCCGAAGGTAGCAAACCGATCCGGCAGGTTCGGGAAGCTTTGGGCGAAGACATGCAAATCATGGTGGAGTTCCATGGCTTCTGGAATCTCCCCTGTGCGGTGGAAATAGCCCACGCCCTCGAGTCCTACAACGTGACGTGGCTCGAGGAGATGCTTCCTCAGGACAACATGGCAGCGTATGAAACCCTGGCCACTCGAGTGAAGCAGCCGTTGTGCATCAGCGAGCGCCTTTTGACAAGGTGGGGTTACCGCGAACTGTTGGAACGACGGGCGGCATCAATCATCATGCCCGACATTGCCTGGTGTGGCGGGCTATCGGAAGCGCGGAAGATTGCGACGGCGGCGCATACGATGTATCTTCCAGTCGCCTTCCATAACTGTGGCGGCCCGATCACGCATTTCGCGAGCTGGCATCTGGCCATGGCGACAACCAACCTGCAAATTCTCGAGACCGTCCGGCGCCACTACAACGACAGGTTCCTACCCGTCGTCACGGCATCGGGCGCGCCCCACGACGGTCGGCTTCGAGTGCCTCCCGGCCCTGGTCTAGGCGTGGATCTTCGTGAGGATTTCCTCCACAGCGGGAAGGTGGAAATTGATTTCGTGGACGAACAAACGGCAGATCGCACTCGAGTCGTGTGGGGACGAGGCGAGTCCATTGGCCCCAAAGCCCGTGATTGACGGCCAGTTCTGGCGAGTTCTGCCAGAATGTCTCGATTGTCAGAGTCTCGTGTAGTGCTGCTGAAAGATCCAGAATCGACAAGAATCATGAAGATCTATCGGACGGCAAAAGGATTGGTGGCGGAAGACGGCGACGGCCTTCATTTTTCCGCGGCTGCGTCTCTGGACAGCTTGATCACTCACGACGATCTCGAGGAGCATTTGAAAGCCGCTCTTCCGCGGTGGTCGCGCGTGGATTCGAGCGTGTTAGCAGATCTGCGGGCACCCATCGGAAGTCAGGAAGTGTGGGGAGCGGGAGTAACGTACTATCGCAGCCGCATCGCGCGCATGGCGGAGTCCAAGGAAGGTGGCGACTTGTATGACCAGGTCTACGATGCCGACCGTCCGGAACTTTTTTTCAAAGCGACGCCGCATCGCGTGGTAGGACCAAATCAGAATGTGGCCATTCGTGACGACGCGACCTGTTCCGTCCCTGAGCCTGAGCTCGCCTTCGTCATCAGCCCAAAGGCCAGAATTGTGGGCTACACCATCGCCAACGACATGACCTCGCGGGATATTGAGGGTAGAAATCCCCTGTATTTGCCGCAGGCCAAGGTTTACGACAGATCTTGCGCTCTGGGACCGGCGCTCCTAGTGACATCTGAGGCGATGGCCGGTTCGACCGGAATCAAAATGGAGATCCTCCGAGCAGGCAAAACAGAGTTTTCGGGAGCGACCACTCTCGCCGCCCGCAAACGTACGGCAGACGAGCTAATCTCCTACTTATTCCGCAACTCCAGCTTTCCCAATGGTTGCGTACTCATGACTGGGACAGGGATCGTTCCGCAAGAGTCTTTCGCACTGCACCATGGCGACGAGATACGAATCTCGATCACCGGCATCGGCACTCTAGTAAATACCGTCGGGTAATTGGTCAGAGAAGCGGCCCGGCATCTCATGCAACTTGCGAGGAAACACCAGCAACTTGCGAGGAAACACCAGCAACTTGCGAGGAAACATCGGCGGGGTTGTAGCCAAGCTCTGTCGAAAGCCGCCTTACCGCGCCCAGCAGGTGTTCTTTCAATGTGATCAGATTGTCGCCGCGAAGCCGCTGAATCGGAAGTGAGACGCTCATGGCAGCAATCGGTTTGCCGGTGAAGTCCCGCACGACCGCGCCCAGACAAACGACTCCAGCCACGTTTTCTTCGAAGTCGTAAGCCACTCCTTCATTTCTCACTTTTTGCAGATGCTCTTTGAGGTGCCGCTTGTGATTAATCGTGTTTGCGGTCAGGCTCTTCAACACATCTGCCTTGGCATAGAGCTCCTCGAATTCATGCTCCGGCATGCTTGCCAGCAGCGCCTTGCCGAGCGCGGTAGAGTGGGCAGGATGACGAGTTCCTACCGCTTCGCTCAACCGTAGTCGTTCCATAGACTCGAACTGCGCAATGTACAGTACGTCGGCGCCATCGAGCACCGCAAGATTCGCCGTTTCGCGGCCGGCACTCACCAGGTCTCGAAGAACGGGAAGTCCGTGGCGCACCAGCACGTTTTGCTGTACCAGTAAGTCACTCCACCGCAAAATGCGCGATCCTAGCGCATAATTCGACGTGGAGGGATCGAGCCAGATCAGGTCAAACTCACGTAAGGTCGCGAGCAGGCGATGAACCGTGCTCTTCCCCATTTTCAGCTCCTGGCTGAGGGCTGCAATGCTGGTGCCGTGCTGAAAACGGCCTACCGAGTCGAGAATGCGGAGTGCCTTTGCCAGCGATTTTACGGGGTATTTTGCTGCCACCCTGCCGGATCGGGATTCCTTCATGGATGGCAACGTTCCGTTTCCTGATGTTTTGCCCATACGCACCATAACGTTCTTGCAATCATTCTATATGCTATCAGCGTTCTGCTCCCTGAACAAGGATAGAAGATCGATCTGGAACGCTATTCCCGAAAAGTCGATCCAAAGGCCGCATGCGGGGGACATATGCCACGTTGCTTCGATCAAAACGCTTGAGTAATGCCTAGCTCCTGGCCGGTTGACGCGACGGAATCTTCCGCGACCCCAATAGTTCGCGGGCACCCAGCAGTTCCGCTTTGCCTCCGGTTGCCACAAATCGCATGTCACTACCGATGGTCAGCAGTTGCGCCCCCAATTGGGCATAATGGTTGCATTCCTCAGGCGACCATGTGGGCAACCCGACGGGTACGGACATGCTCCTCGATAGCCTGATGAGGTCCTCTACCGCTTTCTGAACGACTGCGGAACCAACTTTCCCATCGTTCATGAAATTGGCCAGATCTCCATTCCCAATAAATAGGCCACTAATACCATTTACCTGGAGAATTTCCTCAGCTCTGGCAACCGCTTCCGGAGTCTCAACCTGCACGAAAAGCAAAGTTTCTTCGTTAGCACCCTTTCGGTAGCCTGCTTCATTCCTGCCATAGTAGCCTGCGCGTATCGGGCCAAAGCCGCGCCTTCCCAGCGGCGGATACCGGGAAAATTCCACCGCGCGCTCAGCATCAGAGCGAGAATTTACCATCGGCACCATGACTCCTTGAGCACCCAGATCGAGCGCCGCCTGTATGTATTCCCTGGAGTTGTTGGCAACGCGAACCACAGGTACACTCTGGCTGCCCTTACACGCCATGAGCATCGTGCGCAAACCCTCTTGGCTGATCGGGATATGTTCCATATCAATGATCAGCCAATCAAACCCTAAGTCCGCGATCATCTCTACAAAATACGGATCGGAACATGCCAGCCAGGTTCCGACGGCGGGCTTGCCATTTTGCAGAATTTCCTTCAAGGTGTTTGCCATGTGCTCGTTCAACCGCAGACCGGGACCCCCACGTTTACGCATATTCTGCCAGTTCTCGCGGGCAAAGTCCACGATAAAGAATAGCGTTCCGAAATCTTTGACCAGCTACGGGATCAAGGAGTTGGAATTCTGGTTTCGTAAGGGGGTTCCCATCTGCTCCCTCGCCTGCTTTTGTTGCATCGGCGTGCTTTGCGCGACGGCGCAGCACTCGACGCAGACACGGCCGGAAGACAAGTCGGAAACGAAGGCCGCGTCTTCCGCTTCTAGTCGAACCATGCAGCAGGGAGTGCACTACGTTGGCTCGAAGGCTTGCGGCTCCTGCCATAAAGGTATTTACAACAGCTTTCGCCAGACGGCGATGGGCCAGTCCATGTTGCTCGGTACTACCAGTTCTCTGGCATCGGTGCTTCCCACTCCGGCTCAGGTATACGACAAGGATAGCAATCAGTATTTCGACGTGACGCGCAGGGACGGAGGGCTTTTTCAAAGTCAATATTCTCGAGACTCCGACGGTAAGGAAGTATTTCGGCAAGACTGGAAACTCGACTACGTCATTGGGGCGGGAGAAAACGGCTTCGGATTCCTGGTTCAGCGAGATCAATATTTATTCGAAGCCCCTCTCTCCTATTACATCACAACGCATTCCTGGGGCTTTTCTCCGGGATTCGAGATTCAGAATCGGGGCTTTACTCGTCCGATTCTTGATCGTTGCATCGTGTGCCACAGTGGCCGCGCCAATCCAGTATTGGGGCAAGTTGGGCTCTATAAAGCCCCGCCTTTCGACGAACTCGCCGTTGGATGCGAAAACTGTCATGGTCCCGGCGGCGTCCACGTCGCCGAACGCACGACGGATCAGATGATGAGCAGCGAACCTCCTCTCGACGACGAAACGATTGTGAATCCGGCGCGCTTGTCAGGATGGCTGGCCGACAACATCTGCATGAGCTGCCATCAGGGACAGGATGTGCGGATCGAGATGCCCGGTAAACACATACAGGACTTTCGTCCGGGGAAACCATTGGGAGAATATGTTTCCGTTTTCAAGATTGCGCCCGGGCCTGGCGCCAGCCCCTCGGCTCTCCCGTTGGAGCATTACTTTGGCATGACAATGAGCAAGTGCTATCGGGCTAGCCGCAATCTGCATTGCATTACTTGTCACGATCCCCACGTCGAGGCTTCCGGGGCCGAAGCCACTGCGAACTACCGCGCACAGTGTTTGCGCTGTCACACCGAGCAGAGCTGCGGGTTGGAACCAGCGAAACGACTTGCCACTCATCCGCCGGATGATTGCCTCAGTTGCCATATGCCCAAACGTACCGTGACGACCATCACTCACGCAGCTCTCACGGATCACTCAATTCCGGCCCGCAGCGCAGTGGGGCAACCACCCGCCGAGTCGAGTCACGCTCAAAACCCGAAGTTGCTTCTTTTGACCGCCCCACCGGATGAACAGGAGCACGTCGAATCGATTGCCCCAACAATCTTGTTTGAGGCCTATGACAGCTTGGTACGCGAAGGCCACCAGGAATTTGATCCGCTTTTGAATCAGCTATCAAAGCGGGTCGCTAGCAGCGCCCCTTCGGATCCCGCAGCTCTGCGCGCGCTGGCTCGCACCGAATTCAGAAAGAACACCCCCGCAGGAGATCTCAAAGCCAAAGAGTACATGAAACGCGTCCTGACCCTTGGATCGTCCAATATTGACGATTATCTTTTTCTCTCCAATATGTACGTGCGCACCAAGGACCATCGAGAGGCGGTCACCATTCTTGAAAAAGCGCGTACCACCAGTCCTTACTTCCGGGAAGTGTATGAGAATCTCGCAACCGAGTACATGGTACTCGGATTGTATGGCGATGCTCTTACTGTCCTGCACAAAGGCATTGAGCTCTTCCCCGATGATTTCGAGCTCAGAGCACTCCAGAAGAAGGCCAGCTCGGCAACATTACAGGGCCCGTGACGAAGAACTGTGGAAGGGCGCCCGATGAACTCGCGACGTTGGAAAATGCATTGTTCGCATTCGAGCCGGCTGGCCTGACCGATGTTTTGTACCAAGCAGAAAGTTAGATTAACGCTTTCAGCCTTTGTCGGTAGTTGTCAGCGCCGCATCCTTCAGCGTGTGACCAGGCGGATGCCCATCATGATCTTCAGCGCGACTGGTTTGCCGTCGATCTGCGAGGGCTGGAAGGTCCAGTTGCTCAACGCGTCGGTCCCCAGCGCTTTGACCTGCGGGACTTCTTCAGCGCGTTCGGGCTTTTTTCTCGGTGTTCCTTTTGTTCGCGGCGGTAGCGTGGCTGCTTGGGGGGACTTACGGCAGAGAGACTTTGGCACGCGTGCGCAGTATTGCGGGGGCGCCCGCCATTTGCTTTGTGGCGGTCACAGCTTTGAGCTGGAGATACGCCTTTACCAACCCATCGTTCTCTCAACCCTGATTACAGTGTGTTTGATTGCCGCCACGTGGCTCTTGGCGGAGACAAGCTGAGCTTTCGATGGGAAGGCGACAGGTGCGGCCTTGAGGCGGTCGTCGGCAACCCTTACTGATATGGAGTGACCCGGTCAATGGCTGCGAATCCGTTGGGTCGTTTTTGTTGTTGTTCGAGGACAGGGCCAGCAGCAGTCGGGGCAGATGTGAGCGACGATTGATCAGTCTGATATTCGCGGGTCGAAACCGCATAATCTTGATTCGATTGTGGGCCGCCGGGTGCCGCAAATCGTAGAGCCTGATTCGTGGCAAACCAGCCCGGTCGAGTGTCGATCGAAAACACTTAGCGAGATAATCGGCACTGATTGGCTGTCCCGACGGCGTTCTGAAGATCAAGTCACGAGCCTCTGGAGACAAATCATGCGCGCTCGCTTTCGTCTGCAAATCACGTAGAAGAGCAACGATCCAGCTCTGCAGCTTGATTGGACGACGGCTTCGAGAACGCTTGGTGTCTGAGAAGCACCATTTCCCATTCAGTCTCCGGATGCTACGAACAATGCTGAGCGTTTGTCGTGCCCAGTCTATGTCGTTCCACTTAAGACCCAAGTATTCACTGGGGCGCATACCAGTTGTGAGCGCGACCGAGAGTACTGGCCCATACTTTGTGCCCTGTGCGGCCTTGACTAACGTCTTCGCCTGATCGACGGTCAGGGCCCGCATTTCGTTTCGTGCTTGCTGCGGTACTTTGACTCCATCGGCAGGATTCTCGAGCAACAAGCGCCACCGCACGGCCTGCTGCATCGCCGATTTCACCACCACATGCGCGTAACGGACCGTCCGAGGGGACAGGCCGCGTTCGCTCATCTGCTGATACATGGTTCGAAGATCCGAAGGCCGCATTCCGGCCAGAACTCGTTCACCGAGAATGGGTCGGACGTAACGCCGCAGCATGCCTTTGTAATCTTGGAAGGTTTTCGCGCGTACTCTCGGTCGTACGGCTGTCTCAAGCCATCGGTCAAGGTATTCATTCAGCGAGATCTTGGCCCCTTCCAGATCGCGAGGAGGCTGCTCCGTTGCAGCCTCATGATCTCGATGACGACTGCGTACTGCACTTTCGACGCATCATTTACAAACGCCGAGTAGTGGAATTGAAAGAGGACGAGCAAATCCACATGCCGTTCGACCCAGTCGAGCACGCAGAACTGATTCAACGCTTGCGTAGGCTGGGCGAGGGGAAAAAGTGGATTTTCCAGAACCGTGCGGGAACGCCTATCGACCACACCAACGCACGGAGACTCAAGCCAGCAGCGTCGGCGGTCGGTGTGCAGATCGGCGGCTGGCACGATTTCCGGCACACTTTGTCGCGCACCTTGCGGCGTGCTGGCATCCACCCAATCGTGATATAGGACACGCTCGGTATAGCAAAGTCGATCTGGCGATGAACCTGTACGACAAAGCCAGTGCCGAAGACATCCGTGCGGGTCTGAGAGTAGCGAGCAAGAAGTTGCTGGGCGGCGATTTGCTACCAAAGGATTTGCTACCAGCCACTCCGAAGCAGCCTGAGACGGACGAGAGTGCGGCTTAAGTCCCGTGCTTGCAATGAAAGATGGTGAGCGCGGTAGGCATCGAACCTACAACCTACTGATTAAGAGTCACGTAAGGCTCATCCATCCAGACGGTGGCAACTCACAATAAACCAGTAACTTACAAAAGTCTTGCGCGCACAGAGAATTCGCTCCAAGTGCTTGAAAAGTTCACCATATTTTGCAACGTACAGCCCCAATTACAGCCACACCCGCACAAGTAGGAGAGGTAGGAAGAACAGCTATGCATGCGTTTCCTCGACGTGCTTCAGAGTCGGCAGTCGGTTGATCGCCTTGCCCACCTTCTTCTGCGCAACACGTAACTCGTATAGGCTCTGCAGGTTGAGCCAAAACTCCGCCGTTGTCCCGAAGAAATGAGCGAGCCGAAGGGCGGTGTCACCTGTGATTGTGCGTCTGCCGTTCAAGATTTCCGTCACACGATTGGTTGGAACACCTAGCTGTCGCGCAAGCTCAGCAGCACTCATGCCTAGCTCTTTGAGTTCTTGTGCCAGATGCTCGCCAGGGTGGATTGCAGGAATTGCCACAATGTTCTTCCTAGTTGTAGTCAACGATCTCCACATTTGCCGGACCAGGCGACCCTGTCGGCCACTCGAAGCATATCCGCCATTGGTCGTTGATGCGAATGCTGTACTGTCCCTTTCGGTCACCCTTCAAGGCTTCAAGTCGGTTGCGGGGCAACGCACCGAGATCCCTAAGCTCGATAGCTGCTTCTAAGCGGTCCAGCTTAAGCCGGGCAGCGCGCTCCATTGCCGAGAACGCTTTGACCCGCTTACGATCTCTGGTCCGCTTGTCCCGGCAGCTAAGGTGAACGCTGCAGTTGAGTCTTAAGAGCGGAGCGGTTCTCTTTCGGCCATGCCAGAAGGACAAGAAGGACAGTACTCGACACGTCCGGTGGAATAGTGGTTCGCGCCGAACACGATTTTCCCAATGAAGAACCGAAGGGTCAAGCTCGATTTGAGAGTCATCGGTGGAACCGCCGTCGAGTAGTGTTCGACCCTCAGTGTTTATGCCGATGGCCGTAGGTTTCCAACTTGTGGTTCGGGTCTTGCATTCCTTCCGTATCTAAGAGGTTGTTGAAAAACCACTGCCAATCCACTGCGGATGCGTGATAAGAAACAGGAATGCGAGGAGACGATCAGCAACTGCAAACGGGGATGTTCAGTTATGTGGCGTTGGAAGATCGGATACCAGCGGATCATCCACTGCGCGGAGTGAGGAAGCTGGTGGACGCGGTCTTGGCGGAGATGTCCAAGGACTTCGATGGACTGTATTCCGAGGTGGGAAGGCCGTCGATTGCGCCGGAGCGGTTATTGCGTGCGTTGCTGTTGCAGGTGTTTTATTCGGTGCGCAGCGAGCGACTGCTGATGGAGCAGCTCAACTACAACCTGTTGTTCCGCTGGTTTGTCGGTTTGGAGATCGACGACGCGGTGTGGAACCACGCGGTGTTCAGCAAGAATCGCGACCGGCTGTTGAACCAGGATCTGGCGCAGAAGTTTTTCGCCCACGTCAAAGAGCAGGCGGCGGGGTTGATGTCGGACGAGCACTTCACTGTGGACGGGACGCTGATCGAGGCTTGGGCGGGGCAGAAGAGCTTTCGCCGCAAGGATAAGGGCGGGTCGGGGAGCGGAGGAGATTTTCATGGTGAGTCGCGCCGCAACCAGACGCACGCCTCGCGCACCGACCCGGAATCGCGGCTTTATAAGAAGTCGGCAGGCCAGGAATCCAAGCTGAGCTATCTGGGGCATACTTTGGTGGAGAACCGGAATGGGTTGATTGCGGCAGCGATGACCACGCAGGCGGATGGCAGGGCGGAGCGCGACGCGGCTTTATTAACGTTGTACGAGTTGACCCGAACGCGAAGCGGTCGGATTACGACGGGAGCGGACAAAGCCTATGACACGCGCGACTTCGTCGACACGGTGCGCGAGTTGGGTGTGACGCCGCACGTAGCACGCCGGCAACACGGCGCGATCGACGAACGAACCAGCCGGCATCCGGGGTATGCGATCAGTTTAAGCAAACGATGGTTGGTGGAGAAGCCGTTCGGATGGCTGAAGCAGATTGGGCCTTTGAAGAAGGTGAAACTCCGCGGGCTGGCGAAGGTGGATTGGTTGTTCGTGTTCAGCTGCGCGGTCTTCAACCTGATCCGTATCCCGAAACTGCGGGCGCAGAGCGCATGAATCAGCGGTCCCGACCCTCGGTTGCCGCCGATGGCGGCCGAGCGAAATCCAAAACAACAAAGCGTGCGGCTCTTAGAAGGATCCACACGCTGCGTAAACGATATTTTCAACAAGCTCCTAAACCCTCTGAAACAGGTTCTCATCCCAGGGCTCGACGCTAGGCTGCACCGAACCATGCAGCAAGCCAACGAAGGCATGCAGGGTTTTGCGAGCATCGCCGATCGGGTAGTAGAACGCGTCCCAGTTCTCGGAGTCCTCGCCATCATGATTCGGAATTACATATTGGAAGTGGCATGCCATTTGGAGCTCGCGGTAGGTACTCGAAGCCCGGGTTTCTACGTTTTGTAGATCATTCGCCGACAATTCTCCCTTTTGCCGTCGCGTCCGGCGCAGGAGCTTGCGGCGCATGATATCGGCGACTAACTCCGGCAGGGAGACATTGCGCTCCGGGATCCTCAGGTATTCAATCTCCTCTCGTCTAAGCGGCGAAATGAAAATACTCAGCCGTTGCGCCTTTGCGAGGCGGGGATGAGTTTGTAGCTCTCGCGCCATATACGGATTCCCTTCAAAGAACGCGTCACCCTGGCGGAGTAAAGACTCGAGTTCCTCCATATTCAGGGCCTGCAAGTCACTTCGCGCCTCCAGTACGACATATCTCCTCGCCAATCTCAGGCGCCGATTGATCATATTCGTATTTTCGAATATACTAATAATACCAATGAGTGACGCGTTGCGACAGTTTAAGAGTGAGATCTTTCAGGGACTCGCCAATCCGACCCGGATCGCCATGGTCGAACTCTTGCGCGAGGGCGAGCTTTCGGCCGGAAAGCTGATTGAAAAGCTTGGGATCGAGCAAGCCAACGCCTCGCAACATCTGGCGGTTCTCCGGGCCAAACAGATCGTGGTAAGCCGGAAGGTAGGCAATCAGGTCTACTATTCGATCCGCGATCAGGCGCTGATCGAGGTCCTCGATATTCTGCGGCGATATTTTTACGCTCAGCTCAATACCACCGTGAACATGCTGAAGGAAGTCGCGAGGGAGGCGCCGAAATCCCGTCTCGCTACACGTCGATGAAGGACCCGAGGCTTTTTAACTTATCGCGTCTGGATCGATTGCGCTGTGCAGTAGAACACGGCGCGCACCTGCTTCCCCGACAGGGCCCGATTGGAGTTTTTGTTCACCACAACACACTGCACGCCTTCGAACATCTCCCATTCGAAGAAGCGGTAAAGCAGGCGGGGCAACTGTTCGGA
>CAVRDS010000031.1:0-4260 GCA_963719865.1 uncultured Acidobacteriota bacterium | reverse complement strand
AACGATTTGCTAGCCGCCTTGTTTTCAAGTCAAAAGTCAAAAGTCAGATTGCAGAAGTACCAGTTTTTGGCGACGCCGATTCGTCCGGAACCAGACGATTTTACTTCTTCAATTTGACCTTTTACTTTTGACTGGGGTTTTTCCCTCTGCAATCTGACCTCTAACCTCTGACCTCTCGTATAGAATGTGAACACGATGTCCGACGTGGGCAACTCTCAGCCTCCGGCCCCGGTGGCTGCACAAGAATCTAGCGCGCACCCTGTGCCCGTGATGGCGGTATGGGCGCGGGATCTGCTGGTCTCGCTCGCCATCTCCGCGTTCATCATTATCTTTCTCTACCAGCCGGTGAAGGTGGAAGGCACCAGCATGATGCCCGGCCTGGAGGACCAGGAGCGCATCTTCGTCAACAAGTTCGTCTATCGTTGGGAGCCGATCGAGCGCGGCGACATCGTCGTCTTCCGCTATCCGCGTGACACTTCGAAGAGCTATATCAAGCGCGTGATCGGCGTTGCCGGCGACCGCATCCGCATCGAGAACGGCAAGGTCTTCGTGAACGGTGAGGTGCTCGACGAAGACTACGTTCCCAACGATTATGCCGACGCCCGCTCCTATGGCGAAGTCAAGGTTCCGCCGAATAGCTTCTTCGTCCTCGGCGATCATCGCACCATGTCGAACGACAGCCGCGACTTCGGTCCCGTGAACGAACGCTACATCTACGGCAAAGCCGTGTTTGGGTACTGGCCGATGGAGAAGCTGGGAAGGCTGCGGTAGGGCGGTCGCCAGTTGTCAGTTTTCAGTATTCAATAAACCCAGGATGAATACGCAGATTCAGCCTCCGGCCACACTTCTCACTAATGTTGTGGACAAGACGGGGGCATTTCTAATGTGGTATGACAATGCAAATTCTTTCATCTTGACAACGTTCCAGTCCCGCAGGCAGACTTGGCCCTGCATCGGAAAGACTCCTCCTCATATTGCCCAAAATAGGCTCTGGCTGCCGAAAGGCTTCTTAATCTGTATTTCGGAGTGCGACAAACGAGACATCTCCCAAACCCAAAAAAGGAAACCTGGAATATGAAGTTGTTTTCTGTAGCGGCTCTTACCGTGGTGCTCGTTTTAACGAGCCTCGCTCCGGCTCAGATCAGGCCGGTCAGCGGGAAGGTATTTACCCCTGATTCGAGCATTGAAAGGTCCGCCGACCTCGGGAAGCGCGCCCACACGAATATCCACGTATTCCTGCCTACGGAGCCGATGTGGAATGCGCAACCGTTTGGGCCGCCGTTTTCCGGCTATGCCTATGAGACGCCAGCCTCGCTGGCTTGCGTCTATCATCTGGCCGCGGCGGTTGCGGGCTGCAATCCCAATACGGTGACCAAGAACCCCACAGGCGGGGCCAAGATGATTGCGATTGTGGACGCCTACGACGCACCGAATGCGGCCAGCGATCTAGCGGCGTTTTCGACTCAATTCGCACTACCGGCGGCAAGCTTCCAGCAAGTCTATGCCAGCGGCACCAAACCGCCTTACGACGCGGGCTGGGAAATTGAAGAGTCGCTGGACGTTCAATGGGCCCATGCCATGGCCCCCAGTGCCAAGATCGTTCTGGTCGAAGCGGCTTCCAATAGCTTTACCGACCTGATGACGGCGGAAGACGTGGCGAGCAAAATGGTCAATGCCGCTGGGGGAGGAGAGGTCTCCAACAGCTGGGGAGGGAGTGAGTTCTCCGGCGAGACTTCGTATGACTCCCACTTCGTCAAAACGAATGTCGTGTTCTTCGCGTCTTCTGGAGACGGTCCGGGGGTGATTTGGCCGGGTTCGTCCCCCAATGTGGTTTCGGCGGGCGGAACAACCGTGCGCCGCAATCCGTCCACCAGCGCCTTTAAGTCTGAAGTTCCGTGGGACTCCGCAGGCGGCGGCGTAAGCGCGGTGGAAGCGCGTCCCAGCTACCAGAACGGAATCACTGTCGTGGGGAATTTCCGTGGCGTTCCCGACCTGTCCTTTGATTCCAATCCCATCACCGGCGTCTGGGTGCTTGTGTCCGACCAGGGTGGGTGGTACATCGTGGGCGGAACCAGCGTGGCCTCGCCTTCCTTGGCCGGCGTCATCAATTCGGCGGGCAGCTTCGCAGCCTCCACCGACGCAGAGCTGACGACGATCTACGGCAACCGCACCAACACAGCGGACTTCCGCGAGATCACGACCGGCTACTGTGGTCCGTACGCGGGCTACTCCGCAGTCGCGGGGTGGGACTTCTGCACTGGCGTAGGTGTCGACAAAGGGAAGCTGGGCAAGTAAACGCGATTCGCAACAATTTCGCAAGAACGGCCTACTCTTTTCGGGTAGGCCTTTTTTCTCGAACTGTTACGGCGTTTTGGGGCGACCCCTGCGAATTTCAAACTGCGCCCGGAACCGCGAAATAGCTGACACCTTCCGTCTGTCTCCTGCTAAACTTTCTAAAATCCACTCCCAGGAGTTCCAATGCAAGCGATCCTTGCCCTCGAAGACGGCAGAGTCTTCCGAGGCAAAGGCTACGGCGCTAAAGGCGAGTGCTCCGGCGAAGTTGTTTTTAATACTTCCATTACCGGCTACCAGGAAATTTTCACTGACCCCTCCTACGCCGGACAGATCGTCATCCTGACCAACCCCGAAATCGGAAACTACGGTACCAATCCCGAAGACAGCGAATCCGTACGGCCCTACATCGAGGGGCTGGTCGTGCGCGAGTTTTCGAAAGTCAGTTCCAACTGGCGCTCGCAGCAGGTAACCGACGAGTTCATGGAGCAGTTCAAAATTCCAGTGCTAGCCGAGATTGACACGCGCGCGCTGGTCCGCCACCTGCGCACCTACGGCGTGATGCGGGGCATAATCTCAACCCTCGAAGACGACACCGACAAACTCGTGGCCAAGGCGCTCGCGATCCCGAAGATGGATGGCCAGGATCTCGCGAAAGTCGTCTCCACCAACCACACCTACGTGTGGGAGACCGGCGAGCGCTCGCACCTGCCCGACGAAGTGGTCGGCGTAAAAGACGAGCCGGCGCGCTTCCACGTGGTCGCCTATGACTTCGGCATCAAGCAGAATATCCTGCGCAAGCTGCGCGGAGAAGGCTGCAAGGTGACGGTCGTCCCGGCGCAGACAACCGCGGAAGATGTGCTGGCGTTAAAGCCTGATGGCGTTTTCCTGTCGAATGGACCGGGCGATCCCGAGCCCTGCACCTACGCGGTCGATAACATTCGGCGCTTGATGGGAAGGCAACCAATTTTTGGAATCTGTCTGGGTCATCAGCTCACCGGCATCGCGCTCGGAGGGAAGACTTTTAAACTGAAATTCGGCCACCACGGTGGGAATCATCCCGTGAAGCAACTGGCCACTGGCAAGATCGAGATCACCGCGCATAACCACAACTTCGCCGTCGATCCGGACTCGCTGCCGCAAAGCGAAGTGGAGTTGACGCACATGGATCTAAACGATCAGACGCTTGAAGGCATGCGCCACCGGAATCTGCCGCTGTTCACAGTGCAATACCACCCGGAAGCGGCGCCCGGGCCGCACGATTCGCACTACCTGTTTAAGGATTTCGTGAAGATGATGGAGGAGTGCAAGAGGTGACGACACAGGCAATACCGAAGATCGACAAACACGCCGATCTGTCCGATTTCTTGCCGGAGGAATTGCGCGGTTTGGGAGATCTTCAAACCGCGATTCCAAGGGTGGCCAAGGATCCGGTATTGCTCAAACTGATCCGAGAAGCCGTGGAACGTATCCCCTCGCGGCATGTTCTCGTAGAAGGCGATGCGCGCGAAATGAAGAGAAGTCTCGTGGGCACGGCGCACCTGGTGATCACATCGCCGCCGTATTGGACCTTAAAGGAGTACCGGGATTCGCCGGGGCAGATGGGGCACATCGCAGACTACGACGAATTCATTAGCGAACTTGATCGTGTTTGGCAAAAGTGCTTTGACCTGTTAGTGCCAGGCGGGAGGGTAGTTTGCGTTGTAGGGGACGTTTGCCTGTCGCGCCGAAAAAATGAGGGGCGACACACAGTCGTCCCGCTCCACGCGAGTATCCAAGATCACTGCCGTAAGATCGGCTTCGACAATCTTGCTCCGATAATTTGGCACAAAATCGCGAATGCCGCTTATGAGGTGGAAAATGGCGGTGGGGGCTTCTTGGGGAAGCCCTATGAACCGAATGCGGTGGTAAAGAACGATATCGAATTCATCCTCATGCAGCGGAAGCCGGGCGGTTATCGGGCGCCGA
>CAVRDS010000030.1:0-9319 GCA_963719865.1 uncultured Acidobacteriota bacterium | reverse complement strand
CGAGAAGTTCGCCACGAACTGTTGATGCTTCCCTATTTCGATGTGTTCGATTACATCGCCTACAAAGTCGATGGTGACACGGTCACCCTTCTCGGACAGGTAGTCCGGCCGTCTCTGAAATCTGACGCCCAGAATGTCGTGAAGCGTATAGAGGGCGTCGAAAAAGTGGACAACCAGATTGAAGTTCTTCCTCCATCTTCTATGGATGATCGCCTTCGCATCCGGCTATTCCGCGCGATCTACCAGTATCCTCCCTTGCAGAAGTACGAACTCGGAGTGCAGAAGCCGATTCGCATCGTCGTCAAGAATGGCCGCGCAACTCTGGAGGGTGTTGTGGATAGCGAATCGGACAAAAATCTGGTAGGCGTCCGAGCCAATGGTGTTTCCGGACTCTTTTCGGTGACCAACAATCTGCAGGTTGCGGAACCGCGCTGAGTTCGGCTCCGGTACCTCCTCTGCCGCGTATAATGCTTGCGAAAAACGATTTAGCCCGTGCGGGCCATTCGGAGGAATGCCATCATGAGTTTTCGTGCTATGAACCGCCGCACTTTTCTCGAAACCGCAACCACCGTCAGTGCAGCGACTCTGCTGAGCAGTCGCCTCGGCTGGGCTGCCGGCGATCACAAGATCAATAAAGTTGGTGTTCAGCTCTACACGGTGCGCGATCTCATGAAGGCGGACTTCGAGGGCACCATCGCGAAGGTCGCCCAGATTGGCTACAAGGAAGTCGAGTTCGCCGGGTACTTCGGCCGCACCGGACAGCAGGTGCGCGCGGTGCTCGACAAGAACGGGCTGGCCGGAGTTTCCACGCACGTTCAGTATGACGAACTCGATGAAAAGTTTCCTTCGGTCATCGAAACTTCAAAGACGATCGGCTTGGGATACATTGTCTGCCCCTGGATTCCGGAAGAGCTGCGGAAGAATCCCGACATCTGGAAACAGGCTTCAGAGAAATTCAACAAATGCGGGGAGCAATCGAAGAAAGCCGGAATTCAGTTTGGCTACCACAATCACTGGTTCGAATTCCTTCCGGTCAACGGCAATCCATACGATCAGTTGCTCGCCGATTGCGATGCCAACCTGGTGAAGATGGAACTGGATCTTTGCTGGATTACGGTGGCCGGGGCTGACCCAATCAAATATTTCGAACGCTATCCCGGACGCTTCCCGCTGGTACACGTGAAAGACATCAAGAAGCTTCCGTCGGTCTCAGCAGCAGGTGGCCAGGACTTTGGAGACTCGTTGAAGGATATGACCTCGGTGGGCGACGGCATTATCAACTGGAAAAAGATTTTCTCATATTCCGACAAGGCCGGCATCAAGCACTACATCGTCGAGCACGACAAGCCAGCCGACCCGTTCGCCAGCATCACGGCCAGTTATAAGTACCTGCACGATCTGCGCTGGTGAAGCCGTAGGCCTGGAACCGTCATTTTCGTACAACGACGAAGGTAACGGGCGATATGGCTGCTTTCGTGGCATCTTGATGGAGTGCCGACTGTAGAAAAAAAAGACTTCATCGACTGGGATGCAGGCCGCGAAGGCTACCAGCAGACGCCCGTCCGCTATGCCGCGGGTGTGTCTACGCAGAAGAGCCCGTCCACCGTTGCGGCAGAGAATACTCTGGCAATAATTCGCCGCGAGGAACGCCTGGGAAGCTTGGTGGCTGCGGCCGGCACGATCTGGATCGTCTACGTTGCTACTCACGACTACACGAATCTCTGGCGCCTGCAGATTAATCCGCCCGGTCCATTGGAGACTGCGGCTTTGGGGATTCTCATCTGGCTGCATGCCAAATGGCGCCGCTCCCTGAAAAGAGCTTGAGCCAACTCTCCCGCCGCGAGGTGGAATCAGTCTCAGAGGTTCGGCCCTGCAGAAACGAATATTACACTGACGGTTTCCAGCGGAGGATCGGTTTTCTGGCTGCGGCGGTTTCGTCGAGGCGGGAAATGCGCGTGGAGTGCGGCGCGTCGAGCACGGTCTGCGGATCTTCCTGAACTTCGTCCGCAATCGACTTCATGGCCTCCACGAACAGGTCCATCTCCTCTTTCGATTCGCTCTCGGTAGGCTCGATCATCAACGCGCCCGGCACGATCAGCGGGAACGCCATCGTATAAGGATGGAATCCGTAATCGATCAGGCGCTTGGCGATGTCCATGGTGCGCACGCCGTTTTTCGCTTGCAGCTTGTCGCTGAAAACGACTTCATGCATCGTCGGCGTGGAGTAAGGCAGGTCGTAGGTTCCTTCCAGACCTTTGCGGATGTAGTTGGCGTTGAGCACCGCGTCTTCGGTGGTCTGGCGAAGGCCGTCGGGTCCATTGGCCTGAATGTAGGCGAGGGCGCGCACGAACATGCCGAAGTTCCCGTAGAAGGCGCGAACCCGTCCCACCGAGTGTGGACGGTTGTAGTCAAAAGCTAAAGTTCCGTCGGCATTCGTAGTCACAACGGGAGTCGGCAAGAAAGCTTCCAGAGCGCTCTTGATGGCCACCGGTCCCGATCCCGGTCCGCCGCCGCCATGCGGAGTGGAGAAAGTTTTGTGCAGGTTGAGGTGCATGACGTCGACGCCGAAATCCCCGGGACGCGCTTTGCCCACCAGGGCATTCATGTTGGCGCCGTCCATGTAGAGCAGGCCGCCCTTGGCGTGCAGGATGTCAGCGATCTTGTGAATCTCCTGCTCGAAGACGCCCAGCGTGTTGGGATTGGTCAGCATCAGCGCGGCGACATCTTCGTTCATCTGTGCCGCCAGCGCCGCGGTGTCGACCATGCCGCGCGAATCCGACTTCAGATTTTCGACCGCGTAGTTGACCATCGCCGCGGTCGCTGGATTCGTTCCGTGAGCGGAGTCGGGAATCAGGATCTTTTTCCGCGCATTGCCTTTGGACTGGTGATAGGCGCGAACCATGAGCAGACCGGTCATCTCGCCGTGCGCACCCGCCGCGGGTTGCAGCGTGATGGCATCCATGCCGGTGATTTCGATCAGGCACTCGCTCAGCGTCTTGATGATCTGCAGCGCGCCTTGAGAAATCTTTTCCGGCTGGTAGGGATGTCCGTTGGCGATTCCTTCGACGCGCGCGACCGCTTCGTTGACGCGCGGATTGTATTTCATCGTGCACGAACCCAAGGGATACATGCCGAGATCGATGGCATAGTTCCACGTGGACATGCGCGTGAAGTGGCGAATGATTTCGATCTCGCTCACCTCCGGCATGTTGCCCAGGTCTTTTCTTTCGGATGGGCCTAAAAGCTGAGAGGCGTCGACTTCCGGCACGTCGAGCGGCGGCAGTTTCCACGCCGCTTTCCCGGCCGATGATTTCTCGAAGATCAGGCCTTCGTTTTGATTGACGTGCCGAGTCGCCTTGCGTGTCACATGCTTCATAATTTATCGAGTCCTTGTTTCTGCATCTCCGGCCCACGAAAACTTAATGCTCATCGCGCCATTTCTTCGACTTCCTCTTTTGCCGAACGCACCGAACGCTCGCTTTCGGCGATTAGTCCCACAGCCGTGTCAATCGCGCTGCGCGTAGTCAGTTCGGTGCAGCACCACAACGCCGCATTCCCCAGTTCGGGATAGAATTTCTTCAGCGGCAAGCCGCCCACGATCTTGTGTCCCAACAGGCGGCCGTTGATGGCGTAAGGATCCTCGCTGGTCTGGACGACGAATTCGTTGAATCGAGGCGAGGTCTCAAACAGCACTTTGCCGTGCTTGGCAAACTGTCCAGCCGCGTATGCGGTCTTGGCCAGATTCTGCTTGGCTAATTCTTTCAGGCCGACTTTGCCATAGACGGTCATGAAGATGTTGACCATCAGCGCGACCAACGCCTGGTTCGTGCAGATGTTGGAGGTCGCCTTTTCGCGGCGGATGTGTTGCTCGCGAGTCGCCAGGGTCAGCACAAACCCGCGCTTGCCGGCCTTGTCGGTGGTTTGACCGACCAGACGGCCGGGCATCTGACGTACATTTTTCTCGCGCGTCGCGATCACACCGCAGTATGGTCCGCCGAATCCCAGCGGAACACCGAACGACTGCGCCTCCATGGCGATGATGTCCGCTTCCCGCGGTGGCTCGACGATGCCCAGCGAAACGGCTTCTGCAATCGAGACCACGAGCATCGCACCGCGCTTGTGTGCGATTGCTGCGATCGCCGCAACATCTTCGATGGTGCCGAAGAAATTTGGAGACTGGACCAGCACGCACGCCGTCTCCGCCGTTATCGAGCTTTCCAGTTCCTTCAGATTCACCCGGCCATCGTTTCCATAGCCGGTCACCGAGAGCGGCATTCCCTGATGGGTCGCGTAGGTTGCCAGCACCTCTCGATACTCCGGATGCAGGCTGCGCGCCACCACGACCGACCGGCGGCTCGTCAGCCGGACCGCCATCATCACTGCTTCCGCCGCAGCCGTGGAACCGTCGTACATGGAGGCATTGGCCACTTCCATGCCGGTCAGTTCACAGATCATGGTCTGGAATTCGAAAATCGACTGCAGCGTGCCCTGCGAAATTTCGGCCTGATACGGCGTGTAGGCGGTCAAGAATTCGCCGCGGGAGATTAGCGAATCAATGATCACGGGCCGGTAATGAAAATACGCGCCCGCGCCCAGAAAACTAGTATATCCGTCGCCGTTTTCTCGCGAGCGCTGGCGGAAGAAGTCGACAATCTCCGATTCCGCCATCTGGCGCGGGATCTTGAGATCGCGATTCAGGCGGTATTCGGCGGGAATGGGAGCGAACAAGTCATCAACCGAGCTGAGGCCCATGGCTTTGAGCATGGCCTCGCGGTCGGCGGGAGATTTGGGTAAGTAGCGCATAGAAATTGATTAGATGTTCCTCGAAGTCATTCGGATTGAGACGGCTCGGACTTGGTTCGAATCCAGTTCGCAAACCCTCAACCACGAAGGACACAAAGTTGCACGAAGGAAGTCAGTGTCCGGCCTCTTCCGCCACAAACTTCTCATAATCTGCAGCTGAGAGCAGAGAATCCAATTCGCCCGGATTCTTCAACGTTATCTTCACCATCCACGCGCCGTGCGCGTCGGAATTCACCTTCTCCGGCGCGGTCGCCAGGTCGGCATTGACTTCGGTTACGGTGCCGGAGACGGGTGCAAACAGGTCGGAGACTGCTTTCACCGACTCGACGGTGCCAAACGTCTTGCCAGAGGTGAGTTCTGCCCCCACCTTGGGAGTCTCAACGAACACGATGTCGCCCAGCGACTGCTGCGCGTAGTCGGTGATGCCCACCGTGGCTGCGGTTCCGTTCACCTGAATCCATTCGTGCTCTTTGGTGTATTTGCGATCGGTTGGATAGGCCATAAAAGCTTCTAGCTCCTAGCAAAATCCTCTGTATACCCTGTGCCCTCAGCGGTTAGGCCTTCGTTTTTGGCCGCTTATAAAACGGCGTTGGCACAACCACGGCTCCCACGCCTTGACCTCGAATTTCCACCTTCACCGCGGTTCCGACTGCCGACAGATCCACCGGCACGTATGCCAGCGCGATGTTCTTCTTCAGAAACGGCGCCGGAGATCCGCTGGTGACGTATCCGATCTCGCGGCCTGCTGCGTCCAGCACTTTGTATCCATCGCGAGCGATGCCGCGCTCGGTCATCTCCAGGCCAACCAGTGTGCGCTTCACTCCAGCCGCTTTGGCTTTCTGCAGAGCCTCGCGGCCTATGAACTCCGGCTTCTCCATCTTGCAGAAGCGGTCGAGCCCCGCCTCCCATACATTAATCGTATCGGAAATCTCGTGGCCGTAGAGCGGGAGTTTGCCTTCGAGGCGCAGCGTGTTGCGCGCGCCCAGCCCGCAAGGCAGCACACCAAAGGGCTTCCCGAGTTCGAGGAGTTGCTTCCACACACCCGCACTCGTCGCCGGATCCGAAGGGATGTAGATTTCGAATCCATCCTCGGCGGTATAGCCGGTGCGGGCAATCAACATTCTCTTTCTGACGCTTCGTTGGCCGGCGGGCTCGATTAGCCCGAATGTAAGCCAGTAAAACTTGATTGATGAGAGATCTGTTCCGACGTATTCCTGTATTAGGTCAATGGCTTTCGGACCCTGAATCGCAATTTGCGTGAAGTCGTCGGACAGATTCTCGACGGCGCAATCGAACTGGTGCGTGTTGTCGCGAACCCAGTTGAAATCTTTTTCGCGCGTTCCGGCATTGATGACCAGCAGATATTCGTCTTCACCGAGGCGGTGGACAATCACGTCGTCAACAAACGTTCCCTCGGGATAGAGCAGGGCAGAGTATTGCGCCTGTCCAATCGCGAGCCGGGAGGCATCATTCATGGAAATGTGCTGGACGGCGGCCAGCGCCTCGCGGCCGGCCAGGCGAATGTCGCCCATGTGGCTGACGTCAAAAATGCCCACGCCGGTGCGGACGGCCATGTGCTCGTTGATGATGCCGCAACCGATCGCAGCGGGATACTCCACTGGCATGTCCCAGCCATTGAACTCCACCATCTTCGCGCCCATCTGGCGATGGACGGCGTTCAGAGCAGTTTTGCGGATGGTAGGCGCCTCAACCGAAGACAAAATCGACCTCAAGCAATTGGGCAGTGGCTGGCTGCCGGACGATGGTATGACTGATTACCCTACCACGCGGTTTTTCAGCGGGTCAAACTGGAAGGGAAGTGCTTCACCACAGAGGAAACGGAGGAAGTTCAGGATTCCAGATCCCTCTGTGTTCTCTGTGTCCTCTTTGGTGAAGATTTTGACTTTACCGTCCGAACTGCACCGTCACCCGAGAGCCAGCGGCTACGTGTGTTCCGGCGGCCGGAGATTGCTGGCGGGCGACGCCGCTGCCTACTGCGTCGAGCTGAAGGCCAGCGTCTTGGGCGGCTTCTATGGTGCCGCGGAACGTCTTACCCACAAAGGACGGTACTTCGATGCCGCCCTGTTCCACGTCGAGCACCACGGTGCCGCTGGCGGGCATCGTGGTTTCGGAATCCGGTTTTGACAGCTGAGATTGATTCGCGGGCGCCGCGGGTGTGCTGGCTACCTGCTCTCGCATTGCCGCCTGGACTACAGTCGTTCCGCTGTCTGCAGTCGCGTGCGAAGGCGCCCGCGCCACACTCTGCGGCTTGGCTGCGTCGGATGCGTCGCTATTGACCTCAGCTGTCTCCAGCGGCTCTCCGGGATGATCGGGAGTGCCTTCGTCCAGATCTTTGTCTTTAATCTTGGCCTGCGCCAGTAGCAGTTGATGCTGCGGGGCGAGCGGCAGATCATGCGGCACGTGCAAATATTCGAGCACCTGCTGCGAGATTCGGCGGAACACGGGCGCCGAGACCTGGCCGCCCTGGTGCAGTCCAACTGCGGAATCGAGAATCACCGCAACCACGATCTGCGGATTGTTGACCGGAGCAAATCCGGCGAAGGAGCCTACATATTTCGTTTTCGAATATGCCCCGGTCGCAGGATCCACCTTTTGCGCGGTCCCCGTCTTCCCGGCAGATGAGTAGCCCTCCAAAATCGCCTTACGTCCCGTGCCTTCGAGCACGACCTTCTGCATCATCGAGCGCATCTCGGCTGCGGTGAACGAGGAAATCACGCGATGCGAAGCGCCGGGATGAAAGGCCACGGTCTGCGGAGCGCTCTGCGGCTGCGCGGTTCCGGCAACAATCCGAGGCGCGACCCAGACCCCGTCATTGGCGAAAGTCGAGACTAGTCCAGCCAACTGAAGGGGCGAAATGCCGATCTCCTGTCCCATGGAAATCGCGGCGATGGAAACTTTCGACCACCGGCTCGGAGGTTTCGTCAGCCCTCGCGTCTCGCCAGGAAGCTCGATCCCGGTCTGCTGCCCGAATCCGTAAGCGCGAATGTATTTGTAGAAGCGGTCTTCGCCCAGCCGCAGCGCAATCTTGATCGATCCAACGTCGCTCGATTCCGCCAGCACGCCCCACACCGGCAGAATCCCGTGCGGCCTGGAGTCGCGGATGCGCATGCCGTTGTAGACGATCGATCCCATCTGGCAATCAAAGAGCTCGGTCGGATTCGTGACTTTTTCTTCCAGGGCCGCCGAAATTGTCACCAGCTTGAAGGTTGAGCCCGGCTCGTAGACATCGCTCACGGCGCGATTGGTCAGCGCCGCCGGCGTGATCTGCCTGCGCAGATTGGGGTTGAACGCCGGACGGTTGGCCAGCGCCAGAATCTCTCCCGTGTGCGGGTTCTCGACAATCACCGTGCCGGCAATCGCTCGCGTGTCATGGATCGCCTGGTCGAGTTCCTTCTCGGCTATGTATTGAATATTTTTGTCGATGGTCAAAACCAGGTTTTCGCCGGGATCGGGCTGCGTTTCGACGTCAGCGAACCACTGCTTGCGTGCATCCACTGAGATGAACATCTTGCCCGGGCGGCCGCGGAGTTCGTCGTCGAACTCGTGCTCGATGCCACTCTGGCCCGAGTCTTCCATGCCGACGGATCCGAGAACCTGAGCGGCCAGGTCACGGGCAGGGTAGAAGCGCTTGGGCTCTTTCTGAAAATGAATGCCTTGCAGCTTGAGCGAATTGATGCGCTCGATGGTTTCGTCGTCGGCCTTGCGCGCCACCCAGCAGAAGGTCTTGTGCGCCCGGCAATCGGCGAGCACGACGTTGTAGTCTTCGCCGGTAATGCGCGTTATCAGCGAAACAGCGGTCGGAAGATCCTTTACCTCGGACGGAACAGCGAATGCCGAGTCGACCAGGACCGACATGGCTAACTCGTGCCCGGAGCGGTCGTAAATGACTCCGCGCTTGGCGGCAAGAGAAATGGCCCGCTGCTGCTGGTGTCCCGCCTGTTTGACGAACCTGCCGTAGCTGAAAATCTGAAGGTAGACCAGGCGTCCGCAGATTGCGACGCACCACAACACGAGCATGGCGCCTAGAAAATAGAGGCGAGAGTTCTTGCCGGGAGTGGAATTAATCGCCATGACTTTTACATCCTGTCATTCCGACGATGCGCAGACCGCAGAGGAGGAATCTGCTTTCTATCGACGCCAGCAAACAACAGGTTCCTCGTCGCCTCCGCTCCTCGGAATGACAAGGAATCGACACACAACCATCACAGACAAATTCGGCGGCCCACTTACACCGTCGCTCCGTTGCTCCGAAGAACCGTGGTTGTATTCGACCACCTGCTCGCGTGGTGATGGGGCCTCGCCCCTTCCAGCGGGGCGGAGCCCCGCCACCACACAAACACAGAATCCTATCCCACCACTTCAATGCCCATCGAGCGGGCAGTCCCGCGCACGCTCTTGATCGCGGCGTTGACCGAGGCGGCATTGAGATCCGGCATCTTCTGCTTCGCGATCTCCTCCACCTGCTTCAGCGTCACCTTGCCAACCTTATCTTTAT
>CAVRDS010000029.1:0-133610 GCA_963719865.1 uncultured Acidobacteriota bacterium | reverse complement strand
TCCCAGAAGCTGAATGGCCTGAAATTCTGCAGGCTGAACTTTTGGCACTCCCAGGCTGGGCTGGATTGATGTACAAGCTTGAGGAAGATCCCACTCTGGCACCACACAAAATCCTGCCATGCTCCCTCATGGACTTTTTGGCCGTGCGACTGACCATGTCGCGGGTAGCAGCGGGCCGAGGGGCCGAGGAACCGATTCCGGAGGAACCCCCTCTTAAAACGCAGGAGAGGAGACGTCTGAGCCGCACTGCACGCGTTTACGACGCAGCCCGCGTATTAAGACTCTCCGCCGAGGAAGTACAGAGCCTTTCCGAGTCCGAATGGGTGAGGTTTTCGAGCGAAGTCAAAGCCTTCAACGGGCTGGAGCGCCGGCGAATCCTCCACTTGGCCTATGAACGAGCGCACGAACGCGAGATCCTCAGAGGTTTGGCGAGTCACAGAAAATATCGCGGCTTGTTCGATCAACAGCAAAGACCTTCCGCGCAGGTGTTCTTTTGTCTCGACGAACGGGAGGAATCCATGCGCCGAGCTCTGGAAGAAGCCCACCCGTTCCTGGAGACGTATAGTGCCGCCGGATACTTTGGCGTCGCCGTGGATTACAGGGGGATCGATGATCCCCACGGGGCGGCGCTCTGCCCAGTGGTGGTCAAGCCCGAGCACGCGGTCATGGAACGGCCAAAACCCGGAGACAGCCAACTGTTAGAAAGCCGCCGTTGGCGCCGGCGGGTTCTTGGGCTGCTCATGCGCAATTCATTTGTCTCCTCAAAAACATTGCTGCGAGGCTGGCTTTCGACCTCTGCCCTCGGCTTGCTCTCCGCCGTGCCTCTGATCGGCAATCTTCTGGCGCCGCGACGTTTTGCACTGCTGCGCGATTGGCTGAACCAGGCGTTTCTGCCTGAACCGCGGACCGAACTCACCTTGATGAGAAACACGAAGCAATCTCAAGGTGCAGTGTCCGGTCTGTTGATGGGCTTCACTCCGGAAGAAAAAGCAGGACGAGTGGCGAGCGTGTTGGGTCCGGCTGGCTTGGTGCGCGGCTTCGCGCGTCTGGTGGTAATCCTGGGCCACGGCTCGAGCAGCCTCAACAATCCACACGAGTCGGCTCACGATTGCGGTGCCTGCGGCGGGCGCCGCGGCGGGCCGAACGCACGTCTTTTTGCCGCAATGGCCAACCGGCAGGAAGTGCGCGACCGGTTGCGAAACAAGGGGATCGATATCCCGCCGGATACCTGGTTCATCGGCGGCTATCACGATACCTGCAACGACGACGTCGAACTTTTCGATCTCGACGCGATCCCCTCAACCCATCAGCCAGATTTGGACTTCATTCGCAGCTCGCTTGATCGTGCCAGAGCCCAGAACGCGCTCGAGCGTGCCCGGAGGTTTGAATCCTGCCCGGCGGACGCGGATGTGGAACGCGCGCTTCGTCACGTGGAAGAACGCAGTGAGCATCTCGCGCAGCCGCGGCCAGAGTATGGGCATTGCACGAATTCCGTCTGCATCGTCGGGCGTCGCAGCATGACGCGGGGCCTCTTCCTTGATCGCCGTGCGTTTCTGGTTTCCTATGACGCCGATCTCGATCCTGGCGATGAAGGTCTTTCGGCATTGCTCGCCGCCGCGGTGCCCGTCTGCGCCGGGATCAGCCTTGAATACTACTTTTCGTTCGTCGACAACGACCGCTACGGATGCGGGACGAAACTGCCACACAACGTCACCAGCTTAATGGGAGTCATGGACGGCCACGCCAGCGACTTGCGCACTGGATTGCCCTGGCAGATGGTGGAAATTCACGAGCCCGTCCGGATTCTCTTCGTGGTCGAGACCACTCCGGATAGGCTGGAGAAAGTCATCGGCGCCAGCGCTCCATTAAAGCGACTTCTCGAGAACCGCTGGATTCGACTGGCTACGATTGACCCGGCTTCCGCACGCGTCCACGTGTGTCGGGATGGCGCATTTGAAGAGTTCCACGAGGACTTGGAACGCCTGCCAGTGGCACTCTCCTCCCATGAGTGGTACGCGGGCAAGCTCCAGCATCTTCCCATGGCCTGGATTCAAACGCCTCGAACGGCAACAGGAGACCGTCTGCGGTGAATGCTTTTCAAGACATTCTGATTTTGGTGGTGGTGGCCCCGGGGCTCATCTTTGCAGTGTTTGCGTTGCTGTGGCTGCTTGGCTGGACCCCAAGCGAGCACTTCTTGTCTGGAATCACCGGCCTGACATTCTCCGCCTGCACCGCTGGAGTTGCGGCGCTGGTTTGGAAGATCACGTCCGCGTCAAATATTACTGTCACCTTCGGCAGCTGGTTTGCAGTGGGGAACTACCATTTTCCATTGGTATTGATGGTGGACCGGCTTTCGGTTCCTTTCCTGGCGTTGGCGGCGGTGTTATCCGGACTGATCGGGCAGTTCTCGGCGACTTACCTTCATCGTGAATCTGGGTTCCTGCGGTTTTTCCTTTTGCTGCACCTGTTCGCATTCGGATCCTTGCTAGCGTTCGCTGCGGGTTCCTTCGACCTCCTGGCCGCGGGATGGGAGATCGTCGGTATTACATCGGTATTGTTGATCGGTTTTTTCCAACAGCGGCGCCCTCCCGTCGAAAACGGACTCTACGTCTTCGGCATATATCGAGCGTGTGATATTGGATTGCTTGTGGGTATCTTCGCCATGCACCACTGGGCCGGAACAGCATCCTTTGTTGGCGGTTTTCCAACTCTGACCGGCGCACGGGCGGTGATTGTCTGTCTTCTCCTGCTTCTTGCGGCATCCGGAAAAGCTGCCCAAGTGCCTTTTTCGGGATGGCTTCCACGCGCCATGGAAGGACCCACCCCTTCAAGCGCCATCTTTTATGGAGCAATCTCGATTCACGCCGGAGCATACCTTTTGCTTCGTGCGCAACCGTTACTGGCCCAATCTGTGCTCGCGTCCGCCTTGGTCATTCTGATCGGGGCGACTACGGCAATCCATGGAACTATCGTTGGCCGTGCTAGCTCCGACGCCAAGACATCGCTCGCTTATGCCACGTTGACGCAAGTGGGCATTGTGTTTATTGAAATCGGGCTCGGATGGCGATGGCTCGCGGTCGCTCACATCCTGGGAAATGCCACAGTTCGCACCATGCAGTACCTGCGCGCACCATCTATGCTTCACGACTATCACCAGATGCACTCTGCCGTTGGAGGCGAGCTCTCGGCAACTGGCAAGCAAATCGAGGAAATGCTGCCGGCGAGGGTCCAGTTATGGCTCTATCGCTGGGCGCTGGACCGCGGCCATCTCGATACAATTCTCGAGCGCTGGGTGATTGCCCCGCTGCTGCAAATCTCCGCCTATCTTTCGCGGCAGGATCGCACCCGCACGCCCTCCCCGACTACGATCCGCCCCGGCCGCGCCGTGCAGGTCTCCGCGTCGGGACCAGCTCAGAGGAGTAATTGATGTCCGTGCCGGGATGGGTTCTCCGTACTTCTTTCTTTACCAGCGCTTCGGTTGCGGCTCCCTGGCTTGCCGCGGTCGTCGTAATAGGTTATCGACGACAAGCCCGCGTCGTCGGCTGCATTGCGGCGCTTTTATCCGCGATTGCAAGCACAGTACTTGTTTGGAAGGCTCCCGCAGGTGAGTCTTTGTACGAAACCTTGATGTTGCTGTTTTCCTGCCTCACTTTTGGCGCAATTGTGCTGCTTCCGCGCCGGGATTCGGAGGTAGGGACGATCGGCGGAATCCTCGTCCTTTTGGGTTCGACGCTCCTGGCTTACTCGACCGGAAACTTGCTCGTTTTGCTGGTCGCGTGGATTCTCTCTATCGTCCCGTTCTTGTGGGCCGGGTGGCTTCGCTCTCGTAAGTGGCGTCCCATGGTTGGCCTGCTGTCCTCAAGCCTCGCCATCGCTCTCGCTATCGGGTTCATGGTAGCCAGAACAGGCGTCTCTTCGATTTCTCATCTGAAGGGACAGAGCCCGGGCGGCGTTGTAGCATTTGCCCTTCTGATCGTCGCCGCGATCTTTCGCAAAGGAATTATCCCCGCCCAAGCCTGGGTAGCAGACGCAGCTGAGAGTGGCCCGTTAGTCCCTACTGCACTTCTCCTGAACGGCCATTTCGGGGCACTTTTGGTCGTCAAGTTGATTGTCCCGCTGTTTCCAGAGACGGACCATCTGTTCCCTGTTCTTTCCTATCTAGCTATAGCCACCGCGGTTTTTGTTGCCCTTCGAGCCCTGGCAGAGAACTCGCCGCGCCGGTTGCTCGCCTTTCTTGCTCTCAGCCAGTCCGCTTGCATCTTGAGTGGCCTGGAGAGCCGAACCGCGGAAGGAATAACTGGCGCGCTGGTGCACTGGGTTGTGGTCACGGTGTCCACGGTGGGTCTTTTCGGAATTCTGCGACTGCTGGAGGTTCGTTTTGGCGAAAATCTGAGCGCGAGCAAGCATTTGGGCTTAGCCGAACACGCCCCACGTCTTGCCGTGTCGTTCGCCATCCTGGGACTGGCACTCGTCGGTCTACCGGGTACACTGGGTTTCTGCTCTCAAGACCTGTTGATCCACGGAACACTCACTACGCACCCGCTCACGGGACTGCTGCTGCCTATTGCCACCGCGATGAATGCCGTTAGCTTCTTTCGCTTGTTCTCACGGCTTTTCTTGGGGAAGCGTCGTACGGGGTTTACCGTTATGGCGGACGCGTTGCCGCGTGAGCGTTGGATCCTGGCTGGCATTGTGTTGTTCCTCGTCTTGGGAGGTCTGTTCCCAAACGCGACTGTGATTGAGCATTCGTCGGAGGTCGACGTAGTCGACGAGGCCATACGCCCTTCGACAACCTTAACCGGGCCACGGGCTACTCGGACAACAATTCGTCCGTGCAATCCCCGGACTCTAAACCTAAGCACGACGTCAATCCCCGCACCGGAAGTTGAGCATGCGGAGTAACGGGCCGAACGGAGTCCATCGATGACGAATGACAAGTTTCGGATGCGTTTTACGTTCGGCAATGGTATACGTCGCAACCAGGAGGGCGCGGACGGTCCGAAGGACCGGAGGCAACTTCTGAGATACGCAATTTTCTATTTGGTAGTCGCAGCCATTCTCTTCCTTACTAATCAAGCGGCAAAGAACCCAGTGGCCGGTCGAAACCAGTCGCAGTCGCCATCGAATCTCCATATAGATTTGTCTGTCACTCGCAAGTTGGAGCCGAACCGTCTGGGCAGCAATGCAACCGGGGGAGGGACTCACGTTGTTCGCTTCCGGCTGACGAATCAGGGGAACCAACCAATTTTCTATCCTGTATCTGCAGACACAAATCGTCCCATGGGCCAACTCCTTTATCGGATCGCCCCCGGATCTGACTGGAGGCTGCTTTCGGCACCCGAATTATCCGCGTCTACGCCAGCTCAAGTGAACGTTAGGGGCCACATCGCTTGGGTGGAGATGCCGCCCGGGGGCTGGGCCGATGGAGAGTATGAGGATCCCGGTTCTCCGGCTGGGGAGCACGCCTACGAGTTAGACCTGAAATTCGCAGCCGATGGCAATGTAAGCCCTCTTCTTTCAGGCGCATACAGTGTGAACGGCAACTGATTTGCTTGATATTGCTCCCTTGACTTTGGCCACGTCACCCGCCGCAAGGTCAACCAGGTTCTGCTCGTGCTTCCGCTCGTTCCCGTACAATTTTTCCTCCCGAATCCCAAACTCCGGAGAGTGCCATTCCAGGACAGCATCGTCAGCGTGTGAAACAGTGCCACATTCTCTCTGGGCGCGCGTTCGCAAGATATCTTCCGCTACGCGAAAATTCGTAGATGCCAAGCCCTTCGGGTCTGCGCTCTACCGAAAGGGAACGTCATTCTACGCAGAAGGCTGCGAACAGCTATGTCGCCCAGCAGATGTCCGCGTTCGCTCGCATGCTGAAATGCCTGAACAGCCATAATAGCGGCGTGAACGAGGCTCGACCACGCCGTGAAGGCGATGAGGCTGCGATTCTCGGACGGATTACGCGCTGCGAGCAGTAGGCAAATTCCTAGCGTCGCATACACTCCAAGGATCATCTGCTCGTATTCCGGCTGGTTCGCCTGCCATCGCCACCCGCTCGACCACAGAAACATCATCCACGGGTAGACACCAAACAAGAAGATCAATCCCACCAACACCAAAACAATCTTCAGCGCCCGTTCTCGATTCATGGTGCCCTCCTGTCTACAAACAAAAGGTACACCGTTCACGCCATTTTCGAGAAAGACCCTGTGAGGAGAATGCTAGTTGAGACCGGAGCTGCCTCCCATCTGCCCAACGATCTTGCCACGTCAATCGAAATCGTGCCCGCACGCCACTCGATGGTTTGGATAACCTCGAAATGCTACATTACGTTCGAGTAACCCTTCACGCAACAAGACTGGGGGATTCTGGAATGGAACAACAGGCTATCGACACTGCCCGGATTAACATCAGGGCGAACATCGACTCGAATTCAGAGTTTGATGCGGCGTACATCATCATGAATGGGCTCGCAGCCGTGGTTGCCTGCTAAGGATTGTTCGAGAATAGCCCTGCGGTTGTGATTGGTGCCATGATCATCGCCATGCTGCTCGGTCCTATCGCCGGAGTCTCGCTAGGGCTTGTTGATAAGAACAGTGCGCTGGTCCGGAAGGCGCTTCAGACGCTAGTGGCCTGTCGCAGTGAAATCGTTACTGCTACTGCAGCGGGCCGCTGGTGTTGATGCCTGAATAAAGCGATTGAGTGAGCCAATGTCCCTTTGGTCGTGCGGAGTCTGGTAACGGTTGCTCTGCGACAAGCCACTAGTCGGAGGCTTCTTAGTGGTCTACGGAACAGCTTTCCTGCTCGGCATGACATTTGCCGAAGCATCTACAGGCGCGGCACCTGTCCCAAGTACCGATGCATTAAAAGAAGCATCTGCGTTACTTCCTAGGTTGTTAAGAATAGTGCCGGGGCCGTTGTTGCCGTTGACAGACCAGTTGCGGCTCGCGCAACTCGCACCCTCATGCGCCGACTTGAGCAGAAAGGCTGCCTTTCAGCCCGCGAAAGATCGGGTATTCAGCCAGAACGGTGATGCGTCAAGCGGCTTCCCACTTGTTCCGTCCCTAAACCGAAGCTCAAGTGGAATAGTGGAATTGCCCTAGGGAGGGAGCATCTTTCGCGCCCTCAGGCAACAGCCGGCGGGCCTCAAGCTTCCGGGCGAGCAGAAGATCATCGATGACGCCGTCAATGTCCCCGCGGTATTGTCCGCGATGACCTACGCTTCTCAAACTCCTCAGGCGTCCAGTTCCTTTCTTTTATGATGTCAAGGACATGCGCGGCAAACGTCCGCCGTATAACTATGGTCAAGCGCGCGCCAACCCGGCGGCTTTCTCGTAAAGCAAAACCCGGCGCAAAGGGTCTGAGCCCGGCTGAGGTGAGCGTATGATAGACGGCCAACCGAAGAAGATCCTGCCAGTCGGCAAACTTCCGCTTGAGCATTTGCGATTGTTGCTGGGACATTTGCCAAAGCAGGATCCGCGCCTGCTGATCGGACCTCAGATTAGCGAGGACGCGGCCGTCATCGATGCCGGAGATCGCTATCTCGTCGTTGCGACAGATCCCATCACATTCGCCACTGATCACATCGGGAGATACGCTGTTGACATCAACGCGAACGACATTGCCGTCCTGGGCGCACGCCCGTTGTGGTTCTTCGTCGTCATGCTCCTTCCGGAGAGCCGCACGATGCCCGAACTGGCCGAGACGATCATGGCCGATGTGCGGACCACGTGCGAGGAACTGGGCGTCACGCTCGGCGGCGGGCACACGGAAATCACCCAAGGCCTCGACCGCCCAATTCTGGTCGGTCAGATGCTCGGCGAGGTCGCCCCGACTCGCCTTGTGCGGAAGACTCGCATTGCCATCGGCGATCTGATCCTGTTGACACGCGGTGTGGCCATCGAGGGCACCGCGATCCTCGCACGAGAGAAGTCCGAACGGCTGCGGGGACGGGTTGATGCCGATCTTTTGGCGCGGGCCGCTCGTTTCCTGATTGAGCCCGGCATCAGTGTCGTGAGTGCGGCTCTCGCGGCTGCCAATGTCGGCGAGGTCGTGCACGCGATGCACGATCCGACGGAAGGCGGGCTCGCGATGGGGCTCTTCGAGCTGGTGGAGCCCGCCGGTCTCGGGCTTCGGGTCATTCGCGAGCACATTCCCGTGTTTCCCGAAACCGACACGATTTGCAGTGCGCTCGCGCTCGATCCGCTGAAGCTGATTGCGTCGGGCGCGTTGCTGATCGCCGTCGCGCCAGACAGAGCGGACTCGGTCCTGACGGCCATTGAGGCCACAGGCGTTCCGGTTGTGGTGATTGGTGAGGTGTGTCCGTCGAGCGAGGGCATCACGATCGTGACGAATGGGGCTGTAGAGCCGCTCACGCCCCCAGTTCGAGACGAGATCGCGCGAGCCTTCGAAGGCCGTTAGGTAGGCGGCATCAGCAGCTTCGATCGGAGGCCGAACTGTGGATCGGTCGTAGGATTGTAAACTTTCTGCTACTTCCTCGGGTCGAGGTAGGCAGTCCTGATTAGGACCTTCCCGCCACCATCCTCGCAACAACCGCTGCTATCGCATGTGGCTCATGTTCGCCAGCAGTCCCTTCAAGCGTGTACGACCGCTCAAAACCATTCGGGCCGGCGACCTTCATCTCCCACCGGTCATTTGCTTGCGAGCCGATAATGAAAACCCTCCAATCGCCGGGGCGATCAGAAAGCACATGCTCAACAATTGCAACCACATCCCGCTGCCGTTCCGCATCCCCGGTATTGTGCATCTCTACAGTCACGCCCATAGCGAATCAGGGTAAACTCAGCACGTCACGTGGAGGATCGCGTTCGTTCCCTCGATGCCCTGCTCCAACGTTTCAATGGCTTGGGCGGTTGGGAGCACGAGCAATTCGATTTTACGGCGCTCCGCTTCGCGCTTCACTTCTTTCATCACCGGCAGTTTTCCATACGCTCCGGTGCCGACTACCAGGCGCCGGCATTTCCAGGGTATGTCCTCCTCGATGGATAGGGGAGTATGTCCGAACTCGTCGCGGAATTGCTTAGACTGTTTTTTCTTGCGCTTTCGGATCTCGCCGCCGTCAATCACCACGTCGTAGTTGCAGGTGACGCCATCGATCCGGATGGAACCGAAGGAAAAGCTGTCGAAGCGCATAGGTAACCCCCGCACGTTTCACGCGCTCTTTTTCGATGTGATGACGGTAAAGGCGGACCAGCGTTGCTCGACGTTCTTGCTACCGCATTTTGGGCACACGACGTGGCCCTTCTCGTAGTCGACGAGAGATAGGATCTTCGAGAAAAGTCTCTTGCAGTCGTGGCAGAAGAATTCGTAGTGAGGCATATTGCCTCCAGGTGAAGAATGGATAACAAAATTGTAGACTCCAACTAAGCCTGATTCAACCGAAGGTAGCCAGAGCGGATGCGAATGGCGTCGACAATGCTGATCAATAAACGCGCGACCGGAAACGCAGGATTGTCAGCCTCTTCTACGCTTGCGCCTTAATCAAATCGGACTTACGGAGAGCTCAACCTGTCTCGCCTGTACAATCTCTATGAGCACCTGATTCTGACACGCCTCTTTTCGCGGAATGCTTGCCTGGCACTGGCGATTGTCCCGGTTCTCAGCTTGCTGAGCGCCCAGTCTTTGGCCCGCGATCCGCGCATCTCTGGCGCGCCGGTTGGTCACCTACAAGGAGCACGCCCCGTGACATTCGCGATCTCCAGCCCAAGTTTTTTGAATGGTGGGAAGATTCCCACCAGGTTCACCTGTGACGGCATCGATGCTTCTCCCGAACTTGCATGGACAGCTCCGCCTCCTGGAACGCAGAGCTTCACAGTGATTGCAGATGATCCCGATGCTCCCGTTGGAACGTGGACCCACTGGCTTCTCTTCAATATGTCCGCCCACACCACCGCCTTACCCGAAGGCGTCACCAAGGTCGACGACGTGCCCAGCGGTGGCCGCCAGGGTCGCAACGACTTCCGCAAAATCGGCTATGGCGGCCCCTGCCCGCCTCCCGGCAAACCCCATCGCTACTTCTTCAAACTCTATGCTCTGGACAAAATGCTCAACTTGAAGCCGGGCGCCAGCAAGCAGGACGTGGAGCAGGCCATGCAAGGTCACATACTGGCTAAGGCCGAACTGATGGGCACATATCAGCGCTGACTAGAAGCCATCTGGCTCTGTTGACATCTTTGTAGCGCCCGCATTCGGTCGGCAGAAAAATCTAGGATTGTCAGCTGTCTTGGACATTTGATTGAGTCGCGGTCGGCATGCCGGTTCTTGGTGTCACACGATACCGTGCTGAACATCACAGACGGCGACGCCGCTACGCGGTCCCGCACATCCCCGCACCGTGCTCGATGAGTTGGCGGGCGTGCCCGATTTGCTGTGTGCCTATTTGTGCCTACAATGCGGGTGCAGACAGGGTTGAAATTTGCCATTTCTACTGAGATTTTGCTTTTCAGCAATTTCCCCGAACCCCTTTACAGGTGCGGGTTTTGCCAGTATTGTTGGAAGAAGTCACGAGCATTAAAGAGATTCCCGATAGCGCTACCAACCTTCCTTTAGCCGCGTTCTCCCTACAGTATTAGCCCGCCAAGACTTTGTCACGGTGCGTGTCCTGGTAATTCCGCGACTTTTCGCAGAAGGTCGAACAGAGCCCATCAATTACAATCCCTTGCCGAGGGGGGATTCATGGCAAACCTAAAGGGGCTGGCGTCCATAGTGTCGGAGTTGAGGGTAGAGAGAACGAATCTGGTAAATCAGCTTAAACATGTCGATGCGGCTCTTTCAGTTCTGGGCAAGTTGAACGGCGGGAGTAATTACACGAAACCGAGGCGCACCCTGTCATCGTCGGCTCGTAAACGGATGAGCCTCGCGCAGAAAGCACGATGGGCAAAGAGAACCCCGAATGAACAAGCAGATAAGGTGAAACTCAAGCGCACCATGTCGGCGTCGGCCCGTCGGAAGATCGCAGCGGCACAGCGGGCACGATGGGCAAAGGTCCGCGCGAAGAGAGGCGCCTAGGACTTTCGGACTCGGGGAGAAACGATGATTCCTCCCACCTACAAACCGAAGAAAAAGTTTATGCAGCTTGCGATCGCGGAGGCAAAGCGCGCCCGCGACCGAGGCGACTATCCTATCGGTGCGGTCATCACGCAGCTCATTGGAAATCGAGAAGTGGTTATCGCATCTGCCGGCAACCGGGTAAAAACTTCGGGTTCCTCCATCAAGCACGTGGAGCTTGAAACATTGAAATATGTCTGCTCCGGCTATGGTCGGTACTTACCGGATTTCGTCTTGTATTCCACACATGAACCTTGTGCGATGTGTGCGGGTGCCTGCGTCTGGTCGAAAATAGGAGCCGTGGTGTTTGGCGTTTCCCAGGAAGATATCACCGCCTACGGCAGGAAACACGGGACCGAGGAATTCAAATGGCGTGCCTGTCTCATTTCGTGCAAATTCGTCCTTGAAAAGGGCGGTCTGCACATTCCCGTCTTCGACAATTTTTTGAGACCCGAGTGCCGAAAGTTATTCGGATATCGAGCCTCCTGACGTGCCTCGCCCTACTCGGGCCGCCGCCGCGCGAGCGAAGGATTACAATTTTCTGCTAAAGGAGAGGGATTCGAACCCTCGGTACAGGTGTTAGCCTGTACAACGGTTTAGCAAGCCATCTCGTAAAGCGTTCTTGACGGCAGACCCTTCAGCAGAGACTCTCCGGGAGTTGCGTGACGCGAAAGAGGTGGCAATTCCCCTCGGTCGGAGGGAGTGGAGAAACAGGAACAGCTTGCCAGCGGGGCGACACAGGAGCACAACAATTTTCGCCGGATCGCTATCGCCCTATAGCGAACAGTGCAGCAGCCCGGTCTTGATGCGCCCGCCTGACACCTAGATCAAACAGCGGACGGAACACATTCTTGAAAACTGGCCAGCTCCGCAGGAAAGCCGCAATGCGTTGTCCGAACTGGCGACAGAGCGGCTCCGCGATCAGGCTCCAAGGTTAGCGTCGTTCATAGCACTCGGTCAACCAGGCACGGACGAGGTAAACAGACCAATCATATTGTCCTCCAACACTCGCGCCGAACGGTCGGCAGAATATGGCGCGCCCTCATCGCGGGGGCGTTAGAGAAGGCAGTTAGAGGTGTGTGAGGGTGCCCGTAATCTTCGTCTGTCGCAATGCCCAGGCGAAGATCACACTCGACAATGGCAGGAGAATCAGGGAAAAGAAAAACAGCGCTCGCACGAAAGGCCACAACTCCGAGAAACCCGCACCGCTCAACAAAGCGCGGCGCATCCCTTCGAGTGAGTACGTCACAGGAATCAGCCAAGCAATGCGCTGTAAGGCTGGGGGCAGCACTGATACGGGATACATCACTCCGCACAGCAGGCCTGAGGCACCAATGATGAGCCAACGGGCAGGATTTCCGCGTTTGAACAACAGAAGATAACTCGTCGAAATAATCCCCAGGCCGGCGAACGCCAAAACCGAGAATACAAGAATGATCAAGGCTCCTCCCCAATTAGCCTCACGAACGGGGAAATGGAAGACCACAGCTCCCCACGCGAGGTAGATCGCGGTCCGCATGGCGAGCAGCGCGAATGGGTACGCTGCGGAAGCACCCAGAATCAACGTCGGCGGAGTCTCAGTGACCAATAACGCCTCCAGGGTTCCGTTGCTTCGTGCTTCGATGAGACCATTGTCAAAGGCCGTCAATGAAACCGACAGGTAATCAAAGAATGCAACTCCGACCAGCGCAAAGGCAAAATAATCGCTCCCCGGTGGAAGAGAGCGCGCGAGTTGGTCATTGGAGATAAATCGCGAGAGATAATAGAAGGTTGCAACACCGAAAAAGGCCTCCAAGCTCTCGAGTCCCAATGCCATCCGGTAACTGCGCGCAATAGCCAGATCGCGCGCGAAGAATGCACAAATCTTTCGCGCCATCCGATGCCCACTCACGAAACCACCTCGGCAGAAAGACCCGGGCCTATCAACCGCGCCAGTGCCTCCTCTAAAGTGCCTCCGCCCATCGTCGCGCGCAGTCTTCCCGGGGAATCACAAGCCATAAGTCTTCCGTGATCCAGCAAGATCACACGATCCGCTAATTCCTCCACCTCTGCCAGCGTGTGTGACGCAAATAGCACTGTCGTCCCACGCCGCCCCACCAGTTCGATTTTCAAAAACCGACGGAACTCCGCCGCCGCCATTGGATCCAAGCTCCGCGTCGGCTCATCGAGCAGCAGAACCCTCGGACGATGCAGCATAGCTCTCGCCAGTCCGAGACGATGTACCTGCCCGGTAGAAAGCGTTCGCACTTGGCTATCCGCAAACGGTTCTAACCCCATCAGTCCCGTCAATTCGTCCAGCCGTTCGCAACTTTCCGCATCGAAAAAATTGTTCATGGCCGCAAAGAACTTCAGATTCTCGCGAGCGGTAAGCCGAGCGTAAAAACCGCCGTCTGTCGCAGAGTGAAACCCGAGCTGGGCGCGCACCTGAGATGGCTCTCGTGCAACATCATATCCTGCGACGCTGGCTCGCCCCGCGCTCGGCAGCAGCAGAGTGGCCAAGATTCGCAGTAAGGTGGACTTTCCCGAGCCATTCACCCCGATCAGGGCAACAATTTCTCCGTCTTCCACTTGGAATGACACGTCGCGCAGCGCGAGATGCGTCAGAGGTGCAAACGGGTTAAGCCATGCCCGCCAGCCAGTCTGGGGAACCGGGAAATATTTCCCCATCCCGTCAATAACTAGTGCGTTCCCCGCCATATCTTTTCGTATACCCTGATGGAAGGGTACCAGAGCTTTTCAACCCTCGGCTGTCTCTGTTAAATCATGCCCGAGGATATGTCGCCCCGCTTGACTCCAGAAGACCGCCTCTGTTTGCTGCTCTCCCGCGGACAGCCCACACCCGATGAGCAGCAAGAGCCCGCGAGTTTGGTTCGTGCGCAGGGCTTTAACACCTGCAGCAAGGAATATCGTGATGCCAACGATGTTTCCCCCGCGTTCACTATGTTCTATAACGCGTCGAATTTCGACAAAATAATGAGTGGGAGCGGCTCGGTGTACAACGATGTCTATTGCGCCATCACCGGCGATGATGCCGATTTCCTGGTTTCAGGCGACATGGGTAAGTTCGATTACAGGCTCGACCTGAAGAAACATACTATACCATTACTCATTCTTGTCGGCCGCTATGGCCGTATTACGTTTCCTCGATGGACAATTCAGTACAAACGCTACGCGCCCCAGGCCCAGTTTGTGATGTTCGAAAAAAGCGTCCACTTTTTTTTCATTGAGGAAACTGATGAGGCGATGCGGACTCTGCGTGATTTTCCTTCACAAGCCATAAATGAGGGGCTTCCGGGTGGGATGGAACATGCAATTTCTGCTGACCGCATGAACAAAACCAACTGTTGTTCATGGAATACTTTCCCGAGCGATGGCTAACAGATATCGGGTTTTGGGCCATCAACTATCCTTATGACGGTACTATACTCGCGCTTGTGGGCTTCTCTTCCCCGAACTCGTGCGCGCCAGCGATCACTGATCTCCAGCGGGACACCCAGCTGCTCGCCGCAGTTTGCAGCGAATATATTACGCACACCGACACGGGATGGAGAGATGCCTTGGCGAATCATCCCGATCCGGAATCGCTGGCGGGAGTGGCCGATCAACACGGAGTGCTGCCCCTATTGGCCCGGGCAATCTCCGTGGCGGGCATTCCTTGCGAATCGGTACGAAAGCGGGCCCGCGAGATTGCCTTCCGCAATCTTGCCCTGGCGGCGGAACTGGTCAAAGTGGTCGGCGCACTGCGCGAGCGTGGTATTCAGGTTCTGGCTTACAAAGGCCCCATTCTCGGACAACAACTCTATGGAGACGTGACTCTCCGGCAATTTCGCGATCTCGACATTTTGGTCACACCCACGGACGTTTTGCGAACCAGGGACGCTCTGTACCAGCTTGGATACCAGGAAGCCGAGCCGTTCAGCACTTCCCTGCTCAGGAAGCATGTTGCTTCCCAATGCGAATGGCCGATGAGGGGCAGCAACAGCGGCACGATCGTCGAACTGCACTGGGCGCTTTTTCCACGCTACGCTTCGTTCAATCTCTCCGTAACAGAGCTCAACCAAGCGAGCGTGCCCATTGAGATTGCCGGTGAACATGTAAGAGTACCTGATCTCCATGACTTGGCGCTCGTGCTAAGCGCCCACGGCACAAAGCACTTCTGGTACAGGTTCGGATGGCTCGTAGACTTCGCGCTCGTGCTGCGAAACTACGCTGCCGGCGATGCTGAAGACCTACTGGATGATGCTGCGGAGAAAGGAATGAAGCGCATTCTTCTGACTTCCGCAGCCTTAGCCGAAAAAATACTCCGGGTGGAACTACCAAAAGCGTTCGAGAACGCTATATCCGCCGACCGTTCGGCGCGGGTGTTGGCGGAAACTATGCAGCGGTTGGTTTATGCTGGAGCAATTTCCGAGGACCTGCTGAGCGAGAATGTTTTCTTGCTGCGCTCGCGAGAACGTTGGTCCGATCGCGTGAGAATCGTTTTGCGCCTGGCCTTCACGCCCGGGCCCGAAGAATGGCGCTTGGTCACGTTGCCCGAATGGGCGGAATGGCTTTATCGGCCGCTACGCCTCGCTAGAGCTGCCCGCTACCTTCCTCGCATCGTGCAACGAGCGTTTCCCTTCAGAAAACGATGAACGCGCGATTGCTTGGTAAAAGCTGGTGTGGCGCAGGGCTGATGCGGAGCGGGCACTCTTGCCCGCTGGTTTTGCAGTGCTGCAGGCAAGCGGGCAAGAGTGCCCGCTCCACATAGCCCAGTTCCTGCCGCGGCGGACTTGCCGATCCAATCCAGCCGCGCATGAGAGTGGCGCGTCAGCCAACGGCCAGGCGAACCTTCTCCCGCGTCCCCTCCCGCAGCGTCGCGGATGAACTGAGACTGCGATCCAACGCGTCGGCCAGCACGACCGGGAAAACGGCGGTCAGGAAGTTGATGTCCAGCAACAAGGGGCCCTGATTATAGAGCCGGCCGATCTTCATCGCGCCGCGCCGCCGACTGTCGGAAGTCACCAAGTCCAGCGTGAGGGACCAGGTAGAGCGGCTATCCTCCAGCAGGTTCGCGGACGAGGGTTTCGTCCAACTGAAGCGCATGGTGCGGTCTGAGGTCAGCAACATCATGGAATGCCTGCCTTCATCCACCTCTTCCTGCAGCACTTCCGCCTCTAGGTCAAACGCATCGAAATCATTGCTGGAGAATGCGGATTCCAGGATGCGGCATATTTGCGCGTAGTCGTGAGTGCGCTTCAGATCTTCGGTCGCGCGCCGGATCGCAAGATTGTTGACAAAGACACTTCGCTGCTCCATGGTGCGCTGCGCGACGCGCTTGAGTTCATCGAATTCCAAATATCCCAATTGCTGCACGCCAAACCAGATGCCCGTGCCCAGAACGGCCAGAATCAATCCCAACGCGGGTCCGCTGGGCCACAACAGAAACAAGCTCCCCAAGGCGAAGAGCGCGGATACGCCATACAGCACAATCACGACTTGGCGGTGCGATAGACCGCGATCCAGAAGCTTGTGATGGATGTGCTCGCGATCGGCGATGAACAGCGGCTTGCCACTCATCCAGCGGCGAAGCACTGAGATCGTCGTATCGAGGATCGGCAAACCGAACGACACTATGGGAATGGCCACCGCGATCACAGTGGGCGATTTTTGCGCGCCCAGCAAAGCGAAGGCGCTCAGCATGAATCCAATGAAGAGGCTGCCGCAATCCCCAAGAAAAATCGTCGCGGGATTGAAGTTGTAGCGCAGAAATCCCAAGATGGCTCCGGCCAATGCGATCGATAACAAGGCCACCAGCGCCCTCTGACTAAAGACAGCGACGGCGAAAACTACGATGGTCGAGAACAGAGCCGAACCCGCCGCCAATCCGTCCAATCCATCGAGCAGATTAAAAGCATTCGTGATGGCGATCACCCATAGGACGGTGAGCGGAAGTCCGACGGCTAAGCCGAGATGGCGCAATCCGAAAAAAATCGGGAGGGCGTCAATTCTCATGCCTCCGGCAAAGAGAATGCTCGCAGCCACGGCCTGAACGGCAAACTTGGTGTAGGGGCTCGCCGAGCGAACGTCATCGTAAATGCCAAGAACAAGGATCAGGGTTCCAGGCAGCAGCATGGCGAGGAGTGCCTTGATCGAAGAGTCCGGCACGATGCCCGGATAACGCGCGTTCGCCACTAAAGCGAGGCCAATACTGAGAACGAACGAAATATAAATGGCGACGCCGCCCAAACGAGGCAGCGGGGCTGCATGGACGTGGCGGAGAGAAAGTGCGGGAGTGACCCAGCCTCGAGAAGTACAAAAGCTGCGAACGCTCCTGGTGAAAACCAGCGAGCACAGAAGCGAGATTCCAAAGACGCCCAGGTAAAGCAGTGTCAATCCAAACTCTCCGCGGGGCTAATAAATAAACGGTTGATCCAGCCAGGCAATTTGCTTTCTCACTTCAGCAAGACTCTCGCTGCCGCGAGCAGGCACTCAGCTTGACGGTTTTGTTTGGTTACCGGTTGACGATGGGCGCGAAATCATTCGCAGTGCTCGGAGCTGAGGGACGAGTGAAATCCGCGCTCATCCACCCGGCCGGCAATGTCTATAGCCTTACGGTCCGACTCGGCACCCCACGAACAGGTTTCCCCGAGCCGCCGCCACTCACCGCGTTCAACACTTTGGCTGATTCTGCAGAATGGGCAAAGATACAACGATTGCGTCGTACTTCGCAATGTGAATTTTGTTTTCCGAAGCCCCGAACTGGGTTGTGCGCGTGACCTTGCCGCATTAGAATCCCTATACACCTATGTATCGGATCCCGAATTTCCTCACCCGAGTGTTGAGCCTGGCGCTGGTCCCATTTGTCTTCGGTTTTCTCCAGGGAGCCGTTGGACAAGACAGCAAACCGTCCCAGGACCCCAGCCATCAGGCAGACTCCGCGCAGCAACAAGATCCTTCAAAACAGCCGCAGGCGCCTGCGGCACAGCCCGCGCCCGACGAAAATGCAAGTCCGATCGAAGCGCGTTCCTCGGCGCTCACACTCGGTCCGGGAGATGAAATGGATGTCGCGGTTTACGGGGCGCCCGATCTTTCGGGCCATACCCGGGTGAGTTCCGACGGAAACATTTCGATGCCGCTGGTCGGCTACATTCACGTCGCCGGGCTTACGAGCAGCGAAGCGGAAGGCGAGATCGAGAGCCACCTCCGCCAGAACAACGTCGTCATCGACCCGCAGGTCTCCATCTTCGTAAAGGACTACAACAGCAGCGGGGTTTCGGTGGTGGGCGAGGTCGCGAAGCCGGGGACGTATTCGACTCTTGGGCCGCACCGCCTTTTCGATGTGCTGCAAGCCGCAGGCGGACTGACCGAGAAGGCCGCCAATCGGGCAATCATCAGACACCGCGGCAGTGACGCTCCCATCACGGCGGAACTGTCGAAAGATCCCGCGCAGATGGCGCAGAACAATATTGACATCGAGCCTGGCGACACCGTGGTAGTGCCCGCGGGCGCTATCGTCTATGTGTTGGGAGAGGTCGGCAAACCGGGAGGTTACGTTCTTGGTTCGAGCAGCGGCGTAACCGTTTTGCGGGTCGTGGCGGCCGCTGGTGGGCCTACACGGGACGCATCCCTGGGCGGCGCCAGAATGATCCGTCGCACACCCACCGGCTTGCAAGAGGTACCGGTGCCGCTGAAGAAATTGCTGCGCGCCAAAACGGCCGATGTTCCGCTACAGCCAGACGATATTCTCTTTGTCCCCAACAGCCGCTTCAAAGAAATTGTCAATGCCAGTGCGCTGGTGAGCGGGTTGGGAACTGCCGCCTTGTACCGGATTCCCTAAATCGTCAATCCGATCATCTCCGCTACGCGGAGACGCGTTCCGCAGCGTGCGCGACGTACCACTCGTAGGTCGAGGCAACTCCTTGCTCCAGCGGAATCCGCGCGTGCCATCCCAGCGCGTGGATGCGAGACACGTCGAGCAACTTGCGCGGAGTTCCATCCGGCCGCGAAGAGTCGAAGACAATGCGCCCGCTGTAGCCGACGATGCGAGCTACGAGCGCCGCCAGGTCGGCAATCGTGAGATCTTCGCCGACCCCCGCGTTCAGCAGGTCGGGTGAATCATAGTTCTCCATCAGAAAGCAAGCGGCGTCGGCAAGATCATCCACGTGAAGAAACTCGCGCCGCGGCGTACCGGTTCCCCAGAGAGTCACGGAGGGTGCGCCGGAAATCTTCGCCTCATGGAACCGCCGAATCATGGCGGGAAGCACGTGCGAGGTTTCGAGATCGAAATTGTCGCCCGGCCCGTAGAGGTTGGTCGGCATGAGGCTGATGGCCGAGAATCCATACTGGGCGTGATACGCCGCCGCGAGCTTCAATCCAGCGATTTTCGCGATCGCGTACGCTTCGTTGGTCGCTTCCAAAGGACCGGTCAGTAGGTACTCTTCCTTGATCGGCTGCGGCGCCAATTTCGGATAGATACACGACGAGCCTAGAAACAGAAGTTTCCTGGCGCCGTGCGCCCACGCAGCGTGAATGACATTGGTCTGAATCGCAAGGTTATCGCGCAGGAACTCGGCGGGGCGAGTAGCATTCGCCAGAATCCCGCCAACTTTCGCCGCCGCGAGAAATATAAATTCAGGCCGGTGCTCGCGGAAAAAATTCTCTACGGCAGCCTGTTCGCGGAGATCAAGCTCGGAGCGGCTGCGCACCAGCAAATTGCGGCAACCGAGCTTTTCGAGCCGGCGAACGATCGCTGATCCTACCAGCCCGCGGTGGCCGGCCACGAATACGCGGGAATCTTGCAGTCGCTGCGCCTGCTCAGCCATAAACCCTGCCTCGCGGATGGATCTGATGCCCCGCCTCGATCAGCGTGTGCTCCTGGCGTGCCAATTCCAAATCACGCTCGACCATCGAGCGCACTAGTTCTTCGAAACTGATTTCCGGCTGCCATCCCAGCGCCTTGTGGGCTTTGCTGGCATCTCCCTGAAGCACGTCGACCTCTGTGGGGCGAAAATAGCGAGGATCGGTTTCGACGTGACTTTTCCATTCGACCCCGGCAAGACTGGCCGCCAGGTCTAAGAACTCGCGCACCGAATGACTCTCGCCGGTTGCGACGACATAGTCATCAGGCGCATCCTGCTGCAACATCAGCCACATCGCCCGGACGTAATCGGCCGCGTGTCCCCAGTCTCGCCGCGCATCGAGATTTCCCAGGTAGAGCTTATCCTGCAGGCCGAACTTGATTCGGCCCAGGGCACGCGTAATCTTGCGCGTCACGAACGTCTCGCCCCGTCGCGGCGATTCGTGATTGAAGAGAATTCCGTTGCAGATAAACAGATTGTGCGCCTCGCGCTGGTTGACGGCGTACCAGTGGGCCGCGACTTTGCTCACGGCATACGGACTGCGCGGGTAGAACGGCGTCTTCTCGTTCTGCGGTGGCGGCGACGCTCCAAACATTTCCGAAGATCCGGCCTGGTAAAATCGCGCCCCTCGCCCCGATTCCTGCGCGTAATCGCGAAACGCTTCCAGCAGACGGAGCGCCCCGGTTGCGACTACATCCGCCGTATATTCCGCCTGATCGAAACTCACGCGCACGTGCGATTGCGCACCCAGGTTATAAACCTCGTCCGGCTGGATCTGCTTGAGCAGGCGATTCAGGTGTGCCGCGTTTGCCAGGTCGCCATAATGCAGATGCAAAGCCGTCGACTCTTCGTGCGGATCGGAATAGATGTGATCGATGCGGTCCGTATTGAAAGTCGAGGTCCTACGGATGATGCCATGCACCTCGTAGCCTTTGGCGAGCAGGAACTCGGCGAGATAAGATCCATCTTGTCCGGTGATGCCCGAGATAAAGGCCCGCGGTGTTCTCTTACTTGCACTCGTAGTCAGGGAATCCTCCGACGTGGTTCTCAATCACTTCTGCCGCTAGCATAGCTTGTGGGCTCCTACTAAACCAGCGACGAAGCCGCCCTGCAAGCCGGCGCCGAGCGCGAAGTCTCGACTAAACCAAGGATCGATAGAATTCTGCCAGCTCCGATCGGCCGGTCATAATATTGTTCAAACGCTGTCCGGGCTCGCGCTCCCGCCTCCCGCAGCAGTCCGCGATCCTGCTCCAGCCGATGTAAAAGACGGACCATGCCATCGGGATTCCCCGGTTCGATTCTCCAACCGCAATCGTGCCGGTCGAGAAGGCGCGCCGGCGTCGTAGTGCGCGGACCAACGTAGAGCATGGGCCGTCCCGCCGCCATGATTCCATAACTTTTGCTCGGCACCACGGAACCCTCTGTCTCAGGAATCTGCGTGACCAGCCCGACGTGGCCTTCGGCAAAGCTCCGGCTCAGTTCGGACCGGCTCGCGTAAGATCGAAACTCCGCGTTGCGAATCCCTTCCCTCCGACAGAATTCCTCCAATGGTCCGCGACGCGCTCCGCCGCCGACGAACACAAAGCGGAAGCGGTCGTCGTCGCGAAGCTGCCGCATCGCCATGGCAATCGTACGCTCCTCGTGGGCCAAGCCAAAGGTACCAGAATAGTGCACGACCAGCGGCCCGTTCGGGAACGCTCCCGGAACAATCTCGTCTCCATCGGCCCAATTCTCCGCGACAACAATTTTCTCCGCTGCAATCCCGCGCGCGACCAGCCGCGCCTTCATGTCATCGCCCAGCGCGATAATGCCGTCAGCTCGCTTTCGCGGAATGTCCGCCAGAATACCGATCAGTCGTGTCACGATCGATCGCTGCTTCAGAACATTCAGATCGACGGCAATGTCCGGATACACATCCATTTCCCAGATGAAATGCCGAGCCCCACGCACACTCTTCAGCAAAGTGCCCACCAGCGAAACCAGCGGAGGCGTCGTCAGAGTGAGCACCACGGCGGGCTTCGGGCCGCGAACGCCTTGCACCATCGCTCCTAGAAAGAATGACGCATAGGATAGGACGCGGCCGAACTTGCCTCGGGAAAACGCCAAATCTGCACACTGGACGATCTTTACCGGAGGCCGCGAGATCGAGTCGACCGCTCCATAGACCGACTTCCCGCACAGCACCGTCACCGCGTGCAATTCCGGATCGATCTCCCGTGCAACATCGGTCAGCAACTGCCCCGTAGCCGCCGTGTCCGGCCAGAAAAATTGATTAATGAAGAGAACCTGCATCGATGCCGCTATGTCTGGGCTTCCGCGAACGCCACTCGATTTTCGCTCGGAGCCAGATTTTCATGCTTGCGCAACAGGAACGTGCCGATCGACAACACATCCATCTGCGTCCGCAAGAAGCAGTCGATGGCCTGGGCCGGCGTTTGCACGATGGGCTCATTCTCGTTGAACGAAGTGTTGAGCAGCACGGGCACTCCCGTTGCTTCCTCGAACTTATGAATCAGATTCCAGTACCGCTCATTCACATCATGCTGCACGGTCTGGAGCCTGCCCGTCCCGTCTCCATGCGTCACTGCGGGAATTTTTTCGCGTTGCTCCGGTTTGATCTTGTACGCCATCACCATGAACGGCGACGGGTAGTCGGTCTCGAAATAGTCGCCGACTCGCTCGGCCAGAATCGACGGACAGAATGGCCGGAACGGCTCACGATACTTGATGCGGCTGTTGAGAATGTCTTTCATGTCCTTGCGGCGAGGATCGGCAAGAATGCTTCTGTTCCCCAGCGCGCGCGGTCCAAACTCCATGCGGCCCTGGAACCAGCCTACGATCTTGCCGTCGGCGATCGCGTCCACTGTGCCGTCGATCAGATCCTTCTCCGAAAGTTTGTGATAAGTACAGCCCGCCGTCTCCAGGTCGCGCAGGATCTCGGCGTCGGAATATTCCGGCCCGTAGTACACGTGGCGCATCTCAAATTGTCGCGGCAACTTCAATTCCTGGTGCTGCACACAGAGCGCCGCGCCAATCGACGTTCCGGCATCGTGCGCCGCCGGTTGTACGTACACCTCGCGGAAGTTCGTGCGCTCGAAGATCATGCCGTTGGCGACGCAATTCAGCGCCACTCCTCCCGCCAGGCAAACCGCCGTCGCTCTCGTTTGCTTCTGCACAAAATTCAGCAGAGCGAAATAATTCTCCTCGAGCACCAACTGCACGGACGCCGCCATGTCTTTATCTCTTTGTCGGATCTCAGACCGCGGCACGCGCGGTGCTCCAAACTTCTCAGCCATCTTGTGCGAAAAGACCGCGCCCAGGGCCGGTTCTCCGCCGTACCAGGTCATCTCCACGCCCTTGCTATGGTGGGTGAAATAATCCAGGTCGAGCCGGCACTGGTCGCCCTCGGTGCGAACCACCTGCCGCACTTCCTCGGCAAACCGGGGCTCGCCATACGCCGACAGGCCCATCATCTTGTATTCGTCGCCATACTTGGGGAAGCCAAGGAACTGAGTGAACGCAGTATAGAAAATTCCCAGCGAATGAGGGAATGATACGGAGCCGCGCACTTCGATCTGATTGCCCTTGCCCACGCCCCACATCACGCTGCTGAAATCGCCGAAGCCATCAATGGAGATGACCGCAGCCTGCTCAAACGGAGACGCGAAGAATGCGCTGGCCAGGTGCGCCCGGTGGTGCTCGACAAAATGCACCTCCCGCCTTTCGCGCGCGACAATCCCCTCAGCCGCCAGAGCCTGCTCTACCTGCGTGATGCGCGCGCTGTTTGCCGCTCGAGACGTGAGGCTTGCCCATCGGTGCGGCCGCAGCGCGACTCGCAACAGCTTGTCGGCCAGATGCGCTTTCGGATTTCGCGATATCGCGATGTGATCCGGTTGCGTTCCCTCGAGACAGGCCTTCGCCGCCAGCACCGGCAATCCGGCCCAGTGCTTCACGCGATTCAGTCGCTCTTCCTCCAGCGCAGCCACCAACTGTCCGTCACGCAGCAGCGCCGCCGACGCGTCTCCGTGAAAAGCATTGAGCCCAAGAATATTCATTTCGGTTCGAATTCAACCCCCTGATTCCATACCATCTTCTTCATCGTCCTAAACCGGCTGCAGGCGCCGCTTCTCGCCGGATCGATCCGCAGCCAGCACGTCCTCGTACGTCGAGAGCATGCGATCCGCGATACTTTTCCAGCTGAATTTCTCGACTACAAGCTCGCGACCACTCTCGCCCATGTCGCGAAGGGCTGCGCTATCCAGACCTGTAGCCTGATGCAAGCCTTCGGCGATGCCATCGACGGTCGCATCGACCGACCATCCGCAACCTCGTTCTCGCAGAATCGACCACGGCGCCGCGGTGGTCGTCAGGACCGGCAAACTATGAGCCAGTGCTTCCGCGACCACCATGCCAAAACTTTCTGAGAGAGTCGGGAGCACAAAAAGGTCCGCGTCGAAGAAAGCCAGCGTCCTCTTCTCAGGTTCGATCGGCCCCGCAAAGGAAACGACTTCGCTCAAGCCAGCCGCCGATACCGCGCGTTCGACTTGCTTCTGGTGGCCCGCTTCATCCGGCCCGGCGATGCGCAAGTGCCAGCCGTCCGGACGAACGCGCGCCCAGGCCTCTATCAACATGGGCAGGCCTTTGATGGGATAAATCCGGCCAAGGAATAGGGCCGTGCGCACGTTTCGCGCTCCGTCGCCCGATTCCGAAGCAAAGTGACCAGGCTGCTCAGGCACATCGACTCCGTTGGGCACAGTAGCTACAGGAACTCCCAGCCCGAGGCGTACCAGATTTCGCGCCTCTGCCTCGCTGCTGGTGATGTGGCAACGCGCTTGTTTCAAATCGCGCCGCTGGTACAGCCACCAGGCAACATCTTTCTTGAAGCGCTTATGGCTCAGCGCCCATGGCTCAAGCATGCCGCGCGTGCTCACCACACGAGGGATGCCGCGCCTCTCTGCCAGCACGGCAAGCCGGTGGTTATGCGGCAGCCAGATTCCGTTGTCATGCAGAATATCCATCTCTCCGAAGCGGTCCACAGCTTCCGACTCCGTTCCGATCACGCGTTGCACAGCGGACGTCGCTGGAAGCAGCGTAGTCGTTGCCACCGATCCGTCAGCCGCCCACAAGCCGACCTGCGCCCCAGCGTCCGCCAAAGCCATCGCCAATCTGGAGACCGAAAATGCCGGCCCGCCATAATCAGGTAGCAGACTCGTGCTTGTAAGAAGAACTTTCAATACGATTCGCGCTCCTCACCGGCATCCATTTCGGCGACTTCCGGCCGATGAACCGTTTCCACGCCCAGTACCAGACGGACGCTCCAACTAACGCTGCGGCCGAGCCGCTGAACACTTCCACGAGCGAACCGCCCGGCTGAATGAGAGCCGCGCACGGAAGAAAGAAGAGGATCACCTTTCCCAACTCGCCCCGGCGTTCTGCCATCGCCGCCCTCAGATCCAGCGTCCCGATCAGCCATCCCAGGATCAAGAATCCAACCATCACTCCCGGAGTCCCAAAATTGATCTGGAACTCCATCACGTTGCCTACGCCGATTGATGTATCGCGATTAAACCGAAGACCGGTCATCTTCGAAACGATCTGCGGACTGCCAGCAAAGACCGGCTTATCCGGCCAGAAGGCGCGCGGAACCAGAGCCTCCAGTCCCTCCCAGACGGACTCGCCTTCGAGGTAGCTTACCCGGCCCTGGTCAATTCGCCGCGCCGCCAAGCCAACGAAATAGTTTTGATTGAGCCTTTGATCGAGCGCAAAGAGATGGTCCCGATTGGTGGGATCGAGGAATTGAAAGTCTCTGACCGTGTTCATGACGGAATCGATGCGCGCGTCCATCGGCGCACCGCCCCACACCTGATTACGGATTTCGTTTCGGTGATGAAAGTAGGTTACAAAGACGCTCAAGCTCAGGAATACAAAGAGAGCGATGCCGCCGACCGCTTGCCAGTACCTTCGCGCCGCGATCGTGAGCGCGGAACAGACCACAATAACCGCTTGGGCCCCATAGCTCAGAAATCCACCCAGCAAGAGCATCAGGACTGGGTAGACCATCAGGGCGCCAAGCCAGAATCCCATCCATTTGAGATTGCGCTGCTGCAACGCGGCTCGCAAACCCAGCAATACACCCAGCATCCAGATGGCTCCGCCTTTCTCCACTGCCGCGCTCACGCTGGGAATGGAGTAGAGAGGACTGAGGCCGTAAATGCTGATCCAACCCACAATCAAGCAAAACCAGCAAAAGCGAGTGCGATCCGCGTCCCCACCGACCGGCACGGCTGGGACTGAACGGCGGGCCAACCACACACCCACAACAAAGCAGACCGATCCGATCGCCGTAAGACGCATGGCCAGCTCGATCAAGTCCGAATTTAGAAGAAAATCGCCACCAACGACGTGGGCAAAAGCCCCGGGCACGTGGTTCAACAACAACGAATACAGGTAGACGATAGGAAGCCCGAGCGAAACCCTGTCCCTTCGGAGAAGCCATAAAAGCGAAAGGAGTGCCGCGAGACAAATGAAGATGAAGAAAGTCATGGCAGTTGAAAGAGCTCTCTACAGACGGGCGCTATAACCAAGACGTCACTAAGACTCCGCAACCAGTCAGGCGCTCTCTCCCAATTCAAGTGATCCCCTGACCTTGGGAACCGAGAACCTGCCTGTTGAAATTCGGCGTTCAAAGACATGAGCATTCGGCGTTGGCGGGACGAGCGTTTGATCAGAATCTTAGCCGGCCTCCTCTTTCTCCCGCTCAGTTTTTACTCGAGCCCCATTTTCACGATGCGTGCCGATCGCCCGCGCTCGGACTCCCACAGAACGCAGCGTGCGGTTTTCCTACACTAACGTTCGCCAAGTTGCTTCACAACGTAGCGAGATACTGCAGCTCCCGTGATGAAGATGCGGCCCCTTGGTCGCAGCAAGGGAAAACACCTCCTCGATCCTCTGGGATTCCTTGGAACAGATCCGCCCTTTTCAACTCCGGCTGCTTGGCATGATGCAGGCGCCGGTGATAAGAACGATAGAGGTGAACGAGGGGGTTAGCGGTAACCAAGGCGATGCGTCCGAGTCCAAGGGTCCCGTCAGTCCTCCCGCCAGAATCCCTTTTTCACGTAATCGCGTTATCCGACGGGGTAGACGCCGATCCCCGCCCATTGTTGGTCCCGATTCTCAATGAATTCTCTGCTGTTTTGGTTTTTTGTTTCGTTCCAAAATTTACTAACTTCGCAGCGCGCTTCAGGAGGATGCACGGCGATATCGTGGAACGCAATCACGCCTCCGTTGCGCACGAGCGGCGAATACAATTCAAAATCCTGCTTCACGCCTTCATAAGTATGGTCACCATCGATGAAAAGGAAGTCAACCGGCGTTTTGCCGAGAATTGACCTTACTCTTTCGAGCGTGTTGACCGCGTTCGAATTGGCCCGCACGAGATGCATGGTTTGCTGTGGAAGAGCGAACGTGTGGTAAAGTTTAGTCTTCCATTCAGGGTAACCGCCACCGAACTCACCTCCCGGAAGATCAATACTCACCACGGTCGCCGAAGGGCTGGCGAGGCGTGAAAACAAAAAAAGCGTGGCGCCTTTCGCAGTGCCGATCTCGAGGACCACCTTCGGCATGAGATCTCTTACGACATTCGCGAGATTTACAATCTCCGATTGCACCTGCGCGGGCTTGATAAGCCCGGCGAACCGATTCGAAACAAAATCGACAAGTTTGATAACGTCTCGCTCGTTCGGATCAAGATGCTTGATCGCGCGCATCGCCGCCAGAGCAAGTATTTTTGTTGCCGGCTCCAACGGCTCCAAACGACGGGCGGTGCCCTCCCAGGTTTTTTTGAGCAGCGAACCCATGCCTTCTTTTCGAAAGGTTTGTATCGCCTTCTTAATGAGAGTTCCTTGACTCATCGGTTCAGTTCTCCGAGTGCTGCTCAATTGGCTAAGAAAGCACCCCGGGGTGTTATGGCTATTTTCGCAAGTTTATAGCCGTCAAGAAAGATCCTTGCAAAAGACGCCGTGAGTCTTTTCCGGCGCCAAAGGAGTCACCACTTGGTTCTCTCCCAATTCACCTGGACTCCAAGCGGTGCGACCCGCTAATTAACTCCAGTAATGCTGCTCCGCTGAAAAGCACCCCTCTGAAAGCGGTTCGTATATCACCCAATAGCGTCTGTTTCGAAGCACGCCTTATAGTAGCGATTGCAAGACGCCTTGCCCATTTCATCCGCGTGCGACGGTCGAATATATCGGGGTATTTATTTACCAGTTTTGCTCTGTCAACAAAGTCGCGGAATTCCGAACGGGACGCAGATCCCAAAGATGCTGCGTGCTCCCTATATTTGGTAGTCGGAATCAGCGAATGACCGATCAAATACCCTGCCTTTTGCCACCTTAACATCAGATCCCAATCAGCACAGTACCTAAACTGCGGATCCGTACCGTTGAATTGCTGCCATATGCGTCTGTTTACCAACGATCCCGAGATATGCCACCAACACCCCACCATCGCTGTGTGTCGAATTTCGGCTTCGCCACCTCCGCGGAACACAATTGTGTCCTTGGCGGGGCTATGACCTAGCGTTTCTGTCGTTCCTCCAAAGACGACGTAATTACTAGAAACAGCCGCGACGCGTTCGTTGCATCGGCTCAAAATCTCGATATTACGTCCTATGAAGCAATCCAATGCAAGGTCGTCATGCCCGAGAATGAGAAACCATCCGATGTCGGATGACAAAAGACCCACCATCGTCCTGTACGCCTCGGCTTCGCCTTTATTGCTGCAGTGGCTCACTACAGTCAGCCCGCACCTGTTGAAGCCAGCTGCCGATACGATTGAAAGCGTCTTGTCTGTGGATCCGTCGTCGCAAATGATAAGCTGATCGACAAACTCCCACCCGGAGGGTATCGCTTGCAACGAGGCAAGCGTCTCCCCGATAGTCGCTTCGGCATTGTAGGCGGGGATAAGAATGGCAAGCTTCATAGTACGCTGGGGTTTACAGTTGGGCCCCAGCGGATCACTTAAAAGATTTCCCTTTGGTCCACAACTTAGAGCCACGGCGAATCGGAAATCGTCGCGCGCACATCATCAGAGCGTTCTCAAACACCGAAGGGGACATGGGTCGATTTTGCATTCCCGACCGCCTCTTGCAAGACAGGCTCTCTAAAAAGAAGCGGGGACGGCAAATTGTCCCCCGCGAGTTCACTTGCGGTAACGAACTCTCCTCCGAACGATCGTCTCAAAGCTTGAAAGTTCCGCACAAAATTCTCTATGCCTGCAGGCGTCAGTTCCTCTGGATGGAAAAAGAGTGCACACACGTCAGCGACAGGACGCGGCAATTGATTCCAGAATTGAGTTAGCAGCCGAGTCTTATTCCTGATTCCGACCCAGGATAGCGAACCATGAATCGAGCGCCAAAGGAGCCGTTTACTGGCTTCTGACGCAGTGCCCCGAAACTGGGTGATTGGTACTTCCCATAGTGAACCGCCGTTCGAACATGGACGCTGATAGTTTTCCGGATGCGGTTGATAAGGAGCCTCGGGGCAAAATCGCCAATCCACCGAAATCATATCCGGTCCGGCTTTTTGCCAAGCTATGTTGCCCGGAAGAGCTGAAAAGTCAACGGCGATACCAAGTTCTTTAAACCGGCGAAACAGGACATTGCTGCCATAATCCCAGCCCGTCCGGACCGAACGAACCGGATAGAACTTCGCCAACCCATCAAAGGCGGCCTTCAACCAGGCAGGATCCGGATCAAACCGCCCCACGCCATCGCGGATCGTTAGCAGGTGCATATGCCATCCCAGTTCATGCCCCCGAGCCGCAAGGTCTTGCCAAAGCCGGCGGCGTGAGAGAAAGCCGGAGGCGAATTCACCCGTACTGAAACGCACTGACTCATCCGAACGAATCAACCACGTGATTTTGGGGAGATCTTCGCCTATTCTGTCGATCAAAGCAGGAATGAGATCGATGGGAGTCCAGATGTCCGAACCGGCGGGCTCGCTCAGAATCACCGGCAGAATCGGATCAACGTCAGCGCCGATGAGAATCTTCAACGAGCTTGTCCCGTCTGTAAACGTGCGACAGTCATACTTCCACTCAAACGGGCATCCGCTTAATAGGAAGTATGGTCCGACCCGATCCCCGCCCATTCGGAGCCGATCATCCCCTTGAGGTGCAACGCATCGGAGAAACACGACGTACCGTGAATCATATGGCCAGCTTTCGACCGGAGGAAACTACTTCGTTCAGGTAAGAACACATGCGCGCTTCAAATTGCGCTTTAGAATGCTGCAAACGCGCCTTGCCCCATGCGGCTTTGCGCATCTCTTGATATTCACTCGTCTGGTCGAGCATCCAGCTCATCGCACTCGCCACCGAACCTGGCGACGAATCATCCAACAGCAGTCCCGTATGTCTGTCGTCTATTACTTCGGGAATGGCAAATTTACGGGTCGAAATCACCGGGCAGCCGACGTATCCCGCCTCAACCAGCAGCACCGGACAAGTGTCGCACCGTGTCGCGTTTACAAGGGCGCGCGCCCCTCCCAGGATTTGCTGGAATCGACGGTACTCGTCTGGAACCTCTTTTCGTAGGAAGCCCGTGAAGGTTACTCCCGGTTCTGGCGCGGAGTTGGATGGCCGATCGCCAACAATATTTAGAAGGGCATCGGGGTTCCGTTTTCTCACCTCCCGAAACGCCGCCAGTACGATCCCGCCACCTTTGGTCTCGAAGTTGGTAGATACGAATACAAATTCCTTGCGCCCTTCGTAAGCGTCGCGAGCCGGCATGTCGATCTCCCCGAAGATTCCCACCGAGCCGACACGGTTTGGGTCTAGCGAGTAGTCGCGCACAGCCCGCTCGGCAGCCCAGTTACTCGTAAACAAGACTCGGCTCGCATTCTTCAGCCAAGCAGCTTCGGCCTCCTCGATTCGAGCTATATCCTCGGGACAAAACTGTTCACGGCGATGGAAAATATCGATGCAGTCGCGGAAGGTGCAGTCGCTCCACGCTATGTAGCGGCGTGGCGGCCTAGTAAAAACCCACGGTGTGAACCCATGAAAAAAATCCAGGTGCGCGTCGCTGTGACACTTCAAACGAACTTCCCTGGCGATCTCATTCAATCTTCGCTCCGAGAAGAAAAAAAAGGAGCCCGGCACTCCTACGACGCGTCGCAGTTTAGACCAGGCCTTCTGCCTCAGGATGACCGGTGGATTGATCGGTCCGATGTAACGCGACACTTTGCACCGGGTGATTGCGGAGAAAGCCGCAGCGTTCATCGCAGAGAATCCTCCAGATCGCAGATCCTTCGGGAGATTGGAAACGAAATTGATCATGCAAGCGTGCCTTCGTATAACTTTGAGAGGGCACGGGCAGAGTTGTTAATCGAGAAGGCAGAGTTTGATACCCGCTGATTGGCGTCGGGGAGATTTCGCGGTCGCGCAGCCATTTGCAGCAAATCGTCTGCCCATGCGGCTGCGCCCTCGTCCACTTTCTTGAACCGCACCAGTTCCGGCACCACCACGCACTCAGAAGGCACGTCGGTAGAGGCAAGGACAGGCAATCCTGCGGCCTGCGCCTCGACTGCAACCATACCCAACCCTTCGGCCCGTGAAGGAAAAAGCAGCACATCGCTCGCCAGCATGAGCCGCTCGATATCCTTGCGGATACCGACAAACCGAATTCGTCCCTCCAACCCAGCGGCCGCGATGCGCTCCTCCAGAACCGGAACAGAAGGAGAACGCTCCCCGGCAAAGACCATTCGCACATCTGGGTCGCGGCGCCCACACTGGATCCCCACGGAAACGGCAAATCCGGAATTCTTGTGATTTTTTGGATGGCCGAGATCAGGAGACTGGTCGATCCGCCCTGCGAAGAGAATGATTTTGGCGTTCTTAGGCCAGCCCAATTCATGACAGAGGGAGGCCTTCGCAAGCGACCGATCCCCTGAAAACCGCGAGGGATCGAACGCGCAATACACCGCCATCCTGGGGATGTGGGCAAACCTCGGCGCATCAAAGCCATATTCGCTGATCATCTGGCGCGATGTTCCAGTGATGTGAGTGGAATAGACACTTACGAGATTCTTTCCGACCCGCGCTATGAGCAGCCTCCCTGGCGATCCGTTCTGAACTTGATAGGTGGGGTTATGAATGTGAGTCACGCGAACAGGTGGCAGCAAGCCCGTTGCCATGGCGAAATGCCATCCGCTGACGTAAGCCTGATGATCGTGGATAACGGAATAGTGGCCGTCTCTGAGGATCTGCCTGAAACCACGCGCGAATGAAGCAACACTAGATCGGCCATAGCGAAGGTAGAAAATTCTGGCACCGAGCGCCCTCGCCTCGTCGTCAAATATGCCGCGGTTTCCGCTGGCCGCAAGAAAGTCCATTTGCAGCCCATCCTCTCCCTGCCCACGCCCTGCCCTCAGCAGTTCCATCAACCATGTCTCAGCGCCCCCCATCCCGAGAGTGTCGACAATGTGTAGAACCTTTGCTCGACTTCTGTAGACGTCGACCAGTGCCTGAGCGGAGTTTCCTATCGCGAAAGGAGAGGCGGCCACCCGCTGATTTGCAGCTTGGACCTCCCGGGGTCGCCCGGCCACGTGAAGCAAATCATCTGCCCATGCTGCGGCTCCGTCTTCCACATCCTTGAATCGCACCAGTTCCGGCACAACCACGCACTCAGACGGCACGTTAGTGGAGGCAAGGACAGGCAGTCCTGCGGCCTGCGCCTCGACCGCAACCATGCCAAGCCCCTCGGCCCGCGAGGGAAAAAGCAGAACATCGCTCGCCAGCATGAAGCGCTCGATATCCTTGCGAATGCCGACAAACTGGATCCGACCCTGAAATCCAGCGGCCGCAATGCGCTCCTCCAGCACCGGAACCGCGGCAGATGGCTCCCCGGCAAAGACCATTCGCACGTCTCGGTCGCGGCGCGCACACTCGATCCCTACGGAAACGGCGAACGCAGAATTCTTTTGCGCTCGCTTATGGCCGACATCGGCCCATGGGTCGATTCGTCCCACGCACAAAATGATTTTGGCTTTTTCAGGCCAGCCTAACTCATGACAGAGGGAAGCTTTCGCCAGTAGCCGGTCCCCAAGAAACCGCGAGGGGTCGAAGCCACAATACAGCGCCGTCTTCGGGATGCGGTCGAAACTTTCCGCATCAACGCCGCATTCAGTGATCAGCTGCCGCGAGGCCCCAGCGATGTGCGTAGAATAGCGGCCCACCAGCCATTTCCCGAGCTGGCCTATGAATTCCTCCCCCTGAAATTGGCGCACGGCGTTGTGAAAGTGAGTCACACGCACGCGCGGCAGCAATCCCGCGCCCATGGCGTAATGCCATCCGCTAGGATGTCCCTGATGATCGTGGATGGCTGAATAATGGCCGTCTTTCAGAATCTGCCGGAAACCCCGGGCGAACGAGACCGCATGGGCTCTCCCGTAACGAAGGTAAAACATTCTGGCGCCGAGCGCCGTCGCTTCCTCGTCAAATACCCCGCGATTGCCACTCGTCGCAACGAAGTCCATTTGCGGACGATCCGATCCTCGCTGATGCCACAATCTCAACAGCTCCATCAGCCACGTCTCCGCTCCTCCCATGCCGAAAGTGTCGATGATATGAAGAACTTTAAGGCGAGATCCCAGAGGCATTGGCGATTGACTCAGCGACGCGAGAACACCGCGATCACGTAAGGGCGCGCGGGGTCTTGTACGATCTCTTTGAAAGTCTGCCGGAAGCGCGCGGCGAACACATCCGCCCACCGATCAAAATAGAAGGAATCCGGCTGCTCGCACGGGATGCCGGTTACCAAAATGACAATTCCTCGGGCCGATAAATATCGGTCGAGTTGTCGGCAGACAATCTCAACATCCTTTTCCGCGATGTAATACAGAATCTCCGCGCAGACTATGACATCATATTGGCCGTCCGTGTCGAGGGACTGCAAGTGACTGTGCAGCAAGCGTACATGTTTCACGGCGGAATTGTAGCGAGTGGCCGCGGCCAGAGCTTCCTTGGACACGTCGATCGCAGTGACTCTGTCGAAATGCTCCGCCAACATGCGGGAGAAGACACCGACGCTGCACCCAACCTCAAGCGCGCTTTCCCCTGCGCTCCTACATTGCAATGCGCAGGCGAGAACGCGTTCATATTTGCGGCGCTCGTACGCGCTGGAATGGTAATTCCAGGGATCGGGACTCTCCAGATAGAGCCGCTCGAACTCGTACCTTCGGTTCCCCGTCCCCAACGAGCGGTTCACCGTGTTCAATAGCCCCCACACCAAGACCCTCGGCGGCACCTTCCCCGACAGAGTTTTAACGATTAATTTGAACGCGGTCGTCATTCAAATAGTGTTCCTGAAAGAAATGAGCGCGGCCAGCACCGGGAGCCTTCTGCAAGACGAGTCCTTCCCTGGGAAATTTGCGGAAAAATCTGGTTGGAGTCGCAATCGGCACCCGCTTGCGCCCGGCCACCGTAAAGAAAAACGTGAATCCGAATGCGGCCGAGGCCAGCTTCCGAATACTGCGAGGGAAAAAGGGCTGCACGAAGTAAGCGACCTGGGTCTGATGATACGAGAGACTGGCCGCGCGACGGGATAAGAAAGTCTGTGCATCGACCACGACATCGCTGGGTTGATCGAAATGCCATGGCAGGAAAGCGCCTTCTACCTTGCCACAGAATGAAAATATCGACCCCGCGAACGATACCGCCTGCGCCGCGGCCACTACACAGCGATAGAGCAATCGATGCGCGGGATGCCCGTAGCCCCCCTGAGGCCCGTGGGTCAGAATGAGTTGGGGATTATTTTGCCGAATGATGTCTCCCAAACTGCTAATGACACTCGGCTGGTCCCACGCCCCTTCGCCTTCGGCATCGGGGCGCGCGCTGTCCGCTTGGCCCAGAAAACACACCTCGCTCGCGCCCAATATCCGGGCGGAAAGCATGAGTTCCTGACGACGAATTTCTCCCAACCGAACCTCGGGCTTGCCATCGAAAAGATCGCGCGATCCCCCTTCCCCATCCGTCGCGCAGACAATCGTTATTCTGAAGCCCTTCTCGGCACACAGGCAGACAGTTCCCGAGGCGAACACTTCGTCGTCCGGATGCGCGATGACAACAAGTATCTCGCTCGTCTCCCCCATTCATTTGTGCAAGGAGACGAGATCGTTCAGCGCCGTATCCATGTCAAAGGGCGACTCGCGAAGCGCGGCCAACGCGGCGGTCCGCGATGGCCTGGGCTGCTCGAGAAGTTCCATCGCGGCTTTCGCCCACACTTGCGGCCCATCCGCCAGCGCCAGACGCCGGAAACTCGCCATCGGTAGCAGCGGATCATCCAGAATGCCGCGAGATAAAAGCATTCGCAGCCCGGCCAACTGCGCTTCGACAATCGCGAGCCCGAATCCCTCCACCGGATCCTCCGGGTGCGGCAGGATAAACCAGTCGCTGCAGCACATGATTTCCGGAACGTCATCGCGCCAGCCGAGAAAGCGGACGGCATTCTCGACGCCAAGTTCCGCGCACCGCCGGCGAACGGCCTCCTCCAGAGATCCCGCACCCACAAAGACTCCCACCGTTGCCGGATCAAGCCGCCGCATCTCCGCCAGTACATCCACGGCGAACACAGGATTTTTCTCGGGCACCATGCGCCCGGCAAAGAGCAGAATGCGGGAGTTGTCGCCAAGACCCAGATCGCGCCTGAATTTCAATCGATCTCCGACAGCCATTTCGAATCGCGTGGAATCCACGCCATAGTAGTGCACAGAGTCTCGCTGGGCCCGGCGATGGCGGCCGACCAGGAAAGTGTCCAAAGTATGATTCGAAATCCCGACAATGCGATCTGCCAAGGTGAGGCAAACCATCCGCATCGGTTCGCGGTAGAGACGTTGTTTCCACAGGCTCGGCGTGAGGACGCTTTCGTCCGCGTTATGCACATGGACGATCCGGCGCTGTATGGGAAGACCGAAGGCAGCCAGCAGATATACGGCACTTACAACGTCATGGTGGCAATGCACAACGTCATATTCCCCGCGCCGTAACTCCGAGCGCAACGCGCGGACAAATTCCAGTTTCCGTCCAATAGGGACGGGCGAAGGAATCACGCGAGCGCCCAGCGCTCGCGCCCTGTCGTCCATCGCGCCCGGCTGCGGGAGAATGCAGTAGAAAGTCCAGCCAACCGCAACTTCTTGTTCACGAGCGTGACCCAGCATCCGGAGCAGCCAATTTTCCACCGCTCCACGATCGAGGCTTTCGACGACGTGTAGTACTTTCAAGATGGGTTGAAAAACCTGTCTGTGACCTATCCGTGATCACATTCGAAGTTATCGTAGAACCGCAAATCAGGATTTCAGTTCGGCTCAGGGTTTGACAGCTTCAACATATAGACTTTCCCAATCATATTTTTTATCATCCAGAACAATCGGCAGGCATTGACGACCCTGTCCGAACGCCGCCCGGCAGACCACAGCAAATCCAGCTTTTGAAAGCATTTTCTCCATCGTCGGCCAGTCATAGACAAACTGGTGCTCGTAGCGCTGGCGAAAATACACGTTGACGATTTCCATCGGGGTTTCTGCTCCGGTGCCGCGCCAGGCGACCAGCTTGTCCGGAGCGTCACAGTATCGTCGCAGCACCATTTCGGCGTCTGGGACGATGACCCGAAAGCACCCGCCAGCACGGAGGACACGATGTACTTCCCGAGCAATCCTCTCTCCACCCTCAAGGGAAAAGTGTTCGATCACATGCTCGCAGAAGACTCCATCAAACAATTCGCTTGGGAAAGGGAGCGATCGGCTAAAGTCAACCTGATAATGCACGTTCTGATCGCGAAACCCGTCGACATTCACCCAGTGGGCATCGTCCACCCCCCGCGGTCCCGAACCAAGATTCAGAAATAGTGGCGCTTGCCGATTGGAGAGAGTATGGCGAATTCGAGTTTTCTGCCAAGTGAGTTTATTCCAGATTCGGAGGCGAAGAAAATAAAGATCCCAGCGCGCAATCGCCAGGAATCGGTGACTGAAGAACATCAGTAGAAAATTACGCATAGGTGTATGTTCGCGGAGGAAAGCTTCCAGTCAACCAAGAGAGGCAATGAACTCAAGTCCACGACGCCGGCCCCTCAAGCAGGCGAGTTGGATTTTCCGGTGCGGGCCGCGACCTAGCAAAGCGCGAACCGGTTCGTGCCATCGCACTCTATATGACGCCAGTTCATCGATTGACGAACGGAAGTGATCCAGCACTACAGCGGAAAAAAATATCCCCTCACTGAGCCGAACGAGGTAATCCTCCGTCAACCGTTCGGGCGAAATCAGATGCGTAAGCTTGAGCGCGGCGATCAGCCCGACGCCCAAGCCGATATCGCACGCACAAGCGGCCAAGTCGTTGTCTCCCCCCGATAGGAGAGACTTCCCGTTACGATCGAACTGAAAGGAACGCTTTCCAGAGTCGTGCAAATCCAGATAGTGCAGCGCAACCTCCCGTCTGACACAAAGCCCGGCTCCGCAAGGCATCGACTGGGCCAGGCGCGGCAGGTTCGACCATACATCTTTGTCGAATTCGCGAATAACGAGATTCCCCCAATAGCGACGAGTCCACTCCGGAGGAGGCTCTTCAAAAGCAGGCCGGCACTGCCCGCTCCAGGAACCCAGAAACGGTCTCTCTTCCATGATCCGTTTCGCCGTTTCGAGAAAGTCGGCGTCGAGCACGTTGTCATCGTCCACAAAAACGAGCAAATCCCCCCTGGATTCGCGGATGCCGCGCAAACGAGCTGGAGTAAGACCCAGAGTCTCCTCCCGAACCATGCGCGTACTCGGATGCCAAGCCAGATCCATGCGGTACGCCAGCGGCGTGTCGCTTCGATTGTCCACCACAACCAGTTCCCAACAGTTGTGCGGGAGTCTCTGATCTCGGAGTGCGCGGATGCACTGCTGGAAGTAATCCCGGCGTGGGTTGCGGCTGCAGATAATGACAGAGAGCATCTTGTCTACCAGCTAGTGTGTCCACGCTCCGTTTTCGCGGAAACACGTTCGCCCCGTTCCGCCCCCAGTCGTGCATCCGGGATTGCAGTCGATACAAAATACGACGTAGCCATTGGGAGCGGCAGGCAGCTTCGCAAAGGTGTAAGAAGGCAACTTATAGCCGTTCGCATCAATTCTCGATACCTCAGTACTATCATTCACCTGGCTTCCAGACTTACCTGGCGTCGCCAATCGGAAGCTGATACCGCCGGGCGGGCCATCACCAGTAGACAGCCCGCCACTTACCGGCAAATCAATTCCCTTCTGGTTTGAACCAAACGGTGTCACCGGACCAACCGTACCCAGGATTCCGAGCACCGCCCGCCCGGGAGACTTTAGAGAATTACTGTCGGTCCGTATGCCAATACAGACGTCGTTTGTCGATTGGCCCGGTCCATAGCTCCAGCAGATCGGCTTTGTGCCCATATTTTTCTGAGTTACTCCGGAGAAAAAGCTATTTCCGCCGCTGTTGCGAAAGAATGTCCAAGGAATTCGCTTGGTCGTGCCCTCCACGCCAATATCTTGGCCCGGTTTTTCGATATAGATGTCGTCATAATCGGCGAGTTGAACGGGGTCATCCAGGACAAATCCTCCCGAGTTCCAGTCCGTTCTCGACACGAAGACATGTTTGAGCTCGGAGTAAGGACCGCCGATCTTAATCTGGCCCCCGGGAGCACCCACGTCGTAGAGCTCGCCATCCCCAATGGGAGCGCCCAGATTGCCTTCGATTACATTGAAGTTGAGCAAGGCAAACGTCACTGTCCCGCTGGAGGTCGGGTGCGAGGCCCAGTTGGGCTCAACCACAAACTTGCTGCTCGCGTCCGGATCGACGCTTGCAAGCTGGTAGTAGTTCGTCACCCATCCAGCCGAGCAAGTGATCACCGACGCAGAATTAGATGTAATAGCGCAGTACTCTCCATTCCCTTTGCCGGATACAATGGTCGCTTGCTGCCCTGCGAATGAGTTACTGGTCCAGTTCGCGGTGGAGTTGCTGATCGTGGTCGAACTCCAGCCAGTCGCCGCGGTTAGTCCCAGTCCGCCGAAGCTGCCGCGCGTGGTGATCTGATAGTACTTTCCATCCCCCCCTTGTCCGGTGCCCGAGAAAATCGTGCCCGCAGGCCACGGCGTGCCCGCCATCGATTGACTGCGCCCAGCCGAGTACCACTGTGCCGCCTGAAAGATCGTGCGGCTATGTTCGATTAGGATCGGACTGCCTGCCGCCAATTTATGGCTTTCGGACCGGACGCTGCGTACGATGCAGCGATCTTGCGGAGCCTCACAGTAAACATCGAATCCGGTCTGAGTACCGAACCCCCCGGAATCGTTCTCCATCGTGGTACCGTTCACCTCAATGCTTCCGCCGTAGACGGCTACTCCGTACAGCGGGCATCCTTGAATGTCCCCGCCGATGATCTGCTCCTTGATCGCGTTGTAGGCATAACGTCGGCCGGCATTGCGCCCAGTGTTATCGCCCCCCACCTGCCACCCCGCTCCCGTGAAACCATTGAAGTAGCAGTTGTAACAGCGGATGTTATCACCTTGCGCTCCGCCGCCACTTTTAGCAATCAGCACACCAACGTCGGTCAGGCCAGCGCCGGCAAAGAAATCGTCGTAAAACGTGATGTCCTGTGGGCGAAGGTCCGGTCCTTTTGTGCCGTCATAATCAATATCCACCAAGGCCGCACCTGATTTACCTCCGCAACCGTTCTCGAAGTGCAGGTTTTCAAATTGCCCATAGGCTATAGACTGCCCATCAACGATACGTGCTCCGCATGTAAGTTGCCTCACTCCTGAGCCAAACCGGTTTTCTCCTTCCCAGCGGAAACCAATCATATGATAGACATGTAGCTCAGCGTTGATGTTATAGATAGTCGAGAAGTGCAATATGCGGTTGTACTTTGGGTAAGCCGTTGCGTTAGTCCGGCTAGTCCCATACGCCCCGATAATGGCCGCCTGAATCGCTGGAGTATTAGTCGCTCCGCTGGCATCTGCCGCTGTAGCTCCCCACCACTCCGGGTAAACGTCGACTAAAGACTGCCCTCCGCCGTCGCTGGAGTTCACCGACGCCAGCCTGATCGACCCTGCGTTCGCTACGTCGCTGCAGAAGATCTTAGACATAGGCGCGGTGAAGTAGCCCTTGATCGTCGCCGTGGTTCCGACCGCTGGTGCCAGGCATGAACCGTGGGAAAACTGCAAAGTCACATTCGGCGGTATTGTGCAGTTAGTCGCTATCGTGTAGGTGACAGGGTAGAGTACCAGAGTGATATTCTGCGTCCCCCAGGCGGGGCACGCTGCCCACACTTGATTCGTCGAGTAATCGGCCCAAATGATTCCGCTGCGGCGGCCCATTGCCCCAATCGCGTTGCTGATTTGAACATCCGCGGTTCTCCCCGACTGAGCGCTCGTCTTCAAGACTGTATCCGCCGTGGGACCGCCGTCAGTAGAGCTTTGCGACAAAACGCCCGCTCGCGCCAGGGCCGCTTCCGGCTCCTCGAAATGCGGACCGCCGGGACTAGCTCGCATTTTGAGCGCACTAGACGCGGCAAACATAACGATCAACGCCGCACGAAAGAGACGGGTCATTTCTTCAACCTAGAGACAACTTGTTCGCCAAGTCTGTACCTTGAGTCCTGGCCATCCGGGGAGAAACAACCGGAGAAGGTTTTTCACAGGGTATCTAGTAAGATCTGCTTCGTATGGTGAACCTGCGGCTGCTGTCGCAAATTCAGAAAGAGTTGCTATTCAAGTACGGCTGGTTGCGTCGCGTGTTGGGAGGGTAAACCGGTGGACGGCAGGGGCGCCCCCTTCCATGGTTGACTTACCCGGACATTGATTTCTTGAGTCAGTTCGATTTCTCGCAAGCCTCGATCTCCGAATGGGGCAGCGGCTTCTCTACTCCGTGGTGGGCGAAACGGTGTCAGAGGTTCCGCTTCCTTTGGCTCACGGCGTGGCCCGCGGGCCGCGTGGTACGGCCGTCCATCGCGCTGCCGCCTGGCCGCGCATGATTCTGCGCTACAAGCGGCGTCACCCGCAGATTCCGGCATTCTTTCACGAAGTCGCGCGTGTCGAACCCTTTGTCTCCGCCCACGGTCACAAGCTTCGTTCCGGAATCTTCTCCAGCATCCACAGCACGGCGTCGCGCTCCGCCGTGCCGTTGGCCTGAAACACTTCCGCATCCACGATCAGTCCGTCGCGATTCTCCACCAGCAAGTTCCCGCAGTAACTCAACTTCGACTCCTTGTCCTAGCCTTTGCGCGCCAACAGCGACTCCGGATCGGTCTTCGATGCGAGGGTTTCGTTCGAACGCCGCTCGCCGCGAAAGTTCACTGTAGGATTGCCGGGATCATCCGGTGGCGGCGATGGCTTCTTGTCTTTGGGTTGAAAACTCTTCGCTCCTGCCCAGGCTTCCAGCAGCGTGCCGTCGACCGTGAAATGCTCATCAGAAGCCAGGCCTTTCGCTCGCGCTTGCTCCACGACGTGTGCCAGAAACTCCTTGGCTACATCGGCTTCCAGCAACCGGTCGCGATTCTTGGTGAACACAGTCGCGTCCCAGACCTCGTCGTCCAAGTTCAGGCCGATAAACCAGCGGAACAGCATGCTGTAGTCGATCTCTTCCAATCAGCAGCCGTTCGCTACGAATCGAGTCAGCATCTGCAGCAACTGCGCTCGCAACAGTTGTTCGGGCGAAATCGACGGACGCCCAACCCTGGCGTACATCGCCTCAAATCGCCGCGACAACTGCTTGAGCACTTCGTCCACCATGGCCCGGACGGTGCGCAGCGGATGATCTTTCCGCATCCGCTCCTCCGGCGATAAATAACTGAAGATGTGATTCTGCCGCTGGTCGGCTCCGCGCATGCCTTCTCGTATCACACAAGGCTGTGGATTAGGAGTGGTTTTTCAGCAGCCTGCTAGAGATTGCTAAGCGGGCCACTTGTGCCGCTTGAGGGCTGAATTTGCGACACACTGGCGCGCCCAGGCGCTTTTTTCTTTCGCCCGTTCAGCGACGCGACCGACGCTCCCTGCATACCTCACTATCTTTCTGTAGGCTTTGCCGGCATATTGCAATTTAGTAGGTTTCGCCGGTTGTTCTCGCTGGTCTGCCCGACCCCGCGCCCAGGCAGCGAGATAGTCACTCTGTTGCGGCCACTTTGCGAAGGGGACTGCCTCTCTTACCTTTTGCGCGTGAATAAGGAACGACATCAATGTTTTACCTTCGATCTCGACTCGCTCCTTCATTTCCTTTGGGTCGGAGACCTCAAACGCCGGTCCATCGAGCCATCTGCCCGCACTCCAAACTGGGGCGACAAAGAGCTTACGCATCTGAAATCCATTCTCTTCCGAAAAGACTCTATAAAAAAATTCTGCGCTGAATTGATAGAATCCATGACCACACCAGTTATTGGCTGGCAGTCCTGCGAAGAAATGGCCTCCTATCTTCAAAGCGTCCATGGCATTCTTGAACGCTGCAGGAACATTGAAAACATGTTCGAGCGTACCAGAATCGACCACAGTATCGAACTGCCCCCGCAAGTCCGGCGCCAGCGGTTCGTTAAGGTCCTGTAGGATTGTCGCGCCCTCAAAGTTGCTCGCATCCATCGCATCGACTCGTGTCGCCCCCATTGCCCTGAACAACTCCTCGGAGTATTGCGGAACTTCTCCTCGCTCAACCATCTGGACGAATTCGCTGTCTTTCGGAAGCAAGCGCGCGACCCGTTTCAGATCACGCCGCGACATGAGATGCCCAATCCGTGCCAGAGTCAATGTGGAGCCAAATTGCGCACCCTCGCGCCAAGACTCAACAAGAAACAGGGCCTGTAGTATCGAAACCGCCATTCACTCTCCTCTTGGGTTCGGCGAATTTTTCACGCATGACAAGTGTGTGCATCCTTCCCAACAAAATTATCGACCATCCTCGACGGGATTTCTAAGTGTGATCAAGCCCGCACCAGCTGAGGATCAGTCCTCAACCTCATCCACCCCCTCCATCAGTTGATCACGCGATCGCAGAAACTATGACGGAAGTCTCGCCGCTGAAGACACCCCCGGCAACCGAACGGGAATCTCGTGACAAAAACAATGAACACTTGCGATGCGGATACGAGCGCATCTGACGTCGTGTGATGAAACTAATGCAACTCCTCCGATCTTCGATCTTGGCGTCGTCGACTCAGTTAACCTGGCGTTACTTTATTCCTTCCAGGGTCACACTTTCAAAATTGAGCAAGCCATCGGGATATCGTTTGTCATTTACGACGTTTTGCAGTTCGGGATGATCACTATGACTTATCGGATACCGGGTGATGGACTCAAATCCCGCAGAGTGCATCGCGTCCGCCAGCCTTTGTTCGTCATAGATGAACTGGTGTCCCCACAGGCGAAACATTGCATTGATCGCAAACGCAGCGCTGGGCGCGCGTTCCGGCACGAACGTCTGACAAAACCATATAAGGTACCTCTCCTGCTCGGCGGAGAGTTCGCGACCGTAGAGTCCGAGAATGGCGGACAGATCGGGCGTGATGACACGAATCACGCCTCCGGGCCGCATGACGCGGTAACATTCCCGCAACATGCACGCACCCTTTTCGTAGGGCACGTGCTCGATCATGTGTTCGCTGTAAACATATTGGAAGGTCTGATCCGCGAACGGAAATCGACGGGTAGCATCCATGCGCATAACCCCGGGAATCAGTTCGATATCTGTGTTTAGCCATCCCTCGAGCACCTGCCAACCGCCTCCGATGTGTAACTTCGGGTTATTGGTTGTTCGAAGATAGTCATTCTTCCATCGGACGTCGGATCGAAGAATCGTCCGTCGCAATCGATGGGCGCGAACAATATAAGGATGGCCCGGATCGCCCCTTCCGATCAGGCGAAGCAGACTTTTTTTAATCTGCGGAATCATTCGAAGTCTGCGCGACGCTTTCAGCCGGCTGCTCCAACAACGCCGGCTCCTGCCGGAAACGTACCCAACCCTTCCATTTATTGACGAGGCGCCCGCCCATTCCCTCCTGCCCGGCGCTGAGCCCCAGTACACCGATCATCAGCAGCCCGGCAATCTGCAACGGCTGGCGGGCGTCCTGCCGGACACAGCCCCGCCTCCAGACTCGAACCGCATGGCCGAGCCTTCTCGACCGCACCCAGCTTTCGGCCGTTCCAAACGTAAGTCCCAGCAGCGCTCGCTGGCGACTCCAGGTGAGCAGTCCACTCTTTGTGAGAATGTCGAGAAATCTCTCATGCACTCTCTCAGCTGCCTCGATGTAAACAGGATCCCTAAAATGGCGCACGCTCGTCTTGGTGTCGTCTTCTTGCCAGCGGATGTCGTGATCGGTGTATGGAACACAGAGATACTTGCCGCGCTCGCACAGAGCCCGCACATGCATCTCCAGGTCCTGCATGCTGAGCACCGCCTCGTCGAACCCACCGATCTTATTGAGGAAGCCGCGCCTCCAAATCGGCCCCGTAGTCTGCCACGGACACTCCAGAGTCAGGAAGCGCAGCAAATCGTCGCCCGGATCCTGAGAGTGATAGAGCCGCTTCACATCGCCCACTGAGTTCACAAAAACACCGGCGCGGAACACGGCGAAGTCCAGAACAGGATTCCGCCGCATCACCTCGACGCGCCGTTCGAGGCATTGGGCCCTTAGCAAGTCATCGGAGTCCAGAAAGACGATGAGCGCGGCGCGGCTTTCCGCGACCCCAAGATTGCGGCAGACGTTCCCCCCCGCATTTTCTCCCGTTCGCTGAATGTAGCGAATCCGCGGATCGGCAGCGGCACGCGTTCGAACCTCTTCCGCCGTGCCGTCGTCCGATCCGTCGTCCACCACAAGATGCTCCCAGTCAGGAAACGTTTGTGCAGCTACGGAATCCATGGTCTCGCGCAGCAGCGCGAGCCGATTCTTCGTCGGCGTCACGACCGAAACCATAGGCAGCGCGTTCAACTTGGTTTCCGGCAGACAAACAGCTCACGGTACAGCGGCGTCTTGAGCGAATACAGAGTCTGTTCCGCGAGCGGCAGGTCTGCGCTGGAGAGCACTTCGCAGGCGAATCCGCTCTCCTCGATCCGTTTCTTAAGATCCAGCCCATAGAGCCGGACGTGATCCTCCTGCAAGAACTTCTCCAAGCGCTCCGCTTCTGAAGTCAAAGCCGGATTCTCAAACGTCTTTTCCCCGCGAATCGGAACCTGCAAGATCAACATTCCTCCCGGCGCAAGTACGCGAAACATTTCCGACAGCGCCCTGCGGTCGTCCGCAACATGTTCGAGCACGTGCGAGCACCAGACCAGCGTTCTACTCTCATTCGGCAATTCGAGATTCATCAAATCCATTCGCCGCATGGCGGGACTGTACAGATCAATGCTCAGATACTCACACGAGCAGGAGACCAGCCAGGGAATCATCAGCGCTTCCGGCGCGACGTGCAGCACTTTCTGCTTTGGCGGTAGCTTGTCGCGCAGCAGAAGAAATGCTGTGCGATGCCGCTCCAGCGAGCCGCAGATCGGACATTGCGCGTCGTCACGGTACGTCATCCTGTTGCCAAATGGCTCGAATCGAAAACCGAACCATCCGCAGAACGGGCACTTGCGCTGCTTCAAGAGCAGCCCCGCCACGCGCCGCATTCTTCGCCGATCCATCTGCAATGCCGGCCCCATCTATTTTTCTTCCCGCGATTTCACCCCGCGCGTTCCAGCGCCGCCAGCAACCTCGCCCGCTCGGCTGGCCACGAATACAGTTCCTTGGCCTTCGCGTGAGCCGCGGCGCCGAGCCTGGCGCAGAGTGCCGGATCGCTGGCGGCGCGTCCCATCGCTTCCGCCATCGCCTCGACATCCCGCTCTTCCACCAGCAAGCCGGAGACGCCATGCTCGACCGCCTCCGGAATTCCCGCATGCCGCGTGCTGATCACCGTCATGCCCAGCGCCATCGCTTCCTGTATGGACGCGGGCAAGCCTTCCTCATCGCCGGTTTCGGGATCGGTCACGCTATGCTGCAGGAACACGCCGCACTCCTCGTTGAGCCGGAATTTGACGTCGTCCTTCGCCGGCCCGTGCAGCCGCACGCGACCCTCGAGCCCGCACGCGTCGACGAACTGTTGCGCCGCCGCAAACAATTCTCCGCCGCCGATGTAATCGAGCGTGATCGCCCCATCCCGCGCCGCCGCCCGCCGGAACGCTTCCAGCAGGTAGATCGGCCCTTTCTTCGGAACGAAGCGCCCCACGGCCAGAAACCGCCGGCAAGCCTCGGCCGCGCGCGCCGGGACCCGCTCCGGCACGTCCACGCCTCCAGGATTCACCTCGACCCGCTCGGCCCGCAGTCCCAGCCCGATCAGCCGCTGCCGGTGAAATTCGCAGCGCGTCAGGATCGCCCGCGCCGAATCGTACGCCCGGTAGCGCTCGGCCATCCCCGGCCTGCGCAGCGCGGCGCTCATGTCGATGCCGTGCCCTTGCGCGATATACGGCAGCCGCATGCGATCAAGCAGCGGAACGAAATCGGCGAACTGGTCCAGATATTCGCCCAGGATCACGGTCGCGCCCTGCTGCCGCAGAAACCTCTCCAGCGCCCCATCCCGCATGCGTGCCTGCGACACTCCGGCCCGGCCCGCCAGCCGCACCGGCAACCGCAGCGCCCACCGGTCCAGAAACAGCACGGGACACTGCGAACGCCAGTAGCCGTCGAACTGCGACGTGGAATTCCGCGCCACCACCACCGTGCGTCCGGGCAGCAGGTCCTCCACATGCCGCCGGATAAACGTCTCGCTGGCCGCGCCCAGTTGCATCGTAAAAATCGCAAGCTTCGCAGTCACTGGATTTTGCGTCCCGGTTGCTGTACCCGGCCTGCGATTGTCACCAGAATCCGCCACCATGGATACCCTTCAGGAAGCATTTTGCATCGTTGATTTTTCAACTGATCCCACGTTTTGCAATGACGTTTTCCTGTCGCCGTATCGATAGCGATGCCCGCGCTGGACCAGCGGCTTTTCGAAGTACTTCCAGCTGAGGGCAGCCAATCCGATAGACAGCGGCGCAGTCGCGAACCATGCGGAGAAACCAGCAACCTGGCTGCCCGCTAATCCGAAACGTTGAAGGATGGTGAAGAGCACAAACGTGACCATACCGTGGAACAGATATAAGCCGTAGGCAATGCTGCCGAGGAAGCGCAAAGGGCGGAAGGAAAAGACTGAGGTCAACGCCGGGCTGATGAGCGTGCACAGCAACAGCAAGGCGTAGAGAACCGCCAGCAGCGAGTATTCGAGCCCGAAAAGTTTCATGGTGAAAGGCTGGAAGTCACTGAGCAGCATCCAGATGCCGAGCGAGCCGACGAGCGCAAACGCTGCGTACAGATATTTCCGATTTGCGGCGAGCTTCTCCCACAGCGACGGACTTCGCATCGCGATTGCGATCAGCACACCGAGCGACAGAGTATCCGCTCGACAGGGCGTGAGAATGTAGCTTGCGATCCATGGCAGCTTCAGAACGTAGATCACGAAGATTCTCAGAAGAGGCGCGCCAACGACAACCGCAACGAGAAGCCAGTGCAATGCGCGTCTGCGCACGAATCGGATCACGAGAGGAAGGGTCAGATAAAACTGTTCTTCGACCGCGAGCGACCAGGTCATGCTCAACCCTTGGAAGGCATAGACTCCCGTGCCTGCTGTCTGGAAATTTTGCAGGAACAACAGATACCAGGAGAGTTCAGCAATGACCTTCGCCCAGCCCCACTGATTCGTGCCGTAGATGGCCAGCGTGAGCATCACCACCGCGAAGTAGAGAGGCAGGATCCGATAGGCACGGCGGATGTAAAAGGTCGAGAAGTAAGTCGAGGATTGAGCTGCGTCAAGCAAGATTCCGCCGATCAGAAAACCGGAGAGGACGAAAAACAATTCCACACCACTCCAAGTGAAGCGGCCCAAATCCACGAACCAGGACAGGAACGGGTGATTCGGTACATGGCCGCGCAGCACCTTCACTGGGATGTGCCACACCAGCACCAGACAGATCGCCAGGCCCCGAATGCCGTCTAGGGCGGGGGATTCTCGCGGGCTTCGCCAACTCTGTTCCTTGCCAATTCATCGTGGAAGTACTTCGAGCAGCCCCTGTTGCGAAGAGGACATCGCCATCACTAACAGAATTCGCAAATGTGGATAACTTTCCACATCTGTGGGGAACGCCCGATCGTTCTTCGATAATCGGGGAGAGACAATCGCAAGCTCGCAAGCTCGAATATCAAGACGTCAGGAACCAGCTTTTTCGGGATTTCGTCGCAGCCAGGAAGACGCGAGACGCTTGCGCACGGTCGCACTCACCCGGAAAAGTTCATCAGCATGACGAGGCACCGGGCGCAGAACGTCCGAGCCCAGATAGTCGCGGCGGGCCGTTGATGGAGCCTGCCCGCGACCGAGCAAGCGCTTAGCATGTTGTTTCAGCGCCGCCGTGCCTGCGGCCTTGTACTCGCGCAACTTCACACCAGCCAGGCTTTGATAACGCCCGACCACAGCATGCGCATAGTCTCCGTATCGCCAGATCCCCACTTCCCTGTAGTAAAGGAGTTGCGTACCCGTGCTTGCGGCGAAGTTTAGAATGTCCGCCGGCGCTACATCTTCATCGACTGGCTGAAGAAGGGACGGATTCGTTTTGCGTGCATCGTTTTGAGTCGCCGGAGTTGGGACTGTAATGATCACTCTGGCCTCGTCCGACAAAAGAGACCTGATCGTCGTCTGAAAGGCCGCGCGATCGCTCAGCGCAATGTGCTCATAAGTATCCATGAGCACCACAAGGTCAAAACTGCCGGCAAAAACTCCCTCCGTGACCAGCCCCGCTCGGTAGCTCAGGTTAGGACGCCGAAAGCATGTCTTCGCGACTTCGATCGAGAGCAAGCTCACGTCGGCACCGATGACCTCTGTCTCGGGCCACGCACGAGCCATCCTCCAGCAAGTCGCGCCAATACCGCACCCGATCTCCAAAATCCTTTCCGGCTTTGGCGGGGCCCACTCGGCCACCAGCTGAACAGCCGACTCAATCCGCGGATTCGCGTGTGTGAAGTCGCGAATCTTGCCGTCGACACGTTCGTCGTAATAAGCCTGAACCGTTTCCAATGTGGGCGCGGTCATGACCCTTTCAGTTGGATTACTCCCTGACCTTGAAGCGTCCACTTGCAACCATCGAGAAGCACCACCCCTGGCCGATCGCCGGACTGCAGCCAAGTGGCGCTCTGCTGGGGCTCAATACGAAATCCGGGAATCGTCTCCAGAACATCCCACGCGAGGGCTCCATACGATTGAGTGATGCCGACGCTGAGTCTGTAATAGCCCGGCATTAGCGGCAATGCACCAACGTCACAGCGAATCGTGTGAAAGCCCGGATCAAGCGAAACCCCGAAGTCACTGTCGAAGGAAGTAATCGACGTCAGGACCTCGAGCTGCTCATTGAGCACGTTGATGACAACAATGGGACGCTCGATCGGACGCAGAGCGTGAATGCCGATTTCCAAAAATAGATTGTCCTTGTAGCCAATGCACGCTGCTCCCGGATCGTTGCCGCAGATCTTTATTGTCCTGATATCGACGTACCCCTCGGAGCGGTAGTCGCGCCGAAATGCCGAGAGATCGCCAGAAGCCTCTATCTCATCTTGCGTACTTTCCAGGAATCTGGAGACAATCTCGCTGCTCGGCCCACTCGCAATGAGGCGGCCTTTGTCGATCAGAATGGTTCGACCTGTGAGTCCAACAATTGCCGGCAAATTGTGGCTTACAAAAATGACCGTACGCCCATGCTGAGCGACGTTCTTCATCTTGCCGAGACACTTCCTTTGAAACACCACATCCCCGACCGCCAGCACCTCGTCAATGATCAGGATCTCCGGTTCCAGATGCGCGGCCACGGCGAACGCCAGCCTCACGTACATCCCCGAGCTGTAGCGCTTCACTGGAGTATCGAGAAATTGTTCGATCTCGGCGAAGTCCACGATCTCGTCGAATTTCGATTTGATCTCCGCCCGGGTCATGCCCAAAATGGCGCCGTTGAGAAAGATATTCTCCCGCCCGGTCAGATCCTGATGAAAGCCGGTGCCCACTTCGAGCAGGCTGGCCACGCGCCCGCGAATCGTGGCGCGTCCCCGCGTGGGCTCGGTGATGCGGCTCAGGATCTTGAGCAGCGTGCTCTTCCCCGCCCCGTTCCGCCCGATGATCCCCAACACCTCGCCACGCTTCACATCGAACGAAACGTCGTCCAGCGCCCAGAATTCCTCGATCTTATTTCCCTGGATGATCTGCCGTCCGCGCGTGATGTCGAGCGCCGCGCGCACCATGCCTCGCGCCTGCCGTCCAACCGCTTCGCGGAAAGATTCTTGCCCTCGGCCGTTGCGCATCTCATGGCCGATCAGATAACTCTTGCCGAGGTTTTCAACTTTGATGACGACTTCGTTGGGCATGTGAGGAATGACGCCGGTCCGCGCGGAACACTAGATCAGGTCAGCGAAAGTTCTCTCCGTTTTTCTGAACTTACGAATCCCCAACCGAAGCAACGCCGCCACCACCACGAGGCTGATCCCAACGCCGCGCCACTCGATGCTGCTGCCGAGGACGCTCCAGCGGAATGCGTCGATGATTCCCACCAGCGGGTTCAGCGAATACAGCAGCCGCCATTTCTGCGGCACCACGCTCGAACTGAATCCGACCGGCGAAGCATAAAGCCCGAACTGCACCAGAAATGGAATCACGTAGCGGAAGTCGCGATACTTCACGTTCACCGCCGTCACCCACAGGCTGGGGCCGAGAGCCGCCAGAAATGCCAGCAAAACAAAAACCGGCAACAGCAGAATCCGCCACGACGGCCAGACGTGGTACCAGGCCATCATGCCCGCGAGAATGAATAGCCCGATGAAAAAATCGACGAAGGCCGCTGTGATGGTCGCTGTCGGCATGATCATCCGCGGAAAATACACTTTGCTGACCAGCCCCGTATTTGTGATCAGGCTATTGGAGGCGTCCGACAATCCGCTGGAAAAAAACGTCCAGGGCAACATCCCCGCAAACACCATGAGCGCATACGGGACGCCTCCGCTGGGGAGCTTCGCGATGCGGCCGAAGACGACGGTGAAGATCAGCATCGCGACCACAGGCCGGATCACCGCCCACGCCACGCCCAGCACCGTCTGCTTGTAGCGCACCGCGCAATCACGCCACGCCAGCACCTGAAAGAGTTCGCGATAACGCCACAGATCGCGCCAGTAGTTCTTTTCGGTGCGGCCCGGTTCGATAATGATTTCGATTTCGATCGCGGCGGACATGAGAGTTTTCAGTGAACCAATCAGTGAACAAACAATCAGTGCACAAAAATAATGCGGCTGCCATGCGGGGCGAAGCGAAACGGCGTTTCCCGCAACTTCCGCAGCGCGCTTCGTATGGACTCGTGCCGCTCCGGCGGCGCCAGAAACAGGAGAAAGCCTCCGCCGCCGGCGCCCAGAAGTTTGCCGCCTTCAGCGCCCGCATCCCTCGCGGCCTGGTAAGCCTCGTCGATCACATCGCTGGTCACGCCGCTGACCAGCTGCTTCTTGGCTTCCCACGCCGCATGTAGCATCGATCCCAGCGAACTTATATTTCCCGCGCACAGGTCCGCAAACGCGGATTCGGCCAGCCGAACCAACTCGGCGGTCGCCTCCGACTTCGGACCCGGGGCCGCCACGTCGGCGGACTGCTGCCGCAATAGCGACGAAGCCGATCGCGTCAGCCCGGTATAGAAAAAGAGCAATCGCGATTGCAGATCGGCGATCAGCGACGGCGCGCACAACACCTTCTTCACCTCCACCGAATCGTCCGGATGGAAGTGAATGAAGTTAAATCCGCCGAACGCCGCCGCGTACTGGTCCTGCTTTCCGATCGGCTCGTGGCAGCGTTCAATCTCGACCTCGCAACTTTCCTCCGCCAGCCGGGTAGCATTGGCATAGCGTCCAGAGTACGCGTGCAGCGCGTTGAGCAATCCCACGGTGAAAGAACTGGACGAGCCCAATCCCGTGCCCCGCGCGGGAATGTCGGCCACCGAGGTGATCTCAATTCCGCCTTCAATGCCCAGCAGCGCCAGCGACTCGCGAACCAGCGGATGCTCAACCTGCGCCGCAGTCGCCACTTCCTCCGTGCGCGAATAGCTGACTCGAACTGCATGGTCGAACTTGCGGCTCACCGTCACGTACACCGACTGGTCGATGGCGGCCGAGAGCACCGCGCCTCCATTTCGCCGGTAGTATGCGGGCAGGTCGGAACCTCCGCCCAGGAAACTGACGCGCAACGGGGTCTGGGAAATGATCACTGGGACTTAGGTTGACTTTGCAGAATAACAGCGGCGGCCGCCGCAAGATCATCCGCGACGTGATCGGGAGAGGCAGAAAACTTGCCATCGCGCCCAGCCGCGCCCGTTCGCACCAGAACGGATCGCAAGCCGGCCCGCCGGGCCATCTCGATGTCTACCGATCGATCGCCGATCATCCACGAGCGCGCCGCATCAATGCCTAAATCGCGGCACGCCTGTTCAACCATTTTCGTGCCCGGCTTGCGGCACTCACAATGCGTTTTGAGTTCGACGCGTTCGCCGGGAAAGCCGCGATCGGGATGGTGCGGACACGTATAGATCGCATCCAGGTAAGCACCTTCTTTGCCAATCTCCCATGCCAACCTTCGATGAATGGCCGCCACCTCGCGCTCGGTCGCCTCGCCGCGAGCGATCACCGGTTGGTTCGTCAGAACAACGAGGCGAAATCCGGCCTGCCGCAGCGCTCCCAACGTCGCCCCCACTCCCGGTAGCAGTTCCAATTCCTCCGGGGTTCGCAGATGTCCCTTCTCGACGCACAGCGTCCCGTCGCGATCTAAAAAAATCGCAGGCTGGCCCTGGCCGGAGTTCTGCAAGCTGATTCTTCCCGCCTGCCAATCCGCCTCCGCCGTCTGCAATCGCGAGGGAGTGCCAATGTCTTTGAGATATTCGCTCGACCGGTAAGCGAGCACGCGGCCTCCGTTCGCCACCAGTCCTGACATGACGTTCTTGGTGAAATCCTGCTTTCCCGAAAATGCCGACCATGGACGCAGGGATTCGCGTCGCACCACGTAGAGCGCGCCGTTCACCAGATTGTCCAAGCACTGGTCGGGCGCATGCGGACAGGCATGGATCGCCGTCACCCAGTCGTTCTCGTCAATCTCCACCAGGTCCGAATCCTGCGGGTGATCGTTGGGATGCACCAGAATCGTGAAATCAGCCTCGCGATCCGTGTGCAGCTTCGCGATCCGCCGCAGATCGACCGCAAGTATGAGATCGCCGTACACCACAAAAAATTGCTCCGGCAGTAAATCCAGAGACTGAAGAATCGCCCCAGCATTCCCCATAGGCTCGTTCTCTGTGCAGATGCGAGCCTTCAGGCCAAATCGTGAACCGTCGCCAACGAAATCGCGAATCTTCTCGGCAAGATGTCCAGCAAATATTGTGACTTCCTCGATCCCCGCCGCCGCCGCCAGTTCCAGCTGGTGCTGCAGCACCGGCTTTCCTCCCACCGGGACCAGAACTTTCGGTAAGTCTCCAATCACGGACGCCAGCCGTAGGCCTCGTCCCCCGGCGACGATCACAAGATGATTCAGCTCAGCCGGCAGCAACGGCATCAAAATAAGCGCCACCCAAAGGCAGCCGCGTAGCGGCGGTATGTGAAAGCCCGGCACGGCAGTGCCGGGTGAAGTGACAGTTTGACGCGAGTCCCGTAGGGACGGCACCTGATCTCACCCACACTCTTCAGCCCTCGAGGGTCCCCGCAACTTGCTTTGAACACCGTTTATGAGACCGCTTCTACTCATCATCCCATAAACGAGCTGGCAATCTCATCAATAGCGCGAAGCACCGCTTCGTTGGATGTGAGCCCGGGCCGCCATCCAAGTTGCGCAAGCCGTTCTGTGGAGTAGCGGAAGCGCGGAACGTCGCCGACCCAGCCCCGGTCGCCACCGGTGTAGGCCAGCGGAGTACCCGGCAAAGCGCGGGCCACGGTTTGCTCTGCGATGAAGGCCACGCTGGTGCCTTCGCCCTCCGGCCCGATGTTGTAGACATTGCGCCGATCCGCTGCGTGTTGAACGATGAACCGCATGGCCGCAATCAAATCGGAGACGTGAAGGTAAGGTTTAGTCTGCGATCCGTCGCCCAGAACCCGCAGACTGGCCGGGCGAGCGGCCAGGCGCCTCACAAAATCAAGGATCGCGCCGTGCGTGGGACGCGGGCCGACCACATTCGGAAAACGAAAAATCCAGATGCGTTCGAGAAACAATTCTGCCGCAGCACTGAGCAAAGCTTCGCTAGCCAGCTTGCTCGCGCCGTAATTGGAGATCGGCAGCAGCGGACCGGAATTCTCCGTGAGCAGATCGCTGCGCTCTCCATAAACTGCCGATGTGGATGCAAAGGCAACTTTCTTCACCGCCTTGGATTTCGCCGCCTCGAGAATCGCGAATGTAGTCTGCAGCGTACTCTTGAAGTCCACCCTGGCGTCGGCTGTTCCGGCGGGAATGTCGCTGTTGGCTGCGAGATGCCAGACGATGTCCGGCGTTCCTCCCCATTCGCAAGCGGCCTGCAGGCTCTCCAGGGCTTGCTCCGGGCGGCTGATGTCGTTCTCGTAGAACTTAAATTTTGCGCTTTGCCGCGCCTGTTCGAGATGCTCCAACCGGCCCAGGGATAGATCATCGACGCCGCTCACGCGATCGCCCGCTCCCAGCAGGCAATCCGCCAGATGGCTTCCGATGAAACCTGCGATGCCGGTGACAAAGTGGTGCATCAAGGTTCGACCACGGGCAGCAACATTATTTCGACTTGCCCACCACCGACAGACGGGCAGGTGCTTCTTCGCTCTCGTTGACCGGGTTGGCGCAGAGCCACTGCATGCACATGTGTCCAATGATCAACTGCAGATCTTCGGCGATCTGCATGTCGTCGATCTCGAAATGGATGGGATGTCGCGCAACCTTTTTGCAGCGACCGCCGGAGAACGCGAGAATGGCGAACGTCTTCATCCCCTTTGCGTTGCCCGCTTCCAGCGCCCTCACCACGTTCGGAGAATTCCCGCTGCCGGAGAACACGATCAAGACATCCCCTGGATTCGCTTTCACCCGGATCTGCTCGGCATAAATCTCTTCATACCCAAGATCGTTCGCGAGGCAGGTGAGAATCGCCGGATTCGCGCTCAACGCTTCCACCCTCAACCCTCCACCGTTGTTGAGCCCGGCCCCATAAAAGAGGTCGTTCGCCAGATGGTTGGCGTTGCCCGCGCTGCCGCCATTGCCGCACAGGTATACCGCGTTGCCCTGCCTCCAGCACTCGCGCAGCGCCTGCCCTAAGTCGGCCACCTTATCCATGCAGCTCAAACTTAATGCACGATTGAGTCTTTCCGCGTAGCTCCGGATGTGTTCGTCCATCTACTTAGACCGATCCCCTTTTTAGTGTGGTGAATTTTCTTGCGCGACGCTTTGTAGCCTGTCGCAGCATACAACAGAAAGTCAAGCAGTCTCTATTAGCGGTACTGGGTCAGATTCATTTCACAGCGCGAGATTTCCAAGAGGCGTCATCCCGAAGACCCACGTTTTCACCAGCGGGGCGAGGGATCTCCCGTGGGCATACAGCCGACGAAATTCAAACTGACTCACTACCCATCATCCGATTCCACGCGTTCCGCGCATTCTCGGCAAACGGCTTCCGGCCGAAACGCCCGCGCACCGCCGCAGCCAGGCTGCGAGAATCAGGCTTCGGCTGGTCCAGCAGCCGTGCGATCGTCGCCGACAGTTCACTCTCCGCGACAGCGGTTCCCAACTCGCCATCGGCAAGCGCGTCACGGGCACCCGCAACATCCAACCCAAGCGCCGGAGTCCCACTCGCCATCGCCTCCAGAAAGCTGACGCCAAACCCTTCGCCGGTTGAGGGCATCACGAACAAGTCAGCGGCGCGATAACTCTCGACCAAACCCGGCAACTCTTGCGCGCCGAGAAAGTGCACCCGCTCGCTCACCCCGGCATTCCGCGCCAGCGCCTCCAGGCGCGAGCGATCGTCGCCCTCGCCCGCGATCGCATAGCAGATGTCATGCCCCTTCGCGACCAGATCAGGAATTGCTGCAATCACGCGGTCGTGCCCCTTGTAGCGCTCCCGCGAGTCCATTCGCGCGACCGTCAGCAGGACCTGTTTGCCTTCGCCCGCCCAGGCAGGCCGCCGTGTCGCGCCATCGCTGGGGGTGAACGCTTCTCTCACCGTGTTCGGGACGACGAGCACTCGCTCGGGCGCGATCGCGGCCCACGAGAGCACCGCCGCGCGCGTATGGCGCGAGACACACAAGACGAGGTCGGCCCGTTCCAGGGCGGCCCGCTGCATGCGCGATGGCCGCGACCAGGCTTCGATTCCATGCGTCTGCACGATGAGCTTCGCATTCTTCAACCGCGCCACCAAGGCCGCCAACGGCGCCATAAAGAGGTGCCCGCAGAACACGACATCGACAGTTTGGAAAATTGCAGCCCGCAGCGCCGAAACTGAATAGGCAATGCGCCCAGGTCGCGCCGGCAATTGCCGGATCGATTCCGGCGGCACGACTGAATCGGGCGCGTGCCGCGGCAGCACCGTGATCGACGACATCCCCGCCAGCGCTCCTAATAAATCGCGGTTATACTGCGCGATGCCGCCACGCCCTCCGAAGGCATCCGTCACCAGAGCGAACGTCGCCGGCGCAGTTTTCATGAGGCGTGAACTTCCACGTGAACTCCCACTGGAGGCTTTCTCAGGATCGCTCCGTTCAGCACCGCCTGCGACCAGCGCCGCGAAACAAGCCCCTTGGGTTCGAGCTTTGGAACGGCGGTGCCCGACCCCTCGCCGGCAACCGCGTTCAGCCACGCGCCTGTTGGCACACCGAAGCCCGACTTCGCGCGAGTCACAACTTCGTTCGGCAATGGCGCGACGGGCGCCGCGGCCAGCGCAGCCTTGCCGGCGCCCTCGGTGATTGCAGGAATCGACGACGCGAGCGAGCCCAGTAGCTTGAAGTCGACGAGCGGCACGCGAATCTCCAGGCTGTGCGCCATGCCCGCCCAATCCGCGTCCCGTAGAAGTTGATTGCGCATATAGTGCGCCGACTCCAGCACGCAGACTCGCGCCATATCGGATTTCGGATCGGGCACGAGGCTCGCTGCCAGCCGCCGCAAAGGCTGCAAGCGGCGCAAGCCCTCGTGCGCCATCTCGCGGTCCATCACTTCCGGCAGCTCGTGCGGCAAAAACAATCCGCGGCGCAGAAGATATGTGCCCGCCCAGCTTCCCGAATATTCCAGCAGCCCGAGCGCCTTGGGCCGTGCGCGCGAGAAACCGGGCGCGGCACCGCCGATGACCGTGCGCGCAAACAGACCAAGCCCCGGCACGCGAGCGAGCGCGCCGAATCGCCGCCGCCAGCGCGGTACGTCGACGAAGCTGGGATATCCACCCAGAAGTTCATCCCCGCCGAGTCCCGAAATCGCAACCTTGAGACCAGCTTCCTTCGCGGCTTTCGAAACAAACCATGTATTCACGCCGTCGATGGAGGGCTGGTCCATCGCGTCCAGAATTGCCGGCAGATCGGCGACAAACTCCTGACGACTCAGATGCCGCACCACGTGCGTTGCTCCGTAGCGCTCGCATACCTGAGCCGCCAACGGAGCCTCGTCTTCCGCCGTACCGTGGAATTCTTCGAAAGCCAGAGTGATCGCGTGGATCCGGCTTTGCCCCGCATCGCGCATGCAGCCCAGCAAAGCCCCCGAGTCCACTCCCGCAGAAAGAAAAATGCCGACCTCAACATCAGCCAACAAATGCGCGCGCACGCTGTCGAGAACGCCGTGGCGAACTCGCTCCGGAATCTCCGCCGCGGAAACCGAATCCGCAGACGCCTTATCCAGCACTTCGGCAAGATTTGCAAATGCCCTTGGCTCGCGCGGGCCTGCGGCGTCCACCCATTGTGTGTGGCCGGCGGGCAACGATCGGATATGCCGGTAGAGCGTGAACGGTTCAGGCACACTGCCGAACAAATGGAAGCCGACGACTCCCGCCGGTTCAGGATCGCGCGAAACATTTCCGCCCGCGAGCAGCGCCTTGACCTGCGAGGCAAAGCGAAATGTCCAGCCGTCGTTTGCGGTATACAGCGGCTTGATCCCGTAAGGATCGCGCGCCAGGAAAAGACGCCGCTGCGCCTCATCCCAGATGGCAAACGCGAACATACCCCGCAGCCGCTGCACCATCTCGCCGCCCTGACGCGCGTAGAGGTGCAGCAACACTTCCGTGTCGGAGGTTGTGCGGAAGCGCGCGCCGTCCGCCTCAAGTTCCGCGCGAAGTTGCGGATAGTTGTAGATCTCGCCGTTGAACACGACGACGAACCGGGCGTCCTCACTCGCCATTGGCTGCAACGCTCGATCGGAGAGATCGATGATCGAGAGCCTTCGATGCCCCAGACTGCAGCGCCGGTCCCCGCTCCACCACGCGCCCGCCCCGTCGGGGCCGCGGGCGCGCATCGCCTCTCGCGTCTTCAGAAGCTCGGTTTCCTGCGGCGCGCTGGCCGCCGAGTGAAACGCAAAAATGCCGTTTATGCCGCACATTGGGCGTGTCGGAAGGATGCAGTCAAATGCAGGACATGCAGTTGGGACGCAACGAAAAGTCCCTTACCTGGCATCCGGCGGTCTACCTTCCCCGGAGACGAATCGGCGGTCACATCGCATCAAAGAATCGTTGTTGGCTCACTAGCTCGGATATGCTCTCAACCCGTCAACTTGTGACTCGTACATCACTTTGGTGAGGTCAAACCCGCTGCATCTCGTCGAGTACGGTCCGCAGTCGGTGCACATATGCATACTGGCCGTCGACACAGCGCTTGTGACCATTCTCGGCGATTCGTCTCCGACTAGGCTCGTTCGTGCGGTAGAACCTGATCTTTTGGAGTAGCTCTTCCTCGGAGGCAAAAAACTCAGCCTCCTTGCCTTCGACAAAGAACTCCTCATGCTCATCGGTGCGCTCGGCCAAAAGCATGCTGCCACAAGCGGGGATCTCAAAGCTACGTGAGGTATGCTGCTCAGGGCAGATTCTACGTAAGAATCCGATGCCGATCCGCGCGCCGGTCAGCGCGCGGGCGTAATCGTCACCGTATACCTCACCACCCTGGTATGCCCGTGCAATCACCTCGTCGTATTGGAAACTGAAGGGCGCAGGTCCGGCTTCCTGGCTCAAGACAACGTGTCGACGGGGCGTCCATCTCCCGTCACACAGAAACTCCCAGTGGAAGCCCCAAATTTTGACGTCGACGCCCGACGCCGCAATTGCGCGGAGCAGCATTTGCCGGTGTGGCTCCCATCCGCCCAGAGAGGCCACAGTGCAACTCCACCGTGGGTCGTCGGATTTCAAAGGACGGTGCACTTCATCGCAATATCCAAGCGGCACATAAATTGACGGTCGTCCGAGGGCTTCGTAGTCACGCCGCTCGTACGATTTGCTGTAGACCAAAACGTCGAACGCACTGATGGAGTCGTCCATGAGCCGAGTGCGTTTCCATGCGAGCGTAAAATACGGATCAGGCGTGAAATGAACCAGTCTCGCTCCGAGATTACGCACTTCAACGAGCGTTTCGCCGCGCAAGAACTCCTGCTTCTCGGCCCATAGCAGGTCGGGCCGAAATGCACGTGCGGCCTCTAAAACAGAGCGATTGATTTCGTCAACCACTGGCCCGCGCTCCAGCCGGCGCTGCGCCTGACGTTTTAGCCAAGACGTGCGGGTCCAAGGCTCCATCGTTTGAACGCCTAGCACGGTGTGTCCCAGTCGCTCGAGCGCGCGCATTCGCATCAGCGACGTTTGTCCGGCGCTCAGTTGTCCCGCAAATAGAATCTTCATCGCCGGTCCATGGTTTCGATCGATGTCGTCACACCACTCAGGTCAATGTCCGCCACACGATCATCTGGTCGTTACCCTTTATTACTCGTGGCATCATGGTCGTTTCTGGACCACGGATGGATCGACGCATGGCTCGGCAGCACGCAGCAACGCGCGTCCTCGAAGGTTGTTGTTTGCAGCTATGAACGCCGGTTTTGGGTACACTTCCGACGCATCCCAAACAAAAGTGTTCGGCTCGCTTTCGGTGAAACCCGACTTCCGCCAGAAGTCGAGGCACGGGGCATTCCGTGCAGTAGGAATCAGACGGGCAATGACAGAACGCAGATTGCTTTCGCGTGCGACCTCCACGGCAAGGTGCGCCATTAAATTTTCAACCTGCCGTCCCATCGCGCGACAGCTCAGAATGAAATCAACAATCTCCAGATCAGCGCCGACAGTTTGCCAACTGACAAATCCAGTCAGCCCAATGTCGCCGAAGCGATCGGCGATGGTCAACGCGACTGCCGCACGATTCTGCTGTCCCGCGAGCCAATCGACTAACTGGGGCTCTGTCATCCTTCGCGTGCTCAAGTTCATTTGGTTTGTCTTGTTTACCAGTTGGATCGAGCGCTTGATATTGCCGTTCCCGATCACCTCAATTTCGGCGCGAATGCCAAGCGAACACAGCCATTCATCCGTAGAAGGCGCGTGTACAAGACTGTCGCTGCGCTCGCGCTGTTGGATATACATGCTTGTGCGCAGTCGATCCTCAGCGGTCGTTTCGGACCGATCAAAGCAATCAAGCTCGCGCAGAGCTTCTCCGAAACGTGCTGGATCCTTAGGCCATTCAGGAACGAACACTGCCGGGAGGGCCTCACGTACGCGGCCGCGCTCAGCCGCATCATCGTCGATAAACACAACGGACTCTAAACCAATATTGAGCTCACGTGACAGTTCTTTAATATTCTGATCTTTGCTTCGCCAGTTTATGCGCCAGCCAGCGAAATCTGCGCACCGAAGAACCATCTCCGGGTGTTTGTCGAACACCTCGAAGGCGACGCTTTCCTCGTTCTTGCTCACGACCGCGATTGCGACTCCGTACTGTGACAAGGTTTTGAGCGCTCGCTGAAAATCGACGTATGCCTCGCCGACGGCGTCGTGCCCCCCGATGCGGAGCGCCTCCCATCCATCATCGCCGGCTACGCCTCCCCATAACGTGTTGTCCAGGTCCACCGCGATCAGCTTGCGTGCGAGTCCACCGGCTCCCCGCAGGGCAGCCTTGACGTCGCTCGCGGCAGCACGACAGACCGCAGGAGTGAACGGGCACTTGGCCGAGAACCAGTATTTAGCGTCTCGTGCCGGCCGGGCCGTATCGATCCAACGTTGGCAAGGCAGCACGAATATGTTGTGAGCAGGGGCAAGCGCATCGGCGAGCGCGATATTCATTCGGGTAAGAGAGTATGCTTGGCCCGCGGGCGTCCAATCGAGCATCCCGAGTCCTCTACCCGTTTGCGACGGCACCCAACTTGAGACGAGGACCAGCTTGCACTTCGCGGCAAAATCTCTGAGGGCCGTGGCGAAGGCACCGACCTCCGCAAGGAGCTTATCCATCTGCACTGATTCGCGGCCGAGCACCTTGAGGTATTCGGGAATTACTCCCTCCGGTCGAGTCCAAATGAATGCTGTCAAGTCTTCACCGCCGGAGAGCGCGAGCGTCTGAGAAACCTGCCCATATTCCGCTGTGACGGCAGAGCAGAGCGGATGCGACTGATCAGTATTGAGATAGCGAGTCACCAGCTCAGCATTAAAATCGGATACGACCAGAATCTTCATAATTCCGCGCATTTTGCAACGATGAGGTCAGCCAGTGATGAGGGACTTTGAAAGGCTTTAAGTTCGGATTCGAAATCTGCTCCGTCCAGGAATGAAATCTCGCGGTTGGCGATCTCCAGAAGGCGACGCTCGACGGCAAGGGCGAGCGTAGTCATCTCCATTGAATCAAGGCACCCACTCTCGCCAACGAGGAGGACATCGGGGCGCAGCGGGACAGCGTCGCTCGGCGATCGAAAAGAATTAACTTCTTGAATCGCCTCATAGACGACCTCGAGAGCGAGGCGCGGATGGATCTGGCTGAAATGCTCTTGATTATTGCCATCTTTCAGAATGGTCTATTCGCTCCCTTTTTGCAGATTAACTTAGACTAGTTCCGTCGCAGCGGCAGGAATCAGGACCGGATCCGGCCCGAGGATTGACCGACGGTCGATATACCATCCTGTAGCGTATCCGAAACCGCGGTGCACGCAATTCGCCGCTAGCGCATCCTGCAGATACGGTCGGCCCAGACATCGGATCGCCAACACATCAACGGTACGGCGATAGCGCTTACTGATCGCTCTCACCAAGCGCGGAAACCCTGACGGAGGAATTTTTCCCCACATGTCCGCCAGAAATAGGGTTCGAATTTGCCGGCGATACCCGCGCCGGATTTTTGTTAATGCAACGAATCCATCCGCACCGAGCTTCTCGTCTCTGTATCTATAAATCTGAGCCTCGACCTGAGGTACGTCGAAGAAACGCCAACGAATGAACGCTGCGTCACGCAAGGGGTGCAGGCTCTCACCGTCTGCAGGTATCACCGCATCCTCTGGACAATCCACCGGAGTCAACTCGCCCATCGAGGAAGTCCGCGAGACTACTCCGCAAATCTCGGCGAGCGGCGCAACCAGGCGCACAAGCGGCGCCGAGCGAGTCCCCCAACGCCGTACCAACGTCTCTTCGACAATCGATGACCATCGGACAGGCCTTAATAACTCGTGGTCCGTTCCCACCAACACCTTAGCTCCCGCCCACTGCCACAACCGACCTGCCTGTGCGTTGGCCGTCGTAGTGTATAAGACGTATTGCTCGCTTAGCGCGCGGTATTGAAGAAAGATTTCCATCCCCGCACCCCGAAGTGACCCATCGACGTAAAAGCCGTGAGACATCAGCGCTGTGCAATTTTGTACTCCCCAGACCATGCGATGCGGCATGCACAGCATGGCACCACCGAGTGTCCCGCTTGCGGTCCGCGCACACCACGCAAATGGTACGTCCGGCCGGCGCGAGGGATTGCCCATCTGCCACTGCAATCGCTCCTGAATGCGCTCGGGCGAATCGTCTGTCTGCGCCGCGAAAAAGCGCGCCAGTTCTGTCAGATCAGGCTCAGCAGTATCCAGCCTAAAAGAGGGCATTCGGGATCGTTATCCCCTCACGCCTGAGGTGAGACGCGAGTTAGCTCGCGAAGCGTGAGGACGTCTTGGTGCAAGGGTTGTGCCAACTCATCGGCGAAGGTCGCAACCCTGGTATTGTGCCGAAGCGCTGAAACTCTTCAAACTGTGACTGTGACAGAATTCATTGGAATTGGACCGCGTTTGGGGCAGGCTACCGCCCTCTCCGACACAATGTCGTTTCAGGAAATAGAGACATTACGCCCCTAAGCGGCGCGTGTCAACGCCCATAACAAAGCGGCGCAGAATCCGGTTGATCGCCGAAAGAGCCTTGCGGCCGGAGGCCCAGTCTCACGGAACTCCCCCGGTTTTCGAGCCCCACGCTTGTCAAGTTGACTCATTCTATCCGAAATAAAACGGGAGGTGAGGAAAAGGAAATTCCACGAGATCGGCCATTTTCAACTCTCGTACGATGTGTGGCGTTCTCCGAAAAACAGCGGGGCCACCGCCTCTTTCTCGATGACGACCGAAACGGCGCGCTGCAGCAAAGTGATGGAAACGACGAGATGACACTCGTCCTTGACCCGCAAGAAAATTCCCTCCGTGCCTGCTAATGGACCGGCCTGGAGGCGAATCCGCTGGCCGACTCGCAGGAAAGGCCACGGCTGAACGGGACGTCCCGCGAGCGCAACCGTCCGGATGGACGCGATCTCCGTGTCATCCACGGGCTCCGCCCGGTTGCCCCGTCCCACCACTCCAACGACTCCCGGAGTCATCAGGATGGGCAGGCGCTTATTCGTGTCGAATTGACAAAAAACGTAACCGGGGAACAGCGCGACTTCGATCTCGGCGACCCGATCCACGCGCTTGCGCTTCGTCCGGTATGACGGCGAAAACACACTGTAGCCTTTGACTCTCAGACTGTTCTCGACGGTTTTCTCGTGTCGCGATCGAACATAGAGCGCGTACCAACGATCCGCAGCGAGATTCGCCTCAACTCCGAAATGAGGAGGGACGACTCTTTCCAGACCAACCTGACCTAAATCAGAAACGCCTTCTGACCACACTCCCCACCCCCTGCTATCGCTCTACCTGCCATGACTGCTGGACCAATGAATTTTGGAGCAATGAATGCTGGCTTAAAGAACGCCGAGTCGAATGTTGGGTCAATGAATATTGGACCGACTCTGCGCCGCACTCTATCGGGAAACCGTTCCGTGGAAGCATTGTACCTCAGCAAGACAGCCCCTCTTCCCTTCTCTCGGAGCGACGGCTATGCTTGTTTTGACCGCCCGCCGGGCGGCCGCCAAGAGTTGAATTCGGTGAAGTAGATAATACGAAGCGTTTGAGATGAACCTAGTGAGAAAAATATAGCTGGTGTAATCCCGATCGTCAATTCTCGACTCCCATCCCATGAAGGTCCGCACTCATGCTCCAGACTCGCCTTCAGTTGATCACCCAACTGCCGGGTTATTTCCTCCTTAAATGCACAGGCTCGCCGTCTTTGTCCACCAGAAGGGCGCCTGTGTCCAAGTCGGTTTCGCAAGGCTTACACAAAATCACCTCTCCCTCGAATGCCGGAGGCCGCAAAGCCGCTTCATTAACCTGGTGACATTCGAGATTCATTTAATTTGTGCGGCCACATGCTCAACGCTCCTGGTCAAGCCAATCACATTGAAGGCTTTGCGATAAGCGGAGCAGTAGTCCATGAAGGCGCGGTACTGATGCAAAGAGTCGCTAAAGTCATCGAAGATGAGGATCGTTCCCGACGGTAAAAATGAATCCATCGTCGTCAGGCAATACAGTGTCGACGAGTAAAGATCGCTGTCGTGGTGAACTACAATTGGATTCCGTGGTCGGTACTCTGTGAGGAAAGGCAGTAATGTTTCTTGAAACCACCCCACCACGAACCCTACACGTGGGTCGTCGATGTTTGGAACCTGACCGGATGTGCTGAAAGAGCCTCTCCTTGTTCCAGGCCGCCAGTCTTCCGGCAGACCCTCGAAACTGTCGAATCCCCAGTAGCGCGTTTCCGAATCTCGGTTTAGGTTGCTCCAAGTCTTCAAACTCTGACCTTCAAAAACACCAAATTCCAGGAAGTCCATGCTACGTCGTCCACCGTCGAAAAAGACCTGGTTAACATATGAATAGAGTTCCTCTCGGTAGGAGAAAACCGGTGCATCCCCAAACTGACGTTGAGTCTCTGCGAGCCTAGCCCGCCAGTGAAAGCGAGCCAGCAGTTCAGAGTGTTGAGTAATGCCTGGGATACTCGCCACTCGCTTCGCGGCATTCCGCATCGAAAGCCGGAACGCGCGGCCATCAAGCAAAGCCATATCGAATCTCCTGCGTGCCACACGCAGGCACTGACCTAAATGATGCCACAGACTTCAAAATATCGCGCTTGGGGCTGTTCCCACCCGGCGCTTCTGCATCGCCCATGGAGCGATTGCAATGGTCACCAGCCAGAACGCGTTACAAAACTCTTGCTGGCTGCGAATGACCGTCGGTGCGAAGGCGTTCTCAGCCGATTCTTCTTTCCCCAGTGACAACGTGCGGATTGTTTCTGGTGCCGCGGAATAGAAGTCGCGGGATCGGAATTCACACTCAGACGTCTCGCCTCTAGGAATGCATCTCATCATGGCACGAGATGCACAGTGTGATCAGGTTTTCTTCCGAGTCATCGCCCGAGTGGCTGCGAAATTGCCGGTGATGGACCTCGAGGTTCGCCATCACGCCGCACAATTGACACCGCCACCCATCACGGCGCAGGACCTGTTGCCGCAAAGTTTCGTACGACACCGGATCCATCCTTGAGCGCGCGGGTTTCGGAGGAATCGAGGTCATGATATGTTCTCGCCCAGACCAGCAAGAAATGCCCGCCGCTGCTCTCCGGGCAGAAACTTGAAGAATCTGGTCATCGAAAACAGCAGTGTCTCCGGATCTCCGTGGTCCAGGTTGGCCCCGGCCAGGAAGTCCGCGCAAATCATTTCCAAACAATAGCCGCGAGACTTATCGGTGCCGAGCATCAGAGCCGCCGTCTCGATCGCCTTCTCCACGACCGGCATCTGGCTCTGGTAGAGCTTGAAATAGACGATCTCCCACGGTTCCGTTTCCCGCCCCGTCAACTCCTTCTCGACTTCTTTTTTGAAATCATCTTTTGGCATCTGACTGGCTTTGTGCAACCAGGTTGCACAATCGAAGTTCTGCCGGTCCCTGCGTGCCAGCTTGGCTAGCTCAATCCCCTTCGCCCAGCCCACTTCTTTCAGTTGCTTTCTTGCCTGTGGTGGCAGGTGTTCGTGGATCGACATCAGGTAATACGCCTTCCTCCGCGATTCCGGAAACCGCCTTTCCAGAAACTCGTCGAAGGACTTCAGATTCTCCAGCCGCCAGTACTGTCCCGCCCGCACCTCGCACAGGTAGCGCCCCAGTTCGACGAACTTGGTGTCCCGCTCGGTTTCCTTCCGCTGCTCCCAGGCCAGAATCTCGTCAATCTTGCCCAGTACGAATACGGCGCGGCGGCGATTGAACTTCGGGGGCATGGGCGGATTCTCAGTATGCAAGCTCGTGAACCCAATCAAGACTGTCGGCTCCCGGACGCCGCACCACGGCGGCGTTGATCATCTCCTGTTTTCCCAGACAGAGCCCTACATACGGACAGCTGCTACAAGGATTCTGCGGGAAACGGAGGCCACTATGCGGCAGAAAGTCTGCCGACTCAATCCGGCGGATTGTGGCCTCGACCACGCGACCGAATTCCTCTCGCTGTTCATCGGTGATGGTGGTCCGCAGGTACTGAACCTCGACCAGGCTTTTGCGCACGAACACCACCTGCGCGACCTCGGCAATACCCGTCATCCACGAGTAGCAGACGAGTTGGGGATCTAGGGCCAGCAACCCTTCAGGCTCTTCGGGGTATCGTCTCGAAGATGTCTTCCACTCGAGCAAGCAGCGCGTGCCGTCGAGTTTCCCGATAGCGTCGATATAGGCAACGAAATCGTTTTTCTCGCCCATCGGCCGGGTGAACTTGACCTGGAGGTTCCGTCGAGGCTGGCGGACGTGAACCCGATTGTCCTGGCAGAACCGGGTCAGCAGCATGATTCCCTGCCGCAACATGCGATCCCAGGAGTCTCCGTTGGAGTAGTGCAAGTCTTGGCTTTGACACGCAGACCATTCGTCGAACAGGACTGCTCCAGGATCTTCCCGGCGGAAAAAGGCGCCCAGCGCTCGTTCGAAGGCACGGCCGAACAGCATCGCCGCCCGAGTGTCCTTCTCCTTCCAGCCATCGAGATAGCGATGCTTGTATCGCTTCGGGCAGGTGAGGTATTGGCTGATCTGGGTGTAGCTGTAGGTCATTCAAGCCACCTGCGGATTGTCCAGATTTGCGGGGGAAAGTTCTTCCCAACGGCCCGCGGGGGCGAAGCCGTCGAGTCGGATCAGGGAAGCACCGTTCAAAGCGATCTGGCTGATCTTGACCACCCCCTTCAGACCCACAAGCTGTCTCTCATCCACTTCGCGGCGACCGAGCAGTTCGGCGTCGGAACCGAAATCGCGCAGGAACCAGTTCAACTTCCACAGGGCTCTCGCGGTGCAATAGAGGCGGCTCGAAATGAAGTGACGAGCAAACCGCCTGGGCTCAACAACGCCCAGAGTGATTGTGTAGTAAGGTTTCTTGGCCTGTCGATGAAGCCTGACTCGTTGCACCTGAACTAGGAAGACTCCGTCCGGGATCTGGTGAGGGGCACAGCGTTCGGCGGGGTGGATCATGAGGACACCCCGGATCCGCGATGGTCTCCGCCAGTAAAAATCGAGAGGTCTTCCCAACGGGAAGCCGGCGCGAAGGCATCGAAGTTGAGGACAGAGAGGCCGTGAACCGTAACTTCGCTGGCATCTCATTCCTTCCCAGCAGCTCGGCGTCGTAACCGAAGTCGCGCAGAAACCAACGCAGCTTCCACATCGCCCTGGGCGTGCAGTACAAACGGCCTGTCATGAAGCAACCGATCAGGTGCTTCGGCTTGAGAACGGCGAACCGAATTTCGTAATACGGCTTCTGCTTGTGCCAGCGGTACTGCGCACGATCCACCCGAACAAGAAACAGACCATCTGGAACCGAGTGAAGGACCGATACATCCGATGGCCGGAGGGACTCGAAATAGCGCTTCACGCTGCACCTTCCTTTCCACCGAGATAGCTGTTGAGCTGGCAAAGCAGGGCATTGCGGTCTTTCTCGGCCCAATCGGCCAGGTGCGTGACGAAGTTTTCCACTTGGTCGCGGGTGGCATCGCGAAGCGCTTTGACTGCGCAGAAATCCGTCGCGTAGGCCTTAACCAGGTTAGGATCGAGTTGATACTGGCGGATGATCTGGCAAAGGCGGTCGCGAACCTTCGGACTGCCGTGGTTCCCGTTACCATTGGCAGGCTGCGGCGACTTCTTGGGTTCCGGGCTCGAAGCCGGTTGGCTGGCGACAGAACCAATCTCCTCAACCGAGCAGATGCCGATACCGTAGGCTTTGCGCAGGGCTCGATTGACGGCGCGTGTCTCCGCCACGCGCATCTCGGCGCCGTGGACGAGCGGCGAGACATTGGAAGGATCGGCGTCGCCGTAGCCGACAAAGCCGGAGGAACTCTTGGAAGGGTATACCGTTGCCCTAAGGACAAACCGACTCGCCGCGGAATCGCAAAGAGAATCGACAGCCTCAACCTGGATGCCACGGCATTTCTTGCGGCGTGCTAGGCGCAGCAGCCCGGTATGTGTCACGTACCATGTGCCGTCAATGATCTGGAGCTCGCCCGCCTTGAAAGAAAATCCGAAGTCTTTCGTTATCGTAGCGAGAAGATCAATGGCGCGTGATGAGAAAGGAGTCGCTCCCCTGGCGAGCCGAACATTCTCCCGGAGCAGCCTTTTAAAGTCTCGGACTGAACTCGTATTTGATTTATCGGCAGGAAGCTTCATGAACACCCTCCATCCGTTATCATGTGATAACATATAACACGATATTAACTTTGTCAAATGGTGTTGCTCGGCGATCACTTGAACAGCTATATTTCGCTTGTGGCCAAGACCGAATTCCTAGCTTTTCGGATCGCTCCGGAACTCAAGCGCGAATTGCAGCGCATAGCGGACGACGAGCAACGGGCTCTGTCTCAGGTTTGCGAGATGTTTCTTTACGAAGGTGTCGAGGCCTGCAGGAAAGAGGGCCCCAAGTTCATGCAGCGCCTGGTCGCCAAGCAGAAGGCTAGGGTAAAGGATTGACGGCCGGACGCAAGAAAGCGATTCGCCATCGATGAACGAACTCGTGTTGGCTGCGAAAATTGGCGTCCCTTATGGACGGTGTGGCTCAGGAACGCGGGTTACCTGCCACTGCCTGGAAAGTCCGAAAACTCACAACTGTGCGCGTACCTGAACGACGACATGAGACCTTACGCGCGAAGCCAGCGCTCGAGCATATGAGTACAACGAACCGCGAGGCCGCAGGGGCAATTCTTTTGCTGGTTGGGATCGGATTGTATCTGGTCAGTTGCACCAGCAATGCGCCGTTCGGGCGAGGGATCGGCAATCCGCCTCCGCCGCCTCCGCCGGCCACCAGTGTCACGACGTATCACAACGATAACGCCCGCACAGGACAGAACCTGAGCGAGACCACGCTCACGACCGCGAATGTGAACGCGACTGGTTTTGGCATGCTGTTCATCATTGCCGCCGACGGCAAAGTCGACGCCCAACCGCTCTACTTGCCCGGCCTGAGCATTGCGGGCGCGGCCCACAATGTTCTTTTTGTCGCAACCGAGCACGGCAATGTCTACGGTTTCGATGCCGACACCGGCAGACAGCTTTGGCAGGTTTCCACGCTCGCCGCGGGGGAAACTCCCAGCGATGATCACGGCTGCGATCAGGTGACTCCGGAGATTGGAGTGACTTCCACGCCGGTGATTGACGCCAAGTCCGGCCCGCACGGAACGATATACCTCATCGCCATGTCGAAGGATGGAAGCACTCACTATCATCAGCGGCTGCATGCACTGGACGTGACCAGTGGCGCCGAGGAATTCGGCGGTCCGAAAGAGATTCAGGCGTCCTATCCGGGAACCGGCGACAACAGTTCCGGGGGAAACGTGATCTTCGATCCCGGACAGCAGGTGGAGCGGCCAGGGCCTGCTTCTGCTGAACGGCGTGGTCTACACGAGTTGGGGATCGCATTGCGATATTCGGCCATATACGGGCTGGCTGATGGGCTACGACGAAAATACGCTGGCGCAGGTCACGGTATTGAATGTCACTCCCAACGGCAATGAGGGATCCTTTTGGATGAGCGGCGCGGGTCCGGCCGCCGACGCCAGTGGAAACATCTACGCGCTCGATGCCAATGGCACGTTCGACGGCACGCTCAACGGCCAGGGATTTCCCAGCCAGTCCGATTTCGGCAACGCCTTTCTGAAGATCTCGACCACCAACAAGCAGCTGGCGGTGACGGATTATTTCGAAATGTCGAACCAGTCTTCGGAGAACTCCACCGACGAAGATCTGGGCTCAGGCGGCGTACTGGTGCTGCCGGACCTGATCGACAATTCGGGTCAGACTCACCACCTGGCTGTCGGAGCTGGGAAAGATGCCAACATCTACGTTGTGGATCGGGATGCGATGGGCAAGTTCAACCCGAGTTCGAACAACATCTATCAGGAAGTTCGAAACGGGCTCGCCGGCGGCGTCTTTTCCATGCCGGCATATTTTAATAACACGGTGTATTACGGGGCAGTTCAGGACAGCCTGCGGGCGTTTGCCATCAGCAACGCGCAACTGGGGAGTTCGGCGGCATCGCTGTCCTCGCACATCTTTCCTTATCCGGGAGCGACTCCCAGCATTTCTGCCAACGGAACCAGCAATGCGATTCTTTGGGCCGCCGAGAACGCCAACGCTGCGGTTCTGCACGCTTACGACGCCCGGAATCTGGCAACCGAACTCTACAACAGCAACCAGGCATCGAACGGGCGCGATCATTTCGGAGCGGGCAACAAATTCATTACCCCGATGATCGTGAATGGGAAAGTTTACGTAGGAACGACGACGGGAGTCGGAGTATTCGGGCTCGTTCAGTAAATTGCTGAGACTGGCGCTCGGGCGCCACTGCCCTGTCGGTGCATTTACCTCGAACAAGTCCCGGGTTCCCTGTGCACGCTTGCCTTCTGCGCCAAAGGGAGGTTCGAGGACGATTCAACATAGTGACTTTTGTCGGGCCAAACCACTCGTCAAACTACAGTGTCAGACGACAGAATGCGACCGAACAGACCATACTCGTCCCGTTTGCGGTGTTCGGCGAAAGCCAGAAAATCACCAGACTTGACAATCGTGCTACGATAATTTCAGAGTAAGCAGATTGACAGGCGAACGATTTTCTTCAGGATGCGGATGTATCTTTTCATGCGATGAGTCTCCTCTAGACGAATCTACTCAGGCGATAAGTATCCTTTAGACGAAGCTGGAACGTTTCACCGAAAAATCCAAAGGCAGAGTTGTGAGTTTTTTGGCTGCCCCCAACCTTCCATCTCACATGATGGTCGAGTTGGCGATTGGGGCTGTGCGCCGTTCTGCTGTTTGAAGGAGGAACCGTGCTTGTGCGATCCACTCAAACTCACCGAACTTTGTCCGTTCAGACTTTCGGGGTGGTGCTGCCCAGTTTGGTCATCGAATCCGTCAGCGACCCGGATCACCCCAATCAACTGCGCTTGCACACTTGGGATGGGCGCAAAGCCACGACGGCGCACACCACGACCTATCGCGGCTGCACGTACACCTCCGCGCCAATTCCAGAGGGTTTCAGCAGGGCAGTCCGTTTTGCCGTGGCAAGCAAACCCTTCGAATCGACGCCCGAGCTCGTCGCGTCCATGCGTAAGTTCGTGTGTGGTTATGCTCAACTGGCGCAGGACGAGGCCGCCCTTGTAATTGCATTTGCACTGGCCAGTTATTTTGTAGATTGCCTTCCCGTGGCGCCGGTCCTGCACTTGCTAGGACCGGATAGCGAGTCAAGTTTGGTGCTTCGTCTCTTGGGATGTCTCTGCCGCCGACCGATTCTGGTGGGCGATATCGATATGGCAGCTCTCAGCACGTTGCCTGCCGAGCTCTACGCCACTCTACTCATCAATCAGAGCAAACTTCCGCAACGCGTTATGCGAATTCTGCAGGCTTCGAGTAATCGACGTTTCTGTATCGCGCGGGGAAAGGGCCGGATTAATGCATATGGGGCGAAAGCCTTTGCGGCGGATCCAGAATTGCCGGACGGAGTTGGGGTCCATGTGAGCTTCTCACCCGCGCAGGATCCACCGCCAACACTGACGGACGCTGACGAGGAGAAATTCTCGATCGATTTTCAGGCGAGGCTTCTTCGGTATCGATTCGTCAATTATTGGCGGGTACACGATGCACAAATCGATTCTCTGAATTTCGTGCCTGCGATGCGCGACGAGGTCCGCACTTGGCTAGCGCCCATTTGCGATTGTGGGGATTTACAACAGTCCGTCTTCAGTTCGTTATTGCAGCAGAGTCAGGAGGCCGAAGGCGCCCGATTTTCGGACGACCGGTGCGTGGTCGCTGAGGCCGCGCTGTTTTTCTGCCACAAGCCAGACACTGAGCACTTTTTTATTCGTGATCTGGCAGGGGCTGTAAACGCCTTGCTGGAAGGTCGCCATGAAGATCGCAACCTGACCGACAAGATGGTCGGCTTGTTGCTTCGTGCTTTGGGAATTCATGCCCACCGGGTCGTCAAAGGTTACAGAGTTTCGCTTACGGACGACGTCCGCGAACAAATCCACCACATCGCTAAAGCATACAAGGTCCTTTCAATGCAAGATGGCATCGCCCGTTGTCCTCAGTGTCCAAGCGAGGCGAACGGCCAAAAAGCGATTAGCAACATATGAATGTATGTACGTTGAAATTACAACAATTAAGAGGATTGCGATGAGAAAAACCCAAGGCACTAAGATTTCTGCGTCACTCCGTGAGATGGCCGCCGCCGGCATCCCAGTCGATTTTCCAGTCGCCGAACTCGAAGTTGAAATTGAGGTTGAAATTGAGCAGGTTGGCGCCGTATGCGACACCATGGTGTTTGACCTGCCTGACAGACGCGCCGGCTATATGATCGACCTAGTTATCATCAATCAAACGTCGAGACCAATCCCGTTCCGCGATGTCGAACTGCGGCCGCCTTGGCCAAACTCGGAGATTCAGTGGCTTCCGGATCCCAAGGACATGGGGCGCAGTCCATCCATTTACCGTTTTCCGGGAAAAGGCGCGCTGGAGCTGCCCCGTGACGTGGTGATGAACCACATTCTTTTTCGCCGCCAGATCTTGAGGCCCGGATACCCAGTACAAGGCTTTCTCCTAGGAATCGGTAATCCGAAACCAGAAAAGCTGCTGCTCGGCGGTCTCCTTGAGTGCAGGCTTGCGATAGTTGGGTACGATCATCCTGAATATGTACAGACGATCAGCCTGACGGTGGATCCTGTCTGGAAATGCGAACGAGAACCCTCGAGAGAGCGTTCTACGGAGAGCCTTTTCGCGAGGGAGCGCCCCCAGAATCTCGGATCTCCGAAGCCCGGCGATAGAACCGCGGTCACGAGTCTGCGTCGCTGAAGAAGATCAACGGGGTGTTTTCCAAATGGGAGCGGAAGTTGCGCAACTAGAAACGGGCTGAAGATGTCAAAATCTGCCTATTCCCAACCAACAGCTTTTGCGACGCCGCCCCCCGAGCCGTCGCGCAGGATTCGCAGGGACGACTTGATGGACTTGCAGTCAAAACACAACGGCTCCGGCGGGTCGGAAGCGTTTGAGCCGATCGAACTTGAAGGCGACGGAGTAGTTGATTGGCGGTATTGCAAGACAGACCGGCCGGGAGCCGATTCCTCAGTTTCGGGCGAGGGTTCGTTCCGTGCTGAATTGGTTGGCGGGCAGGAGCGGCGGCTATTGCTCAAAGCCGAATACGAGAACGCTATTGCGCAGACTCCGTGAAAGAAAATATGCTTCGCTGCACATTTTCCAATCCGAACCTCCTCGGAGGCCTCCATGAGTAACACTACACCAGCCAAGGACATTTCGAGACTGAAGCGAATAGCCAAGTTGTGGCCCTACATTGTGATCGCTGGGTCTCTCCTAGGATTGGCCGTTAGGGTTTATCGAGGTACGTTCTGAGTTGGTCCCAATCCTCTCCCTACTGGCAAAATCGAGGCTCGATAGCCAGCCAGTCTCGTTTTGGGTCGTCAGACGGTCCGTCTCTGGGAATGCATCTCTGCATGACAAGAGACACAAAGTGTGATCAGGTTTTCTTCTGAATCGTGGCCGGCCTGGCTGCGGAACTGTTGGTGATGGACCTCGAGGTTCGCCATCGCGCCGCACAATTGACACCGCCAGCCGTCTCGACGCAGGACCTCCAGCCGAACAGTCTCGTACGACACGGGACCCAGTCGCAAGCGCTCGGGTTTCGGGCCGATCGGGGTCATGATACCTTCTCGCCCAAGCCTTCGAGGAATTCCTGCCTCTGCTCGCCGGGCAGAAACTTGAAGAACCTCGTCATCGAAAACAGCAGCGTCTCCGGATCTCCGTGGTCGAGGTTGGCCCCGGCCAGGAAGTCGGCGCAAATCATTTCCAAACAGTAGCCGCGAGACTTGTCGGTTCCGAGCATGAGAGCCGCTGTCTCGATTGCCTTCTCCACGACCGCCATCTGGCTCTGGTAGAGTTTGAAATAGACAATCTCCCACGGTTCCGTTTCTTTTCCCGTTAGTTCCTTCTCGACTTCTTTTTTGAAGTCTTCCTTGGGCATCTGACTGGCTTTGTGCAACCAGGTTGCACAATCGAAGTGCTGCCCGTCCCGCCTGGCCAGCTTGGCCAGTTCCAGCCCCTTCGCCCAACCCACTTCCCTCAGTTGCTTTCTTGCCTGCGGTGGCAGGTGTTCGTGGATCGACATCAGGTAATACGCTTTCCTCCGCGATTCCGGGAACCGCCTTTCCAGAAACTCGTCGAAGGACTGCAGATTCTCCAGCCGCCAGTACTGTCCCGCCCGCACCTCGCACAGGTAGCGCCCCAGTTCGACAAATTTGGTGTCGCGCTCGGTTTCCTTCCGCTGTTCCCAGGCCAGAATCTCGTCAATCTTGCCCAGCACGAATACGGCGCGGCGGCGGTTGAGCTTCGGGGGCATCGGCGGATACTCAGTAATTAAGCTCGTGAACCCAATCAAGACTGTCTGCTCCTGGACGCCGCACGACGGCGGCGTCGATCATCTCCTGTTTTCCGAGACAAAGCCCGACATACGGGCAGCTGCTGCAAGGATTCTGGGGAAAACGGATGCCACTGTGAGGGAGGAAGTTTGCCGACTCAATGCGACGGATCGTGCCTTCCACCAAGTGGCCGAACTCCTCCCGCTGTTCGTCGGTGATGGTGGTTCTCAGGTACTGAACCTCAACCAGGCTCTTGCGAACGAATACAACCTGCGCGACTTCGGCGATACCTGTGATCCACGAGTAGCAGACGAGTTGGGGATCTAGGGACAGCAGCCCTTGAGGTTCTTCTGGGTATCGTTTCGAAGATGTCTTCCACTCCAGCAGGCAGCGCGTGCCGTCGAGTTTCCCGATGGCATCGACGTAGGCAACGAAGTCGTTCTTTTCCCCGACCGGCCGGGTGAACTTAACCTGCAGATTCCGTCGAGGCTGGCGGATCTGAACCCGATTGTCCTGACAGAACCGGGTTAGCAGCATGATTCCCTGCCGCAACATGCGATCCCAGGAATCTCTGTTGGAGTAGTGCAAGTCCTGACTTTGACAGGCGGACCATTCGTCGAACAGGACTGCTCCTGGGTCCTCCCGCCGGAAAACGGCACCCAGCGCTCGTTCGAAGGCGCGACCGAAGAGCATCGCTGCACGTGTGTCCTTCTCCCTCCAGCCATCCAGATAGCGATGCTTGTATCGCTTCGGGCAGGTGAGGTATTGGCTGATCTGGGTGTAGCTGTAAGTCATTTCAGGCCACCTGCGGGTTGTCGAGGTTTGCGGGTGAAAGTTCTTCCCAACGGCCCGCGGAAGCAAAGCCGTCCAGTCGAATGAGGGAAGCACCGTTCAAAACGATGTGGCTAATCTTGACTACTCCCTTCAGCCCGACAAGCTGTGTTTCGTCGACTTCGTCGCGACAGAGCAGTTCGGCGTCGTAACCGAAGTCACGCAGGAACCAATTCATCTTCCACAAGGCTTTCGGGCTGCAATAGAGGCGGCTGGAAAGGACCTGTCCGGCAAACCGGACAGGCTCAAGAATAGCCAGAGTGAGGGTGTAGTAGGGCTTCTGTGCCTGTCGATGAAACCTGGCTCCCTGCACCCGCACCAGGAAGACTCCGTCCGGGATCTGGTCGGCGGCACTGCGATCGGCGGCGTGCAGGCCGGTGATCTGGCGTTTCATGCGGCACCTGCTTTCTGGCCGGGATAGCTGTTGAGCTGGCAAAGGAGGGCATTGCGGTCTTTCTCGGCCCAGTCGGCGAGGTGCACGACAAAATTTTCCACCTGTTCCCTGCTGGCCTCTCTGAGGGTCTTCACACCGCAGAAGTCGGTGGCATAGGCCTTGACCAAATTGGGATCAAGTTGATATTGGCGGATGATCTGGCAAAGGCGATCACGAACTTTCGGACTGCCGTGGTTCCCGTTACCATTGACCGGTTGCGGCAGCTTCTTGGATTCTGGACTCGAAGCCAGTTGGCCGGCGAAGGAACCAATTTCTTCGACCGAGCAGATGCCGATGCCGTAGGCTTTTCGCAAAGCGCGGTTCACGGCGCGAGTTTCGGCAACACGCAACTCGGCCCCATGCACTCGCGAGGAGATGTTGGTGGGATCTGCATCACCGTAACCAACGAAGCCCTGACAGCGAGCTGACTTGTAAACAGTGGCCTGAAACGTGTACCGGTTGCTTGCTCGATCACACAACTGGCGAACGGGCTGGACGTGGATACCAGAGCAACGACAACGTTTCGCCAACCGAATCAGACCAGTGTGGGTCACATACCAGCCACCGCTCAGAAGAAGAAGGTCACCACAACTTAGCGAGAATGAAAAATCGCGCGTGATTTCGCGCAATTGATCGAGCAAGACGCGAGATAAGCTCTGAGATATGACTTTCTTAGCGAAAAGCAAGTTTTCGGCGACCAGATCAGACTTCTTGTAATTCTGATGTTTCATCGCAAGCCCCCTATGTGGTCAACATTGTTGAACATACGCTACCAGTGTGAACCATTGTTGATACTGCGTCAAGGAAAAAGTGATTTACTAGCTATGAATGGCAGTCTAGAATCCGCGCAAAGTCATGACCGCAAAAGATGAACGCATCGGATTCAGAGTGTCCAGTGAAGTCAAAACTGCTTTGCTGCAGATCGCCAAAAAAGAAGGCCGAAGTCTGGCCCAGATTTGCGAGCTGTTTCTCAGAGGTGGAATCAACGAATATGAGGAGGAAGGGGCCAGCTATCTCCACCGTCTACTAGTTCGACCAAAGGAAAAGAATAGATAACGGACTCGCTTCAACTTGAGTGAGACGACGTCCGCAACGGGCTCGTTCTCCAGCTAGATGCTATTCCATGATTCAGATCGACCGCTCCACCGGAAATATTGAATCATTGAGATCCCTGAAGCGTCCCTTCGGGGTGCTTTGCAAGCAATGCTGAATCCCGCGTGCTACAATGCTTACAAGAGTTACACGTCGGAGACTGCCATGAGATCAACCCGTTCGATGGTCATCAGCATGCGCCTGCCAACGGAGAGCGGAAAGCGTCTCAAACGCATGGCGAATCGGCATGGATGGACCCCCAGCGACGCCAGTGCCCGCCTGGTGGAGGAAGGCTTGCGCCGGTCGGAATTTGGATTCATCGACTTTCGGGATTCGCCTGCGGGGCGGCAAGCCTACCTTCAAGGGAGCACTCTCGCCGTATGGGAAGTCATGCTGCTGGTCCACAGCTATAAGGAAGATGCGTCGGCGGTAGCGAGACATCTCAACTGGCCAGAGGTGAAAGTCCAGGCAGCGGTCAACTATGCGGGAGCGTTTCCTGGAGAAATCAATGATGCAATCGCTGAGAATGAGGCGACCGATTTTGAAACGCTGAAGCGCATGTTGCCTCAGGCCGCCGAATTTATTCCCGATAAAGCGGCAAAAAACTGAAATGCTCAAGCTTCTTCTCGATGAGCACATCTCGCCGGACGTAGCGAAGGGTCTGCGTCGCCGGAATCGCGCGATGGAAGTTCGCTACATAGTGGAATGGGAAAATGGGTATTTCTTGGGACAGCAGGACAACGCTTGTTTGCGTGAAGCGGCCGCCCAGGGATTAACGCTGGTTACCTATGACCGGAGGACGATTCCTCCCCTGCTCAAAATCTGGGCGGAAGAAGAGCGAACGCACGGCGGTGTGGTTTTTGTGGATGAAAAAACGATTTCTCCCGCGGACATCGGAGGTTTGGTCTGGGCCTTGAGCAGACTGGCAAGAAAAACCGGGAATTGGGACTGGACGAATAGAATCTATTTCCTGCGGCGCTGATGCAATCGGCTCGATGTAATTCGCGAAGATTCATGACGTCGCCCCCAGTGCCCGGCGGTAGAGCACTAGCGATAGCCTCGGAACCAGATTCCTTGATCTCCCAGCCAAATCAGACGTTTAGAGCAGCTCCAAAGTCGAGTAGTCGAGCAAGCCCTGCCAACGCGTCTACCCACCTGAACCGTGAAAATATTTGACAACAAATTGCTCGAATTCGCCTCCCTGGAGGGTATAGTTATAGTAATAACTACTAAGGTACTATGGAGAAAACGATGCGACTTTCTAACCTAGAGGGGCGTTTGGCTAAGGTCGAGCGACTGGTAGCCGATAGAGCGCGGCGAGAGAAACTCGCAAACTGTAACTGCTCTCCCCAGGATCCAGAGGCAATCGGTAATCTCCGCATCGTCGCGGTACTCAGGATCACAGCCTTACGGTCGTCCGAGATCGCAGAATAGGGAAATCGGAGGGCAATCACTATGCGCGGCGACGAGAAAGTAATTCAGCAGTTGAACGCAGCTCTAAGCTCGGAATTGACGGCTATCGTGCAGTACATGACTCAGTCGGAAATGTGTCAGAACTGGGGTTACCAGCGTCTTGGCGAGCACACGAAGGCGCGGGCCATCGAGGAGATGCGCCATGCGGAAGGACTCATTGAGCGCATTATTTTCTTGGACAGCACACCCGCTGTCGATGTCGGATTGAAGCCTCAGCTAGGCAGCAAAGTACAGGAGCAAATCGAGATTAACCTGAAAGATGAGCAGGATGCGGTGCGCCAGTACAACGAAGCCGTCAAGATTTGCGTCGAGGCCAGGGACGAAGGCTCCAAGGCCTTGTTTGATCGCATGATTCAGGATGAGGAACGGCACGCGGACTTCCTGGAGGCCCAACTGCACTCGATCAAAGAAATGGGCATCGCCAACTACTTATCACATCAGTTGTAGAGCAGCAGGTGATCTAAGTTGATGGCCGTTGATTGCATGCAAGAGGCGGAATTCGGTCCGGACGAATTCCTAACTCAGTGTCGGCGGATTGCACCGTTCCGGCGGATGATACTTCCTCGGCCAGATCCTTGAGAGTCGTTTAGGAAGCGAAACGCCGGCTGGCTGGAACGTTCCATCGCCGTTGCTCGGTCTGATCACAACCAACCAAGTGCGCACGGTCGAGCCGCGGGCATGGCCGTTCACTCCTGTGCGTAGCGTAATGCGTTCCGCGGATAAGGTCCATTTCGTTTCTCGTGATATGCCGGGGATGGAGGCCCTGGAGACCATGGGACGCGAGGACGTCAATCAACTGCCGGTCATGTCGGACGGACGGGTTGAAGGTATTGGTGTCCTGTGCTCACGAGCTGCAGGTACTGCGATCACGCGCCGAACTGAAGTTGCCTCCGAGTTTGCCCCGAGCCGCGTGAGAATGAAGTTTTGTTCGATGGGCGAACCTTACCTAATCGCGTTACATCAGAGTTGCCCGATCCACCCGCGATCGGCGGCAAGAGCCGATGGAGTTCCCAACTTCCCACAAGTCGACTTCTTCCCCGCGGCGGTTCCGATTCCCCACAGAAATTCCCCTGCACTTCCTCTCTCAGCGAATTGTGCACGTTGCCTCGGGTCCCATCCACCCTGCTGGTGGCTGTTCGTACACTACAGACCTCGGGAGCCGGGTTGCATCGCGGCTTGCGAAGTGGCCGGAGCCGGATGAGGGCCGCGTTGGGCTGGCTTCGCCGAGCCTGAGGGTTGCAGGCGCTCCTTCAGCAGTTCTTCCCCGCGCGCGAACAGCTCTTCCTTTGAAATCTTGCCGGCATCGACGTCGGCCAGGATCGAGCGCTGGGCCTGGTATTCCCGGTTCTCAATGCCTCCCTTGCTCTGCAGCATCCGCCACGCCTTACGACGCTCCACGCAAAAGAGCACAAGTTGTCTTGAAATCGCCCAGTGGGCCACGTCTCCGTTCGATCCCTGGGTTTTGATATAGACGCCAAAATCGGGGACGAAGGCACGGTGCTCGGAGTTTAAGCATCGGCGATAGACAACGTCCTGCTGGGTGATTCGGACCAGCATATTCTCCAGCGGGATCAGGTGGGCCGCGTTCTCTTTTTTAATTTTCTTCAGGTGGTTGCGGAATCGGGCCTCGGTGGTGCACCAATGGGCAACTGTGTAGCGGTAAGGCTCGCTGCTGCCTTTGAACTTTGTCTCGTACCAATCCGTTTCCGGGGAGGGATTGCCCTTAAGATCGAGGGATTCCTTGTAAGTCTCTCCGAGTTGCGGGTTGAAAACGAACTCTGGCGCGCCGCGCGAGTCGCGCACCCGCTGAGCCTGGGTGAGCGCCATGTCGTCGGCCACACCGTGTTCGGGCTGGCACGTGGTAAAACACTGCAAGAACGCGGTGCCGCGATATTCGAGGCCATCGAGGATGGCACGGTACAGCTTGGGAGCGTTGGCGATTGAGATCTGAGCCACAAACGGAGATCCGTGTCCGGCCAGGAAGGTCTCGGCGACCGTCTTCTTCTCGACGCTCTTCCCCTGGGTCGCCGCTCCGAACACGTTCATGTCGCTGCCACCGAGCATGGGCGTGGAGTCGGAATTTTGTCCGCCAGTGTTGGAATACAACTGAGTGTCGAGCATAAGGACTTTGACGTTGGGACGGTTCTGCAGAATCACCTTCGAGGTGTTCTGATAGCCGATGTCTCCCATGCCGCCATCGCCGCCGACGGCCCACACCTTTGGCAGCTCAAGCACTTCCTGATCGGTCATCAGTGCATCGCTGAAGTGTGTGAGTTCGTAGTATTCGCGCGGGGTGATAACTTTCTCTTCGCGCTGGAGCAGCGCATCGGCGAGCCTCTCCGGAATGACGGAGCGCCTTGCGTGATCCGCGATGAAGCTTTCGCCGAAGAGCCAGGCGACCGTGACGCCGTCTTGGAAGAGCGAATTCATCCACGGATAGGGGTGGGGATTGTTCGGGGGCGTAGAGCCGTAGACGGTGTTACAGCCCGTGTGGGCGGCCATGGCCATGACACACATGCCGTTGGCCAAGCGGCCATCGATGGCCTGTAGATCCTTGTGATTGAAAGCCTCCTGCCGCATGACCGCCACGATGACGTTCACCAACTCGTGATCGGTGATGGGGCCATAGCGGGCGATTCGCGCCTTGGTGTCTTTTTCATCTTCACCACCCAGCCTCATGAGCAAGTGAGCGACGGCTTGGCGCAACAGCTCATACTCCTCCGGGTTTCTAAGTTTGACTGCGGCGAGCTTTTCGAGGCCAACTTTCTCGAGTTGCGAGGCTTTCGCGCGGAGCCGATCGGCCTTGGCGTGGAAGAGGGGCCGCATGTAAGCCTCGGTGACGCATGCTATCGCGCGCAGAACACTCTTTTCCCCGCAGCCGGCGCAGGCGCCGTCGCCGGAAACCAACGCGTCGTAATTGTGACGAACCATCAGCATGTTCCGGAGAGTGGCGGTCTTGGAATCCTGCGGGTGGGCATCGTTGTAGAGGCCCAGATACTTCTGCGGCGTGTCGGGCAGAAAACGGAGGAACGCGGTTCCAGTCTCGTGCTCGGCATTGACCAGTTCGGTTTCCTGCACCATCTTGAGGGCTTCATGTTCACCGCATGCGGTGACACAAGCGGCGCATCCTTTGCAGAGGTCGGAGACGAAGATCGAGAAGATGCCGCCCCCGCCGGGCGTTTTCCGCTCCGGAGTAGAAAAGATAGCGTTCACCTTCTGGTAGGCCATGGGCACCCGGTCGAGGATGTCGAACAACTGGAGCTTGGCCTCGGAACAGAACCCATCGACCTCGTTCGTGACTTGGCGCAGGATCTGGGGCAGCGGCGTCGCCGTATTGTTCGCGATGGCATCGCGCATCATTTGACGCGTGCGCTTCTCGATCTCGGGCAGCAACCGCAGCATCTTCTCGCGCTCGCCCGCGTCCTCGACATAGTGCGCAACCGCGGTGTGCAGAATGGTTGCCATGTCTTCCGAACAGTTGGGCAACGCGGTGTCGGGGCAAACGGCGATGCACTCCATGCACTGCGTGCAGTTTTCGGGAATGAATAGCGGCGTCTCACGGCGCGCGACGTACTTCGACGCCGTGTCGCCAGTGCCGGCCCCCATGACGCCGACCGATGCAAAGGGAGAGGACGGTTGGTTGTAGCCGAGGCCGGCGCGGAACTCGGCGTTAAAGGTCGCGACCCGAGTTACCGGCGTGCGCTCGTGCTGGCCAGGGGGCACAGGAGTGGAGCGGCATCCAGAGTGACAGCCAGTGTCATCGGCACTATCGATGACTGGCAACAGCGCCACGCCACGCAAGCTGGACCGATCGCGAGCGTTGAGTTCGCCAATGCGGATTTCGCGGACGCGTTCAAAGCCCTGGGTCATAACCTCCATGTTGGAGTTCACGACGGCGTCGCCGAATCGGCCGAACTTCTCCACATATTGTCTGCGAACGACTTTGTGGAACTGTTCCGTGGCGATGCGGAACTCGGAAAGAAGCGGAGAGACTGCGAAGAATGCGCCCAGGAAGGCGTTGCCCTGCATGCGAAGTTGAAGGTCAGCACGATCGGTGGCCTTGCGTGCGATCTCGAACCCTGGCAAGGTGAAAACGCGGATTTTCTTGTCGATGATCTGCTCGCGTGCCCAAAGCGGTAGCCGCTCCCAGGCCTGCTCGCCTTCCTCTTCGGATTCCCACACCAGAGAGCCGCCCTCGGACATTCCGTCGAGCGGGTTGGTATGCGTGAACGCCTTCGGATCGCAGCACAGCACGACGGTGACGTGTCGGAGGTCGCAATTGACGCGAATCCGCTCCGGCGCTGCCACCATGAAATACGCCGTGGGGGCTCCCTTTTTTTCCGATCCGTACTTGGGATTGGCACTGACGTGAATGATCTCTTTGGGGGTGCCCAGCTCGTCGACGATCTTGTCGCGTTGGTAGAGCAGGTCGTTCAGATCGCCGAGAATGGCGCCGAGGTTCTTGCCCGTCGTGATCGCTCCCCATCCGCCGATAGAGTGGAAGCGCACAGCGATCGCCCCTTCCGGCAATAGCGATGGCGTTTCGTCGGACTTCACTTCGTACGGGTGATCGACGCCCAGCACGAAGAACGACGTTCCATCCTCCGCGTGCTTGCCGTCTTTGCGGGCGCAGGTGCCAGTGGCAAATTCGTATGCGCCGAAGATGTGCTCTGGCCGGAAATCCCGCGACCCCAGGCCGTAGATACCGGAGAAAAGCCGAGGCAGTTGGTCGGCCGTGATCGCAGGCAGTCCCGCGGTGGCAGGATGGCCGTCGGTCTGCAGAGCCTTGTTGAGTGCGGTTCGTATGTCGCGCCCCATCGGGTTATCACCGGCCATCGGCTCGTCGGTGCGCTCAAGCACGATGACGTTCCTCTTGCCGGCGAGTGCTTTGACAACCGCTGCTTCGGGGAACGGTCGAATGACGTTGAGGTGGATGGAGCCAACCTTCGCGCCTCTCCGCGCGCGAAGGTAGTCCACCGCCGCTTCAATGTTCTCCGCGGCTGATCCCAGCGAGACGAATACCGTCTCCGCATCGTCAGTCTTGTACTGAGTGATCAAACCATAATAGCGGCCGGTCAGCTTTCCGAACTCTCCGTACGCCTCTTCCAGGAACTGCAGGATCGGTTCCGTGAAGTTGTTCCGGCGCGCCGCCACACCTTGCATGTAGTGTTCCTGATTCTGCACCGGCCCGAGGAGTACGGGATTGGTGAGATCGATCATCTGCGGCACGCGCCGCCGCTTCGGCCCGAAGAGAATTCGCTGGCTCTCGGTGGGGCAGTCGATGATGTCGTCCGGCGCGCCGAGAAATTCGCGGATCAGTTCCGACTCATGCTTATAAAACGTCCGCTCCAGGTGCGAGGTGAGAAAGCCGTCCTGGACGTTCATCCCGGGCGTCAAGCTCAGCTCCGTCACGCGGCGCAAGATGAGCGCGTGATCGGCGGCTTGCTGCGCGTCTTTGCCGAACAGGATGATCCAGCCGGTGTCGAGCGCGCCATAGACGTCATCGTGCCCGCAGTGCACGTTGAGTGCGTGCTTGGTTAGCGCCCGGGCGACGACCTCCAGGACCATCGTCGAGCACTTGCCCGGGGCGTGGTAGTACTGTTCCACGCCGTACAGGATTCCCTGGCCGGACGTGAAATTAACGACACGTTTTCCGCACACCGAGTGCGCGATAGCTCCGCCCTGAGCCGCGTGTTCTCCTTCTGCTTCCACGGCCAGCGTGCTGCGGCCGAATACATTCAGGCGGCCCTCGGCGAAGGACTGCTGGTAGAGTTCTCCCCCTTCGGTCGAGGGCGTGATCGGGTAGAAGACGCCAGCATCGGTAATTCGTGTTTCGGTGTGGTAGGAGACGAGCTGATTCCCGTTTGCGGTGACCCGTATCCCAGGATAGCGAGGAGCGGCGGCCATAAATCCCTCCGCGTACGGGCACCTCCAACTGAGGTGTCAGTAGATTGTTTTGTTTACATTCTAGACCTCGCACACGCACCCGCAAAGGCAGTTTCATCGGTAGCTGCCCTCGACCCCTTCCACATCATGATGCGCCTCAGGAGGATTGCGCGATGGTCACAATTGACCATATTCTTGGCGAATTACCGTGCATTGTGTAGGCATGAAAATCACACAGAAGGAAGCGCTGGCGGTTCGTGGCCCCACGTGCGGCGCGAAGCCCGGCGAAAAGTGCGAGCTCAGTACCGGTCTGCCCCGCACAGAACCGCATCGCGACCGCCGCCTAGCAGCCTCGGAGAAGTGAAATCGTGTAGAGACCTTCAGGCGACCGCGGGTTGTGCGAGCGGTGAACCGAGACCGTGGACGGTTTCGTTCACCAAGACCGCAGCCACTGCGCTCTCGGCTTGGGTGGCCGCCGTGCTGGAGGCCCGTCTGCGCCAGGCCCAAACCGAACCGCTCGCCCCCATCGACCTGCTGTCGTGCCTGGTCTCCGACTGTCGGAGAGCATGTCCGCGCTGGCGAGCAGCGTAGGCCGCTACCTTGAGCCGGTTTCCGCACAGTTGCATGCTGCACCAGCGCCACTGAAACAAGCGGAATTTTCATTTTCTTCGCTGTTCTCGTGTCCTGCTGAGTGGATGTCCAGCCAGCGTGAAAGTTACGTCGTCCCCTCCGCTGATTTGGGTCGGACGCCTGTAACTTTTTCCGTTCAGCGGACTCTAACAGAACCGGCCCTCGGCATTTGCTTTGCCTTGGACCGCCAAGGAGCTTTATGTCTAGCTTGTTTTCACGCTTGTCCGCCATGATCTTGGTGCTGGCGTTTGCCGGTGGAACCGCCTGCAGTGCAGGGGACCGGGCGAATAGCACTCTTCCATCCCCAGCTGTCGATGCGCCTCTGCTGCCGACCAACGCCGAGCAGACCGCCGTTGTCGCGGGTGGCTGCTTCTGGGGAATTCAAGCCGTGTTCCAGCATGTGCAGGGCGTGATCAGCGCAACGTCGGGATACGCCGGAGGCTCAGCCAAGACCGCAGAGTACGAACTGGTCAGCAGCGGCGAGACCGGTCATGCGGAGTCGGTGAAGGTTACGTACGATCCATCCAAAATCACATATGGCCAACTGCTTCGTGTCTTCTTCTCGGTGGCCCACGACCCCACGCAGTTGAACCGGCAGGGTCCCGACGAGGGCACCCAGTATCGCTCGTCCATTTTCTATGGCAGCGAAGAGCAGAAGCGAATCGCCGAGGCGTATATCGCACAGCTCGAAAAAGCCAAAGTCTTCCAGCGCCCCATCGTGACCCAGGTAGTTCCGTTGAAGGCTTTCTATCCAGCCGAGGCCTATCACAAAGACTATGCTGCACTCCATCCGAACAACCCATACATCGTATACAACGATGCGCCGAAAGTTGCTCATCTTCGCGAGCAGTTTCCGGATCTCTACACAGGTAAGTAGGAATTTAGGAGAAAGTGGCCATGTTCGATTCTGATCTTGGAACAGACGAAGGATCGGTGGTCCGGCGACGGGCGTTCCTCGTGACCTCGGCCTCGGCGCTTGCGGGCGCGGTTCTATGGTCACTGCGCAGGCCAAACCTTGTGCAAGCGAAGGCGGCAAAGGGGGCGTCCGAGGAAGTTACGATTGTTGAATTCTCCGATTCGGGAGAGCGACTGAAGACGGTCCACGTGCCGAAAGTGCAAAGCCCGTGAAGACGTGGTCTTGGCAGGTGCAGAACAGAACTGCTAACGCTTCGAAGTAAGTCCTCCCCCGCAAGCAACTGTCTGAAAATAAGCAGTTGACCCAGGACTCGAAACATTCAGCTGGCCCCAAGAAGAGAGCCCGCACGGTCACTCGTTGCCAAATGGGGACTGCAACAATCTCCCGTTCTAAGCGTGGACGAGTGGGAAATACCGATGTGAGGTCTTGTCTTCTGCTATTGTCCAGTCGGATGGCGAGGTCAGGCTCGATAACTTCAAGGGGTTTAGTCAAATCCCTTAAATGAAAACGTCCAGCCTATTCCGCGTTCCTTAAGGTCTGTGGTTTCCGAGTCGACCGGTCATCGTTCGGCTTCTCTTCAACCGCGTCCTGGGCGTCAAGGGTCTCGGAGCACTCGCCCTGATCGTCATAGTCGCAAACCCTGCCGGGATGTGCCTGCTTGCATTTTTGACAGAATTCGGTAGCCATTCAAGTCCTCCTTCTTCACTTGCGTTCTCGGCGAGACATCACTCCTTACGCTTCGGACCAGCATTCCCTTCTCTCCGCAGCTCTGTTTCCAGATAACTTTCGCGCGGTGACCGCAGTAGACTCGTCGTGAAGATACGAGCCCGCCATCCTGACTTCGATGACGTCGAGCAGCGATTCGAGGCTCATGCCACCCTTCAGCATCTGGATGAGATCGGAAACGGAGAAGCCAACCTGCTCACCGGCCTCAACCAGACGCTCGATGGCGCGGTACGCGCTTTCCTCATGGGACTCGCCGAGGGTAGTGAAACAGTCGTCGAAAGGTGATTGATGCTGTCGTTCCCATCTCGTGGGCGATGCTTCTAATCGGTCCATGTCTCCACTCCTGCCGGCTATAGTCCTTGGGTTGCAACACAAGACTGGGTCAAATGCTAGAGCCCTCAGAGGCGCAGTGAATTTGAACCGGAAGCCGATTCCGCAGTTTCGGCCACCACGATCTGATGCTCAAAATCCAACCGCGTATGGAGAGCACGAGATACAAGGCAGAGATTTTCCGCCAACTTGAGCAGCTTGAGTCCTTGCTCGGTATTTTCTTGGCAAGCGATTGTCAGACGCGGGTGAACAACGATTTCGCTGAAATGATACCCGGAGTCAGCCTTGCGAACTGTTCCTCGGGTTTCGACTTGCAAGTCCACGAAATCGAAATGTGAGCGGGTAGCAACTGCCCGCACGGTCACGCTGAAGCACGAGGCAATCGAGGCTAACAACAGTTCCTCTGGCGTCCAACGGCCTTCAAGTCCGCCAAATTCTGTTGGAGCAGTAAAGTGGATCGCATTGGGAGCGGAGTCGGACTTGGCCAGTCCGGTTCGTCCGGAGGTCCACCACGCTGCGACTCGGTACGCATGTTCGTTTCGCATGACTTTACCCCCGTGCCCAGTGTCCCCGTGACTATGGCCTTGCCCAGAGCGGATGCCTGTGATTGAAATCACATTTCCATGTAAGCAGGTTCACATGGCACGACGGGCGTTGGCCAGAAACTGAATTACCCACGCGGCTGGAGATCGCCCGGATAGTCTCAGAAGGCAAGGACATGATCGCCTTCTTGGACTGAGGGCGCAGTACTCAGCTCCCGCCAACCGTAGCGGAGTTGCGCATGCGTACACCCTTGTTATCAGATCGTGAGCTGGTTGTGAGGTGCCCGTATTGCACGACAGGCGCCGAGGTCTTCCTGCCCATGGTCGGGCACATTGACGGACGGTTTATCTGCCCCAATTGCGGTCACGTTGCACGCTCTGGAGATCCGAATTATCAATGTTCTTGCGGCAAGTGTAGATCAATGCGAGTCTTTTCCAATCGCTCGCATCTCGCTCAGAAACGGTCCTGGCGATAACACGGGCAAGACCAGCAGGTTGCTGCGTTGTCGATTCTCGTCGACACCGGATGCATCGGTCTTCTCATGCGGGCTTTCTAACGTCTCCTGCGGTCGAGCCGCAAATGGCCGCGAACCGCGCCGATACACATTTTAAATCGTACTTTACTCCAACCGCATCACACCGCTCTCTTGTTGCCTCGGACGGTTCGTTAGCGTCGAGAAGTGTCCGGTAACCTGTTCCCCCGAATTAGGCAGACACCAAGGCCCGACAGTCTCGTCTCACTTAGAATCACATCAGTGCGTGATTATCGTCACATACCTCCAGACGTTCGAATGTTACACAAGCGCAATCCTGTGTGCATAACGTAGGGGCCGCTCTGGGTTGTGCGGAACGGCATACTTCCGAGGAAGGATGACCCTATGATCCCGCCGAATGAAACGTTTTACGGGGCTCTGCAGAAAAAAGGCGTAAGCCGCCGCCGGTTTATCAAGTTCTGCACCGCCATGACCGCGACCTTGGCTCTCCCCCCGCGATATGTGGCTCAGGTCGCATCCGCGCTGGAGAAAACCAAGAAACCAGTGCTGGTGTGGCTGCAGTTCCAGGACTGTGCGGGCAACTCTGAAGCCATCCTCCGGTCGAGCCATCCTTCTGTGCTCGAAGTAGTGCTGGACCTGTTTTCGTGGGAGTACCACGAAATCATCATGGCAGGTGCCGGTCATCAGGCCGAAGCCGCACTGCAGCGCGTCGTGAAAGAAGAGAAGGGCAAGTACCTGGCGGTGGTGGAGGGCGCCATTCCAATGGCCGACGACGGAGTCTACTGCACGGTCGCAGGGAAGTCGGCGATCTCCATTGCCAAGGAAGTCTGCACCAACGCAGCGGCGACGATCGCGGCGGGAGCCTGCGCATGGTTTGGCGGGCTGGTGGCTGCATCGCCGAATCCAACGGGAGCGGTGGGGATTTCGGAGGCCGTGCCTGAAGCCAAAGTCATCAATCTGGGCGGATGCCCGCAGAATCCTGCGAACACGGCTGCGGTGCTGGTCCACTACCTGACGTTTGGCGAACTGCCGGCGGTGGATCAGTACAACCGGCCGCTGTTTGCTTATGGCCGAATTATCCATGACCAGTGCGAGCGACGCGCCCACTACGATGCCGGTCGCTACGTACAGGAATGGGGCGACGAAGGACATCGTAAGGGCTGGTGCCTCTACAAGATGGGTTGCAAGGGGCCGCAGACGACGTTCAACTGCCCGTCAGTGCGGTTTAACGACGGCACAAGTTGGCCGGTGAAGGCGGGGCATGGCTGCGTGGGCTGCGGCGGATACAACTTCTGGGAGACCAAATCACCGTTCTATGAACGGCTGCCGAATGTGCCGGGGTTTGGAGCAGACGTCAGCGCCGGGAAGATCGGAATCGGGATCACAGCTGCGGTGGCAGGAGCGACGGTTGTCCACGGCATCGCAAGCGCTATTCGCGACCGAATGCGGACTACGCCGCCACCCGAGAAAATCTAAGAGCAGCGAGAGGAGGAGTGTATGGCACGCATCGTAGTCGATCCAGTGACGCGCATTGAAGGCCATTTGCGCATTGAAGCCGAAGTCAACGGCGGGGCGGTCACCGATGCCTGGAGCTCGGGCACAATGTTTCGCGGGATCGAGCTGATCCTGAAAGGGCGCGATCCGCGCGAGGCTTGGGTCTGGACGCAACGCATCTGCGGCGTCTGCACCACCGTGCATGCGCTGACTTCAGTGCGGGCCGTCGAGGACGCGCTCGGCATCGAAGTGCCGGATAACGCGAATCTGATCCGCAACATCATTGGCTCCAGCCAGTACGTGCAGGACCACGTCATTCACTTTTATCACCTGCATGCACTTGACTGGGTCGACGTGACGCTCGCCCTCAGGGCGGACCCGGCGAAGACTTCGCAACTGGCGGAGTCGATTTCTCCGTGGCCGAAGTCAAGCAAGAACTACTTCAAGGCAGTTCAGGACAAGGTAAAGGCGCTGGTGGAGAGCAACCAACTGAGCTTGTTCAGCAGCGGATACTGGGGACACCCGGCGTATCATCTGCCACCCGAGGCGAACTTGCTGGCAGTGGCCCACTACATCGAGGCGCTGGAATTCCAAAAGGATTACATCCGCATTCACGCGGTGCTCGGCGGGAAGAACCCGCACCTGCAAACTTATCTCGTCGGCGGTATGTCGACTTCGATGGATCCGAATGAGCCGGGCGCAACGATCAATCCCGAGCGGATCACATTCCTGACTGAGCTGGCAGCGAAGGCGCAAGCGTTTGTAGATCAGGTCTACGTGCCGGATGTGCTGGCGGTCGCCGCTTTCTACCGCGATTGGTTCGGGTACGGTGAAGGTCTGGGGAACTTCCTCTCTTATGGCGACTACCCGCAAGGCGGTGTGAAGGATCCGGCGCGGTTTTACCTGCAGCGCGGAGCGATCTTCGGTCACGATCTGTCAAAGGTGCATCCGGTCGATCCGGCGAATGTGTCGGAGTACGTCACGCGCTCCTGGTACGAATACGGTGACGGCGACCAGAATGGCAAGAACCCTTATCAGGGCGAGACGCGGCCGAAGTACACAGGGCCGAAGCCTCCGTTCGAACATCTGAATGTGGATCAGAAGTATTCGTGGCTGAAGGCGCCGCGGTATCAGGACCATCCGATGGAGGTTGGTCCGCTGTCACGCATGCTCGTTGCGTATGCCTCGGGGCATCCGGACGTGAAGCCAGTCGTGGATGCTGTGCTGGCGAAATTGAATGCTCCCGCCACGGCTCTGTTCTCGACGTTGGGACGCATCGCCGCGCGTGCGATCGAAGCAAAGGTCATGGCGCGCCAAGTAGTGAAGTGGGTCGCCGACTTGGGCGACAAGCTTGGGCATGGAGACCTGCGTGTTCACAACGGCGAAAAGTGGGACCCGGATACCTGGCCGACACAGGCGCAGGGCTGGGGATTCCACGAGGCGCCGCGGGGATCGCTCGGCCACTGGGTTGAGATTGAGGATAAGAAGATCAAGAACTACCAGTGCGTGGTACCGACGACGTGGAACGCCGGACCGCGGGACGGCAAAGGACAGCGCGGTGCCTATGAGGCGGCCTTGTTGAAGACGCCGGTCGCCGATCCGGAACGTCCCGTGGAAATTCTGCGGACGGTGCATTCGTTCGATCCGTGCCTGGCATGCGCGGTGCATGTGGTGGATGCGCGGGGAAGGAAGTACACGCCTGTGAAGGTGAGTTAAGGCCGGACTGGACGTCACAGGGAAAGGAGGCCTGCCATGGGCTCATTGGCACCAGGACAGCATGCATGGAGCGAGGCGCATCGGCCGTACCCCACGACATTGCCTGTGCGCACATATGTCTGGGAGCTGCCGGTGCGGGTTTCGCACTGGTTTATTGTTCTGTCGATTGGCGTGCTGGCCTTTACCGGATACTATATGCACGATCCGTTCATCGTAGCCAAGAGCACTACTCAGTTTCTGATGGCGAGGATGCGGTTCATCCATTTGGTGGCCGCGTCGGTGTTTATCAGCGCATTTCTGCTGCGGATGTACTGGTTCTTCGTGGGCAATGACTGGTCGAGTTGGCGATCGTTCTGGCCGATCAAGAAACGACAATGGCGCGGCATGGGGAACATGGTGGCCTATTACAGCTTTCTTAGAAAAGACCTTGTGCATCACGTAGGTCATAATGCGCTGGCCGCCGTCACATATCTGCTGATGTTCACCTTCATGCTGGTCGAGATGATCACCGGTCTGACGCTGTACACCTGGGTCCGCGGTTCCTGGTTGCTGGGATGGTTGTTCCGCTGGATACCGGGCGTGATCGACATCCAACGTTTGCGGCTGATGCACTTCTGCATCATGTTCGCGTTTTTCGCCTTCGTGATTCACCACGTCTACAGTGCGGTCTTGGTTTCGTGGGAAGAACGCAACGGGCTCATCGAGAGCATCTTCACGGGATACAAATTCGTCCCCAGGCACGAGTTGGAAGAAGACGCGATGCGCCGCGGAAGTAAATGAGCGCCGAATCTGCCAAAACGGTGGTGCTGGGCCTGGGCAACGTACTGCACGGCGATGACGGCGCGGGAGCTCAGGCCATCAGCCGATTGCGCGCCGACGCCAGAGTGCCGGTCGATGTGTCGCTCCTGGAGGGCGGAACGCTGGGCCTGGAATTGCTTCCTTATGTCTGGGACTACGCTCGCCTGATCGTAATCGATGCGGTAGATGTCGGTGAGCCTCCGGGTACTGTGGTCCGGATGTCCGGGGAGCAGCTCAATGCCCTGCCCGGCAATAGCAGCGTCCATCAGCTAGGAGTTTCGGATCTGCTGGTCGCGTTACGAATGCTCGCCGAGCGGCAACTCGAGGTAGTGCTACTCGGCGTGCAGCCAGAGAGCACTGATTGGTCCTGCGACTTGTCGGCTCCCGTTGCAGCGGCCATCAATTCCCTGGTGGAGGCCACGCTACGCGAGTTGCAGGTGCAAACGGAACCTGAACATAGTCGACGTAAATAGCTAAGTAAGCGCGACCACGGGGTTTGAAGCAGATGTTTCGCTCAACCCACAAGACCTCAAACCGCAAACCATGGTTCATCTGCTTGTGCGTCCTCGGCCTTTTGTTGCCGGGGTCGTCCGGCTGTTCCTATTCGGAAAGCCGCCGGGCACAAGCCATCGCACGCGGGAATCATCTGTTTGAAATGCACTGCAGCGGCTGCCATGGCCGACGAAGGCTGGACATGGGAAGGGTTCCTCCTGACCTGCATGGCGTTTTCGATAGCAAGTTCCTTCCCAGCGGGAGATCCGCCACGGACGATGTTGTTCGCTCCACGATACTGACGGGGCGAAGCGGCATCATGCCTCCTTTCGAAGGAAACCTGAGCGACGAGAGCATCGAAGACATCATCCTCTATCTCCACACGCTCAAGGCGCCACCGAAAACCCCACGTCCGACTACTGGCACGCGCGGTAGTTCGGAGTAGTTTCCGCATCGACCGCGACCGTCATCGGCCTCTTCGAGCGGTGGGAGTGCTCCGTGGAGGAGATACGCCTTGCTCCAAGAGACCTCCTCGTCATTTTCAGCGATGGCGTTACCGAGGCGGCTCACAACAAAGAAGAATACGGCGAGGTCCGCCTGATCAGGGAATTGCAGGCCTGCCGCGACCTCCAGGGAAGTGAAATCGTCCGAGCTATTTTTGCCAGCGTGCAGGAGTTCAGCGCAAGTGTCCAGTCAGATGACCTTACCTTGCCGAATCCCCGGCTTCTGATCGCATTGCATCCGCCTTATCTCTGCTTGAAACCGGACTGCGCATGTACGGGCGATCGAAGATCTGGTTGCCATGCAGACCCAAGAGAAAAATCGTCAGCATTCGGAGTGCTTCGCGCCGCAGCCGTGTGATGCGGAGTTTTAGGTAACGCAGATGCTTCTCCAGGTGGGCGGGGATACAATCACTGCGTCGGCAGGCGATTTTGTTTATCTTCCCCGCGGAATCGCTCATTCGTTCAAAAACGCTGGCGACGGCTGTGCGAAGGCCGTGGTCTTAACCACGCCGGCGGGCCTTGAGGGTTTTTTCGCGGAAGTATTCGAGCCTGCTACCAATCGTTCCGCGGCGCCGCAGCCTGCCAGCAAAGAATTGATCGGCCGGGCGCTCGCGGCTGGTGCCAGGTACGGACTGGAGCTACTTCCCCCAGCATAACGGGTCCCATCAGAATCCACAAAACGATCTGCAAGAAGGAGGTTTCCATGTCACTGCCATCTATCGATCTATGCGTCAATCCTGCCGACGAAACGATCCGCCTGGGACCGATCGAGGTGCGCTTCCTCATCACCGGTGAGAACTCGACCGGCACGGTCGCGGTCTTTGAGGTAGTTGTCCCTGCTGCACAGCGCCTGATGGCGCCGGCGCACAGCCACGACCACTACGAGGAGACGGTCTACGGTATCGACGGTGTGCTGACGTGGACCGTGGACGGCAAGCTGATCGACGTTGAGCCAGGGCAGGCGCTCTGCATTCCGCGGGGAGCCGTTCACCGGTTTGACAACAACGGCACCGAAGACGTGAAGGTGCTGTGCGTGGTTACACCCGCCGCCATCGGTCCGCAGTATTTCCGCGAGTCTTCTGAGGTAATCAAAGCAGCCGCTGGTGGTCCCCCGGACCGGGCAAAGTTGGCGGAGATCATGCGCCGCCATGGCCTGACGCCTGCCCCGCCTGCAGGAGGTTTCTAAGATGAGCAGACCTGGAAAGATGCTGGTATTGGCGTTCGCCGCATTCGTGCTCGTTTTGACCGCGGGGATCACGTTCACAATCGGCTGGCGGCCGTTCATCGGACCACGGACGCGCGCGCTCACGGCACGGAAGTTCGAGAGCACGCCGGCACGCCTGGTGCGGGGCGAGTACCTGGTCCGGAATGTAACTGACTGCATGGGTTGCCATGCAGAGCACGATTGGACAGCGCACGATGCGCCCGTGGTGCCCAATACGCTCGGCGTGGGCCAAGACATGAATATGCTTAAGGGTTTTCCCGGAAAGGTATACGCGCCGAACATCACTCCGGATCCGGGAACGGGCGCGGGAGGCTGGAGCGACGATCAACTGGCGCGTGCCATCCGCGAGGGCGTCGGCCACGATGGGCGGGCGCTGTTTCCGTTCATGCCGTACCCGGATTTCCGAGCCATGTCCGACGAAGACCTGGCGTCGATCATCGTGTACATGCGGTCGCTGCCGCCGGTGCGCAAGCAGCAGCCGATGACCGACCTGATTTTCCCGGTGAAATACTTGATCCGCAACGTGCCGCAGCCACTGGACGCGCCAGTGCCTGAACCCGACGTTTCGACTCCCGAAAAGCGCGGGAAATACCTGGTGACAATCGCTGGATGCGCGGATTGTCACATGCCTCAGGACGCACATGGGCAACCGCTGCCGGGCATGGACTTTGCCGGCGGGTTCATTCTTGATGGACCCTGGGGCCGCGTGGTGAGCTCCAATATCACTCCCGACCCATCAGGGATTTCTTACTACGACCAAGCCATGTTTACGCAGGTGATCCACACGGGATTTGTCAGGGCAAGGAAGGTCAACCAGATCATGCCGTGGCATTCCTACCGAGCGATGACGGACGAAGATATTGCCGCTATGTTTGCCTATATGAGGACGTTCAAACCGGTGCGGCACCACGTGGACAACACAGAGCCGCCGACGTTTTGCAAGATCTGCCGTCAAACTCATGGGGGAGGAAACCAGAACTAGGGTACTGTCATTCGCGCTCTGCCGATTCCGTTCCTGGCACATCATCACTCGATAGTGCTGTCTCATGCTAAGGTGATGGTGATAGTGATGACGAATTATCGTGTTCAAGTTTTCGAAGGTCCCCAAGCTGGGGTCAAATCCTTCCCGACTCTGGAAGCGGCCATGGCGCACCGCGATTGGCTCAGAGCTAACAACGTACCTGACTACGAGATCAGGATCGGCAGCGTCGATCATCTCCTGTTTCCCCAAACAGAGCCCAACATACGGACAGCTGGTGCAAGGATTCTGGGGGAAGCGGATGCCACTGTGTGGCAGAAAGTCCGTGGACTCAATGCGGCGGATTGTCCCTTCTATTAAGCGGCCAAACTCCTCCCGCTGTTCGTCGGTGATGGTGGTCCGTAAGTACTGGATCTCGACCAGGCTCTTCCGAACGAAGACAACCTGGGCGACTTCGGCAATACCTGTGATCCAGGAGTAGCAAACCAGCTGCGGATCCAGGAACAGCAGCCCTTCAGGCTTTTCCGGGTATCGGCTCGAACTGGTCTTCCATTCGAGCAGGCAGCGCGTGCCGTCTAGTTTCCCAATGGCATCAATATAGGCAACGAAGTCGTTCTTTTCGCCCATGGACCGGGTGAACTTGACTTGCAGATTTCGTCGAGGCTGGCGAACCTGAACTCGGTTGTCCTGGCAGAAACGGGTTAGCAGCATGATTCCTTGCCGCAACATGCGATCCCAGGAATCTCTGCTGGAGTAGTGCAAGTCTTGGTTTTGGCAGGCAGACCATTCGTCGAACAGGACTTCAGCATCGCACTAACGAAGAAGTCCTGAACATCGGGGTGGACAGACCACCCTCGCGGCGATATCTTTCCCGCATGCTCAAACATCCCATCATAAGAGAGCGGTACCTCGCTGATAGCTGTCATGAATCGAGCAGAGGTGGGTGCGTATGACCTCCAAGCCGGTTGCTCGTGAGTCCCGAAGGAGCACCCGCGTTCGTCTGAAAGTTCGGATCGAGGTGCTTGGTAGGAGCGAACCCCTGACGTGTGAGGGTGAAACATTCGTCGTCAACCTCCATGGTGCTCTGATTCTGACTGCCGTCGCATTGCGCGTAGGCATGAGAATCTGGATTCATGTCATTCACACAGAGAAACGGGCTGTAGCTGACGTTGTGTACATCGATCCAGACCAACCGCGACACTGCGGAATCAATCTGGAGAAACCTGAAAACATTTGGGGACTGACGTTGACGCCGGGAGATTGGCAGGAGAAGTCAACTGTACCAGACTGATCCGTGGCTCGATTGTTGCTTTGCTTTTTCGACAAGCGTTCTAAGTTCTTCACGGATCGCAAGGACTCGGAACTCCCGCTTCTCATGCTCTGCATTCTCAGCTAGTGAATGGCTTTTGTTTTTGCGGTAGCGTCGCTCCTCTTGCCGGATCAGTTCGATCTCGCGACGGAGTTTTTCCGTTCGTACCGCGATTGAACTATCGTCCATCTGTGGACTCTCCGCTACGGCGTTCCTTGACCGTAATCTGCCTAAAAGGAAGATTTCGGCTACACCATCCAGACCGACGAACGGGCACGCGAAGCTATTGGCGTCTCTGTTTTCGCAAGACGCCAGGAAATCAAGTCCAAGAGATTCTCGACGCTCAAGCCCTCGTTGAGAAGCTCGATCATCTGTTCAAGAGTGAATCCAGCTTGCTCACCAGCGATGGCTAGCTTACCCACTGCGCTCAATAACGAAGGATTTTCCATCCCTCTCCCCATGAAAAGTTCTCAGAGAATCGCACGTGCCTCACGGGCCGTCTGTGACCCTAATCACAAATGTTTTGGAACCAGGGCTGCAGCTCTGAGGAGAGCTTTGGCGGCAGGGAGGGACGTGGTCCGGCCTGACACCGTTGCGCTTTGGCCGGACCCAAGATAGAGGAAACGGTGAAGCCACGGACTACTTGACCTGGTTGTTGGCGAACTCTTCAGGCGTGAACTTGCCGGCCTTCACGTAGCTTTCGTTCAGTTCCGTGTACAGCTTCCACTTCTCGGGCAGGTCATCCAGCGCAAAAATCGCGGAGACGGGGCAGACGGGAACTCAGGCGCCGCAATCGATGCATTCCACCGGATCAATGTAGAGCTGGGGAACGTTGTCGAACGTAGGACGACCGTCGTCATACGTCGTGTTCTTCTTGGGATGGATGCAATCTACGGGACAGGCGTCGACGCAGGCGGTGTCTTTCGTTCCGATGCAGGGTTCGGCAATGACGTAGGCCATAGGCCACCTCCCCCCCATCAAAATTTAACGGTATGCCTCCCGGAATGAAGATTCAAGCTGAGCCGGGGTAAACTCGTGGCGTATGGCACCGACGATGGGAACAAATTTCTGCAGTCACTTTTCGGGTTGTGAACATGACGGAGTCTGTGCGGTTTTACCGAGATGTTCTGGGCATGGAGCTTCTCTACGGTGGAGAGGGCTCAGCTTTCTCTTCACTGCGCGCGAAAGACACACAGTCTGCGATCCTCGTAGCGAGGATTCCAATCCTCGTCCCCGGAGGCGTCGAAGTATTCCTCTACGAGTTGCTTTCGCCGCGATAATCGGTATCGTCCGCACATGGGGAAATCATTATCTCAAGACGAGTAGAATTCTTAGAAATCCCCATGAAAGCAGCGGCAATTAAGAAAGGTCAGTCGGAAGAACAACCGCCAATGTCAGAGCCCAGGGAGATGGGCACTCTTCGTTGTGACGGTTGCGGGGAAGAATTCACCATCTATCATGATGCGCCGTTTGCGGACAAGACTGTGGCCGAACGTCAAGCGCATTGGCTAGATAAAGTTCTGGCCGACGAGCACGAGCGAGAGCGCAAACACCCGGACCGAATTCAGTTGCCGGAATAGCATTACGGTGCCGCGCCCAGATCCGGAAGCCGGAACCCGTCGTGTACATTGATACCTTCTTGACAAACAATAGTGATTGAGCCTGAGATAGCCGAAGGCGTTACTCCCTTCGCGCGCATGACGTTCTATGAGCGAATTCGTCAGGAACATTGGCTGCGTGACAAGAAGGACGAGGGCAAAAATCTGATTCTTAATGACGACTCCAGTTGGGAAGTCCAACCATCCGAACGTGTCATAGCAGCACGATGGTTGCGCGGATCGACGATCATTGTCGAGTACACGGAACAAGGTGCGTATCCCTACCTGCTTCGGAACCTCACGGAAGAAGAAGTTGCACATGCTGCTTTTCTGGGAGAGTTTCTTGCCGTCCACTAGGGGAGACCCGCTCTAGTCAGCGACCAAGGAAAGATCAGGATCGACCTCTCGCTCACGGTCGACAAGTTCCTCACGGCCCGACCACTGCGAGTAGTTCGTATTCCGGATTTTGAGCCGGCTCGCCTGATTCTCGATATACGTAAATGGGGTCTGTTAAATAATCACAGGGCCTTGGCTTGCTGGCTTTGCAGGATGACCGCGGCGACCGCCGTGATGTCATCGGCAACGTAATCGGGCGCAGCGGGATACTGGCCATCGCGCCCAGCCACGCCCGTCTGAACGAGAACCGATCGCAAGCCGGCCCGGGGCGTTTATCGTTATTCATCCTCTCGATTTGCGGAATTGTGAACACGCGGTTGGAGAGCCAGACCTTCGAGGCTGGGAAGCATAAGCCCCTCCTCTCCGGCTCTTAAACTCGTGGGCGGCGGCGAGTCATTGCTGGGCAGTCCCTTTCACTATGAGCGCGAAGGGGAGTTCTTCGCCTGGCGCGAGCTTCAAAGAAGCCGAGAAAATCCAGTGGTCCTGATCATCTTTATTCACGGTTCCGGGTACGGGCTTGTCTGCAGGAGGCAAGCTGAGGGGACTGGGGTGTTTTGTGCCCGCCGTCTTTGCACTCATGTTCACCAGTTCTTGAAACTTGAATGCGGCGTTAGCGTCGGGGTCTGATTGCGCAGGAATGAGTAGCACGAAGTCCCGATTGGGAGCGACTCCGAGGTGATTGCCATCATCGGGAAGAAGTTCGTAGCGCATCGTGTAGAAGCCTGCAGGAATTGGATGTCCTCGAAAATCGGCGGCCGCCTGGGGGAAGTGTATTACCCCCAGCAACGTAGACTCAGCGAACTGTGGGTAGGCCAGCTCCGTGCTTTTGTTAGCTTGCACCGGAACACTTTTTCGAAGCCAGAGCTCGCAGGAAGGTTTGGGATCATCAAGCGTGAGCCGATAACCTTTTGGTTCCAGACTCTGCCGCACTTGCTCGGAAACGGCGCTCTCGGTCAATCGGCCGACGCTCTCCACTTTGCCGTTCTGCGCAGAGCACAGCAAAGAGAGCGTCATCAGCACAGCAGTCGTAGTCAGCGACGCTTTACGATTTTGCAATTTGCTTCCTATTTGCTATCGAGCGAATGTGCCCACGAATGCGCTGCGCTTGCCGTGAAGGTCCCACGACACACCTAGGCCGGGACCGGAATAAGAATCGGTCAAGGCCACAGCCGGCATGAAGTGCGCAGTTTCAGTCAAAGGCGGGTAGAAGGTCACTTCATTGCCGCAAAGATGATCCTTGTCGCCGATGCCTCGCGTTTGAATCGTAGCGAACCTGCCGGCCCGCAGCATGGCGGCTCCATGGTGCTCGGCGTTCACTACCAGCTCCATTTGGGTGGGAATCACTTGCGCCACATTCTTCAAGAGCTCTCCACCAATGTGCTGGGCAAAATGCACTAGCGCCGCCCGTTGCTGTGCGGAGGCTTGATCGTCCACCAGCAGCACTGCCTTGGCGGGATACGGGCTCTCATAGGGATCGCCCAGCGTTCCATTCGCCCGAACGGCTGCAGCCACCGTGAATCCTTCAAGCGAAACACCGTCCCAGCTTCCACTGCGAACATGCCATGCCAGAATGGCTTCATTGCCGACCAGGTTTACCTCGCCATTGGCAAAACATTGGCCAGTGTAAACATCGGCGCTCCGCGTCTCCAAGTAATCGCCGCGTATTTCCTGCGCAACCATGGAACTGGAAAAGAAACCCACGAGACTAGCGACAGTCATTAACTTTGCAAATCGCATAATGAACTCCTCATCTATATCATTTCGGATGCTAACCCCAGACGAAAAGGCACGTAAAACTGGGTCGCTCGTTTACCCACATTTCCCTGTCCCATGACAGCTGCGGCCCTTCGAACTGCAATTGCCTGGCTCCGCCAATTCGCCATCGGGACCGATGCAGGTCTGTGTGTGCAAGCACCAGAAGAGGCCGTCATTGCAGGCGGGCACGGTAGGATCGGGCTCGGCCAGAATGAACTGGCCTTTCCAGCGCAGTGCGGAGCACAGGTCCGGATGAAGCGTATTGAAACGTTCCGATTCCTTGATCATGCGACACCTCCAGAGGCGGCTTTCAAAAGGGAGCGGGTTACAGCTACCTGCGCAAGCTTCACTTTGTAGGCATTCTGGCTGAGCGGGCTGGCTTTGCCCAGGGCGGCATCGGCAGCTTTTTGGGCAGTCTCCTTGTTTACTGGCTTGCCAACTAGGGCCTGCTGCGCTTCCGGGGAAGGCCAAGGCACGGGCGCAACGTAACCTAAGACAATCCTGGCCGATTGCACATTCGAGCCCTGCATTTTGAGGGCGACAGCGGAAACGGCAAGCGGCCAATCAAACGCTTCCTTCTGCCGGATTTCGTAGTGCGCGGCTTTCACGCCAGAAGCAGGTGGAATCAGAATTTCCGTCAGGATTTCGTTCGGTCGCAAGTCGTGTTCGCGTTCGTCCTCGTCCTTTGGAATCACAAAGAACTTTTCCAGCGGAAGTTCGCGTTTTCCCTTGGGCCCTTCCAGGTGGATCTTGGCGCCATAGGCAATCAGGATCGGCACCACCGTCGAAGGGCTGACAAACTTGGCGGGGCCCTGGTTGCCTAGAATTGCGTGATAGCGGTTCTCGCCGGTTGCCACCAATTCTTTCCCGCTCTCGTCTTTGGGCAAGAGACCCAATCCATTGCGGAAATACCAGCAACGCGGACGTTGGCAGAGGTTCCCGCCAATGGTGGCCATATTGCGAATCTGCGGGCTGGCAGCTTCGAGCAATGCTTCTGACAAAGCGGGATAGTTCTTCTTCACGTTCTCATCGTCGGCCAGTTCGCCGAGGTTGGTGAGCGCGCCGATGCGCAAGCCTTGCGCACTAGAAGAAATCCCCCGGAGATCCGCGATGTCTTTAATATTGACGAGCCGTTTGGGTGCGACCACATCGTCCTTCATCATCGCCAGCAAATCGGTTCCGCCGGCGAGGACCTCCGTATTTCCCCAGGTTGCACCCAGCATGCTGATCGCCTGGCTCCTGCGGTTTGGGCTTACATATTCAAAAGGCCGCATCATGCACGTCCTTTCTGCTCGAGCGCCGTGAGAACACGGTCGGGCGTGAGCGGAAGGAATGGAACTCTTACTCCGATGGCATTGGCGACAGCGTTAGAGATCGCGGCCCCGGGCGAAATGACCGGGGGCTCGCCCAGCCCAATTACCCCGCGTTCGTCATATCCCTTGCCGGTCATCATGTGCACCAGCAATTCAGGGATGTCGCTTAAACCGGCCAGGCGATAGAACTCCATGTCGGCATTCAACATGCGCCCGGTAGTCGGATCCATGACTTTCTCTTCGAAAAGCGAGTAGCTGATGCCCATGATCAAGGCACCATAACACTGTGACTCAGCTGTTTTGAGGTCGATGATCAAGCCGCAATCCTGCACCGCGACCATTTTCTTAACCTTGACGATGCCAGTGTCGGAGTCGACTTCCACTTCCGCCATCTGCACGCCGCCCACGCCACTGTTGGTGAGGTCAGGCGGCTTGGTACGGTCGGGATTCTTGCCTCGCACTGTGAGCGGCATCGCGCCGAGTTTGGAACAAGCCTCCTTCCAACTCAGCGCCCGGCTGGAATCTCCCTTTACGCTCACCCGGCCGTTCTTGCATTCCAACTGATCGGGCTGAGCGTTCAATGCCGGCGCAACATTGGCAAAGAGCGCGTCGCGAGCATCCACAGCCGCGCGACGAGTCGACGAGCTCACGCCGCCAATCGTCGTGGAGCCGCCCGATCCTCCAGAGGGCGGGTAATTCGTATCGCCGATCAAAAGCTGGATCGCCTCCATCGGGATTCCAAGAGTGTCTGCCGCGACGACGAGAATGCAGGTGCGCGTCCCAGTGCCTAGATCCTGCGTGCCCATCTTGAGTTCGACAGAGCCATCGGGATGGATGGTCAGATCGCAATCGCTAGCGTGGCCGCGGCCTCCCCAAGTATGAAATGACACGCCAACGCCACGCGCAACGCCATCAGCCTTCTGGGGGCGGGAGTGCCACTTCTCTTTCCAACCCATCAGTTCTGTGGCGATGGCCAACTCTTCCCGATATGTGTTCTCACGAGCTTTGGTGAGATTCAGGTTCTTGCCAAAGAACTCCACCGAATCCATGTTCAACTTGGCGGCGAGGTCATCGAGTGCACACATGGTGAGCACGGCCGCTTGCGGGTGGTTGGGAGCGCGCCAAGCTCGCGCTGGGCCGATGTTATTGCGGATCGCGGTATGTTCCAGGCGCGAATTGGGAACGCTAAAGACGTAAGGGATCGGTGGCATTCCGCCGCCACCAGGACCGCCGGTTCCCCAGGAGTTGGATTGCCAGGCGGTCACCGTGCCGTCCTTCTTGGCGGCCACCTTGACGCGAGCGTAGGCGGAAGGCCGGGCCCCGGCGACCTTCAGCTCCGCCTCCCGCTCCAGCATGTATCGGATCGGCTTACCATCCGCCTTCTTGGACATTTCTGCGGTGAAGATCCCCCACCGATCGGGAGCGAACTTGCTGCCGAAGCCTCCGCCGACATGGTCCTGATGGACACGAATATTTGTGGCGGGAACCTTTAGCGGTTCGGCCATCTGTCCGGCAATACCCGAAACATTCTGGGTGGAGATGTGCGTGAACACATGATCCGGATCGGTCCACTCCGAAATCGAGCCATGGCTTTCGAGACAGCAGTGTGTAATGACCGGAACTCCGTACAATCCCTCGGATACAATCTCGGCTTCCGAGAAGGCTTTCTCCGGATCCCCCGCGGTTTGTGTAGCCGCCTTCTGGTAATACGATGGCGGCCTCTTTCCGGTCTCGGGATGTTCGGCGGCACTGCGCAGGGCCGCCAATACTTCATCCGGGGCGCCATCGTCTTTCAATTCCTTCAGCACATCTTCGCTGGGCTTTTGCGTGACGCCATACCGCTGAATTTGGCTGACCATTTCCCGCGTAGGCACCTGATTGTCGAGCATGTCGCCGATATCGTCCATGCTGAGCGGGCCCTGTTCCTGCGCGCCGCCCGCGGGCGGTTCGGTATCTTTGACCAGGTGCGGGAGTTGTTCATATTTCACCGTGATGGCGCGGATTGCATCTTCGGCAAGGCGCTCGTCAACCGCGGCGACGGCCACAATCTCATCTCCAGCCCAGTGAATGTTGGAGCCAGGCCCCTGCACAATCTGTACCACTCTGACCCCGGGCATTTTTCCCGCAGCACTGGTATCAATGCTCACGACCTTGGCATGCGGGTAAGGACAACGCAGCACCTTGCCATAAAGCATCCCGGGACGATGCACATCATACGTATACTTCGCTTCTCCGGAGACCTTGACGGGAGCATCCACACGCGTCGTGCGTTTGCCGATCAAGGTGCGGTGTCGAGCATCAGGCCATGCGTAATCTGGCATAAGTCAGGCTCCCTTCTGCGCAACCTGCGCGATGGCTTGGCGGATGCCCGCATACGTTCCGCAGCGACAAAGATTGCCGCAGAGTCCGCGACGAATGTCCTCGGGCGTGGGATGCGGATGCGCAGCCAGAACCGCTTTGCAGGAGACGACGAATCCGGGCGTGCAGAAGCCGCATTGGGAAGCGTCATTGTCAACAAATGCCTGCTGGATCGGATGCAATTTCCCATCTGCCACCAGAGATTCAATGGTAGTAATCGGCTGGTGCTGCGCCTCAATAGCAAGCACGGAACAGGCATAAACTGGTTTGTTGTCCATCAGCACGGTGCAGGCGCCGCACTCGCCGCGATCGCAGACCCGCTTTGCGCCGGTCAGTTCGAATTGATCACGCAGTGCATCAAGCAGCGTGACCCGGGGCTCGAGTTCCGCCTTGTAGCTCTTGCCATTAATAGAGAACTCCATCGGAACTTTGCCCGGGCCATGCACGGGAACTTCTTGCCCCGAGGCCATGACCATCTTGGGCCGAGTCACCAGCGGGACAGCTACAGAGATACCGGAGATTTTGAGGAAGTCGCGTCGCGAGACGCCGGAATGATCTGAATTGTCTTTTTCTTTGGGAGTGTCACCAACTTTGGTTTTTCGCGGATCGTCGTCACGCATTTCGTAACCTCCACGGGGATGGGAGATTGAGGTTGTGCCCAGCTAAGGCAAGTGATCCAAACCGTTAGTAGATAGTATAGCGAAGCCGACGTTAATTGGGGCTAGCATCCTACAGATGCCTTGGCCTACCGAGCATCCACTCCCGAAATGCCAGTGGACGGAGCACAGTTCTGTCCGGCAGTGGCCGAAGTTCATTCTCCTCGCGAGCCGCACCGATTTCCTGCAATCCAGCAAACGCTAGATTAGAGCATCCGTAGAGCGCGGCGGCGGCCAACGCGGTAATACGACGGGGGACAACTAGGAGATCAGAAAAGTGTTTCGCCGCACCCTAGCGGTGACGATGACGCAGAACTCAAGAAACCAAACTAGGGAGACCGGACTGCCGCAGGCTGAAAACACCGGTGCGCGCGACTATTTTTCTGCGATTCTCGCCGGGCTTGCCGATCTCCCGATCCGGTGCCTTTCGGAAGTCTTCATCTTGTTCATTGTGCGATGCACAAACTTAAACATATGTATTGACACAAGTTCTTTATAATCGTATAGTTAACTCGAATGCTGCAATGCAGCATATCGGGGGTATGATATGTCAGTAACCACAAAGACCAAGACCTCCCGGACTCATTCCAGGGAGCCCTCTTTTGTTTCCAGTCTATCGGGTTGGGCGGAACAGGGAGTTCAGGGCCTCCTCGCCACGCCACGGAACCTCCTGGACCTCGCAATGCGGCAGAATACAAACGTGATGCATTTTCTGCGGCAGCAATTGTCCGACCCTCATCATTCTCCTCGCGCCGTCCTCACCGAGATGGCTGGGGAGAGCATGACGAACTTCATTGCAGCGCAGAAGGTGCTTCTTGATCTGAGCAAGCAACAGAACGAAATTCTCATGACCGCGGTGAAAGAGCGCATCGGGGAGGGGCCCGAGGGGCGTGCCACGGCCGACTTGCTGCGGCGTAGCGTGGATACCTTCATCCACATGCAGGAAGAGTACCTGAAGATCGCCGGCAAGCAGACCCATATTTGGGTGGAAGCCGCCAGGACCGGCAAGCCGTTACCCGGCCGAGCACCCTTGGTGGGTCTGGCCCGCGAGGGTATGGAGAACTTTGCCAAAGTGCAGAAGCAATTCTTGGATGTCATCGCCGAGGAGACAGCCAAGGTCACCGGCAGCAAACGCACCGCCATTAAGAAGATCAAGAAGACCGAATTGTCCAAGTTGGCGCGGCAGGCAGCCGAGTTGTTCATCAATACGCAAGAGAAGATGGTGGAGGTAGCCGGCAAGCAGATGAACGCCAACGTGAAAACTGCGGGCAAGACCCTGGAACTCCTGAGGCCACTTCCGAAGACATTGATGGACGCGATGGTAAAGCCGACTGGTGAGCACAAGCGCGCGGGCAAGCCAGCTCGTCGCGGGAAGAAGCCGGCAGCGGGTGGAAAGAAGAAGGAATCGGCGGCAGTGGCCGCCGCCTGAGCTATCATCCTGAGCGAAGTGTGGCTTGTGCGAAACGCGGGCCATACGAAGCCGAAGGATCCTTGCACAATCCAGTGCTCAGACTCGGACGGGCGGGTGGAAGGTATTGTGTCCCGTGCTCACGTGCTGCAGGTACTGCGATCACGCGCCGAACTGAAGTTGCCTCCGAGTTTGCCCCGAGCCGCGTGAGAATGAAGTTTTGTTCGATGGGGCAATTGCATGGCGAGGCAAGCACAGTGCCTCGCCGCCTGCTTGTTGTTGGCAGGAAGCCGTGCATCGGTACAGCACTGCATCAGGACACGAGAAATCGCAATATCCCGGTTCAAAAGGACGCAATCATGACAAAGGTGGAATCGAAGCTTGCGACGCTGGTCGCGGGAGTGTTGTTGGTGTGTTTGGTGTTCGCCCAGGCGGCGCAAGCCGACGAGGGCATGTGGACGTTCGACAATTTTCCATCAAAGACCGTGGGGGCAAAGTATGGCTTCACGCCCTCGCAGGAGTGGCTCGACCACGTACGCTTATCGTCGCTGCGCATCGCCGGCGGGTGCTCGGCGTCGTTCATTTCTCCGCAGGGACTGGTAATGACGAATCACCATTGTGTCGTCGAATGCGTGGAGCAGTTGTCGACGGCGCAGCAGAATTTTGAGCAAAACGGTTTTTCCGCAAAAACGCCCGCCGAGGAGAAAAAGTGCCCGGATTTCGAACTCGATCAACTGGTTGAGATTCGCGATGTAACCAAGGATGTGCTGGAAGCGCTGACCGGCAAGACGGGCGACGCGGCTAACAAAGCGCTGAATGCGAAACGAGCGGAGTTGGAACAAAGCTGTGGATCGGATGCAAGCGTGCGCTGCGACTTGGTTTCGCTGTACCACGGTGGAGTCTACGATCTGTACCGCTACAAGCGCTACAACGACGTGCGCCTGGTGTTTGCACCGGAGTTTTCGGTCGCGCAATTCGGCGGAGATCCAGACAATTTCAATTTTCCGCGCTTCGATTTCGACATCGGCCTGCTGCGGGCTTATGAGGGAGACAAACCGGCGGCTAGCCGGGATTATCTGCGCTGGAGCGCGAATGGGACCAAAGACGGCGATCTGGTTTTCGTCTCCGGGAACCCAGGCGGCACGTTCCGTGAATTGACCAACGCGCAACTGGCCTTCGAGCGCGATACGCTTTATCCCTTCAGAATCCCGGAAATCGCCGAGCGGCGCGGGCAACTGGAGGTCTTCGTGACTCGTGGACCGGAGCAGGCGCGCGAGGCGAATGATGACTTGTTTTTCCTGGAGAACAGTTACAAGGTTTTCTACGGACGGCAACTGGCGCTGCTGGACCCTCAGTTCTTTGGCACTAAAGTGCAGGAAGAGCAACGGCTCCGCAAAGCCACGGCAGCCGATCCAAAGCTCGCCGCGTATGTTTCAGCTTGGGACGACATCGCGAAGATCCAGCGAGTGCGCTCACAGCTCTTTGTGCGAAACGCGACATTGGGCGCCCGTTCCTTCCGGACGGGTTTGCTCGGGGATGCAGTCACGCTGGTGCGTGCCGCAGCCGAGCGCACCAAGCCCAACGGCGAACGCCTGCCTGAATACACGGACCAAGCGTTAGTCAACGTACAGCAGCAGCTGACGGCTGCTGTCCCGGTTTACAAGGATCTGGAAGAACTTGACCTCGCATTTCTGTTCACCGTGGTTCGCCGCGACCTGGGAGCCGACGTCCCCTTCGTGCATGAGATGCTGGGCAAGGAATCTCCCGAGCAACTGGCGCGCAGGCTGGTGACCGGTACGCATTTGGAGGACCCGAAGGTTCGGGAAGAGTTGTACAAGGGCGGCCAAAGCGCAGTGGCTGCCTCGACCGATCCGATGATCCGCTTCGCGGCTTCGATCAACGACGACCTGCTGGCCGTGCGCAAAGAATACGAGGCGCGGGTGGACGCTCCGACACGAGTCGCTGCCGAGAAGATTGCGAAAGCGCGCTTTGCGGTTTACGGGATCAGTGTCGATCCGGACGCGACTTTTACTCTGCGCCTCACCTATGGGACCGTGAAAGGCTTCGAAAACGCTGAGGGCAAGTTTGTTGAGCCTTACACGAATATCGGAGGCCTGTTCGAGCGGGCAACCGGAGCACCGCCATACGCTCTGCCGGAAAGCTGGCTCAAGGCCAAAGCGTCGCTGAATCTGTCGGTGCCCATGAATCTGTCGACCACTAACGACACAACCGGGGGCAATTCTGGAAGCCCGATGATCGACAAGGACGCGAATGTCGTCGGCCTGCTTTTTGACGGGAACATTTTCTCCCTGGGCGGCGACTACGGCTACGACGCGGTGAAGAACCGCTCCATAGCGGTGGACAGCCGCGCTCTGCTTGAGGGTATGCGGAAGGTCTACCACATCGATCGAATCGTCGATGAGATCGAGGCGGCGCGAAAGTAGGAAGCAACTCTGGACGGTTTGCGCTGGGGTTGAGAGCTGTCTTTCGGGCGACTCCCGGCCTAGCTTTTTCTTAGCGCAACACTTTCCAAATTGCGGTGACCGGGAGTACTGAGTGAATGGCACTCAGAATCCGGTCACTGAGCACTGTCGCGAATTTCCCGCAACTACGCGCTAGGTCCCGCCTCGCCTTGCCCTGCGCGAACTTGTTGGCCGGATGGCGCAAGTCCCCCGCTTTCGACACTACTGTACTGCGTTCAGCTGCCGGTAGATCAACATCGCCACGAGCACCAGCAGAAATACCCCAGACCCGATGCTGAACACGCGCACCGGGACGATAAGCCGGTTGACCTTCGCCAACAGTTCCGTCTGCTCCTCGTGCATGTGCGAACTCGCGTCGTCCAGAAACAACTGGTCATCCCTGTGCATGGTGAGTGTGCTCTTGTAGATCAGGAGGACGATCAGACCAATCGCAAAAACTCCGAAGATCACCGCCACGACAGTCAGCGTCATAAGCCACCTCGGCCCGATTCCAACCCAATTGCGAGCGGCTTTCCACTTCCTTGGGGTTCGGAGCAACTCGGCTGAGAACTAGAAGCCCGGCCCCCAGCCGCCGAGCGGCGGCTGAATGATGCGACCGCACCTTGGCGGGACCGGGCCCAATTCAGAGGTATTCAGTTTTAATTCCTCCGGATTCTATTACAAGCCTTTCCACTTCTGCTGTCAGTGACCTTCATCACCATGAGCCAATGCATTATGAGAGAGCGGCCCTGTTCAGTGCAGTAAAGCGGACGGGGCAAGAATCAGAGGACCAGAGGAGAAGATAAGCAAAGCGGCTTGGCTTTAGATGCCTTAAGCGGTCAGATTTCATTAAAGCCATGGAAGCCCTAAACTCGTACAAACCCCGACTTTTTTCTTTTGCCTCTCACAGACTTCTGAGAGTTTGGGTTCTATGAAGTTAATATCCTGAAGCGCTTGAGAGACTGCGGAGACGTTTAGACCGAAGTCGTGACTCGAAGGCTTGGCGATTACTGACTCAACGCCAACAACGAACGCCCTTGGAAGGAGCTGATAACAGTTATGCTAAAGAGAACTTTGCTTTCGCTCCATCCCACGCCTGGAATCAATTCCTGAACTGACATTTCGTGCAGTCCTTCTGGTGTGGAGTATACTGTGTAACAGAATCGACATATGGAAACAATCCAAATTGTTCTCGACAAGAGGCTCTTACACGCAACCGATCAGGCCGCACGGCGGACAAAGCGGAATCGTTCCGCCTTGGTGCGCGACGCCCTGCGCGAACATTTACGGAAATTGGAGGTCCGAGCTCAAGAAGAACGCGATCGCCAGGGCTATTCGAGGCAGAGGCACGCGTCCGATGAGCTGCTCGTTTGGGAAGCGGAGGCGGCGTGGCCAGCAGAATAGCCCGGGGCGACGTCCGCCTCTACCAGTTTGCTCCGCCGGACAAGAAAAGGCCCGTGGTTGTGCTCACTCGCGACAGCGCCATTACCTATTTGTCGACCGTTACGGTCGCACCTATCACATCCACGATTCGCGATGTGCCCTCTGAGGTAGTTTTGACTGAGGAGGATGGAATGAAAGGGCCTTGCGCAGTAAACCTACACAATTCGGTTACTGTTTCCCAGGATCGATTGGGGAGGCGCGTGGCCCATCTGACTTCCTTGCGAATGGGCGATATCTGCGCAGCCTTGCGCTTCTCTCTCGGTTGCGACCTCGGTCAATCCTAGCGCCGCCCTCGTGTTGCACAAACCTGACACGCTTGGGCCGCTGGATTGACGAAACTTAGGAGGCCACGAGCCGGCCAGCGATCATCGACAGCAGTGGAGATAGTGCAATTCCGCGAAAGGTGCCTCGGCCCTTCCCGTGACAAATTCCTCGGGTGAGCCGCGCAGGAATTCTTCGCCGCGGGGGTTGCGCAAACGCTTGTTAGGGGCAGCGGAGATAGAAATCCACTTATGGTGGGATGGCAAGACGGGTACTTTCTGGGACAGGAAGGCTCCACTTGTTTGCGCGAAGCCGCCGCCCAGGGATGAACGCTTGTTACCTATGACCGGAGGACGATTCCTCCCCTGCTAAAAATCTGGGCGGAAGAAGAGCGAACCCACGGCGGCGTGGTTTTTGTGGATGAAAAAACGATTTCTCCCGCGGATATTGGAGGGTTGGTCTGGGCCTTGAGCAGACTCGCAAAAGAAACTAGGGACATTTCATTGGATAAGGGTGTGATTGATTGGTTGCCTTTCTCGCCCAACGTCCTAAACCATCGGCTGACAAACGGGGTTCCTCTACGGCATCGCCAGGCGGAGGGAGTGATCATCGCAAACGGCTGGAGCCCGGTTCCCCCGGCTTTGCCCGCGACAATATATCGTGCAACGATACTATTGCGGGACTTTGCTCCGTCCGCCAGGCACGACTTTGGCGAACCTATAGGATAGAAGAGCTTTCGCGCTCTCACGCGCGAAAGCTTAGGATTTTTGTCGGGACCGCTTCCACGCGAAATGCCGGGCGTCGCCTCACTCCAGCCCGCGCGGTTTGCGCTGGGGTTGAGAGCTGTTTTTCGGACGACTCCCGGCCTTCCTTCTTCTTAGCGCAACGCTTTCGAAATTGCAGTGACCGGGAGCACTGAGTGAATGGCACTCAGAATCCGGTCACTGAGCACTGTCGCGAATTTCCCGCAACTACGCGTTAGGTCCCGCCTCGCCTTGCACTGCGCGAGCTTGTTGGCCGGATGGCGCAAGTCCCCCGCTTTCGACACTACTGTACTGCGTTCAGCTGCCGGTAGATCAACATCGCCACGAGCACCAGCAGAAATACCCCCGAGCCGATGCTGAACACGCGCACCGGGACGATAAGCCGGTTGACCTTCGCCAACAGTTCCGTCTGCTCCTCGTGCATGTGCGAACTCGCGTCGTCCAGAAACAACTGGTCATCCCTGTGCATGGTGAGTGTGCTCTTGTAGATCAGGAGGACGATCAGACCAATCGCAAACACTCCGAAGATCACCGCCACGACAGTCAGCGTCATAACACACCTCGGCCATTCCAACCCAAGTGCAAGCGGCTTTCCACTTCCCTGGGTTCGGAGCAACTCGGCTGAGAACTAGAAGCCCGGCCCCTAGCCGCCGAGCGGCGGCTGAATGATGTGACCGCACCTTGGCGGGACCGGGCCCAATTCAGAGGTATTCAGTTTTGATTCCTCCGACTTCTATTACAAGCGTTTCCACCCCTGCTGTCAGTGACCTTCATCACCATGAGCCAACGAGCGTAATGATTCTCAACAGTTGTAAAATGCGACTGGATTGAGTTGAGGAAGGCGGGATTCTATATGACGAATAGCGCGCGCGAGGTTCCTATGAACGGAACGTTCAGACTTTTATGGGGGCCCATAGGTCCACTCGTCGTGTCGGTGTTGATGATCGCGTGGTCCGCAGCCGTGTTCGCGGCCGGACCGCCGGCGCAACAGAAGCTTTCCTCCTCCGAGATTGACAGTCGAGTGGAAGCTCTGCTCAGCAAGCTGAATCTCGATCAGAAGATTGCATTGCTCGGAATCAGCTTGGACGGTTCGCTGTTCCACCCAATTCCGGAGATCGGATTACCTACCCTCAAGATGTCCGACGGGCCGGTGGGCGTTCGTACCTGGGGCCCGAGCACCGCATATGCGATTGGCATCGGACTGGCTGCGTCGTGGGATACAGACTTTGCCCGGCAAGTCGGAGTGTCGCTGGGCCGCGATGCCCGCGCCCGGGGAGTGCATTTTCTTCTTGGTCCCGGCGTCAACATCTATCGCGCGCCGATGAATAGCCGTAATTTCGAATATTTTGGCGAAGATCCGTACCTGGCCGCACAAATTGCCGTCCCTTACATTCAGGGTGTACAGAGCCAGGATGTGGTTGCCATGGTGAAGCACTATGCCGCGAATAACGCGGAGTACGATCGCAATGGAGAAAACGCGGTGATTGATGCCCGTACCCTGCGTGAGATTTACTTGCCGGCCTTCGAAGCCGCGGTCAAGCAGGGTAACGTTGGCTCTGTGATGGATTCCTACAACCTCGTCAATGGTGAGCATGCCACGCAGAACAAGTTCCTGAACCTCGATGTGCTCAGAAAAGAGTGGGGATTCCGCGGCATCCTGATGTCGGATTACGGCGCCGCTCATGATGCCGTAGCCGCAGCCAATGCCGGGCTCGATCTGGAAACCCCAGCGCACTTCTTGACCGCCGAAGAACTTATGCCCGCTATCAAAGCGGGCAAAGTCTCCGAGGCCACCATTGACGAGAAAGTCCGTCACATCCTGCGGATTGCGGTCGAATACGGCTTTCTCGATCATGAGCAGACGGACGTGAGTATTCCTCTGTACGATCACGAATCACGTGCAGTCGCCCTGCGTTCGGCCGAAGAGAGCATGGTGCTGCTGAAGAATGACGGCAATGTACTTCCCCTGGACATGAGTAAGATCCACTCCATCGCCGTCATCGGACCGGACGCATATCCTGCAGTTGCTTCCGCCGGCGGCAGTGGTCACGTTACGCCGTTCGATCCAGTGAGTTTCGCGACCGGCCTGAGTGATGCTTTCTCTCCCGGAACGAAGGTGTACTGGAACCGCGGAGTTAAAGATCTACCCACAATCTTTCTGACCCCTTACTTCTCGACCGATGCCAAAGGGAAGCAATTTGGCCTTAAGTGCGAGGAATTCGCGGATGCAAGCTTCAGCGGCAAGCCTCTCGGTGAGCACATAGTCTGGACCATCAATTTCTGGGGCGGCGATCAGTGGGCGCAATCTTCCACGGGAAAACACGCCTATCGCTGTTCGGGATACTACACATCCGATATCTCCGGACCCCAGCGCTTTATTACCGCGGCAGTGGGTGGAGACGAGTATTCGCTCTACGTGAATGACAAGCTCGTGCTGAAGCAAACTCATCAGGAAGGGCAAGTGCCGCAGGCGGCCGATGTGGATATTTCTGCCGGCCAGCCAGCGGCGCTGCGCTTTGAGTATTCGCCAGACACGGAGCAAGTCCGGGCCGGACTCGGCGCGCTGCCAGTCAGCCAGATGCTTGAACCGAACGCCACGAAAATTGCCGCTATGTCCGATGTGGTCGTGCTGTCGGTCGGATTCAATGAAGACACCGAAGGCGAGGGTCACGACCGAACCTACCGTCTGTCTCCCGGTCAGGATGAACTGATCAAGGCCGTGCTTGACGCGAACCCACACACTGTTCTGGTGCTGACTGCGGGCGGAAGCGTGGACACAAGCGGCTGGATCAACCGAGTGCCCGTGTTTATCCAGAGCTGGTATGGGGGGTCGGAAGCCGGTCGCGCGTTGGCCGAGGTGCTGACGGGCAAAGTGAATCCCTCTGGCAAGTTGCCTTTCACCTGGTGGCAGAAGGTCGAGGACAACCCTGCTTACAAGAACTATTATGAGGAACCGGGAACACATGATGTGCACTATCGAGAGGGGATCTTTCTAGGGTACCGGGCTTATGGTCACCAGGAGCAACCGGCACCGCTGTATCCGTTTGGCTACGGGCTCTCCTACACGCAGTTTGCCTTTTCCAACCTGATCGTTACGCCCAAACAGGCCAGCTCCAGCGCTGCTATCACCGTGAGCTTTAAAGTCCAGAACGTTGGCCAGCGGTCCGGAGCCGAGGTCTCCGAGGTTTACGTTGGCGATCCATCCGCAACTGTCCCGCGTCCCGAGAAGGAGTTAAAGGGGTTCGCACGCGTCATGCTTGAACCGGGTGAGGCGAAGGACGTCTCCATTACCCTCGACCGGCGCTCGCTCGCGTATTGGAGCGTTGAGTCTGGAGACTGGAAGGTCGATCCCGGCAAGTTCGTTGTCTATGTTGGTGATTCCTCGGAACACTTGCCCCTGCGAGCAGAGTTCACCGTCAGGTAGACGCAGGTTGATCTCTGGGACTCCGATTTATGGGCGTTCCTCAGAAAGGATTTTCGAACTCTTTCATTCTGCCAGTCTCTAAAAGTCCCGCAATGCCGACTGCTCGTGTCCTCCCGGAAGCCATCGTTCTGGACAATGGACCGGAGTTTCGCGGTCCGGCAGAGCACGCCATTTTGCCTTTCAACGTCCTCGACGACAATGTAGAAACCTTGACCGGAAAAGTCACTGGTGACTCTGATCACATCGCACCCTTTGAATTATGAGGAGAATGAAAACGTAAGAGTCCTTCTCCAAAAACGGTCTATTTCACAACGGCTCGTTTCAGCCTGTTTGCTGGCCACAACAAGCGGCCGAGCGATCCTCTTTCACCTGTAGTCAATGAAGGAGGGTGTCATGAAATCCAGTAAGGTTTCTCCCTCGACGGCAGGACCGCCAGCCACGCTATTGCAACCGCGAGATCCTGAAAAAATGCGATGGGAAATGCAAGGGGCGCAGCTTGCGATTGCCCGCCGGGCATTTGAGTTGTTCGAAAAGCGGAATCGTGAGCATGGTCATGATTGGGAGGACTGGTTCGAGGCGGAGTCGGAACTATTACGCCCGGTGTCGATCACGACCCTCGACTCGGTGGACCGGCTTAGCCTTCGCGCCAACGTTTTTGGCTTCGGAGAACAAGAGCTCTCCGTGAGCATCGAACCCAAATGCATTGTCATCCTCGGGAAAAAAGAGGTTACCCCCACCGAGACGACGGCAGGAAAGATCGAGAATATCGATTGGTATCCCGACCAGATCATGCGCGTAATCGATCTTCCGACGGAGGTTGATCCGGAAGGCGCCGTGGTCGAACTACAAACCGGGCTGCTCAAGTTCGAGCTGCCGAAAGTTGTAAAGGCAGTGATAAAAACGGCATCCGCCGCAGCCTGATCACAGTCGTGCAGCATCGTTCTCGGAGAACGCCCACGGGAGCGGCTGTGGAACCTGGCATGGCTTGTCAGGAGCTTAGCAAGTCAGGAGGTGCGTCATGTTGCTAGGTTTTGGGCTTTTGCTTTTGCTCGCTTTCGCGTCCTTGTTGCTTTTGTTGCCGGCGCTGTGGGGACGCAATATCCGCAATCAATACGCAGGCATTCGGGCTGTGACCTGCCCAGAAACGCGCAACCAGGTCGCGGTCAGCTTCGATAGCACGCACGCCGCAATCTCCGGCCTCACGGGCAAGCCCGCTTTGCGCATCGCCCACTGCACTCGTTGGCCCGAGCACTCAAATTGCGGCCAGGAGTGCATACCGGAAGCCGTTCGGCAGGAACCATACACTGTTGGCGAAGTCGTCGTGAGAACCAAGAGGATCTATCACCTCCCCGTGCTGATCGCCACATTCGCCAGTTGGTACCTGGGAGCGATGTGGCATTCACATTATTTATTTCGTGCGGAGTGGATGGCCGCGCTGGGATTGAGTCAGCCGGAACTCAAGCAAATCGTCTGGTGGTACAGCCCGCACCTGCTCAGCGTGGGGATTTGTCTTCTGTTCGCCTATGGTGTGGCTTTTCTGCTTGCCAGCTTCAGACGACAAGGGGTAACGCGAGCAATTGTTGTATCAACTTTATTCTGGGCCGCACTCGCCATACTCGGCGTCATGGCTGCCAGTCAGGCAAAGATCGCGGAGGATCTGCTGAAGCTTGAACTGGGTTACACGCTCCTGGCTTCGCTTCTGGTGGGGGCAATCATCGGCGGCTTGAACGGCAAAATGGTGCTGGTATCGGAGGAAGAGAAACCCGGATCATCCCTGGCTGCGAGGGTTTCCCCTTTGAACCTAGTCGATCGCAAGGCGTCGTGATCTGCCTGAGCGCGAGTCCGCGACCGTAACGGCCGATGGAGGGTTTGTGACGCTTCGGATGTTGTCTAAGGCTGAAAAAGGAACGGTGTGACGACGTGCCTCCCACGCAACTTGTAGCTCTGAAGGCAAACCAACTGGGAACGCTGATCCAGGTGTTGCTCCACAGGGGTTACGAAGTAGTGGCGCCGACTGTGCGGGACGGGGCGATCGTATACGACCGCGTTGCATTTCCCGAAGAGCTGCCGGCCGGCTGGACCGACGAGCAGGAACCGGGACACTACCGGCTTAAGCGGAGCCGGGATCAAGCCTTCTTTAGCTATTCGGTGGGACCACAGAGCTGGAAAAAATATCTCCACCCGGCGGATGTGCGGCTCTGCTTCGCCGAGCGCCAGGGGAAAACGTTCCGAATTCTGAATAATGAACCGCGACCCCATCGCCCGTTCGCATTTCTGGGAGTTCGAGCCTGCGAACTGGCGGCCATCGCGGTGCAGGACCGCGTTCTGCTCCACGATAAGTTCCGCGATCCAACATACGAACAGCGCCGCGCCGGCAAATTCATCATCGCCGTGCAATGCACGCGGGCTGCACCAACTTGTTTCTGCGCGTCGATGGGAACCGGGCCGCGCGTTACCGGGGGATTCGATCTGGCCCTCACAGAATTGAACGGAGAACAACGAGACCGCTTTCTTGTGCAATCCGGCAGCGACCGCGGGGCCGAGGTATTGGCGGAGATGGAAGTATCTCCAGTCAGCGAACAAGATATTCAGCAGATGGAAGCCGGGGTTCGCGAAGCTACGAACCAGCAGACGCGGCGCATCGACACCAACGGGATCAAAGATCTTCTCTACCAAAACTTTGAGCATCCCCGCTGGGATCACGTCGGTCAGCGCTGCCTGACTTGCGCCAACTGCACCATGGTCTGCCCCACATGCTTCTGCACCACGGTAGAAGACGTCAGTGACATAACCGGGGATCACGCCGAGCGTTGGCGTCGTTGGGATTCTTGTTTCACCCTGAGTTTTTCTTACATCCACGGAGGCACCATCCGATCTTCCGCGAAGGCCCGCTACCGGCAATGGATGACTCACAAGCTCGCCTCATGGATAGATCAATTTGGCTCGTCGGGATGCGTTGGATGCGGACGCTGCATTACGTGGTGTCCGGTAGGAATCGACATTACAGAAGAAGCCCGGGCGATCCGGGACGGAGGGCAGAATGGAAAACCTTGAGCGCATCATCGCCGAGTGCCCTTTTTTCACGGGCCTCGATCCTGCTTACCTGAACTTGATCACCGGCTGTGCCTCGAATGTCCGTTTTGAGAAGGGTGCTTACGTCTTCCGGGAAGGAGCCCCCGCCGACACCTTTTATCTGATCCGCGAGGGCCAGGTAGCAGTCGAAATCTTTGCGCCGCAGACCAAACCTATCGTTGTGGCCACGATTGGAGAAGGAGAGATTCTGGGTTGGTCGTGGCTTTTGGCGCCCTATGTCTGGAAGTTCAACGGCCATGCCCTCAAGAACATTCGCGCCATCGCTCTCGACGGAAAGTGTCTGCGCGCCAAGTGCGAGGCCAATCACGATCTGGGCTACGAAATACTAAAGCGCCTGGTTCAGATCATTGAGCACCGGCTGGATGAGGCCCGTTTCCAGATGGTTGACGTTTACGCGGTGCGATGATGAGCGCAGCGATCTCTGTAGCCGCCGATCCGATGACTCCTCTGCCCTACTGCGTGCACGACATCGCGAAGGAGACCCCCGACACGTTCACGCTTACGCTCCAGCCTCAAAACGGAACCGGCGGAAGTTCGTTTCTGCCGGGACAATTCAGTATGTTGTGGGTCTTCGGGGCAGGGGAGTTGCCTATCTCCATCAGCGGCGACCCCGGAAAACAAGACCACCTCGTCTACACCGTCCGCTCCGTCGGCAAGGCGACCAATGCGCTCGTGAGCCAGAAAGCGGGCGCCGGCATTGGCGTGCGCGGCCCCTTTGGGACAGGCTGGCCGGTGGAAGCGGGGTGCGGCAAAGACGTCATTCTCGTCGCCGGTGGGATTGGCCTCGCGCCGTTGCGGCCCGTCGTCTACCAGGTTTTGGCCAACCGTAAGGATTACGGACGCCTGGTCATCCTCTACGGGGCGCGTAGCCCTCGCGACCTTCTCTACCGCAAGGATCTGGCTGCCTGGGCCAAGCAGCGCGACACGCAAGTGCTCATCACCGTCGACTACGGCGGATTGAGCTGGCGCAACCATGTGGGCGTCGTAACCACGTTGTTCAAGTTCGCGCGCCTGCGCCCGTCCCGCTCCCTGGCGATGCTTTGCGGGCCCGAAATCATGATGCGCTTCGTGGTCCGTGACCTGGAGGCACAGGGCCTCAGTCGTGACGACATCTATCTTTCCATGGAGCGCAACATGAAGTGCGGCGTCGGATTCTGCGGACACTGCCAGTTCGGACCGTATTTCATTTGCAAAGACGGTCCCGTCTTTCGCTACGAGCAAATTCGTCCGCTACTGGAGAAGTATGAACTCTGAGGCGGAGCACAAACCCAAAATCGGCGTCTTCAAGTTCGCCTCCTGCGACGGCTGCCAGCTGAGTCTGCTCGACGCCGAGAACGAACTCCTGGGAATCGTTGCGGCCGTGGACATCGCCTACTTCCCGGAAGCCACGCGCACCATGCTGAAAGGTCCGTACGACATCGGTTTCGTCGAGGGATCGGTCACCACCCATCAGGACGCACAACGCATCCAGGAAGTACGCAGGCAGTGCAAGACGCTCGTCACCATTGGAGCCTGCGCTACCGCGGGGGGCATTCAAGCGCTGCGCAACTGGAAGGACGTCGACGAATTTGTCCGAGTCGTCTACGCGACGCCGCAGTTTATCAGCACGCTGAAGCTCTCCACGCCGATTGCCGAACATGTCCCGGTCGACTTCGAACTGCGGGGATGCCCGATCAACAAGCACCACCTGATCGAACTGATCACGGCGGCGCTGGCGGGCCGCAAGCCGAATATTCCCTCGTACAGCGTATGCATCGACTGCAAGCGTAAGGCGAACGTCTGCATTGCCGTGGCCAGCGGGATTGCATGTCTTGGGCCCGTAACCCAGGCGGGCTGCGGCGCTCTGTGCCCGAGCTACGCCCGCGGTTGCTACGGCTGCTATGGTCCAATGGAGACTCCGAACACCGCTTCGCTTACCAACCAACTCCGGGATCTGGGGCAGACTGACGATCAGAACGTGCGCGCGTTCCGCGGATTCAATGCCTGGTCGTGGCAGTTCCGCAAGGCCAGCGAGGAGTGTGAGCACAAATGACCGGACGGGGGACGAGAACAATTCGAGTCGACACCCTGGCCCGCGTAGAAGGCGAGGGCTCCCTCTATATTAAGCTCGTGGGCGAGCGTGTCGCAGATGTCAAACTCAAGATCTACGAGCCTCCCAGATTGTTCGAAGCGTTTCTGCGTGGGCGTCATTTCTCCGAAGCGGCCGACATCACCGCGCGAATTTGCGGCATCTGTCCGATCGCTTACCAGATGAGCGCGGTGCACGCCATCGAGCAGGCTTTGGGCGTCCGCATCGACCCTATGGTCAGGCTGCTGCGCCGGCTCTTCTACTGCGGCGAATGGATCGAGAGCCACGCGCTTCACGTCTACATGCTGCATGCACCCGATTTCCTCGGCTATCCGGACGTGATTGCCATGGCAGCAGATCACCGTGCTGTGGTCGAGCGCGCCTTGCGGCTGAAAAAGATCGGCAACCGTATTGTGCAACTGCTGGGCGGACGCGAGATTCATCCCATCTCGGCCGCGGTCGGCGGCTTTTACAAAGTACCCACTCGGCAGCAGTTGAACGAACTCGTCAGTGACTTGGAGTGGGCTGTGGAGGCCTCGCTCGGAACCGTGCGCTGGACAGCCTCTCTGGAGTTTCCGAACTTCGAGCAAGACTACGAATTTGTGGCGCTACGTCACCCCGACGAATACCCGTTCAACGAAGGACGCCTGGTTTCAAACCGCGGCCTCGACATCGACGCCGCGGAATATGAAGACCACTTCGTCGAATTGCATGTGAAGCACTCCAACGCCTTGCACTCTGTCGTGCGCGGGAGAGGCTCGTATCTGGTGGGCCCCTTGGCCCGCTTCAATCTCAACTTCGACAAGCTTCCGGATGTTGCCCGCAACGTCGCACTCGAAGTGGGTCTGCGGCCGCCGGTGAAGAATCTGTTCCGCAGCATCGAGGTGCGCGCCGTCGAACTGGTCTTCGCTTGCGCCGAAGCGCTGCGAGTGATTCGCGAATATGAGCCGCCGCCTTCGCCGAAAGCCGAAGCGCCCAACCGCACCGGCGTCGGTCAGGCAATCACCGAGGCCCCTCGCGGCATTCTCTATCACCGCTACGCCCTCGATGAAAAAGGACTGATCGTCGCCGCTAGAATCGTTCCGCCCACCTCCCAAAACCTTCACCAGATCGAAGACGATCTCCGCGAATATGCCGCGCGCCTCGTGGCTTGGCCGGTCGAAGAAGCCACTTGGAAGTGCGAACAGGCCGTCCGCAGTTACGACCCGTGCATCTCTTGCGCAACCCACGCGCTGAAGGTTGTACTGGAGCGCGAATAGGCGGGCCAAGATGCTGATCCTCGGCTGCGGAAATCGGGACAGAGGCGACGATGCTGCCGGCATATTGGTCGCAGAACGCCTGCGGGACTTGGGCCTGGACGCACAGATCTGCTCGGGGCAGGCTCTGGAACTCATCGACGCGTGGAACGGAGCCGATAACGTAGTTATCGTGGATGCGGTCATGACAGGCGGTCCTTCCGGTAAGGTGTGGCTGTGGGATGCTGAACAACTGCCGCTGCCGGAGACCTTGTCGTTGTCCACTCACGGATTCGGCATCGCCAAAGCGGTACAACTAGCCCGCATTCTTGGCTGTCTTCCAAAACGCCTGCGCGTATTCGGGATCGAAGGATCGCACTTCGCACTCGGAAGCGTCGTCTCGCCAGAAGTGATGTGTGCGGTGAAAGACGTGGTAAAACAAATCACAGCGGAAGAGGAGATGGCCGTTCCCTTCTGAAAGTTCGCCGGGGATGGCCCTGAATGTCCTGGCGGTAAGAACTGGCTGTGGGGTAGCGCTAGCTTGCTAAGACGCAGGCGGAGCAGGCATTGACCGGATCGTGGACGCTATGTTTTGGTTGCACTCAACTATCGCGTTAATGGTGCCGATTAAATTTAGTCATCGCCAGCTAGCGGTTACATCGCCTCTCTGACAATGTTGGCGTTGCCAAGCAGGTTTCGAGCACACCGGGGCAAGAAGAGCACCATTTCGCTTTCGATGAATAACGCCGTTGCAACCAAGGCTCGCTCGTAATCCGGCTGGAAATGCATCGACTAAACGAGCACTTCGCACCGGACCACGAATCGACGTCGAACGAGAGCGCTCCCCAACCAGACGTCCGTCAGGCCCAATGGTATGGAGCCAGCCGACAGGACCTTCGAAAAGGAATACGGTTTCTCGAGCAATTACGAGAGGATGTTTCCCAGAATGGGCCGTTGCACCTGGAAAGTTGGGAAGATCAGATCATCAAGGCTTTTGGAGTTGGGTTCTACGATGCCCTTACTGAGTGGAAAGATATGAACGTCACTGCGATGCAGGTGGCTGAGCATCTCCAAAGCCTGGCTATGCGAATCGCCAAGCGTGAACATTCCTGATGCCTTGCAGTGACCAGGAGCACTGAGTGCAATGGCACTCAGAATCCGGTCATTCAAGCGTTGTGGCGATTTCCCCCCACTACGCGCTAGGTTCCGCCTCACCTTGCACTGCGCAAGGGTGTGCTGCACGCTTCCGTTGGCTGACTGCTTAAGTGTACAGGTTGATCGTGGTGCCAACGTCGGCATGCCGTAGCCACTCAGCCTAGAGATGCAAGGTAAGCGTCCGAGTTGCACCGTATTGCTAAGTGTCCACGAATCGGTTAAGTGGACACTTCGGCAGATGTGGGAGTGAGATTCCAAGGTAACAGTTCGTCGATGCGATTGATGGGATGGTCGGCGATACGCGTCAGCACTTGGCGTAGATAGGCTTCGGGATCGAGATTGTTGAGCTTCGCCGAACCGATCAGGCTGTAGATCGCAGCGGCGCGTTCTCCACCCGCGTCTGATCCGGCAAACAGGTAGTTCTTCCGGCCCAGGACCACGCCACGCAAAGAGCGTTCGGCGGCGTTGTTGTCGATCTCGATGTGTCCATCTTCTATATAGCGCGTCAATGCGACCCAGCGCGAAAGCGCGTATCGAATCGCCACCGTCGTCTCCGACTTGCGCGAGAGCTTCGACAAGGTCGTCTCGAACCACTGTCGCAGAGAGTCAAGCAGCGGTTTCGATTGCGTCTGGCGCACGGCGCGGCGCTGGTCCGGGGGCTTGCCGCGGATCTCTTCTTCGACGCCGTACAGCGCGCCGATCCGCTGCAGCGCTTCGCTCGCTACCGGCGAACTGTGCGCTTGCTCCAGATCGTAGAAGTGACGCCGCACGTGCGCCCAGCACGCCGCTGGTTGGATGCGACCGTCTTCATAGAGCTGATTGAATCCCGCATAAGCATCCGCCTGCAGCGTGCCGCGAAACTTTTCCAGATGCAGCGCGGGATGTTCGCCTTTGCGATCGGGGGAGTAGGCGAACCACACCGCCGGAGCCCCCGTGTCACCCGCAGGACGATCATCGCGAACATAGGTCCATATGCGCCCCGTCTTGGTCCTGCCCTGGCCCGGCGCCAACACCGGCACCGGTGTGTCGTCGGCGTGCAACTTACTCGCGGTCGTCACGTAGCGACGCAGCGCTTCCACCAGCGGCTCCAGCAACCGACTGCTCCCGCCTACCCAATCCGCCATCGTCGAGCGCTCCAGTTCCACACCTTGACGCGCGTAGATCTCCGACTGCCGATACAGTGGCTGATGGTCGCAGTACTTCGAGACCAGCACATGCGCCAACAGCCCTGGCCCGGCTAGCCCGCGCTCGATCGGGCGACTTGGTGCTTCCGCCTGCACGACGCAGTCGCACTTCGTGCAGCTCAGCTTTGTGCGAACATGACGAATCACCAGGAAACTGGCGGGCACGTACTCCAGCATCTCCGAAACATCTTCGCCCAACTTGCGTAACTCGCCCTGGCATTGCGGGCACACGGTTTCTTTCGGCTCGTGCCGACGCGTTTGCCGCTGGAGATGATCGGGGAGAGCACGGCGCGCGGGCTTCGTTGCACTGGCAGTCGAACCGGCAGGGACCGAAGCCGGTTCGGGCGGCGTGGGCTCTTTCTCGCTGCGGTTGGATTCCAACTCCTCCAGTCGCAACTCCAACTGCTCGATCTGCCGCGCCAGCTTCTCCGACTTCCGCCCAAACTGCATGCGGTGCAGCTTGACCAGCAGCAACTTCAGATGTTCGATTTCCCGCTCGCGCGAGAGTAACTGCTCTTGGGTGGTGGTGAGCTTATCTTCGGCGGAAACTAACTGCTCGTGTTGCGCCAGGATCAATGCGCGCAGTTCCTCGGTGGGAAGCAGGTTCAGATCGGGGAGCGCAGTTACCGCCATGCGCGGAGTATCGCATGAATGCGCGTCTTTTCATCGGCCCGTGTGCGAAAAAAGTTGTGGAAAGAATCTCGCACGTTATACCGACGCCTGCGGCTCCCAGGTGCGCTCTGGTCGTCGCCAATCGATGCCTTCCAGCAACATCGATAACTGCGCTCGCGTCAGAGAAACCGTGCCACTGGTGGCTTGCGGCCACACGAAACGCCCGCGCTCTAGACGCTTCGCGAACAAACACAACCCGTCGCCATCGAACCATAAAACTTTGATCAGATCGCCGCGCCGCCCGCGAAACACAAACACGTGCCCCGAAAAGGGACTCTGTTCCAGCTTCGTTTGTACTTGCGCACTCAGCCCGGTGAAGCCCCGGCGCAAGTCGGTCACGCCCGCCGCAATCCAGATCCGCGTGTTGGCCGGCAACGCCATCATGCTTGCAGGCATTCCAGCAACACGCGAACCAAAGCCGGATCGACGCTGCCTTCGATGCGCACCTGCGCTTGTCGCAGTTTGATGTGAATGGTGCTGGGTTGCGTTTTCGGAAGATCGGCGACCGCACGCTCGACCGCGATCGATGCGGGCAAACTCTCCGTCACCCGGACCGGCAACAACTTCATCCCCGCCTTCTGCTCCCCAAGTCTTCCCGCCTGGTAGAGCCGACGCCAACCAAACACCTGATTCGCGTTCACCCCATGCGCTCGCGCTATCCTCGCCACCGACGCGCCGGGCACCAGTGTCTCTTCGACAATCCGCCGCTTCTCGGCGATGCTCCGCCGCTGCCGCACTGGCGCGACCGGACTCGGTTTGTCTCTGGGAATGACTGCTACTTGCTGGGAAGTGTCCATCTCCGCTCCAAGTGGACACAATCTCTAAGTGCCCACTTCGCGAGAATGGCTCTCACTCATCCGCCTGTCCAGACGGCCCTCGGCGTACGCTTACGATGCAAGTCAAATTCAGCCACTACCTCCCAGACCGCTGTGGAAGCCGACTCTACGCCGATTTGGCTGCCGGGAGGAATTGAGGGGGCTCAGCAATCGATGGCGCTGGACACAGTCGAGAAGACATGAGAGGACACATTCATGCTGCTTTGAGCACGCCTTCGGCATTGAAAACAGTTTCTACGTTGATGCGGAGGGACTCCACAGCCCTGCCTGCCTGTGCCAATCGGGTCATCGACTCGATAATAAGGCTCAACTCGGTTGCTGGAATTTCACGCACCTTGGCGACGAGTTCCAGATTGTACTTGGCCGTTTTCGCTCCCTCCCCGTCTAACTGTGTCTTCTGGCTCCGCAGCGTCCCTCCCACCATCCGGAAAAGATTGATCAGGGAGTGGCTCCCGCAAACCGTGCATGCATCATGCGGGCTGTTGGTGATGGTTTCACAATCAACGCAAAACACGGCATTGAGGAGGGGAACTGCGCTCAAGCCTCTTTCCGTATCGGCGGCTGTGTTCATATTCGACCCCCTAATCAAGAGATGCTCACAGGCCACGCTCAGTTTTTCGTTTCGGGTTACGGCATCCCTCAAGAAGTCGATTCTACGGCGTTTTGGCTGCCGGGAGGGGTTCAGGTCGCTGCGGCCATCTCAAACGGCATTGCGGGGCTTTGGGGTCAGTCCGAAGGGCTATCGTGAGCGTGGTGTAGCGCCTAGAATGACGCCTTTTGACGGAAAATCCACTCTTCCAGTTTTCTGACTTTCTCGTCGTCTGGCCCCCCAGACATTACTTCCGTTACTCGGCACTCTTCCACGAGTCTTACTACAATCTAATTTCCACGACGACAAAACTCCCGCCCCGAGGAGGATGACAGGTGTCCAACACTGTAAGCCACGAACCCATCACCTGTCCTTCGTGTGAGTATCGCTATTCTTCGGGTAACGCGCTTTGCCCGATGTGCGGGATCGCCGCACCAGTGGTTGAACCCCTTCAAACGCTTTCACGTGTTCCTCACGAATTCAGCGGAGCCGATTACCAATCGCGCCCGTCGAATTCCGATAGTCAACAAAGCCCTCCCCATCCGCGGCTCAGGAGACTGGTCCCCGTCGTCGTTGTCTTGATAGGACTGATGGTGGTTACATCTTTTTTCTTCAAGGCCCGCAAAGGCAACCTGCCTAAAGAATCCGGCTCAGCAGCCGAACTTACGGCCACATCGGCGCCGCCCAAGGTAAAAAACGCTGATCAACGACACATCGCCCGCAATCCGGTCAGACGAGTTCAGCATGTCATCCCGGCAAAACTGGGAACCGCTCAGACACCCGACACAGCGAAAGAGGATGATCCTGTCGAGTTGTGGAAGGCGGTCAAGCGAGGCAATGTTAGCGCGGAAGTCGCACTAGCCAACCTTTACTTGCAGGGAAAGTCAGTCTCCCAGAACTGTGAACAGGCGCACATGCTTCTACAAACGGCATCGATGAAAGGTAGCAAAGCTGCCGATACTCTTTTGAAGAGTAGCTATCCAGAACGATGCGAGTGATTGACTCCGTTGCCTCGATTCGCAGCCGCTCCGCTGGCCTTAACCAGCCTTCTTCTCTTGCTGCTCCAATGAAATGGGCAGGAATGCTACTTCGGCGGACTTGGAATCGAAGACCTGCGCAACCTCGGCATGATCCCCATTGTTGAGCGAATACGGCTGCGTCCGCCCATTCAACTCTTCCAGACGTTCTCGCATCTCAACCCCGCACTTTTCCCGAGCTTTGCAATGTTCGCAGTCCGGACGGTGGATTCTCAGAAGAGACAGCAGATAACACTTTAACTTCACAACCAACCTCGCAGGATTCAGCCTATTGGCCTCAGGGGGTGTTGCGTCTCAACTGGCGGGAACTGCTCTTCGGAGAGGCGGGACGTATTATGCCATACGATGCGGGTGTCGTTTCAAGGAGATTTGTGTTGTATGTCGATGCGCGGAGGTTGCAAGAAACAAAGTTGCGAGGTTGTAGTTTCTCGGGAAAAGTTCTCTAGAAAGTCTGCCACATCTTCGCAGCAAGCTCTGAAATACTATGCCGCTTTCTTCTTCCCCGCTGCAAGGCTTGCAGCGCACCTGTGCTCCGGCATTATGTCGACTGTGGTAACCCTGCCTGGCGGACCATCCTCAGTCTGGCTATGATCGCGTATGCGCCGGGAGCAGGGGCCGACCGCGGCTGACCAACCAACGGCAGAGCGCCGCCGCTGGGTGCGGCTCTCCCTCGCCATACCGGTGTTCGTACGCGGCGTTGACGGGCAAGGCAGAGAGTTCGTGGAGTTCTGCACCTTGCTCAACGAAAGTGCCGGAGGCGCGTTGCTGGCGATACGCAAACCTTTGCGGCGCCGGTCGCGGGTATCGCTTGAAATGCCTCTTGCACCCGCTCTGAGAAATGTGAGGTTCCGAGGAACGAAACGTATGCTGAGGGCGCGCGTGGTTCGAACCATGCCCATAGACGGCTGGAATTTATGCGGATTGCAATTCGCCCGTCCCCTCTTGCAGTGACCCAAGAATCGAACTGACAACTCCTCTAACCGCTTGTATCATAGGTGCAATTCAAGTCGTGCCGCAGGTGAAGCAATTTGAGCTTCGGATCGCCAAGAGCCCCCGACTGCCTTGCGAAATAGCTTCCGCTCTCTGGGAGAAGGGGGTGCACATCCAAGCTTTTTCCGTCGAGCTCCAAGAAGAACAGGACGTATTCCATCTGGCTGTGGACAAAGCCGCAGTCGCCAAGCAGACCTTCACCGGGAATGGCTGGAAGGCCACCGAGGAATGAGGGTTGGCCCCACCCTCGCCCGGAAGCCAGACTTGAGGAGAGTTGGGAGCATGGTGTTCCCCGGCGATCGAAAAGATGCCCAACCTTACACGTTGGGAGAAGCACTTTAGTTACTTGGTCTCGCGGCGATCTCGTGGAAAATATCCTCGGGCGGCCAGGGTCTTGCCGGTACTACCTCTTCGGGCGTCACTCTCATTCAACAGTGTGCGGACTTTGCGCGCCAATTCAATTGGAAGAAATGGCTTTTCCAGGTAGCCAGCGTCTTGCGGAAGCTGCGCTGTCCGGCCGATTGTGTCTTCCGCGTAGCCAGAGATGAACAAGAATCGCAGATCTGGGCGCACCAAGATTGCTTTTTCCCTCAACTCCAGTCCATTCAGCTTAGGCATCATGATATCGCTGAGAACAAGGTCAATCTCGCCGGGATTGTTTTCCAAAATCCGAATCGCGTCAGCGCCGTCCTCCGCCGCAAGTACGGTGTAGCCGCGCTTCTCCAGGGACACGGAAATCAATCTGCGCAGAGCTGGTTCGTCCTCGACCACCAGCACTGTTTCGGTGCCGGCGAGGACTTCGGTTTGTATGGGGGGCGTCTCATCTACTAGCTTCAGTTCCGTTACTGCCGTCGGAGGCAAGTAAATGCGGAACCTAGTGCCCTCTCGCAAGGCGCTCTCAACAGTGATGTGCCCCCCGCTCTGCCGTACGATGCCGTAAACCGTCGACAGCCCCAGCCCCGTCCCTTTGCCCTCCTGTTTGGTGGTAAAGAAAGGCTCGAAGATTCGGGCCTTGGTTTGTTCATCTATGCCAGAGCCGTTGTCGCTCACCCCCAGCATCACGTAGCGTCCGGGCTGCAATTCGATGTGGCGGCCTGCGTATTCCTCATCCAGTTCGACGTTGGCCGTTTCAATCACTACTTTGCCGCCCTGCGGCATGGCGTCCCTAGCGTTCACCACCAGGTTGATGAGGATTTGCTGGATCTGTGCCGGGTCCACTTTGACCGGTTGTAGGTTCGGCTCCAGAACCGGAACCAGGTCGATGTTTCCGGGGATGAGGCGGCGCAGGAGCTTGTGTGTCTCCCACACCACGGCATTGATATCCAGAACTCTTGGCTCAAGCACCTGCCGCCGGCTGAGGGCCAGCAGTTGTCGCGTCAGTGAAGCGGCCCTCTGAGTAGCTGCCTCGATCTCAGCCACGTTCCGGCGCAGGCCTTCAGTAGTGCCAGCTTCTTCCAACAACAATTCGCTGTATCCCAGGACAATTCCAAGATAATTGTTGAACTCGTGGGCCATCCCGCCAGCCAATTGCCCCACCGCTTCGATCTTCTGCGCTTGGCGCAACTGCTCTTCCAGTGCCCGCCGTTCGGTGACGTCCTCGGCAATCACCTCAAGCCCAACGGCCCTCTGGTTCTCCGTGCGTAAGACCCGGCCGCTCAGCCGTACCGTGATCAAACGCTGATCCCGCCGCTTCCACTGCACTTCTTCTTCAATCTCTGCCGTCAGCTGCCATTTGTGCAACAGACGCAGCGCTTCTTCCGGTTCGCTGAAAACATCCTGGGAAGCGCTCAACTTCAGAACCTCTTCCGCTGAGCTGTAACCCAAGATGGCTACCAGGGCCGGATTCACATCCAGGAAACGGCCGTCCAGAGTGCCGCGGTAGATGCCGTGGACCGCACCCTCGAAGACCGACCGGTGGTGAGTTTCCGATATCTTCAGCGCTGCTTCCGCCCGTACGCGCTCTGTGATGTCACGAATATTGCACTGAACCACCTGGGTTCCATCAACCGGGTAGACGTTGCTGACAAACTCTACGTTAATTCGCCGCCCGTCTTTGGTTTCAAGCGGCAAATCCTCGTAGCGGATGACCCCCTTCGTTTGGAGCTCACTGAAAGCGGACCGGGAGGCGGAAATGTCCTTAAAAGGGCCGATTTCCCAGAGTTTCTTCCCAACGAACTCACCGTGTGTATAGCCCAACATCTCAATCAGGAATGGGTTCACATCAACGATCTGCCCAGTCTTGAAATCGAGAATCAATATTCCATCCTTGGCGGTTTCAAAGAGCCGCCGATAGCGAGTCTCGGAGTCTTCCAGTGCCCGTTGCGCTTGATTGTGTGCTGCCTCGGCGAACTTCTGCTGCGAGATGTCTACCAGTGTGCCTTCGATCATGGCCGGTGCCCCGTCCTGCCCCTGCACTGGCTCGACGTTCTCCAGCACCCAGACCGAACTGCCGTCCTTGCGCCGCAATCGCGAAGCGAAATTGGTCAGGGAGCCGAGACTCCGGCATTGTTCCAGGAAGTCTTGCCGTTCGCTGGCTGAAAAATAGAACTCCAAGGCATGGCAGGCGAGCAGCTCCTCCCGAGACGCATAACCCATGATCCGCACAAACGCCGGATTGCAGTCGAGCACTTGGCCCTCCAGCGTAGTACGGTAAAATCCCACGACGCTCGACTCGAAGAACCGCCGATAGCGCTCATACGACTCCCGTCCGGGGTTTGATCGCAAGTCGCGCTGATCTCCCAGATGTGCCATCACCTGCCGCGCCAAGGCCCACAGGATACGCGTCTGCTCTTGGGTCAGCGCGCGCGGAACATAATCCATCACTGACAGCGTTCCTAGCGCGTATCCCTCGGGCGTCAGCAAGGGGACCCCGGCGTAAAAACGGACTCCGGCCTGCGTGACCAGGTGGCTTCTGGAAAAACGTTTGTCGTTCAGGGTGTCAGAAACGATGACTAGATCGGTTTGGAGGATAGTGTGGGTGCAGAAGGAGACTTCCCGTGGGATCTCGCTCCAATCCCACCCGATCCTTGACTTGAACCATTGTCGGTTGGAGTCGATGAGGCCAACCAGCCCGATGGGAGTACCACAGACATAGGTGGCCAAACGGGCAAGGTCGTCAAAACGTTCGTCGGGAGAGGTATCGAGCACCCGATAACTCCGCAGCGCTCCCAACCTGCCAGTTTCGTTTTCGGGCAGAGGCAACTGCATAAGAAATGCCTTCTTATTGAGAATTGAATAATATAGTGACATTCTGGAGCGTCTATGCTACTCTCCGGTCATGGGAAACCCTGCAGGAGTACGGCGAGACTTTCAGAAGCTAGAGGAGCGGCGGCTGTTGGGGGCTCGGCTGTTGCGGCAAGGAATCCATCCGGCCGAAGTGGCGAGACAGGTGGGAGTGCATCGGCAGTCGGTGAGTCGGTGGGCCGAGCAGTTGCAACAAGGCGGAGTGCGAGCGCTGAAGAAAGCCGGACACGCCGGGCGCAAGGCGCGTTTACGCCCCGAAGACCTGCGGCGCATCGAGCGCGGACTGAAACGCGGGCCACAGGTTCTGGGGTACGAAACCAGTTTGTGGACTTCGTGGCGAGTCGCCCACCTGATCGAGCAGGAATGCGGAGTGAAGTATCACCCTTCGCAAGCGTGGCGCATCCTGCGGCAGCTGGGGTGGAGTTGCCAGCGTCCAGTCGGACGTGCGCTGGAGCGCGATGAAGATAAGATCCGGCGGTGGAAGCAGCAGCGCTGGCCGGAGATTAAAAAAAAGCCCAAAAAGAAGGCCGCACCATCGTCTTCATCGACGAAAGCGGATTGAGCGAACGCCCGCACCGTTGCCGCACCTGGGCGCCGCGCGGACAAACGCCGGTGCTGCAATATCACTTCAACTGGAAGACGCTGTCGGCCATGGCGGGGGTGACGTGGTGGAACTTCTATTTCCGGCTGTTTCCTGGGACCATTCGCAGTCCGCAAGTCATCGAGTTCCTCGGGCACTTGCTGCGCCACGTCCCCGGAAAGCTGCTCATTGTCTGGGATGGATTGACTGGCCATCGCAGCCGCATGACCTGGGAGTTCATCCGCCAACAGCGCGGGCGGTTGTGGGTAGAGTTTCTTCCCGGCTATGCCCCGGAGCTGAATCCGGTCGAGTACCTATGGTCGCACTGGAAGCAACACGAACTGCCGAACTTCTGCCCGCAGAACTTTGGCCAGTTAAGCCACTATGCCCGCAAGGCCCTGCGCCGGATGCGGAAACGCCCTACGCTCGTCATTGCCTTCTGGCGGCAGGCGGAGCTGTTTCCGTTGTAACTATATTATGCAATGCTCAATAGTACCCCTCAAATGTCCGCCCGACATTTAGTGCGATGAGATTGTTTTGAGTATTATAGCTTTGTTTTTTTGGCGCGCTGCTATTAACTACCGAGGTACGGTAGCGCTTGTTACGAAAACGGAACAGGGCAGCCAGGCAAACTCACTCGCCCGGATTGACGGCGTGATCGATTATTTCCAGTTAACCGACGATACGCTCAGAATGTGCCTCATAGATCCGGCTTGGCCGCGCAACCTGGCCCGCTCTTGGGTCTGCGCAATTCCGTAGTTTGACAATAGCAGTCTAGCAGGCTGCTGAAAAACTACTCCTAATCCACAGCCCGACTGTGATACCAGAAGGCATGCGCGGAGAAGATCAGCAGCAGAATCACATGTTCAGTTATTTGTCGCCGGAAGCGCGGGTGCGGAAGGATCATCCGCTGCGCGCCATTCGGACCATGGTGGACGAAGTGCTCAGCCAGTTGTCGCGGCGGTTCGACGGCATGTACGCCACAGTGGGGCGTCCGTCGATTGCGCCGGAGAAGCTGTTGCGGGCCCAACTGCTGCAGATGCTGTATTCGATCCGCAGCGAGCGTTTGCTGATGGAAGAGATGGACTACAACCTGCTGTTCCGCTGGTTTGTGGGGCTGAATGCGGACGATGCCGTCTGGGACGCGACCGTGTTCACCAAGAATCGCGATCGCCTGCTGGAGGCGGATGTGGCCCAGGAGTTTCTGGTGCGGGTGGTCGAGCAAGCGCGGGCGAAGGGTCTGACCTCGGACGAGCATTTCACGGTGGACGGCACGCTGCTGGAAGCCTGGGCGGGCGCGAAGAGTTTTCAACCGAAAGACAAGCAGCCTACGCCTCCGCCTGACGATCCCGGTAATCCCACCGTGAACTTTCGCGGGGAGCAGAGGTCGAATGAGACGCATGCATCGAAAACCGATCCTGAGGCGCGGCTGGCGCGCAAAGGCGAGGGCAAAGAGTCGAAGTTGAGTTACTGCGGGAACCTGCTGGTGGAGAACAGCAACGGACTGATCGTGGACGCGGAAGTGTTTCAGGCCAATGGCACGGCGGAACGCGACGCTGCGCTGGTGATGTTGGAGAAGCTTCCCGGCATACAACCGGTGACCGTGGGCGGCGACAAAGGGTTCGACACGAGGGATTTCGTGAAAGAGTGCCGGCATCTGCGGGTGACGCCGCATGTGGCGCAGAACCTGGGACGGCGCGGCGGCAGCGCGATCGATGCCCGCACCACGCGGCACTCGGGCTACGCCATCAGCCAGAAGAAGAGGAAGCGGATCGAAGAATGCTTCGGCTGGCTGAAGACGATCGCGCTCATGCGGAAGGTTCGGCATCGTGGGGTTGGCAAAGTGCACTGGATCTTTACTTTCGCCTGCGCCGCCTACAATCTGGTGCGCATGCGGAATCTGGCCCTCGCGGTTCCAGTGGTGTAAGCCGGGGCCGACGTGTGTCTGTAACCGCATCGAGTTAGAATCAAAGGCCACACCAGCACCGGAAATCAACACGTTCGACACCATCCACGATGAACAACAGAAAGAAAAACACGCTGC
>CAVRDS010000028.1:0-6325 GCA_963719865.1 uncultured Acidobacteriota bacterium | reverse complement strand
GGAAAATCGTACCTTCGACCAGATTCTCGGCGACCTGACCAACGGTGCTAACGCGGATCCGGCCTTCACCCAGTTCCCGGCTTCCGTCACGCCGAACTTCCACAACCTGGCCAACAGCTTTGTCACCTTCGACAACTTCGACGACAGCTCGATGGTGAGCATGGACGGCTGGCAGTGGTCGCTCGCGGCGCGCGCTCTCGATCTCAACGAGAAGTGCGTTAAGGTCAACTACGGCAAAGGCGGTTGCCAGTACGATAGCGAAGGCACGGCCCGCAACATCAACGTCGCGATCACCGGCGTCGCCGCTCGCCAGAAGGAACAACCGCTCTATCCGCCCGATCCAAATCTGCTTCCCGGGAACGCCAACGAAGTCGAAGCCGACGGTCCCACTGGCGAAGAAGGCACGGGCTATCTTTGGGATGCTGCGCTCAAGGCTGGCCTCGCTGTTCGCAACTATGGGTTCTACACCGATCTGGGTGCTCTTGATGTACGTGGCATCTCTCCCTACCTCACCGATCCTTGCTCGATGAAGCCTCCCGTCCAGGTTGCGTGGCCGGCGAAGAAAGAACTGCTCACCCGCACCGATCTCTGTTTCCGTCCTTTCGACCAGAGCTTCCCCGATTTCTTCCGTTACACGGAATGGGCGCGGGAATTCAACAACCAGGTTAAGCACACCGCACCAGTTGACCACCCTTGAACTGGTAGACATCCATGTGCTCGTCATGTCCAGTCGCCCGGTTCTTAGACCCGCTCCGAAAACCGAAAAGAAAGCCGATGCTGCCAAAGCCTAAGATCGCCCGCCCAGTTCGTCCTAACGAAGGCGCAAGGATGCGCTATCAGCGGGCGTTGATGGGAATGATCTCGCAGATGGCGGCGAGCGTGGAGTATTGGCTTACCGCTCAGAGGCGCTCTGATCCTCCAAAGATGGCTCACGACGCGCTGCCGGCCGAGGAGATGCGCAAGGAGCTAAAGAAGCTCGCGAAACGCTGGCAGGACAAGTTTGACGAGATGGCTCCCAAAGTGGCAGAGTCGTTCCTTAAAAATCAGTTCAAGGGCACAGATGCGGCAATGCGCATGGCGCTGCGCGATGCGGGCTGGTCGATTGAGTTCAGCATGACACCGGCCATGCGCGATGCGTTCGAGGCGTCCCTGGCTGAGAATGTTGGGCTGATCCGCTCCATCCCTCAGCAGTATTTGCAACAGGTAGAGGGGATTGTGATGCGCAATTACGCATCCGGGCGCAACCTCAAGGCGATGGCAGCAGAGATTAAGAGCCGCTACGAGGTCACGGCAAACCGAGCGGTGCTTATAAGTAGGGATCAAAGCAACAAAGCGAATGCCGTGGTGCAGAAGGCTCGCCAGACTGAATTAGGGATTGTGGAGTCGATCTGGATGCACAGCCACGCTGGACGGGAACCACGCCCGACTCACGTTGCGATGAACCAAAAGCGTTACCCTGTCGCTAAAGGCATGTGGGATTCGGCTGTCGGCAAATATATCTGGCCTGGAGAGGAAATCAACTGCCGGTGCGTTGGGCGCTCTGTGTTGCCATTTACGCCTGCTCCGTCTGCCGTTCAGCCTGTCTCTTCCGCCAAGCCCGCAAATAAACCGATTGGCAAATAGCGCACCGCTGGCGATCCGGCATAGATTTAAGCCGGTGTCCCTTACTGCAAAACATCTTTCTAGGTCGAGCCATTGATTTGATTATCTAGTTTTGCCTTTCATTTTGCAATCGAATTGTTGCAATCCGATTTTCATAGTGCAATCCTCACAAACGAGACGAACTATGGAGATCGCGTGCGACTCGGCATTGAAGAATCGGCGATACGATGCGGATGGCCGCTTGCATATTCTTCGGACGCCGATCTCCAAGGCTACCGTCAATCCCTATTACGGGCACGAAATACCCGAATCGAAGAATCTGGGTCTGGAACCGGAGCGGGTGTACTACCTTCTGCGCGACCCTGGAGAACTTGCCAAGGCCGCGCCTTCCTTCGCTCGGAACCAGTTGATGTTCAAACACACGGCAGTAAGCGCGGACGATCCCAAGCAGGACAGCATTGCGGGCACGGTCGGGTCGGATGTGGAGTTTCAGGCACCCTACCTGATCGCCGATTTATGCCTGTGGGATGCCGAAGCAATCGCCGGGGTGGAGACGGATACCGTGCGGGAACTTTCATCCTCGTATCGCTACCGAGCCGACATGACGCCGGGGATGTACGAGGGCCAGCGGTACGACGGGGTGATGCGGGATATTCAAGGCAACCATGTTGCGTTAGTTAAAGCGGGCCGCGCCGGATCGGATGTGATGGCTGCGGACAGCGAAATGGAGACGAGAATGGAAACGAAATTTGGCAAAGCTCTTTACGCAATCCTCTGTGCTGCATCTCCGAAGCTAGCCCAGGACGCGGCTCTCAAGCCTTTGGTGATCGGCCTGACGCGCAAGCAATGCGACCTGCGGGCATTGGAACCGAAGCTCTTGGCAATGGATGCCGAGATGCGCAAGCCCGAAACCCTGGCCGCGATGCAAGCCGCAAAGGATGCCGCCAGCGAAGAGGAAACCGAAGAGGAAAAGAAAGAGCGCGAGGCCAAGGAAGCCAAAGACAAGAAGGCCAAGGATGGCGCTCCGAAGCGCGCCAAAGACCTTTCCTTCGAGGAGTGGGCCAAAGAAGAGGAAGACGAGACCGAGCACAAGGAAGGCGCTGAGGATCGCCGCAAGGCCCGCGATGCCGAGGAAGACGATGAGGACCGCGCCAAGCGCAAAGAGTACGAGAAAAAGGCCGAAGACGCCAAGAAAGCGGTGGACGGCGGCTTTGATGACCTCGTGAGCAAGCTCGAAGATAAGGGGTACTCCAAAGAATACGCGACCAAGGTGGCCGGCAAAGTTGCCAAGGAAAAGGGCGACTGCGCGTTTGGAGCCAAGGATAAGAAGGCTAAGGATGCCGAATCTGAAAAGGAAGAAGCCAAGAAAGCTGAGGACAAGATGAAGCACGCGATGGACGAGTTCAAGCGCGATCTTCGCGAGGCCGAGGATGCCCGCCGCGCCGTAAGGCCGGTTGTAGGCGACGTGCTGGCCCAAGATTCAGCGGCTGACATCTACACATTCGCGCTTGACCAGATGAAGGTTGACCGCACGGGCGTCGAGGGCGTTCCGGCACTCCGCGCGCTGTTCAATCTGGCGCAGCAAGCGTCCAAGCCCGCCGCTCATGTGGCATTCGATGCAGTTTCAGTGGAAGAGAAGTTCACCGGCGCAGGCCGTCAAATTCAGGTGATGTGAGGAGAGAATCATGGGAAGCCCTTTAATTGGTAGTTTTCAGACGCGGGTCAACCTTTACAACCCTTTGGGCGTAGAGGGCGATTTCGCAAGTGCTAACCCGCGGGCAACTGCCCTCACGCCTGAAGGCGGAGCGTTGATTGCCGGTTCCAGCGGCGTCACCATCGGAAAGTTCGCATGGATTGAGGCCGACGGGCGAAGCGTAACCAATAGCGGCCAAACCTCATCGCAGCCCGATGGCTTTGTCCATCGTGATCAGCAGGGATTGCTTACGCAATACCTCCAAGCGGCGGGGATGCTGATTCCTCCAGGCTTCGCTGTTACGCTGATGAAGCGGGGCGACTTCCTGGCAAAGAACGCTGGCCCATCGTCACTCGTTCGTGGTCAGGCGCTCTATGCCTCGTATCTTGACGGCTCTGTCGGCACCGCCGCTGGTACGGCTGGATCGGTAACAGCCACGCTCGGTTCGACCAACACGGCGAGCCTCGGTTCGACCAACACGGCAGCACTTGGCTCAACTTCGCTCGGCACGGCTGTTGTGGGCCATGCCAACCAGATCACGCTTGCTTCAGTCACGGGTTTGGTCTCCATCGGCGACGTGATCGCAGGAAGTGGCATCACGTCCGGTACTACCATTCTGGCCTTTATCAGCGGAACGAATGGCGGAGCCGGAGTTTATGAACTGAGCGGCAACAACACGGCGGCTGGCGGCGCAGTAACAACCTTTGGCACCGTGATTGACGTTACCACTTCAACTGGCCTGATTTCGATTGGCGACACTGTAAGCGGCGGGGCAGGCTTCCCGGTAGGGGCCACTATTGCCACGTTTGTAAGCGGTACTTTGGGCGGCGTGGGCATCTATACGCTCAGTGCTCCCGGAACGGCGTACACGGCTTCGGCTTCCGGCGTAACCACCTTCGGAAATGTGGTCAAGGTAACAGTCGTTTCAACCTACATTTCCGTAGGCGACACGATCACGGGCGGCGCGGGGTTCCCATCCTCAGCTACCACGATTCTCACTCAGCCTTCCGGCACTTTGGGTTCGACGGGAACGTATACCTTGAGCCATCGGGGAACGGCTTATACGGCCAGCGCCATCGGCGTCCTCACCTTTGGGCTCACTGTCGATGTGACCGGAATTACCACCGGAACATTCGCGCCAGGGCAACCGGTTGCAGACTCGACCAATCCGACCTACATTCCAGCGGGAGCTGTAATTGAATCGCAGATCAGTGGAATAGCAGGGCAGGCGGGAATCTACACTCTCAGCCTTCCCGCAACTACCTACTCCGCCGGCGACACTCTGACCACGACCGCCAGTGTTCGAACTTACCAACTGGTCAGCGTTCCCGCCAGAGGGCCGTCATCGCTGTTGGTGAACTGGTACAAATCACAACGTGGGGTGTGTAATGGACCGTCATCTTGAAGCAGTATCGCAGAAGTGGGGCATCAATTTCATGGGGGTTGATGCCCAGTTGCAGCAGACTGAAAAGGAGCGCGGCGGCCGGCTGGCTATGGATGCTCAGCCCGCTTTGGTGACTGTCTCGAACAGCGGAATCCCCGCGTTTCTGTCAACCTACATCGACCCCAAGGTGATTGAAGTCCTTGTGGCCCCGATGAAGGCAACGGAGATCGTCGGCGAGGAAACCAAGAAGGGCGACTGGACTTTGGAAACAGCGATGTTCCCCATTGTCGAGTCTACCGGCATGGTTTCGTCCTACGGCGATTACGCTGAGTCGGGCATCGCTGGCGCGAACGTGAACTGGGTCCAGCGTCAGTCCTACACCTACCAGGTCATCACGCAGTGGGGCGAACGTGAACTGGAAAAGATGGGCCTTGCTCGTATCGACTGGGCCAATCGCCAGCGCGTTGCTTCCGTTCTGACGCTGAACAAGTTCCAGAACAAGAGCTATTTCTTCGGCATCGCGGGGTTGGCGAACTACGGGCTGCTCAATGACCCGTCGCTATCGGCTCCAATTGCTCCCATTGCCGAGGGAACGCTTGTCACTTGGGCGCAGAAGGCAACCGACCCCAACGGCGCGATCTATGTCTACAACGACATCAAGGCGCTGTACGGCCAGCTCGTCGCCCAGGCGAACGGCCTTGTCGAACTTGACATGGCTTCTCCTATGACGCTGGCCATGTCCCCCGAATCGCAGGTGTACCTCACCTTGACCAACACCTACAACGTCAATGTGCAGGATATGCTCAAGAAGAACTTCCCGAAGATGAAGATTGAGACGGCGCCGGAATACCAGACCGCCTCGGGGAACCTCGTGCAGTTGATCGCGGATGAGATGCAGGGGCAGAGGACGGCAACCACCGCCTTTACCGAAAAGCTGCGTGCGCATCCGATCAAGATCGAACTGTCGAGTTTCAAGCAGAAGCAGAGCCAGGGGACATGGGGTACGATTTTGTACAGGCCGTTTCTTATCGTCAGTTACTTGGGGTTTAGGTCTGTTTTTAGAGGTACGAGCAAGAATGTCGGCTGCGCAGCGAGTCGTTTCAGCCGTACAAAGGTTGTTCAACAGGAGTCGCAGAGATGCGGCCTCAGCGCGGCCTAGAGCCGCTCCTTGAAAGGGAATCATGGCAAAGGAAACAGTTCTCATCGGTTGCCGTCTACCAAACGGCCTTGTGTTGCATCACCCCAAGAACCGCAACCTGACAGTGACGCTTGCGGGGGTCTACGAGGCGAAGACTGAAAGCGGCCTCTATCTGCCGCCGAAGATGTTTTCTACCACGCCTGTCGATGCGGAGTTTTGGGCGGAGTGGAAAGCGGCTTATGCGGGATTCGGGCCTTTGAAGACACGGGCTGTATTTGAAGCGCGTTCAGACCAGGAAGCGGAATCGAAGGCGAAAAACGCGGAGAAGGTCAAGACCGGGTTTGAGCCGATGAGCAAGACAGCCAAAATTGACGGTGTTGTAATGGAGCCGGCCAATTCGTGATAGCTGTTTTCAATCCCGCCGTTTTCGTTGGCCGCTACCCTGAGTTCACAGCGGCCTACAATGCCAATCCAACCCTTTTCGCTGCCGACAGAGCACGAAAAGCTG
>CAVRDS010000027.1:0-5144 GCA_963719865.1 uncultured Acidobacteriota bacterium | reverse complement strand
TCCAGCAGCGTCTGCCAAATGCCGCGCTTCTCCGCTTCTTCCTGCACCCACTTACTTGCTGCGCTCAAGTAGAACTTCACGCCCGAGGCAACTTTCTGACCTTTGAGCACCTTCGCCGCCGCCGCCAGATCCTCCAGCCGCGAATTCACGCACGAAATCAGATACGCCTTCTGGATCGCAACTTTGTTCTTTTCGATTTCCGCGAGCGACTGCATCGCCTGCACGGTGTCCGGCCCCGAGACATGGGGCGTTACTTGCGCGAGATCGAGGGTAATCCGCGCCGCATAGGCCGCGTCCGCATCCGGCGCCAAAGGGTTCTTCTCCCAACCGTCGATGTCTTTCTCTGAAAACCGCTCCACCCCCATCGCTTTCAGCCGCTGGTGAACGCCGCGCAAATACCGGATCGTCACCTCGTCCACCGGAAACCAGCCCACCAGCGGTCCCCACTCCGTCGTCATATTCGAAATCGAAAGCCGGGCGTCCATCGACAGCGACGCCACTCCCGGCCCCGTAAATTCCACCGCCGCATTCAGGCATTCGTCGTGGTTATAGAGCCCGCACAAAGTGATAATGACGTCCTTGCCCGTCACGCCGTCCGGCAACTTGCCTTCCAGCACGACCTGAATCGACCGCGGAATCTGCCACCAGAATTCGCCCGTGGCCCACACCGCGGCTGCATCGGTGCGAACAATCGGCGTTCCGATCGCGCCCAGCGCACCATACATATTGGAATGCGAATCCGATGCCACCACGAACGAACCGGGAACCACATACCCGCGCTCCACCATGATCTGGTGCCCAATGCCCGACCCCGCAGGATAGAAATCCACGCCCTGCTCTTTTGCAAAGGCCTCAATGGCGCGGTACTTCTTCAGGTTCGCTTCATCCTGATTCTGGATGTCGTGATCGAGCGCGAACGTGAGCTGCTGCGAGTCTTTCACCTTCTTCGCCCCGATGCCCTTGAACTTGCTCATCACCGCCGACGTGTTGTCATGCGTCATACAGCGATGCGGACGAATCGAGAGGAAATCCCCCGTCCGAAGCGGCCGCGACGGTCCCTCCGTCATGTGTTTCTGCGCGATCTTTTCAACGATGGTCTGGCCCATGATTCCCGATTACTCAGCCTTTCCGCTTCAACTCAAATCCCAGATACATCATCTGTCCGATGTGATGATGAAGATGCGTTATGCATAGCAGGGCCGCGGCAAACCGGTCGCGCGCGTCCACTCCCACAGCGTTGTAATCCTTCGACCAGTCTTCCGCCGACTGACTGCCGATCGTGCCAATCACCATCTCAATCGCCTGATCGAATTTCTTCAAGACTTCTGCCTTGGGTGGCCGCGCCGTGTCGGAGAATTCTAGCGGACGGTCGCGCAGGTAGCCCGTTCCAGCAATCTGCGCCCCGATGTAATAATTCAGGTTGCCGGTGAGATGCAGCACCAGGTGGCCAAAGCTGTTCCCGAAGGCGAAGGGCTTCGTCCAAAACTGATCGTCGCTCAGCGGCGCCGCCAGTTCGCCAACCACGGCCCCTAGTTTCACATAACGCGCCGTTAAACCAGTCGTGATCGTCGATTTCAAATCGGCCATAAGTTATTCCCGTACACGTGTGCCTATGTGATTCCTGCCTAGCGGCGCTTCTTAACCGGTTTTGCCTTCGCCTTCTTCTTCACATCCGCCTTCATCAGCGCCATCAGCTTCGTGACCGACACGCACTTCTCCAGATTCCAAATCGCGGCAATCAACTTGTCCTGCGCCTTTGCCGAAAGCACGCCCTCCGCCAGCGCCCGGAATTTCTCTTCAATCTCCGCATCGCTCAGCGGATTTCGCGGATCGCCCTTGGGATAGTCCAGCTGTTCCGAGAAATTCCGCCCATCGCTGGCCGTGATGTTCACGATTACACGCTGCAATGCCGGGAAAACCTTCTCGATCTCCGGATCCGCAATAACTTCAACTTTCTTAAGTTGCGCGCGAATCACCGGGTCCATGATCTTCTTCATTTCGAATTGCGCCGGCGTCACTTGCCGGTCCACCAGGGCCGCGGCAATCACGTAGGGCAGCGAATGGTCCGCCGTTTCCTTGGTATGGGGATCGTATTTGCTGGGGTCGGAAAGAATGTCGGCCGCGCGCGCCAGCGACCGAATCTGAATCTTCTCCACCTGATCGGGATGCAGGTCGTTGCTCTTCACCAGGTCCAGTACCGCCGAAATCGGCGCGTGCGTCAGCGCCTCAGTCGGAAAGAACTTCATCCCGCACTGCGTGATGCGCCACGACTCGCCGAGTCCGTCCGTCAGCAGGTTCTGTTTCCACTCCGGACCGTAGCAGTGCACCAATCCTTCCTTGCCGTCGATGACGTGCTCGGGACCGGTGTAGCCGCGCTCGGCTAGCAGCGCCGCCAGAACGCCACTCTGCGTAGCCATCGGATCGACGGTATTCTTCATCATCGTAAGCTTGCCCGCGGTCACCGCGCCCATCGTGCAATGCCGCGAAGCTGAAATCCCGATGGCATGTTGAATTTGTTCCCAGCCTAAATGCAGCGCGCGCCCCGCCACGATCGGCGAGACAAACGCCGTTAGCGTCGCATGATGCCAGCCTCGCTCGCGAATGCCCGGAAACGCCGCCTCGCACAAGCGCATTTCGAATTCGTGGCCGAGCACAACTCCAACGACCAATTCCTTGCCATTGCTCTGGGCGCGCTCACAACACGCCATCGCGGCCGGGAAAATATCGGAAGGATGCGACGGATCCTGCTTCCAGTAAATGTCGTTGTAATCCATGCAGCGGATCATCAACGCATTCGCCAGCGACGCCGAAACCGGGTCGATCTTCTTGCCCGTGCCGATCACGGTCGCCGGGCCGCGCCCGGCAATCTCGTTCAGCACTTCGAGCGCAAGGATTACGTCATGCTGCCGATATCCGCCGAGCGCGCAGCCCACCGAATCGAGCAAAAAGCGTTTGGCTTGGTATACCGCGTCTTGCGAAAGATGTTTGTATTCCAGTCCCGCAGCCCAGCGGGACATTATCGCGGTGATGGTTTCTTTGCGGGTAGTGAGTTGTGTCGACAAGGACATCTCCTCTATGAAGTGCAGCTGTCAGCTCTCGGCTCTCAGCTGTCAGTAAAATCCTAAATCCTGAGACCTGACACCTAAGACCTAAGACCTGACCTTCACGTTCTTCGGATTCTTGAACGGCAGAAACGCCATGAAGTCGGCGTGATGCACGATGAACGCCTCGGTCGTGCGCTTCACCAAATCGCCTTCGGCCGCGTGCGCGGCGATGATATGGCACACGGCATCCGGCACGCCGCACTCCATCGCCAGCGCGACTCCGGTAAACGGATGCCGCAACGCTTCGCCGCGCTCGCTTTGCCGGCTCTTGCCGTCCGGACCAATTTCATATTCCAGCAACTTCCCGACATCGGCCAGGATCGCGCCGGCAATTACCACATCGGCGTCGATCGGCAGCGCTCGGCCCATAAAGTCGGTCATCGCCTTCGCGCTGTCACGCGCAATGCGCACCACGCAGCGCTTGTGCTCCATGAACGTGATCGGACAATTCGGAACCAGCAGCGTAAAAGGAATCCGATTCAGGTCATCAGGTTTCAGCGGACTTCGCTCGAGCGCCTTGATCCAGGCTTCGGTCACCTGGGCACGAAGCTTGGCATCCTTGATCCACTGAATTTCCGGCCACAGTCGTTCGACGGCCTCGCGCATCAGGAAACCTCCAATGACTTGTTGAGAATCGACTCTGTAGAAAAAAAGAGGACCCAATAGCTTACCGAAGTCTCCGGAACGCGTCGAGGCATCGCCGCACAAGCGGATGTGATCTGGAAATTGGGTTCAAGGTGATTTCGGGCGAAAGTGAAGATCTCATTGACACCGCATTCGCTCTGACCCCTCTCCATGTGGTCTTTTGAACTCAAAGACTTAGCAACTGGGTCACGCCCAGGTCTTTGAGAAATAAGGACTTACTTGTAAAGTATTTAAGAATCAATGAGTTAGAGGTTACATTCTCTCGGAATTCGATCCAGGTCTTTGAGGAATAAAGACTTATGTCCGGCGGCTCGAGTCGCGGGAGTCTCATGTTTCGACAACCACAAAACGTGGGGGGAGCCGGCTCCCTCCGGTAGTTAGTGTAATGGCGATGTTACGCCAACTGGGCCGTGTTGACCCTAGCTGCGGGGCGCACCGGAGCCGTCATTGCTCTTCCAAATAGCCTTGAGAATGAGATAAAGCAAAGCAGTCAAGGGTAAGCCGAAAATCATGGCAAGCACGCCTGAGCCAATCGAGTGGCCCCTGATATAGCCCAGCCCGAAATCGGCTACCGCGCAGATTGAAAAGAAAACTAGAGGAGTGCGAGGGTTCATTGGTTCTCCTCAGTTGCTCACTTCAATCTCGCTATGGCTTCAGAGATAGAGTTCTCAATGTATGCGGCGGCATAGGCCGAGAAATCGTCAAGATGGCTTCCCCGGAAGTTGTCGAGAGCCCGCATCAATCCGAGATTGCCTTCCTGAACCAAATCCAACATCGAAAGACCACTAGACGTATGTCGCTCTGCAACCGGCAACACTAGGTGAAGAGTGCTTTCGAGTAGCCGTCTTTTGGCAGCCTCTGCCTGCTCACCCGGCTTGCTCGCTTCTTGAAAAAGATGCGCTTGCTCTTCGTCGGTCAAGAGCTCAACTTTGGCGACTTCTCGCCTGTACATCTCCACGGGGTTGTTCTCATGCAAATCCATCACATTTCCCACTGGGCACAATATTAGCAGGGGAATGGTACGCGTTCAGCCTAAGTGTTGAAATCAGTTAGCTGCTCAAAATCCTGCCGCGAGCGTAGTCTCGAATGACGGCCTTATTTTGCCGCCGCTCCTGCCGCGCGCTGTTCTGGCTCAATCGGCAACAACTCGATGGCGCAGCCTGAGGCACCGCAGCTCAACTGCCCGCGCCGCACAATCTTGATTGACGACACATCCGGAAACCGCACGGGAAAGTCCTTCTCGCGCAGTTGCTCGGTCGCGGAACGAAGGCTTTCGTCGCCCTCAACAAACTCGGCGCGCTCTGGACGCGGCGAGCTATCGAACACGAGATTGAACCGCGCTGAAACTGGCTTGCTGCTAATTACGAGCGCAGCGAGCTTCACCGTTCGCGCCAG
>CAVRDS010000026.1:0-5467 GCA_963719865.1 uncultured Acidobacteriota bacterium | reverse complement strand
AGTGACGAGTCTCCCAGCAGCGATCAGTTGTCCAGGAACGTGCATTTCAACTTACGACGTGGGGGCTTCTGTCCTGCTTACGGCGAGCCCGGTCACTGTGACCTGGGGAAATTGCGCCGCTCCATCAGGCAACACATGCGTGGTTACCATACCCGCTGGCGGTACTGCCGTGAGTGCAACGTTCTAATAAAAATGCACGACACAGCTACTCATCCGAGAGCAGCTTGCCCAGCGTAGGTTTGTGCTTCTCTGCCTTTTTCTTCTTTCCCGGCACAAGACTGGATGGTTTCGGACTGCCGACGCGTTCGCGGGCCATCTCGCGAACGATCCTCGCGGCTGAGAAAACCCTTTTCTTGCGCTTGCGGGGCATGGTCGTAATGCTCGCATCTTCGCACATTCAACGCGCAAAAGTGCAATAATCGGAGGTTGGCGCGGAGGCCCACTCATTCGCAAAAAGACTGCGAATGAGTGGGGCACCCGCCGCGTTGTTCTAAAGCCGAGGCCTGATTCATGGATGAGCGCGAATTTTTTGACGAACGGTCCGATAAGAAGCCGTCGAATCTAAGTTGTCCGCATTGCCATCAGTCGGCGGAATATGAGATCCAGTGGCTGGTGCGTACGAAGAAGAAGAGTCTGCCGCCGCGAGCGGACGATCGCGATCGGGCCAAGTTCGCCAAGGCCCAGTCTTACATGCTGCGCCGGGATGACATGATGATGTGCAAGAACATGCGCTGCCGCAAACGATTTGAGATCACGGGCGTGCAGAGCGTCGCGTTTCTGCAGTAGCGAACTGACAACCGCGAGGGGGTCGAGAAGCATCCAGCCTTTTGAGATTCCGGAAAACCAATCGACCAGACGGCAGCTAGCTCCTTACGGAGGAGCGGTTAGCGACGAGCGACTAGCGAGGCGGCGAGGCGGCGGACACTGTGGAGGAGCAGACCCAGGGCTTCAGAGGCCGGTAAAGCAAGAGGAGATGGTTTGGTTGGCGGCGCATCGCTGAAGCCCTCTTGCTCCATTTGTTTTGCCGCGGCGGCCAAGCGCGCCGCACTTGCGTCTTCCATGGCCAAGAAGCGGAAGGCTTGGGCCAGCGGGACGCCATCGGCGCCGGTCTGAAGGAATTCGATATGAGCGCTGACTTTGCCGAACACAGTTTTCATCACCACGTCACCCATGGTTCCATGGGGAATCGGACCCTTGGAGAGAACGGCGGAACCTCCGGTGAGAGAGAGGCGCTGAAGGACGCCAACGAAGCGGGTATCGTCGACGGTAAACAGCGCGCGCTCGCCGTTGGGAACACGGATGCGAGGGGGGCGCGTAGTCGTGTGGGACTTCTGAGACTTCTTCACAATAAGTCAGCATCGCAAGCGGCAAGAGCGCGGTCAAGGTTACGGCGGTGCGTAGCGGGTGTCGCGCAGAGATAAGCGGCGGACACTCCCTTCGACTTCGCTCAGGGCAGGCTCTGTCCGCGTTCCATCCGCTCGTTTATACTACCCAGTTTGGCCTGTGGCAGTTGACGACGCCAGGGATGGGAGCCGATCGGTGAAGATTTTAGTGTGCATGAAGCAGGTGCCGCAGAAAGACGCTCCGCTGAAGCTGAACGATGCGGGGACGTGGATTCGCGAAGATGTTTCCTACGAAGTGAATGAGCCGGACGCCTTCGCGCTCGAAGAGGCGTTGCGGCAAAAGGAAAAGCACACGGGCGAGGTGGTGGTCATCACCGCCGGTCCGGCGCGAGCCTTGCAGGTATTGCGCGAGGCGCTGGCGAAGGGCGCGGACCGGGCCATCCATCTCGAGGACAACGCTTTTGTCGGCCTCGATGCCTACAACACGGCGCGAGCCATCGCCGCGGCCATCAAGGATGAAAAGTTCGACCTGATCTTTACCGGCTTGCAGTCGGACGATTACGGATACGCGCAGACGGGCGTGATTCTGGCGCAGATTCTGGGATGGCCGCACGCGACCATCATCATGCAGATCGAAAAAACTGGCAGCGGCATCCGGGTGAAGCGGGAACTGGAAGCCGGGTTCTTCCAGTTTGTCGACATGCCTGTGCCGGCGGTGCTGACCATCCAGTCGGGCATCAACAAGCTGCGCTACGCGACCCTGATCGGGATCAAGCAGGCCAAGAACAAGCCTCTGCGCAAGGTGACGATGGCCGAGGTGCAGTCGGCCGTGGGCGCGAATTTGCAGAAGATCGAGAAGTTGTACGTACCGCAGAAGACGAAGAATACAGAGTTTCTGGAAGGCCCACCGGCGGAAGTGGCAAAGAAGCTGGTGGAAAAATTGAAGAATGAAATGCGCGTAATCTGAAGAGCAGTCGGTGTAGAGACGCAGCTTGCTGCGTCTCAGGCTGCTGAAGGACTGCGGCTTCGCGTCGGGGAATCGCTTTAGCGATGCCGTAGGTTGTTCGGAAACAAACGCCCTTTACGGGAAGGCCTTAACAGCCGAAGTTTCTCCACAGGCTGAGACGCGGCAAGCCGCGTCTCTACGAGGAATTAATGTCTGACATAATTCTTGTCGTCGTCGAACAGTGTGAAGGAAAACTGAACCGCGTCTCGTGGGAGACGATTGCCGCCGGACAGGCGATTGCCGCGCAGACGGGATGGACGCTGGAGGCCGCGGTGGTGGGCTCCGGCGTAGCTGCGATCGCGGGCGAAGTGGCGGAGAAGAAAGTCGCCAAGGTGTACGACATCGAGTCGGCCAGACTCGAGCCCTACACTCCCGACGCGTTTGCGCATGGGTTGCGGCAGTTTTTGGAGAAGCATCCGGCGAAACTGGTGTTGATGCCGCACACGTATCAGGTACGGGATTTTGTCCCCAAGCTGGCAACGGCCTTGCAGACCACGGCCATCAGCGACGTGATCGGCGCTCGGTACGAAGGCGGGAAGCTGCTGTTCACGCGGCAAATGTTTCAGGGCAAGTTTGTGGCCGACGTGAGTTTTGCCGGCTCGGGCCCTTGTTTCGTGACCTTTCAAAACGGTTCGTTCCGCGCCGATAAAGTCGAATCGGGCGCAGCCGCGGCGCCGGTCGAGACGGTCAACGTCGACGTTCCGGATGGCGTCGTGCGCAACCAGCCGCAGGAAGTATTCAAGGAATCCAAGCAGGCAGTGGATTTGACGCAGGCTGAAATTATTGTTTCGGTGGGGCGCGGGATCAAAGAGCAGAAGAACATCGAACTGGCGAAGCAGTTGGCGGACGCGCTGGGCGGTGAGCTCGCCGCGTCGCGTCCCATCTGCGATAACGGATGGTTGCCGATGGACCGCCAGGTCGGCTCGTCGGGACAAACGGTCGCCCCGAAGCTGTATCTGGCGCTGGGAATTTCGGGGGCGATCCAGCATCTGGTCGGCATGAAGGGTTCGAAGAGCATTGTGGCGATCAACAAAGATTCCGAGGCGCCGATTTTTGAGATTGCGGACTGTGCCATTGTCGGGAACTTGTTTGACATCGTACCGCCGCTGATTGAGGAAGTGAAAAAGGCGAAGGCTTAGAAGCCAGGTTTCAGGGTTTCAGAGTTTGAAGGTTTCAAGGAGACTAAGGCTTCGTATCAGGGCATCGCTTTAGCTGCGACAGGCACGACTTGAACCTGCACGCCATGCTGTTGGATGAGATCGCTACTGTCGGGCAGACTCTTGGCAGGGGGTTTGAGCGCTAACGCCTGTGGCTGTTGAAAAAGGAACCAGATTAGTAATTTCGGTGAATTTCCGCGTCCACGGCAAACGAACAATCAATAACTTACGAACGAATTTCGCTGCTGAAATTGCCTGAAAAGAGTTGTTCAACAGCCACGCCTGATTTCGCCAGTTGACTGTGCGATTCCCTGATGTTGAAGAGGGAATTGCCGACAGTCGCCCGTCTCGATGAGTTCAGATCAAGGAAGCCATTGTGGTGTCGTACTGATTGCCTTCGTGAGCTTTGTCACCGGGCTCCCGCTTGCCCCGCTTGGATCCACTTGCCAGATGTTCAACACATCGCCGGAATCCCCGTTGTCACTGCCGTCAAAGGCGCGTGGAGAATAGTATGCGATGCGAGTACCGTCAGGGGACCAGACTCCATCCGCCGCGCCGACGACTGTCAGCCGAGTGAGCGGCTTGGGTTTGGTCCCGTCGGCGTTCATACTCCAAACGTTCTCTTTTTCCTGCGCGCCATCGCTTCCATCGAGAGAACGAGTCGAGGTGAACGTCAGTTGAGCGCCGTTCGGAGACCAGCCGTCCACGGAGTTCAAGGAGCCGCCGGAAAGATTGGTGATGTTTGTAAGAGAGGATCCATCCGGATGAGCCATCCATATGTTGTCCGCGCCGCCTATACCCAGAGTGCTGAACACTACCTTGCTCCCATCCGGAGACCAGAGAACGCTTTGACTGTCGTTGAAGTTATTGATCTGCGTGGTGATCGGGATCGCACCTGATCCATCAACGTTCATGACCCAGACGTTCGCGGTGTAGGGCTCGGAGCCATTTGCGGCGTCGCTTCCATCCAGGGCCCGACTCGAGGTGACCGCGAACTTTGTGCCGTCGGGCGACCATCGCGGATAGAGGCTGTCCGCCGCATAAGCGGTCAGCTGTGTTATTGGCACATCGTTGGAACCATCGGCACTGAGCACCCAGATGTTGTACGGATCTGAGCTGATGATGTCGCTGCCGTCCAAAGCGCGCTGCGAGTAGTAGGCAATTTTTGAGCCATCGGGCGACCACACGGGCCATCGGCAGTCCATCTGTGCGGAGGTGACCTTGGTCAGCGGTTTGGCCCCCGACCCGTCAGCGTTCATGACCCAGATGTTCAAGGTCCCATAAGCGCCGTTCGGGTTGTCGCTACCGTCGAGGGCAGCGCCCGAGCTGAATACGATTTTGCTACCGTCGGGGGAAAACACCGGATTGCTGGTCTCGCCCGGATACGCCACCGTCGTAAGGTGCGTGAGCGGCGTTGCGACCGACCCGTCGGATTTGATTGCCCAGACGTTGAACACGCCGTTATTGTCCGCGTCCGAGCCGTCGAGAGCGCGGTTCGAGCTAAACACAATCGTCGTCGGGGCGACCACGTGAGTGTTGTTTGAATTGCTGCCACCGCATCCGAGACACAGTGACAGCGCCAAGATCAAAAGGCTGATTTGCCGACGAGAGGATAGCCGACGGGCACACGTCAACATCACGCACCTCAATAGCTTGGCGGGTTAAAAATGTTCGACGCGCCTGATTATACGGCAGATGCCTAGTCTGGCAGCTAATTGTCCGAATTCTCAATTGACGTAATATCGCGATAACGCTCAAAACCCCAATTGCGTCGGTCACTGGCGCGTCGGGCAAAAGGGGGCAGCCGGGAGGCAGGGACGGAATCGCTGTGTCCGATACCCGGAACCACGCCAGCAGTGTCGGCAAGGTCTAGTTCAAGTCGTCACATATTAGCGATGCCGAAAGCTCCTCGAAAGCAACAGCCTCTTTAGGGTCTGGGAATCACGCGGACAAGAGTGTCC
>CAVRDS010000025.1:0-9112 GCA_963719865.1 uncultured Acidobacteriota bacterium | reverse complement strand
TGTACCGCAGGTGTGGTATTGACTGGCGACTGGCTTTGAGCAATGCCGATTCTCTGGACCACACCCGGGCCGGCGGAGGAAGCTGCTGCGGCTGCTTTCGTGAGCATTTCTTTCGCCTTTGCCGTGTCCAAGACCATGGTGCAATCGAGCTGTGGCAGGGCCTTCGGTAGTTGCCCGTCCACGGGGAGGTCGACGGTTCCATACGGCGCGGCGATCGGACGCACGTCGTCACGAAATTCGATCGTGTGCTTGCCGATGGTCACGTTGTCTCCATCCTTCAGTATCACCTTGTTGATGCGTTGACCATTGACGTACGTGCCATTAAAGCTTTCGGAGTCTTCGATCACATAGTCATCGCCTTCCGGGGAGACCTTGGCGTGGTGTCCAGAGACGGCAGGATTGTCGATGCGAACGACGTTGTCCGGCTGACGGCCAATCGTGACTGTGCCGCCGGAAAGCAAGAGCTCTTGTAAGACCCGGTCTTCAAACTTGAGAAACAGCTCGGCCATGGCACGGCTCCAAAATGCGCGATCTGGGAGAGCAATTCTGGTACGACAGAGGAAGCTCCCCTTTGCGTTGCCGCTGGATGATCACTATCTATTCTGCGCCCGAAAACACGAAAGGGAAGAGTACTAAGGTACCCGCCTCCCCTTTGCCTCCCCGCGAAGACAACATCAGGCAACGGGCGAGACTGACGGATTCCAGGCAGCGATCGTGTAACGTGCAGAGATCACTGGGGGAACAGTTTTTCTAAACGCTCGGCAAGCTTGCGCACGGCCTCGTTGAGTGCAGGAAGGCTGGGGGTGTCGAAGTCTACGTCGAGGCTTTCGAGGTCAATTGTGACGTCCCTGATCAGCTGAGTGGCCATTTCAACGCGCTGTCTTACTACCTGCTCCATCAGCTTGTAAGGATCGCCTCCTTTTCCTTGTGCATCGAGCCATTGCTGTACTGCTACGCTGGCCTGGCGAGCTCGTTCGGTGGCGGTCCGGAAATCCATCAGAACCTTCACATTGATCATTCCGGTCTTGACTGAGTTTTGCAGGTTCTTCAGCTCTTCGTTGGTCTTCCTCAGACGAGACGAAAGCTCCGGATCATCCTTTGGACCGTCCGCCATGGTTCGATACTCCTTTCCACCAGCAAAGCCAGCGATCCGCATGGGCTTTTCGCTGGAAAGTTCCGATAGGCGCCGAATGTATCGAGCAGCCCCTTTATCGGCAAAATGCCATCGATTAACTGGTCACAGCTTAGTATCCGTCGACACCACTAAATTAAACCGATCGCGCAGAAACTTGACTGCCTCGTCTCGCCCTGGAGATGCACCCTGAGGAGTTGCATTCAAGTACAACACATACAATTCCACGGCTCCGTCAGTGTTGCCTTGTTGCGCCAGTGTTCTCGCTGCCTGCAGGACTGCCGCCGGCAGCTCCGCCGCTCGTTCTCGCACCGCTTTGACCAAGGCATTCCGGGAATCAATTTCCAGATCTGTCAGAAACTGCGCCCCGTCCAGTTCCACGCCTTGGTTGGTGATTCCTCCGGTATCTTCCGCTTTGACGTCTTGCAAAACGACTGTCGTGGTGTGTTTGTCCTTACGCACATCGGCAGGCCGCCCGACAAGATTACCCGCCCGGTCGTGAAACTGGAATTCGATCTCCGCCGACGCCGTCAGATCAATGGTCTTCTTGGTGTAGTGATAAGACTCAACGACGGTCTCCACGCGGCTCTGCTCCGTCGTCTCCAACTTATGCCGCAACTCGTCGACGCTCTTCTGTGCCTGCTGCAACGCGTCATTGGCATCTCCGATAACTTGCTTCTTCTTGTGTTGGGCTTGGGCGTCAGCCAGCGCATGTTGCGCCGAGCTGAGTTGCTGTTGAGCGGATTCATAGTCGCTTTCGATTTGCAGCCAAGCCGGATTGTTCGTCTCGTGCGCGCCCGCCCGGTATTTCGATTCCGGAGCCTCCAGGTTCGCGCTCTTGACCAAGCGATGTTCCAGAACCTGTCCGACGAGCGTGAAATTGGGCTGTTGGGCCTCCTCAACCTCCGAGGAATTGCGCACGACCGCAATCGGCATCGCGGAAGAATCGAATCCGCTGGTTATCGCGTCTGCAAGCTGGTCGGCGAAACCATGGCTGTCGCGGCGTGAAGTTTGATCGCGAAACACGATGCCGACCGAGAGTTGGGATCGCCGTTGATAAAGTGGTTCGTAACGGGCCATCTCATCTTTCAGACTGTCGAGATTGGTAATCCCGTAACGCACTGCTTGTTTCAGGTAAAGCCACCCAACAGCGGCTCCGGATCCCGATGCCTTCTGCAGATATCGATTGGCTTGGTCGAGGTAGTAAGCACTGATCTTGGCGGAAAGGAAATCGCGTTTGACGGTGATCGCCGGGTCATCCCCGAGAGAGCTGGCGCGATCCCACAGAGCATAGGCCTCCAGCACTGCATTCTCGTCAGTCGGGTTCTTGATCGGAACGTGCGACTCCTGGAGTTTCTGTGCGCGCTTTACGGCGGCACCGAGATAGTCGTGCGACAACGCCGCCAGCTGCGACGTTACCAGGGCGCGCTGCTTTTCAGGCAAGTCGGCTAGTACGTTATAGGCTTCGACAAACTGGTTGTTCCGCGCGTACTCGTCGCTCTCGATAACAGCAGTGTTTGCCGCCTGCCGATTGCGTTGGGCCTCGAATTGAGCGGCAGCGTTGTCGGCGGGTGCCTGGACATCCTTGCGGTCCGGACGGAGGGCGATCGCTTTACTAAACTCCAGCCCCGCTTTTTCCCACTCCTGATGAGCCGCCAGTCTTTGTCCGTTATCGTAGTGGTATGTGAACGCTGCATTGATCACCCTATCCAAGCGGGGCATTTCGGAAGCAAATGCGACGTAGGGACCCAGCGAGCTGACGGCCTGGTCGTAACGCGACTCTACTATCAACACCTGCGCGTTCACGACGGTCATTTCCAGTTTTCGCTGCTCGGCGGCAATCTCGCGCTGGAGACTAAGCAGAGGAGCATAGTCTGGCCGGGCTTCCAACAGGCGTTCTACATGCAGCTTGGCGGCAGACAGTTGCGAATACCCAGGCGTATGGTCTTGCAAGGCTTTTCGGTACGCCTGGAGGCGTGTCTGATCAGGTCGCGCCAGGTTGTCCAATTCCCGCCCTATGTCGTCCATTAACCGCGCACCGGGTTTGTAGCCGGGAGACGACTGGCTGGCGGTTTGTGCCTCCAAGCATGCCTGCCGCAGCCTGGCGAGGTCTTGTGTTTTTGCGCCGCTTGAACTTTGATACTGCGCAAAAGCAGCTTCGGCTGCCTGCTGATGAAATCCCGCGATGGCATCTTGAGCGGAGGCTCGGCGTGCGGAAGACGGATGACGCGTTAAGAAATCCTCCCAGTCTCTGACCGTGTTCGCTCGTTGCGCCCGCAGGAAGTCGGCAAGTTCAACGTCCGGAACAGCGATAAACACCAGCTGCACACCGGGCTTGAATGCTGGGATCATGGCATCGCGAGGCGATGAAGAGACAGGCGTGCCGCGAATCAGGGCTTGTTCCGCCGCCTCAGCTGGCGTGAGATCAACGCTCCGCTCGAATTTCAGATTGCTGGGGACAACACAGACGGACTTGCCGTTTGCCGTTAGCGTAAGTACGCCATCTGCGCCGCGCTGAAGCGAGCTAGCGCCCGCCAGGGACGCGCGCGGAAGCCCATTATAAGTATTCTTGTCGAGCCTCGAAACCCCGTCACAGCTGCGAACTTCGATCTTTCCATTCAGTGCTGCTTCCGTGATCTGTACATACGCCGCGCCCTGGGGGCCGTCGAACAAAACCACCGCGGCCAGGGAGGCATCTTTGGCGTAAGTCGCGATCGATGCTCCCAGGACGAGAACAACCGCGACGCAGCAGCGTTCGAGACGAGAGATCTCGGTCGGCCGCTTCGAAGGATAGGGGAAAGAAATGGGTTTCCACGACTTCATAAAGATCCGGAAGCATACATTGTCTCGCAGGAAGGAACGGCTGAAACAAGATCGATCGCACAATTAAAAACTAAAGTAAGTGGGAAGCAAAACGTGGCAGGGCTATGATGAAGATGCGGCACACTGACTCGATAACTCGTGCGTTTGCGCATATTTGCGAGGACAGTCCATTAGAGATTTCTCATGGAATTGCCAGAACCACCAAACAACCGGGTTGAGCAGCGGGGATCTGCTGACGAGCCCACCTCTGGGCACCTGCGTCAGGCGAGTCGGGCGAACCTCGGCACATTGAGCCGCTACCAGATTCAGGAAGAGTTAGGACGCGGTGCCATGGGAGCCGTCTATAAGGCATTCGATCCGGTAATTGCCCGTACCGTCGCGCTCAAGACTATTTTGATCGACAATAATGCTCCCGATCGCGCCCAGATGATCGAAAGGCTCAAGCAAGAAGCCAAAGCGGCCGGCGGACTGGATCATCCCAATATCATCACCATCTACGACGTTGGCGAGGAAAACGGTGCCATCTACTTGAGCATGCAGTTCGTCAAAGGAACCACCCTGGCCAGCCTATTGGCTGATGTTGGCGTGCCTTCCCTGCCAACGCTCCTCTCCTGGGCTGACCAGATTTCAGCCGCGGTCGGTTTTGCACACGCCCGCGGTGTCATTCACCGCGACCTGAAACCAGCCAACCTCATGGTGACCGACGAAGGCGCCATCAAAGTCCTCGACTTCGGAATTGCCAAAATCGAGAACACGTCCCTCACGCAAACCGGGCTGGTCATCGGTACGCCCGGCTACATGGCTCCCGAGCAGATCACCGGCAAGAAAGTGGATCATCGCGCCGACATCTTCTCCTTGGGTGCTGTCTTCTACGAATTGCTGACCCGCGAAAAGCCCTTTGCTGGCGATATCGCGACTGTCCTCTACAAGATCGTGAATGAGGATCCCGTCGCGCCATCGCTCATTAACCCGGCGGTCCCCGGCGGGATCGATGCCGTCATTCGGAAAGCCCTCGCCAAAGATCCCAGGGATCGATTCCAGACTTGCGAGGAAATGCGGCAGGCCTTCGTGGAGCAATCTGTTCGCATACCGCTCACCCCGCCCGCAACCGTTCCCGCAGAAAAGGTGGTTGCCAACCGGCCGCCAACCCCAGCAAGCGCTCGGCGTGCCCCTCAACTCGAGGCAACTCCACCGCGAATCTGGCCGCGTCTGATTCTGGGCGCTGCCCTCCTTCTCATCGCAGCGGCGAGTTGGGCTTTCTACATTCGTTCACGAACGGGCGCGTTTCCTCCGTTCGTTGCGAAACTCGAGAGCAAGATCAGAGCCCTGACTTCAGGCACTGAAAAGCTCAGTGAGTACTCCACGCAGGTTCCTCGCCGCGCCGCTGATGAGCACCGCGTCGCGCCCGCCCGTTCTCAAAATCCAGAGACGGCGGATGCTCCGGCGCCGGTGTCACAAACATCCGCAATTCCGGCGGCTTCAAGTCCCGCAGCCGTACCAACCTTGCAGCCGGTCGTGGCGCAGTCGTCAAGCGATCATCCGATAAGTGAAAGCGCATCCGTCTCCGGAGCACCGGCATCGTCTCCACCGGTGGAGACGTCCCAGAAGCCTGTCGATCCATCCCAGACCGCTTCACCTCAAGCGGTTGAGTCGAGTGACCACAATCAGCCTGCAGCCGACAACGCAACCGCCCCCGACTCACTCACCGCGTCTTCTGCCTCCCGCGACGATGACAAGCAAACGGCACCGCCAGCCACACCCAAGCCGCTTGCCCGAAAACGCGCTCCGGAATCGGCTTTGACGGTAGACGGTTTCAGCCGACAGGACATCCCGGATCTGCTGAGCCAGGCCGATTCCTCAGCAGCGCGCGGCAATTATCGTCTGGCGCATTACGAATACGGACTTGTTCTAAAGCTCGATCGCAACAATGTCCAGGCGCGAGAAGGTCTACGCCGCTTGGCGGCCGCATGGCAGTCGCGCTGACTCCCGTCAGCCCGGAACGTCCCGATGTCTAGCAGGCTGCGGAAAAAGTCGCGTTCCATGCGGCAGCGGCCCTCAGCGGCTTGTATGTTCGATTTGTGGTAAAGAGGCATGGGGCACAAGGCACCCATGTTCCGGGGAAGGCCGATCAGCGGCGATCGTTTATGCGCGCTTGTCATCGGCATGGTCAAATCAGCGTAGGGACGATCTACCAAAGAGTTCGGCACGGGCAGTCGCGGTCGGAGATTCGCACTGATGGCTTGGCTGGATGTCTTCGCACCCCACGTGGTGGCAGCAGCAAGCAGATCGTATTTACCGCTGGAAAGGGAAAGATTCGTATGCGGTGGATGACACCACGCGAGTATGCCCGTCTTCAGGGGTGCCCGGAATACCCCATTAACGTCGAACGCAACGAAGCCTTGTGGGGCTTCGGGGATGCGGTCTGTGTACCGGTAATCAGTTGGATTGCAGAAAACGTGCTATCGCAACTTTTTCCTGCCGCTATCACTCACACTCGTCAACTTCAGCAAGCGGCGTGCGATTGAATCTAGGTCTCGCAGTTTGCATTCCCAGATCACCGCAGTGCGCCATCCACCCTTGCGCAGAACCTCGCGCACTCGCCTATCCCGCTTGCGGTTTCGCTCGATTTTTTGACGCCAATAGTCGGCATTGGAGCTAGGCAGGGTCGCATTCCGGCACCCCTTGTGTGCGTGCCAGAAGCAGCCGTGAACGAACAGGGCCAGACGGCAATCTTCTAGGACTAAGTCGGGCCGCCCTGGCAGATCGACAGCGTGCGTCCGGAAAGGGAGCCTAAGGGAACGCAGTAGCGCTTCACACTTCCTTTCTGCACCGGTACCCGTCGAATGCACGGAACGCATTATCTGGCTTCGCGCAGACTTCGAGAAGGTGTCAGTCATCGCATCTCGCCCCACTCTTGGACGGCCGACGGCGGCCGTCTCTACGTGAGCGCTTACTTGATCGTAACCAGCTTCTCCACCAACCCCGAGTAGTCTGTCTTCTCCAGCCCATGTACCTGCTTGTTGTATTCGTCGACTCTGCTGGAGTAATTCATGGAGCAGAACTTCGGGCCGCACATGGAGCAGAAGGCGGCGGATTTGTATTGTTCCTGGGGCAGAGTTTCGTCGTGCATGGAGCGGGCGGTTTCGGGATCGAGTGAAAGTTCGAACTGCTTTTCCCAATCGAACTTATAGCGGGCGTAGCTCAGGGCATCGTCGCGGTCGCGGACTCCGGGACGCTGGCGGGCTACGTCGGCGGCATGGGCGGCGATTTTATAGGCGATGATTCCGTCCTTTACATCTTTTTCGTTGGGCAGGCCTAGATGTTCTTTGGGCGTGACGTAGCAGAGCATCGACGCGCCGTACCAGCCAATCATCGCCGCTCCAATAGCGGACGTGATGTGGTCGTAGCCGGGAGCGATGTCGGTGACGAGCGGGCCGAGGGTGTAGAACGGCGCCTCGTCGCACCACTCGTTTTCTTTTTCCACCTGCTCTTTGATCTTGTGCATCGGAATGTGCCCGGGGCCTTCGATCATCACCTGCACGTCTTGCTTCCAGGCTATGCGAGTCAGTTCGCCTAGAGTTTTTAGTTCGGCGAATTGCGCTTCGTCGCTGGCGTCGGCCAGGCAGCCGGGACGCAGGCCGTCTCCCAGCGAAAAGCTTACGTCATACCTCGCGAAAATCTTGCAGATGTCTTCGAAACATTCGTAGAGGAAGTTCTGCTTGTGATGATGCGTCATCCATTGGGCGAGGATGGCGCCGCCTCGGCTCACAATCCCGGTGATGCGCTTCGAAACCATCGGCACATATTGAATGAGAACGCCGGCGTGGATGGTCATGTAGTCCACGCCCTGCTGCGCCTGCTCTTCAATCACTTCCAGCATCACGCTGGCGGTTAGATCTTCTACTCGCTTGACGCGCGAGATGGCTTCGTAAATCGGAACCGTGCCTATGGGGACGGGCGAATGGCGGATGATGGCTTCGCGAATCTGGTGAATGTCGCCGCCGGTGGAGAGGTCCATCACCGTGTCGGCTCCGTAGTGAACGGCGGTGTGCAGCTTTTTGAGCTCTTCTTCGACGTTCGAGGTGACGGCGGAGTTGCCGATGTTGGCGTTGATTTTGCAGAGCGACTCGACGCCGATCGCCATGGGCTCGAGTTCGGGATGGTTGATGTTCGCCGGGATGATCATGCGTCCGCGAGCGACTTCATCGCGCACCAGTTCCGGCGCGATCCTTTCGCGGTGGGCGATGTATTGCATCTCATCGGTGATTACGCCTTGGCGCGCGTAGTGCATCTGCGAGAAGTTGCCGTCTTTGTTTTCGGCCTTGCGCTTTGCCAGCCACGCTGCCCGCGGTTTCAAGACCGCATCCAAAGCATTGCCGTTCGCGCCGTTATTACCATTGCCTGCGGACATTTCGTTTGTACCGTCCTTCGAGGGGATGTGTTGAAATTATACCGCGCATGGGGACGCGGTTCGTCTTTTCGGCAAGGCACGGCCAGGGTGAGTCCTGCCGCCACTGGGGAAAATAAATCCTGGCGATAGGGAAGAGAATCGAACCTAAATGTCGTTATTACAACAATTGCGGGAGGCAGAGGATGAATACATCCTGCCGGGAGGAAACATGCTGAAGAAGCTGATGGGTACAGGCAACGACGTGGCGTTAACGAGTTTGCGGGTGGTCCTGGGCGTGGTGTTCTTCGCGCATGGCGCGCAGAAAATGCTGGGCTGGTTTGGCGGCTTTGGTTTTCATGCCACCATCGGATCGTTTGCCCACATGGGAATGCCCGTCCCAATGGCACTTCTGATCATGTGCACCGAGTTTTTCGCCGGCCTGGGGTTGATTGTCGGATTGCTCACGCGTATCGCCTCGCTCGGCGTCGCCGGCCTGATGATTGGAGCCATCTTCATGGTTCACCTGCAGAACGGCTTCTTCATGAACTGGATGGGGACGCAGAAGGGCGAGGGAATCGAATTTCATCTGCTGGCGCTGGCCATGGCGGCGGCGCTCTTGTTGCGAGGGGCGGGCGCGTTTTCGCTGGACCGCAGCCTTTCCAAGTAAATCGCTGGCGGCCCGTGCGCCGGTGAAGGGAGTTGCGTACCCGCGCAGGAGACGCGGCAAGCCGCGTCTCTACGGTATGTACACATGCGCAACCGACCTC
>CAVRDS010000024.1:0-20490 GCA_963719865.1 uncultured Acidobacteriota bacterium | reverse complement strand
AAGTTCTGAAGTCTGAAATGCCATGCCGTTCTCCTATCGAAAGAGATCTTTCTGTGCGGGCCGGATCAACTCGCGCGCCCCACCGCTGCCTCGGCGATAACCATAGCCGCGAATGATGCACGCGGGCGTTCCCGCCAGCTTGCCGCAAACCAGGCCCGCGGCACAGGCCAGTTCGTCGGCGACCGCGTCGACCGTCGAGTGCAGCGCATAGCCGTGCGGATCGCGGCGGCCACGGTAGTCGACCAGAGGCCGCATTCCGGCGACGCCAATCGCCACTTCCGTCAAGCCTTCTCGCCACGGACGCCCAAAACTGTCGCTGACGATGACCGCGATGTCGATCCCAAGCTCCTTCTTCAACTCCCGCCGCAACCACGCCGCGGAACGATCCGGATTCACCGGCAGCAACACCGCGTGCCGCCCACCATCCACGTTCGATACATCCACGCCACTGTTGGCGCAAATAAGTCCGTGCTTCGTCTCGGTGATCAGCACGTTGCGCTTGCGCCGCACGATTCGCCGGCTCTCGCGCATCGCCAGTTCACGGACGCGTGCATCGAGCCCGAAGCGCCGCGCCCAAGTCCGAGACGCCGCCGAGGGCCGGATTTCATCCAGCGCGACCAGCGCGCCTTCCGCCTTCGAAACAACTTTGTGTTTCACCACCAGGATGTCGCCATCCTGAAAGCGCAGCCCCAAACTTCTCGCCGCCGCCAATACCCTCGCGCCCAGCGATTCTCCGGCGCGGATTTCTCCGGCGACAGCGATGGGGAGAATGCGAACTTCCCCAGCCGCGCGCTTTCCGGTGTGCCCGGGAACTCTCGATCCCATGTTAAACCTGATTCGTTAAACCCGATTCCGGCTGCCGAGGTTCCAGCTTCGCACCAGCTTCTGCGCGCGCCGCTCTCCGCTGGCGACGGCCAGTTCGCGGAGATCCTCGGGACGATCGACATCGCGCGCAATCCCCGGCAGTTCGAGCACAACCCAAGGCAGGCCCGTTGCCTTCGCCGCGGCCAGGTGTGGCAAGAAGCTGTCGTTTCCGAAGCGCAGCGGAAATAAATCGCCCGGAGATCGCCAGGCTGCATTCGTGCCCCGCCCCGCCGCATCCGGCACCAGCACGGCACCGCCGCGAGGAGCACAGTCCACGATCTTCTGCAGCTCTGCACTCTCGATCAACGGAATATCCGCGGGAACTACCAAGGTACTCTCAGCTCCGCGTCCCCTGCACACCGCCGTGGCCATTTCGATGGCGCTGGTTTCTCCGGAGTTGTTGTCGGCGACGACCTCGAAATTGAAGCGCGCCGCCAAATCGCTCGCAAACGAATCGCCCGTCACCACTGCAACGGGAGGCCGACGCTGCCACCGCGCCAGCGCCTCCAGCACGTCTTCGCACATCGCCCGCGCCAGCGCGAGACGTTCTTCCGGACTCAAGATGGAAGACAGCCGCTGCTTGGCCTCGGCGAGGTTCTTGACTGGAACCAGAATCATGCGCGCTCCACTGCGCCCCGAGCCGGCGGAGGTTGCATCGCCGCGTCCAGCACGCTCTTGGCCAGCGCGATTCTATCTTCGTTCTTGCGCATGATGGTGGCAGTGCAGTGCACACGCATGCCGGATTTGCGCAAGTCTTCGGCAGCCGGCGCGTCCTGGGAATCGACCACCAGCAGGTCGAGGAAGTCGCGATAAAAATCGGCAACGCCGGCAATGGAAACTGCGAATCCCTGCGCCGCCAGCAGTGTTCCCGCCGGCCCGTTGACCGCCGCTCCTCCGACAATCGGGCTTACGGCCGCAATACGGGCGCGGCTTTCACGCAACGCTTCGCGAATTCCCGGCACCGCGAGAATGGGTGCGATGCTGGTCACCGGATTACTCGGCGCGAGCAGCACCAGATCGGCCGAGCGGATCGCCTCGATCACTCCGGGCGCCGGCTCCGCATCCGAGGCGCCGGCGAATCGGACCGATTCCACGGGATCCTGGTACCACCGTTGAACAAAATATTCTTCAAAGCTCAAGTCTCCCGCTGGAGTCAAAACCCGCGTCTCCACGCGCGAATTGCTCATCGGCAGGACGCGTGTCTTGACGCCAAACCTGGCCGCGATCTCACAGGTGGCTTCACTGAGCGTCTTGCCGTCGGCAAGTAGTTTCGAGCGGAAAATGTGTGTGGCCAGATCGCGATCGCCGGCATGAAACCATATCGGCTGTCCCAACTGCCCCATAGCATTCAGGCAAAAGAAAGTGTCGCCCTTCACGCCCCAGCCGCGCTCCTGGCTCAGTCTCCCAGCCAGCATGTAGGTGATCGAATCCAGATCGGGCGAAACGTACAATCCCCACCACAGCATGTCGTCGCCGGTATTCACGACGATGGTCAGCTCTTCCGAACGAACGATTTGCCGCAGTCCATCTACGAACTTGGCGCCACCCGTGCCGCCGGTCAGAACCGTGATCATGCCGCCCTCTTTCTCTGAGCGTAGCCCTCAGCGTCAGCGACGACGCCGAGACGCTGCGCCAGCAAATCGCTGTGGGTCGCTGCTTGTTCTGCGAACTCAGGATAAACCGGCAACCGCTGGCGCAACTCAAATCCTTTTGCTTCAGTCCGCAGCCGCAAGTCGTCCAAATGCGGCCACGGCTTTTCCGGATTGATGAAATCCGGCGTCAGCGGCGAAACTCCGCCCCAGTCGTTGATTCCGCCGTCGAGCAGATCGGCGTAGTGCTCGGCATGGTGCGGATCGGAGAGATTCGGCGGCGCTTGAATATTCATTTCCGGCATCAGCAACCGCGCCACAGCCAGTGTGCGTAGCATTTCCCCGCGGTTGGGTTCGGGCCAGTGGGCCATCGGCGTCGCAGGCTTGGCGCGGAAGTTCTGGACGATCACTTCCTGAATGTGCCCATACTTCTCATGCAAGTCGCGAATCGCGAGCAGCGCATCCACGCGCTCTTCCAGCGTCTCGCCAATTCCGATCAGAATTCCCGTGGTAAAAGGAATCTTCCGCCGCCCCGCATCCTCAATCACGCGCAGGCGCTTCGCCGGTTCTTTGTCGGGAGCGTTGTCGTGAGCGGCGCCTTTCGCGAGCAGCCGCGCGCTGGTTGTTTCCAGCATGAGCCCGAGGCTCGGAGCCACACGGGACAGCCTTTCCAGCCATTCCGCGCTCATCAGCCCGGGATTGGGATGCGGCAGCAGACTCGATTCGCGCAGCACTTTCTCGCACATCGCTTCCAGGTAATGGAGCGTGGATTTATATCCCAACCGCCGCAGCGTATCGCGCATCTGGGGAAAAAGCAGTTCCGGCTTGTCTCCCAGGCTGAACAGCGCCTCGGTGCATCCCATGCGCTCGCCCGCGCGCACGACTTCCATCACCTCGTCTGGCGTCATAGTGTGCGCACCAGGCTCGCCAGGGTCGCGTCGGAATGTGCAGTAGCCGCAGTGGTCGCGACAAAGATTCGTCAGGGGAAGAAACACCTTGCGCGAATAGGTAATGACTCCCGGCTTGAATCTGGCCCGGGCAAGTTGTGCCGCCGCTAGCAGAGAAGGCAGCATGTCGTCGTCCGCCCGCAGAAGCCGGCAGGCCGCTCCACGGGAGATCGGCTTCGCGCCGGCAGCGGTGAACTCAGCCGTTGCGGACAGGGCATCGGGGAAAAAGGTAGTCATACGTCTCTATTTCGAAATTCGTTTCATTCCAATCGGCGCAAATTCTGTTGGGCTCTGGCAACGATCGCGCGGGCAAACGATCACATGGCAACGATCATAGCGGACCAGCGAATCCTTGTCCCTTCCCGGCTCGCAGGGGACATTTCTAATGTGGTATGACAATGGCTTCCAGAAGTACTTGACATCCTGAGCGCGCCGCAGCAAAATATCGCCAATTCAGGACAAAACGCACATTCCTTCTCGAGAGATGAACACTCGGCAAGTTTATGACGCCTAGCCAGCCGTCGCAATTTCCCCAAAAGAAAGTCAGCCGCGAGCAGTGCAAGCATCCCTGGGTGCAGATCGTCTCCCGCGACGAAGAATCCGAATATGTGGAATGCCAGGAATGTGGGGACGTGTTCGAGTCCAGTGAATTGAAGGACATGGCGATCGAGGAAAAGAAGGAACCGGACGAAGAGTGATCCGCGCACTCAGCCGAGCGCCCCTGCGTGATTTTAATCACCGGATCCTTATCACCTGATCCTTATCAATAAGTTTGCCGAGGCATCCACCCAAAACCTCTTTCCTGCCGGAATCACCGTGGTCGCGCTGTATTCCGTGATTACAGCCGGCCCGCTCATGAATCGGCCGGGAACAAGGTCCCCGCGTTCAAACACGGACGTGTTGACGGCTTGGTCGTGAAAAAACACAGGTGCGCGTTCGGCGGGAGCTGTGCTCGGCGGCTTCCCTCCCCTTCGCGGCCGCGCAGCTTTTGATTCGGGTTGGGATTGCTGAGGCGTGCGCAAACGGGCGCGCAGACGCAACGTTACCAACTCGATCTCTCGTCCCGCGTGGTGATATCCATAACGGCGCTGGTGTTCGTCGTGGAAGCGGGCGATGACGTTGTCCTTATCCTTATCCTTATCCTTATCCTTATCCCTATCCGTGGCGGGCACATTGAGTTCGTAGCCTTGGCCGCGATAGCGGAGGTCAAGACTTCGTTCATACTGGAGCCCGCCGCGCCACCGTTCCTCGCGGAATTCCTGGTGTGCCGCCGCTTCCAACTTGCGAAATTCTTTTTGCAGTTTCGCCTGCGGCAAACCATCGACCAACCGCCAGAGCAGCGTACGCGAGTAATCTTTCACCACATCGCTGACCAGGATACCGAACGCTGAAAGTGCGCCCGGTCGTGCTGGAATCATCACCGTCGGGATCGCCAGCGCTTCCGCCAGTTCGCAGGCATGAAGGCCTCCCGCCCCGCCGAACGCGACCAGCGTAAAGTCGCGCGGATCGTACCCCCGTTCGATGGAGACGACGCGCAAGGCGCGCTCCATGTTCGCGTTCACCACGCGCACGACGCCGGCGGAAAACTGCTCCAGACTCAAGCCCGAGCCATGTTTCTTCAGCCATTCGGACGTAATCCGCTGCGCTCTTTCAAAGTCGAGTGTGAACTCGCCGCCCAGAAAGCGGTTAGGGCGAAGACGCCCCATCAGCAAGTTGGCGTCTGTCACCGTGGGTTCGGTTCCGCGGCCGTAGCAGATCGGTCCCGGATCGGCGCCCGCCGATTCCGGCCCCACGCGCAGCGCGCCGCCCGCATCGAAGCGCGCCAACGACCCGCCGCCCGCGCCCACGGTGTGAATCTCCAGCATGGGAACTCCCACGGGAAGCCCAGCCACTTCCGATTGGCCGCCGGCTCGAACCTCGCCCTGCACCGCCGCCACATCGGTCGAGGTCCCCCCCATGTCGAAGGAGAGAATCTTCCGGAACCCGCTGCGCGCGGCCATCGCCGCCGCGCCCACCAGTCCACCCGCCGGGCCCGATAACACTGTGCGCACCGGTTCGCGAGCCGCCGATTCCAGCGCCGTGATCCCGCCGCTCGATTGCATGACAAAGATGCGCGGGATGAAGATGCGCGGCTTACGGGTGCCCCAGAGCCCGCGCTTTTCAAGACCTGGGAGCGGCGCTGCGAAACCAGGTCCCGTGTTCGTCACGCGCCCCGCCAGTTTCTCCATGTAGCTCTGCATGAGCGGTTGCAGATAAGCGTTCACTACCACCGTGCTGGCGCGTTCGTATTCCCGGAACTCCGGCAGAATTCGATGAGACACAGACAGCGGTTTGCCGATTTCCGCGACGGCCGCAGCTACGGCGGCTTCGTTCTCCGGGTTGGCAAACGAGAACAGGAAAGAAATGGCGATGGCGTCCGGGTCGGCGTCCCGCACTGCCTCCTGGAGCCGCGCTAACTCCTCTTCCGACGGCCGCTCCAAGATTCGGCCCTCGGCATCGGTCCTTTCCTTGACGCCGAATCGCAATTCCCGGCAAACGAGCGGCGCCACCCGATCAAAGAAAAAGTCATACAGTCGAGGACGCGCCTGCCGTCCAATTTCGATGACGTCTTCGAAGCCCGACGTTGTAATCAGCGCGACGCGGGCGCCTTTCCTCTGCAGCAGAGCGTTGGTTCCGACCGTGGTGCCGTGCAGCAGCGTAAGGGCAACTCCAGCGCCAGGCTTGCGAATGGTCCGGCTAATTGTTCTCAGAGCTTCGGCAATCGCGCGCGACGGATCGTCGGGCGTCGAGAATACCTTCAGAGTTTTCAGAGCGCCGCCCTCAACCCACACGCAATCGGTGAACGTGCCTCCGGTGTCGATTGCGATTCGAAGCGCGGATTGCGATGCGCGAGCCATGTACGTTGGAAGGACGAATAGGGAAGACTACCACCGCTTGCGGTCGGTGCAGTAGGGGCGGTGGTTTGCCGACGTGGAAGTTGAAAAGGCTCAGCTGTTCGCGAAGACAAGACTTCGGGCGGGGAAATGTTTTGACATACTATGCAATACACAGTATAGTGCGATCCTATGTCAGTGACTACGGCCAAAGCGATTCCCGAGCCGAGCGATAAATGGGAAGTGCAGGTCCGCAAGGGTTGTCTTGAACTGGCCATTCTTGCAGTGCTCTGGTCCGGGCGATTGTACGGACTGGAAATCCTGCGGCGGCTCGCTGAAGGCTCCGCTCTCATCGTTCCGGAGGGGACCGTCTATCCCTTGCTAAGCCGGTTAAAGGCGGAAGGATTGCTCACTTCAGAGTGGGTTGAAGCCGATGCCGGTCATCCCCGCAAGTACTACAAGCTAACTGCCAGCGGCCGCCGTCGCGCCGTGCAGATGGCGGAATTCTGGTTCACGTTTTCCTCCAACCTCGATGGCTTGCTCGCCCCGCTGCGACTCGCACCGCTTCGAAAAGAGGACCGCTGATGACTGAAGTCAACCTCGCACAAAGCGCACAAAAAAAGATCAACAAGTATCTGCAGGACCTAGGCGCGGCTCTTCGCACTCTTCCCAGCGTGCAGGCGCGTGACATAGTGGCAGAACTGCGCAGTCATATTGTCGACAAGGTCGCTGCAAGCGGGAATATGACGGCGGCAGTCGTGGAGTCTGTATTGGCCGATCTGGGCAGGCCCGAAGATCTCGCAAGCCTCTACTTGACGGACGACCTGCAGGTGCGAGCACTGGCAAGCGGTTCGCCGCTGCTGATCCTCCGGAGCTTGTTTCGATGGGCAAGCCTCAGCTTAGCTGGTTTCTTGGTGTTGGTTAGCTCCCTTCTAGGCTGTTCCGTAGCTCTGGCGCTCGTCGCCTGCGCTCTCTTGAAGCCAATCCATCCGCTCACCGCCGGATTGTGGAGGATTCCCGACGAAGCAGACTCCTATTCGATCAGTCTTCGACTTGGATTTGGCTCGGTGCCACCGGGGAGCAGAGACCTTCTCGGCTGGTGGATCGTGCCGATAGGCCTGCTGCTTGGTTTTGGTTTCTTCTTTCTCACCGCCCGGTTTGGGCTGTGGAGCATTCGCCGGCTGCGACGGGAGAGCCCCATCGGCGCGCACTGAAGTCAGGAGAGAAGAAGTCAGGAGGAAATCCAATGGACATTCCAAGCCAAGCCGATAGCACTGGAATCGCCGCTAACGAGACTCGTCACTCCAACGGGGCAGTCGGCCCGGCGACAGGTTGGCGTCAGAGCAAATGGCTTGCGCTAGTCGAATTGGCAATCGTAGCTCTGATCTTTGTCGCGGACTACCATCACCTGATCTACGTGAGCAAAACTCCGTACTTGCTGTTCTTGGGATGGATCTCGCTGCGGCTGCGCGGATTAAGGTGGCGAGACGTTGGATTCGCGCGCAACCGAAACTGGTCGAGCACTCTGGCGCTAGGTGTTGGAGGCGGAATCATTCTGGAGATTATCGAACTCTTTGTCACGCAACCTCTTCTGACCCGCCTGACGGGGAAGCCTCCGGACTTGGCAGACTTCCGAATCCTCACGGGAAATACTAAGTACACTCTGGTCGCACTTGCCTTGTCTTGGACCCTCGCCGCATTCGGCGAGGAACTCGTGTGGCGTGGGTACGTGATGAATCGCGTCGCGGACTTGGGCAACAGAACACGCCTCGCGTGGTTCTGCAGCCTAGTGGTCGTGTATCCTGCTTTTGGACTCGCTCATTCTTACCAGGGAGTCACCGGCATAATCCAAGAAGGCTTCGCCGGATTGTTGCTGGGAGTAATCTATCTCCGCACTGGGAAGAATCTTTCCGTGCCCATCATTGCGCACGGAGTTTCCGATACCCTGGATATTCTGCTGATTTTTCTCGGCAAATTTCCCGGTCTCTAACGGGCCGTGGTGTAAGTGCGGTTCGTATCAGGGCACACCTTTAAGGCGCTGAGGGCGGTAATTGGAGTTTCACCACAGGCTCCTAACCGTCGGCCTGTGCCCGAAACATAATCGCCTCCCGCCCCCGGCTGCCGTATTCTGAAGAAGTGAACGGGAGAACCTGGAAGGCGTGGCTGGTGCCCGGCGGCTTGTTATTGGCGCTGGCGGCGGCGCTCGTCAGCAGCTCTCTGTTCGTCCAGGTCGCGCCTTCGCTGGCTTTCTACTACGTTGCCGTGTTTGCCGCCGGATTGCTTCTCGCCTGGCGTTTCAATTCCAGCCGCGTTTTGTTTTCCTTGCTGGTACTGCTGCTGGCGCACCGCGCGGTCGACTTCTTCTCCCATGGCCAGATTCACACCGGGCCCGGGCGCACCGCGGTCGCGCTCGCCGCCTTGCTGATCCCGCTGAACTTCATAGTGTTTGCCTCGATGCGTGAGCGCGGCCTGGTTATTGCGGGAATCGCGCCCCGCTTTGGATTGCTCTTCCTCGAATCGGTAATCTTCGCGGTGCTGTGCCGGCCGGAGAATAGCCCCGCCCGTCCGCAACATCCCGGCGATCCCGCGATCCCGCTCTGGATTCTGTTGAGTTTTGTGGCCGCCATCGCAGTGTTCGTCCGCCGATTCTTTCAAACGCGCAAGCCGATCGAGCCCGGCTTTGTGTGGTCCGTGGCCGCCGTTTTCATGTGGCTCGAATTCGCCCCGGCCGGCAAGGCAGCGGACGCCTACGTCGCCACTGCCGCCCTCATCCTCGGCGCCTCGCTGATCGAGACATCCTACGTGCTCGCCTACCACGACGAACTCACCGGCATTCGCGGGCGGCGCGCCTTCAACGAGTCCCTGCTTTCGCTCGACCAGCAATATGCCATCGCCATCGTCGATATCGACCACTTCAAGAAGTTCAACGACACCTATGGCCACGACGTAGGCGACCAAGTGCTCTGCATGGTGGCCAAGCGCCTATCCCAGGTCGGTGGCGACGGCCAGGCTTTCCGCTGCGGTGGCGAAGAGTTCGCCATCGTCTTTCGTAACACGTCCGCCAAAGAAGCGTTCGAGCATCTGGACTCGCTGCGCCAGATCGTCGAGAAATCCACGTTCCAGGTGCGCGGTTCAGAAAGAAGAGCGGAGCGAAGAGCCGAGAAAAGAAGCGATTGTCGGAACGATCTTCGGAAGGGCGAGGCGGATCGCAGAAAGCCCGCAAGAAGAAAAATCGCTTCTGCAAGTCCGAACCCGTCGCCTGATCGTTTGTCCGATCATCTATCGGTGACGGTCAGCATCGGCGTCGCCGAGCCAAGCACCCGCTACCGCCAGCCCGAGCAGGTGATCCAGGCAGCCGACCAGGCTCTGTATCGCGCCAAGAACAAAGGAAGGAACCGCGTGGAACTGGCTTCCACCGCCCCGCTTCGTCTGGCCGAGGGCAAACGCGCGAAAGCATCTCGGTTCTAGGGCGGCGCGTTCGTATTACCGCCAGCCCCAAGCTTGCGTCGGGACTTTCAACATGGCGCAAACCGCCACAGCTTCAGGACAAATAAAGGAAGCGCCAGTGGTAAACTATAAGTCCGCAACGCCGGAGAGGTGGCCGAGAGGCTGAAGGCGGCGGTTTGCTAATTCGACCTGCCCTGTTCGTGCTCACCGATTTTCACGTGTTTTGTTTGCGTTAGCGTGTTCTGATTTGCACTGAAACACCTCATTTGCGGCTTAGAGTCCAGCAAGAGTCCAGCAGTATTCGCGGGCTGGCGATAATCTGGTCTCTACCGCCCCAATTCATCAACAGAACGTAACCGGTTGAAATTTTCAGGCACCGGTGGCGCCTGCGGACAACCGAAATGCACGCTTATCGAACCCCAATCGGACCCTTCTACCTGAAATCAAATCACAAGGCCGACAACGCTAGGCCCAAATCCACAGACAGCGAGGGCCAGGCGGACGGTGGGTCCCGCCACCTAGAGAACAAGCGCAAAGACGAGCAAAAACTGCCAGACGGACTCGGGGACTTTTCTACGAGACTTGGATAAGATTCGGAGTTGAGAATTGTTGCTATGCCCAAGCGTCAGATGAGGTTGGACCTGGGGAGTTGGCAGCGGAAGCCAAGAGTATTGTCGCATTGGCATTCCGCAACGGCCCGATTGAAGACGTCCATGCTGGAAAAGAGTGCCCCACTTGCGCTGGCAAGGCCGAATACTCACATATAACGCGAACCGAAATGAAGAACATCATGAAGCAGGCGGTGGACACGGTCTACAAGTTGCTCTGGCAGAAAGAGAACAATCCTGAGAAGTACAAAGCGACGCTTGAGTTCGGGAACCGCTACACGCGGTTCTGGGATGAGCCGAAAGCGGACGTTGGCTAGTTTCTGAAGGTCTGCGGATGAACGGGTAGGAACTACGGCGCGGAACCCCTCCCCACGCCAATCAGCGAGCGAACAGAAACAAACCTCAGGCGCACCGAACCCGCTGCGGCACCTCATTCTGTTTCTGATCGCCATTCTGACATTGCTGCGACCCCTGGAGATCAGAAGACTTCTTCCAGTCTGGCCAAGCCTCGACTCTTTCCGAAGCCTCCTCAAGAACCTTTACGAGCCAATCCTTATCGCGCATGGTGCCTCCAAATCTACCACAACTACGAAAAAAGCAATCCTTGGATTCTCATTGCCTTCGTCAGTGTTGCCAGCATTTCATCTTCACTCTCAATGTAAACCCTCTCGGTTGCCGAAGAACGAGGAAGAGCACCGGACGGGTTGAATCGCAGAGCCTGACCAGATGCAGACTTCCTGTTTCGCGCAGAAAACAAGTGCATGTATTGACGCGGTGCGATGCCGACGAACGGCTCGAAAATTATCTGATGTGAGTTTGCTTCGCTACCCTCGACGGCAATGGAGTCGGGATACAGCTCTGCCGCGAGGCTCTTCGCGTACGGCTCGATGTAGCGAACTCGTAGAATCCCAGAGGCAACTATATGTCTAGCACACAAATGACATGGAAAGGCAGTCACGAACATTGTACATTCAGATACCGCAATACCTCTCCGGGCAGCTTCCACGATGGCTGCCATCTCCGCGTGAACGGCCCTGCCGAATTCGATCAGATTTCGGAGCTGCGAATTCTTTGGTAAGACAGCTTTGTCACCGTCCAGTGCTAAAGCGGTCAATTCTCGAACGTCTTCTGTGGCTTTCTCAGGCACCAGCCATCCTGCATCCTGCAAATGCTTGACGGTCTCCGTGAACAGGTTTCTTTTGTGGAGATCGTTCGAGTCGTACCCGAGGACGAACTCGCGCTGGTCGGGTCGCTCATCACACCAGTACAGACCGCCTCCGGCCATAGGTACTTCGTTTGTGCCCACTGCAACAATGTCTCCATCGTTTCGAGCAATCGCCGCTCCAACCTGCCGCCCTAACTCAGCCGACCGCAGGGCAGCGGCCTGTGCATGAAACATCGCGTACTCGGCTTTCGTGGGTGTGTGGAAGGTGTTACCGAAAATCAATTCCACAACTCGGCTGATCGACTCGCGTAGTGTCGCGGGGTCAGTCGTGTCTACGAAAGCATCGGCTCGGTGGAAGGTGTCTCTAAGATTCTGTCCATGCGGCATTCCAAGTTCTTCTTGATCCCTGTTGATCAAGGCCTCTGCCGCAGCATAGTGGCGTTCGACTGGATACTCGTTCCGTGTCTGAGCGATGCCTCTCGCGAGATTGTTCCTCCTCGCGTTGTGCGGCGCATAAGCTGCGATCAGAAAGAAGCTGCCACCGTACACTTGGCGGAGCGTCTCCGCCTAGTCTGGATGTTTCAATGAACGGAGAATGTAAGCCCGTCGCTGGATAATGCCGCCATGCGGAACACGTGCTTCCGTTCTCTGCTGAATTATCTCGCCAATTCCTAGTATCGCCATTGCGTCATTGCGTGACGTCCGTTCACGAAACTCGTCGCCCGCGCTCATCAGTTTGTCAACGTAGATGTCAAGAGGGCCTGAAGGATCTGGCAAGGACTGAAATTCTGGTAGTTCTCGCAATAGGGTCGCGAGTCGGATGGGCGGTTTCGACTGGTAGTCGACCGCAGCGAGTGAGTCAGTGAGGAAGCCAGTGACGAGATCCAAATCTGTCCCGACAGCACCGACGAGTCCAATAATCAACTCAGGCCCTGTTAGCAAGGTTCACCTCTCTGTCACTTTGTCGGGAGGTAGGCCCAAGGCGGGAGCAGGGATCGTAGACGACACGCCACAGGGGTCGCATAGTCCTCCCAAGAAGCGGAGTGACTCGCTCCCCCTCGAAGCAAGTCCCGTATGCGGATCATACATTGGGTGCGTTCGATCAGCGCAATGGCAAATGCGTGCTAGGGAACAAAAAACGAACATATATTATCTGGACATGGACGACGGACGGAAGAGCGTGCTGGCAATTGTGGTAGGAATCCTCGTTGCGCGACACCTGAAGACTACCGAGGATCTGTTTGACAGCCGCCCGAGCCCAAGAACGGAACCGTTGCTTGCCAGCGTAGTTCAGTGGGCGCACCGGATCATGTGTAAGATCGATAATCTGCACTCACAATGACGCCTATGACAAATGAGCAGCGTGACCTCTACCGTGTCAACACTCCCACGGCAAGTAACCGATTGAGATTCCAGGCACCGGTGGCCACCTGAAGCGCCTGAAGGAATCGCAAGGCACAATTATCGAACCCTTATCGAACCCTCGTTACCCCATTTCTGAACCGCCAGCGAAAGTGGGGCCTGTGATTGAGGCCGGCGAAATTCGCGAAATTCAGCACACGCGCGACACACAATTATTACGGGCACTCTTCCTAGCCGCATCTGGTCGACTGTCCGAGTCAGTCGACCGGTCAAGTAGTCTGTTCGGCCCAGAACGCTGCCGTGACAGCGCTGCGTGGATAGGTTTTACAACAACTTACAAGAACGCGGGGACTGCCAAAATACCCGTAAGCCGTACAAGACATCGCAGTTTGTGGGTTGGGTTGTGGGTTGGGAATTTCCGCATTGCGACCAAACGGGCGGCCCCTGGTGGAGGCGTGCACACTTGCAGTTTTACCAACCGGCCTTTCGCTCGAAGATTTGAAGCCGCAAGTGCTCCTAGCCCACGAGCTTGTCAAAAAGGGCATCAGCAAGAGAAAGTTTGTCTTTGCTCTTTGCCGTGTTGGGGATAGTGAATCGTTAGAATTGTCCGCCAGAGACTATATTCAGCGGCTGGCTACAAGGTTCTCGCCGGGTCGCTGCCAGAAAAACTTGGATACCTAAAAGCAGCAGAGGGGGGAGGGCCGTTACCAAGACCCGGTTCGCCAGCCTCAATCAACGAGCATCGAAAATGCTACAGGGCATCATCGACATCGTCTACGACGCGTATGCTCGCCGCATCATTCCCCAAGAAGTTACGATAATCTCCACCGCCCCCAAAACGTTACGATGCTATGGCACAACCGAGAGCCGCCGCGCCGGGTCGCCTCGTGATTCAGGCACAACTGGATTCCCTCGGGCTTGTCGCACCACCGGAACCCGCCCCCGCCGTGATTCCGCTTCGCTCTCGCCGCAAGCATTCCGCAGCCGAAGGCGAACGCACCTGGCCGGACTATCAGCGCTGTGTCATTGGCGCGCCTCCCAACCAGGAAGGCAGCGGCCCGGATCGCAGCATGGCGGATTTTTTCTGGTGCATGTTAGCTGCACAGCGCGGCTGGAGCATTGAGGAAACCGCAAACAAGCTCATGGAGGTGAGTGCCAAGGGGCAGGAGCGCGCCCGGCTCCACGACGAAGGCTATGCGCTCATCACCGCACAGAATGCATCAGCAGCGGCAACGCGCGGCCGACAGGCGGGCAGGGGGTAGAGCATTTCAAAATCGACGCCAGGGCGTCAAACTCGCACGCCTAGAGGAGAAGTTACCGGGTCGGAGAAGAAGGGCAGGCGCTCGGCTTTTCACCCCAAGAACTCAACAACCGTAGTTTTGTCCAGCTTTTCATGATGGGTCTGGTTTCCATAACTCTTCAGACAGTCATAACAGGCCCGCTCACAAATATGGCCTTCGCACAGTTCCTTTGCTTTCGCGACTACCTTGTCCCAGCTGTCGAATCCATCTCTCACAAATCCAGCTCCCCCAGGCGTGTGGTCGAATAGAATAATTTCACATGGCGGTAATTTGTTTTTTCCAGCCAGCCAACGCCAGGACACGCCGATGTCGAAAGCATCGATGTCCAAGGTGGTGCAGAGGGCCCGTTGCAGGGCGTAGGCTAAAGACTCAACGGAAACAGGCATCGACACCGGCCGGGCGATCAGGCAACAGCTCTGAAATCTATGTCCGTAAGCTAATATTTTCGTCCAGGGCTGTTCGTTGTTGCACATTCTTTCGCCGCTCAGCACGCGCAGCCGCTGATGCTTTTTCCCCGCCTTATAGGAACGCAGGGGTTCACTACATCCACAGTCCTGGCAGAGCATGAACCCTTTGCTTTCTGGGCCTAAGTTGTAACGAAAGAGTGTTCCAGATTCCTTTAGCGCCAGTCGGAAAAGACCGTGATCTTGCAGGCTCGATTCTTCTACGTGGTCAATAAAATGCGTGACGGTTTGGCGTTGTCTGACGAGTGTGCTCCGCCGGTAGCGCGCAGCACCGTCCTTCTCATCAACGCGTACACTGAAGGCGGCGGGCTCAACAAAGGGTCTAACGAACTGAGCGAAAATTGATCGCTGACATACCGCACATGGTTTGCACAATTCATCCTGCGTCTGGCCAGTGCGAATCTGCTTGCAGTCCGGGCACTCGGAATACCACTGCCGCGTCGGCTTATCCATCTTGCTCACAACGTAGAGGCCGTTGCTCGTAAACACTTTTTTGTGCGCGATAACCTGCGCTCCGGGAGCAAATTCGGCTATCGCGATGCCACGGTCGCGACTGAGTTCAACCTCAAGATCACGAGACCATCTGGTCGTACCTGTTTCCAGGGGTACGACATCCAACGGGAAAGCATATCGCGGGAGAAAACCACGTTTAGCCAATAAGGCGATAACGTCGCTGCCCAGCAAATTCTTAATCGCCTGCTCAATGTCACTTGTGTGTGTACCCTGCTCAAACAGCTTCTTGCGTTCCGCCATGAGAGCAGACAGTTCAGTTGCGATGTTCTTGAGTGTTTCTCCATATTTGGCCGCCGCTTCCGCGACGCCACTTTCAAATCCAGAAACGGCGGCAACCAGCGTCTGGCCTGCTTCTGTGGAGACAATGTCTGTTTCAGCCTGTTGACTTAGCCAGCTGAGAAAATCCAAAAACACACTCACCGGGCGAACACGAAACCACGTCTCAGGTATGCCTTGCCGGGATTCGGATGGCAAAAATGCTTCCAACCTTATTTGTTGCCCAGGCCGTCCCAAAACATTCTCGTCAGCAATCCTGATCCGCAGAAATCTGGAGAATACCAGCGCGTTGAAGTGACGTTGGGCAATAACCCTGTTTTGGATGAAGACCGTGGGCGGGCGTACCGCGCCGGACATAAGCCGTGGCGGGTTATTCCAGGCATCCGCATCGTATTTCGTGCGACGGCAAAGAGTGACGCAGACGGAATTCTTCTCTTTACCACGTCCAGCCCGGCCCACGCGCTGCACATAGTTCGCGCTTGACGGAGGCGCATTCCGCAACAGGACCTTTTGAAGGTCGCCGATGTTAATGCCCATTTCAAAGGTGGTCGTGCTGCTCAGAAGGTTGACGCCCTCATCCCGGAACTTGTCTTCGATCTGCTTGGCCAGGTTTTTCTCAATCTGAGCCGTATGTTCCTCGGATTTCAGGGTGGAAAACTGCGGCTGCCCCTGCCCAGCCACCCAACGGGCGATGATATTTGGGGCTCCCGCATCGAAGGCCCGCTGTTCTAAGCGCCCATCACATTCCTTGCGCGGACAACAATTTCGGACTGAATAGGCGGAGACAATTCCGCAGCGATCGCACACATGCCGCGATTCAGGCACCACCGGAACGACACGAAGTCGTTCATGATCCAACTTCCAGGTGCCCTTACTTTCGATCAGAAGTGCCCGCTGGACAAGGAAATCCCAGATCCTTTCGGCGAGAATCAGCACCTGGTCTCTAGGAATTCGCAAAGCGCGGCGCAGGTAGTCGGTAAACACGTTGTCTTTGCTGGAATTGGCTTGTGGCAACCAGCCGTTGGTATTTCGGATTCCGTGGCGTCTTAACACATAAGCAATATCGGCCGTCACTCGCCCGAACGCTGGCGCGTCCGCTTGCACCCGCCCCTTGGGCAGTGTGAACGCCTTGCGCTGGCGCATAAACGAAAGCAAAACCTGCAACAGACTATCGGCCTCGATCGCACTCAATTCAGAGTCTCCGAGAAGTTTCCTAAAATCCACTTTCTCGGCGTCTCCGAGCGAATACTCCACAGAGACCAATCCGAAATCTTCTGCGGATTCACGGGCAGAGTCCGGAATTCCGAAATAGCCGAATGTTTCAGCTATCCACAAATCTTTTTTGCCTTTGGCATCCAACTCCTCGTCCGGAAAGCGTGAAACGGGCAGGAAAAACTGTGGGTCACTCGCTTCCTCATCTGCCAGAAGCTCGCCAAGGCCAACAAAATCAAGTTTGCGTTGTTCTTTATGGAGAACCTGCAAAATCCTGCGCCCCATATCGTGCAGAAAGGTTTCTTCCTCCAGGAGAGAGGGAAATGCAGCCGCACGTTGGCGGTGATCGGTGAAACACAAGAGCTTTCGAGCTTTAGCTGCCGTGGCATTCCCTGGCGTGACGGAAAAATGAGCAAGTGGCACGGCCATCGCAAGGCCCATCTCGTCATCCGACTCCTGGAACCGTTGCACAGGCTCAATCCCCGATCCGTTCCGGGAACCGCAGTTCGGACAGGCTGAGAGGAGTGATTTCTCCTGCCGGTAGAGGTTCTGGTGATCCTGGGCCCGGCCTTGATGGGCACACTGCCGATGAAAAATCTTAATAGTGCGAAGCTGGGGATCGCCACAGGTGCAATTGTCGCCCGCGCCTTCTTCTTTCTTCTTTCCGCAGGCCACACACCACTGGAGTTCGGCGGGATGCGCGAACAAATCACCCGTTTCCGCTTCGTCATCAGCCTCCTGTGGAGAGGGGTAGGGGAGATCGCCGTCGATGCTGATATAAGACCAGAATGAATCGCTCATCCATCCGAGTTCGGTGCTAAACGAATCGAAATACGGTTTCACATCTCCTTCGCCGTCTGGAGTCTGGGCGCGGCGGGGACCCAGGTCCTGAAGGGCACCGAAAAGATAGCCGCACTTGCGACAGCTAACCACCTCAATCAGTTGTGATTTGCGCCCGGCGTCATAACAATCCGGGCATTCTCCCTCGGGAACGCTCGGATTTGTTTTTCGGGAGACGAAGAATGCGGGTTTACCGTCCCGCCGTCCAGGGCATGCTCTATGCACGCATACGTGAAGCCCATCTTGGGCACGGACGAAATAGTGCAATCGTGTCGGCAGAAGGTCTTCATGCGACTGATCGGACTTGGCGACAGCCGCGATTTCTAAGAGCCCCTCTATCCCCTCCACCGCCTGCGGCCGTTCCGGCCATAGCAATCTAGCGGCATCGCTAAGCAAAGTGGGCTTCGTAGACAGAATATCTTTGCGGAGACGAAACAGATTCTCGTCATGACTGAGAACAATGCTCAGATCCCCTTGCATATCCCGGATACCAAGCTGCTGCTTTACATCAGCCGTGCGGTTGAGTCGTGTCGCTTCGGCGGCCTTGATGTACTGAGCCGGTGTCGGAGAAAACGCCGGTTGTTGAAGCACCGGGGCGGTAGGCGTTCCATATATCGGGTTGGGCTCCGAGAAGCTCTCGCCAAACAAATCCGATGCAAACTTGCGAACCTTGTTCTCACTCTCCGTATCACCCTGCTTTCCGAGAGTCGCAGAGGTCGCGATGCAAGTCAGGTTCTCAATCCCCAGACGATCCTTCAACCGCCGCACCAGGAATGCGATTTCCGTCGCCTGTATGCCGCGATAGGCGTGTGCTTCGTCGAGCACGAGGAACTTTAGCCGCGCATTCTCAAAAATAGGTGCATCAACCGGCCGCTCAAGCAGATACTCCAGCATGGAAAAATTGGTGATGAGGACCTGTGGCGGGTTAGATCGAATTTGCTCGCGGTGATTGAGCAGATTCGGAATGTCAGCTTTTAATCGCTCCGCGACTCGCTGGTCCACCTTTTGCTGGAGTTCGTGTTGCGTAAGCCCTGCGTCAGTCATCTCCTCGCGGAATGTCTCACGGAGCGTGCGGACGTATTTTTCTTGCGAGTCAGGAGTTTGCCCGGTGAATCGCGCAAAGGTTATTTGCGGATGAGCGGCCAGCATTGATTCCCATTCCGTAAGTTGGTCGTTAACCAGAGCATTTAGCGGATAAATAATTACGGCGCGTAGGCCCGGACTAGGGTTGCGCAGCAGATCGTCCAGAATGGGAATCTGAAAACAGAGGGTCTTGCCGCTACTTGTTCCCGTGGCTATGACAGCGTTCCTGCCATCAAGAACGAGTTGGAGCGCGTCCGTTTGGTGTTTCCATAACGCGCGATCCCCCAACCGTTTCCGGATTGTCGCTTTTGTTTTCTCATGCAAGGAGAGTTGATCCAGCGCTGCCCCTTCTTTGTACACCTGCGACTTTTCCAGGTAGGGGCCATTGACCCTCAGCGATCACCCAAAACCGGCCACTGATTATCACCTGAAAACCGGCCAACGAGAGTAGCGTCCGGGACATTGATTCCCGCGGAGGCTTGTAGGCTCCGGGGGCATGGCCAATGTCTTGAACGAAGAGAAGAAACAACAAGTCTTAGCTCTGGGACGGCTGGGCTGGTCGCTGCGGCGCATCCAGCAAGCTACCGGAATCCGTCGTGAAACCGCAGGTGTGTACCTGAGAGCGGCGGGGATTGCGGTGCGTCCGCCCAGTGGCTGGGGGCGGTACGAACCAAAACCGGCCAACGAAGTGATCACCGACTCCGGTGCGGCAAAACCGGCCATTCCGGTGATTCCCGCTCCCCTCGACCCTAACTGCAACCCCAACCCCGAAAACCTTTCTAATAAGGGAAAAGCAAAAGCAACTTCAAAACCGGCCAACGAGGTGATCACCGACTCTGAAGTGGTCACCGGCGCCAGTGTCTGCGAGCCGTACCGGGAAGCCATCGACTTGGGGCTCAGCCGCGGCCGCAATGCTATGGCGATCTGGCAGGACTTGGTTTCCGAGTACGGATTCGCCAGCAGCTACCAAAGCGTGCAACGCTTCGTGCGCAAGCGACGCGGAACGCAAACCCCCGAAGCCCGTGTCGTGATCGTCACCGCGCCCGGCCAGGAATCGCAAGTCGATTACGGCACCGGTCCCATGGTGCGTGATCCCGAGAGCCGCAAGTACCGGCGCACCCGGCTGTTCGTGATGACGCTGGGCTGCAGCCGCAAATCGGTTCGTTTGCTGACCTTCCGCTCCAGTTCGCGCATCTGGGCCGAACTGCACGAACGAGCTTTTCGCCGGCTGGGCGGCGCCACCCGCATCGTCGTGCTCGACAATCTGCGCGAGGGCGTGCTCGTCCCCGACATTTACGATCCCACTCTCAATCCTCTTTATCGCGACGTGCTGGCGCACTACGGCGCGGTCGCCATGCCTTGCCGGATTCAAGATCCCGACCGCAAAGGCAAAGTCGAATCCGGCGTCGGTCACGCGCAGAAAACACCGCTGAAAGGCTTGCGCTTCGAGACTCTGGAAGAAGCCCAAGCTCACCTCGATCACTGGGAGCAACGCTGGGCCGACACGCGCATCCACGGCACCACCAAACGGCAGGTCGCCGCCATGTTTGCCGAAGAGAAACCCACGTTGTTACCGCTGCCGCTGGAGCCGTTTCGCTATTACCAGTACGGCGAGCGCATCGTGCATCTGGACGGCTGCGTCGAAGTCGAAGCCGCCTACTACGGCGCGCCGCCGGGCTGGATCGGACGCGTGCTGCGAGTGCAATGGGATGAGCTGTATGTCCGTCTGCTCGATCCCAAGACCGGGCAACTGCTGCGCGAACACGTGCGCCAGAAGCGCGGCTGGTATCGCATCAAAGAAGAGGACCACCCCAAGCGAACGCCGCTGCGCACCTCCCAACTGCTGTGGCGAGCCGGTCGTGCTGGGTCGCACATCGGTGCGCTCTGCGATGCCATCCACCGCCAGCAAGGCGAAGTCGGTGTGCGCCGCATTCTCGGCGTTCTCT
>CAVRDS010000023.1:0-90951 GCA_963719865.1 uncultured Acidobacteriota bacterium | reverse complement strand
AGAATGCCGCCGCCAGCGCCCGCGTCAGCGTTGTACTCTGTTCAGTCGCCAGCCGCACCGCCAGTTCCACCGCCAGCAACCCGAATAGCGTGGTGAACTTGATCACCGGGTTCAGCGCCACCGAAGACGTGTCCTTGAACGGATCGCCCACGGTGTCACCGATGACCGTTGCGTCGTGCAGCGGCGTGCCTTTCTGCTTCAGTTCGACTTCCACAATCTTCTTCGCATTGTCCCAGGCCGCGCCGGCGTTGGCCATGAAGATGGCCTGATACAAGCCGAAGATGGCGATCGAGATCAGGTAGCCCACGAAGAAGAATGGATCCACGAAGGCGAAGGCCAGCGTCCCGAAGAACACCGCAATGAAGATGTTCAGCATGCCCTTCTGCGCATACTGTGTGCAGATCGCCACCACCTTCTTGCTGTCGGTGACCGATGCCTTCTCCACGCCTTCGAGTTTGATGTTGGCCTTGATGAACTCGACCGCGCGATATGCCCCCGTAGTCACGGCTTGCGTCGAAGCGCCCGTGAACCAGTAAATCATCGCGCCGCCTGTGATCAGGCCTAGGAAGAAGGGAGCGTACAGCAGCGACAGCTTGCTCACACCCTCCGTGTCGGTAAGGCCGTTGGTCAGCGCCATGATGATGGAGAAAATCATCGTCGTCGCGCCCACCACGGCCGTGCCGATCAGCACCGGCTTCGCCGTTGCCTTGAACGTATTGCCGGCACCGTCATTGGCCTCGAGCAAGTGCTTGGCGCGGTCGAAGTTGACATCCAGGTTGAAATCTTTCTTGATCTCTCCCACAACGTTCGGCACCGCCTCGATGAGCGAAAGCTCGTACACCGATTGTGCGTTGTCCGTGACCGGCCCGTAGGAATCGACCGCGATCGTCACCGGTCCCATGCCCAGGAATCCGAATGCCACCAGCCCGAACGCGAACACTGCCGGCGCCAGCATTCCCGCCGCCACCGCCAGGCCCATCGTGCTCATGTAGTAAGCAACGGCCATCAGCATCATCATCGACAGGCCCAGGTAGTAGCCCGAGAAATTGCCCGCCACAAAGCCTGACAGGATTCCTAGCGATGCTCCACCTTCCTGAGCCGAGATCACGACTTCCTTCACGTGCCGTGACTCAGTTGAAGTGAAGACCTTCACGAGCTCCGGAATCAACGCGCCCGCCAGTGTGCCACACGAAATGATGGTGGAAAGCTTCCACCACTGCGAAGCATCATCGCCTAACGAGGGGATGATGAAATACGAGATGAGGAACGTCAGTCCGATCGAAACGATCGAAGTGATCCATACCAGCGAGGTCAGCGGAGCCTCGAAATTCATCTCGTTGGCCGACCCGTACTTGGCCTTCGCGATCACGCTGTTCAGGAAGTACGAGAATGAGCTCGAGACCAGCATCATCACGCGCATCACAAAGATCCACACCAGCAACTGCACCTGCACCGCTGGACTCTTCACGCCGAGCAGTATGAAGGCGATCAGCGCCACGCCGGTCACGCCATAGGTTTCGAAGCCGTCTGCGGAAGGTCCGACCGAGTCGCCGGCGTTGTCGCCCGTGCAATCCGCGATCACGCCCGGGTTCCGGGCATCGTCTTCCTTGATCTTGAATACGATCTTCATCAAGTCCGAGCCGATGTCGGCGATCTTGGTGAAGATGCCGCCCGCGATACGCAGCGCCGCCGCTCCCAGCGACTCGCCAATCGCGAATCCGATGAAGCACGGCCCCGCGTAGTCGCCCGGAATGAACAGCAGAATCACCAGCATCATCAGCAGTTCCACGCTGATCAGCATCATTCCGATGCTCATGCCGGCTTCCAACGGAATCTGGTACACCGGATAAGGTTTGCCGGGCAGGGAAGCGAACGCCGTTCGCGAATTGGCAAACGTGTTCACCCGGATGCCAAACCATGCTACCCCGTAGCTGCCCCCGATCCCCAGGAGACTAAAAGCGAGGATGATGGGAAGCGTCAGTCCTACTGACTTGCCCGGTACCGGCGAGAGCCACCCGAAGTAAGCCGCGATAATCACCGCGATGAATGCCCACAGCAGCAAAATAAACTTGCCTTGCGTGATTAGGTACGTCTTGCAGGTCTCGTAAATCAGTTCCGAAATCTCGCGCATCGCGCGATGCACCGGCAGGTTCTTCAGCCGCATGTAAATTGCCATGCCGAAGCCGAGCCCGGCCAGGCAGAACAGGATCCCGATCAGCAGCAGCTTGTGACCGTCAATGGCTCCATTCAAAAAGCTGACCTGCGAAAGATCAGGCAGTTTGAGCGAAGCTTCTCCGCCCGCGGGCTCGCCGGCAGGCTGCGCGAAAGCCGCAGCGGCGCCGACGGTAAGCAGCGCGACTACAGCCGAAATTTTCATCGCCATGCGGCGGCTAACAAGCGCAGCAGTGGCAAGCCAGGTACGCATATAAAGTCCTCCGAATTAGTACGGTTTCCAGGATTTACTTACGTGTTTCAGGCACTTCTTTCCGGAACGGAATCCACGCTCACGAACCGAGTACCACGCCCAAAGGAGCCTGGCTTCTCGATTCCGGAATTCCGAACACGCTTCCACCGCAAGACCTATAGGAGGGTTGGAGCTTGGCCGCGTCGGATTTTGCGCCGGCTGAACTTCATCCGGCCAGCCAGGAAAGATCCCGCCGTCGGATTACTAGCGCAAAACGGGCATTTATAACACGTTGCCTCAGGCGGGTCAAACGTATAAGGCGGACGGGCCCCTATGCCGTCCCGGAACGGGCAAAGATTCGCCTTTCGTGGGCATTCAGTGGCCAGCCTTCAGCACTCGGCCAGCCCATGAATCGGGATTGGCTGAATGCGGAGTGCCGAGTGCCGAACCCTACTTCAATTCCACATTCATCTTCAGGTTGTGCGCTACAAACGCCCACTCATCCGCCGTCTCATCGATGATCTTCGAGATCGGCTTTCCGCCTCCATGCCCCGCCTTGGTCTCAATGCGGATCAGCACTGGCGCCGGACCTGCCTGGTCCTTCTGCATGGTAGCCGCAAATTTGAAGCTATGACCCGGGACCACGCGATCGTCATGGTCGGCCGTCGAAATCAGGGTCGGGGGATACTTCGCCCCCGGCTTCAGATTCTGCATTGGGGAATACGCATACAAGTACTTGAAATCCTCGGCATTGTCCGATGATCCATAATCCGAAGTCCACGCCCACCCAATGGTGAACTTCTGGAAGCGCAGCATGTCCATCACGCCCACTTCCGGCAATGCCGCCCCAAACAGTTCCGGACGCTGCGTCAACGACGCTCCCATCAACAGGCCTCCGTTGCTTGCCCCGCGAATCGCCAGCTTCGGAGTCGACGTGTACTTGTTCGCGATCAGCCACTCCGCCGCCGCAAAATAGTCGTCGAACACGTTCTGCTTCTTGGCATGCGTTCCCGCCAGGTGCCATTCTTCTCCATACTCGCCGCCGCCGCGCAAATTTGGCTGCGCGTAGATTCCGCCCATCTCCAGCCACACCACGTTCGGCACCGAAAAAAACGGTGACAGCGAGATATCGAATCCGCCGTAGGCATACAGCAGCGTCGGATTCTCCCCATCCAGCTTCAGCCCTTTCTTGTAAGTCAGAAACATTGGAACCCGCGTTCCATCCTTGCTGTTGTAGAAGACCTGCATGGTCTCATACTTCGTCGGATCGAAATCGACCTTCGGCTGCCGGAACACCGTGCTCTTTCCCGCTCCCGGCTCGTACCGGTAAATTGTTGTCGGCGTCACAAAGCTGGTGAAGGCGTAGAACGTTTCCCTGTCTTTTCTCTTTCCACCAAATCCACCCGCCGTCCCAATCCCCGGCAGATCGACATTGCGCACGAATTTTCCCTTCAGGTCGTAGGCCCGCACTTCGGTGCGCGCATCTTTCAGATAGCTCAGCAGAAATAGATTGTCGACCGTTCCCGCGCCTTCCAGTTTGTCCGGACCCTCCGCCACGACTGTTTTCCACTTCGCCCGCTCCGGATGCCGCGTATCGATCGCGATCAGCTTTCCGCGCGGCGCGTTCAGATCCGTGCGGATCCAGAACACCGGCCCATCGTTATCCACGAAGCTGTATTGCGCATCGAAGTCATCCAGCAACTTCACCACCGGCGAATCCGGTTTCGTCATATCTTTGTAGTAGAGCCGGTTCTTCGGAGACGTCCCCTGTTCCACAGTGATGATCAGATAATGCCCGGCATCGGTGACGTTCCCCTCAAACAGCATCTCTTTATTATCGGGACGGTCGTAGATCAGCTTGTCGTCGCTCTGCGCCGTGCCCAGCCGGTGATAGTAGAGTTTCTGAAAATACACCGTATCCCGGAGAGCCATGCCTTCCTTCGGTTCGTCGTACCGGCTGTAAAAAAATCCCTTGTCGTCCTTCGTCCAGGAAGCGTCTGAAAACTTCACCCACTTGATCAGATCCGGAAGATCATTGCCGGTCGAGACGTCCCGCACATGCCACTCCGTCCAATCCGATCCTGAGGCCGCGGTCCCGTATGCCATCAGCTTTCCATCATCGGTAATCGCCCGTCCCGCCAGCGCCACCGTGCCATCCGCCGACAGCGTATTCGGATCCAGCAGCACCCGCGGCTCGGCGTTCAGCGACTCCGCGACCAGCAGCACGTTCTGATTTTGCAGCCCATTATTATGCTGATAAAAATATCGTCCGCCCTCCTGCTCCGGTGCGGTGAAGCGCTCGTAATTCCACAGCTTCAGAAGCCGGTCCCGGATCGCACTGCGATACGGAATCTGATCCAGATAGCTGAACGTCAGCTTGTTCTCCGCTGCTACCCACGCCTTCGTATCCGCCGAGTCCGTATCCTCGAGCCATCGGTAGGGATCGGCCACTTTCGTTCCGTGGTAGTCGTCCACTTGGTCCACAGTCTTCGCCTTGGGATACACCAGTGGCGCCCCATCCGTTTGCGCGGCAGCGGAAAAAGCCATGAAGCCTGCAAACGCCAGGACCGCACCCCAAAAACTCTTGCGGGATGATTTCATCAATATGTCCTCCGAATCCGTAAGAACGTTTACTGCCTCGCCGTGATCCCTGTCAAGCAAGCGCGCTTCGACAATCTGCTTGCCATCTCCGGAGAACAAGATATGCGCAAGATATTAACGGAAACCTAAGGGTCGAAGGGTGTGCAACGGAGCCGGGAAATACTTGCCCGTTCGGTTTTGGGACATATCAGAGCTGAAGAGACTCTTTCCGCAATTCGGAAAGCGATGTTCCGAATAAAATCACGCGGCAGTGTGTGACAAATCACAGAGTTTATCGGCCAGCCGGAATAACGTTAGTGGTTCTTATACCTAAACCAGTCCGGTCCGAGCGGGTTACCCAGAACCCTGCAGAACATCTGATTTCGTCCAAGAGACCAGTGCCGAGGGTAGTCAATGCGGCCTCATTCCAGATTCCTAATTCCCTTCGTAATTGCATTGCTCGTGATTGTTTGCCTTCCCTCCAGAGCGGCGAAGAAATCCGATGTCGCCCTCGCTTCCTTTGCGAAGTATACGGAGATCCCCGGGGCTACTCCCGCGGGCACTGCAACGTGTATTACGTGTCACGCCGAAGTGGGCAAAGATTATCGGCACGCCTTTCATTTCCAGCAGGGAGTGGAGTGCGAGCAGTGCCACGGTGCGGGAAGTCTGCATGTGCAGGGAGGCGGCGATGTTTCCAAAATCATCTCTTTCCGTCAGCGTTCCGCGCACGATGCCAACGGAGTCTGTTTGAGTTGTCACGCACGCGACGCGAACCTGCGCAATTGGACCACCGGACGGCATGCCGCCAACAAGCTGCGTTGCACAGATTGCCATCAGACGCACAACTACAGCGCAAAGGGCGACCCTAAGAGCGATGGCAGTCTCGATGTGATGACCCCGGCGCAGGTAAGCAACGTGGAGAACCTGGTTCCGGAAGCCAAAGCCATCATGCAGCCGCGCTGGCAGGCCAACGATGCTTGTCTGCGGTGCCACCAGACCGAGCGTGGCCAGATGAGCTTGCCCTACCATCACCCGCTGCGGGAAGGAAAGATGAGTTGCGCAGACTGCCACGATCCTCATGGCGGAGCCGCGGGAAATAATTTGCGCATGGCGAATACGAACCGACTCTGTCTGAGTTGCCACTCCCAATATCGCGGACCGTTCGCCTACCAGCATCCGCCGGTAACGGAAAACTGCATGACTTGTCATACCGCGCACGGCTCGCCCAACACGAATCTGCTCACCGTTAGCGAACCCGCCCTGTGTCTACAATGCCACGCCGGGCACCATAACGGAGCCGGTCTGCCGATTTCCGATCGCTGCACCAACTGCCACGGATCGATTCATGGCACCGATACTCCTACGCCCACCGGCGGGAGCCGATTCCTAGACAAGGGACCGTCGGAACCGCAGCTGCGCGCGGGTCTGTCAGCAAGAGCGTCAGTCGCTCCCCATGCTCAAATGAGGAGCGCATCCGCGGTTGGTCTGCTTCCATCCCATACGCCGAGTTTTGGGATTGGCGCCGCGGGCGGCGCGCTGAGCATGTTGTCTCGATTCGCCCCCATGTCGGGAGGGTTGTCCGCAGCTATGTCCGGCGACAATACCAATCCCGGAGAGCCCGGTGCGATCCAGACCGATGCGGCTTACTCCATTGTTCCCGGCTCTTACCGCTTCGTGGATATCACTGGCTTCGGCGGCCGTGTCGGCGAATACGACACGCTGCAACAGTCGGCGGGAGCCGACGTTGCAACCGCTTATGTGTCGTCACTGAATCACGTGACCGTCGTTACAAGGGGCAATGTGCTGAACAGCCAGGATTACCAGGCTGCCTCACAGCTCACGGCTGGTGAGTGGGCGCGCGTGAGCTTCGACATGCGCAGCTTCGTGCAGCAACAGGATCATAATCCGTTCTACGCGTTTCCGTTGTTGGATGTCTCCAGCGGTTGCGGTGGTCCCTGCGATACCACCACCGATCTCATTCCTTCCCACGTTCCCTTCTATGTGGTGAGACGGCTCGGCAAGGCGCAAGGCCAGGTTAAGCTGCCGAAGCTGCCAGTCCATCTGTTTATGAACGGCGATTGGCAGGCGCGGTCGGGCGCAACTCAGCTCGCTTACTTGGATGAAAACTCCTATGTTCCCTCCTTGGGTCCCACAGGGCAATTCTGCGGTGCCCAATGTCACTACCAATCGCAGTTTCAGCCAGTGAATTACACGACTCGCAACATTGGCGGCGGGGCGGACGTTGATCTGGGACCGGTGCGGGTGACGTACCAGCACAAGTACAGCAGCTTCAACGACCGGCTCGTTTTCCCGACCGGAACGTTTACGGGCGGATTTAATGTCGACGCATCTACCTGTGAAGCCTTCCCCTTTGGGTTTGCCGGCACTCAATGCCCGTCTTCGGGGAACCTCCCTCCGGCTGGGCCCGCACCGGGTCCAATTCCTGCCTTGTCCACCGGGACTGGGTATGCTACCGATATACCCTCCCCGAGCCAGGCGCAGACCGACAGCTTGAACCTGAACTGGACGGCCTCACCCACGCTTAGCTTTAACGGAAGCATGAGCTACGCGCGCCTACGCGATACTTACACCAATTATCCGCAGAATGGTTTTGATACCGACGAGATCCTGAACTGGCGTCCGCTGGACCGACTGCGGCTCGCGGCCGATTATCACCAGCAGAATCTGCTCAACAACTTCACGCCTTACTACAGCCTGTACGGCAACGTTTCCTATCACAACCACTGGGAAGGAGTGAAGCTGGAATACGAGTTGAGCCACGATTTCGATGTAGAAGCTCAATACAAGCGCAGCGGAATCACGCGGTCCAATGCCGCCTTGTGGAACGACACCAGGTATAACCTCTTCGGGTCGCAGATTTATTCTGTTGACAACACCGATTTGCTGAAGGTAGTGCCGTCGTCCTCTAGCAACACTGCCGGCCTGGCGTTGCGTTATCACGATCGCGGGCTATGGAGCGCGCGATCGGGATACGAGTGGACGGGCACACACGATCCTGGCTACTTGACCGTTCCGCGGAGCGATAATCGCATTTTCGCGGACGTGACATTGACGCCTTCTTCATTACTGGTGTTCGCCAACGACACCAGCATCATCGTGCAGAACGCATTTCCGGCCGTACCGTTGCCGAACACCCCCGGCGTGACGCCTCTTTCGGCGCCAGGCGCGACGGGATCGTTCGGACTTAACATCGCGGGCCTGCCTCCCACTTTTGAACGGCGCAACCGCTTCTACATTGATACGGCCAGTGCCACGTTGCGGGCTTTGCCGACCTGGAACCTGGTACTCGGATATTCCTATCAGCAGAACAATCTCTCGACGTACATGGCATTTCAAAACGATAACGCCACAGGATACATATTGGACGAGCCCCTTGTTCCTTATAAACAGATTGTTCAGGCCTACTGGGGAGACTCCAACTACACCTATAAGCAACGGTTGGGACTGAATCTAAGACTCACCTACAACTCGGCGCGCAGCGGCTTCCGGCCGGACCTCAATCCGGCCGACGCCGCCGGACTCGGCAACCAGTATTTGATCCAGCAAGGCGCATTCGATCCTTCGGGTTTATTCCCGGCGGCCCTGGGCAACGTGAACACGATCTCGACCCAGATTTCAGAAGTCGTGGTACCGCAATGGATCGGACAGACCAAGGCGTACTACGTGTTCCCGCGAAAGTTCGAAGGAGGCTTGCTCTTCTACTACGGCAGCTATCGCGATGAGTTCAATCCAAACTTGAACGGAACCCTGCGCACCTTCAACGTGTTCGTCGGGCGCACCTGGTAAAGCGCGCACCGAATTGGCCGCGTCCATTTTCATCCCGAAACGAATCCGCCCCTGCCGCGCCCTCAGGTTCGGTGGTGCGCGCTAAAGAAGTAGCATCCACTTACCCCGGATATTTCCGCGCCTGCTCAATCCACGCCTCAATGTCTTCCTTCGACGCTCCCGCCTTTTCCAGATAATTCCTCATTTCCTTCTCTTGCATCGATGCTGAAGTGCTCGTGATAGCGCCCTCGCCAAAATCGATTCCGACCACGATGAACGTCTCCGGCTTCGCCCCCTTCACCTGCACCACCCTGTATTTCGTCGCCATGTTTTCCTCCGGCGCCAGTCTACATCCCCGCCTCAACCCTGGATCAGTTTGTGATTTTGAACTTGTTCATCTTGAGCGAAGCAGGCCGGCGATAAGCCGGCCTGCGAGTCGAAAGATCCCTACCGATCTCCCGACAGTCCGGTGTCGCGCCCTAGAAAATGGTAATGAGTCGGCGTCATCCCGCCCGGAGCCGCATTTCAGGCGGAAGGAGGGATCTCCCACCGAGGGGAACGAAGTTTCCGGAGGGACTACAGAAAACTGGCGCGCGGCGGAGGATGGAATGCTGGTAGGGGTCCTTCGACTGCGGCTGTTCTTTGCGCTTGGGCGCAAAGAACAATCCTCGCTCAGGATGACAATTCCAACTTGTGACTATGGACTACTAAGAACTGAGAACTGCCCACTACTCCTTCACCCCCACCTGCCAAAACAAAAACGAATACACATCCGTGAACTCTTCAATCTGCTTGGCCACCGGCTTGCCCGCGCCGTGCCCCGCTTTCGACTCGATCCTCAATAAGATCGGACGCGTCCTGCTGTCCCCATTCTTTGCCTCGGCCTGCATCTCGGCCGCCATCTTTTTCGCGTGCATGGGATCGACGCGCGTGTCGGTGTCCGCCGTCATAAACAGGACTGCGGGATATTCAACGCCAGATTTCACGTGGTGATACGGCGAGTAGGCATACAGCCACTTGAATTGCTCGGCGTTTTCCGCGCTGCCATATTCCGGTATCCACAATTTGGCAATCTGAAAATCCTGATAGTGCAGCATGTCGAGCAGCGGCACCTGGCACACCACGGCGCGAAAAAGGTCGGGACGCTGCGTGATCATCGCGCCCATCAGGAGACCTCCGTTCGAGCCGCCCTGAATCGCCAGGTGATGCTTGTCCGTATATCTTTCGGAGATCAGATGCTCGGCTGCGGCGATCATGTCGTCGAAAACGTTCTGCTTCTTGCCGAGCATGCCCGCGCGGTGCCAGTCTTCTCCGAACTCGGCGCCGCCCCGCAGGTTGGCCACGGCGAAGACGCCGCCGTGCTCCATCCATAAATAAGCAGTACGGCTGAACGTAGGCGTCAGGCTGACATTGAATCCTCCATAGGCCGTGAGCAGTGTCGGGTTCTTGCCGTTCTTCTGCAGCCCTTTTTTGTGCACAATGAACATCGGCACCCGCGTTCCATCTTTGGACTGAAACCACTCCTGCGCCACTTCATATGCCGACGGATCTATCGAGGGCGCGTCGACTTTGGTCCAGAGCGCTGTCGAACCGTCTTTCAGGTCGTAGCGGTAGATCGACGGTGCAAGCGTGAACGACTGGAATCCATAGAAAACTTCATCGTGATTCCATTTGCCGCCCGTGCCAAACACCGTGCCCAGCGCGGGCAGCGCTAGATCGTTCAACTTCTTTCCCTCGAGATCGAAAACTTTCAGCTGCGACGATGCATTCTGCTCGTATTGCGCAAACAGCTTTCCGCCAAACACCGCCGCGCCCTGCAATACTGCGTCGGTTTGCGGAATGATCTCCTTCCATGCTGCCCGATCGAAATTCCCTGCATCGGTCACGAACACGCGATACCGCGGCGCATCTTCATTGGTCGTGATGTAAATCTTCCCGTGGTAAAGATCGCCGCGATAAATAAACTCCTTGCCCGTAGTAAGACGGCTCGGCGGCTTATCGGATTTCAAATCCATCAGGAAAAGCTCGGACTTCGTCCAGCCCTGCTCGACGGTGATCAGCAGCCATCGCCCATCGTCGGAAAGCTGCACGTTGGGCCAGTCCTCGGGATCGCGACCTTCGCCAAATATCGGATCGTCGGTCACCACCGGACTGCCCAGCAGATGAAAGAAGATGTGCCGGTTGTACATTTCCTGCCCGGGCGGGACTTCACCTGGTGTGGGATACCGGGTGTAATAGAAACCGGAGTTGTCGTGCAGCCACGCAATCGAAGCCGCCCGCGTGCGTTCGATCGTGTCCGGGAGAACCGTGCCAGTCCTGGTTTCGACCACGTGCAGCGTCGACATCTCCGATCCTGCGGCCGAAGTTCCGTACGCCACATATTTCCCGTTCTCCGAAGGTTGAAACCAGTCGAGCGCGATGGTTCCGTCGGCCGCTAGCAAGTTGGCATCAAACAGCACGCGGTCGGGACCGTTCACGGTGTCGCGCACGTAAAGCACCGGCTGGTTCTGCATGCCTTCGCGGCGGGTATAAAAATAATGATGCCCGGCGATCACGGGAGCCGTAACGTTTCCAATCGAGAGCAGCTCAGTCAGTCGTTGATGAATGGCCGCCCGTCGCGGCAGTGGATCGAGAATCGCGCGCGTGTAAGCGTTCTCCTCCGCAGCCCACTTCATGGTCGCCGGTGAATCCGCTTTCTCCAGCCAGCGGTAATTGTCGATGACCCGTGTGCCGTGAAAAATGTCGGCCATCGGTTTGATCTCGGCCTCCGGGGGCCCGTCCGGAACAATCGGCGCTGGCGAAGCGTGAGACGTTGTGGACTTCCCCCCGGCTTGTACAGCAGCCGCCAACGCACATAAGGAAGATAGCGATAAGAGTACGAGCACCAGACGCATTCCTCGGACCTGTCCTCAGTTTCGTTGAGGTAAGAATACGACAAAATCGATCGCGTAAAGTCTGGAGTCAGGATTTCATGGCCTAATCAGCGTGATTACGGTCTCGCGGAATCATGCGCCATGCGACCGCAGTGCTTGCCAGAGCCAGGCCGGCGCAAATCAAAAGGACCATCCGGAATCCATATACAAACGATTCCCTCACGGATTCCCTGATGGCGGCGTCTGCAGTCGGATCAAGTCCAGCGGGCACCGACAAGCCAGCGAGCTTGATCTCGTCTGCCCGCAGGTCCTGCAAAACGTTGGGCGGTAAGGACAGGCCAGCCAGGCTTCGATCGAATCGAAAACTAAAGGCCTGCACCATCACGATTCCAAGCACTGCAATGGCGACCACCCCTGCGACCCGCGCCACCGCGTTGTTGATTCCGGAAGCCGCGCCGACACGGTCTTCCCCTACGGAATTCATAACGACGGTGGTGAGTGGGGCGACCGTGACCGTCATGCCCAATCCCAGGATAACCAGCGCCGGGAAAAACGACTTCCAATAGCTATTCCCAACGGAGGGCACAGCGAACAGAGCGAAACCCGCTGCGGCAACGAGAGGGCCAACCATCAGCGGGCCTCTAGCGCCGACGCGGCCAACCAGCCCGCCAGCCCAGCGCGAAAGAAGGAACATCAGCAGAATAAAGGGAAGGATCGCAACCCCCGCTGCGGTCGGGGAGTATTCCTGGACCTGGATCAGATTTAACGGGAACAAGAAAAAGAAAATTCCAACTGCTGCATACAGAAGAAGCGTAAGCAGGTTCGCCCCACTAAACCTTCGCGACTTAAACAAGTTGAGCGGTACCATCGGGAAGGGAGTGTCGGCCTCGGCGAGAACGAATGTGAAAAGACACCCGAAGCCAACCAGCAGACTTCCGAAGACCAAACGATTGGTCCATCCCAAACTCACCGACTCGAGGAAGCCATAAACCAAGCCGCTGAGCCCCACCGTGGCAAGAAGCGCTCCCATCCAATCGATGCGTCCAGCGGCTGCGCGGAGGCTTTCCGGAATTCGCCAAAATGAAATCAGCACCACGGCCGCGGCGAGCGGGAGATTAATGAAGAACGCCCAGCGCCACGAGGCATGCTGAACCAGCCACCCGCCGAGAACGGGTCCGATTGCGGTGGTGATCGCGGTAAAGCCCGACCATGTGCCGATCGCCTGGCCGCGACTCTTTTCGTCGAAAGACGTGCTGATAATTGCGAGACTCCCGGGTACCAGGAGCGCAGCACCCACGCCCTGAATGCTTCTAGCGATGATCAACTGATGGATGTCCGAAGCCGCGCCGCAAGCTGCGGATGCGACGGAGAAGATCCCCACACCCACCACGAAGATCATACGGCGACCAAACAGGTCGCCCAGGGAGCCTCCGACTAGAATCAACGCGCCCAGGAACAGACCATAAGACTCGACCACCCATTGAACGTCCACTACGGTCGCGTTAAAGCTGCCCTGGATCGCAGGCAGGGCGACATTGACGACAGTGCTGTCGATGAATGCCATGCTGGAAGCTAGAATGGTTGCCGTCAGTATCCACGGTTGGGCGCTCTCTCCACACGGGATTTCGCTTCCCCCCGATCGTAATATGGCTTCATCGCAAGGCGTTCTCATAGAGAGATATGGATGCCATTCACGGGGCGTTGGGTCCGAAGATCGGGCTGGCAGGACGCTAGAAGGATGAACGCCGACCCTCGACTATTCCGCACCATGCCGCATTTCACTGATTCTTCGTTTCGCCAGACTTGGCCTGAAGGCACGATTCGCAGAAAACGCGTGCATCCAAGAAAAAAGCTTGGATAGTTGCCCGATATGAGGTATTTTGCCGAGATCAAGTCTGGAGCGGGCCCTGTCTCACCAAGCCTAGATCCGGGGATAGATCGATTTCGCGATTGGAAGACACCCCTGCCTTCCGCGAAATGATTCCAGGTGAAGAGGTCGGCTCCGGGAGGAATCCAGCCGTGAAATCTCCTCTTGGTGTGTCCGTCCTGATTGCCTTTTCTCTATTGAACTGCGACCTGTTCGCGATTAGTGGAGAACCGCCCCTGCCCGCTCGCTCCGATACTTCTGTGAGTTCTTCTGCAGAAGACACAACGCCGGCGGCCTCGGCGCAGTTCGAGATCCCAGGTCCCCTGCGATCTTTTCTGCGCATGGCCGGGATCAGTCAAAAGATTACGGTGGAAGAAGTCCTGCCCTTGCTGAGCCGAAATGTATTCACCCAGGGGTATGAGGGCACAAACCGGGCGACCGAGTTCCTGATCCTGTTGCGACGATACGTGGTGCAGGCCAGGGAGTTGTCGGAATTGGCCGCACACAGTGGCATGGTGATTCGGGTTTCTAATTGTGACGATGCCAGGCCGCTGCTGCGCATTTTGGGGTATCGAGCCCGAGCAAACTGCGGGGAGCCGGGAACATCTTTGCAAACGGAGGATGCCGAACGGGCCTTTCTCGCCATTGATTCCGGCTTTCCTCTGCCTGACCTTGAGCAGACCCTGCAAGGAGGGAAACCGTTTGAGTATGCGTACTCCTCTTCCACGGTGCCGGTGCTTTTCGCCGAAGGCGAATGGACCAAGGCGAGCCGGAAGAACCTCAAAGAGAACAGCCTCGACTTGTTGGACACAATCCTGAATGACTCGGCGGTCGCGCGCTTGTACTGGGCGCTCTCCCAGATGGACCTCGAAACCAGCAAGACTCTGCAGCGGTCGATTGGGCTGGCGGGCCTGCTTCCCTATTCCGCAGTGCTTGATTTTTACGGGAGAGGCCTGTGCATCCGCGACGGCCGAGTGCAGGTCCCGGGAGGAGTAGGAGCGGAAGCCGCGTGGAAGGACATCGTCGGGGCCAGCCCGGCATCTCCTGCTGCCTTTGTGTCGAGATTGCTGGCCAGGGACAAAGGCTGGCTAGTCGCCTACTTCGACGTGCTTTCGCGGGTGAGCGGAACGCGGCAGGCATATTTCACCGACCCGCGTCGACTGCGGTTCTTCTACGCAGGACTGCACTCGCTGGACACTTCGGTCCCCGCCACGAGAGGTATTTACCGGCCAGCGCCGGGGCTCTTGCTTCTGGCGAGTCGACTTCAGTTTGACGGTAGTGGTGAGCCGCTCGTTCCTGGAAATCTGGAAGTCTGGAAAGAGATTCTTCTCGAGGGGCATCCGTCGACTCGGGTGCGCAGGTGGGAGGCGCGGACGGCGCACTTGACGGATCCGGATCATCTCCTGCAAATGTTGTTCGCTCTGTCTCGAACGCCCAGCGAAAACGGGCCCCTGGAGATCTTCATGGGGATGAGCGAACTGGATCGCCGACGATCTCCGGAACATCGGCTGGCTCCGGCCACGGTCCAATTGCTGGCACGCCGCTGGGAGGAATTCAGCGATCAATACCGCATTTTTGCGGAGTTTCCCGAGCTGAGCGACGAATCCCTCACACTGTTTCTGGGAGTAGCTCAGGAGCTGAACAGTTTGCCCCTGGGTCTTCGCGGGAACGCCTTCGGCACCTTTCAGGCGAACGTCGGAATCTGGCAGATTCTGGCGCGTCAAAGACAAATTTCGAACTCGTCCCTCGATAAGTCATTCCAAGAGGTGATCAAGCCTTTCGCCAAGATTCGATCGGCCGCACAAGTGTATGACGCGGGGCGAACGTCCCTCGGGGAGATATTCCGGTTTTCGACGGGCAACGCCAGACGTTCGCAGGACGAGATTATCGATTTGCTGGCAGGTCCCCGGCAGACGAGTCCAGAAGGGGAACGGATGCATCAGGAAGTCGCCGCCAGGATCCGCTCTGTACTGGACGATCAGCGACTGGTCTCGCTCGACACGCTTCAGGCGGTGGGGGATGGGCTTGCCGAAAAGGCACGAGGGAAGCAACCGCCGGAGTACGTGATCCTGCTGGCGGGCGAGACGCGCGAATTTGAGATGCCGCGGCCGATCTTCACCAACAGCGAGAGAACGGAATGGGCCGCCGGCATCTATAACAATCATCACACCGACGTGCAGATGCGAACCAACTTGCCCAAAGTGCTTAAGTCGTCCAATGCTTCGCGCTCACAAATTGAGGAAGCGCGTGGACAGCTCGCGTCGTTCCTGAGAGATTCCTTGGTCGGTTTGAACTATGCCTATTACGAACCGCCAGGTGCGCAGGCCCTGCACAATAATCCGCTGTTCGTTCGCTCCCACGATTTCGCCGGGGAATCAGTCGAAGGCATAAAGACACTGTGGCAGGCGCCGCAACTCCTGGGACAAGGTTCTCCGGCAGGCGGCGGCGCCCATTTTGTGGGCTCACTGGCCGACTTGCCATACGCCTTGGCCGATCTCGAACAGGATTTCATTTCACCGGACAACGTTCAGGCATTGATCTGGAAGCAATTGACGCCGGAACTGTTGACCTCTGCAACCTTGCCCCGCTGGTGGAATGTGAGCCCATTGGAACTTCATGCGATTGCCCTGTACCAGCGCGCCGGAGAAGAACTCCTGACCACGTCGGCTAAAGACGAGGCCCTGCGAAACAAGGTGCTGGCCATTCTCTCCGGTAGGTTGCTTCCGAGGCGATTAGCGCAGATCGACCAAGACCTGCGCGCTGATCGAGCAGGGGAAATACTTCAGCACATAATGCCGGCAGACACTTTCTATCTGGCGGCTGAGTTCCGGGAAAAGTACCCGGAAGAACCTGTGGCATGGGGCAGTGCCGGCCAGGAACTGCAGGATCTTTGCCGGCAGCACCCAGAGCAGGTCAACTGGAAGCGCTTGTCCAACGATTTCGGCACGCCCCATCCGCAAATGGCGCAGAACTACGGCCTCGAATTACTGAACGTGGCGCCCATGCCACCATTCTCCGGATATTCCAGCCGTTTTCTTGCGGAGACTTGGGATTCCCCTAATCTGTATTGGGCTCGGCTGGCCGATGAAGCCGGATATTCGCCCGTCATGTTGAACCATCTGGTGCCGCAGTTGACCCGCCGGATGATCGAGAGGATCTTCGCCACCGACTTCGAAGATTGGCCGGCGCTACTACGGGCGATGCACGAAACAGCAACAGAATTTCGCGAAGGCAAGTTGGCTTCGCCGTCAAGGATTAGCGAGATTCGACCTTGACCGGTCTTTCGACCGCAGTGCCGACCGACGTGCCGATCAGTAACCCTGCGGCCTCATGCACGTGGGGGTCGTACAGCTAAAGGAAGCGTGAGTCCATGCGAAGGAAATTATTTCTGCTGCTTCTGATTCCTCTGTTTCTCGTGCTGAGCCATGAAACTGGCAGCGAAGCTCAGGAGAGCCCCAACTTTCACGTTGTGGTCAACATGGTCCAGCTCAATGTAGCGGTGACGGACAAGAAGGGAAACTACATTACAGGACTCCGCCCTTCGGATTTTGCCATCCTTGAGGACGGGATCGTAGAGAAGGCGGCCACTTTTGCCGAAGGGGACGAACCGGCCCGCAGTCTCAGCGAATTGGCGGAAGCCTCGTCTACGGATGCGAGCGGGGCGGCTAAACGCTCTACGGACGGTGGGCCACAGACGTTTGGAGAGTTGATCCGCGGAGCCAACGTGTTCGTCCTGTTTGATACCAGCGACTACATGTACCGGGGCTTCGTCTTCGCGCAAGACGCGATTACCGAGTTCATTCGCTCCCTGGCAACCGCCGACAGGATTGCGTTCTATTCCTATAGCCGGGATATTTCCCGCGCCGCTCCGCTTACTTCCGACCGGTCGCAAGTTTTGCGGGCGGTGCGTTCGACCGTAGCCGGAGATCAGGCGGCGCTGTACAACGCGCTCTTGCTGACGCTGAAAGACGCGGCTCAACACACAGGCAGGAAAGTCGTCGTCGTGTTCTCCAACGGCCCGGACAATTCGAGCGTAGTGCCCCCCGAGGATGTTGCGGAATTTGCCCAGTCTGCCGGAGTTTCCATCTACATGATCAGCACACAAACAGCAAGATTAGAGCCGGTCTCGACTGCGGTTTTTGATCGCATGACCGCTGCCACGGGCGGCAAGGCCTACTTCGCCAAGGACTGGAAAGATGAACACCGGGCCTTTGATTCCATCCGCGACGATTTGGCCCATCTCTACTCGTTGAGTTACTACCCCAAGCCCAACCCCAACACGGGCTGGCGCGCCATTACTGTGAGGCTCACGGGCGATCAGTTGAAAAAATATAAAGTGCGCACCCGCAATGGATACCGTCCTCAACCCGCCCGATTTTCGGGCGGCGACAGAAGCACAGCGTCTGGGTTTGTTCCCGATACGCCGTGAATGGGGCTAGGCTTAGCGAAGAAAGAGCCGAGGTCGTTCGGCAGGACCGAGGAACGCAGTCATGATAGCTACTGCGCCCCTCCTTATCAGCAGCGAGTCATCAGCGCAGGGGCGAAATACTGCGGCCGGATCGTAACAGTTAAAAAAGGGGATCCATGTACCAGAGAGCTCCAACAAGCGTGCCTGTGTGAACGCGTGGCAGGATAAAAGAGGATTTGCCGTAGCTGTTGCAAAATCGCCATCTCTAACAATAACGGCCACTACCTAGTTGGCGGAGCGTCTTGCCGTAATAGGCATCTCCGCATTTCGCGCAGCAAGTGAAAATCTGTTGCGAGAGATCCTAGGCAAGGGCGGTCGACCGATAGATCACAACGGCGGCGGGCCGTGGCGACTGGGGGTTGAAGAATTTCGGGTTTCGCGAGTAGTGCCGATTAGCTGTGTTTCCAGGCCAACTGCAACGCTCCCTGGGAATTGAACCAGAAGCGCCGCTCGGTAAAACCAAACGCGAATAAGATCAGGTTCTGATCGTAGTATTTCGCCGGATGACCGTACAGCCCCGTTTTCGAATCAAACTCCGACCGCACGCGCGAGCTTTGCTGGTTCTCGAGATCTTTTTCGCCAACCGCCGAGAGAAGCGGCACCATTGCTGCTGAAAAGCCGACTGGCCCCTTCGGACTCTCGATGGTCCCATCCGGTTTCACTTTTTCGGGAGGCACTGCATTCGTGTGAAGATATTGCTGCATTCCGGCCACTAATTTAAACATGGTGCTGCGCTGTGGAGCGTCCGCATCGAGCATTCCCATCCACAAGTACACCCGAATCGCGTCGTAGCTCCCGGCCGCAGACGGAGTGATCACTCCGCCCTCGCGGAGTTCCACCCAGTCGCTCACGAAACCATGCGGCGCCGAGCCTGCCAGCAACGCAGGCAGTTTGGCTTCGATCTGCTCCCATGGCCCCTCGGGAAAATCATGCGCGAGTGCGGCAAGAAGTTGCGGCGGAACATAACTCGCATTGAGTCGATAGGAGTTGCCATGCTGAAAACCTTTGGGCCCGGGCAAGAGGGTCGGTCCGAAACCAGAGATTTCCGCCGTCTCTTCGGATGCGATTCGCTTTGCCACCGCAGTGCCCAAGGTCGTGTAGCGCGGCTCGCCCCAGGCTTTGCCGGCTTCGAGGAGCGAATAAGCCATCCACAAATCGGCATCGGACGCGGGATTGCTATCGAGCACGCCCCATTGCTTGTCTTTTCCCTGCCCCCATAACCACGCGGGAAGATGAGATGCCAGGTCGCCGCCCGCGAGATTCGTCTCCGTCCAATGAAGCAATCCGTCAAAGCGGGTGCGATCATTCGCCACCAGCGCAAAAAACATGGCATAGGCTTGCCCTTCCGAAGTCGTACGGTCGCCGGCGCTGTGATCGATCACCCTCACCTGGTTGTCCATGAAACCTGCCGCGTAACTCTTCCACAGAGGCCAATCCTGCGCGGCGCTGGTCTCCGAAATCATCACCCCGAGCAGGAAAACGAAAAACCAGATTCGCTTTGTGAGCAACGGTTGCATTTCTTCGGTCGAGAACTAGTTTCGCGCAACTTTGTACTTCTTACGTCCTGGTGAGTAATGAATGCGCCATGCTGCGATAAGAACTCACACAACTAGAACATGCCCAGCATTCTGATGCTGTTGACGGCTCGAGATTTTGCCTTGCGATTTCCTCCTGTGCGGGAAACGCGACGATTTTTCCTCTGCGCCTACAGTCAACCCCTTAGACCTCTCGGGCACAACCCGCATAGTTTCGGCTGGCATCAATATTGCAAACTAAGTGCCATAGCTCACAGAATTTTTTGCTGCCAAAGGAAAGCACAAAAGTGCATCCGAGGCGGACTAAGCAGCTCACGGAATATAGAAACTTCTTCGCAGGTTAGGAATGAGAACACTGCCCATGAGCGCGAAGCAGGTTGACCGACAGCGGTCTGTGCCGTGGACTGCGGAGCCAGAATGAGTATTTACCGTTCGTTTGAGGACAGCCCTCCGCGAAACGGCGTTTTCGCGACGCTGTTTTTCCTCGCGGCGATGTGTGTCCTCGGCTCCCTCGCGCTTCTCCCTCTGCCGTGGCAACAACAGGCAATCCTGGGCGCGGCGATCATAGCCTGCGCCATCGTTCTTAATCTTGTTTCGAACTCGCATGTCATAACCCTTACTCTTATCGCGGTCTCGGTGTTCAGCACAGTGCGTTATGGATATTGGCGTGTGGAGCAGACATGGGAAGGCTTGACAAGTTCCGGCCATCTCCGGCAATGGGACACCGGCCTTGTTCTGCTGCTGGTCTTGGCGGAGCTTTACGCCTTTATTACGCTTTTCCTGGGTTACTTTCAGACCCTGCGTCCGCTGCGGCGGCCGCCCATCCCCTTGCCCGAAGATTCGCGAACCTGGCCGGTGGTGGATGTCTTTATCCCGACATACAACGAACCGCTAAGCGTGGTGCGGTCCACCGTGATTGCGGCGCTGGCCATGGACTATCCGTCAGACAAGATGAACGTGTTCGTGTTAGATGACGGACGGCGAAAAGAATTCCATGAGTTCGCAGCGCAAGTTGGCGCGGGATACATCGCGCGCAACAACAACCAACACGCCAAGGCCGGCAACATTAATCATGCATTGCAGATCACGCGCGGCGAGTTGGTTGCCATCTTCGATTGCGATCATGCTCCTACCCGTTCATTTTTGCAGGCGACGCTGGGCTGGTTCTTCCGTGGTCGACGGCTCGCCATGGTTCAAACGCCCCATCACTTCTATTCGCCGGATCCTTTTGAACGCAATTTGAACCAGTTCCGCAAGATTCCGAACGAAGGCGAATTGTTTCACCGCTTCATTCAGGACGGCAACGATCTGTGGAATGCCAGCTTCTTTTGCGGATCTTGCGCGGTGCTGCGGCGGCGCGCACTCAATGAAATCGGCGGCATTGCAGTTGAAACTATCACCGAAGACGCGCACACCGCCCTCCGACTGCAGTGTCGAGGCTGGGAGACCGCCTACATCAATATTCCTCAAGCTGCGGGCCTGGCAACGGAAAGCCTGGGCGCGCACATTGGACAGCGCATCCGCTGGGCCCGCGGGATGGTGCAGATCCTGCGGATAGAGAATCCGCTATTTGTGAGCGGACTAACGTTTTCGCAGCGGCTTTGTTACCTGAATGCAACAACGCATTTTTTGTTTGCGCTGCCACGCCTGATATTTCTCACCGTACCGCTGGTTTACCTGGTGTTGGGGAAGGTGAATATCTATGGTTATTCACTGGCGCTGGTGGCGTATGCAGTGCCGCACATTTTTCTGTCGACGCTTACCAACTCACGCATTCAGGGACGTCACCGCTTCTCCTTCTGGAACGAAATCTACGAAGTTGTTCTTGCCCCTTATATCCTGCTGCCGACACTGCTGGCGCTGATCAATCCGCGACTGGGCAAATTCAATGTTACGAGCAAAGGAGGCATCGTTCGCCGTTCGTTTTTCGATCGGCGAATTGCACTTCCTTATGTGCTGCTGCTGGCCCTGAATCTGTTTGGGGTATACAAGGCTGGACAGCGTTACTTTGCGGATCCGGCCCATCACGACGTCGTGATCATGAATTCAGTTTGGACTTTCTATAACGTCGTCATTTTGTCGGTGGCCGCCTCGGTCGCGTGGGAGCGCCGACAACGGCGATCCCAGGTCCGCGTGGATTTGCGAGTGCCATTTAGTCTGTACACCGCCGACGGCCTTGCACTGACGGGCACCACCTCGCAACTTTCGCTTCGAGGCGCGGCAGGAAAATTCGACGCGCCGGTGCGCCTGAAGCGCGGGAGTCGAGTGACGTTGATGTTGGATGGTCCTGATTCGCGCTGTGAGATTCCCGCGCTCGTCGTGCAGTCGCGACGTCGGAGCCAACATTTTTTCTTTCCGGCTCTCAGCCTGCATCAGGAGCAGTATCTGGTCAACCTGGTTTATTCGCGGCCGGAGGCATGGGTTTATTGGCATCGGTCGCGATCTTCCGACCATCCGCTAAGCAGCCTGGCTCGCATCTTTCTGCTTTCGCTGCGGGGAGTCGCAATTATTCTGGTCGGCTTTTTCACCTCGCGTCCTACGGAGCGCGAGGGCCCAGAACCGCAAGCCAAAAGCAACCGCCGGCCGGCCATTGCTGCGTCCTTCATGCTGGTCGGACTGTTGGCGACGATGCCGGCTGCAAAGTGTTATGCGGCCGACGGCGCTAGCGCCAATCCAGGTTCCGCCAACCCAGGAACAACGACTGCGCAGCCCGCTCCTTTTCACGATGAGTACGAACTTGGAGGAGGCGGCTCGCAGCAAACTTTTCCGCTGCAAGCCGCCGGAGCATCGCAAAATTTCTTCTTTGGCATGACGGTCACAAAAGTGGTCAGCTCTGCTTCATTGAAGCTGCACTACGCGGCTCCGCTGGTGAACGCGAATGAAGCCAGGCTGGCGCTGAACCTGAATGGCACAGAAATCGGCAATGTCCCTCTGACGCCGGGAGCCGACGAGCAAGCGGAAATCACCCTTCCCACTGATCTGCTGACGACCGACAACACTCTGATCTTCCAGCTTCAAGGAACTTGCCGGGTGTGCGCTCGTTCGCATAAAGCCTGGGTGACCATTGACGGTCACAGCCCGGTAGCGTTCACGGGCACGAAGCTGGCCGTGCCCAACGATCTCGCTCTATTGCCGATTCCTTTTTTCGACGCAGCCGGACAGCGTCCGTGGAGTTTGCCCGTGGTCTTTGCCCAACGGCCGGACGCTGATGCGCTACAGGCCGCTTCGATTGTTGCGTCGTGGTTCGGGATTTATTCTGACTTCCGTGGAGTGCGTTTCCCGGTCAACCTTGGAGAACTGCCGGAAGGAAATGCGATCGTCCTCGTGTTGCGCAATTCTGCGCTGGCTTCCAGCTTCTTTTTGCCTGCGCAGCCCGGCGCTCTGATTGCGGTCCGTGACAATCCGCACGATCCTTACGGCAAGCTGTTGATTCTCTCCGGCGAGAAGCCTGGCGATCTGCTCGACGCAGCGCGAGCGCTGGTGACGCGAAACAATTATCAGTCGCACGCGGACGCGGTGCGCGTTCAGCACGTGAGCCCCCCGATTTACTCGGAATATCCTGCCCCACGCTGGCTTGCGACGGATAAACCAGCCAGCATCGGTACCTATACCACAGCCGATCGTCTGCAGCTAAGGGGATCGGGTTCGATCAACGTCTATTTTCGCTTGCCACCGGACCTGTTTCTGCCCGCGCAGCAATCCGTTCCCCTGCGCTTGAACTATGAGTATTCCGGAGTGGCGGAGAATGCCGACGCAGGGCTGCACGTCCGGTTAAATGGACAAGACATCGACACCATTCAGCTGCGCCCTGGAAGCGCGACCTTGCACGAATCGGAGATCGTTCGCATTCCGACGGGCAGATTGCAGCCCTACACGAATACGCTGACCATCGATTTCTACTTTGGCTCGAACGGTTCGGCGAACGGGCGGCAGTACGCTGCGATTCGTCGGGATTCGTCCCTGGATCTGTCAGAGCTTCCCCACTCGGTGCTGCTGCCGCGCCTGGAGTTGTTCGGCGATGCAGGATACCCCTTTACGAAGTGGCCTGATCTCAGCGGCGCCGCCGTCGTGCTGCCCGACCGTCCTAGTTCCGCTGACTACGAGGCAGTGCTCGACATGGCTGGCTTCTGCGGGGCGCAAACCGGTTCACCAGCCACGAGGCTGACCGTAACGGACGCAGCGCATGTTGAAAGTGTCCGTGAAAAAGATCTGGTTCTGCTGGGAACACCAGCAAACCAGCCTCTGCTATCGGAGTGGCAGGACAGCATGCCCGTGAGCCTGTCGACAGAAGGAATGCGTGTAAATGCAGTGCCCACCCCAAATCGGTTCTTGCATCCCGAACTGCCGTTTCGCGAGAGAGATTGGAATCGCCTTTCGCAGTCGATTTCGGAAGGCACACGGCCCGACGTCATCGTCGAAGATTTCGTGTCGCCCCTCCAGTCCGACCGTTCTGTTGTGGCCATTACATATTTCGACAAGCCCGATGCCATCGCAACCTTATTTATGCCGGCGAGCCGCCAGGGCCCGGTCTACGGCGGAGTCACGGTCTCGCGGGAAGGCCGCTTTGAGTCCTTTCTCGTCGGTTCCCACACTTATCATTCGGGCCATTTGGACTCTTATCAGCAGGCCGAAATATTCGCCTTTGAAAATTATCGTCTGATTCCGTTCGGCGTCGTATTGCTCGCGTTCGTGATTGGAGGCTGGCTCCATCGCGGAACCGAAGGGGTTGCCGCACGGCGCCTGGCGCCGAGGCATCGAGCCGTGTGAGGTAATTATGACCAAATGCATGCGTATGAGCGTTGCTTTCTTACTCGCGCTTTGGCTGTCGATGAGCCTTGCCGCACAAACGAATCCGCCCGCCGAACGGCGGCAGAGCGGCGTCAATATGCTGCTGGGCAAGGCCCGCTCCCTTGAGTCGCGAGGCCGCACAGACCTGGCGGTACAGAGCTGGAAACAGGTGCTGCTCGTCAATTCCAATCAGACCGAGGCGCTGGCTGGCCTCGCGCGGGTGGCGAAAGAGAATGGCAACGCCGAGGAACTGCGCAGCTATCTCGATCGGCTGCGAAAGGTTGATCCTAAGAATCCTGACATCGCCGCCATCGAGAAGATGCACGTCATCACACAGGATGAACGCCGGCGACTGGAGGAAGCAGGCCGCTTGAGCATGCAGCATAAGCCGGATGAGGCCATGAAGATCTACCAGGAAGTTCTAGGCGACGAACCGCCTCCCGGCAAGTGGGCACAGCCCTTCTATGAGACCGAGGCCGCCAGCACCACGGGACGCGCGAAAGCAATCGCTCAACTGCGGCAGATTTGCGCGCGCAATCCCAACAACGAAATATCTCGTCTGTGGCTGGCGCTGGTTCTGACCTACGATCCCAAAACGCGATTCGAGGGACTTCACCTTTTGGAAACGATCCAGGATCCGGGCGCAGTCGAACAGGCGCGCGAGCCCTGGCGTCAGGCGCTTCTATGGGAAAAAGAGAACCCATCGGCGCAATCTTCCCTGGAAGCCTTTCTCCGCCGATATCCAGATGCAGAATTGGACGGTTATCTTTCTGCTCTGCGAGTCAAACAAGAGCACGCGCAAGAAGAAGCCGATAAGGGGCATGGATTTCAGGCGTTGCAGAGCAAGGATCTCGCGACTGCGGAAGCGAACTTTCAGGAAGTGCTGCGTCACTCTCCAAACGATGCGAATGCTATCGCTGGCCTGGGTTTTGTCCGCCTGAATCAGAAACGATTCAGCGAGGCGCTCAGTCTGTTTGAGAAGGCGAAGACGCTCGCACCGCAGAAGGCCGACGTTCGTGAGGGATACGAAAACGCCAAGTTCTGGCTAGCCATGGAGCAGGGCGCGACCGCTCGCCGACAGAACCAACCGGATGCCGCGATTGCAGCATATCAAGATGCGCTCACGACTCGTCCATCCGATACTCAGGCTTTGCTTGGCATCGCTCAGGCCGAGGTGGATAAGCGGAACTATCCGGAAGCGGAAGCGAAATTTCAGCAAGTGCTGTCGCAATCGCCGAACAATGCGGATGCGATAGCGGGCCTGGGCTTCATCCGCTTGAATCAGGGAAAGTTCGACGAGGCGCAGCAGTTCCTGCAAAAGGCGCACACGCTGACCCCGAATCGCACCGATGTGGAGCAGGGATATCGCAACGCGAAATTCTGGGGCCTGATGAAGCAAGGAGCGACCGCACTTGATCAAAACCGGGACGATGGGGCGATCACGGCTTATCGTCAGGCACTGGCGGAAAATCCGAACGCGAAAGACGCTCTGCTCGGGCTCGCGCATTCCTCCGAACGAAAGGGGGATTACAACGAAGCGATCCGGTGTTATGAGCAACTGACCGCAGCCAATCCCGGGGACATCGACAGCTGGCTGGGCCTGATGAAATCGCAGATGGGCGCAAAGACTCCGCAGGCTGCCATCCAGACAACGCAGCGACTTCCTGCCTCAACCAGGCAACAATTGGAAGCTCGTTCCGATTACTGGGCCGAAATGGCTTTGGCGTATTACGACAGCAAACAACCTTCCATGGGTGATCAGGCGCTGCAGAAGGGCATCGAAATGGCCTCGTCTTCCGACAATGCCGACGCCCTCAACGCGCGCCTCGCAATCGCCGGTGCTTTCATGAAGAGCGGCCAGACCCTGCGCGCCATCGACATTTATAGGCAGGCCTCGCAGGCGCATCCCGACAACTCAGCGGCATGGGAAGGGCTGGTGGGCGCATATATACGGATGAATGATTTCTCGCACGCCAGGCTGGCCGTGCGCACCATGCCACAGGATTCGTACGATGCGGCTACCAAGAATTCTGATTTCCTTAGCGCCATCGCTGCGATCTACTCCGCACAAGGACAGTGCGAAGAGGCGGAAGATTTTCTGAACCGCTCGCTCGATATCGACAGAGCGGCGGGGCGACAGCCGTCGGAGATCACGCAACTGCAACTCGCCGACATCTGGATGCGGGAAGGAAACTATCAGAGGGCCGGCCAGCGATACCGGCAAGTGGTCACCAAAGACGGGAATTCCGCCGAGGCCTGGCGCGGCTACATCACGGCGCTTCACAACGTGCGCGACGACAGAGCCGCCGTTGCTGAGACACGGAGCATGCCTGCGCCGGTTCTGGCGCAGTTGGAGAAAGACGCAAATTTCCTGACCCTGCTCGCCAGCGCGGAGTCGGCGGAGGGAGAAAGAGAGCAGGTGATTCAATTGTTGCAGCAGGCGCGAAGCGTTTACCGCTCGCAGGGGCAGCCGGTTCCAGTGGATGTTGATATCCAACTGGCTTGGACCATGCTCGACAGTCCACAACACGAGCCGGACCTTCGGGAGATATTGACCGGAACTCGCGCGCGCTCGGATCTGACGCGAAAACAGCGCAACAGTCTGAACGATATCTTCGCCAATTTTAATATTCGGCGTGCGAGCCGAGCCGTGCACTCCAAGCAGCATGGGGAAGCGGTCGCCATCTTGACCGATGCACAACGTGAACTGCCCAACGACAGGCGCATCCCTGCCGCGCTGGCTTCGGTCTATTTGCAGCAACATGACTGGGAAAAAGCGTTGGGCGTCTACCAGTCATGGAATATGAACGGCGCGAATGCCAGCGACTATCGATCGGCAGCCGGAGCAGCGCTGTCGGCTCACAAAATGCCGGTTGCAGACCATTATCTGCGACTAGGTTTGCTGCTGTTTCCCAACGACGCGGAACTTCTGCATATGACCGCAAGACAAGCCGTCGTTCGGGGTGACTACAAGGAAGGGGCGCGGTATTTGAAATTGGCTCTCGCCGCCTCGCGCAGAGAGGAGTCGAATCCGCAATCCTTCAAAGACGAATCTCCGGAAGACACTCTGGACCGCGAGAGCGCAGCGGCTCTCAATTCAGAAAGCACTCCTCCAATTCCTACGTCAACGTCATCCTCGAGCACGCCAGGTTGCCAGGTAGTCACGGGGAGCGCGCCCAGCGATCTGCGCGTCCGGCCCATCAGCTTGACTTCCACCGATTCGAATGCCCCCGATATCGAGGAAATTCGTGATATTCAGGACGAGATTGACGTCGTGCAAGACCGCAACACTCCCTTCGTCGCAGCCACGGAAATCGTCTCGGGCCGGACTGGAGACGCTGGATTCGGCCGCCTGATTGTTGAAGATGGCTCGATGAGCAGCTTCTATACGGCGACCGACAAAGTGCGATTTGGCGTGGAAGGTCACGGGGTATACGCCTTCAGCAGCACTCCCAACGGCAGTTCGACAAATTCCTTTGGTTCGTTGGCGCAGGGAGCCCTCTTTGGCGAACAAAGCGCACTTGGTTATGCCGGTGAGGCGCAGCTCTCCATGAAGACAGTCGGCCTGACGGTCGGAACTTCGCCGCAGGGATTTCCGGTTCACAACTTGATCGGTGGTCTTCGCTTCCGTCCGGCGAACGGACCATTTACATTCACTGCCGTGCGGGACAGCGTGAGAGACAGCCTGCTCTCCTACGCTGGCGCGCGCGATCCCGGCACGGGCTTAGTCTGGGGCGGTGTGGTTTCGAGCACCGGAATGTTGACGCTTAAGTGGGACCCCTCTCCGGCGGTTCAAGACACCCACATCGGCATGTACATCTCCGGCGGCGGAGGCATCCTTCAGGGGAAGAACGTGCCCAACAACTGGGAGGCTCTTGGCAATGCCGGATTGTATGGAGAAATTGTGAGAGGCCTGACTCTCGGGGCCAATGTCAGTGGCATGCACTACGACAAGAACCTGCAATACTTCTCGCTCGGCCAGGGCGGGTACTTCAGCCCGCAAACCTACGGGGTCGCATCCATTCCTATTTCGTACTTCTCGCGTCATCGACGCTTTGAATATCGAATTCGCGTCAGCGGGGGCGTGCAATACATTGCGCTGGACCCTTCGCCGTTCTATCCGACGTCCGTTGGCGCGTCACTTTCAAGTCAAGGAGTTTACGCCTCTTCGACGCACACCGGGCCGAATTACAGCGCCGATTTGCGCCTGGGATACCGGGTCTCGCCGCATCTGTATTTCGAGACTTTCGCCACCGCCAACAACGCACGCAACTACACTTATCAGGCGGCTGGCTTCTCGCTGAAGTTCCTGATCCGGCGATTGCCAACCGATACCGACCTGCATCCGGATTCCATCCCAGACTGGCAGGGCAATCCCCCGTTTGGAGTGCAATAGATGAGGGGATAAATCCAGATCCGTTGCCAAGCGTTAGAGGTACAAACGTGAATCGCGAGGATCACGTTCAACTTCGAGCTAGACTCTATCCCTCAGTTCAAAGCCACACCCAAGCTGGGCGAATTCCAAGAAGCGGCAGCGCGTCTTGTACGTGGAGTTCGCCCCCCTAACGCAACTTCAGTGCAAATCGAAAAAATCAGTTGTACCGTCTGCTATTCTGCACAAGTTCGGGTATTCTCGCCTTCGCAAAAGGCCAGTCTGCCGGTTACGTTTCGATTAAGAGCTGGAGATGATGCGCGACTCGCACGGTAGAGGGCATGACCCCCATTGCCCCCATCCAATCTGCGTTTGCGTGATTTCCATGAGCGTCGCCTTATGCGCATGCCGATCGCCGTGACGTTCCTTCCACTAAGCATGAACACAATTGCACGTCCTAGGAAAAACGGGAGAATCTAATGAAACTACGAGCCGCCGCGCTCATCGCCGCGTTTCTCGCCGCCGGGGCCTTTGGTCAGCAAACTGAAAATGCAATCGTGATTGACGCGAAGGACTCTTCCGCGACACCCACGCATGTCGCCTCTCTTGCCGAATATCTGAATGGCTACCGCTCCTCCCTCGACGGACAGACCATCGAGTACCACTCCTCCGATCCCGACGCTGATTCTGCCTTGCTGGTTCGTGGAGAGCGCATGGCCCACACCATCTCCTGGCAAACCGACCCCCTGCCCAAACCGTCCGGCGACTCCTACCAGTTCATCTGGCTGGCAGGCATTGAGTGCGCCGGTTTCGCCGGGGAGACGGAAAGTCATCAATTCAACCTTCTGATTGATGGCCAGCTCTGGTTCACATTCAAAAACGCCAAAGACGCGACGGCCAAAGCGTGGCAAATTGCCGGTAAAGACGGCGCGGAACTTTCCTTTGCCGCGACTACTACCGATCACGTCGGTGATCTTTTCGGCTACATGACATTAAGACTTCCGACAAAAGAATTCCCGTCCGGCAAACCTCTCACGCTCGAAGTACAAGGGGACAACTCCGGCAGTGCAGACTGGTACATGACGTTTCAGCACCGCTTTAATTTTGTGCCCCAGGTGCGCTCCGAACCCGCGCTCGTCAGGGACGGCGCACACACTCTGCAACAGTTGAGGGTCAGCCTCGACAACCTGGTCACCGGCCGCACGGTCGAAGTTCACACCCCCGGCCACGAGCCGATTCGCGCCGATCTGAAGATCGGTTCCAACCTGTTCCGCGTGTCCATCCCTGCAGTCAGTGCCGCCACGACCATTCCCCTAGTCTTCAAGCTCAACGGAAACGTCGTCGAAAGCAGCGCGGTTTCCGTCGCGCCCGTCCACAAGAGAGATATCTATCTTCTCTCCTACTCGCACAACGACATTGGATATACCGATCTGCAGCCCGACGTCGAACGCAAACAGTGGAACAACCTGGAACAGGCCATGCGCCTCATCCGTGACACGCGAGACTATCCGGCGGATGCCCGCTACAAGTGGAATATGGAAACCATCTGGGCCCTGCAAAGCTATCTGCAGCAAGCCTCCCCGGCGCAGCGCGACGAAGTCTTCGCCGACGTCCGCTCCGGCAGCATCGGACTCAGTGCTCTCTACGCCAACATGCTCACGGGCCTGGCAAATTCCGTCGAGATGAGTCACTTCTTCGATTTTGCCCGCGCGCTGCGAGCCGACTACCATATTCCGATGACGACCGCCGTCACCTCCGATGTCCCCGGTTTCAGCTGGGGAATCGTTTCCGCGATGGCGCAGAGCGGCGTCAAGTATTTCGCCACCGCGCCCAACTCTGGTGATCGCATCGGCTACACCTTGCAAGCCTGGGGCGACAAGCCGTTTTACTGGGCCTCGCAATCGGGTCAGGAAAAAGTGCTGACCTGGATGGCCGGCGCCAGCTACTCAAGCTTCCACGAGGGGCCGCTCAGCAAGCTAGGCGACGACAAGATTATGAAACTGGCGCGCAAGCTGGATGACGTCTCCTATCCCTATGAAATCGTCCAGCTACCCTACACGCTGGCTGACAACGGGCCGCCCGATCCCACGCTTGCCGATTTCGTCCGTCAGTGGAACGAGCGCTACGTCACGCCACGCCTCATCCTGGCGACGCACGAGCAAATGTTCGAGGAGTTCGAGAAGCGCTACGGCGCGACCCTACCCGTTGTGCAGGGAGACTTCACCCCGTACTGGGAAGACGGGGCCGCGTCCACGGCCTTTGAAACCGCGCTCAATCGCGCCGCGGTTGATCGGCTGATCCAGGGCCAAGCCTTATGGTCGATGCTGTCGCCGGCCTCCTATCCCATCAAGGAATACGATTCCGCCTGGCGCAACGTAACGTTTTATGACGAGCACACCTGGGGAGCCCATAACAGCATTGAGGAGCCAGATCTGCCCTTCGTCAAGCAGCAATGGGATTTCAAGCGCAAGTTCGCGATTGACGCCGATGGCGAATCCCGCGATTTACTGTCGAAGGTTTTGAATTCGCCAGTCGCGCGGCCCCCAGGCAGAACGCCTATTGATGTCTACAACACAAATTCATGGCCGCGGACGGACGTATTATTCCTCCCGCCCGAGCTGAGTGCTGCCGGTGATCGCGTCGTTGATCTCGACGGCCACCCCGTGCCGAGCCAGCGCCTGTCCAGCGGAGAACTCGCCGTCCTGGTCGAAAATGTTCCGCCGTTTTCCGCCCGGCGTCTGTTCGTAGAAAAAGGACAAGCCTTCAGTCGCAATGCTGCCAAAATTCAATCCAATTCCATGGAGAACGACTTCATGGCCGTTTCCGTTAATTCGCAAACGGGCGCCATCGATGCCCTGACCTGGAAAGACAAAGGCGTTCAGCTGGTAGATCACGCGCAACGCGCTGGCTTGAATCAGTACCTCTACGTCTTGGGCACTGATCCTGACAAAGCGCAGCCAGTTTCCAACGTTCGCGTGCGAATGAAGGAACAAGGAAATCTCGTAGTCTCGCTGCTCGTCGAAGCCGACGCGCCCGGTGCGAACCGCTATTCAACCGAGATCCGCCTCGTCGAAGGTCTCGACCGCCTCGACCTGATCACGAATATCGACAAGCTTCCGGTCCGCGATAAAGAAGGCGTCCATATCGCCTTTCCCTTCGCTGTGCCTGGCGGCCAGTTGCGCTACGATGTCGCTGACGCGATCGTTCGTCCCGAAACTGACCAACTTGCCGGTGCGTGCAAGAATTTCTTTTCCGTCCAGAGTTGGGTCGACATTTCCAACAGTGATTACGGTGTGACTTGGGCCTCCGCCAATGCACCGCTGATAGAAATCGGCGCCATCACGGCCGAGCAGCCCTGGATGAAATCGATTAAGCCTTCATCTTCGATTTACTCTTACGTGATGAACAACTACTGGCACACGAATTACAAAGCGGACCAAGAAGGCCCGGTAACCTTCGCTTATTCGATCCTGCCCCATGCCGCCTTCAACGCCGTCGATGCCGCGAAATTCGGCACCGAGCGACGGCAGCCACTAATCGCCTCTTTGGCCGACGCCTCCGCTCCACCGCGTTCGTCCCTGCTGCGTCTTTCTTCGCCGAACGTCCTCATCTCTTCCATTCGGCCGATGGCAGGCGGACAAAGCTGGCTGGCCTATCTCTACAACCCAACCGATAAGATCCAGAGATTTGTCGTGCTCAGGAGCAACGGCTCCCCAGCGTCAATCCATTCCAGCAATTCCGCGGGACGAATCCTCAACCGAAGTCACGACTTTGAGATCGCCGCTTTTGGCAGTGCCTGCCTGCGGGTCGATCAGGCGGCCAGTGACAAAGCGAAGCAATGACCGACCAGGGTCTGGAACTTACACGCGCCGCACGTCAATACCGTGCTCCAAAAAAGGGGCGATTGCCTTATCCGAGGCGCGCGTATCCGTGATCAGCACGTGAACGTTCGAGATGGGGCAGATCAACGCCGGCGTCACGATCCCAACCTTGCTGGAATCCGCCACTACGATCGTTTGCTTCGATTGATTGATCATGGTGCGAAAGGTGAGGGCTTCCTCGGGTTCGATTACTGTGATCCCGCGGGCGGCATCGATTCCACAAACGCTGACAAAGACCCGGTCCAGGAAGACGTCATTCAGCGACGTGATGGCGGCGTGCCCCACCAGTGAAAACGAACCAGCCCATTGCACGAAGCCTCCAGTGACGAATGTCTTCAGGCCGGGACAGTTGCTCAGTTCCATGGCAATGTTGATGGCATTGGTGATGACCCGAATGTTGTGCCGGTTCCTCAGGTTGCGGGCGACATAGGTTGCGGTGGTACCGGCTGTGAACCCGACAGTTTCATTTTCCTGAATCAGTTCTGCAGCGGCTGAGCCGATCCGGCGTTTCTCTGCCGGTCGATGCTGTTCCCGATTCTGAAAAAGCGAGTCGTAACGAAAAGGTTCGTAGAGCAGCGGCTCGACCAGGGTTACGCCGCCATGGGTACGTCGCACCAGGCCCTTGACTTCCAACTTCGCAAGATCGCGGCGCACACTCGCGGCCGAGGTGCTCAACCGCGAAATCAAGTCATCGAGCGAGATGCTGCCTTCCTGGCGGAGTTCTCGCAAGATTTGATCTGCGCGATTCTTAGCTTTCATCGATCCCGTCCCGTGCACAGGCATGTCGAGGCCCTTACCGCGCCCTCACGCCCGCAAGGTGGAAGGCAGAGTGTACAACAAGCCGGCCAGTTCCAAGGCCATGGATTCCAACACTATTTGGCACATTATCGTCCACTCAAGCAAGTTAGTGGCTGCAAATCAATAGATACAACGAAAAAATTGATTGAAAATGGCATAAGCAATCACTTTCTGCTTGACAGTGGACAATCGAACTGATTAGCGTCGACTGTTGGAATCAGGAAAAAGTCTGAGTTCACCTCTACTAGGGCGAAACCAGGTTCGACCCGAGAGGCGTGTGAGGTCGATTATGAGAAACACTTTTCGCTACATCGTTGGAATTGGTCTGGTATCAGTGCTGCTGTGTCTGGCATCCGCACTGGGACAAACCGTCACGGGTTCAATCACTGGAGTGGTCACCGATCCCAGCGGAGCAATGGTCGCGGGAGCGAAAGTTGTCTCTGAGAATGTTGCGACCGGAGTAAAAACCTCGGTGCAGACCAACTCCGACGGAGTGTACACCCTTCGCTTCCTGCCCATCGGCAGTTATACCGTCACTATTGAGGCGAAGGGATTTGCCACTCAGAAGGTGGAACCCTTCACCCTGGAGATCGATCAGACGGCCAAGGTGAATGCAAAGCTGAAAATCAGCGAGTCGACAACGGTGGAAGTGACAGAAGTGATTCACCCGATTCTCGATACCACCGATGCCACCTTGGGAAACACGCTTTCGACCAACGAAATCGCGAATATTCCGCTGAACGGGCGGAACTTCTCCTCGCTCACGCTTTTCCAGCCCGGAGCCGTTGACACCGACCCGACCGGCATGACGGGAAACAATGCCATCGAGAGGAGCACCTACAATAGCGGCGTAGCATCGATCAATGGCAACCGCGAGCAGGAAAACAACTACATGCTCGAAGGCGCCGAAGACAACGAGCCGCAGAACAATCTCATCGGCTACAACCCCGCGCCCGACGCCATCGCCGAACTGCGCGTGGTCTCCGCCAATGCCAACGCCTCCTATGGAAATGCCAACGGCGGTCAGATCGTGACCATTCTGAAGTCCGGAACGAATAACTTTCATGGATCCGCGTACGACCTTCTGGAGAACCAGAATCTCGATGCCAATTCTTGGACAAATGGTCTCGCCCGTTGCGATAAGTGCACGTCGCCGACTCCTGCTAGTCCTATCACGAAATACACCCAAAACATTTTTGGCGGAACTCTGGGCGGCCCGATCATAAAAAATAAGCTTTTCTTCTTTGTTGACTACGAAGGCGTACGGAAGCATACGGCCCAGCCGCTCCAGCAGACCAGCGTTCTCACTCCGGATATGCTCAAGGGTGATTTCTCAGCATTAACGAGCGCCGGAATCCAGCTCTACGACACCCAGAATAATTTCGCAGCATACACCGGTAATCAGATTCCAGTCGTGAGTCCGATCGCGCAGTTTCTTGCTGCCAATCCACAGATCTATCCCGCGCCCAATCGAGCGCCGACGGATGGATTGATCCAAAATAACTATGTCGGTCCGCAGAATGGCTTCATCACGAACAATCAGGAAGATTTCAAGGTTGATTTCACTCCTGGCAACGTGAACAAGATTAGTGGTTTCTATTCGCAGGGGAAGGGCGCAGACTTTACCTCTGCGATTATTCCCATCTCCTTCCCAGCGTACAATACCTATCCGACGAAGATCGCTGGTGCGAGTTGGGTTCACACTTTTTCCGCCGCGATCGTTAACGAAGCGCGCCTGGGCTTTACCCGTGTGCGCTGGAACAACGGCGTGCCCAGCGATCCCTCCGGTCTATTCGCGCTAAACGGTAATTCGAAGGTCGGTATCACGTTTCCATTCACGCAGCAGTATGCTGGTTTTACCGGTCAGAGCATCAGCAATAACGCGAGCTATATCGGCACCAATGCCAGTCCGCAGGTGTTCACCGATAACACTTTCAACTATCAGGACACTCTCACCTGGCAGCGCGGTCGCCATTTGTTAACCATGGGCGTCCAGGCAACGCGTTATCAGCAGAACTACCTCAACGCCAGCAATGTTGGATTTCTGGGGCAGTTTCAGTACACGGGCACCTATACTTCAAACTTAAATGCGGCCAATGGCGCCGGGTACGGCCCGGCAGATTTTGTTCTTGGCCGCATTTTCGGCACGTCGCTGGCCAATCCGCTCGGCAAGGTAGGCAACCGACAATGGCGCGCCGCCGGCTTTTTTCAAGATGACTACAAAGTTGCTGCGAGGCTGACGCTTAACCTCGGCTTGCGTTACGAATTCGACCAACCCTGGTATGAGCAAAACAACAAGACTGCCAACGTTCTTCCTGGAGGGACGGTGGAGTACGCAGGGCACGTCCCTGCTGGAGCAGTTGCGGGATCGATTGTCTGCCCCACCCGCGCCTGCTATAACGCCAATTACAAGCAGATTATGCCGCGCTTTGGCTTCGCCTACGAGCTCAATCCGAAGACGGTAATTCGCGGCGGCTATGGCATCAGCAGCTTTTTTGAGGGTTATTCTTTCAATCAGCGCCTGACCTCCAGTCCGCCGTTTACGGAGGCAATCAACCAGAGTGCCCCGAGCCCGACGAAGACATCGGGTGGCACACCGTTTACGGTTGCAAACGCTTTCAGCCAGCCCTTTGGGTCGGACCCCGCTTACGACCTTTATTCAGTCTGGCCGCAGGATACCCAGCCTGCATACATTCAGCAATACAACCTCACCGTCGAGCATGCGATCACGAATGAGCTCTCGGTGAGCATGGGCTACCACGGTCAGAACGGCGACCATCTCGACGACTATCGAAATGGAAATCAACTTACCGCAGCACAGGCCCAAGACCTCGGGGGCAATTGCGGAGCTTCCGTTATTCCGGCGGTTGACCAGACTCCCTATTTCGCACTCGTCGGAGAATGCGGCAGCATTCTCGTCACGGAATCGGAAGGCAAAATGAACTACAACTCCGGCCAACTTACGGTGCGCCAACGAACCCATTACGGCTTGGAATATACCCTCAACTACACCTGGGCAAAATCCTTGACTGACTCGTCAGGTAACTACGCGGTTGGCGCACTGCCGTACAATAGCTGGAACGGGCTCTCGGTTCAGAACGGCTATGACCTGATGGCCGACTGGGGGCCTTCCGCGATTGACATCCGCCACAGCATGAACTTCGTAAGCGTGTACGACCTTCCCTTCGGCCGTGGCCGCGCCTTTGGTGGGAATGCAAAGGGCCCACTCGATGCAGCATTCGGAGGATGGAGACTCGCAACCACGGCCATCCTCTATTCTGGATTCCCGGTCACAATCTTTGGGCCGGACGCAAGTAATACCAACAACGCCGGATGGGGCTTCAGCCGGGCGAATCAATATCACCCGATGATCATCCGAAATCGCTCTCTTCAAGACTGGTGGGGTAACGATCAATCAGCGGACAGCAGCGTCACCTGTCCGGCCAACGGAATTTGCGCCTACGGCTTTGCGGCTACGAACACTTTCGGTACAGCGAGTAATAGCACCGAGCGCGCGCCAGGTTATCGACAGGTCGACATGTCCTTGTTCAAGGATTTTCACTTGTGGCGGGAAGAGCATGTGCTCGGCTTCCGGGCTGACTTCTTCAATATCTTCAACATAGCGAGCTACGGAAACCCCGATAACAACATAGGCGACAGTAACTTCGGGCAAATCACCAGCGTTCGTTCGCCGGCGCGGCAGATCCAATTGAGCTTGCATTACGCCTTCTAGCCTCTCCGTCACTTTCGAGTCTGCCGGCGGCCCGACTCCGGCAGACTCGAGGGAGTCTTGGCGAGCCGTTTGAGTAGAATGCAGCCGTCCGCCAACGTCAGGCTTGGCTAGCTGTGTTTCACCAATAAGTGCTAGGTGCAATATCTCGGAACTCCGCAAACACGCCATGGCCGAACCAGTACTGATCGAAGTCTGTGTCGACTCGGTGGCGTCTGCGGTGGCTGCGCAGCAGGGCGGGTCTCACCGCATCGAGTTGTGCAGCGATCTGATCGAGGGAGGCGTTACTCCCAGTGCCGGCCTGATCGAAGTGGTCCGCGCCCACGTCTCGATCGGCCTGCAGATCATTGTTCGTCCCCGGGGCGGAGACTTCTGGTATACCGGCGAAGAAGTCGAGATCATGCGCCGTGACATCGCGGTCGCCAAGGAACTAGGCGCAGATGGCGTCGTTCTCGGCCTGCTCGATGCCGAGGGCCACGTCGATGTCCAGGGCACGCGCCAGTTGGTCGAGTTGGCGCGGCCGCTGAATGTTACCTTCCATCGCGCATTCGACATGTCTGCCGATCTCTTCCGTGCTTTCGAGGATGTTTGCGAGACGGGCGCGGACCGGCTTCTAACTTCTGGCGGCGAACAAAAATGCCTCCAAGGTGCCGAGACCATCGCCCGACTCGCCAAGGCCGCCCGCGGCCGCATCATCATCATGGCGGGCGGGGGCATTGGTCACCATGACGCCGCCGCCATCATCAAACGCACCGGGGTCCGTGAAATTCATGTGGGATTAAGCACTCCAGTGCCCAGTCCCATGCGGCACCACAACCCGCGGCTGTCGATGGGCAAGGTTCAGGGACGCGAATACGAGCGCATGCAGGTGCTCGAAGAAAATGTGCGCAGTCTGCAAAGCGCCATCTTACTTGCCGAGACTTAGCCAGCGGCGACTTCTCAAACGGCACTAGAAATGTGTCCGGGTAGAAGAAATCCTTGAGTGAGTGTGAGCATCAGTTAAGAATGGCATCGATTCCAGTGGAATGGTCGGCGCATCGCCGGTCCAAAGGAGATTCCCGATGAAGATGGATTCGGTTTCCCGGCGATCGTTTTTGCAACACCTCGGCGTAGCTGGCGCCGGAGCGATGGCTTATTCGGTCCACTCTGTGCGCGGCTTGAGCATCGCTAAACCGGAGTCGGGGACCGCAACCGCACAAATATCTTCCCCACAGAGCAAAGCCGCACAGAGCAAAGCCGCAGCCTCGCGGGCGCAGAGAATGGCATGGTGGCATGAAGCTAAGTTCGGCATGTTCATCCACTGGGGCCTGTACAGCGTGGTAGGCCAGCATGAATGGGCCATGGAAGTCGAAGGAATTCCGATCTCGCAGTACGAACTGCTGGCCAAGCACTTTCATCCCAAGCCGCAAGCGGCGCGGGAGTGGGCTAGACTGGCGCGCCGCGCCGGCCAGAAATACATGGTGATGACCACCAAACACCACGAGGGTTTTTGCAATTTCGATTCCAAGCTCACCGATTATTGCGCCGCGCGCCAGGGACCGGGACGCGACCTGGTTCGCGAATTCGTTGACGCCGCCCGCGCCGAAGGCCTTCGCGTCGGCTTCTATTACTCGCTGATGGACTGGCATCATCCCGACGGCGCCGTTTGTCAGACCGACGAAGCCGCACGCAAACGCTTTGTCGAATATACGCATGGCTTGGTTCGTGAGTTGATGACAAATTACGGAAAGGTTGATGTGCTGTGGTACGACGTCGACTGGCCTCTGACTGCCGAACAGTGGGAATCGGAGCGCATGAATGAAATGGTATTCGAGCTTCAGCCTGAGATCATCGTGAACAACCGCAATGGCCTGGAAGGAGATTTCTCCACCCCCGAACAGGAAGTCTCGGCGGCGGAAAAGGGGCGCGCCTGGGAAACCTGCATGACTATGAACGACAGTTGGGGTTTCAACCGTGGCGACGACGCGTGGAAAACAAGCAAAACAATCGTCAGCAATCTGGCCAATTGCGCACAGGGCGGAGGAAATTATCTGCTGAATATTGGTCCCAAGCCCGACGGATCGGTGCCTGCGGAATCGGTCGAGATTCTCGAAGCCGTGGGCAAATGGCTCGACACCAACGGCAAGTCCATCTACGGCACAGAGCGCGGATCATACGGATGGAACTCCAACGCCAACTACTCACGCCGCGGCACCACGCTCTACATCCACGAGCACTACTGGCCGTCGAACTCCCCCGCGGCGGAGTGGCTGCCATTTTTCCAGCCTGCCACTGTGGTTGCGATTGGTGGCCTGAAAACGAAAGTGAAATCCGTGCGTCTGCTGAGGAGCGGCCAGAACGTGCCCTTCGTGCAGGATGAATTCTCTCTGCGCCTGACCGGGCTGCCGACGCAAGCGCCAGACTTTCCGGCCACCGTGTTTGAAGTGGAGTGCGAAGGGGAGCCGGTCATCGACCACGATGCCATCCGCTCGCAGTGGCCGCGCCATCAGGTGGGCATCAGCTAGCAACCGCTTGAGATCCAATTCTATGGCGACATATCTCGAAACAGGTGTCACGGTATGCCGTTTCTGTGCGGTCAGTCGGGGCCGGGTCAGTTGCAGGTCCAAGAATTTGCGGATGATGGTCGGAAGTCGACCGGAAATGGCTCAGGGCGTCGGCCGTCATGGTTTCCGCTCTCAGTCATCGTAAGGACGCCGGATGCGACATGGCAGCATTGCGGTTGCCAGTGACTGTATAGCCTAAACATGCTCCTGGCTCTAGTTCAGGCCAACCTGCGAGGGCTCTAGCAGCAACATCCGTTGATTACTGCTGTGTGCATCGTGGCAGTCTAGACATGGTCTCTTCGTGACGGGCCTGTGCTGCCGCACCGACCAGGTTTCCTCGTGGCAGGCGAAGCATATCTTTGGCTTCGGCATCAACAAGGTCAGAGTAGTCATGTCGCCACTGGTTCGCGCCAAATGGCAGACGGTGCATGAAAGCTCGATGGCGGAGTGCACCGATTTGCCTCTGAACTTATCCGCGTGGCAGGAGGAGCAATTGTCATCAGCATGTACACTGCCCGGGTGTTCAACGCCGCGATTCTCAGCGGCCGACGCTGGCAATGTCGCTAGCACCAGCAGAAGAAATACGAAGACGATCAGTGGGTTCGGCCTGGGGTTTAATGCGGCTGACACCGAAGGCAACCTGCCTCTCTGAGCGGGCTTCCCTTGCGTGGAGAGCATCGAGTGCATAAACGGAACGCCATTTTACCGGGCTGTAAATACTGAAGTCTCTATGAGGAATCAATTAGGTGAAACTGCAGCCATGCTCCCGAAACATGGCTGACCCAGCAGCGTGAGCTGAATCACATTCCAGTGTGATTCTCCACCGCCTCGATTTCTTGTGGCGGTTGTGCAGCATCCAGTCCAGATGAACTCAAGAGGCTCCAAAACTATATCTTTAGGATTAGTGCGGCGATCCGAGCCACTTCCCTTGTCACGACCGAAGTGTGATGCAGATCACATTCGAGTGTGATTCGACACCTCGCGGGACGTCTACCAGCGTCGGTATTATCACGCCCAGGTTGGATCGAGACGAGGGGGTTCCAAACTCCGGGATCTATATGTAGGAGGCGATTCGAATACGCCCGTGCAGCATATCTGTGCGCGCGGGCCGTGATCGGACGCAGCGCAGATTGCCAAACTTCAGGTGCGGAACGGAGAGGGACGGAAATACAAGGAGATTCAAGATGAAAAAAGTCGCGATTGTTCTGTTCATGTCCGCTTCGATCCTGGCCTTGCTGTTTGTGGCTGCCCTGAATCCGCCCAAAGTGGAGGCGGTTCCCAGCTACGCGCGGCAGACGGGATTAGCCTGCAGCGGCTGCCACTACACTCCTCCGGAACTGAATCCAGCCGGACGAAGGTTCAAGCTGATGGGCTACGTGGACAAGGCGGATGACACAAAAGTTATCAAGGTTGATGGAAGCAAGAAGACGGCTGCGCTGGAGCTTCTGGCGTCACTGCCGCTTTCGGTGATGCTGGATGCCTCCTTCACCAACATCAAGTCACCGGTGCCGACGACCCAGAACGGAAATGTCGAATTCCCTCAGGACATCTCGCTGTTCCTGTCGGGCGCGTGGACGAGCCATGTCGGAAGTTTTCTTCAGGTCACCTACGACACACAAGACGACCATTTCAGCATGGATAACACCGATGTCCGGTACGCGAACGTAACCAAACTCGGTGGCAAGGAATTGGTCTACGGTCTGGATTTCAACAACAATCCCACCGTAGAGGACCTTTGGAACAGCACGCCGGCATGGGGCTATCCCTGGGTCGCCAGTGATTTCGCGCCCACCCCGAATGCATCTCCCATTATTAATGGCGCATTGGGGCAGGATGTGGGAGGTGCAGGCGCGTACGCCATGTGGAACAACCATCTTTATTTCGATGCCGCGCTTTATCGCTCCCAGCACGTGGGGAGCCCTCAACCGAATCCCGGGGGGGGAACCAACATTCGCGGCGTTGCGCCCTACTGGCGCGCGGCATGGCAGCAGCTAACGGCCAAGACACAGTATGAAGTTGGCACCTATGGGATGCACCTGCGATCCACTCCCAACGCAATTACGCAAGCCGACGGGTCTAGCTTCCCCTGGCAGGATTCGTACACGGACTGGGGAGTGGACACTCAGATCGATCAGACATTGTTCAGAAAGGATGTGCTGTCTTTTCGGGCCACCTACATCCGCGAAAATTCCGACTTGTTAGCGAGCTTCAATGGCAATCCGCCATTGGCTGGGTTGGGAGCGCATCATTTGAACACTGTGATGGCCAACGCCGAATACCACTACGGCAACCGCTACACCGGAACATTCGGCTGGTTCAGCACGACCGGCACTTCCGACACGACTCTGTATTCGCCCAATGTCGCGGTGACTGGCAACTTCAATGGCGACCCGAGGGGCAGTGGCTACATAGCGAACTTTACCTATTGGCCCTGGCAGAATCTGCTGCTCGCTGCGCAATACACCGGATACACGCGCTTCAACGGCGCCCAAAACAACTACGACGGTTTTGGCCGCAATGCGAGCTCGAACAACACCTTCTACCTGGATGCAAAGATCATTTTCTGACACACACAGATAGCAACGGTTGGTGACAACTCACAAGGAGATAAAGCAATGACGGGCAAGATATTCGTAATGGTGGCTTTGATCGCCGGGCTCTGCAGCGCGGCATTCGCGGGAGATATCGAGGGCAAAGTGAGCGGCATGAAGGGTAAGTCGGTGGTTTACGTAGACACGATCGCGGGCAAAACCTTTCCCGCTCCTAAGGATCATCCGGTGATCGATCAAAAGGGGCTGATGTTTGTGCCGCACATCGTGGTCGTGCAGCAGGGAACCACGGTTGAGTTCCTGAATAGCGACACGGTGCAACACAATGTTTTTTGGACGGCGATCGGCACCGACAAGAAAGCCGGACACAACCTGGGCACCTGGCCCAAGGGTGAAAAGCGTCCCTTTACGTTCGACAAACCGGGCGTTGTGCCGCTGCTGTGCAACGTGCACCCGGACATGGCGGGATATCTGATCGTCAGCCCTACCCCATATTTTGCCGAGACCGACGACAGTGGAAACTACAAGATCAAAGACGTTCCTGACGGAAGTTACACACTGACCGTCTGGCACGAAGGGGCGAAAAATCAGTCGAAGCTCGTCACCGTAGCCGGCGGCGGGAAAGCGGATTTCACCCTGACGAAGTAACCGCATTTCGCTCGGGGTGACGGGGGAGCAGTTGCGCTTGGGGCACTGCTCCTCAAATTTCTCCTACTTCAAACCAGACTGACGTTCAGCCGCAGTTCCGAGGTTGGAAACGCCGCGCATGCTGAAGCGATTCAAAGATAAGAAGGTTGACGGGGACTGGCTGCACACAAACTTTCCCTGCATGATGGCCTGTCCGGCTCACACCAACGCTGGGCGCTACGTGGGCCTGATTGCGGAGGGACGCTTCGAAGAAGCCTATCGCCTGGCACGCGATCCGAATCCGCTGGCCAGCATTTGCGGACGAGTGTGCGCGCATCCCTGTGAGACCGCCTGCCGCCGCGGCGAAATCGACCGTCCCATCTCCATCCGAGCGCTGAAACGTTTTCTTACCGAGCAGTACGGTCCCGAGTCGAAGCGTCCCATCAACGTCAATGAAGGACGCACGCAGAAAAAACTTCCCTACAAAGTTGCCGTAGTGGGCGGTGGCCCGGTTGGACTTTCGGCTGCTCATGATCTCGCTTTGATGGGCTACGCGGTGACGATCTTCGAAGCCGCTCCGGTCGCCGGAGGAATGCTTTATCTGGGGATTCCGGAATATCGCCTGCCGCGCGACGTGGTGGAGGCGCAAGTCCGCGAGATTCTCGAGACGGGGGACATCACCCTCAAGTTGAATCACGCTGCCGGACGGGACTTCACCATCTCGGATCTGCGACGGCAGGGATTCGATGCGGTGCTGGTTGCGGTGGGCGCGCACCGCAGCCGCGATCTCAGCATTCCCGGAGTCGATCTGGACGGCGTTCACAAGGGCATCGATTTTCTGCTCAACGTGAACCTGGGCTACAAATTCACCATCGGGAAAAAAGTCATCGTGATCGGCGGCGGCAACGTTGCCATGGACGTGGCGCGCTCGGCGGCGCGCGAAGTGGTCAGGCAGCATGCCGGCGGCGTCGAGGAATTAGAGCCGTCCGCGGACAACGTCTCGGCCGTGGCCACGAGAGAAATGGTCGACATCTCGCTCTCGGCTTTGCGCATGGGAGCGCGCGAGGTAAACCTGGTCTGCCTGGAGCGGCGCGAAGAAATGCCCGCCGCCCTCGAAGAAATCGTTGAAGCCGAAGAAGAAGGCATCAAGATGCTTCCGGGGCAGGGGCCGAAGCGCATTCTGGGCAAGGATGGCAAGGTCACCGCTCTCGAAACTCTCAAGACCAAGTGGGTTTTCGACCAGAACAAGCGCTTCAATCCGGCGTTCTACGAAAACAGCGAGACCGAGATCGAGTGCGACACGATCATCATGGCGATCGGGCAGGCGCCGCGCTTGGATTTCTTCACGCCGGAAGACAAGGTCGAGCTTTCTCCGCGCGGCTTGATCGCCGTAAATCCGCAGACTTTGATGACATCCGCGGCGGGCATTTTCGCCGGCGGCGATTGTGTGTTTGGGCCGCGCTTGATTATCGACAGCGTCGGCGACGGCAAGCGTGCGGCGGTTGGAATCGATGAACACCTCCGCGGAGGGAAGCATCCGGAACCGGTTATCGAAATCGAACTACTCAAACGGCATTCCATGCCACTCGGGTACCTCGACCTCAACCGTCAACCGGTTCCGATGCTTCCGCTCGAGCGGCGCACGGGCGTGACCGAAGTTGAGGTCGGGTATGACGCGGCCAGCGCCATGGCTGAGGCGCAGCGCTGCCTGCATTGCTGGGTCAACACCATCTTCGAAGGCGTTCCGGAAGACGGGAGCATGTGCATCCTGTGCGGCGGCTGCGTGGATGTTTGCCCGGAAAAATGTCTGGAGCTGGTTTCGCTCGATCGGATTTCGTTTGAGCCAGAAACTGTGCAGCACATCCGCGACAACCAGGAATTGTTTGGCGTGGAGTTCGATGAAATTAAAGCCGACGAACTGGGAGTGGTTACGGGAGCGGCCATGCTGAAGGACGAGACCCGCTGCATTCGCTGCGGGCTGTGCGCCATGCGCTGTCCCGTGGGCACCATCACCATGGAGTCATACAACCTGATGCCGGCTGAGCCGACCGGATTAATTTCGGTGGCATCGATCGGAGCGGGATTGCAGAGGTAGGCGCGAGGCCATATGGCAGAGGAAACCAAAAAAGTCGACGACGTGAATCGCCGTCAGTTCTTCATGAAGCTGGGGCTCGGGTCTTTGAGCATCGCGGCTGCCGGCACAGCCGCATTCGCCTATCAATATCTTGAGCCGAATGTGCTCTATGAGCCGTCTCCGGTGGTGAACGAGGGCAAGCCGGACCGCTATCCGCTGGGAAGCGTGACCATCGACGTGAATTCCGGGATTTACATCATCCATTCCGACGAAGGCTATTTTTCGCTGAGCGCAGTCTGCACGCATCTGGGGTGCATGACCGCGTGGAAGCCTGAGTTGAACATGATTGCCTGCCCTTGCCACGGCAGCAAGTTCCAGCAGAATGGTAAAAAAATTGAAGGGCCCGCGCCCAGGCCGCTGCCGTGGAAACGCATATGGCTCAACGAGGACGGCGATCTTCTGGTCGACCGCTCGACCGACGTGCCGGCGTTGGCGCGGGATTCTTTCGTGAGGGTCTAAGCCATGGCGAAAACAGTAGACCAATATTTCGACGACTTACGCGGCACGCGAGTGTGGCGCTCGGTCTTCCGGAGCGGCACCGGTTCCAGCACCCTGAAGCGTGCGCTGGCAATTCAGCAGAATGTGTTTCTGCATTTGTTCTCGACCAAAGTGCGCACGCGGATGCTGAGTTTCAGCGCGACCTGGTATCTGGGCACGCTCACGCTCGGCACATTTCTTATCCTGGTCGCGACCGGTATTCCGTTGATGTTCTACTATCACCCGTCGGTGCCACAGGCTTACGCCGACACGAAAGACCTGCAGTTCGTAGTCTCCTCCGGATTATTTCTACGCAACCTGCATCGCTGGTCGGCGCACGCCATGGTGTTTCTGGTATTCGCGCACATGTTCAAGGTGTTCTACCGCGGGGCATACCGGCCGCCTCGCGAATTCAACTGGGTGATCGGAGTGGTCCTGCTTCTCATCACTCTGTTGCTCAGCTACACCGGTTACCTGCTCCCCTGGGATCAGCTGGCGTACTGGGCCATTACGGTGGGATCGAACATTGCATCGGCGGTGCCGGTGATGGGCGAGAAGATCCACTTTCTCCTGCTCGGCGGGAACGCGGTCAACGCCAATGCGCTGCTGCGTTTTTACGTGCTGCACTGCATGATTCTTCCGCTCACGGCATTGTTTTTCGTGGCTATCCACTTCTGGCGGATTCGCAAAGATGGCGGACTGTACTCGCATTCGAGTGAACCTGCCGTCGTGCGATCCGAAACTGCCGCACGAAATGAGAAGGGAGCGCAGTAAGTATGGCTGAGTCTAAGGACTTCGTCGCCGGCATCGATTCGAACGCTAAGAAATCTCCGCGGCGGATTGTCTTCGTCACCCGGCGCACCTCGGCGCAGGTGAAGGCGGAAACGGAAGACCAAGTCCAAACCTTTCCCGAGGTTTTATTCCGCGCGGCAGTTGCCGTGATGACGCTGGCCGTCGCCTTGGTGTGGATCGCGCTGATCTTTAATGCTCCGCTGGAAGGCCTGGCCGATCCTTCGCACACGCCGAATCCTGCAAAAGCGCCGTGGTACTTTCTCGGCCTGCAGGAGATGCTGCATTACTTTCCGCCCGTGGTTGCAGGCGTGCTTGCGCCGGGTCTGGTGGTCATGGCGTTGATTGTCATTCCTTACTTCAAAGTCAATATCGAGGCGGATGGATTTTTCCTGAAAGATCGCGGACGCCGCCTGCGCATTTTCTATGTCATCGCGGTGGTGTTGGTGATCTTCCTCGGGTTGTTCCACGTGCTCGCTGCCTTGGTTCCGACAGTGATCATGGCCGGGCTGATGCTTCTGGCGTCGCAGAGTTCTCCGCAGTCCCCTTCGGCCTTTCGCCGTTATCTGGCAGCAAGGCCGCTTTCCTACTGGGTGATGACCTGGTTTTTGTTTGAACTTATCGTGCTCACCGCCATCGGCACATTTTTCCGTGGACCGGGTTGGGCCTGGATATGGCCATGGCAGGGGTCCTAAGGACAAAGGATGCGACACACATGAGACAGAAATTCGCATCGATGTGGCAGAAGCTATTCGGTGACAGTGTCCGCGCCTTCGGTGTGGTTAGCCTTATTTTTCTCGCATCGCTGGCAATCGCTCCCGCGAAGAACTTCTTCAGCGAGTGGCGCCACTATCAGCACGGGTATCTGAGGACGATCCGCAATCGCAGCGAGGCCAACACGCTGCAGCGGCATTTCAAGCCAGGGATTCAGCAGATCTGGCTGCCGGAACTCGGAGTCGTCGATCGCTGCACCAGTTGTCACGTCGGACTGAAGGAACCCAGCCTTACTGATGTTGCCACCCAGCCCTTCCGCACTCACCCCGTGATCCCACATAAGCTTGATCAGTTCGGCTGCACCGTTTGCCATCGCGGGCAGGGCGCAGCGACTACCGTATCTGAAGCGCATAACAGCACGCTCGCCTGGGAGCAGCCCATTCTTCCGGCCAAATACATCGAGTCTTCCTGCGGGGAATGCCACCGCGGTCCGCTGCTGGGAACTCCTGTTCTGAATCAGGGACGCACGCTCCTCTCCCGCTACGGTTGTGTTAACTGCCATACGGTGAAGCTGCCCGATGGCAGTACGCTCAAAGCCAGTGACGATCCACCGTCTCTTTCGCACATTGCCGACAAGACGACGAGAGAGTGGATCTACGCATGGCTTAAAGATCCGCAAGCCTATTCGGTCAGCGCCACGATGCCGAATTTCAAGTTGAGTGATGACGATGCGCGTGACATCTCCGCTTTCCTGATCGCCAACAGCACGGCTCTGCCAGGAGATACTGTCGGTCTCAACGCCAAGCCCTCCGCCGATCCCAGTGCCGGCCCCAGCCTTTATGGCGAATCCTTCTGCGCTTCGTGCCACGCGGTGCAGAATGCGGCGGGGAACGTGGTTGGTGGCGATGTTGGGCCGGAACTGACGCGCATCGGCAGTAAAGTGAAGCCGGAGTGGCTACAGGGCTGGCTAAAAAATCCGCGCGTGTACGATCCCGGCACGGCGATGCCCCACTATCGCTTCAACGATCCGCAGGTTGCGACCTTATCCGGATTCCTTCTCGCCAAGGCGGATTCGGATCTGCTGGCCAACGTTCACCTCGACGCGGCGAGTTCCGAGCAGGTCGCGCACGGCAAGCGCCTGGTGTCTGACTACGGCTGCGCGTCGTGTCACGAAATTGGAGGAATCAAGAAGCCGGAAAATTTCGCTCCAGAACTCAGCCGCATTGGCAGCAAGTCGATTACGCAGCTCATTTTTCTTCCCGGGATGCCGCACACCCTTCCCGACTACCTTGCCGGCAAAGTCAAACAGCCACGAGCATTTTCGCCGAACCTGCGAATGCCGCAATATAGCTTCACGCCGGCGCAGATCGATGCGCTGACCACCGCATTGCTGGCTCTGAACGAACGTTCGACCACTTTGCCAGCATCCCTGGCTGTTGCCGCAGTCCCCGAGTCGAATTACCAGCCTGCCGGTAAAGCCGGGAAGCTGATGTCTGACTTAGCCTGCTTCAGTTGCCATCGCATCAACGGGCGCGGTGGCGACATGGCGCCGGACCTGACCTGGGAAGGCAGTTCCGTCCAGCGCGAGTGGCTCGTGCAGTTCTTCAAGAATCCAGGAACGCTGCGTCCGGCGCTGATTCGCCGCATGCCGCGCTTCAACCTGACCGATTCCGAAGTCAACGAACTCACCGACTACATCATGACCGTGTATCAGAATCCCGCAGTGGACCGCGACTCCATGCCGTTGAGCGGCTACTCTCAAGGCGAGGTGGAACTCGGCAAGCAGCTGTTCTATGGCAAGTATTCCTGCCAGGGATGCCACATCCTCGACACCAAGACAGACAAGGGCTACATCGGCCCGACGCTGACACAGGTCGGGTCCCGGATGACCGCGGCGTGGATTTATGCGTGGATGAAAAATCCGCAGGCTTTGCGCCCGGGTACCGTGGAACCGAACCGCGCCATGACTGACGAAGATGCGCGCGCTCTGACCGCATTCCTGATCTCGCAGAAAGGCGGAGCCAAATCGGAGGTCGCCAAGAAATGACCCGCCACTTCCATACAATCGGTACCTTTGTTGTCGCGGTGCTGGCAACATCGTTGGTTACTTCCTGTTCGCGCAAGACCGAGTCCGCACCTCTACCCAAGCCCACGGCCTTCGGCGCCGCAATCATCGAATCCAGCGGCGGAAAACAGCTCGCGCAGACCGGCGCCTTGTTGCCGCAACCCGTCGTAGTCCAGGTAAACGACGAGCAGGGAACTGCCGTCGCCGGAGCTCTGGTCGAATTCGCAGCAATCCCCGGGGTAACGTTCGATCCCGCCAGCGGGCTTACCGACTCCAGCGGCCAAGTCACGACCGATGTATCTCTGGGAGGCATGGCGGGCCGTTACCAGCTCGTCGCCTCCACGACTGACAAGTCCCACAAAAAGGTGGAATTAAAGATTGAAGAGATCGCACTCAGCTACCAGCAGACGCTCGGACGCCGACTCAACGATCAATACTGCGAGCGCTGCCACAATCCCGAGTCTACAGTCCAGCGCGTCTCCAACTATGACAACCTCGAGATCAAGCCTCACCCCTTCACCGAAGGAGATACGCTGAACAAAATCAGCGACGCCGACCTCACCGCGATCATCAGCTATGGGGGTCCAGCCCTCAACAAATCGGCCCTCATGCCGGCCTGGGGAAACACGCTCAGCAAGTCAGACATCGAGGCACTGATCTCCTATATTCGTGCTGTCTCCGATCCACCCTCTCGCCAAGCCGGGCCGGTCTACGCGGAGAACTAGTCTTGTTTTGCTCTGCTTTCTTCGTCCCTCTGGGGTTGCACGGGAGACATCGCTCCGCATCGTCTAGCCTATTCTGCGACCGGTTTTCTAAACGGGATTGAGCAGTATCCGCCCAAACGCCGTTTCAGGCTAGGGTCAGTTATTTTGCTCTGAGTAGGATCGTTCTTTACTGGAGATGATCGTGCTCATCAGCCACAATCAGCCCCAGAGCAGATGGAACAAGTACGTTCGCATTTGTCTGGCGCTGAAACCGGAACCCTATTTACGGCAGAGGGCGTGCGACAACATGTGCGCGGGGGCAAGTACAAGGGTTCGGTAATTTTGCCGGAAGCTCAGCCCCGCGAGCGAATTCCCCAATATTCATACATAGGATGAATTGAGCTATGCAGCGAGTCTAACGAAGGATCCGCGAAAAGAATCCCGTCACTTTTCTAAATACGCTTTTTTGCTTTGCCTTCTTCTTCTGTTCCGGAGGTTGTTCGGCTGGCTGCTGGGGAGCAGGCGGCGCCACGTTCATAGCCAGTGCGCGAATTTCGCGCGTAGAGACGGGCAGATCGACCAGCCGGGGACGCAGCGCATCCTTCCGCGAGAATACAAGGCTTGCGCCGAATTCTAACGGTTTCTGGCTGGGCGGAAGCGGCGGCAAGGCGGCGATCTCCGGGCCGCTGGATAAGGCCTGAATCGGAGCGGTCTGAGGCGGAGTCGCATCATCGGCCGGCTGAGGATCCAAGGACACATTTGAGGGTGCAGAACTCTCGGCCAGAGTGGGAAGGGTTGGGAGTTCTGCACGAAGCACGGGCACAGGCGGCGGGCAGCCGCAATCATCCGGAACCACGGTCTCGACCTGCGTGAGCTGTCCGGAGTGAAACGCTGTGTCGGTAGCGTTCAAATGGCCCGAGTGCAGGAGCAGCCTTTCAGTCGGAACAACTTCAAATTTACCGTCGCCGATGGCTTCATAGACCACAGCTGGGGCGGTATTGCCAGGGAGCGACCGAATGCAGGTGTTGCCCTTCGAATCCGCCCGGATCGCGTAGTGGAACTCGCCAGGTCCGCGCAGCAGAATGCGAAAGTCCGGCGTGACTATGCTGTCGGCAGAATCCTCCAGAGAGTAGTGAGTTTCGAGAGCGCCGACACCCATGGTCAGCATTAATTCCGGTCCGTCCTTCGGGTGGAAAACGGAAACCGTAGTGCCCGGGCAGACGCGTACTTCGCCTCCGCGCGCCAAACGGAGCGACTCGGTAGCAAACTTCGCCGAGAACGCCGTCCCGGAGGCGAGGCGGTCGGCGTAAACGACTTTTCCGGACGGAATGGCGGGAAGCGCCAGAGGTTCGGGGGTGGTAGTAAGCACCGTCGGGGAAGTTGGCCTGGCCCGTGCGCTTTCGAACTCCGCGTGCAGCCTGATCGTGAGCTTGTTTCCGGCAGCATCCCAGGTATAACTCAGAGGAGTGTGTTCGCCGAGAACGATTCGGACGACCGGAGGATTCTGTTCCAACTGATCGACGTGAAGAGCTTCAATCAGCGGGCTTTCAATGGCAACCTCTTTGTGGTGAACCGAGATTTCGGCATTGTTCAAATCGATGGTGAGAGCCAGTGGGTCCTGACTCGTCGTGATTAGGGGCCGCATGGGACGTGTCGAGATGATCTCCATAACCGGAGAATCGCTTTCGAGCAGAAGTTTCACGCGCGAAACCGTGGCAGGATCGCTGGCGGAATGAGTCGAATTCCGTGACTTGAGATCAGCACTAGAAGACACGACTGCCAGGGCAATTGAAAGGAATGACGCCAGAAGAGTCAGGTAAATGGCGGTCTTTCGAAGACTCCTTAACACGAGCAGCCTCTTGTGCGGAAACGTTGTGTTTCGCTCGATTCAAGTTTGGCGTGGGTTGATTTCATGGCGGACGAAGCTCATGGCAACACGAAGCCCATGCTGATCTGACTCTCAAAACTCGCAGGAGCCCCGTTGTGAATCAGCGGGGAGAATTTCCACTGTCGCACCGCTTTGGCGGCGAGCAGACAGAGTTCTGAGTTTCCAGTTACACAGCTGAGACTACGTACTGTCCCGTTCTTGCCTACGTAAATACTGAGAATGACTGTGCCTTGGAGATGTTGTTGGCGCGCGGATTCCGGATAGTCGGGCTCAACGCGCTCGATGAGATGCTGCTCGGCAATACCTACGCTGACATTTACGGCTGGTTCATGATCTTGTGCATCAGATGCGAGGCTTTCTCGCGAATTGCTGGAGCGAAGCTTGGTACTTTCCGGTGATGGTGGTGAGTTGGAAGGGAGATTGTGCTTTCCGTTCTCGACAATCACAATGTCATCTGGTGAAGCGTTTGAGGCGACAACCTCCGGCTCCAAGGGCTTGGAGTTGCGATGATTCCTGCGGCTTTCTTTTCCCGGCCGAACTGCTTTTTTTTCGTGCGACTGTTCCGCATTGATCGGAGAGGCCGCAACGCTGAGACCGGTTTGAAGAACGGCGTCGACAGTCTTTGGTGCTCCCGGTGCCACCGCGGGTTGCGGATTGCTTACTACAGTTCTTGCGGAGTGGGCGGGGGTGCGAGCGGCACTCTCTCGCTCGGTCCTGCCCAGCATCCATCCGACTAAAATTGCGAGGAGGATGGCGATGGTTCCCAAAAATAGGTTCCAACCTTCGCCGCCAACCGCGACATAAAGCCGATTGAACCACAGCTCGTAGCGGCCCATGCGGGCCTGAACCTGCGCGCTTTTCTTGCGGGGAACGGGCTTCACGTTTTCGTCGGAGCCAAGGGTGCGATCGGCAAGTTCGATGTGATCAGCGATGCGACGCCCAAGGCCTTGCAATCCCGGGTAGTCGCGTTCGCTGAATGCGCGAAATCGCGAGGAAAAGATCTCGAGAATCGCGATCACCGCGTTGTTCTTGTCCTGAATCGGAAGAATGACGAAGGAGCGGACGCCTAACCGCTTGAGAGATGCGGAGTCGAATCGAGAATCGGCTTCAACGTCCTCGCAAACCGTCAGGGCACCCGACTGCCAGGAAAAAGCAGGACACCCGTTCAGATGCTCCGATACGTCTCGGGCAATAGCACCAGAGCTGGCGCCGTAGACAGGGACTCCACCTTCAACGATTAGAATCACGGAGCCAGTGGAGGCAGTACTGGCTCGAACCTGGTTGGCAATCTCGCTCAGTACAAGGGTGAGAGCGACGTTGCGCATAGATTTTGGCATTTCGTTGTGGGAAACGTTGAAGGGATTCTTGGAGGGGATACTGACGTCCGGGATCGGCAAAGTCGTCGCTGTCTGAGAATCGTTTTCGCTTCCAACGGCAACTTCGGCCTGGGCTGAGGGGATACAGCTTGGAGTACCCAGTCGCAGTATGGAGCGGTTCACCATAAGGTCACAGAGGAGGGGGAGAGTTCCGGATGCCATCCACTCTCAGCCCGCGGGACAGGCGGTGCTGCCAGAAGATAGGGCCTAAAATGTAACGCCAGGCTACCCGCGGAGGAATAGCACCTCTTTCCTAGTCCAATTTCCTAATCCAATCGGGTAGGTCGACACCCTCGAGACTCCCCATGTTGCGCTCTATATTTTCAGTTGACGAGCCCTTGCTGCTGCTGGCCCTTGTACCAGAGAGCCAACTCGAGCCGATTCCAAAGGCCAAGGCGGTCGTAGATCGATCGCAGTTTGTTTTTGATCACGTGCTCGGATATCCCCAACGCGGCCGCCAATTGGCGGTTGTTGAGCCCCTGCGCCACCAGTTCGATCACCAGGCGCTCGCGCTCGTTCCGCGTGAACGACTCCTGAACGCAGTCGCTGTTCAACGATTCAGACAACAACAAATTTGCGAGTTTGACCCGCTTGACTCCGCCGATAATCCCGAAGCGAAGATAGATCCGGGTGAGGTGAGCCTTTACGGTTCGCTGAGCTATGTTGAGATTCTTGCTGATTTCTGTGATGTCGCATCCCAGAAGTAGGAACTTAATGATGTCCTGCTCGCGCGGAGTCAATTGAATGGCTTCGCGCTGGGTTCGACCGTCCATATCCCCTCCTGAAAACAAAAAGAGTGAGTTGTCCAGCTTTCACGTCAAGTTCAAGCGAAGGGGGAAGGCTGCGACCCACACAGTGTGCTTATAGCGCGCCGCTTGCTGCGAGTTGGCAGGCCAGAATGAATGCATCTGTCTGCGTATGCCCGCGCAATTATTTTTCCAACGCCCTGAGTGAGTCCTCCGCCTCAGCATCACCGCCGGCGATGGCACGCTGATACCACTTGATCGCCTCGGTTGTGCTCTGTGGCACGCCGAGTCCTTGCTCATACAACTTGCCCAGATGGTATTGCGCCGCGGCTCGATTTTGCTGAGCGGCACGGAGATACCATTGCGAGGCTTCTTTGTAGTTCTGTTCCAGACCACGCCCTTCCTCATACAACTGGCCGATTTTGAGTTGAGCGTCCGGACGACCCTTGTTGGCCGCTCGCAGATACCACTGCGCAGCTTGAGCGTCATCTTTCTGAACGCCACGGCCCTGTTCGTACATGATGCCCAGCCGGTACTCAGCATCCACAAAGCCTTGTTTGGCAGCGCTCAAATACCACTTCACCGCCGTCGCGGGGTCGGCTGGAACTCCAAAACCAACGTCGTACATACCGGCCAGCCGGTACTCGCCGTCAGGATAGTTCTGCTCGGCTGCTTTTCGAAACCACTTAACCGCTTCCTGAGAGTTCCGATTCACGCCTTGGCCAAAGGCGTATTCGTTTCCCAACTTCACTTGCGCCGCCGGCTCGCCAGCGTTCGCTTTGCGCACTAAATCCGCATCCTGGCTGAATGCGCTATTGAACCCGCACAGAATCAGCATGAGAAACAGCAGATAGAGTTTTTTCATTGAGCCTCCGTATAACCCGGCTGGCGCGCTACGCCAATTTCCTTCCGCCGCACTACTGCTCAAAATTAATAAGCGTCGGACTGGTATTCGTTGGATCAACATCCAGTCCGATGGCCTCCAGTCCACTAATGACCCAGAGGGCATCGGTCGAAACCGGCGAACTGAACAAGATCACCCCCCGGCCGTTGTTGGACATCATTGAGATCGCATATGTGCCGGACATCGCCACATTTTTCGTGGAAGTTCCGGCATGACTCGTATCTTCTGTCCCTGAGACCTTACTTGCCCCGTCGAAGAAAAGCGTTCCCGAGGCATAATTTGCTTGCGAGGATGCAGGTTCTCCGGAACCGAACGCGAAATCGCCCACCATGTCGCCGGTCTCGAAGGGGGGCGCTACCGCTTGAGCGTAAACCTCTCCGTTGCTGACCGAGCCATCAGACGTTAGCAAAAACGCTCGATTGGGAGCGATCGCATACAAAATCCAGATGCTTGGGAAGCCTACGGAATTATCCAGAGTCAGCACTCCGCGGCCGTTGAGCTGGATGGAATAGGCACCGGTCATCAGGTTGCCGATGCTGATATTCCCGCCACTGTTCTGATCGGACTGCACCTGAATGTTGCCGGCTCCGTCGAATTGCATCCGTCCTACGGTTACCTGAGACGAGTTACCGCTCGAGCCAGTGAGACCAAAGACTGACGCTCCATGGAACGAGGAGGTCATGAATGGTAATCCGGTTTGGGCTTCAACGGTTCCAGCGAGAATGGGATTGCCGCCGATAAAGCTGCCGGTGGAAACCACGAAATATTCATTCGCCGACACCACGTACAACGCGAGGTCTAAGGTACCTTGGTCAAAACCGGGTATGACAAGAGTGGCTTGTCCACGGCCGGTCATGCCTATGTCGTAAGTGCCGGAGAAGGTGGCAAAGGTCGGCAAGAAATCGCCGGCGTCGTTGACATCAAGGCTGCTTCCGGAAATTGTGCCAACACCGCTGGGGAAGATGGAGCCGGCTGCGGCGACTCTTCCCTGCGAATCGGCGCCACTCAGTCCAACCGCATATCCACCGCTGAAAATAGAAGGATCAAACGCCGAAGGATCCTGCAGCTTGATCACCCCCGAACCACGGATGCCGGAACTGTCCGTTTCAATGAAGCTTGCGGTCTTCGCAGTTCCATTCAGCGCGAAGGTGAAATTGAAGGAGCCCAGGCTGCTCTTCAAGGTCAACGTACCGCGGTTATCGCCACCAATCTGATACGCTCCGGAGATCGCGACTCCGGTGTGAGGCCCGGACGTTCGATTGATGTCCTCGGTGCCGGAGGTAATGTTTCCGTTTCCATCGGCGATGAAGTAGCCGACCGCGTCGTAGACACCGTCACTGTCGAATCCTTTGAACAAGAACGCATATTGTCCGGTCAGCTTGCTGTTGTTCTGGGGCGTGATGGTGACTACGGCCGAGGCCGACTGAGACAAGTCGGCTTGCGCCGTTGCGGTGACTCTTACCGAAGGCGGATTCGGTACCGTGGCAGGCGCGGTGTACAGACCGGAGGAACTAACCGTACCGCAGGCCGACGCGGAACACCCCGACCCACTGACCGACCAGTTGACCGCAGTATTCGGGCTGCCGCTGACCATTGCGTTGAATTGCTGTTGTGCGCCGACGGTTAACAGCACCGTTGTCGGAGAGATCGTCACGACTACAGGAGTGACGATGCTCACCTGGGCAGAAGCCGATTTCGTCGTATCTGCCTGTGATGTTGCCGTAACGGTAACGACCGACGGATTGGGGACGGTCGCGGGTGCGGTGTAAAAGCCTGAGGATGAGATCGTCCCACAGTTCACCCCCGAACAACCGGCTCCGGCAATGCTCCACGATACTGACGTGTTGGAACTGCCGGTTACGTGTGCGGTGAACTGCCGTGTAGTGGAAGGAGCCAGCTTTACGGAGGTGGGCGAGATCGTGATAGTCACCGCAGCAATGACCGTCACGGAAGCGCTCGCAGATTTGGTCGGGTCTGCCACCGAAGTCGCCGTGATCGAGAAGAATGCCGGATTCGGGGGCACAGCCGGCGCGGTAAACAGGCCGGATGAGCTGATGGTGCCGCAGGTATCGGCTGCGCAGCCGGTTCCAGCGATGGACCACGTCACAGCTGCATTCGATGACCCTGTTACCGTGGCGGTGAATTGCTTCGACGAGCCGACTCCCACCTGCGCAGACGTTGGAGAAATTGATACACCGACCGCGGTTCCGGAGCTGATGGTCACGGTCGCCGACCCGGACTTCGTAGGATTGGAAAGCAGAGTCGCAGTCACGGCAACAATTGGCGGATTCGGCGCCGTCGCAGGGGCGGAGTAGAGTCCGGTGGAAGAAATACTTCCACAGGAAGACCCGGTGCATCCGGATCCGGAGATGCTCCAGATAACGAGGGCTGTCGAAGTACCATTCGTCGAGGCGCTGAACTGTAATTGTGCTCCCGGTTTGAGCGTAGCCGAAGGAGGCGACACACTGACGGCGGATCCGGCAACCAACGACGCTGTAGCCGAGGCCGAAGCAGATGGGTCGGCGATGGCTTTTGCCTTGACCGTTACACTCGGTGGATTCGGCAGCGCCGCGGGCGCTGTGTAAAGTCCACCGGCTGTGATCGTGCCACAGGCGGAGCCAGTGCATCCGGATCCTGAGACGCTCCACATCACGGCAGCATTTGTGCTGCCCGAAACGGCTGCGGAGAACTGCAATTGTCCGCCCGCGGAAAGCTGCGCCGTTTTAGGCGAAATCGAAACAGAGACGGAAGTCGCAGATTGCACCACCAACGAGGCCGATCCGGACTTCGTCGGATCCGCGACCGACTTTGCTGTGATCGTGATTGCCGCCGATGCGGGAACCGCGGCCGGAGCCGTATAGAGGCCGGTCGAAGAGATGGACCCGCAAGAGCCGGCAACACAGCCGATCCCACTGACGCTCCACGTCACCGCCGTGTTCGAAGTGCCTGTCACATTCGCCGAGAACTGCTGCTGTCCTCCCGTGGCCAGTACAACGTCTTTTGGGGAGACGCTGACGGAGACGGTTGAGGGTGAACCGATACTGACGGTGGCGCTTGTGCTGACGGTGACATCGGCCAGCGAAATCGCCGTGACGGTCACGGTGGCGGGAGAAGGAGCAGTAGGCGGTGCCGTGTAGAATCCGTCGCCGGTGATCGAGCCGCAAGTGATGCCGATGCAGTTGGCTCCGGTAACGCTCCAAATGACAACGCTGTCAGTGGTTCCACTCACTGTGACCTGGAACTGCAAACTCCCGCCCAGTGGCACCTGGGCGCTTTTGGGGGAGAGCGAAAGCGAAACGGCGCCCATTGTTGGAGTGGCCAACAAAGCTAACCACAAAAAAGTAGCTGCGACAACGAAATGGCGTTTCATGTTGTCAACTCCCCAGCGTTCAAGCTGGAGTAACCCCCAGGCGCTATTCTTGCTTGCCAACCGATGGCGTAGTTGAGACGGTGGCGCGCTCTGGGGCGGTTTTCGAGAGCTCGGTATGAGAAGCCAGTCGTAGCGAGGATGAAGCGAGCTGCAAATCCACCATCTCCTTGAGGATGGTGTAATCGGCTGCTCCGCTGAAGAAGTGGCCATTCACGAAGAAGCTGGGCGTTCCCGTCAAACCGAGTTTTTGCGCCTCCCCGAGACTCTTCTTTACTGCTTCGGCCTCGGTCCCTTCGTCCAGGCACTTATCAAAGCGATCGCCATCCAGCTTGAGTACCCGAGCATGAGCCTTCAGGTCATCGACTTGAAGTTGTTTGCTATAGAAAAGGACGTCGTGATATTCCCAGAACTTTCCCTGTTCACCCGCGCAGCGGGCCGCCTCAGCAGCTTTCTGAGAGCTGCGGTGCATGGGAAGGGGAAAGTCCTTATAGACGACAGCCAGCCGATCGCCATATTCCTTTTCCAGCTTTTGCATCTCAGGGGTGATCTTCTGGCAGTACGGACACTCATAATCGGCGAATTCTACCAGCGTGACCGGAGAATTCTTGCTGCCGTGGAAATATGCTTCTTTCAAATCAACATCGGCAAAGGGGGGAGCGAGCAGTACTTGAACGCTGGCATCGCTTCGCAATTGTTTCACGAAGGCGGCGCGAGCCTTATCCCGGCGCAGTTCGCGAATGTGTTCGAGCACGCGATCATGCACGGCCTCGTAGGATTCATTTGATTCCATGCCCTCGTAGTAGACCTGCAGCTGGTCCTCGGTGGGATCTTTGATGTCCTTATAAACGATGGTCTTCAACAACTGGTCTGTAGAGAGGTGCCGGCGGCTGGCCTCCATGTCGATGAGTTTGTCGTCGATGAGTTGGTCCAGCGCCTTGCGCTGGTTCATGTAGTACTGATATCGGGCCTGGAGCAACTTGCCGCCCTGGTGCTGCTGCAAATCTCCAAGGGTTAACTTTTGACCGCTGACTTCGGCGATGACTTGTCCGCTATCGGTGTCGGTGGAACTTTGTGCGTAGAGATAACAGGCGGCATTGAATAACAATACTAAGACGATGCTTAGAGCTCGCACTCTCTTCTGCATTACTGTCCTCCCCCAGGCCAGATTCCTTCGAGAATGTTTTAGACCGAAAATGTGATTTTGTGTCTGTTCAGCAGCTCGGAAGTGAATGGGACATGCCTTACGGCATGTCCCATGTCTTGCTTCAACCTAGTCCCCCGTTCCGCAAGAGCAAATGCCCTGTCCGCTTCCGAGGATGTTGATGAAAGCGCACTGAGCTTGCAAGTTCGCGAGCTCCGTCGCACCCAACGTCGAGTCCGAAGACTCAGTTTCGGTAATCGGATATGCAGTGCCGACCGGATTCTGAATGTGGGTAACCCACGCCCGCAGGTTTGCTTTGGGCGTCACATTCGAGGTGGGATCGCAGGGTGAGTTGTTGACCGCGGCCGAGACGATTTTGATTACACCATTCCTCGATACGATGCCGGTCAGAGGGTTGGACGTCAAGTTGCTTCTGACCGATATCGTACGCAGCCCATTATGAGTCTCGACGCATCCACAGCACTCGCTAAGCTGCTGGTCAGCGTCGAACACATAAACCATCGCGCACAGATTGCCGTAAGTGAGACCCGGGTTATCGATTCTCACGGTGGCATCCGGAGCGGGAGCTGCGTTGTTCGAGAAGTAGTTAACCTTGAAAACATCCTGCGCCATTGCAGAACCCGCGCTGAGACCAACGACAAGCAGGGCAATGACAGCTAGGGGCAGTATTCTACAGAGTGATTTCATGCTTGTGGAATCCTCCTGACCGCGTGCCGGTCTAGGGGGAGGAGAACTGGGAAGGCGCGCGGTGACACCAATCTAGCTGCAACGTCGATCTTTACAAGTACCCACGTGGGCTAACCAGTGTCACTAGACCCGGAAAGCTACTCCAATCGAACTAGTTCAGGCAATTCTCAGCTTGTAGTAGTTTCAACAGTCTAGTCCGAAAGGTTAACCCCTTCGGACGAATGCCGAGGTTCGAACAAGGGATCCGTAACAGATCGAGGCACAGTCCGTATGAAAGTCTGAAAGCGAAGTTTTTGCGGAGAGTACTTATTGTGGCGGGGCGCTCTGCGACGGCTGTTGTTGCGATTGCTGCTCTCGTTGTTGCTGCAACTCGGTCGCGAATTGTTGCTGCTCCTGCTGAATCTGCATTTTTTGCAAGCGGTCGAGTTCTTCCCCGGAGAGCTTCGATCCATCGGGATGAAGGAACGCTGCAGTTTGACCTGCCGCGGCATTCGGGGTTGCGGTGGGCTGTTGGATCGGCGCCGTTTCGATCGGGGCAGCATCCGGGTCATCTGTGAAACCCGCCCCGTATAGTTGAGTCATGGCAGACTCACTTGCGGGCATGGCCTGAGGTTCCGCAACCGCACTCTCCGTGCCAGAAGTCGCCCTGGTAAGAATCACGCGAGTTATCTCGTCTGGCCGCGAATCGGACGACAGCACAATGTAATTGAAGGGCGAGCCGTTCAACAATTGATTGAGAACATCGCGCGGCTTCCCGGGTCCAAGGTGCACGAAGATAGGCTCGCGCAGGGCCCCTACGGGAAATTGCACTTCGGCTCCTGTGCGGACGCTGACAGCTTTCAGAGTCTCCAGGAAAGTTACATTCTCCGCATCAATTTGGAGTAAGCCATTCTGAAATTCGACATTCAACTTTTTCTGTGACGAGCGGGTCGCATTCGGATGTTGAGCGGGCTGTGGCGTGGAATGCGAAAGAGGAAGCCCGCTGACACTTTCAGTAATGCAGAATCCGGTTGAGTCTAGATTGCACTCGCTGGGCTTTGAACTTTGAGCGCACACAAAAGTAGAAGAGGCGAGCATAATAGCTGCGATCGAGAGACCGGGTGCCGCAGTTACTCCGCCGAGCTTAGTGTTTCTGATTGAGAGGAACATAAATCTTCTCGAATCTAATTCGCCCGCTCTAGTTTGGGTTTGGGCGAATCTTCACTCCGAGTGCATTGTTGCTCCGTCGCCTGGTCGGCAACGACGGTATCGTTGCGAGATTCTTCAGCCTCACCGGACTTGTCTCGCGGACGAATTTGATCTTTCATCGAATCCTCTTGAGCGGGGGACTGCAGAGTCAGCTTTTCGACCGGCTGAGCCTCGTCACCTTCCTTACTCAATGAGCGATTGGATTCGCTTTCCGCCGCGGCCTTTGCAGTGTCAAGTGTAAGAGCAGGAGATCCGACGTTTACGGTGCAGGATCCAGAACTCGTCTCTGCCGCGCTTCGATCGTCAGTGTTTGACGTGCCGACCTTTGCCTTTACCACGCCCTGCTGGGCCGTCGCGATCATGCAACTGCCAGTCGCGAAAAAACACCCGGCGATAACAGCGAAAAGAAGAGGAGTTTGCCAGATCGGAAGACGCCGCGACAAGAAACCTCTGTGGGTTCCATCCCTGAATTTCATACTCATACAGTATCCGAGGTGCGATTTAATCATTCCGTTCCATGGGTGGGCAATGCCACTCCTGGGCTAACCGCCTGGGCTAAGAAGGACTACTCCTTTTGCTCTAGTCCAAATGACCTCGTCTCTGCGGAGAACAGATAAAGCTTGACTTTCAAGTCGGAGGGCCGCAAACTTGTCCTCGCATTACACCTCCCCGCGTTGGACCGCACAAGCGGTCGTGGTTCTTCAGAAAAAAGGATCTAGTAGCTTCAAGCCAAATGAAGCTTCTAGCCTGAACTGATCACTTTGCATGTTTGGATCGTAATTGGGTCCCAGATCGGTCGTTTTAGTGGAATGCGCTAAGTGGTGTTCCGCAGTCTCTCCCCTGAACTCCGCCGTTTTGATCTGAGACTCCAGCTTCAGGCTTTTTCTTGTTCACTTGGAAACGGGCTTGATATCGCCCGAGCAGCTGGTTGTGAACGCCTGGAAGGGGAATGCTTTGTTTTCAGCAAATTCGCAGCCTGGATTCCTGTTGGTTGACAAGTCGTTAGGTCCGGTTGCTTCGAATCAAGAAGCCATCAAAATCCTCAGCTACCCAAATCTGCCGGAACGGATTAAGCGAATGGATCAATTTCTCGCGGACCGGATCCGGGTGGGGCTGGTCAGCCGCCAATCCTCGAATGGTCTAGATTTTGTGAAGGAATTTAAGTCCGGTAAGCGGAGGTATTTTTGTCGAAGCTTCCGGCTCGAAACCAACAGCAAGACCACGCCCGTGCTAGCGGCCCTTCTTCTGGAACGAGGCTGCTCAGGCATTGTAGCCGTGACGCAAATCGGCGAGGAGTTTGCTCTTACGGGACGAGAAAAGGAAACGGTTCAACTTCTCGTTCAAGGATTGACCAGCAAAGAAATTGCCACACGGATGAAGATAAGCCCGAACACGGTAAAGGCGTTTCTCCGCATCGTAATGGTGAAGATGGGGGTCTCCACGCGTTCGGGTATTTTGGGCAAAGTGATCGGGCCAAGCGGATAGTAACGATTACCGACGAAGTAAGCTCTTCGGCTAATCCGTTCGAGCACTTTACGGGATGCTCTCCTCGCGTAATCATCCTAGCCCGTGAAACGAACAAAAGAGCGCGAGCATCGACAACACCCTCGCTTTCCGGAGTCACTGGAATTGCGCGCGCTTCAAGTGCACTCTTTGGATTCGGGAATGGAGACGGGTGGGCTAGTGGCAGGACGCGTGCAAAACGTAAGCCAAGGTGGACTCTGCGTGATGAGTCCACACCCGATGAGGCCGTCATCGCTGGTGCGATGTGACATTGGCCTCTCCGAATCCCCCATCACCATCCCGACGTTGATGGAGGTTCGCTGGACGAAAAAGCAGAAACTCCAGGCGGAAAGCTATCTGAGTGGCCTTCAATTTTTGTTATGAGATCCCCCGAGTCTTAGGAGGGAGGCTCTTCAGATCTTTTAGTAAGCGAATGCAGTAGCCCGAAGTGACTACTTCTTTCGTGGTAACCCATCAGTACTAGACCGAGCGGGGATTGAAATACGGTCCTCCAGGGTGCAATTTCTAAGCCATTACGCGGACCGGCGTAGTCCGCCTTACCGACTAACGCCTTCCCTTCTCCCCCAGCCGCGTGTCGTTCGGGAGTAAAGCCATGAAGCTCATACTGTGCGACCAGCGACCTTGGGTTTCCTTTTTCTTATCCATCGTAATTTTCGGCGTGGTTTCGAATCTGACGGGCTGCGGCGCAGCCTACATGGGACAGGGGCAGAATCAACGGCCCGCGAAAACTCTTCTGTCCGTAACGATCAGTCCTCAGACATCGGAGATTGCGCTAGGCAAAACGCAGCAATTCAGTGCCACTGCCGCCTACAGCGATGGCAGCAAGGTCGATGTGACGACCACTGCAACGTGGATTTCCGCGCAGCCGAACGTAGCTACGGTCAGCGGTGCGGGGGTGGCCACCAGCAAAGGAACCGGTGGGACGTCAATCTCAGCTACGTACCAGTCGGAGAAAGGATCTTCCAATCTCACGATTGACCCAGCCGCTGTAGTTTCGATTGCAATCACACCGCGGAATCCATCTTTGACTCCGAAGCATTCCGTTCAGCTCGTCGCGACCGGAACCTTCACCGACGGCACCACGCAGGATCTTTCGAGCTCCATTAGTTGGTCGACATCCCCTGCGGGAATCATCAATATCAGCAATGCAGGTCTCGCGACTGGAAGTGCGACCGGTACTGTCACTGTTACAGCGACGAAGGGTTCGATCAGCGGGAGCGACGCGCTCACCGTTGCAGCGCCCGTGCTGGTCTCTATCGCGTTATCTCCGCAGAACACCACGTTGACCCCGAAACATTCCGTTCAGCTCGTCGCGATAGGAACCTTCACCGACGGCACCACGCAGGATCTTTCGAGCTCTATTAGTTGGTCGACATCCCCTGCGGGAATCATCAATATCAGCAATGCAGGTCTCGCGACTGGAAGTGCGACCGGTACTGTCACCGTTACAGCGACGAAGGGTTCCATCAGCGGGAGCGACGCGCTCACCGTTGCCGCACCCGTGCTGGTCTCTATCGCGTTGTCTCCCCAGAGCACCACGTTGACCCCAAAACATTCCGGCCAGTTGACAGCGGTAGGAACATACAATGACCAGAGTACACAGGACATTTCCAATTCCGTGACCTGGAGCGCAAGCCCGGATCACATCGTGACCCTTGACACGAACGGGCTGGTGACAGGGAAATCGCTGGGAACGACGACGGTGACTGCGGCTTCCAACAATCTCAGTGCGAGCGGCCAAGTCGCAGTCGTGGCCCCGACGCTCGAATCCATTTTTATTTCCCCAAAACGAGTATCGATTCCGCTGGGAGAAAATCGACAACTGGAGGCCGTGGCGCAGTTTAGCGATGGCAGCGTCCAGTACTGGAAAAGCTTGGTGCAGTGGTCCTCTTCGGATCCTTCCATTCTTAGTATGAGCAACGTTGGGGCAGCAACAGCAGTTTCGGTAGGAACGGCAAGTGTAACGGCAACGTCTGGCACGGTCAGCGGCACGGCTCAGGTGCAAATCGCTCCTGCGGTCGTCACTTCGCTGGCAGTCGCGCCGACCAGTTCCGTGCTCCTTGTCGGCGGGCAGGCGCAATTAAGTGCAACGGCCATCTTCAGCGATGGAAGTAGCCAAGACTTCACCACGACCGTGGCGTGGAGTTCAGCGGATCCGACGATCGCGCAGGTCAGCAGCGCTGGACTGGCGCTGGCCCAGAGTCTGGGAGACACGGCAATTATGGCTTCCGCAGGTTCGATAACCGGCTCAGCCGATCTCGTCGTAAAACCCGTAATGGCTGTCTCGTATTTCTCCAATGCGCACACGAAGTTCGCTGACGCTACGGTAAGGCTTACGAATCCGGGCATCACCGGCAGTAATCTCTGCGCTGAGATATACGTCTTCGATCAGGATCAACAGCTGACCGAATGTTGCGGATGTATGCTAACGCCCGATGGACTGCAAACACTTTCTGTGAATACCGACTTGACAGGAAATCCGCTGACCGGAGTACCGTCGATCAACGGTGTTCTTAAAGTCATTCCCGCTGATGCCTTGTCAAATCCCTCTTGCGATCCAACAGCGATTACACCAACTGCTTCGCTTTCCGCATGGTCGACCAACATTCAGGCACGAAGCACATCCAGCTTTGCGATGACGGAAACTTCATTTCTGCTGACCCCGCTGGGAGATGATGAACTCGCGGCTCTGGAGAACCAGTGTTCCTTTGCGGCGAGTCTGGGCAGCGGGCAGGGTGTATGTGGTTGCGGAGCAGGCACCGCCGCTGCAGCGAAAGCCACTAAAATTGCAACGAGCAAATAGTCTGATCTCATTTCCGCAGCTGTAAATTTTGAAAGCACGGCAGACTACAGTTGGTAATCGTAGTCTGCCTTTTTTTTCCCCCGCCGCCGCGCTTCCGGGATGTTCCTTAGGAAATTCATTTACATACCGACAACAACGACGAAGAGGGCGATTCGGCGACTGTATGCATCGCCCGATCGCCCCGAGGGAATAACGGCCGCTAGAACCCGTATGAGTTCTGAACTCCCGCCTGATGGCGCGCCTTCAGATCAACTCCCGGCAGCACGTTGCCGGCAATCTGGGCAATGCCGAAGTCAACGTTCAGCTTGTGCTTCGAACTCGGAACGAACCGCACCCAGTAGGTAAGCCGCTCTTTCAGATCCATCGTCCGGACGCAACTCTCCGGCTCTCGAAACGGGTCGATGTCCAGATCCCTGCAGCGCTGCCACGAACTAGCCACCTCCGATCGAACAAGGTGAGTGTTCAGTCGATCGTTTTCGAAATACTCGTACCAGGCGTTGTGTGCGGTGGGTCGACAGCATGACTCTTACGTCCCTTCCCAGACCCTGGGGCGACGGGCAGAGAAGAGTGGCTCTTTAGCCCCACGAAAAAAATTCCTAGCGCGACGGTACACTCGCCGGCAGCCCCGGGATCAGTGATTCCAGTCACTTCTGGGATCCGGTGATTTTGAACACAAAAGTGAGCACATCGGAGACATTCCTGGGGCTGCGGTGGAAAATCCTTCGTTTTTTTGCTTGACAGATGTACCATCGTACAGTAGGTTAACAACGGTAACTAAACGATGTTAAGTTAGGGAATGGCGTTATGGGAGTCAAGGAGAGACGCGAACGCGAGAAGTCGGAGACGCGGGACAAGATCCTCGACGCGGCGCGTGAGCTGTTCGTGACCCAGGGTTATGACGGAGTCTCGATGCGCCGGGTGGCGGAAAAGATCGAGTACTCGCCCACCGCCATCTACGTTTACTTCGCGGATAAACAGCAGCTTTTCCACGAGTTATGCCAACAGGACTATGCGCGGCTGGCAGAGGTATTTCAGAGTTCGGCGATGTCGTCCGATCCTCTGGAGCGCATCCGTCAGATCGGAAGCACCTACACCGAATTCGGCGTGCGCTATCCCAACCATTACAAGTTCATGTTTATGACGGCTCATCCGCCCCACGAGCCGGACGAAGAAGACCGCGAGGTCATGGGCAATCCTGAGGTGGACGCTTACGCCTTCTTGAAATGGGCGGTGCAGCAAGCGATTGATGCCGGTCGCTTTCGGCCAGAACTGCAGGATGCGGAACTGGTTTCGCAGACTTTGTGGGCGGCTGTACATGGCGTAGTTTCCCTGCATATCGCTAAATGCTCCGACACCTGGGTGGATTGGCGTCCGATCGAGCAGCGCGCCCAGCTGATGCTCGATGTCACTCTACGTGGGCTGGTGTGTCAACCAGCTGAGGTGAAATAGCCATGCCTCCGCTGGCCCAACGAAATCTGTTTCACGACAAAGTCCGGCTCGCGGTCACGCTCACGGGAATCGTCTTCGCAGTCGTGCTGATCGTGGTAGAGCTCGGATTGTTCGTTGGGTTCACGGTGACCACGTCAAGCTTGATCGATCACTCGGGCGCCGATTTGTGGATTACGTCGAAGAACGTTCCGTACGTCGAACAGGGAGTGGCTTTCAGCGAGCGGAAACTGAATCAAGTGCGGTCGGTGCCCGGCATCGCCGACGCGCAGAAAATTGTCGCCCACTGGGCGCAGTGGAAGCGGCACGACGGCGGCGCGGAATCGGTGCAGATCGTTGGGTTCAATGTGGACGATCCGCTGGAACAGCCCTGGAACCTGGTTCAGGGCCGGGCAGAAAACCTAAAGTCGCCGGACGCGATCATCCTCGATGAACTTTACAAACAAAAGCTTGGGGTCACCGGGATTGGCGAAGTTTTTGAAATCGCCGGTCACCGCGCACGGGTGGTGGGATTCACGCGCGGCATCCGTTCGTTCACGACTTCTCCTTACGTTTTTACGACGTTCAAGAACGCGCAGAACTATACGGGACTGCGCGAGGACCAGACGTTCTTCATCCTGGCGAAACTGACGCCGGGAGCAAATCTGGCCAAAGTGCGGGCGGAGCTTCTCGATAGCGTCAAAGATGTCGACGTCTTAACCACTGCCGAGTTCAGCCACATGACACGCTTTTACTGGATGTTCACAACCGGCGCTGGTGTCGCGGTGCTGATTGCCGCTGTGCTGGGCCTAATAGTCGGATTCGTCGTGGTCGCACAGACCATCTATGCCACCACCATGGACCACATTCGCGAGTTTGGAACATTGAAGGCGATGGGGGCGCCCAACAGCTACGTTTACAAAGTCATCATGAAGCAGGCCGGCATCAGCGCGGTGATCGGCTACGTGCTGGGGATGATTGTCAGCGTATTCGTGGTGCGGGCCAGTCAGGAAGGGGGCGCCGCGATTCTCATGCCCTTGCCGATGGCGGTGGGAATGTTCTTTCTGACGCTGGCAATGTGCATCGGGGCGGCACTGGTTTCGATTAATAAAGTGACACATATCGATCCAGCCCTGGTCTTCAAAGGATAGGTTCATGATTGAAGCAGAGAGAGAGAGAGAGAGAGAGAGAGAGAGAGAGCAGATTTTCGCTTCGCTCGGAATCAGAAGGGGTCTAGGAGACGTGCAAATCCAGCCTGCAATCGCGGTTCATCAGCTCACGAAAACTTACGCTGAGGGCAAAACGGGAACGCTGGCCCTTCGCGGGGTCGACCTCGACGTCCGCGGCGGCGAGTTGCTCATGTTGATGGGCCCCTCGGGAAGCGGCAAGACCACACTGCTCTCCATTATGGGGTGCATCCTCACGGCGAGTTCGGGAAGCGTGCGGGTCGCTGGTGAAGAGATTACTCGATTGAGCGAATCGCAGTTGCCCGGCATCCGGCTGGAGCACATCGGGTTTGTATTCCAGGGATTCAATCTGTTTCCTACTTTGACCGCCAGCGAGAATGTGGAGTTGATGCTTGACCTGAAAGGAGTTCCCGCGAGATTTGCAAAAAAGCGCGCGGCGGAACTACTGGATCAGGTGGGGCTTGATGGCAAGCACGACAGTTTTCCGTCCGACTTGAGCGGAGGCCAGAAGCAGCGGGTTGCGATTGCCCGGGCACTGGCAGGAGATCCGGAAATCATTCTGGCCGATGAACCGACCGCGGCTCTCGATTCGCACACTGGCAAGAACGTGATGGAAATGATGAGCGAACTGGCCCATAAGCGCGACCGCGCAGTCGTGATCGTTACGCACGATTCCCGGGTACTCAGTTTCGCCGACCGCATCGTGAGAATCGAGGACGGAGCGATTGTCGGACACTCCGACTCAGGAGGTGCAGAACTTGCTGAAAATCTTCCGGCGCATAGCCTTCCTCGGCACAGCATGACGGGAGCGCATGCAGAGGCAACTTTATGAATTGTTCTTTGTCAATACTCAACCGATGCATTAAGGCTAATTTTCCCGCGGAACGAATCGGAGATGGGCCGGAGCTCACCGATCTAAGAAAAACAGGACGAATGAAAATGGAATACGCGGTGCCAGCCGACTTCTGTCAGCTATTTCATCATCACTTGGATCGTTTGTACGCACTATCATTGTTATTGACGGCAGATCAACGCAAAGCCGAGCAATGCTTCGTTTCGGGATTGGAAGACTGTCTGCAGGGGAATCCGGTATTTCGCGAGTGGGCGCAATCCTGGGCGAGGCGGACGGTGATCAAAAACGCAATCCGGCTGATCTCGCCGTTGCGCAACGAAACAGAATCGGCGTCCGGGGTTCCGAAACCGCCGGGAGCAAACATTACCGTTGCCGCGATCATGACTCTGCTCCCGTTCGACCGTTTTGTGTACGTTTTATCAGTGCTGGAGAAGTATCCCGATCGTGAGTGTGCAATTCTTCTGGACTGCACGGTCAAGAGCGTAGCGGATGCGCGGATTCGGGCCTTTCGACAACTCGTCAATGCGAGTGGCCATAATGGATCGGCCGAAACCGCGTTCACCCAGGGTGCAGCCTAGACAAAGATAAAGCCCCGCAGTTTTCCGGGAAGTGCAACCGTTTTGTGGAGAAGTGTGATGAGCAACAATTTTTCTGTCCAGACTCTCACGAAGAACCGTGTCGCCTTGTCAACGGGCCTAGCCGCATTTTTATTGACTGCGTCGCTGGCGATCGCCTTCCATCGCGCGCACCATGACTCTGTCGCCGCGGCTGGAAAAGCTGCAGTAATCCAAGGTCCCGAGCTTGTCGCCGGTCCGGGACGCGTGGAACCGTACTCCGAAGACATCAAGATTGGCTCGGAGTTGAGCGGCCGGCTGAAATCTGTTTTCGTTGAAGAAGGAGACACCATCCATCGCGGCCAAACGCTCGCTGAACTGGAGAATGCCGACTACCGAGCAGAGGTAGGCTCGGCGAAGGCTAGCGTGGTCGCAAAAGAAGCAACCCTGCGCAAGGTGATCAACGGTGCTCGGCATCAGGAGCGCGATGAAGCGTGGTCATCCGTTAACGAGACGAGAGCGGTGATGGAGAACGCACAATCGGAGTTGCGCCGCCGTCAGGAACTTTTTGCCGCCGGAGTTATTTCGCGGGAAGAACTGGATCGTTATGCGAGTGAGGCCGATATCGACCAGGCGAAGTATCAGGCTGCGGTCGAGCAACACTCGCTGGTCGACGATCACGCCCGCGAAGAAGACCGGTCCCTGGCTGAAGCCGACTTGCAACTGGCTAAGGCACAGCTTGAAGAAGCGCAAGCGCGCTACGAGAAGACTTTCATTCGCTCGCCCATCGACGGCAGCGTCCTGCGTAAGCATCATCGGAGCGGAGAGAACGTGTCGAATTCCTCTACCGTTCCCGACCCCGTCCTCACGATTGGCGATCGGAAAACGTTACGTGTTCGCGTGGATGTCGACGAAACCGACGTCAGCAAGGTACGCGTCGGGCAAAAGGCCTACGTCACTGCCGACGCCTTCGGAAAGCTAGAATTCTGGGGACGTGTGGTGCGCGTGGGCCAGCAGCTGGGGCCAAAGAATGTCCGCACCGACGAGCCCACCGAAAAAGTGGATACGAAGATTCTTGAGACTCTTGTCGAACTCGATCCGGGTACGCAACTGCCCGACGGCCTGCGGGTGGACGCCTTCATCGTGCCCGACGGCGGCGAAGTCGCAGCTGCCAAACCTGGGCGCTTTTGAGTTATGGCCCGGATCTACGACTTGAGAACGTGAATCGGGCTGCAAACTGCAATACGAGTGAGAGGCCGTTGTGTCCAACATGACTAGCGCCCGGTGAGATCGCTTCGCTGCCACCATTCCACCTGTTTTCGCATGGGCTCGAAGTTGCACTGCATCCGGTTTACTCCCATCGAGATGCGGTCAATCAGCGAAAAAGCCTTCGAATGTTTGGCCAGGACCGGCATGAACATGCCACTGACAATCCTTCCAAATTCTGTGGCTCCCTGAACCTTAACTTCCTTGAAGCCTGTGGGCACACCGAGGGGCGTTACTGTCGCCCGATGCCTCCTGCAACGATGGCCCAAGGGCAGTTTGCCTGATGCTCCTCTAGGTCGTTCAGCGCGCGAAGCAAAGCGATATGGATTCGTGCTGCGATTCTTGTGCTCAACTGAAAAAAGGCGGATGAGCGAGCTTCCGCATAGCTGGCACTTCTGCGCTCGAACACTCGATAGAGATCGCGACACTCAGAGCAATTCATATTCTGCCTTGTCGATTCTGCCGCCAGCCTTTTGAGCGCATTGCTAGGATTCGAATCCGGCTGTCAGAGATGGCGTGGGGCGGTTCTCAAGGCTGAGCATGCTCGGGGAGGACTGTCCCGCCTTGGCCCCACGCGCCATTGGTGCATCTTGGCCCCACTAGCGATGAAAGGCAATAGGCAATAGTGCTCAAAGAGGAAGGAATAAATGCGCATTATTGAGACCGGTCTCAGGTGCTCATTCTGGATGGGAGGCCGACTCGACCGTGCGCACAGGACGTTGGTCGCGAATTCCATTGAGAGAGACGGCAGCGTAGTCAAGCGGTATGAATGCGCTGACCGTGGTCCCACGCTCGTCGCTAAGGATCTCCAATCGGCCGCCGATGTAACCGATGCGTTCGTGCATCCCGGCGAGTCCAACCCCTCCGGCGAACCCGTGTGTGTCGCATATCTCTTTCAATAAGTCGGGAGAAATACCTCTTCCCGCGTCCATAACCGAAGCTTGGAGTTCACGATCTCGCATTCGCATGTCCACCGAGGCAACCTTGCTTCCCGAATGCCGGTGCACATTCGCCAACCCCTCCTGCACGAATCGATAGAGCGCCATTTCCTGATCCGCGTGAAGTTTCTGAGTCTCGATATCCTTCGCGATGTCGACTCTAACCTGCAGGCCGCTTCTTTCCTGGAATTCCTGGATGAACATTCGCAACGCTGCCCACAAGCCCAGTTCGTTCAGCATGGGAGGATGCAACAGATAGGAAAAGGTGCGAATCTCGCGTGCCACTCGCTTTGCCAGCGCCAGCGACTCTCTGATCTGAAGGCGCGCCTTCGCCGGGAACGTGTGTTCCGCAGCTTTCAATGCCCCTAAGTTCAAAGTTAATGCGGTGATCTCCTGCGATGTGGAATCGTGCACTTCGCGGGCAATTCGCCGTTGTTCTTCTTCCTGAATCCGAAGCAGGTGGTTCGACATCTGCAGAAGACGATGTTCTGCCATTTCCTGAGATGTGATGTCTTCCACCATCGCTACGCTGTACCGCAATTCGCCCGTTTCCGCCCGTAGCGCAGAAATCGTCACTCGGGCTGAGCAACTTTTCCCATCTATGCGGACGTATCGTTTGCTAATCTGATATCGATCCAGCTTGCCGTCGATCAGATTCTGAAACAGGGAGCGATTCGAGCTTGCATCGTCTGGTTGAGTGATGTCTGCAAACGTGAGTGGCACCAGTTCGTCTCGGTTGTAACCCAAGATGCCGCGAAATGCAGGATTACAGCGCAGGATGTGTCCAGACGAGCCGGCAAGCACCATACCGATGGCGGAGTGTTCGAAGATGATGTGAAATTCCTCTTCACTGCGCCGGAGAGCCTCTTCAGCACGCTTGCGGTCCGTAATATCCATGGTCACGCCAATCAACCGCTGCGGCTGCCCTGTCCCGTCGAACAAGACACGCCCGCGCCCTTCTACCCACCGTATTTCGCCATTATTCTTCCGCCGGATGCGGTATTCGGAAGCGGACTCACCAGTCCGAATCGACTCCGCCACGCTAGCTCTGGCGCCCTCCAGATCCTCCGGAATGATCAGTGCCTCCCAGTCTTGATGCTGGCCTTGGACGACGCCGGGGGGCAATCCGAAGAGATCGGCGAGTTCTGCGGACCACACGACAGTGTTGGTCTTGAGATTCAAATCAAAACAACCAAGCCTTCCGGCCCTCTGAGCCTGGGCAAGAAACTCTCGTCCGGATCGCAATTCTTCCTCGGCTTTCTTTTGCTCGGTGATGTCTGTAAGGGCAGTGATCACTTGGTCGACGTGGCCGTCAGCGCGGAGCAGGGGCCATGCGTTTACAAGAATCCAGCGCTCTTCGCCGGACGATGAATGAATATGCCTCATCACCGCGTTTAATACGGGTTTTCCCGAATTGATGGCGCGATGACTGGGGCGCTCAGACGTGGGACAAGGGGTGCCGTCTTCTCTAAGCACCGCAATGCTGGGATCGCTCAGATTTAAGCCTTGAGCCCGCGCGGCAGTCAGCCCTGCGATCTCAAGAAAGCGGGAGTTGAAGAGTCGGATGGTTGAACTGCAGTCGAGCACTGCGATCCCTACTGGAGCCGCCGCAACCACAGTCCGAAACCTTTCTTCGCTCGTCTTCAACGCTTCATAGAGAGTGCTGAGGTGTCGGGTCGCGTCATTGAAAACTCTGGCTAAATTGGCGAGTTCATCGTTTCCTTCGACCTCGACTTGACGCTTGAAGTCGCCAAGCGCTAAGGCCTGAGAGCCAGCGCCCAACTGAGCCAGCGGATGTGTGATACTCCGCGTAACAACTGCCCCAAGGAGGACCGCCACCACTAGGACAACGAACGCCGCTGCCAAATGCATAGCGAACACGCGCTTCTCCAAGTGTTCGATGCTGAGTTGTGCCTCTGTCCTTTGCTGGTTAACTTCGGAATCCACTTTCTCCACTAATTGCGACGTAAGAGCGCTTAGAGGGGCGACCTGATTGTCGATGCGAAGACTAACCGCTGGCCAGTCCCCAGCCCTCGCCAGATCGGTCAGGGCATCCAATTGGGCCGGCAGCGAGCTTTTGATAGCTTGGAGTGTGCTTAATGTCGTTGGGTCGCGCTCATTTCCGACCTGCGGACCCTGAAGCGCGACGTTTGCAATGTCAACTTCTCGCAGGAAGCTCTCGCGAAGGTGACCGGTTTGTTTTGCGAAGCGATTCGCGTCCCCTACAAGGCTAGGATCCTCCAACCGGTCGCGCATCGTCAGAAGATCCGCGTGCAGGCTCAGTACTGCGTGCGATTCCTCGTCTAGCCTGTGGATATGCTCTTCTTGCTTGCGAACCGCCCCAAATTGCCACAGAGTCAGGAGATAACTGGCGAACATTAGGAACACGATCGCTGCAAAACACAGGGTCAGCCGTGCACCGATCTTCAGGCGAATGGGGTGGCGAACATAGCCGAACAGTGCGGCAGGCGACAGAGCTCGCATCCACTGGCCCAAGCTACGCCGGATTGTGATATTGGTCTCCGTATTCTCAGTTTCTACTATGCTGACTAGTGCTCTTCACACCAGGACCAGAAGTCTGGCGCGAGTGAAACCCAGTAAGCCGGACCAGATCTTTCTCCAAGTTCGCAGCCGCCTCCGAGGCGCTCATTTGCCGGGTGAGAACTGAATGAACCGCAGTGAAGTAAGCCTGCGAGACTTCGACATATTTTGCTCCGGCGATTGTTGATGGCCGGGCGACGACCCCGTCTCGGAATAGCTCCTTTAGCTTTGCCAGATGCGGCGTCCAACTCAGAGCAGAAGGGTCGTCGAATAGTTCCGGAAAAACTGGCGGCTGCGAAGTGGCTGTGATGCGCCTTAGTTCTACGTCTCGTCGTACGAGGTAACGAACCAAAGCCACGGCTTCTCGAGGATGTCGAGTGCCACGAAAGACGCTCAAGCTGGCACCGCCCAGTGTTCCCGTGTGTCCAGCGCGCCCGCGGGGCAGAAGCGTTACTCCGAATTTTCCCCTCGTCGCCGAGCGCTCGCTTTGGCTAGTCACGAAAGAAGTTGGCCAATTCCGCATGAACGCTGCGTTTCCGGATCGCCAGATATTCAAACTATCCCACTCGCGGTAGGCGACGACGCTCGGCGGAGAAATCGAGCCAACCCAGCGTCCCGCTCTTTCCCAAGCCCGTATCGTATCGCGATTGTTGACGGTAACGGACCCATCTGCCTCGATGATTTCCCCGCCCCCTTCGGAGGCCTGCCACTCGAGCGCATTGCAAGTAAGTGCTTCAGAGGCAGCACCCTGCCATACAAATCCCCAAAAGTCTTTTTTCCCTTTAGATCGCTCACCCTTCTGAATCCGGGCGGCCATCTTCTCCAACTCGTCCCACGTGTCGGGCGGCGCTTGATAACCATAGGCCTGCAGGAGATCGGCGCGATAAAACAGAAGTCCAGCGTCCGCGTGATATGGCATGGCTACCAGTTCTCCGTTCACCATGTCGTTGGCTACGAGTGACGGGAAATCTTGAGCAGTGTCCGAGAGATACGGATTCAAGGGTAGCGAGTACCCGGCCATCACGCGCGGCCAGATGACGTCGATCGCAAATACGTCGGGTGCCTCCGAAGGATTCTCGAGTAGGTTGCGCCAAAGAACTAGCTGGTCGACCGCGGTCTCGGGGGCGGGAAGATCTCGTACCAGGATGCCGGTCTCCCGCATGAAGTCTTCCTCTTCGTGTTTGCGCCATTGAACGAATTCGCTGTCGGGCCAGCCCGGATCCAGCAATGTGATTGTTACAGGCGTAAACGGACGAGCGGCACGCCCGCAGCCATTCAGACCCGGAACCATGAACAAGGCACACAAGCCAAAGCAAAGAAAGGCATATGGCTCGCGAAGACGAAATCGATTGCGCCTCCAGCCACTTGCTGTGAACGCAGTCAGAAGATGCCGGCACCTCATGGTGGTCCCCCTCAGCCGGCCCAGATGATGCAGATTCTACCACTGTAAATCGACAACAGCTGGCATTTGCTGCAGAACCGTCTTGCGACTTGCCCATCGGGGGTAAAATAAGCCCAAATTTGCCGAAGCCTGTAGCGGACGGGGCGCAAGGTAGGAAAAGTTCGACCGACTGCAGTCCGCAGCGGGAGGGGGCGGCATGCAGACAGTTTCCATTCTGATCGCGGACGATCACGCCGTGGTGCGGCGCGGTTTGCGGGCACTTCTCGAAACGCAGCCACATTGGAAAGTCGTGGCCGAGGCCTCTAACGGCCGCGAAGCCGTTGAAAAAGCAGCATCGCTCTCTCCCGAAGTAGCCATCCTCGACATCGGAATGCCGAAATTGAACGGACTGGATGCCGCCACCTTGATTTTCAAAGCCAACCCCAGAACTCGGATCCTCGTGCTCACCATGCACGCTGCCGAATCTCTCATTCAGCAAACGCTGAGGGCAGGAGCCAGCGGCTACGTCTTGAAGTCGGACGCCGAGCGCGATCTCATTTCTGCAGTTGATGCTCTGCTTCATAACAAAATGTTCGTCACCGCGGCTGCCTCGACCGTGGTTCTCGAGCACCTCCGCGAAGGCCACAAGAGGAGAGATCAGGACCTCATCCGCGATCCTCTCAGCGTACGCGAACGTGAAGTTGTTCAACTGCTGGCCGAGGGCAAGAGCAACAAGGAAATTGGCACATCGCTCAACATCAGTAAGAGAACTGTCGATCACCATCGCGCCAGAATCATGGACAAGCTCCACGTGCAATCCGTCGGGGAGTTAGTGCTCTACGCTGTCCGCAACAAGATCGTAGAACCTTAGACCGGCGATCCCCGTCGGCCTCCGCCTTTCTTTGCTGTGGTGCCTGTCACTGCAGAGCGGCGCGGATCTTCGTCAAAAGCCCACATCGGGTAAATGGCTTTTCCACCAGGCAGATCTCGGCATTCTCCACGCGATAGCGTGCCAGAAGGTCCCCTGCATATCCTGACATCAGCAGGACTCTCAGATTGGGTCGAATCTTCCTGAGCTGTGTTGAGAGCTCAACCCCGCTCATAACGGGCATCAGAATGTCAGTCAGGAGCAAATCAATGTGCTGGCCGGAACCTTGCACCAACTCGATTGCCACCTCTGCGTTTGCGGCCTGCAGAACCCTATAACCGGCAGCCTCGAGCAACTCGCTCACCAGCCTCCGTAGGGTATCGTCATCCTCCACAACGAGGATTGTTTCTGTGCCAATCGCAAGATCCGGAACCGGTAGACTTCGCTCGAGTTTTCTCGCGCCGCCTTGCGCATATTCAGGAAAGTAGAGTTTGAATGTGGTGCCGCGTCCCACTTCGCTATATACCCAAATGTAGCCTTCACTTTGTTTGACAATGCCGTAAACCGTGGAGAGTCCCAGCCCGGTCCCTTGGCCAGGTGCCTTGGTGGTAAAGAAAGGCTCGAAGATCTGCGAGACCGTCTTCTCGTCCATTCCACAACCTGTGTCGGTCACCGTCAACATGACATACCGGCCGGGACGCACTGAGAGGTGGGAATCGACATAGCCCTGATCCAGATCGATGTCAGACGTTTCAATGACGATGCTCCCGCCATCTGGCATGGCGTCGCGAGCGTTCACAACGAGGTTCATCAGGAGCTGCTCGATTTGCCCCGAGTCAGCCTTGATGTTGCCCACTGCGCCCGGCCTGAACGAAAGAGTAATATCCTCCCCAATGAGCCGCTGCAGCATCCGCGTAAGATTGTTGACCAGAGCGTTGAGCTCGAGGATTCTTGGGTAAAGGACCTGTTGGCGACTGAATGCAAGCAGTTGTCGGGTGAGAGAAGCGGCCCGTTCGGCCGCGGCCTTAATCTCGCGGAGATGCTTGGAGACGCTGTGACCAGAGCCTAGCCGAAACGCTGCCAGTTCACTATAACCAATGATGACCGTCAAAATGTTGTTGAAGTCATGCGCCACTCCTCCGGCAAGCCGGCCAACCGCTCCCATCCTGTGAGCTTGTCGCAGCTGGTTCTCGAGACGCCGCGCATCAGTCACATCCTGAGTCACGGCCAGGATACACGGTACGCCATCCGCATCAATCAATTCGGCCGAAAGATTCGTCTCGCGAATCTCTCCAGAGGTCGTTCTCAGTCGCACATTGAGTCCCCTGGTAGCGGCGGAGCTACGCAGATGCTCGAGCATCCGCTCCCGCTCTTCAGGGTCGGCCCATATCCCGAGTTCCACAGCCGTCCGGCCGATCACATCCCGACGCTCATAACCGAGCATCTGCAGGAAGGCATGGTTTACATCCAGATAGCGACCTTCGGAAAAAGTGCTGATGGTGATCGAGAGAGGGCTTGATCGGAACGCTTTGGCAAACAGAGTTTGGCGATAGCGTCCCTTGCGACGAATGAGAATCAAGATCACTGCTGCCAGGACAGAGTTAATTACGTACGCCGCTGCGACTCCCAGACTCGCATGATCAAGGACTTGCTGCCACAAGGAAGATCGGGGCGATTCCCGCATGGATGAGTTGTGCACGTTCTGGAATGCGCTTGCCCCGACTCTCGAATGCTCAAATGCAGCATCGTGGGAATGCCAGCTCAGCCAAATGCTCGCTCCTGCCGACAAGGCCATGAGCAACATGAAAATATGTAGGAGCCTTGTATAGGACAAAGTCTGCACCGACCTCCGACGGCTGAGGAAATAGAAGAAAATCGTTTATGTGTAGATTTACCGTGAGAGAGAAGGACCTGCAATCTGTAGAAGTACCTACTGCCTGCGGTGATGAATACCCAATCGCCTCGGTTACTGTCCAAGAATTGGTGTCCAAGAAATATGAGGATACATAACGTGACGGCGCAGAGCCGTCGATCTTCAGGTGCCCCGTCGGCCTGGCCCGGAAACGCCGTGTAGTCAGATGTCTGTGAGAAGCGAGCCTCGAGTAACTCGCCTGGCTTGGCAGTCGCGCTGAATCGCTCGATGGGGTCCAGTTTCTTGAACGCGGACGGGAAGCGTGCGACAAGCTCCAGATTGTTCGCGGATCGAAATTCCTCTCGGCTGGAAGTACTGGTCGTTTACTGTACGCGCAATATGCTTGGAACCCTCGAGCTTTCCTTCAACAAAGTTCTCGTAGATGATCAGTTTGGCGGTCATGTCAGTCAGTTCGTACTTCTGCCGCGCATCGGCTCGAAAGTTCTCTAGGGCAGGCGCTCTAGCGGGAGAGTTCATCAGGCCCTACGGTTCTGAGAACGTGTTTCACAGTCTTTGTAAAAGGGCACGAACCAATTCGGCAACCACCCTCTCAAACCCAGCTAAAGATTCGCGGCACACCAGCCAGACCACGAGGGGAAACTCCAGTCCTGGCACACGCAGCACCCGCAACCACGTCCGCTGCCGACTTCGATTTAAGATGCGCTCTGGAACCAAGCTGAGTCCGCGGTTCTGCGCAACCAGTGCAAGTTGAAGTTCATAGTTATAGGCTTCGACAGCCACAATCATGTCGAGATCAGCCTGTAACAGCGCTCTTCGCAGTCCGGCTCGGGCCGCACATCCTTCGGGATTGAGAATCCATTGCGCGCCCGCCAAGTCTCGGATCTTCCGAGGTCGGGTATGGTGATGCTGGCGAGAAGCCACAACCAGCAGGCGTTCCTTCTCGATCTGCGTTCCCGTTACTTCAGCCGGCAAAGATTCCCCTTCAGCCAGCAGAATTACAGCAGCATCGAGCGACCCTGACCGAACCCGCTCCAGCACGTCCCGGCTCCATCCCGTGCTAACTCTCAGGCCGAGATGTGGAAACTTATGTCCAAGCTCGCCCAGCGGCTCAGTCAACGTAAACTCCGTGAGCGCGTGCGCCACGCCAACCCTGAATTCCCCCTTTAGCGGTCCTCCATTCGAGGCTGCTGCCCTCACTTCTCGAATGTCATTCAGCAGTCGCCGGCATCGCTCGATCGCAGCCTGTCCTGCCCCAGTCAGCGCGACCGGTCTTGTGCGCCGGTCGAGAAGTGTTGTACCGAGTGATGTCTCCAGCCGCTGCAAGCGTCGAGTCACCGCAGATTGGGTGATGTTGAGATCGCGTGCTGCCAGGCTGACCGACCCAACGCTTGCCACTGCAACAAAAGTTCGTACATCATCGAATTCCATAAATGCATATTAGCAATGCATACTATTCATTTGCAACATATTCGATTGGACGATAAGGTTGCAGTCAGCAGTTCGCGGATTCGGCGAGTTGAGAAATTGGCAGCGTTCCTGATGATCGAAATCGCGGCAGTGCAAAGCCGATCTCTACCCAGAGTGTCGGCACGCTGTTTCACCCAATCTTGATGCCGGCGGTGGCACTTATCTTGTTCGAGGCGGCCCTATTGAAGTACTTCTGGCATCCCAAACGAATCGTCGTTGTCCGCTTTGACTCTGCGAAGGCGGCGCGCGAGTGGTGGAATAGTTCGGGTCACGCCCAACTAAAAGCAATGCGACAGCTCTCAACAACGACGAACATGATCCTTGTGGAAGGAGTTTCGAATGCGTAGCGTCGAGGAGGGAAACCGGACAATAAAGGTCAATCGATCGAGTCACCCTCGGGTGCGTGAAGTTGATTTAGCCAACGTGCCGTTCAGCAGTGTCTTCAGCGACCACATGTTCACGGCCGACTTTCATGATGGCCGGTGGAACGAGGGGGAGATTCAGCCCTACGCTCCGATCACGGTGTGGCCGAGTATCAGCGCGTTGCATTATGAAGTTTCAGTCTTCGAAGGAATGAAGGCGCACAAATCAGCCGAGGGACGTCCTCTTCTTTTTCGTGCTCAGGAAAATGCCCGTCGGCTCCAGCGCTCCGCGGCGCGCCTCGCTATGCCGGCTGTGCCGGAGTCCTTGTTCCTGGATGGCCTCCGCGAACTTGTTCGGCTCGATCGCGCTTGGATTCCGAATGCCGGCCAGGGTGCTTTGTACATTCCGCCGATTCTCTTCTCCCTGGACCCATCAATCCGGGTAAAGCCTGCCGAGAGCTGCCGATTCCTCATCCTCACTTTTCCCTTCGGAGCGTATTTTTCCGCCCCCGTCGACGTCGTTGTGAGCGAACGGTACGTGCGCGCATTTCAGGGTGGAACAGGCGACACAAAACCCTGCCGGCAACTATGCCGCCGCCCTCCTCGCCGACCAGGAAGCACGTGAGATGGGATTTCATGCAGTAATGTGGCTGGACGCCCAGGAGCGCCGTAATGTGGAAGAAAGCGGCGTGATGAATGTTTTCTTCGTCTTCCGAGATCATGTCGTGACCCCGGCGCTTACGGGTACGATCCTGCCGGGGATCACACGCGACAGCGTGATCACCCTTTTGCGCGATATGGGATTGCGAGTGAAAGAAGGCCGCATTTCCATTGATGACGTGTTCAAAAGCTATGAGCGCGGCGAACTATTGGAATGCTTCGGAACAGGAACGGCAGCTACCGTGTCGCATGTGCGCCGCATCCGCTACCAGGATCAAACTCTGGAGTTGTCTCCTGTCGAACAGCGCAAAATAGGTCCGGCGGTGCGGGAACGGCTCATCGCGATCATGACCGGGAAAGTGCCAGATCCGCACAGTTGGGTTGAGGCACTCTAGAACAGAAACAGGGAAGGAACGAGAATTCAAATGCATTACCTATTGTTCTACGAAGTTGGCGAGGACTATGTAACCAGGCGCGCTGCGTTTCGCGAAGCGCACCTTGAAAAGGCCTGGGCCGCAAGCGATCGAGGCGAACTCTTGTTGGGTGGTGCATTAGCCAACCCGGTCGATGGCGCCGTCTTGCTCTTCCAAGGTAACTCTCGTGAGGTCGCGGAGAAGTTTGCTGAGGCCGACCCCTATGTAACGAGCGGTGCGGTTAAGCGTTGGTATGTCAGAGAATGGACAACGGTCGCGGGAAAAGACGCTGCTACGCCCGTCAGGCGCAAGGCCGGGACAACGATCAGTGGCAACAGTCGAGAAGCCGGTAAATTGGAAGAGAACCGTTCAGCTAGGGAGGAACCATGATCCTGCGAATGTGGCGAGCACAATCAACGATTGAAAAAGCTGATGGGTACGTCCGCCACGCCACTACGAAAGTATTTCCGGCGTTGCGCGCCCTCGAAGGGCATCGGGGAGCCTACCTGCTTCGCCAAACGCTGGGCGATAAGGTCGAAATTATGGTGATGACGCTTTGGGAATCGATGGACGCAGTACGAAAATTCGCCGGCCCTGAACCGGATCGAGCCGTTGTCGAGCCAGACGCCCGAGTCGTTTTGACCTCGTTCGACGATTTCGTAACGCATTTCGATGTGATTCACCGGTCCGAGATTTAGCCGACCTCTGCCACAAATGATGCGAAGGGCAGAGACATCGTTGGTGTAACGATATGGTGCGCGTTGAACGCTCGCCGATCGAGGAGGAGGCAGCGGTCGACTTGTTACTCAGGTATTCTTCCCGGTTGGCGGACCATCTACAAACCGCCCCGCTGTGGGCGCTTCGATCAAAGCTATGGTGTCGGGATCAAGTTGGTTTTGCAATTGTCATCCATCGCTCGACCTCTTGGTTGGCCACGACGGCCTGCACAACTTTGACGAAACGAGAGATCAGCGGGAGTTTCTCCGAGTTCCGATTCCATGCGATGCCGATGCTCCACAACGGCTCCTTCCAGCCCAATTCATGAAATCGCCCCCCCGGCACTTTGAGGCGCTGGGCGGACTGCGGGACCAAAGAGACACCCAGGCCCGCTCGAACGAGGTGGAGGATGGTCAAGATTTCGTTTGCTTCCTGAACAACTCGGGGAGTGAAGCCCGCGCGGAGGCAAAGGCTTAACACGCGATCATGAAAAGTTTTGGAGACCGACGGCGACACGAAGATAAAACCGCGGTTACGGAAATGGTTGACACCGTCTCCGGGCCGATATGGTGCATCAGTTGGGGTCGCCAAAACCAAATGCTCGGAAAATAGCGAAGCGCTCATCAGTTTGCGGTTTGTGACCGGCATCCTCAGAATTCCCGCATCCAGCCTACTCTCAATCAGAGATGAGACTTGTAGAGCGGAGGGCATCTCCCGCAATTGAAGCTCAACCTCGGGATAAAGCTTGCGGAATCGCAGAATGGTTCGCGGAAGGATTTCAGGTAGCGAAGCAACCCCAAAGCCGATCCGCAGACTGCCGGCTCGACCTTGAACTGCCGCCTGTGTTTCGCGCAAGGCGTCCTCTGCGTCCTGCAACAGTTTTGCGGCTTTCGGAAGGAAACTCTTGCCCGCATCGGTCAGCGCCACTCTCCGACGCGAGCGCACGAAGAGGGCTCCCTTTAGCTTCTCCTCCAGTCTTTGAATCTTCTTGCTGAGTGCCGGTTGGGATAGAAACAACCGCTCGGATGCCTTGCGAAAGTGGAGTTCGCCGGCTAGGACCACAAATGCGTGAAGCTCAGAGTACTCGGGTGCGCGTGCGGTGATGGGTGCGCTCGTGGTTGCCTGGTTGGGCAAGAACAAGCACATGGGACGCATACTGCTGATCTTGCTCGCGCTGCTCGGCACGATCATTATTGGTTTCGGTCTCTCGCGGAGGACCTACCTGTCTGCATTGATTCTGTTCATGGGCGGGTCGCTCTTCGTGATGTGTTCTTCGCTTACCACCTCCCTGGCGCAACTTCTCGCGCCGCCGGAGTTCCGCGGACGAGTGGTCTCGATTTATTTTGTCGCGTTCTTAGGCGGCTCACCGCTCGGCAGTCTTGCGAGCGGATGGCTGGTCACGCAAGTCGGTTCAGCGCCGATCATGCTGGTGGTCAACGGTACGGCGCTCACGTTCGTGGCACTGTGTTTCTTGATCTATGGCCAGGACCTCAAAGATATCTAGGTGTGGGAAGAAGGAGCGGTTCCGATGACGACGAACCAGCTCTCTCGAACAGCTTAACCGCCCGGTAGAAGTAGCGCTTCATAGAGAAGTTCAGCACATCGGTTGCGGAGGGATCTTCGAGAAGATTACCTAGGCGCACGATCGGCGGCGTGCTCTACCCAGCGGAGAAAGATAGTCGCACCGTAGACACACCGTGATACTTGTGAAGTCCCGAGCATCCTCGTGGCTTTCACAAGCGGCAATCGTCGAAGAGGGTGACGGTCCACGTATCCCCAGGTCCTGGGCGACCGTATTAGCAACAGGCAGGAGACGTTTGAAACGGGAAGCACCAGGCACATAGATGTTCCTAATTGCGCTCGACACCCGAGCACGTGCAAGCTGAAACGATGCCGAGCGCGAGACAAAGGGTGGTTACTTCACGCAGACGTTTTCGCAGGAGGCAGGAAACTGTGAATACGGTACAGGCATCGAAAACGGCCAACCCGATCTTCATCGGCAGGTGGACGCCCAAGGTTTTGTTCTCGCTGAAACAGCGGCCATATCGACACGGACAGTTGCGCCGCCAACTGGGAAGCGTTTCACAACGAATGCTCACCAGAACTCTTCGCAATCTGGAATCCGCGGGTTTAATCGCCAGACAAGTTACGCAATCGAAAGCCCTTGCTGTCGAGTATTAGTTGACTCAACTTGGAAGGACGATCATTGCTCCACTCGGAGGCATGTGCCGCTGGGCAAAGCGGTACCGCAGGAAGGTGAGCGCCGAAGTGCGCCTTCGGGAAGCCGAATCAGGGTAAAAGCAAGATTTGTTCTTGAAACGACGTATCCTCCCCGCCGAGCGATGCGTAATAGCAAACAGAAGGTCAAAGATCGAAAGGAGAATGGTATGAACATCGAAAACAAGACAGTTTTGATCACCGGCGCGAATCGAGGCATCGGACGCGCGCTGCTGGAAGAGGCCTTGAGGAGAGGCGCGAAGCGGGTGTATGCGGCTACGCGCCAGCCCTTTACCCATTCCGATGGGCGCGTCATACCCCTGACCCTGGATGTGACCAACAGCGCGCAGATTCAGCAGGCGGTCGGTGAGGTCGGCACGCTCGACCTCCTCATCAACAATGCCGGTATCAATTTGCCGGATGATCTGAGCAGCCCCGAGCTCATCGAGCGGCATATGGCCGTTAACTTTTTCGGGTTGTCCAATGTGACGAGGGCGTTCTTGCCACTGCTGGGACGCTCCAAAGGAGCCATCGGCAACATTTTGTCCTTGGCCGGGCTGGCTCCCGTACCTATGTTCGCGGCCTACCCCATTTCGAAGGCCGCCGCGCTCAACATCACGCAATCATGGAGAGCATTGTTGGCACCCCAGGGCGTGAGAGTCCACGCTGCCTTGCTGGGGCCTATTGACACCGACATGATTCGCGACTTGCCGATACCGAAAGCCTCGCCCGAGTCCGCCGCTGTGGGCATCTTCGATGGGCTGGAGAACGGCGAAGAGGAGATTTTCCCCGATCCGGTGTCCCAATCGATTGCGGAGTCTTGGCGTACTGGCCCAGACAAGGTGCTGGAGCGCCAGTTCGCAGCCTTCCTGCCAGTGGACGCGGCGAGTGCTGCGTAGCACCGCTAACTTCCGGAAGGGCGTCGTAAAGTAGCATCTAAGTAGCAGGCAGCTCATGGAGGTGAACAATGTGTCCATTCTGTTTGTCAACCCTAGGATTCATCGTGGCAGGTACGGTCTCTACCGGCGGTCTGGCGGCTCTTGCCGTCAAAGTGTCCCGCAAGAAGAACAACGCAGCAGAAACTCCTTCCAACGCTAAGGATAAGGAGCAATGAGGTCTCGGTCTGTTTCAGAAAACAAAGGAGAAAATAATATGGCAACAAACAAAGAGAGAAGCGACGCGCACCAGAAAGGGCATGTCGCGATGAAGACACCCCCGATCGTGTCGGGACAGGAGTGGGAGGCAGCGCGGCAGCAGCTCCTCGTGAAGGAGAAGGCTTTCACCCGCTCTCGTGATGCGCTGGCCGCCGAGCGTCGACGCATGCCGTGGATGGCAGTGGAGAAGAAGTACGAGTTCGACGGGCCCAAGGGTAAGGTAAGCCTGCTCGACCTGTTCGAGGGCCGCAGACAATTGATCGTCTATCGCGCCTTCTTCGAGCCCGGGGTTTTCGGCTGGCCCGAGCACGCCTGCCGCGGCTGCTCCCTGGGCGCCGATCAAGTCTCTCATCTTGCCCATCTGAACGCCCGCGACACCACCCTCGCCTGGGCCTCACGCGCGCCGCAGACGGACATCGCTCGCGTGAAGGCGCGGATGGGCTGGGAGATGCCTTGGTATACCATGACCGACAGCTTCGACACCGACTTCGGCGTGGACCAGTGGCACGGACACAACGTGTTCTTCCGCGACGGCGAGCGGGTGTTCCGCACATACTTCATCAACAACCGCGCCGACGAGGCCATGGGGAGTACCTGGAGCTACCTCGACATCACGCCGCTGGGCCGTCAGGAGACGTGGGAGGACTCGCCAGAGGGTTACCCCCAGACCGCGCCGTACAAGTGGTGGAACTGGCACGACAACTACGACGCCGAACCCTCGCCTCATCCGAAGTGGGTCGATATCCTCACCGACCCGGAAGGAGCCGCCCGCCGAAGGCGCGAAGAAGAGGAGAAAGCGAGCTAAAGAAGGGCCGCCACTCGCCGCTCCTACGAGGTCACCTAATTCCAGCTATAGTCGTAGAGTGGAGGCCGATGGAAGGCGTGATGAACCGCATGGATAGCCGTGAATATCTCGATGGCTCCGGCCGGGTGGAAGCGCGCTATCTGGCCTTCCTTGAGACCGTGTCCACACTTCGGCCCAGCCTGCACCGCTACTGTGCGCGCATGACGGGATCCGTCATGGACGGCGAAGACGTCGCGCAGGAGGCCTTGATCGAGGCATATCGAAAGCTGGAAACGTACGATGAGAGCCGTCCTCTAAAGCCGTGGCTGTTTCGGATTGCCCACAATCGCTCGATCGATTTCCTGCGACGAAAGGGAGTGCGGGACGAAGTCGAGGCGGCGGCGGCCGTGCCCGAAGCAGTCTCGCCTGTCGAACCAGCCACACTGGGGATCGGCAAAGCAGTGGAACACCTCGTCGCGTCCCTGCCTCCGAAGGAGCGCACATGCATTCTTCTGAAGGATGTATTTGATTACTCGCTGGAGGAAATTGCGGAACTTGTCGATTCCACCGTTGGTGGCGTTAAGGCAGCCCTCAACCGCGGCCGAACGAAATTAGCTTCGTCTCCCGCTTCGTCGCCTTCCGTTCGAAGTGCGGATCCCGAACTGGCGCAAATCATGCAACTTTATGTGGATCGCTTTAATCGACGCGACTGGGACGGAGTCCGCGAATTGATCAGCGCCGACGCCCGGCTCAATGTTCTCGATCGGTTTGCCGGGAAGTTTGCGGACGCACCATACTTCTTCAACTACGATCGGTGGCCTTGGCCCTGGAAACTGGCGCTGGGCGAGGTGGATGGGGAACCGGTGCTCATTGTTCTCCAACGCGGTGCCGACACATGGACCTCATACTCGGTCATTCGTATGAAGGTGATCGGCCAAGAAATCGAGCAAATTGTGGACTACATTCACTGCCCATGGATGATCCCCGCAGCCGCCGCCAGCTCACTCGTTGGAGGTCGCGAGATGCGCGCGATTTAACCCGATGCCCTCGCCCCAATCGGCAAGCCTAATGGTTAGAATGATCGTAAGAACCGAGCTCGCTCAAAGCGGCAAAATGAAAAAGGCCGCCGAAGCAGCCGATTGTGCCCTTTTTGCCCCTGCGGGAAAAATTGGCTTTGCTTGTAACCCTATGAGTTCGTTGGTTGCGGGGGGTGGATTTGAACCCCAGTCCCGCATTGATTCCACGTAAGTTATTGATTCCGCGATACGCGAAAACAGCACAATAGGCAAAAAAGGCAAATCTCTTTTACACTTTTTTTACACTTTGTTCTCTTACTCGCGCATTTAGCCGCTGCCGCTCTTGTTGGCTATTCTCGCCGTTCCGCCAACGTCGAACGTATCGCGCCCTTCCTTTAACCCTCCGAACAATTTTGATGGTATCAAGATTTGTCGCGACGATTCAACTACGAGGTTTGCAAACTTGGAAGTGGATAATATGCTCGGACATTATGTATACTATCCGGGTATTTTATCCAAACATTATGGCCGGCCCTTCCGCCAGTCTCGCCGACGCCCGGAATGCCTTTCAGAGGCACCGCGGCATGCTTCGCACTCGTGAAGCCCTTCGTCTCGGAATTCATCCCCGAACGCTGTACGCCCTGCGGGACTCTGGAGAACTAGTGTCGGTTGGCCGAGGACTCTATCGGCTGGCAAGTGCTCCTCCTCTCGCCCACCCCGATTGGGTCGCTGTGGCTCTCCGAGTACCACGGGCAGTCATTTGCCTGATCTCCGCGCTCGCCCATTACGAACTGACCACGCAGGTGCCGCACCACATCGACATCGCGCTACCGAGCCATAGCCAAGTGCCCAAGGTGGACGGACTCCCCCTGCGGGTATTTTGGTACCAGGAGCGCGCTTTCCGGGCCGGAATTGACACGATCACTGTGGACCAGGTTCGAGTCCGCATCTACTCGCCCGAGAAGACGATCGTGGACTGCTTTAAGTACCGTAACAAGATTGGAATTGATGTCGCTGTGGAGGCGCTGCGCAATTACCGCCAGAAAGTTCGCAAGCTGCCTGTCAAAAAGCTACTCGAATACGCTCGCATTTGCAGAGTCGAAAACGCGATGCGGCCTTACCTGGAGGCCGTGCTTTGAGCAAGCGTGATCTCGCTGCCTCGGTCCGCCAGCGCCTCCTCAACCAGGCTCATGCTCAGGGACGGCCCTTTCAAGAACTGCTCCAGTACTACGCCATAGAGCGCTTCTTGTACCGGCTGGCGCAGTCCAGCCATTGCGACAAGTTCATTCTCAAGGGTGCCCTGTTGCTAACTGTGTGGCAAGCACCGCTTTCCCGTTCCACAGTGGACATTGATTTGCTGGGAAAGACGAGCAACAAGCTCGAACACATCGCGTCCCTTGTATCCGAGATCTGCGGACTGGATGTCGAAGCGGACGGCGTAAAGTTCGACCCTGCCTCGATAAAGACATCCCGTATTAAAGAGGATGCGGACTATGAGGGAATCCGGGTTCGTTTCAGGGCGACTCTCGCGGGCGCTCGCATCCCCATGCAGATCGACATTGGCTTCGGCGACGTGATCGTCCCGCGGGCTGCCAAGATCGAATACCCGACGCTTTTGGAATTCCCAGCTCCGGTGCTGCAGGCATATCCGAAGGAGACCGTAATCGCGGAGAAACTGGAGGCACTCACGGCGCTCGCAACCTTAAACAGCCGGATGAAGGACTTCTTCGATCTATGGGCGCTCTCTCGTGTCTACCCATTTGAAGGCCCTGTCTTGGTCAAAGCGATCAAGACGACCTTTGACCACCGTTCGACCGCAGTTGAGCCGTTCCCAGAAGGGTTGAACGACGATTTTGGAAGGGAACCCACAAAATCGGGCCAGTGGACTGCGTTTCTGCGACGTGCGCGACTGACGTCTGCACCCTCCAAATTCGTAGACACGATTCGTGCGGTGCGGGAGTTCGCACATCCCCCGTTGTCCGCCGCGGCCTCTGGTGATCCGTTCGAACAAAATTGGGAACCTGGTGGTTCGTGGTCAGCAACAAGAGAGCAACGAAAATGAACCGGTGTCGCTCATGAGACTGGCTCACGTGATAGTGTAGACCGAACCATCCTCGACGCTCCACTGCTGGTCTCGCGCCGTGCCGGGCGCATTGATAAGGTGGGTTTGCGGCGACGGGAGTCGCGATAGTGGCTGAATAGCTAAAGCGGCACCATCGACATCGTAAAACCGTATTCGGCCATTGACAGCTACTTCGTACTTCGCGTTTCAGGGACGTTAAACCGAGAGGGAGTCGGATAGTGTTTGTGTGGCCGGACCGTCTTCAGGGTGTGAATGCGGGACGCTGTTGCGCGTCGCTGAAATTGTCCGCAAGCGAATCTGGCAGGCGACTGAGATTCTGCGACAGGGCAACAACGAGATGTAACTGACCTCAGCGATCACCCAAAACCGGCCACTGATTATCACCTGAAAACCGGCCAACGAGAGTAGCGTCCGGGACATTGATCCCGCGGAGGCTTGTAGGCTCCGTGGGCATGGCCAATGTCTTGAACGAAGAGAAGAAACAACAGGTTTTAGCTCTGGGACGGCTGGGCTGGTCGCTGCGGCGCATCCAGCAAGCGACCAAGATCCGTCGCGAAACCGCCAGCGCCTATCTGAAAGCGGCCGGGATTGCGGTGCGTCCGCCCAGTGGCTGGGGGCGGTGCGAACCAAAACCGGCCAACGAAGTGATCACCGACTTTGGTGCGGCGAAACCTGCCATTCCGGTGATTCCCGATGCCTGCAACCCCACCCACCCCGAAAACCCTTCCAATAAGGGAAGATCAAAAACAACTTCAAAACCGGCCAACGAGAACGAGGTGATCACCGACTCTGCCGTGGTCTCCGGCCCCAGCGCCTGCGAGCCATACCGGGAAGCCATCGACTTGGGGATCAGCCGCGGACGCAATGCCATGGCCATCTGGCAGGACTTAGTTTCCGAGTACGGTTTCGCCAGCAGCTACCAAAGCGTGCAACGCTTCGTGCGCAAGCGGCGCGGAACGCAAACCCCCGAAGCCCGCGTCGTGATCGTCACCGCGTCCGGCCAGGAGGCGCAAGTCGATTACGGCACCGGCCCCATGGTGCGCGATCCCGAGAGCCGCAAGTACCGGCGCACTCGGCTGTTCGTGATGACGCTGGGCTGCAGTCGCAAGTCGGTTCGTCTGCTGACCTTCCGCTCCAGTTCGCGCATCTGGGCCGAACTGCACGAACGAGCTTTTCGCCGGCTGGGCGGCGCCACCCGCATCGTCGTGCTCGACAATCTGCGCGAGGGCGTGCTCGTCCCCGACGTTTACGATCCTGCTCTCAATCCCCTCTATCGCGACGTGCTCGCGCACTACGGCGCAGTCGCCATGCCGTGCCGCATTCAAGATCCCGACCGCAAAGGCAAAGTCGAATCCGGCGTCGGGCACGCGCAAAAGACACCGCTGAAAGGTTTGCGCTTCGAGACTCTGGAAGAAGCCCAAGCCTACCTCGATCACTGGGAACAACGCTGGGCCGACACGCGCATCCACGGCACCACCAAACGGCAAGTGGCCGCCATGTTTGCCGAAGAGAAAACCACGCTGCTGCCGCTTCCTCTGGAGCCCTTCCGCTATTACCAGTATGGCGAGCGCATCGTGCATCTGGACGGCTGCGTCGAAGTCGAAGCCGCCTACTACGGCGCGCCGCCGGGCTGGATCGGGCGTGTGCTTCGAGTGCAATGGGATGAGCTGTACGTTCGTCTGCTCGATCCCAAGACCGGCCAACTGCTGCGCGAACACGTGCGCCAGAAGCGTGGCTGGTATCGCATTAAAGAAGAGGACCACCCCAAGCGCACACCGCTGCGCACTTCCCAACTGCTGTGGCGAGCCGGTCGCGCCGGAGCGCACATCGGTGCGCTCTGCGACGCCATCCACCGCACAC
>CAVRDS010000022.1:0-15493 GCA_963719865.1 uncultured Acidobacteriota bacterium | reverse complement strand
ACTTTTCCTGTTCATGATTCTAGCTCTCAGTGTGTTGCTTCTCGGGCAGTCCGGCCCGAGCGTAAAGCAAACGTTCAAACCCGGCGATAGGCTCCATTACTACATTACATTCCAAGGCGAGTTTAAGGCGACTGTGAACGGCGTCAGAATTTTCTTTGGGCTCGAGACCGAACAACGAAAGGATCAGCTCGGTCTGCCCGGCGGCTGGCAGGGCAGCGAGTTTCACCAGGTTTCATCGAATGTCTTTGAGGTTGACAGCACGATAGACAACGTCATGTCAGGTAGCTACCGATTGAATCAGATACGGGTGGATCTGCTGGGAGGCGGAGAACGGATCTACAACTATCCAGCGGACTTCAAGGACGATATCTCAATCAGAGTAGTAAACGATAAGCATGATGTATTCCCCGAGATCAAATCTATCAGCCCTAATCCTCCGACTCCGTGAACCCTAGGTGGCAGAATGCCGTGTGCCCCACTCATCGCGCATTTTACGATGAGTGGGATGCCGCGGTCGTTCCCACTTCCGCAATCTCACCCCGGATCCCTTTCACCACAAACATCCGTGATCGAAATCCATTGACCTAAGATTCGCCGGGCGTGACGATAGATAATAGACATCTGATTGGGGCAGTGAAGAGTGCGCCCGTCTTCAAGACGGCCCTCGAAACTTCCCCAAACCGATCTTCAGGGCTCTTTGACAACTTAACTTGAGGCGTTTAGCGGGCGTGACCCTGAGCGTAGTCGAAGGGGTGAGCCCGCTGCCGAAATCCTGAGCGAGCCCGGGCCCCCAGCGCGCCCGCCTTTGGTGCCATGGGGTGGAGGAGCGAATGGATCTCGTAACTCGTTGGTTCTTAAAGACTTTACCAGCAAGTCCTTTAGACTCAAAGACCTGGGCGCGCAATTATCCCCTTGACAAACCGGAACAAAAAGCGTAAGGTTTAGGCATGTTCAGCATAGCCGATACACCACAATTCCAAGACGCTGATAAGGCCCGCACATTCCTAGAAAAACTCCGCTGGCCGAACGGTCCGGTTTGTCCGCATTGCGGGTGCACGACTGCCTACAAACTGGCCGCGAAACCGGGAAGCAAACAGCCAGTCCGGGTCGGAGTCTACAAGTGCAAGGATTGCGAACAGCAATTCACGGTTACGGTGAACACGATTTTCGAGGATAGCCATATTCCTCTTCACAAGTGGCTACTGGCTATCCATCTACTCTGTGCGTCTAAGAAGGGAATGAGCGCCCATCAGCTACACCGGATGCTCCCAGTGACGTACAAGACTGCGTGGTTTATGGCTCATCGTATTCGCTACATGATGAGCCAGCCATCATTTAAGAACAAGAAGAAACTCTTCGGTGTGATCGAAGCAGACGAAACCTACGTCGGCGGCAAGGGTACGAAGATAACGCGAGCCGAAGCCTACGAGAAAAAGCAAAAGGTTTTCGCGCTGGTAAAGCGTGATGGCGATGTGCGCTCTTTTCACGTCGAGCGCGTGACCGCAGACAATCTACAGAGCATCCTACGGGAGAACGCGCATCCGTCCGCAACGATTATGACGGACAGCTTTCCTTCCTACGATGGACTGACAGGTCAATTCGGGGATCATCTTGTAGTCAATCACAGCACCGGGGAATACTCCCGCAAGATCGCAGGCAAGCCGACGATCCACACGAACACGATTGAGGGCGTGTTCTCCCTACTCAAGCGTGGAATCATCGGCACGTATCATCAGGTGGGCAAGCATCACCTGCACAGATACCTCGCAGAATTTGACTTTAGATACAACGCGCGGAAAATCAGCGACACCGACCGCACGTTGCTGGCTCTGAGCCAAGCAGAAGGCAAGAGGCTACAACTCCGGGAATCAGCAAACAGCCCTACTGGCGCATAGGAAAGAGGCAATTAGACCTCTTCCAGCCAGTGGTACCGCTCTCCCGATGGATGTGGCGCAAGCGTCTGCTTGCGAACAAAAAATAAGGCCCGCGCTGATACGCGGGCCGGAATATTTTCGTCACTTCCTATGACGTGGGATCAGTGTATCATAGGAGGCCGCGCGTGCCGACGTACAAAAAAATCACGTTCATCATCGATGGCTACACGCCTGACAGCCTGCCCATTGGTAGGCTCGCAGAGTACATCCGCAACTTCGCCAATTTGGTCGGGCCAGATTCCGAAGTTCGCTTTCAGCGGGTAGGCAAGGGGAGTGCTGCGCTCATCAACCGCGCCCCCCAGGAAATTGTCCCTGAAGTTCGCGCTCGCATCACGGCGGCACGCGAGGGCGACGGGCCGAAGGAAGCAGTAAGTGGATACGTCGGCCTGAAAGGTCTTCTAGCTCAGGAGAAGACTACAGGGAGAATCAAAGTAGAGCGCAGTCGGATCATCGAATTTCCTAAGCCAGTTGCTCCGCAATATGGCCCGGTTGTCGAAGATGGGACACTGGAAGGAATCGTTATTAGGATCGGCGGAAAAGACGAAACTTTTCACATTCTGATCCAAGATGGCGACAATACCTATCCCTGCTATACCACCGACATTGCAAAGGCGAAAGGGCTAAAGCCCTACTTGCTTGAGCGCGATAAACCAGTTCGTGTTTCCGGAAGAGGAAGATGGTGCCGGAACGCGGGGGGCGTGTGGGAGTTAATCCAGTTTAAGATTTTTGAATATGAAGCTCTTAGCAATGACGATCTTCACCAAGTGCTAGAGCGAATGCGCCAGATTCCTGGAAGTGGATGGGACAAAATAGATGATCCCTTGGCCGAACTTGACCGGATCAGAAAGGGATCAAGCAAGATTCAATAGATGGTAGGCTTCGATGCACATTTCGTGATGCTTGCCCTGCGACCAGCGATCCCCGCATCTGTAGATCGCCCCAAGGAGCGCGTAGCGCATCTCTTGCTCCAGTTGCAAGCGGCCAACGAGAAAATTGTAGTGCCCACTCCAGCATTAACAGAGTTCTTAGTTCATGCCGAAGCGGCGGCCCCGCGTTACCTAGATGAACTTCAGAAATCATCGAAATTCAAAATCGAACCCTATGGAGTTAGAGCCGCCGTTGAAGTAGCGGCAGCCATAAAAGCAGGAGTCACTAAGAAAAGTAAGCGTGATGGATCAAGAGATACTTGGGCAAAGGTGAACTTTGATCGACAGATCGCCGGAACCGTAAAGGTTGCAGGGTGCCACACCATCTACTCCGACGACAAGGGAGTTCAGAATTTCGCCAAGAAGCTCGGCCTTAAAGTGGTGAGCCTCGCTCAACTCGATATTCCACCGAGTAAATTTCCGCTAATCGACAAAATGGAAGAATTGAATGCCGAAAAAGAAAAAGAGACAACGCGAGCCGCTGAAAATCCCGTTGGACTTCAAGCAGACAGTGCTGGCCGCACTGGAGACCAAACCGGAAGCAAGGAAGCAGTACCGGAAAAACCAAAGCCCGCCAAAGAAGGCGGGCTAGGTGAGGGCGGTCCTTAAACTTGATGGCTGGCCCAGTGGGAGTCGAACCCACAAATCTGCCGTGACGTAAACCGCCCTAACTTGAAACAGGGCAGCGTTTTGCCGTTAAACTACAGGCCAGTGTTTATAGACTAGCACTTTTTACATGGTTTGTCAAAGGGATAATCCCGCCTGGGCGAGTCTTCCTCCTAAGTCTTTGATTCCAAAAGACCGGGAGAGGGGGGCGAAGAGGAGTACCCCTTGCGAAGCACTTTCGCCCTCTGCGCATGTGCGAACCGTAAGCTTTCGGGCGGTGTCGACACGCGGACAGGAGTGTCCGCGCTACACGTTCTCAGCGTGGCTGGAGACAACTAACAGGCTCACCGCAAGGCTAGCTTTTCAGAGCCGCCGGACCGTCTGCCCTTCGCCCAAGGCTGCCAGAAGTTCTCGTGCCGTTTTTCCGAGCACGGGATGGCGCGCTTCGGGAGCAATCTCTACCAGCGGTTCCAACACAAACCGCCGCAGGTGCATGGAGGGATGCGGAATTTTCAAGCCTTGTTCGTCGACCACCGAATCCCCAAACAGCACCACGTCGATATCAATCTTGCGCGCGCCTTTGTCGCGCAGTCGGATGCGTCCCATCGCGGCTTCGATCTGCAACGCAAGCTGGAGCAGTTCTCTCGGCGACTTGCCGGTTTCAATCGCCACCACGCAGTTCAGAAACCAGGGCTGGTCGTGGACCACCATCGGCTGGGTCTCATACAATGCGGAAACCGCCACCAGCCGTCCGGCAACTTCCAATTGTGCGACGGCTGCGCGCAGGGTGGCCGCACGATCTCCCAGGTTCGATCCCAACGACAGATACGCAGTTTCGCTCACCCCACCAGTTTAAGTGAAAGGCGCAAGAATCCAGAAATCTGACGGAACGGGCAGAATCCTAAGTTCATCCCCATCCTAAGGACACGACGTTACCCAAAGGTCTGAAGTCGCCGACGGTTGAATTCTTGCCCTTGGGTGACGGAGGCACGCTTTTCGTCCAGTACCAAGGTCACTTTCTTCGGTCCCTGGGTACCGCTAGTATCGAAAGAGTCATGAATCTGGACTCTCTTCTCATCAGTGGGGATGCCGCTTTACTTGGCGTGCTGCGTCCGGCACTGGAGAATATCTCGGTCGATGTCGAGGTTTGCGCCGAGGCCAAGCCCGGAAACGAACTGCTGGTGAAGCGCAAGTACGATGCAATCATCATCGACTGCGACGATCTGCCTGACGGCGTTGATTTGCTGCGTGGCGTCCGTCATACGCAAAGCAATGCGCGGTCGGTAGCCTTTGCCGTGGTGAATGGGAAGACGACTACCCAGGAGGCGTTTCAGTCCGGAGCCAACTTCGTTCTGCAGAAGCCGCTCACGCCGCTGCACGCCACCCGCTGTCTGAATGCAGCGCTCAATTTCATGGTGCGGGAACAGCGCCGCTACTATCGGCATCCGGTGGAGATCCCGTTGCGGATCGCTCTGGCGGACAAGCACGAACTGACCGCCACGACGACCAATGTGAGTGAGGGAGGCATGGCCATCCGCCTCATCGGCAAGTTGCTCCAGGGTGCGCAGGCGCAGCTTCGCTTCACGCTTCCCGGCGCCAACATTTCGCTCGAACTAAAAGGCCAAGTCGCCTGGGCGGACGGGACCGGCCATGCCGGTATCCGCTTCGTTGAGGTTCCGCAGAGTTCGCAGTATCAGCTTGAAAAATGGCTGACCGACTGCTTGCGGGGAGAACTGCCGGAGCGGCTACACGGCAACCTGACGCCTCGCTGACCGATCGCTCGGCCTGGCCAGTTCGCGTTTGCGGTAAAACCCACCCACCCGGCATCCAGCTTGTAACTTGCGCCCTGCTCCGGCTGTGGCACTGTAGAGACGCGGCTTGGCCGCGTCTTAGCCGAACTCATGATCACACTCGAAGAAAGAATCGCGAAAACGCAGCGCTTGCTGCGCCGCCTGGAAGAAGACCAGCCCTATTTGCAGGTGCGCTTGTCCGCACTCGGGGCCGAGCACCGGCGGAGCGTCCATGCTTTTGCCGGGCGCATCCGCGCCGAAGCCGAAGCCGAACTGGCGCGGCTGCTGGCTGAACGCGCGGCGCTCGTTGCCTAGCAGGCTGCCAGAAAACTCATCGCGAGCGCAAGAAGCATACCTCGGGCGCTAAAGCGCGGACACATTTTCAACGCTTAACGGCACGACTGAAGTCGTGCCCTTCCCAAAACCTGCTTGAAATAAAGTATTTCCGCAGCCTGTGAAGTCGTGCCCTTCCCAAGACCTGCTTGAAATAAAGTATTTCCGCAGCCTGTGAAGTCGTACCCTTCCCAAAACCAAAATGATCCAGAGTTGTTCGGCAGTCTGAGACAGGGCAAGCCCCGTCTCTACACGAGTTTTTTCCGCGGCCTGTGAAGTCGTGCCCTTCCCAAGACCTGCTTGAACTGGGGTCCTTCCGCGGCCTGCTAGACGCTAAGACTCATTGCTGATGCGAGCGCTGGCGTTGCCGGTTCCTCTTCGAGCGCGGTTTCTTCCCAATACGACCGGTCGCGTAAAATGCGCGACACCAGCGCGGTGTGCATGGCGTGGCCGGCGCGGTCGGCTACCACCGAACCCAGTATCTGTTTCCCGATCAGCGCCAGATCTCCGATCAGGTCCAGGACTTTGTGGCGCACGAACTCGTCGGGAAAACGCAACGGCGGGTTCAGCACTTCGTCGCGGTTCAGCACGATGGCATTGTCGGTCGACGCTCCACGGATCAGTCCCTGCTGCCGCATGGCGTCGGCTTCATGCAGAAATCCGAAAGTGCGCGCCGGCGCAATCTCGTTCAGATAGCTGCCATTCGTCAGGCGCACGCAGAAACTTTGCTTGCCGATGAGCGGATGAGGGAAGTTGATGGAATACGAAACCGAATAGGCGTCGGCCGGATACACGGCAATGAATTTATCGCCCTCGCGCAACTCGATCTCGCGCACGATCCGAAGATAAGTGCGCGCTTTGCGCTGTTGCCGAATGCCGGCTCTTTGGATCATTTCGACAAATGGACGAGCGCTGCCGTCGAGAATCGGCAACTCGAGGTTGTCCAGTTCGACGATGGCATTGTCGATGCCGACGCCGGTAAATGCCGAGAGCAGGTGCTCGGTGGTGGAGATGAGCACGCCCTTCTTCATCAAGCTGGTGGCGTAGCTGACGCGAGCCACGTTGCGTCCGCTGGCCTCGATCGGGAAGCCGTCGAGGTCGGTGCGGTGGAAGACGATTCCCGTTCCGGCAGGCGCGGGCAGAATCCGCAGGCTGACCGGAGCGCCGCTGTGGAGACCTACTCCTGTGCAGGTCACCGCGGCACGAATTGTTTGCTCATGTGTCAACGGGGGATTGCGTAAGTCTTTTGCTATGTATCAGCTTACAGCGACGTGCAGACTTCTGTATGTGGCAAAACAGCCACACTTCGTGGCTCGTTCCACTATGGGAATGGCTAAGTTGTTCAGACCGTTATGGATGTTGGGGGTATTCAGGGAGGAAACAGCCCGAGTTCCCCCAGGTTTTGGATGCGACTTTCCGAATATACGTATGAAGTACGGTGACCTAGCTATTCTGATGTGCGGGCACGTCCGCTATGTCCGGCTATCCACACCTTCATCCGATTGGGCTTTCATGTAGGTGCGCAAGATGGCGTTAATGCGGGTCTGGTAGCCGCTGCCCTTCTTCTTGAGCCACTCCACAACATCATGGTCAACCCGGATCGTCAGCCGGTCCTTTGGCTCCGGCAGGGTGAGCTTGGCTGTCTTCCAAAACGATTCATCCAGCTTGGGGATATCGGAGTAGTCGATGTCCTCATCACGCATTTCGCGCAAGCGTCTAAAGTCAGTCTTGCCCTTGGCCCGCGCTCTTGAGCCGGCTTTTGAACTCTTGCCTTTCACTGCGATGTGCCCTCCTTGCCGAGATGATTCGCCGTCGTTTGCCGCGGATCGCATAGACCACTACGATCTCAATGTCCTGCATAAGTCCAATAGTGAATATGCGTTCTTCGCCATGTCGGCGATCAATCCTCTCGAACACTGGCCCGTCAAGTACTCGTTTGGCATCTCGAAAATCGATGTGGTGTTTCGCAAGGTTCGCCAGTCGCTTGCTTTCATCCCACTCGAAAAGCATCTCTGCGCCTTAGTTTCAACGGCATCCATTTGTATGTACATTATGTACACACGATTGCAGATTGTCAAGGTTCTTCATCGTCGCGGTAGTGTGCGCCGTGCCGCATCAACCCGGATTCTTACCGTTTCTTCCGCGGCGCTTCCGGGTCGTAGGACACTGCCGCTTCGAACATCGAATCGGGAAGCTTCAGGTTGTAGCTGGCGGTGGTGACGAATCGTTGTTGCGACGTCTCCCCGTTGAAATAACGGGTGATGGAGTGGGGGGTCCAGATTCCCTGCACCAGTTTGTAACTGTCGTAAACCTCGTCTTCCACGTTCTTCTGCTTGTCCTTCGGATCGCGCCACGAATAACTGATCTTGACCGGATAGTGCGTGTTCTGGTCCAGGTAAACGCTCACCGAATCGTTCTGTCTGTTGAGCAGCGTGATGCCTTCGGTTTCCTTGCCCTCCACTACTGCTGGACCGTCGTAAAACAGGGCCACGTCCGGATCGCGGATCCACTTGCGGAATATGTATTCGATGGAATGTTGCCGGCGTCGAAGATAGTTCTCCAAATCTAGCTTGTCCTGCGCCGCGGTTCCCTTGTAGGTGGTCTCGTATCCTTTATCGCCGTTGTGAATCAGGACAAGGTCGAACTTGTTCTTGACCTTGATGTGGCCGACGTCGATCGTTCCCGGCAGTATGTGAATGTCCTTGATGTGGATGACTTCGAAACGGTCTTTGTCCGGATACTCAATGTAGTAGTTGTAGGGAATTCCGGTGCTCTCGGTGCGTCCGTGATAGAGCGGATAGTAGCGGCCGGTCTCTTCCTTATCTTGATACGTGAGATACCAATCGCCGCCCAGGGTCTCGATCGTCTGATCGAGCACGGCGCGCGCTTTGCGGGCGTTGTCGGAGTCGTTCAGTTTGACGGGCGCGGAGGGCTGGCCCGTCAGCGGAGCCCGCGGGGGCGGCGCTTGCCCAGCCTGAGCGAACGCCAGTCCTGACAGCAGCAAAATGGAAAAAGAGCGATGCATAACTATCTCGTTAGAAGCGGTCCAGTTGATTTTAGCTGTCCACAAAACGCATCGCGATCGGGTGGAGCGGACACTCCTGTCCGCTTGCCGTTGCTTTTGCTTTCTGCCGTTGCCTCTTCTCTGGTGCACACTTCTCGCGGACAGGAGTGTCCGCGCCACACTTTCCCTACCCCACGAGCACCGCGCCGCCGTTCACGTTGAAAACTTCGCCCGTGATGAATCCGGCATAAGGCGTGCACAGGAACAGAATCGGCCCAGCGATTTCCTCCGGCGTTCCCACGCGTCCCATCGGAATGGTGCGAAAAACCTTTTCGCGCGTTGGCGGATCGTTCAGCGCCGCCGCCGCCATATCTGTATCCACCCACCCCGGGGCCACGCAGTTGACATGAATGCCGTCGCGCGCCAATTCCGTCGACAGCCCTTTCACCATGCTGATCAGCGCGCCTTTGGAGGCCGCATAGTCGCAGTGAAAAGCTTCGCCGCGCTGCCCGGCTGTCGAACTGACCAGCACGATGTGGCCGCCGCTTGGCTTCTTCGTCTTCATTTGTGCGACCGAATGCTTGACGAGCGAGAACACGCTGTCGAGATTCACGGCAATCGTGCGATGCCATTGTTCGTCGGACATGCGCTCAACCGGCGCATCCTCGGGCGGCCAGATGCCGTGATTCGCGACCAGAATATCGAGACGCCCGAAAGCCGCGATCGCAGACGATACCAGTTGCTGCGCCGCCTTCGTGGTCGAAAGATCGGCTTGCACCACGCGGCAGTTTTCCGCGCCGCATTCGCGCGCCAGAGCCTCGGCCTTTGCCTTCGCCTCTTGATAATTGAAGATAACTTTCGCGCCAGCGGCCACGAACATCCGGACCGTCGCCGCGCCAATTCCGCGCGATCCGCCAGTGATCAGAGCAACTTTGGAATTGAGAGTCAGATTCATAGTTGAGACAAGTTTATACGAGGATGAAGAGGCTCAGTGTGACGGGGACGTGCGGCTGCAATAGCGCTTCGCGCCCTCCCCCGAAAAACCAAGGGCGGCCATCGGGCCGCCCCATGAGAACCGGGAACCGAGAACTGTTCTTTAGGCCGTTGCCGGGCGCTCTCCACCTTTGGCGGGAGCCCGTTCCGGCTTGATCACCTGCTGCACGCCGTCATCGCTCTTCGACGGCAGCGGCTTGATCGGCGGCAGGTCCTGCCCGTCGACCAGCAACTTGATCTCGACGGCGTCCAGCACTTCGCGTTCGATCAGCGCCTTGGCGATCCGGACCAGCGTTTCACGATTCTCCGAGAGTATCCCCTTTGCTGTCGCGTAGCCCGTGCTCACCATCTTCCTGACTTCTTCGTCAATCTGGATGGCGGTGGCTTCGCTGTAGTCGCGGTGTTGCGAGATCTCGCGTCCCAGAAAAATCTGCTCTTCTTTTTTGCCGAAGGTCACCGGCCCCAGGTCGCTCATGCCCCACTCGCAAACCATCTTGCGCGCCAGTTCCGTGGCCCGCTCAATGTCGTTACCCGCGCCGGTCGACATCTGGTTCAGGAAAATCTCTTCCGCGATACGCCCGCCCATCAGGATGGCGATCTGCGTGTCGAGATAGTTCTTGTAGTAGTTGTGGCGATCGTCCACCGGCAACTGCATGGTCAAACCGAGGGCCATTCCGCGCGGAATGATGGTCACCTTGTGCACCGGATCGGAGTGCGGCAGCATGGCGGCCACCAGCGCGTGTCCGGCCTCGTGGTAGGCGGTGTTCTTCTTCTCCTCGTCGGAGAGCAGAAGCGACTTGCGCTCCACGCCCATCAGCACTTTGTCCTTGGCCAGCTCAAAGTCATACATGAGCACGGCTTTGCGATTCGGACGTGCCGCCGCCAGCGCCGCTTCGTTGACCATGTTGGCCAGATCGGCACCGGAAAATCCCGGCGTGCCGCGCGCCAGAACCGACAAATCAACGTCGTCGGCGAGAGGAATCTTGCGGGTGTGGACGCGCAGAATTTCTTCGCGTCCGCGAACATCGGGACGATTCACCACCACGCGCCGGTCGAAACGCCCGGGCCGGAGCAGCGCGGGATCAAGCACATCGGGACGATTCGTCGCCGCCATCAGGATCACGCCGTCGTTCGATTCAAAGCCGTCCATCTCGACCAGCAGTTGATTCAAAGTCTGCTCGCGTTCGTCGTGTCCGCCGCCGAGGCCAGCGCCGCGGTGACGTCCGACGGCGTCAATTTCGTCGATGAAGATGATGCAGGGAGCGTTCTTCTTGCCCTGCTCGAACAGGTCGCGCACGCGGCTTGCACCGACGCCGACGAACATCTCGACAAAGTCCGAGCCGGAGATGGAGAAGAAGGGAACATTCGCTTCGCCCGCGACCGCGCGCGCCAGCAAAGTCTTGCCTGTTCCAGGAGGTCCAACCAGCAACACGCCTTTGGGAATGCGTCCGCCAAGCTTCTGGAACTTCTGCGCCTCGCGCAGGAATTCGATGATTTCGCGAAGTTCTTCCTTCGCCTCATCCACGCCGGCCACGTCTTTAAACGTGATCTTTTTCTGCTGCATGGAGAGCAGCCGCGCCCGGCTCTTGCCGAACGACAGCGCCTTGTTTCCGCCGGTCTGCATCTGCCGGATCATGAAGAACCAGAGCGCGCCCAGCAGCACGAGGGGCAGCAGATTCAGAATCCAGCTCGGCCAGGTGCCGTTGCTGATGTCCTTGAAGCTGTACGGAACGCCCTTGTCCGTCAGCTTCTTGTACATTTCCGGATAGCTCCCCGGCGGCACAGTGGTATGGAACGGTGCGTCGGGGCTCTTAAACTTGCCCTTCGCTTCCTGGCCGATGAACATCACGTCGTGGATGTTGCCCTGGTCCACGTCGGCCATGAATTCAGAGAAGCCAATTTCTTTTTCTTTCTGGGCATTGGTACCGGTTTTCACCACCTGCCAGAGCAGGAAGGCCGAGACCACAATCACCGCCCAGAAAAGCACTGTTTTGATCGTCGAATTCACCTAAAACTCCTCGGAGTGCGGCCCCATCCTCGCCAAAAGAAAGTCGCCGCTACAGGTCATATTAGATGCCGGAGGCGGGAATTTGACTGAGGAAAGACTACCCCTCTTGCATTTTAGACCTTTTCCAAAGAGAACGGGGGATTGGGGAAGGTAACAGAAGTCACGGGCCAAAGCGGGGATTGGATTCCCGAGGGGGCGTTGAAGCTGACGGTCCCTCTCCCATCGAACGCTTCCTTTGCATCTGGCGGATCATGAAAAACCACAACGCTGCCAGAAGAATCAGAGGAGCCAGATTGAGGATCCAGTTCGGCCAACTCTGTTCGGTCCCCTCCTTGAACCAGATTTCTACGCCATGTTGCTGAAGAGCGTCGATCATTGCCGCCTGGTTTGATGGCGCAATAACGCGAAAATTGCCGCCCTTGGCGTCGGACCCACGAACCACACTCCCCGCGATTGTGACTTTGCTGACTTGACCGTTCGCAACCCTTGCCAAAAACTCGGTATAACTTATCTCAGGAACAGCCTGAGCGGTACCGCCGGCCCTCACAACCTGCCAGAGCAGGAAGGCGGAGACAACGATTACCAGCCAGAAGAGAGCTGTTCTTGCTGTATTCATCTCGACACCGCTCTATGTCGTCGCCGCCAGATAGGGCAAGTTGCGCCCAGTCTGCTCCGGACTCCCCAATCCATAACCGCAAAGAAAAGCGTCATCCACCAGGAATCCGAAATAATCCGGCTGCAGTGGCACCCTGCGCGCCGACTGGCGATCCAACAGCGTAACCAGCTTCACCGAGGCCGCGCCCCGCCCGCGCAGGTCGTTCATCAGGAATTCGCTGGTCACCCCCGAGTGCACCAAGCCCTCGACGAGCAGCACATGCTTGCCTGCAATCGCCAGTTCGTGGCTAAAAAAAATCTCCAGCACCACCGATTCACCCTGCTGGGTCTGCTTGTATTTCGGTTTGATAAAGGCGCAGACGATGGGCACGTCGACCGCCCGCACCAAGTCGGCCATGAACAGGAAGCTATTTTCGAGAATCCCCAGCGCGACCACGGTCTGGCCGCGATAGTCGTCGGAAATCTGCCGTCCTAGTTCGCGGACTCTCTTCTGAATTTGGTCGGCCGAGATCACCTGGCGTAACCCATTCGGCGAAATAGTCATAGCGGAAGCGGTGCCTCCATTAGCTCTCAGCCATCAGCTATCAGCTGTCAGTAGAATCTTGCATTGCTGACGGCTGATAGCTGACGGCTGACGGCAATGTTACATCATGCCCGCGATCTCCCGAATCCAAATTGCTTTCGCAGCCCCCGCCGGCGCGCGAAAGGCTGCCGGAACCGCAAATCCCCGCATCCAGACGAGCCCGCAGCCTGCGGCGACCGCGACCGGCCAGAGCTTTTTCTCCGCTCCAGTCGCATGGCGCTCGGTCAGCAGTTCCTTCACTTTCTTTGCCGCCGCGGTATGCGCCGGCCAGTAACGATCTCCCGCCCGCCAGTTGCGGATCAGCACTTCCTTCGGCATGCGCTCCAGATCCAGCAACTGCCCACGCCCATCCTCCGGAACGCTAGCCGCATCCACCACGTGGGCTTCGATGCACGCGCCCAGTTCAGGAATTTTCACCGCGCCCGGCACGGCTAAAGCGTACTCATAATCGGCTGCTTGTCGATGCCCCGCTTCCCGCCGGACGCCGAAAGGCTTCGATTCCAACAAGAGGTCCAAACGGCCACGTCGAAGAAACCCTTCTGGCAGCTCCGTTTTCTTGCCCGCCGGACCGTGCGCCAATTCCAGCGCCTCCTCAATCAGCCGGAACGAGATACTCAAATCGCGAGCATTCGCTTGCAGCCATCCGCGCAGCAGGCGGCGCTGCGCCGCCAACGGAAGCGCCAGCAACTGTCCCACCTGTAGAGACGCGGCTGGCCGCGTCTCAGGCGCCGCACCAGTGATGGGGGACTTAGAGGCGGCGAGTAGAATCGGCATTCGCGCCGCAGCCCCTGAAGGGGCATTTGATTTCGAAGAACTTGCGGTATCGCTAAAGCGATACCCTGATACGAAGCCAGCTTTTTCTGTAGCCTGTTCAGCCACCGAGGACGACTGCGGCGCGATCTCCGGATGCCCGCGCTGCCAGTGCTCCTCCTCGGCGCGCGCGATTTCCGCCAGCTCCCCCATGTGCTCAATCGCGGCTTCGCCAAATTCTTCCGCAATCAGCGGCAGCAGCCGGTGCCGCACGCGATTGCGGAGAAAAGCAATATCCCGATTCGACGCGTCTTCCCGCCAGGCCTGCCCGCAATCGCGCAAAAACTCCGTCAGCGCGGAGCGCCGGAAGCCGAGCAGCGGCCGTACCACTTCTCCAAACGTCTGTCCCCGTTCCTCGAACACAAGCTGCGGATGGATGCCCGATAGCCCCCGAATGCCAGTCCCGCGAAAAATGCGCAGCAGCACCGTCTCCGCCTGATCGTCGAGCGTGTGCGCGGTGGCAATCTTCGCCACGCGGCCCGCGCGCGCGAGTTGGCGGAAAAAACCGTAGCGCAGTTCACGCGCGGCCGCCTCGATGCCGGAACCGCTTTCGGAACGAAGACTCCGGTCAACCGGCCCTTCGCAGACATGCAGGTCCAGCCCGTGCTGCCGCGCCAACTCCGCGACAAACCGTTCGTCCTCGTCCGACTCGTCTCCGCGCAGCTTGTGGTTGACATGCGCAACCGACAGCACGATCCCCAACTCTGCGCGCAACTGCAGCAGCAGGCGGAGCAGCGCGACGGAATCCGCTCCACCGGAAACCGCCGCCGCCACGCGGTCTCCCGCGTGAATCGACTCCTGCTTTCGAATTGCCTTTAACAGCTGCTCGGCCAGCTCGTGCACGGAGAAATGGTACAGCAGTTGCCAGTTCCCAGTTGCCAGCAAACCCCTGCCGCTGGCAACTGGGTACTGGCTCCTGCTATGCTATTCCGCAAATGTGGGGGGCTTACCGCTGGTCTGCCAGATTTCTGTTGTTGGTTATGCTCGCCCCGGTCTTCGGGCCGATGGCGATGCCCTGCGCTGCCCTGCCGCAAGCGATGCACTGCATGCGCCAGCCGCTGTCCGTGCACCCGGCGCGGCCCGCGATGCATTGCCATCATGCGATGGCGCCGTCGAGCCCGCCCCAGCCCGAATCCTCACAAGGCGAATCATCCGAAATCTCGTTTCACGCGGCCGACAGCTGCTGTCAGAACCATTGCTGTTGCGGCGCGACCACCTCCGAGTGGGCGCGGCTCGCGTCTGGCTCGCTTTCTTTTCTTAATCTCCTGATCGAATCCGCGCCTCCGACTCAAAGCGCGGTCCTGCACTCCAGCGGTATTTCCAGACAGGATTCCGCCCGTGCTCCTCCTCGCAGCTAGCTATTTGCCGAAACTTTGAGAATTGGCAACCCTGGCCAGGAGCGCAGGGGTACGCTCATTTCCAGCCCCGAAAGAGTGGTCTGATTTCGCGTACTTGCGGAATCGCTGTGGCGACGCCCGATCCGAAACCGGAATAGTTTCGCTGCGCGAGAAGGTATGCGACAGGCCGACTTCTCTGAACTTGCACTCTTAAGCGCGGAGAGGGATCGACATTTCATAAGGGAAAAAGACATGACTCGCTTCAAGCTGCTCGCATTTGCCGCCTTGTTCTTGATGGCTCCCGCCGCGTTCGCGAGCATTTACGGCGCGATTCGCGGCGTGGTGCACGACCCGCAGCATCGTCCCATTCCAGACGCCATGGTGATGCTCAAAGCGAAATCGTCGGATTGGTCGAAGAGCGTCACCACCGGCGCCACCGGCGAATTCCAGTTCAACGCCGTGCCGCTCGGCGATTATTCGGTCAGCGTCGCCAGTCAGGGCTTCGCGCAGATTTCACAGGATGTCACGGTCATCTCGGGATCTGTGCCGGTCGT
>CAVRDS010000021.1:0-174340 GCA_963719865.1 uncultured Acidobacteriota bacterium | reverse complement strand
ATCAACTCGGGCCCGACGATCTGGCAATGCCATTTCGCGGGCCACTCGGCGAACATCGTGCCAGCGGAAGGCGGTACTGGTTCTACGGCGCAGACTACAGTCTCAAAGCCCAACTCGAAGTACTCGAAGCGCCTGCGGAAGATTACAGAACCCGAGATGGGGCGATTCATCACCGGCCTCGAAATGCCCGAGGAGTTCCGGCCCAAACCAAAGATCGAGTTGCCTCCTTACGACCCCGCACGGCGGGAATTTCGCATTCTGGACCATGTTCGACCCACACGCAAACGGTCGGGAAATTACTGGACTCAATGCCCCTCGTGCTCTGAGCAAGGCCGCGACCACGGCGGAGATAACCTGGCGATCTCGCTTGCAGATCCCCGCAAGTACAAATGCTGGGCAGGATGCACCAAGGAAATGATACGAGCGGCCTTGGGCCAGCCGATTCGAACCAGGAGGCAGATGAAACATGCACTCTCAGTCAGCGATGCACGATAACGGGCGAGGAACTGAGGTATTGGCACGGCAGGGGCTGCGGCTGCCGCAAATCGTGCTGAAGCGTCTGCGAGATGCCGGCATTTACTGCCAGCCAACGGTGTCCGTGGAGCACCAGAATCTGGCCAAACGATATGTCGTACGTGGTGTGGAATCGGGCGGGGCTGTGGCGGACTTGGGAGCGTATTCGAGTTTCGTCGGTGAACGCGGCGCGACGTTGGCTTGGCTGCAGCGCGTGGACAGCATTGGAGTGAACGGGGTGCATGCCATCGTGGTCGCGCCAGTGCTGATCCGCCTCGAAATGCTGCGGATTGAACGGACCTACGATCTGTTGATCACGCGGCATTCCTTGGCAAGCTCGGCAGGCAATGCGAGGCCGCGGCTCGAGAGTTCGATCCTTTTCTATGGTCGAAGAGGAAGCCTGGAGATGGAGCTCTGGGGAAACGATGTCGCGTTCCGCGGAGCTGTCTCGCCTGTTTTCTACAACCGGGGAGGGGAGCGTGTAGTGTTGCCAAACGACTTCCAAGATGCTGCGGCCCGAATCACATCTGCCGTGTGCTGCCTCGGATGCCGTCACTGCCATTTGCTCGAACCTGGGCTCGCTGCCCCCGTGCAGACGGAGGATCACAACGCGCTTGATGTAAGGGATGAGCGGAGCGCCGACGTCGATGCAGTTGCGAGCGGAGCGGCATGAGCAGTTTCGGAATGTGCGACAACTTGAGAGCAGGTGATCCGCCGCGTATTGATGAGGTTCTTGCGGACCCTGCTGCCTCCTCTTGGCTTAAAACCGCGCTTCGTTCCGCGCTGTGTCGCGACCCCGTCGATGCCGCCCACGATGCGGAGATTCTGGCGCGCCTGCTAGCAGAAAGGTGCGACCAAATCCTGTCTGGGAGTTGAGTCTGTCTGTTCACTGTATTCTTTCCCAGTTACGCGACTCGGCTTCGCGAGTTATTCTGCCGCTGCGGACTGTGTATTGTCGGGCTGAGCGCGCAGCCTACAAAATCCACAAGTCTGTTCTGCGTTATATATAATGTGCCGTCCACTGATCGGGCAGCTCTCGCGGCCACCCAACCAGGCACCACCCTGGTCGCCGGGAAAGAAGGACTCTTATGCCTGATACCACCGTTGGGAATCGCAGGCGTGATAAGCAACAAATTCCACGCATCGCATCGGAAGAGGCAGAGCGAATTTTCGCACATTGTGAGCACCTGCTGGATGGTTCCGGGGCTCTCTGTCAGAACTTGCGCCAGGCGGGCTTTTCACGATTCTTGTCCCAGTTGGATGACAAGATCCTGGCGTTGGCGGTGCAGCCGGACACTTGGGGCGAGCGCACCAGGGCCCGCGTGATCGCTGAAGTCTTTAGCGGTCTCAGAGTGAGTCCGGCCGAAGATGCGAGTGTGGAGGAAATCGCGGAACTCTCAAATATTGTGATGCCGTGCCTTCTCCTGGAACTTGGAAGGCGAAGACAGCACATAGGGATCGAATTTCCCACGAACCCCTGCGATTCCGCCGCACGTTTTGCGCTCCGCGCTGGGCAGTCCCATCCCATCCATTCCATTTCCGGCGAACAGCTAGTCCGGCTAATCGCCGAGACGGGCGAGGAACTGGTCGGCCTTTGTTATTTCGGAGACCAGCAAAGCCGCGAAAGCATTGAGGCGCAACTGGCTCACGAGGACAGAACGACTCATTCCAAAACACAGCCCTGCGATTCATCATCTCCTTCCAAAACGAAGCATTAGAACAACTCCAAGAAATGACGCTGCGGCAGCCCGAGAGGCCGACTCCCCAACGGCTTAAGTCCCTTCTCGCCAGCGCGGGAGACTGAATCTGGCTGTTTTCCTTTTGTGAGAATCCTTGACTCTCGCCGTCAGATCGCCGCGCGAGTGATTGACGCTGGAAGTCGCTGGAGATGCGAAATCCCGGCCCGACAAAGGTCGATCAGCGCAACCACTCGCGGGACGATCTGACGGCAAACCATGATTTCTCTCATTTTCCTACAAGGGCGGTCAGACAAGGGTGCTCAGATCGGAGGTAGAAAAATGCCAAAGAGTGTAAACAAAGTGATTCTGGTTGGGAATGTTGGCAAAGACCCCGAGGTCAGGTATTCACAGAGCGGAATTCCGGTCGCGAATTTCAGTCTCGCCACCAGCGAACGGTTCAAAGACCGCAACGACGAATGGCAAGAGCGGACCGAATGGCACAGCATCGTGGCCTGGAAGCGTTTGGCGGAGATCGTTGGGGAGTACGTTGCCAAAGGCTCCAAGGTATACGTCGAAGGCAAGCTCCAGACCACAAGCTGGGAGGATCGGCAGAGCGGGGAGAGGAAATACCGCACCGAAATCGTCGCCCGCGACCTGCTGCTGCTCGGCCCGTGCGAAAATGGTGCCCGTAACCATCAAACCCCGACCTCAGACGACCACGAGGATCAGCACTCCCAAGCCAGCTCTGGCGAGAGCGGGGACGAGGATATTCCATTCTGAACGTCTGCGAGGTCCCTGCACATCCTTACGAAGGGAGATCTGAAATGAGTCCAACCAATGGACACGCGAATGACCCAGCAAATGGTTCCACTAACGCAGTGCAGCAGTTTGCTTCACCGGCTAGCGACACAAATATCCCCACTGTGCTGACACCGAACACGTCAAAGATCAAAGAACTGATCGCTAATCTGGAGGTACCATTTCATCCTTCGGTGATCGAATGGCGCGTTACCAACACGAGCAAAGGTGGATCGCCGCGTGGCCAGGTTATGCCTTACGCCGACCAGCGAGCTTACACAGATCGTCTCAACGCATTGCTTACGCCAGCAGGCTGGACGCGCCGGTACACAGTACATACCAGCGCAAACTTTGAGCGGGCCAAGGACAAAAGGATCGTAGCCAAGGTGCTGGTTACCTGCGAACTCACGATCTTTGGTCTTGGTTCGCACTCAGCTACGGGCGAGGAATGGTCAGACAACGATAACGCGGGCACGGCGGCCGAGGCACAGGCATTCAAACGAGCGTGTTCGTGCTTTGGGTTGGGCCGCTATCTCTACTACTTCGCTGGAGTGTGGGTCGATCTCGACGAGCGGAAACGACCCAAGAGCGTTCCCCAGTTGTTCGGTTGGGCGACTCCGCAGGGTTGGCGGGAGGGGCAGAGGCCTCGTCCGGAAGCAGAAACCGCAATATCGAACTTTGCCTCGAACGATGTGGTTCTTGAAGAACCCCACCAGATGATTCGCGAGATTGAGGCGATGGCCGACGCACTGGGCAAACGTTTGTATCGCGGCGTATTGAAGACGGCGAGGGTGTGGAATGCAACGGATATTCGCGACATGAACGTGATGCGAATGGTCCTGGAGCAAATGCAGATGGCGGAACGGGAGTTGCGTCGACTGGACGCTGCCTTGAACAGAGTTGAGCCTGGAACCCTGGTTTCGATCCTCCGCTCCTTGCGACTCAATTCGCTCGCCCAAGTGGACAATCTAGAGACCCTCAAGAGAGTCGTGCAGGGAGTGGAAAGAGCGGCTGAAAGCACACGCTGAACCTGGTCCCGAGCCTCGGTTAAGGACTGCCGCAACTCCCTGTTAATCAATGATGTGAACAACCATCCTTAATAACCAAGGACCCCTGTTGAAGGTTACGGCAAGGTGCAACCGGTTGTTGAGTAATATAACAAGTTCTGTTATATTATTCCTAGCCCTTGGAGAGGAAGTTGAGGATCACTATGGACGGGAACTTGCTGAAAGAGGCGCGATTGGAGAAGAACTGGACTCAAGAGCAAGCCGCCCTGGCGCTTGGTGTCACCCAAGCCTACCTGTCGATGATGGAGAAGGGGCATCGCCCGCTCTCGGAACGATTCGTGCGCAAGGCGGTCAAAGTGTTGAATCTGCCGGCTACGGCGCTGCCGTTGCGATCCGGGGAAGTGGCGATGCCGGCGTCTTCCCAGAAGCGCGATTTTAGTGCCGACCTCGGCGCGCTCGGTTACCCGGGATTTTCCTATCTGCGAGTTCGAAGACGGCGGAATCCCGCAGAGGTCTTGCTGGAGGCGCTGAACCAACCGAACCTTGACGCCCGAGTTGTTGAAGGCTTGCCGTGGTTGGCCATGACCTACGCGGACATGGACTGGGATTGGCTGGTTCGCAACGCCAAGGTGCGAGATCGCCAGAATCGCTTAGGGTTTGCCCTCTCTCTGGCGAGCGAACTATCGGAAAGGAAGAAAGAGAGCGAGCGGACGGAGAAACTTCGGTCGTGGTTGAAGGCTGTGGAGAGTTCGCGACTTGCGCGCGAAGATACCTTCTGCCACGACTCGATGACTCAAGCGGAGAGAGCGTGGCTGCGCAAACATCGCTCGCCCGCCGCAATACACTGGAATCTCCTTACCGACATGAAGGGAGAAGACCTTGCCTACGCATCCGAATGAAAGTATTCCGGAACCATGGCTCTCGTTCCTGCGCGAATTGGATGCGGCGGCGCGCGAGGATGTTCGGCTGGATTGTATGGGAGGGTTCGTCATCGCCATGGTGTACGGCTTTTCGCGGCCAACGGGAGATTTGGACGTCTTGGAGATTGCACCAGCGGAAGTCGGCCGCTCCATACTGACACTGGGCATGCGAGGTGGTCCGCTTCACAAGAAGTACAATCTCTATCTTGATCACGTTGGCGTGGCGGATGTTCCGGAAGACTACGAAGATCGGCTCACGGAGATATTTCCAGGAACCTTCCAACATCTTCGGCTCTTAGCTCTTGATCCCTACGACCTAGCCTTGTCGAAGCTGGAACGCAACATCCAACGTGACCGAGACGATGTGCTGCATCTTGCGCGAACCGTCCCGCTTGACCTGAAAGTTCTTAAAGATCGATATCAGAAGGAACTGCGCTGGCAGCTGGGCAATCCGGCGCGCGAAGACCTTACCCTCCAACTGTGGATTGATGCCATCGAAGAGGAAAGGTCAAAGCAGTAACCTAGAGAGATAGGAACCACCGGCGTTGTCCTAGCAATCGGCAAGGCTCCCCGGCCCCTCTCGTTCTATCACTCCTCGTCTCGGCTCCAGCCCGTTCTCGTCTATTCTCCAAAATCCATATCCAGGAGGTGCCTGTGAACACTTGCATCTCCGCCATCCAACACTTGCGTCCGCTACGGGGCGGAGCGCAAGCCCATCTGCTAAGAGCATCTGACGGTGCCTGCTACGTGACCAAGTTCCAGAACAATCCCCAGCACATCCGAGTGCTCGCGAACGAGATGTTCGCCACCAACTTGGGTTTGGCGCTGGGGCTGCCGATGCCACGGGTAGAGGTGATCGAAGTCTCCGATTGGCTGATCGAATACACCGAAGATCTCCGAATCAACCTGGGTGGTGCCAAGATTCCGTGCCGGAGCGGCAAACAATTGGGATCGCTGTACGTGGGCTGCGAGAGTCCTGCAATGACACTCGACTACTTGCCTCGTGAGTTGCTGCAGGGTGTTCGCAATCTTAGCGACTTCGCCCGCGTCCTTGTCCTGGACAAGTGGACGTGCAACAGCGACGGACGGCAGGCAATCTTCTGGAAAGCGCCGAGAAGGCACCGATACTCCGCAACCTTTATTGACCAGGGCTACTGCTTCAATGCTGGCGAATGGACGTTTCCCGATTCTCCCCTGCGAGGCGCATATGCGAACAACTGCGTCTACGAGGCTGTGATGGGATGGGAGGCGTTTGAACCCGCGCTCAGTCGAGCCGAAGAGATGGATGCGCACACCATTTGGCTGTGCGCTGCCGATATTCCCGAAGAATGGTACGAAGGAGATCGAGATGGTCTGGAGCGGCTGGCAGAGACGTTCTGCCAGCGACGACGGACGATCCGAAAGCTGATCGGCGAATTTCGCGAATCGACGCGGAACCCGTTTCCGAACTGGCGAGACTCTCCCGCATCTGTCGACTTCTCCGCCCATGAGGCGGGACGGAGGGGTTGTGATTCGGTAGGATAGGACATTGCATGGAGCTTTACATCATTGCGGGGCCGAATGGTGTCGGCAAAACGACGTTCGCGTGCACGTTTCTTCCCAAATATGCCGACTGCAAGAACTTTGTCAACGGGTGAGAAATGAAGAAAACTCGTGAGAGCGTCCTGCGCTTGCCTATGGAAAAGCGGGCCGAATTGGCATTTCGCGAGGCGGTCGACGAGGTTATCACCGAACACGCCCGTCTCGGATTGCCTCTCTATATCGGACGCAACGGCAAGGTGGTGAAGTTGTCTCCGACCAAGGTCCGTGGCCTCTCACGATCCAACCATCACAAGTAAGATTCCCCTCTCGCTGAGTGGTGTACTGCTATTAAACCATCCTGCCAGTTCTGCTTGACACTGCCTTCTCTGAACCCACTGTGCAGGTCGTGACTGCCTGACGAGGCAGAGAACGATCTTCCCGACGCCGTAGATCGTTTCGCATACTCGCCAGGAGTATTGCGCACGGCTCCACAGCTCGCCTAGGCGGATTTCAACCTGACCGCCGAACAAATAAGAAATGAGGATGGCCATGAGGATTCGTGTGACCACAAGGGCCGACTTGTTTGAGAAACGAAAACAACAACACATCGAGCGCGGCTACCGAATTGAAGATGAGCGGCCAGTCCCCGTGAACGGTCTCTGCTCGTTCATCGCAGTGAGCGAGATACCCGATTCCGACGGAATTGGTGACCTCGTGGCACAGGCGCTCAATGGGATGCCAAGATGAGACCACATGGAAAAACCAAGCTGGGATTTTTCCCATTGCCCACGGCAGAAGCTGCTCGGCTGAAGAATTGCCTTGGCCTTCGCATCGGAGTTCTCGGCACTCGATCCCTGCGTGGGAGATGGCGTCGCGTTCACACACTTGCTGCAGGGTGTAACCGCTCATCGCTACGGCATTGAGATCGACGCCAATCGGGCAGAACAAGCGAAGGGACTTGGGAATCGAGACTTTACAGGCCAACACCATGGATGTGAAATGCCCTCCGGAAGCCGTGTCCCTGCTTTATCTGAACCCTCCGTACGATTGGGAATCCGGGGAGAGCAACAACCAGAGATTGGAATTCGGTTTTCCTGGAACACACCTATCGCTGGCTCAAGGCTGGCGGTGTGCTCCTACTCGTGATTCCGCAACTGCGATTGCCGAAATGTGCCAGATTGCTAAGCGAACATTTCACGGATTTGCGCGTGTTCAGGCTCACCGAACCGGCTTGCCTGCAATACAAGCAGATCGTAGTGCTTGCAACGCGCCGCAAACGGCACTCCAAAGTCACTGATGCGGCCTTGTTGGATGCCGTGCGGTACCTCGAAGCGCTGGCAACGAGGGCTGAGCTTGAGCCTCTCCGTGACACTGCTGAGGTTCGTTACGAAGTTCCTGCGTCGGAGCCGGCTCTACTGACCAATATGGGTATTCCGTTGGACGAAGTGGAGGATTTGTTGCTGGAATCCGCCGCATATCGTCAGGCGGGTCGCGTGCTTCTCCCCAAGCTAAATGACGTCAAGGGCCGGCCGCTCACGCCGCTGCATGGTGGACATGTCGGACTGCTTTGCACTGCAGGTATGCTCAACGGCGTATTTGGCGAGGGCGAATGCCGCCACATTGCCCACTGGCGCTCCGTGAAATTCACCGACCATTGGGAAGAAGAGGAAGAGGACGGAACCAAAATCCTGCACGACCGGGAAAGGTTCTCGCATGAGTTGACCCTTGTTTTTGCCAATGGGAAGACTCAGGTTCTCACTCACGAAAAGAAGGAGACAGAATGAAAAATGCTCACCTTCGATTCGGTTGGCTCACCTACGTGAAGAGCACGGAGAAGACGACCACCAGCATCAAGCTGCGCCTCGACCGCTTTATCGGGGAGGTATTGCCCGACCCACCCGAGGCAGGCCAAAGCTCATCTCATTTCCGTGATTGGCGGGGACACGCAGGTTGCGGCCGTCAGCGCTGCGATCTCCCTGGGAGACAGGTTCATGGTGGAAGGGCCAGGAGTACAGCCGATTCGAGTGTGTCTCGAACGAAACGCACAGTGCTTCAAAGGCTCGGTGCAGCTTGCTGGCCGAAAAAAGCCCCTGCGCCACCTTATCGCGTTGTCGGAAGAGTTCGCTTCCAGCAACGTATCGGCGGGCTCAGGAAGAACCCTGCTGGCAAGCTCGGAAAACCGATTCATCTGGGCCGCTCTCGCCCATATTCATGGGATCCCCGGAATACCGGAATGGGCTGACTGGTTCGCTGGCGAACTGGACACGCATAAAGCGATTATCCGTGCTCTCGGTATCGGATGTGCTCCGGTGCTGGTCAAGGGCGAGAAGGAGCTGTTTCTTTCCTGGCTCAGTTGGGGCGTGGAGAGCGGAGCCGTCAGCCTTCCGGCTGCAACTGGTTCGATCCGCTGGCCGAGCTTGAGTCTCGAAGACCTCTTCCTGCCGGCCAACTAGCTTTTCGCATCACCCATCTTCTCTCTTCTCTTTTCGCTTTGTTCTCGTTCTCTTCCGCAAATCCTTCCCGTGCCAGAGGACTTCCATGCCTGAACTGTCCACAATTTACGACTACATGAGACGTCACGCGGCGCTCTTGGGAGAGCGCATTCTGCAGGAGTATCCGGCGCTCCACCAATTCGACGATGCAGTGTCACCTCGGATTGAAGGGCTGATACGAACGCCTTTCCCTGCACAGACCATTGCCATTATGGGAGTGGCCAAACGCTGGCAGCAGGCGCGGACATCGATGGTGGTCGCGGAATGCGGTACCGGCAAGACATTGATCTCGCTCGGAGCCATTCATGTCCACGGCCAGGGGAATCCGTTTACCGCATTAGCGATGGTGCCGCCACACCTGGTAGAGAAGTGGGCGCGGGAAGCGTTTCTGACTCTGCCGGGGCTGCGCGTGTTCCTGATCGATGACTTGCGAAATGGCGGCGACGAGAACAAATCCCACGGAGTGAACGAGGTGCGGCTGAGGCAGGGCCGCATCGTGCGTGAAGGCTTGCACACGACGCTGAGCGAGCTGCGGCTACGCAAGGATTCGCCGAGTTCTCGCAAACGTTGGATGTCGCTTTGCGGGAGACCATCGCTGTTTATCGTCGGACGTGAGCGAGCGAAGCTGGGTTACTTCTGGCGACACGCATACCGGGTACCCCGTTCTGGCCCATACGTTGGCTGCATCGTGAATTCGGACACGGGCAAGCCGGTGATCGTGGACGACAGTCGCTTAACGGCGGGTGAGTTCGAGAAGGTCAAAATTGCCGAGACCATTGAGACCAGGGGAGAAAAGTCGTGTCGCCCACTGCACAGCCCACTCTGGCAGGCGGATTCAGACAAGATCCGCCGCATGGCCCCGATTGAGTTTATTGGGCGCTACATGGCGGAATGGTTTGACTATGCCATTTGCGACGAGGTTCACCAACTAGCAGGGGATACCGCGCAAGGAAATGCCTTGGGCACTCTGGCCTCATGCACCGACCGGATCGTGGGCCTGACCGGCACACTGCTGGGCGGATATGCCGACGATCTCTTTAACACGCTCATCCGTCTCGAAGCGAGACGGATGAAGGAGCATGGCTACGAATGGGGCACGCCGGGGCGGAGTTCCTTCATTCAGGACTATGGCGTCCTCGAAACCATCACCAGGGTGGAACCTGCCAACAATGCGTGCTCCAAGGCGAAAGCGACCAGCACGGTGCGCCGCAAGCCAGGCGCTTCTCCACTCCTGTTTGGCGAATTCCTCATGCAGTTATGCGCCTTCGTATTTCTGGAAGACATCTCGGGGGAATTACCCCCGTATGAGGAAACCTATCTGAGCGTGCCGATGGACACTCCCATGCGGGAGGCGTACCGCGAGCTCGAAGAGGACATGCGGAAGGCGTTGAAAGCTCACCGGGGCAATCGGTCGGTTCTGAGTACGATGCTGAACACTCTGTTGCTGTATCCCGATCACCCGTACGGGATTGGGACGCTGTACGGGACCGAGTTCGATCCTGAACTCAAGCGCAAAGTCCGATTCGTCATTGCAGAACCCCGCGACCTTCCTGAGGACCGTATCTATTCCAAAGAGCGCAGGCTAATCGAAGAGATCAGGAAAGAGCTGGCGGAGGGGCGGCGGTGTCAGGTCTTTGCCGTGTACACGCAGAAGCACGACGTTACCGCCAGACTGCAACGAATCCTGAGTAACGAAGGAATCCGCACCGCAGTGTTGCGAGCGAGCGTGGACACCTCAAAACGCGAAGCCTGGTACTCCAGACAAGTCAAAGACGGAGTCCAAGTGGTGATCTGTCATCCCAAGCTCGTGGAGACGGGCCTCGATCTGCTGGACTTTCCGACCATCATTTTCTACGAGTCTGGATACTCGCTACACACCTTGCGGCAGGCCAGCCGCCGGTCCTGGAGGATTGGTCAGAGGCGACCGGTGCGCGTGAAGTTTCTATGCTCGGAAGGGACCATGCAGACATCGTGTTTGCGCCTCATGGGGAAGAAGCTCCTGGTGGCACTCACCATGGAGGGCAAGTTTGCCGGCGAGGGATTGCAAAGCATCGATGAAGACGATGACATGCTGTCCGCGATGGTGCGGGAACTGGTCGAGAGGAACGGCATCGGCGATACTGCCGACTCGGTTTGGCGAGCCCTCAGTGCAGAACACCAGAAGCTATTTCCGGGAAAGTCACGCAGCGACGATGATGGCTTGTCCATCGAAATGCCGGGCATGCTGGAAACTCGGCCTGACCCAACGAGTCTTGTTCAAGGCGCCATGGACACCGCATCTATTGTCGTCTTCGGACAGCGACCGCAAACGCTGTCGGGCAAGAGGCGGCGAGCTCGGTCCGCGGTTCCCGAGCAGGCGTCGCTATTCAGCTTGAGTTAAATCAGGCAAAATAAGGGAGATGTCTCGGCGCCATTCGGCCGTTCGTACAAAAGGCGGCTTAAATTGATTGAGGATGCGACGCCAACCCCGAGGAGTTGGAAATGTTCACACCAAATCTGAGCATTCTTCCAGGGCCTCAAAGGCAGCTTTGGGCTGAATTGAAAGGCACTCCGAAGACATTCGTGCTTTATGGAGGAACAGCTCTGGCGTTGCGGCTGGGGCACCGCCAATCGGAGGACTTCGACTTCTTCTCGAACCAGCCCTTCCATCCCAACTCACTGCGCGACAGCGTTCCCTATTTGAAAAACGCCGAAATGACCCAATTCCATGACAACACACTCACGGCGATTGTGGATCGGAATGGCCCGGTGAAGCTTTCCTTCTATGGATCTCTGGGAATCAAGCGGGCGCAGGATCCCGACATCGCCGACGAGAACGGAATTCAGATCGCCTCTCTGCTGGATCTTCTGGCTTCAAAACTGAAGACGGTCCAGTCGAGGGCCGAGGCGAAGGACTATCGGGATATTGTGGCCTCGTTCGACGCGGGATTGAGCCTAGAGCAGGGGTTGGGGGCCGCAGCGGCGATCTACGGGAAAAACTTCAATGGAGTGCTCAGCCTCAAGGCACTAACGTACTTCGAGGATGGCGATCTTCCGAGACTGATGCCCGCAATTCAAAAGCGACTGCTAGAGGCTGCAACTTCGGTAAACTTAAAAGAGCTCCCACTGGTTGCGGCTCGATCTGGTCTGAGTCGACAGGACGAGGAATCATGAACCATTCCGAAGACCTCAAGCGAGTCGCGAAACGCGTGGTTTGGTTCAAGACGCCCGAAGAAACGCTCCAAGAAACCAAATTGTTTCTGGCGCACGTGATGACCTTCGGGACTCTAGAGGACATCGCTACTGCGATGAAGTACTACTCTGAGGCCGATTTCGATCTGGTTTTGAAAGATCCGCCCGCAGGCATCTTCGACCGCCGTTCGTGGAACTATTGGAACCTTCGCTACCACCATGAACCGGTTCCGGCACTGCCGCAGCGGACGTTTCCGGAAAGCAATATCGTCGGCGGTTAATGGTTGTGGGTCCTGAGGCTGTCACTCTGACGCCGTCGTGCCGCCCAACCTATTCTTGATCGCCCGCTGAGAAATTCACTGCCAGCTTTGAGCGTTTGAATCGTCCTCTCTCCTGGGTCCCCACAAAACGCTGACTCTTGGCAGCGCCGAGCCGCCCCGATCTTCGCATCTTCAAACTTCAAGAAAACTTCAAGAACGTCATTCCAAATCACCAAGGAGGAAAGAAGTATGTCAGAAACAAGTACGTTGATTGGTTATAGCGGCCGAACCATTGGCCGGGAAGAATTAGCACTGGTGCCGACACCGGCGGCGACGGAAACGCACCGCCCGGTCCCCCACCACGAGATCGTGCAGGCCCTGGTCGAGACGCTCGGCTTCCGCCACATCGGAGTCGTCCATGATGAGTATGCGGTCTCCCCGGACGGCATGAAAGCCTTTGGGGTTCTCGATCTCGCAACCGAGATGGAAGGATGCCGCTTCTCCATTGGTCTTCGCAACTCGCACGATAAGAGCATGCGTTTGGCAATGACCTGCGGGTATCGCGTATTCGTGTGCTCGAACATGGCGTTCGGCGGGGATTTTACGCCCGTGCTCGCCAAACACTCGAAGTCGTTCTCCCTCATCGACTGCATTTCGGTCGGTGTCGATCGGATGCAACGAAACTTCGAGCCGATGCGAAAGCAGGTCGAGACATGGCAGAGAAGCGAGCTGACGGACGTCACGGCAAAGGTGGTCATCTACGAGGCGTTTGTGGAGGGCAGGCTGGAAGCTCCGAAACACTTGGCTCGCACCGTACATGACCTGTACTTCGAGCCGAAGTACGAGGAATTCCGGCCGCGGACGATCTGGAGTCTCTCGAATGCGTTTACCTCGGCGTTCAAGGAACTGGACCCGATCCCGCAGTTCAAGGCGACAGCGAAGCTAGGTGAGTTCTTGGAAACGCGGTTCTCGCAATCGTTCTAACTAACTCGGCGGTACCGGCGCCGGACCGCCGCTCCTTTCCACTAACAAACTGAACTGGGTTTTGGAGAAGTGAACGAAAGGAGTCACTTCCATGTTTACATTGTTCTCACTTGGGCAAATCGTGGCGACTCCCGCTGCAGTCTCAGCGCTGGAGCGAGCGAAGCAGTCCCCAGCGGTTTTCCTGGTACGCCATGCAACAGGAGACTGGGGCGAACTCGATTCGGCCGACGTCGCCGAGAACGAATACAGTGTGGCACACGGATTTCGGCTGTTGAGCAACTACACGACCGCCAGTGGGGAGAAGCTATGGGTGATCACTGAGGCGGACCGCTCAGCGACCACTCTTCTGTTGCCGGAAGAGTATTGACGAAGGCGCGATCGGGTTCACGAAACGGCCTGTTCTGAAACCTCCGGGGGTGTCCTGTTCAAGAACTTCGTCACATACCACGGATGCCGCCTGAGAAACCGCGCGATCGGCGGAGCTTCCGGCGGATGTAGGTTGAGCTCCTCCTTAGAGTTCCATTCAAACGGGAGATGCACGACGGAACCGGGTTCAGAAATCTCCTCGAGCGCCCGCAAGGTTGCCCTCAATACCGCAAGTTGATGTACCACGTCTTGGGGCAGGCCCAGAGTCAGCCCAAAAGGGTGCTCGATCGCCGCAATGCGCGGGACACCTACAGTTCTGGTCAGTTCCGGCATCATGGAAAGCGAGATGGTACTGAAGCCGGCGGCTTCGATTTCACGCTGAACCAGTCCCACGGACCAGCAGCAGACCGGTCAAACGGGAACCAGCAATACTGCATCCACCTGTTCCCGGAGAAGCTGGGCGATGATGCCAAGAACTGCGTGACGCAGCAGCGTATCGGGCCGAAGCGTATAGCCCATGTATGAATAATGAGAAGGAGCCGAGTGCGCAATCTCGCCCACGGCTTCGAGCTCGTTTAATCGATCGAGAGGCAGCACGCAGTTGAGATCCTGCTCTGCGAAGGATGTATTGATATGCAAGTGGTGTACGCGTACGTCGCCATTTGCCGTTGTTCGAGGAAGAACTCGATACGATGGATCGGCGGACCAGGGATCCCGGCGCTCGATCTGTTGATCAAATGGCCGATCGGTCTTCAGGGCAACTCCTGCGGAACTCACAATCGAGACCGTGCATTGTGCCAGCGGCTTGGCCAGAGGACTCCAAGGGATTTGCCTTAGCGTGCCGAGGGTAGCCCAGTGCTTCATCATCCGTTTCGGGATGCTGTCCAGGAAGCGGTAAGAGTCAACGATCTTGGCCATCAATCTATCCCTTCTCGGGTGCGTTGACGCTCACCTCTCCCCGCCGAGACAGCTCATCGAGGAGATCATAACCCGTGGTTGTGATGTCGTCATGAAACGTTTTGATTTCAGCGGGTTCGCCAAGGCCACAAGTGGGTGCTACTTCATGTCTAACACTTTTCTGATGGCCGGGGCCGGAACGCCAGACCTTATAACCGCCGCGCGGAGATCGTCCGCCAGCGCTTGCATCTCGTCCGGGGCCTGCTGCACGTGCCAGGCAGCGCCGACTTCGCCGAATTTGGAGTTGCACAGCAGACGAAGCAGGAACGCCAGCACGAACACCGGCGTGACGGCGAGAATCTGGTGACCGGCGGGCACGATCTTGTGCCCCAGCGCCTTCAGCACTGGAATGGTTTCGCGCATGGCCGCGGCGGCTAGCTTCAGGTCGTCGGGCGAGCGTGCCAGCGCCTTAATGTCATTCCCGTACTTCATCACTAGCGGCACGAGCGCGGCCACACCGGCGGCGTGCGTGGCGAGGTAATCGACGATGTGAGTTGAGACCTTGGCCCTGAGACCGGTCCGATTGAGCAGGTTCACCAGCCTCTTCAGCCGTGGAGTGACCGTTCCGTTGATCTCGCCGAAGGGGGTCGTCATCAGCGAATGGTCGAATGGGCCGATCGCCCGAATGATCTCGCCATCGCGTTTGCCCCCGGCAAAGACGAAGCCAAGCATCGGCCGTTGCGTTCCCAAAGCCGCAATGATCTCCGCGGGACCATTGAGATTGTTGTTCATGAAAACGATGTTGAGCGAGCTGTTGGCGGCCAGCGTGGGCAACAATTCGGCCACCTGGTTGCGGCGCACGACGACCAGGATGTACTCGTAGGTGTCGGCCGGCGCGAGTTCGCGGGTAACCCTGACTTTGGTGAACGTGCGTTTCCGGCTCAACGGGTTCTCGATGACGATCCCGTTGCTCTCGATCTCGGCGAGCCGCTGGCCGCGCGCCAGCACTGTGACATCGACACCGCGCTCGAACAGGCGGGCGGAGCAGACCGAGCCGTTCACCCCGGCGCCGATCACGAGAATTCTGGCATCGTCACTTGCCATAACGCACTTGCGAACAACCGGTCTAAATTCAGTTCTTCTTCGAAACAGCAGATCGCATCGCTGGTTCGCCGAATGCAACACACTGTGCGATCAGCGCAAGCACCCAGATGTACCACGGAATCGGGTCATGATAATGAAATTGCAGGATGACACACACCACGAGGAGCAAGCCTCCCAACATAAATCCCTCCTGACGCACTTCTTGCGGTCGAAGGGAAACCCTAGCACAGCGGCAAGAGCAATTCAGTGAGCAGGAGCAGGCTCATTTTTGTGCTTTAAGTCACAGCATCGCTCTTCCGACGCCAATATGCTTGGACTCAGCCGCAGGTGGATTCAGAAACGGAGAGTCTATGGCGACCGTTGCTCAATCGGCTCCTTACAGCACAATGCATCACCGTCCTCTCTATGCCTTGCTGGGCGGATTCCTCTTTTTCCTCGTTGCGCTCCTGCGCCTGATCTGGTTTCGGGTGTGATTCCATACCTGCTTGAGGGACATTACACTTTCGCGTTCAAGTCAATGCGGGCGATGACCGTCGCGGAGATGTTCGTTTTCATCATCGCCGCCCGCTCACTGCTGGTCTGGGGCTATGCGGGTTGGGCAAAGCAGCGTGGGTTGTTTTCGGTACGCATGTCGCTCACGCGACCAGACGCTGCTTGGTGCCTTGCAGCCGCGTTCGTTGCGATTGCCACCGCCGTGATCCAGTCGCATTTCTCAGGAGAACCACACCACTTCACTTGGGTGGCGTTTACACGGTACTGGGGCGTGCTACCGGGCATCGGGGACACGATTCTGCAATACGCCTACTATGTCACCGAAGGCTTTGCGATTGTCTGGATGGTGGATGCGTTTCAGAATGCAGGCGAGTTCGCATTTCCACGGCTGAGATTCCCGTGGGGAGCAGTGGGGCTAATGGTCACTTGGGGAGCCGGTCACTATTTCTCGATCGGCGAGAAGCTTAAGCATGTCCAGCGCGAAAATGTGGTTCGGGTATGGGCGCTTCCACGGCATAACCACCAGCATGAGGACGACTATAGCCAAGACCGCTAAGTCAAACCACCACGACATGAGCGCCTCGCCTTTCGAGGTTAGCTCGCGTGTGTTACAGGAGGATTACAGAAGAACTTCGCCATGTCGAACCCTGCGAAATAGAATCGAGAACGGCGGCATTTGGAGGGAGAACGTGAGGAGCCTCATAGCATCGCTATTGTTGATTTCCAGCCTGAACATGTGGGCGCAGCAGCCGGGGATAAAACCGCTGTCCAGCGCCGAACCGGGAGCGCAGGTAAGGCAGGAATTCCTCAGAGCGTACAACGCGAAGGACGTGGATGCAGTCGTGGCACTCTACGCAGACGATGCCACGCTGGTAAGTGATGGCGGTACTTTCAAAGGGCGGGACGAAATACGGAAGTGGGTCAAGGCGGGACTAGATCAGGGGAGCACACTCGAAGCAATCGAGCCCGGTGTTGAAAAGAGCTCTGGAAATCTTGCCTACGGGACAGGGCGAACGAGAAGGCGTGTTGGCTCCGTCATTCATCTGGGACAGTACCTCACTGTGATGGAGAAGATTGGTGCGGAGTGGAAGATTGTGCAGCACTTTTCGCTGAGCGCCGGAGAGACCCCAGCCGTGAATGCCGTGCCACCACCCGGCTAAGAATGAATCACATTCATCAAATGCCGGGGCGGTAGAATCGACTCGGTTGGCAACCGACGAGTTCAATGGAGGGCGCATGAGACTCGGTGTTTTCGCACTTCTCACGATCTGCGGATTCCTGATCTTTGCTCTCACGATGACCTTTGTACCCGTTTTGCCGACGTGGGTCAACTACACCGCGAGAGTGGGATTCCTTGTCGTCTTCGGCGCTCTGTGGTGGGTTGCACACGGTGGGCACCATTTGAACCGCTTTCGCCCAGTATTCTTTGCCTACTTCGCGGCGGTTCTTGGCTCCTCGCTCGGCTTTTTCTTCGGAGACTGGGGGCTAAGGCTCTTTGGCCTAACAACGCACGCACCAGCCGGAATCGCCGTAGCAAAGTTTTCGCAAGCTTTTCTGACCGTTATCGGAATTCTCGCTATCGCGAGGCTCTGCGGCGAGAACCTCGCATCACTTTACATCCGAAAAGGTCGCTTGATGCTCGGTCTCAGCTTGGGCTTTATAGGCGCTGCCGCTTGTTCAATTCTCGCCCTCCAGCAACCAGCCATTAGGGCGCTTAGTGCGCCCAAACTCGTCTCGCTGCTTCCATGGATACTGCTCTTCGTAGTATCCAACGCGTTGATGGAAGAACTTGTCTTCCGTGGATTGTTTCTTGGAAGGTACGAGCCACTCGTCGGAAAATGGCTGGCAATTCTCTCGACTGCTTTGGTTTTCACTCTGGCTCACGTGCAGGTCAGCTACACGACGCCTGTCGGTTTTCTCGTCGTTCTGCTCGTGCTTGCTATCGCTTGGGGATGGCTGATGCGTAAGACCGGGAGCTTGTGGGGATCGGCCTTGTTTCACGCGGGCGCGGATTTGTTGATTATTTTGCCCATCTTTAGCAGTCTCGGCGCGGCATGAGCCTCGGCGAGACCTCTTCAGATGGGATGCCGGGCGGCGGATAGGCACTCACTGGGCACGAGCTGGGAACGGTGAACGAGAGGATTCGAGAAATCAATTTGTGATGACACACCGGGCAGAATTCGCTGTCATTGTTCTCGGCACGATCTTTTTATTCATTGGGGTTGCTGCCTGCTGCATTGCGGCGGTTCGTCGCGGTAACACGGGGCGGACTCTGGCATGGTTTGGCATCTTCAGCGCATTGTATGGAGTCCGCCTGTTTGCCGCAGTGCCTACCGCCTTTAGCCTGCTGGTCGGTCCCTTTTCGTCGAGCGCCCCGCAAGTCGTATGGATCATCACCTACGTCATCATGATCCCCGCACTGTTGTTCTGGGCAGAGCTAACTGTAGGGACGTTGCGCCGTCTTGCCCAGATCATGGTCATTCCCGCCTCTGCCATTGCTATCGCAGGCACAGTTTCAGTTTTGCTCCATCAGTCTCCTTCCAGATTCATGCCATACAACAATGTGCTTGTAATCTGCTCGCTTCTTGCCGTCGCGATAGCAAATGTCGTTCCACGTATTGGGGAACAGTGCCTGCTTATTCAAAGCCGAGTTTCGGCAGCCGGAACTCTGATTCTGGCGGCTGCGGTTATCCATGACAATCTGAGAGGAACTTTTCTCAACCTTCGCAGTTATCCCTTTCTTGAGCCGCTGGCGTTTGCGTTGTTTGTGTTCTCGCAGGGATGGGTGGCAGCAGAAAAAGTGTTTGCTGACGAACGCCGCCTGCTCTCCATCGAAGACGAACTCGCTATCGCCCGTGAGATACAGGCTTCAATCCTCCCCAGTGGCGTCCCCGAAGTTAGGCACCTGCGGATCAGCGCGGCGTATCTTCCGATGACTGCCGTAGCAGGAGATTTTTACTGGTTCATCGCCGTCGATCCTCACCGCGCTGGTTTCTTGGTCGCCGATGTTTCCGGGCATGGTGTTCCAGCGGCCCTGATTGCGTCCATGATCAAGGTCGCCATGCAGTCGGTGGTGGCCTGTGCGGATAATCCGGCATCCGTCCTGCGCGGAGTGGAACGTGTTCTTTCCGGGCAGCTACGCGGTCAATTCGTCTCGGCAGCGTACCTATGGCTCGACACTGAGAGCCAGAAGGCGCTGTACTCGGCTGCCGGACATCCGCCGCTTCTGCATTGGAGCCAAGGCAAGCTAGAAAGCATCCAGAGCAACGGTCTTATCTTCGGAGTGCAGTCGGGTTGCGACTATCCGGTTCGTGAGATTTCGATCACCGCAGGTGATCGCTTCCTGCTCTACACAGACGGCTTGATTGAGCCGGAAAACACCAACCGTGAGTCGTTTGGCGACCGCAGGCTGGAAGAGGTCGTGCGCGAGAAGCGGCGCTATCCTTGTGCTGAATTGTCTGACCGATTGCTTTCAGAACTGCGCCAGTGGCAGCCTTCATCCGCACCCCAGCAAGACGATATAACTCTTATCGTCATCGACGTGCTGTAGTCGCGATTGACTGCGTGACATGCCCCCATTAGGCTGGCGATAGAGTTACGTCAGGTTTCGAAAGATGAGGTCGCTTTGCCCAACCGGCCCTCGCTGCCCCGTCCCGCACTGATCGCGCTCGCCACGGTCTTCGCCGGCGTAACGTTTTTCTACGCTGCCGTCTGGATGTACTACGCGCGTCACCAGACTCCGAGCGATCCGGTGGAGCTGGGCTTTAACCATAAGCACCAGGAAAAGTATGATCCGGCGACCCACAGCCTTGCCGTGCTCGATGTGGTGCCGGAGGGCCCTGCGGAGCGCGCCGGCTTGCGAACCGGCGACCGAATTGTCGCCGTCAACGGCCGGCTGCTCACAACCTCAGCGCCCTACGACCAGACTTGGGAACATAGTCGCCCCGGCGATCCCGTGGAACTTGTGGTCGAGCGGCCCGGCGAGCCTCGTCCGCTCAGCCTGCATGGCATTTTTCGGGCGCCCGCTCAATCCAGCGCCGGGGAAGGATTGGCGCGCAGTTCTGCCGAGCGGATTATGGGCTCTTTCCCGGTACTTTTTCTCGTCGTCGGCTTCGCAGTCCTCTTCCTGCGTGCTGACGACCGCTACGCCTGGCTGCTCGCGCTGATGTTCACCGGCTTCATCGCAGCCGCCGGGCTTGGTAACTCTTTCGCTTCCGCGCCGGAGGTTTTGCGCCGCTTTGTCTTCGCATTTCGCTCCATCTTCTTCGGGTTGCTCCCTGCCTTGTTCTACATTTTCTTTGCGCTGTTCCCGGCGCGTTCGCCGCTGGAACGGCGCGTGCCCTGGCTCAAGTGGGTCGGGCTCGCGTTCGGCATTTGTGTGGCACTGGCCGGCATTCCGACCGGCGATCCGCGCTGGCCGGCTCTCGTGCGGCAACTGTTAGGGACACACCTGGCAGATGTCATGACTCTCTTCCCCCGCTATGCCCTGTACAGCCTCGGCATGGTTTCACTGGCATGGAATAGGCTTGCATCCTCCAGCCTACCCGAAGTGCGGCGGAAGTCGCGGATCATCTTGTTGGGCACGTTGGTCGGCTTCCTCCCCATCATCGTCGAACGAGCCGCAGTCGACTTCTTCGGGTTCGCGCCATCGTTCTGGCTGGATGCCGCAGTCGTCGTGATCTTGATCCTCTACCCCTTGTCATTCGCTTACGCTGTAGTGAAGGACCGGGTACTGGAGATCCCCGTGCTGCTCAAGCGCAGCGCCCGATATGTTCTGGTACAGCGCGGGTTCCTGGTGTTGCTGCTGGCCGCAGCAGCGATCGCAATCGCGCTATTCACGCGGATCTCCTCGCGGTTCTTTTCCGCAGGGTCGAATCTCGGAATGGCGGCGAGCGCCGTTTTTGGAATTCTCCTGGTCTGGGTAGCGTCGCCGATGGTGCGGCGCGGAACGCAGCGCATCGACCGCGCTTTCTTTCGCAGCTCATACGACGCACGCCAGATTCTCGAGGACCTTGTGGTCCGCACGCGCACAGCCGCGGACCGCGCTACGTTGGCCCATCTGCTAGCCGACCACATTCGCCAGGCGTTGCAGCCAGCTGCACTTGTGGTTTATCTCGCAGGTACGGCAAATCGCCTGGTGCCGGTAGGCGGGCTGGCTCCCCCAGAACTGCAGCCACTGCCGCGCGACTTGCCGCTACTGGCGGATCTCGCCCACCGAGGACAACCGTGGGAAGTGTTGCCCGGCTCCGACGATACCCGCGCCCTCTCCCTGCTGGCGCCGCTGAGTCCCGAGTGTTTGGTACCGATGTCGGGGCGAGATGGCGAACTGCTCGGCCTACTGGCCCTGGGCTCTCGCCTCTCCGAGGAACCGTTCTCCGGTGAGGACAAGCGTTTGCTCGCAACGGTAGCGGGCCAGGCAGGGGTCGCGCTGGAAAACATTAGTCTCGCTGAGAAGATGGCGGATCGGATGGACGCGGAGCGCCGTTCGGCCCGGGAGATGGAGATCGCAAGACAAGTGCAAAGCAAGCTCCTGCCCCAGAAGGAGCCCCCGCTCACCACGCTCGATTATTCCGGGGCTTGTATTCAGGCGCGGGCGGTGGGAGGCGACTACTACGACTTCCTCGACCTGGGCGAGGGCCGCGTTGGATTTGTGCTGGCTGACATCGCAGGCAAGGGTATGTCCGCCGCCCTGCTCATGGCCAATCTCCAAGCCCACCTGCGCAGTCAGTCCGCCCTTCTGGTGCAGGATCTGCCGCGCTCTTTGCAGTCGGTGAACCGTATGTTTTGTGAGTCGACGGAGCCCAGCAACTACGCCACGCTGTTCCTGGGCATTTACGACGACGCCATGCGTCGCCTGTGCTACGCCAACTGTGGACACAATCCGCCACTGCTGCTGCGCGGCCAGACCGTGGAGCACCTGTGTGCCACAGTCACCGTTCTTGGATTGTTCGAGAAGTGGGATTGTCAAGTCGCCCAGGTGCAGCTTCTCCCCGACGACATCCTCGTTATCTACACCGATGGCATTGTCGAGGCCATGAATGCGAACCAGGAGGAATTCGGCGAGGGCGCCCTGTTGCGGATCCTCCACGAGAATCGCCACTTGGACGCTCGTGGGCTCCTCGCTGCAGTCATCGCTGCGGTGCAGCAGTTCAGCGCCGGCGAACAAAGTGACGATCTCACGCTACTAGTCGCCCAGGTCCGTTGATCTCATCCAGCCCGAACGACGCCGATGCATAACGGGCAATCCAGAAGTTGGACCACAGGGAGCGGCGCGGACCACAAGTCGGCTTTTGCGAAGTCAAAATTCACGGGAATTTGGAAACATTGTGCCAGGAGTAACTCCAGTGCTTGCCAAACACTCGAAGTCATTCTCGCTTATCGACTGTATTGCCGTGGGAGTGGATCGGATGCAGCGGAACTTCGAGCCGATGCGAAAGCAGGTCGAAGCCTGGCAGCGATTCGAACTCACGGACGTGACCGCGAAGGTGGTCATCTGCGAGGCATTCGTCGAAGGCAAACTGGAAGCTCCCAAACATCTCGCCCGCACGGTTCACGATCTGTACTTCGAACCGAAGTATGAAGAATTCCGGCCGCGGACCATCTTGAGTCTTTCGAATGCGTTCACGTCTGCGTTCAAGCAACTGGAGCCCATCCCCCAGTTTAGGGCGACGGCAAAGCTCAAAGAATTCCTGGAGACTCGGTGCTCGCAGTTGTTCTGAGCAAGGGGGATGGTACCGGCGGGCTTCCGCTCCTTTACTTATTACTGTCTTTTGTCGGCAGTTGTTGCACGGAGGCCGACGCTCCCTACCCCACTGGGTTCCAACCGTCCGTTTATTCAGTCCCCGGATGTACGACGATCTTGCCCATGCGGACCGAAGTCCGTCTGAGCAGAATGACAATTTCCGTGGTCTCCGACTTATCCGTCAGAACAGATAGGGAATCAGCGCCTTAACGCGCGTCTTGTAGGCAGGGTATTCATCGGGAAAGCTGCGCAGAAGTAGGCTTTCCTCCTGGTTCAGTTTTATCCAAAAACCCACTGCGAACGAAGCGAGCCCCGCAAACGCAATAAGCAAGCCGGAGGCAATGGCCGTTCCCAGGCCCATGAGCAGATGGCCGGTGTAAATGGGATGGCGCATGAACCGATAGGGTCCGCCTTGTACGAGCTTGTGCCCTTGCTTTAAGTCAACATCCTGGCTCCACTCCGCACCCAGCGCCTTGCGCGAACAGATGGCCACAAATAGGCCCAACGCACAGATGGCCACGCCCATCGAATCCGAGAAGACTGTACGTCGTATCGCGACAATGCCGAAGGGATGCGCCCAGGCGGCGATGAACAGGACAAAGCCCAGCCATACCGGCATGCGCGCCAAGCGAGCAGCAAAACTCTGCGGTTCCACGGCGGATTTGACCGAGCGCGCACTGATGTTCCAGTACACAACCAGCAAAACCCAGCACACCAGAATCAGGATTCCAGCCATTGCGCCCATACTAGTCTGCGAGGCGGTATCGGCCGGCCGCCGCTTCTTCTTTACTGGTCAAGTCAACTGTACCAGACTGTTCCGTGGTTTGATTGTTCCTTTGCTTTTTCGACAAGCGTTCGAAGTTCTTCACGGATGGCAAGGATTCGAAATTCCCGTTTATGATGCTCTCCATTCTCGGTGAGTGAATGGTTCTTGTGACTGCGGTAGCGGTGCTCCTCTTGCTGGATCAGCGCAATCTCTCGTCGGAGTTTTTCAGTTCTTGCGGCGATGGAACTGTCATTCATAGGCCCCGTTGTCCTCGCTGGACCCGCCCAGAGTGAAGTTACCAGTCTTCGTTAACAACGAATCAGTCTGGCAGTAGTGGCCACTTTGAGTTCAATTCACAAACTACTCTCGCGTACTTGTCGGTCGCGTCCACCAAGCGGCCGTCTCCTCGGCTTCACACCGCCACAGTTTCCGCCTCGCGCTCAGTATGAACGTCGAAGTGCACGTGATCCTGCTTGCAGATCCATTTCACTGCCGGCTTCGCCGTCATCGGCCCCGAAGGCAACCCCCCGCCCGGCATCACCCATTGCCCCGCCATCACGAATCTCCTCAGTCCGGGCAATGTGTTCCTCAGCGGCTTGAAGCTGTCGCCCGGTTCCACCAGCCACCCCTCCATCGTACCCTTCCAGTTGCCGGTGTAGCGGTAAACCGTCGCTGGTGTCGACACATCCACCACCTCGATCGCCTCGCGGATTCCTGGGATGCGCTTCTCCAGCACGCCGATCACCGCCTCAGCCACGCGCTGCTTCTCCCTGTGGTAGCCGCCCGGATCCATTTTCCGCAGATCGTTCCAGTAGCCGAAATTGCGTGTCGGCAGAGTGCTCGTCACCGCTGTCTTGCCAGGAGGCGCGAACGTCGGATCGTAATGAAAAATGCGGAAGGTCACACTATCCAGCTCCGTGCCAGGATCCACCACCAGCGGCGCCGCCAGAATCCGAGACAGCATCGCGGGCTCCTCGCTGAGATCCTTGGCCACGCCCAGCGATACCTGCAAATACGAAGCGAATAGCTCCCGCTCGTCATATCTCTTCTGCGTCTCCTCATCGACGTACTTGCCGTCCAGCATCTCGAAAATCGTCCTGCGCCCGTCGGCTGCTGAGATCACCCAATCCGCCATCACCCGCTCGCCGCCCTCGAGCTCCACGCCCACAGCCGTATCGTTTTCCACTAGCACGCGCTCGACGCGCGCGTTGAACCGTATCTTGCCGCCCAGGCTCGCGATCTTCTCCTCGATCAGCCTGATCAACGACTGCGCTCCACCAATGCAGTATCCAGCGTTTCCCACATTCATCCACCCCAGCGAAAACACCATCGCCATCGCCGTCATCTTCCCGATGTCGCCGCTCGTGAAGAAGCGCCTCAGCAGAGGATCCTGGAACCGCTTGCCGTAATCCGCACCACTGATCTTCGACAGTCTTCCGAGCAGAGGAAACATGGGAATGTCGCGCAGCATGTTCAGCCAGTTTTCCTTCAGCCCTCCTGTCGGATTCAGCATCCGGAACTTCCCTAGCGCCCGCACCGCGCGGGTGAACTCCATAATCGCCGACGCATTCTGCGGAGCCCGCCGCAACAGCTCCGCTTCCACCCGGTCGACATCTGTGTAAAGCCTCAGGGTGTCCCCATCCTCCGTTTCCAGTCGCACAAACTCGTCCTGGTTCACGAACGTCAGCTGGTCGATGTCGCAGACCTCCTGCCACTGCTCGTGAAAGTCTCCGCCCGGCCTCGACCCCACAAGCCAGTGCAGGCACGTCTCGAAGCGGTAGGCGCCGCGCTTCCAGCTCATCGCCAGGCCCCCCGCCATGTCGTGCATTTCCAGGACTTCTACCTCGTAGCCGCACTTCAGCCCATAGACGGCGGCGCACAATCCGGCAATGCCGGCACCGACGACAACAATCTTCCGTCCGTTTCCCTTCATCGTGTTCAACTCCTTCCGGCCACCCGTTGAGCAACGGTTGCCATAGACTCTCTCTGAATCCGCCCTGCCCCGACTGCCCAAGCATATTGAGGTTTGCAATAAGGATGCTGTGACGTGAAGCACAGGAATCAGCATATTCCTGTGACGTGTTGCGGCCACCTTCCCGCCCTACTTCTTCATTGGGGCAAGAGCTCACAACAACTGAGTCGACAAACGGCCGCTATTCAATGGCTTTCTTCCACCTGCACAGTATTGGGTCTGTTCGAGGAATGGCAAACCCAGATCGCTGAACTAAGCCCGGCCCCCGGAGACACGCTGGTACTCTATACGGATGGAGTCACGGAAGCTGCCGACGAGGACGGAGAAGAGTTCGGTGCGGGCCGACTCGCCGCTGCCCTCATTAAGCACGGTGAACTTTCTGCGCCACAGCTTCTGCAATGCGTTCTTGACGTGGTGGGACAATTCAGCCGGGGCGAACAGCAGGATGACATCACCCTGGTAATTGCGCGGTGCTTGCCGTAGTCGATGGCACACTCGGTTTCGAGTGGTAGTGCTTGTGGCGTCAGTTATTCGTGTGGATGACGGGCAAACCTTCCATAATCCCGTAAGGGAAGTTTTGCCGACTACTCGGGATAAGTCCCATTCTAGTGCTCCGCCGGTCTCTTTCGGGCACTGAACACTAGGACGGCGCCGTGTGCGTGGGGACGAAAGCCCTCAAAGCCCGCCTCAGCCACATAGCGGCCGAGATCAGGGAGCGCGAAGATATGACCGCCCCCTCTCTCCGCGCGCTCGCGCAGGAATCTGTATTTGAAGAGGCCCCTGCTGCTGACTACAAAGCACATCACCGCCAATGGCGCTCCCGCTTTCATGGTGCGGTTAATCTCACGCAATGCCAAGACTGTTTCGGAGAAGTGGTTCAACGACCCTGCGCAGATGGCAGCGTCGAACAGACCGGCTTGGAACGGTAGCGCCTCGACCTTGGCCCGTGCGAAGTGAACGTTGGGAATACAGTCCCGCTCGACGTAACGGGCGCCCCGGCGCAGCATGCTCATGGAGGCATCAATGCCGTAAACGGTCCTTGACGCCGAAGCGATGCGACGTCCGTAGGTCCCCGGACCGCATGCCACGTCCAAGATGACACCGTCCTGCGATCCCACAATGTCAGAGACGTCTCGTGCGAGCTCTTGCAAGGAGGTGCTGTGCCAGCCGCCAAACAGGTTACACACTGGCGGGTATATATATTTCTCGTAACTGTACGCGGCAAAATCAAGGAGGATGGAAGAGTCCCGCTTGCCGAGCATGCGTAGGGATCGGTTACTGTTCTCTTCGAGCTTTTCCGCGATGAACTCGGGAATCCCGCCGCGGATTGGGTAGCTTACCGCACAGGCACGGCAGGAGAGACTCCCGGGCCCTAGCTCCAGCTCCCGCTTGCATGTGGGGCATACGTAAATGCCGTATGGCTGCGAACTGATTTCGTACTCTTTTTCCGGAGCGACGTTTTCACGATCGATTGATGTAGTTGCCATCTTGCCCTCCTTAGACTCACGGGTCGGCTTTCGCCCTCATGGCAGGGCTTGGATATCTGTCGAACTCAAAGCGCAAAACCCCGATTCGCTTTTTGTCTTTCTGCCTACCACTCGCGCCGTTCTTCAGTTCTGCGCTGTTACTCTGCCTACGTCCGGCAAGCCACCTTTGGAGTCCAGCCACAGATCAACCAGATCTTTCTTGTCTGCCAGCTTTTGCTTCCAGAAGCTGCGGATCTACCGGAAGTCAACCGCCAGATGCCGATTCTTGTCCGTTCCTCGACCGCCAGTAAGAAATGAGTCTGACGGCGCGCGGGCAACAGCTCGGTTGATGAGCCACTGCTGGCTGTTCATCGCACCGTCCACAGCACGGCTTCCGTTCCGCAAGTAGCTTCCGTCTGGCTGCATGTAACGAGCCTTCACCACGTCTGCCATGTAGGTGGCTAGAACCTCGTCTTTCAGATAACGAACTAACTTTTGCTCCCGTACGGGAAACATGATCTCGACTCTCCGGTTTAGGTTCCGCGGCATTAGATCGGCGCTGCCGAGGTAGATTTCTTCTTCTCCGGCATTCCTGAAGTAGTAGATCCGACTGTGCTCCAGGAACCGTCCTACAACGCTTATCACGCGGATGTTTTCGCTTACTCCCGCGATTCCTGGACGAAGGCAGCATATCCCTCGTACCAGGAGATCCACCTGAACGCCAGCTTGAGACGCCTCGTACAACAGCCGCACCATACGCCTGTCCACCAGGGCGTTCATCTTGAAAATCAGGTGCCCGCGGTCGCCTCGGCGCTGATGCTCGATCTCCCTTCTGACCAGCTCTCCAAATCGTTCCCTCAGGTTGATGGGGGCGACCAGCAGCTTTCGGTACTCCGTCTTCGCGGAGTAACCGGTGAGGTAGTTGAAGAGATCGCTGCAGTCGGCTCCGATCTCCTCGTCGCACGTAAACATCCCAATGTCGCTGTAAAGCTGTGAGGTAATGCTGTTGTAGTTGCCCGTAGACAGGTGGACGTAGCGACGGATCGTATTTCCTTCCTGCCGCACTACCAGAGCGGTCTTGGAATGGACTTTCAGACCCTGCAACCCATAGACCACATGTACCCCTTCGTGTTCCAACGCTCGCGCCCACTCAATATTGCTCTCTTCATCAAATCGCGCCTTCAACTCGACCAGCACGGCTACCTGCTTATCGTTTTCCACTGCTTCGAGCAGGGCTTCTACAGCCGGGGCATTGCGACCTACACGGTAAAGGGTGATCTTGATGGCCAACACAGCCGGGTCGCGCGCGGCTTGCTGCAGGAACGAAATCACCGGCTGGAACGAATCGAAGGGATGATGCAGAAGAATGTCCCCGTGGCGAATTGCGGCGAATAGATCCTCCCTCTCCTCTTCCGGCTCGAGCGCGATGGGAGTTGCTGCTACAAATTGCGGATCCTTCAACTCGGGTCGATCTACAGCCCAGAGGTGTCGCAGTCTGCTGAGGGCCAACGGTCCTCTCAGCTGATAAATATCGCTGCGATTGACTTCCAGATGCTGGACCAGGATATCGAGAACTCGAGCAGGCATTGCATCATTTACTTCGAGTCTCACGACGTCCGCGAAACGTCTTTGCCAGACGCCTTCTTCAACGGATTCCAGCAGATCGCCCGCCGCCAATTCTTGCACTGTGGTGTCTGCGTCCCTGGTCACGTGAAAGGGATGTGCCTCCAGGATTCTCATACCCGGAAACAGCATCTCCAGGTTAGCCACGATCAATTGTTCCAGCCAAATGAAGTGATGTCGGACAGGGGGCTTTCCTTTGCTTGCCTTCTCGGGCAGAGCTGATCCCACCGCGACCAACTGAGGAATCGAGTTGGGGATCTTGACCCTAGCAAAATGTTCGACGCTCCCTTTGTCCTCGATCAGGACGGCCAGGTTCAGGCTGAGATTTGATATGTGAGGAAATGGACGGCCGGGATCAAAGGCCAAGGGAGTTAGGGCCGGGAAGACCGTCTCGGAGAAGTACTTGTTGACCATCAACCGCTGCTGGCTGCTCAAATGCGCGTAGTCGATAACACAGATACCGACTTCCCTCAGAGCGGGCAGGATTTGCCGCTGCAGGCACTCATGCGCCCTCTGCAACAGGCTGGAGACTCTCTCGCGAATGGCCGTGAGCTGAGCCGCAGGGGTCATCCCGTCGGGACCACATTCCGGAACACCTCGTGCAATCTGCCTCTTCAGTTCCGCCACTCGCACCATGAAGAATTCATCGAGGTTGGAACCAACGATCGAGAGGAACTTGACCCGCTCCAGCAAAGGAACCGTGTCGTCCTGAGCTTCCTCAAGCACGCGTCTTTGGAACTCCAGAAGACTGAGTTCGCGATTCACGTACAGTTCAGGCGCATCGAGAGGAGGAGCCGCAGATGACAGGACAGCCTTCGAAACGCGACGATTTCCATTACGCCGAGCAGCCGCTTTCCCAGCACTCTTGACCGTGATCGCTGCTTCGGAGCGCATGAAAGTGGTCTCCGGGGTTGGTGCTGCGATGCAGGAAACTCCACGAGAATCGTAAATCGCCCTTCGTCGTCTGGCTGTGATGTCGCGCACAACAAACGGCATGCAAGAGACTCCGCCCCATCCTGAACAAGTAGTAAACCGCGAGAAGAATGACGGGTACAAGAATCAGTCGTACGATGGCTAGACTATAGGCAACTCTTCGCTGTAGGGAGCTACCGGGAGAAACTATCTTGAACGATTTCCGCAATCCTAGTTCCACGACGCCCTCCACTGGAAGATTCCTCTCACGAAGGTATCGCCAAAACGATGTGATTGGGAAAGTTTTAAAGCTACAGTGATCTCTTGGGTCCAATCCAGAAGGCACGGGCATAAAGTACGAGATTCAGCGTACAAACGACGACACCTGCAACCGTAAGCACGGCGGAAGAAATATTCGGATAAACCAGCGCGTCGAGATAATGCAGCAAGAAGCCACCCCGGTAGGGCTCGACGCCAGCCCGGCTCTCCAGCCAGTTTTCCAACAGCGTCAAAGGACATGGCCAAGGAAGGATTTCAATCAGGATTCCCCAAATCAAGCAGGTGATGTGCACCCACCGGAGCAGCGCACGAGAGCGGGCTACGAGAGCCCCGAAGATGACCCACACGATGAAGAGGAGATGCAGGCCCAACACGCTCGAAGCTAGCACTGAATACATACTGGTCATGGAGGTCAGCGCCGCCCTGAAGGGGATAGCAGGATACTTTTATCCGGAGTGTCAAGCTGGCCCGTGGCGTCCTGCAACAGAGCGCGAAGCAATCTTCCGGTATGAGTGCGTGGCTGGTCCAACTCACAATCCGCACTCAGAGAACGTGGCCGCAGTGGCCCTAGCCAATAGGCTGGCGCGCACGGATTGGGCTGTGCTCACGAAGAATGAACCCTGTCGGCCCCCAATGTTGGTCGGCGCAGCTACAGAATGCCTGGCCTGCAGAGGACGCCTGGCTAAGGCCAGGCTTGGAAATCGCATTCGCGATTCCCACATCTACAGACCAGGTTATGCCTCGTCTCTCGCGCCCTCGATGTGCCTTGAACTTTGAGCCCCAATTGGAAGTGAGCCGACCTCTGTGCGCGGTCCTATGGAAGTCGAACTTCGACAGCGTCGTCAAGAAAGATAGAGGTCCAAAGGCGAGAAGATGCGATCTCAAGCCATCATAAGGCCTCTGCCCCGCGCGCACCTGTCAACTCCTGCAGCAGTTGCGCCACGGTTACGATGTGGGAAAAACGGCGCCGCAGGGCATACTTTCGCTGATCGATTGCATCTCGATTGGCGTTGACCGAATGCAGCGAAACTTTGAACCCATGCAGAAACAAGTGGAGAGGTGGCAGCGAAGTGAACTGACCGACGTCACGACCAAGGTAGTCATCTACGAGGCATTTGTAGAGGGCAAACTCGAGGCTCCCAAACACCTCGCCCGCACCGTGCATGACCTGTACTTCGAGCCGAAGTACGAGGAATTCCGGCCGCGAACGATCTGGAGTCTCTCCAATGCGTTCACCTCGGCATTCAAGGAACTCGATCCCGTCCCACAATTTAAGGCGACGGCGAAACTGGGCGAATTTCTGGAGTCCAGGTTCTCGCAGTCGTTCTAGCGGGACAGGCGGCACTGGCCAGGCCGCCCCGCCCGTCAATGAATCGGATTCCAGTTAGTAGTAATACTTCGTCTTCGCGGACCATTCGCTTTGCGGATAGTGCTCATGCAGAAGATTAAATGCGGCCTTCGAGAGCTTGCTGGTCTCGACATTTGTGCATCCGTAGCGAGTAGAACGTACGGCCAGATGCAGGGCCTGGGGAACGCGCGGATCGTTGGGCTGCACTTTGGCATACGCGACGACCTGTTCGGTCAGATAATTTGGGGCCGTCCCGACAGTCGACAGCTCACGCCATTGTGAACTCGCTGCGGTCTTTTGAGTTTCTGTTAGCCATGCCGGAAAAGGAAAGTCCGGATCGCGGTCCACAAATTTCAGATTGGCTTCTTTGTCGTATCCCTCGTAACTCTGCCCCCAATTTGCTCCGGCATTCATGCTTGTGCACCACCAGTTATCGCGGTAATTATCCAGTTCGCCCAGCGTCGGGCCGCGCAGCGAGCTTTCCCTTACCGAAGGCTTCATCCCCGGATTGTTGAGAATGATGAAGACGCCTGCGAAGTGCTTGTCAGCCGCGGTTTTGGCCGTTCGAAACAGCTCCATTGCATTCGAGAGCGGTGGGTCGAGTTCCTGAATCACGGGCTGGAGCCTTCCAGCGGAATTCAAGTCTTCGAGCAGAATTGACCGGACCCATGCGCTGCGTGCTACCTCCCGGCGAAGGTGTTTCGGTAGAGCCGACGACTCCGCTGCCTGGATCAGTACATCCAGCGGCAAGCGCTTCACGAAGAATTCCGCGGCATAGTGATTGAGCAAGGGTTCGCTCGGTTTGCCGTCTGTGGATTCAGAAGGCACGTCCTCACCCGTGTTGAAATCAACTTCCGAGGGAACCGGTGTTTCCGGAGCATGCTGGAGAAAGTCCTCGAGGCCGCTTGCGACCTTCAGGCGTTCCTCATTCAGAAGATTGCGCGATCCCAGCGGGAGATCCGGCTCCTTACCCTTCAGCAAGAAATCGATCTCTTTGCGCGCTGTATCGGATTGTCCAGAAGCAATCATCAGACGCAGTGCGTAATAACGAACCGTCAGGTAACCCGGCGACGAACTGGGAACTTTCGCGGCGGCCATAAGCAATGAATTGAGACCTGGCGTATGAGGATCGCTTGCCGCCAGGGCGGCAATCAGCCAGGGCAACGACTTCGTCTCTTGCCACTTGGACACGGTCTGTTTGGCAATCTGCTCTCGAACGACGCCGAAAGAGTTTCTGCCGGCCGCTTGGAAGGTCTGTACCCAACTGCTGGGATCACCATCCTGCTTGCCATGCGATAACAACACCACATAGTCCCATAGATCCTGCTTGAAGCTTTTGCCTGATTCCGGTTGCATAATCATGCGATCCAACTCAGCCGCCCGCTTGTCCGGCTCGGTTCGAAAGCGCACGAAATTGAGCAGCTTAGTGGCGGCATCGTGAATTGAGCTCGCTTGTGGATCGGCAACGATCGCTTCCAGACGCTTTTGCGCTGCGGACATGACGGTGGGATCGAACGGCTCGTTCTCTCTATGAACCAGGTTTGCTTTGCGGATCAAGGCACGGGCCGCTAAATAGGAAGTCACGCCGGCCCACGGCGATGATCTGTCTCCGGCAATGGCATCGAATCCCGCAACGGCTTCGTCGAAGTCGCGTCCATAAAAGTGTGCCGCCGCAATCTGGTAGGCACGGTCAGCGCGCAGCGTGACATCACCGGAATTCAGAGCTGCTGGAATCACGTGCGTTTCACCGCTGCAATTAGCGAAAACCTGGTCCTGCGCCGAAACCCATTCGCGCAGATCGGCGCTCTGAAGTCCGAACTTCGCCGCTCGATTGTCCAGCGTGCGCATCGCATTCTGAAAAGCATCTCCTGGGCAATTCACGTATTGGAAGTAGGGTTGATCCTTTGAAACAACCGCCATAACCGAAATTCCCGGGGCAGGCGGGAGATTTGGCACGCCGCTCCGAGCCTTGCTCCAGCCGGCGACTGCCTCCTCTTCTCCGGGATGATCCGGCACCACATTACGGTCCCAGACATCCAGCGCCGCTTTTTGCTGCGCATTGGTAAGCCCCAGCCCGGAAAAATAGCGATAGGCCACAACCAAGTAGGCTTGACGGAAGTCTGGACGAACAATCCCAAGCTTGCCAGCCGCGAAGTTCTCGGCACGACCGTCGGGCCGGTCGGTAAAGGCGAAGATCGCCGACTCCAGAAACGGCCCGCAGCTATAGATCGAGCTCGGCACAGCGAGCACCCACAGGATGCTCGACACCACCAGCGCCCGTTTCACATGTCTTAGCGCCATTCGTCCACCTCCCACAAGAACGCCAGTTCCGCATGCTCCGTCCAAGGTCGAGGCTGGAAAACGTAGAGTCGTCGCCCGGCGGGCAATGACCTCCAGCGCTCATCGGTGGAAACCCCTAGACTCCCTCGGCAGACGTCGGGGCGGAAATCGCGGCCCGAAGTGAGCTGCGTGACCACTTCGTTCGTGCCGGCGCCCATCCGGAACAACATAGGTACGGCTTCGTCAACGGGCAGCGACGAAATCCAGTCATCATCGAGACACCACGATGCGAGTGCCGTGATCGAAATCGGCACGTTAGGTCCTAGCCTTCGACGAAGATCAAGAAGAAGTGCGCGGTAAAACTCGCGCTCGGAACGAGTCGCGTCAAAATCTACTTGCACTGCCACCACACGCGGCAACGAAGCTTGCTTCGCAATCGCGGCGCTCGCTTGCTCAGTCTGACTGCGGTCGAAAGCGGCCTCCCGGTCAGCCTCAATGCGAACTACCGCGACCAGTTTCGCGTGATCGGGAACGACAAGCGATTGGAGGCGTGGACGGACGTCGACATCGACCCCGTGAATCTTGATCGTACTGGCCAGGAATGCAACTGCCGTGTTTTGCGGATTGATGAATCGCAGGTCCTCCGGCCTCTCCCAGGCCCACAGCACAAGCGAAGGGAGCCCTTTCATCCGATCCGGGTTTCGAGACGAAAACTGTCCCGATCGAATGGGCAGGACCATGAACAAGCACACGAGGATGCTTGCGATCCTGCGCTTCGAACGTGTCCCGGCATTCTCCGCGGTCACGGGATGGAATGACATTGCACTCGCCAGTGGGACGCTGAGAGAACAACTAGCACAACTTCAGGACGGCGACAAATAATGATCGAGATGCGCACTTCAGGCGACGTTGCCCTCCCTGAGCATCGTGACTGCCACCGAGGCTGGCGAATCATACCACTCACGTGCTTTCTGTACGCTGTCGAAACCGATTACCACGATGTAGCCCTTTGGCGGTTCGCTCTCGAGAGCTTGGACGTCGCCGCCCCGCACGACGCAGTGTCCATTGAAAGACGCCACTATTTGCGGCGCCTTCTCACCATGTTTTTGCAAGGTGGTGGGGTCCGTTACCTCGACTTCCGCGATGACGTAGCCATGTGCCTTCGTTCGCTGCGCGTGAATCGCCGCGGCGCCAGCAACGCCCATCGAGAGGCCAGCCAGCACTGCCAGCGCCAGTTTGAGGTTCGTCTTCATAGGTTCATTTTTTTCCTGTGTGTTTCTGCGAGCAAGCATTACCCATACAATCGAGATCATATCGAAGGACTTTCTATATGTGGGATAAACAGTTGTGCCACCGATCGCACAGTTCAAAAATACCGTCCGTAACAATTCGGCCTGTTGAGCTGTAACGTTCATGAACACCGAGGCCGCGACATGAAAATGTCACCTGCTCCCAATATCTGCGAAGCGCCAGACCATGCGCGCTGCATGCAGTGCGATGATTCTAGTTTGCAAATGAATTGTATGAATTTCTTGCGGAAACTCCATTTTCGTCTTTTGGGTCTCCTTCTTGTTCTGCTGCAACTTGGCTTCGCGCAAGAGGTCAGCTTCCGTATCACACCTCTGCGTCCGGTACAGGAGTTGCGCGCAGAAGCGCTGAAGGAGCAACCACCTCACGAGCAGGGGACTTTCCTCAAATCTGATCTGGTGGAGTTGGTCAAGCTCGATCCAACTATCAAGCTCGACATCCGCTACGCCACCTCGAACAATTTTCTCGGCACGCCCGTATACACCCAGGCACGCGCTTTCCTTCAGCGGCCAGCAGCGGAAGCGTTGCTCCGCGCCCATCGCGAACTCAGGGCTCAGGGATACGGATTGATCATCCACGATGGCTACCGCCCGTGGTACGTCACGAAGATCTTCTGGGATGCCACGCCCGACGACAAAAAGATTTTTGTGGCTGATCCGGCAGAGGGCTCCAGGCACAACCGCGGATGCGCGGTGGACCTGTCGTTATACGATTTGAAAACGGCCGAGGAAGTGAAGATGCCCAGTGGCTACGACGAAATGACCGATCGCGCCTTTGCCAACTACGTCGGCGGCACGCGTGACGAGCGCGCTCGCCGTGCGCTTCTGCGCCAAGCCATGGAGAAGCAGGATTTCAAGGTTAACCCCGAGGAGTGGTGGCACTTCGACTATAAGGATTGGAAACAGTACCCAATCCTCAATGGGAAGTTCGAAGACCTGGGACAGTAGAGGCGTTGCCGCAGCTCAACGCTAAGGAGCATTCGTTAATTTCGGTAGCATCCAGCGATTGATCAGCCGCTTATAGGTAGGTTCCGGTAGTTGTACCAGCAGTGGATTGCGCGCCGGATCGAGCCACGTAAGCAGGGTTTCCAGTTCGCGTTGCGGCATGGCAGTGCATCCAACGGTGCCCTGGTTATGGCTGTGCCAAATGTGGAGAAAGACGCACGAACCGCCGCCTGGCTCGGGTGGGTCAGTGTTGCCCGCAACGGTGCCATTGTGATCTACGACGACTCCCCAGCGGTACGACTCACCGGCGTTCCGCATGTGCTCTGAGCTGTTCCAGTCAGGAGCAACGACAGAGCGGTCCACGATGCGGTTATAGTACTTTGAGCCAGTGTCGTCGACGCACTCGATCGATGGGGTCAGGTTCAGATAGGGCATCTTTAGTCCCAGCAGCGGCTGAGAAGAGTAGCCGAATGCGGTCCCCAGAGCGAAGACGCCGGCGGGAGACTTGCCGTCTCCTTCCTTTTTGACCGGGTCGGCTGCTGAGCGGACTTGGGCATCATCGGTCGCGATGACGCCGATACCCCACCCTAGCCCATTCTTCCCGACGACAATCGCGATCGGGTCGCCCACGGGACGCCATTTTTCATTCTCAGTGGCGCGCTCGTATCGCCGTAATCGTCCCTCAACCGCATTCCAGTCCGAGGTAGTGACTACGATCATCTGCGTGGAACGCGCGAAAGCATCGGTTTTCGAAGTTCCGGCCTGAGCCCGGGCAGACACAGACCAGCCTACGATCGGTAGAACAAAAAGGAGAATGGACACATGTTTCATCAGGAGCAGTGTGAGGCTATCAATTTTACCAACCCGCGGATCTCATTGATGCAACTCTTCCCGGAGCATCTCTTCGAACACCTTGAACCGCAAGGCGCGCAGCGCCGGAATTTGACCTACGTGCCGTCCGAGTTCCTGCGCCTCATCGGTTTTCGTATCGTATTGAGGCCAAGGCGGAAGCCCTTCGCTGTCCGGTGCGCCCGTCCTGGCAAACTGCACCCAATAGGCAATCAGGATGTTCGAAAGCCTCTCGCCCTCGGGACTGCTGACCCAACTCGTCCAGTACCGCTTGCTCAGGAGGATACTCTCCTCGCTGTGGAAGGCACCAAGCGCTTCGAACAGGCCCGAACCAACATACGTGAAGTTGTACAAGTAAGCTCGCTGACCGGAAGCCGCGACCTCGCGCGCCAGCAAGCGAGATCCGAATCCGAACTCGTGGTCGGTTTCCAAGTTGCGAACCGCTTGAGCGACGTCGTGATCGGTCTTTGCTGGATAGGCTTCGAAGACCTGCTGGGCATGTGCTCCGAAGTTTTCGACCAGCCAGTGATGATATGCCTCAACCGTCCCGGGATCGTGGGACTTGCCTCCAACCAGGGGGCTCTTGAAGATTGAGACTTCATCGGCGTTGCTGCCAACCACGACCGGTATCTTGGCCTGTCGTCCCTCTGCAAAGGCGATCGCAGGTTGTTCGCGAAAAACCCAGCCGTCGAGCACGGGATTGAAATCAACCTTCTTTTCTTCGCTGGCGATGTGCAGGAGTTTATCGGCCGGAATGGCGCGAAGATGCATGAGCGCCTGGGAATCGTCCGCGACACCCAGATCTGCGGCAATGCGCTTGGCATCCGCCTCCTGATGATCAAGGGTGGGAGCGAGGCCGTCCACGCAAACGCCGCTTTGCAGGATGGCTTCCTGGAAGAGACCATCCGCCAAGGGAGAGGCCAGCAGATCACAGACGTCGAGGGAACCGGAAGATGCGCCGAAGACCGTGACCCGCTGCGGGTCACCGCCAAAGCTGGCAATGTTTCGCCGCACCCACTTCAAGGCCGCCATCTGATCGAGCAAGCCGTAATTTCCGGACGAATGATGTGGCGACTCTGCGCTAAGTGCGGGATGCGAAAAATAACCGAAGACGCCGAGACGATAGTTGATCGTGACTACAACGACGCCATGCTTTGCCAGCACTGGTCCGAGTGGCGGCCACTCCTGTGATCCCTCAATATTGCCGCCGCCATGAATCCACACCATGACCGGGAGTTTCTTCCCACCATGTAAGTTCGTTGTCCAGACATTTAAGAAGAGGCACGCCTCGTCGGTGACCATTTGCTTTCGACCGAGCATCTCCGGCAACCACGGACTCGGCAGTTGCGGACATGCAGGACCGAAGGCGTCCGCTCTGCGAATTCCCTGCCACGGCGGAGGAGGTTGCGGCGGCCGCCAGCGCAGCACTCCCACCGGTGCTGCGGCGTAAGGAATTCCGAGGAATGCAACATCGCCGGGGCTCGAGCTGAAATGAATGCCCTGAAGTACGCCCGAGTCAATAGTGACGCGCGGAGTCGATGGAGACAACTTCGCCTGCTGGGCCGAGTTTGCAACGCTCGCGCACAGCAGCACCAACAAGGCCGCGCGCATTTTTAATCGGAGACTTATCCTCATCCACTCGTCCCGGCGATCTCGCTTAGAACACGGACTGCAACGAGAACTGTAGCGTTCGCGGTCCGTGGCAAAGCTTGGCCGCGATATGAACTTATGCGGAGGCCCGGTGCGTAATGGGTTGGTTATCCCTCCAGATTAGAACTCGTACCTTAGCGCAAACTGCATGATGCGCGGATTGTTCAGCAGGCCTGAATAATTTCCAAAGCTGCCGCCACTGCCCAAGGTTAGAGCGGAAGATAACAGGCTCGATTGCACATCGAAGATTGCTGAGTTCGTTATGTTGAAGACTTCCCAGCGAAACTGCAGGCTCTGCTTCTCGCTGAAGGGCATCTTCCATCTTTTCGCCAGGCCCATGTCGATGCCGAAGTAGCCCTCCCCGCGGATGACGTCCCGCTGACCCGATTGGCCGGCGTAGGCTGGGGCGAAGGAGTTAATCGCATCCGGCCCGTTCGCAAAAATATTGACATTGCCGGCGTCGGGACCGCTCTTAATGTGGTACGCACCTGTCTTTACTGGCGCAACCAGGTTGGCGTTCCCTTCTTGCTCAAAGTTGGTTGGGAAATTACTGTACCCGTTGTCGACGTTGACCGGAAAGCCGGAGGTCCAACGGAATAGCCCTGAGAGTTGCCAACCGCCGATAACGGCATCGAGCGGCCCGTGAGCCGCGTTCCCAATCAGTCGGCCGCGTCCGAAGGGCAGCTCCGCAACCCAGTTAGCATTCAGCTGATGGGTGGCGTCGAAGGACGAGACTCCGCGTTCCTGCTGCGGGGCCCAGGCATTAATGATGATGTTGTTCAAACTGCTGATACTGCTCGCGGGCGCGATCCGCTCTGCGTCGGAGGCCAGGTCGATGGACTTGGAAAAAGTGTAGTTGAAATCAAACTGCACGCCGTGTGCCATGCTATGGCGCAAAGTTACTTGCAAAGAGTGATAGCTTGCGTTCGCCATGGAACGCCAGGCATACAGCGAACTGAATTGCTGGCTGTAATAGGTATTTGGTCCCTCGATCGGGAAATACGCTTGATTCGGGTTATTGAAGTCTGGAATCCCATAGATGTCGAGATTGTAAAGTCCTAGAGAATCATTGAACTGTGTGGCGCAGAAGACGTCGAAGGCAGCGACAACCGGGCTGGTTGTTCCTAGCGAGTTGCCCCCCGTACAACCATTGATCGTGTAGGCGCCGCCGGGGGCCAAGGGCTGGATTTGATTGGTCCAGAAGGCGCGCACGTTGGCTGGCACTTGACTCGGATCGAACGACTGCGTCGCTGCATTATTGCCGGCATTAAGCTGGGGTCGAAATACTTTGGCCAATGCCGTTTCAGCCGTAAAGTAATCGAGTCCCGACGCTTTGTCATAGATATCGAGTGGCATCGCCATATCGTCCTGGGCGAGTTGGCGACGAGAGAGCCTGCCTACGTAAGCCGCTTCGAGCGTGAATTTCGAGCCAAGGTCGCGGCTAACGGCGAAATCGAGGTTATAGGAATATGGAGTCTTTAGTTTTTCATCGATTCCCCAGGTAATTGCCAGGACGCTGGGAAAAATGGCGGGAAACGTACCCGCAGGTGCGGGGGTGAAGATCTGGTTGCCAGCGTAGTCCGTCTGCGGAATCGTGTGCATGTCGCTCAGACGGGGAGCGATGATTGAGTTTTCGAAATCAGACGGATTTTGCAACTGAGTCGACAATCCGAAAGAGCCATTCTGGTCGAAGGTATCGGCGATGCTTTCTCCAACCCGGTCATAGAGCATGGCGAAGCCGCCGCGGACGCTGGTCTTACCGGGACCACCAAAGATTTTTCCCAGTGTTCCCTCACTCCACGCCGGGGAATAGGCGAAGGACAAACGCGGAGCAAGATCGTGATAATCCCAACCGTAATAGCTGGGTTTACCTCCGTTCGCGGGTCCCGACCAGTTATAGGCAATGAGCGGCTGTGCGCTGGAAGGCAGACCCTGGAACATTCCCTGCATGCGATCGTTGAACCACGTGTTGAGGCTCATCGTGGGTGATACCTGCAAACCGTTGGTTTCCCAGGGCGGCGAGAACAACGAGTAACGCAAACCCAGGTTCAGCGTCAGATTGGGTTTTGCCTTCCAGGAATCCTGTGCGTACAACTCATAGGAGTCTTCCCCGAAGCGACGAGTAACTGGCGTGCCCTGAGATAACGCCTGGCCGCTGCGATCGTAATTGTAGTTTGCGTTCACCAGCGGAATCATGCCCAGCAAAGCTGTCATCGGGTAGTCGTAGTTGCTAAGGAAACTGGAATCAACGCCGGGCAAGCCATTGTTGGACGGATTCAGTGGCGATGAACTGTTCGTGGAAAGTCCGGATTGTGTTAACCAATCAGGATTGGCCACTCCGCTGCTGAACGATAGGTTCGAGTTGCTCTCGGGATTTCTCAGGATTCCGATTTGGGTACCAAACTGCCAGGTGTGTCTGCCCCGTGCCCACGATATGTCGTCGTTGAAATTATGAATGGGACGTTGGAATGAGGATGAATAGGTAATACCCTGTGAAAGCACTTCCAATTGGTTCCACGGCTGGTTACTATCGCCGACTGTCCCCAGACTCTCCCGGATGAAACCGTATCGGAAATTGTTGAGGAGCGTTGGCGAAATCACCCATGTATAGGACGTGATGAGGCCCTTGTTGAAGTTGACGATCGTCTGCTCGGGAGCTGCGCCCGGCAGGAAGGGAGCTTGCGGATTATTTTCATTGGCGAGCGCTGCACTGAGTGAAACGCGCTGTTTACCATCCGTTGTAACGTTATAGTCAACCTTGCCGATGTACCAGTTTTTCGTGTTATGTGTACTGCCTCGAAAGCGGTACCCTGCCGTGTTTACTAGGTCGCCGGTGGTGAGATCGTTGGGTAGAGGATAAGTGGAATTCATGTATTGCACAACCACCGGATCGGGGCCATGTGGGCCCAGACTGGTGCCGTCCATGGCTGTGATTTTCTGCGGCGAAACCGCCTCATAGCCCGGAAGTGCCGTGTACGAAGCCGAGCTCAGTCCGGCAACCGTATTTCCGGGGCAGAGGCTCGTATTGGGGCTGCCATCGGGGTTGGTCTGGCAGAGGTACTCGATGACTCCATCCCGCATGGACGCGGTGGGAACCGTTCGCAGTGCGCTTACCGCTTCCGCATCGCGGTAACCTTCATAATTCAGAAAGAAATAAAGCCGGTTTTTTAGAACGGGTCCACCGACGGAAGCTCCGAAGATGTTGCGATTCAATTGCGAAGGCTTATTGGGCTCTCCTGACTGCAGTTGCGCCTGCTTGATGAAGTAGTCATTAGCGCTGACGAATGAATTCCGGTTGTATTCGTAGACCGAGCCGTGGAATGAATCGGTGCCACTCTTCGTAACCAGTGTGACTTGCGCGCCAGAGGAAGTACCTTGTTCGGCGCCGTAATTGCTCGTGGTTACACGAAATTCCTGTACGGAATCGAGGGTGACGGGCAGAACCGAGGTGAACGCGTGACCACCCTTGTCATTGACTGAAATGCCATCGACGGTGACATTGCTTTGGTCGCTATGCGAACCGTTGACTGAACCGCTGCGCGTGTCAACGGACGCATCGATATCAGGGCTGTTGCCGGTATAGACTACGCCGGCCTGAAGCGAGAGGAGATCGGGAACATTTCGGCTTTCCAGGGGAAGTTGCTTGATACTATTTTCGCCGAAGGCAATGCCCAAGGATGCATCGGTCGTATTCACGGCCTCAGCTTGCCCAGAGACCTCGACCTTCTCCGTTGCTCCTCCGATGCTCAACGTCATGTCCAGGGTAACGGGAAGGTTCACCAGAAGGGCAACGTCGCGGGACTCATACTTCCGAAAGCCTTCCTTCTCCACCGTTATGGTGTAGGTTCCGGGAGGGAGCGCAAGGAATTTATATTCTCCCGAACCGTTGGTCCGCATTTCACGCTCGAGCGCCTGTCCGGTATTCTGGATGACAACCTTAGCCGCCACTACAGCCGCCCCGGATTTGTCCACGACCGTACCCTGCACGGATGTAGTCCCGGTTTGTGCAAAGACTTCAACGGAGGACAGTAAGATAGAAAGGCCGACCAGTATCACAGCAACTCTTGGGAAACGGATCATGGCTCCACCTCGAGGATTCTTTCCGTAACAGCCGCAAAGCGCACGGCACTGCTCGAACGCGTGCATCTATGCTGGGGAGTTGGTCTACCGCTGGGAATGCCAGGCTACCATCCATATTTCGCCCCTGGGATTTTGGACGCAGCAGATAACGAAACCTGTAGCGCTACAGGCACCGGAAGTGTATGCTGGTACGCGACTGGCTGTCAAGCGCATACTCAGAGCAGTTTCTTCGGCCTTTTTGAAGTAAACTGCCGTCCGCTTTTCCTGGTGCACCGGCCTTCGGCGTCCGGAGGCTAATATCCCGGAGAAGGAATGAACAAGGCTCGCGTTACGTTGCGGGATATTGCCACTGATCTCGGCCTAGCCGTTATTACGGTTTCGAAGGCGATTCGCAATCACCCTGACATCAGTAAACAGACGAAGGCGCGCGTACAACAGCGCATCCGCGAACTGCACTACCAGCCAAACTGGGCCGCGCGGAGCCTGGCGACGGGGAAAAGTTTCAGTATCGGCGTCGTGGTTCCGGACCTGGTCCATCCTTTTTTTGCCGAGGTTGTGAAGGGGATTTCGGAAGAGGTACGCGCAGCAGGCTACTCAGTGATGATTGCGTCCTCTGAAGAAGATCCGCAGATGGAGCGGCAGCAGGTCGAGTTCTTTCTCGGACGCCAAGTGGATGCGCTCATCCTGGCCTCAGTGCAACCAACGCCAGAGATCGTCCAGTTGATTGAGAGCCGCGGCGTGCCCTTTTCTCTCATCGACCGGCGTCTGGAGAATGCGAACTGCAATTTCGTCGGCGTGGACGATGAGCGCATCGGCTACATTGCCACGCAACACTTGCTTGAAGTCGGGTGCCAACGCATTGCCCACATTCGCGGGCCCGAGATCAGCACTGGCATTGGCCGCGTGCGCGGATATCTGCGGGCCCTTGAGCAGCATCAACACAAGGTACGCGCAGAGTACATCGTAAGCCGTGACTCGAGCGACACGCGGGCTGATGCCAGCGGGTACGAAGCGATGAAGCGCCTGCTCGAAATGCGCCCGGTGCCGGACGGAGTTGTGTGTTACAACGATCCGACTGCGCTCGGCGCAATCAAGGCCATCTTCGAAGCGGGCCTCAAGATTCCTGACGATGTTGCTGTGATTGGCGCCGGCAACGATCGATATGCCAGCGAATTGCGCGTTCCGCTCAGCACCATCGACCAGCAACATCACACCATTGGCCAACGATCGGCGAAGTTGGTCTTACGTGCAATTTCGGCGGACGAGCCGATTAGGCCGAAGGTCGTTTTGCTGGTCCCGCGGCTTATCGTGCGGGAATCTACATTGCGCCGAGAAGCGCACGCAATCGGAAAACCTTAAGCTCGACTCATGCGGATGGCGGAGTACTGGCGTGGCCATTTGTGGCAGTCGCGATTCTAGCAACTCTGAATGAATCTGATTGATACTTCCCCGTGAGCGATTTGCGAGGCCAAAAGGAGATTCGTGGTCAAGAGCACCGCCAAGACTGATTTCCTGCGATCACCCGCCTTCCACTATTGCGCGGTTCGTGGCCAGGCGCAGCCCGCTTTATTTTGTGAATCCGTTGCCCTCGAACGGCTCGCGGCGAGCCATGGAACGCCGCTATATGTGTACTCGGCGGCAATGATCCGCGAGCGGATAAGGGGATTCGCTCGCGCTTTTCGTTCCATTCGACACACTGTTTGTTATTCCGTAAAAGCCAACTCTTCCTTGGCAATCCTGCGCTTGATCGCCCGCCTGGGCGCAGGGTTCGATGTGGTCTCCGGCGGTGAACTCGAACGAGTTCTCCGCGCGGATGGCCACGCGGCTAAACGCGTGGTGTTTTCCGGCGTCGGCAAGACCGTGCCAGAGATGGAACGTGCCCTACGGGCCGGAATCCTCCTGTTTAACATTGAGAGCGCTTCCGAGTTGGAGACGCTAGCCGAGACCGCAGCCCGTATGAAAAGGCAAGCAGCGATTGCAGTGCGGGTGAATCCCGACGTTTCGGCGAAGACTCATCCTTACATCTCGACCGGCTTGTGCGAGCACAAGTTCGGCGTGCCCATTCCCGAGGCTGAGATTCTTTACTCGAAGGCCGCAAAGCAGCCTTATCTGAAGGTGGCGGGAGTGAGCGTGCATATCGGGTCGCAGATTACGGACGTCCGTTCTTTCACCGACGCGCTGGAGAAAGTTGCCGACTTGGTGCGCGCTCTCCGCTCACACTCGCACGATATCCGCTATGTGGATGCGGGTGGTGGCCTCGGGATTTCTTATGAAAGTGCCGCGGACAATTCCGCGCAACGGATTTCCGCCTACGCCCGCGCTGTGCTCAAGCCTTTGCGACGATTGAACGTCCATCTATTGCTGGAGCCCGGGCGGTCTATCGTGGCTGCGGCGGGTGTACTCCTGACGCGCGCCATCTACCGGAAGACCAACAACAGAAAACGTTTTCTGATCGTAGACGCGGGCATGAATGACCTGCTGCGGCCGTCCCTTTACCATGCCTACCATGAGATTGTGCCCGTGACTCTCTCCGCCGAGGATACAGAGGTGACCGATGTAGTCGGGCCTATCTGCGAAACTGGTGACTTCTTTGCTCGCCAGCGCGAGATGCCGGTCGTGCGGGAAGGCGATTTGCTAGCCATTCTGGATACGGGAGCGTACGGCGCTGGTTTGGGATCGAACTACAATACTCGCGGTAAACCGGCGGAGGTGCTGGTGGATGGTGCGAAGGCGCGGCTGATCCGAGATCGGGAAAGCATTCGGGATCAAATGCGGCTCGAACGTTTGTGAGGGATTGTCGATTGTTGATTTCTGATTCACTCCGCCATTCAGCCAGATGGCCGATTACCTTAGCCGCGACACCCGACGCTGCTTAAAAAAGTAGAACACTGGAACGCCTGCCAGAATCGCCAGGCATCCGCCAACTGAACTTTTCAGATTGTCGGTGAACGTGTAGTAGAGAAGCGCCGTGGAAACCAGTACAAACACCCCCGGAACCACTGGATATCCCCACACGCGATAAGGCCGGTCGGCATGGGGCTCCCGCCGGCGAAAAACGAACACCGTGCTGCCGGCGATCATGTAGAAGACCCACTCCGCGAAAATCGTCAGCGAGAAAAACTGCCGGAAACTGCCTCCCAGCAACAGCAGAACGGTCGCCAGCCCGCACTGCACTACAATCGCCACCGACGGGGTGTGAAAGCGCGGATGAACCTCCGCCATCGCCTTGAAGAAATTGCCGTCGCGCGCCATTGCGAAGGGCACACGGGCTCCGCTCATCACGGTGCCGTTCAAGGTGGCGATCATTGAAATGGCCATGCCCACTGACACCAAGCCGGCGCCTGTTGTCCCCAGCGCCAGCGCTACCGCATCCGACGCGGGACGCTCCGAGCCCGCGACCGCCGCTGCGGGCAGCACATACTGTACCGCCGCGTTCACCAGGATGTAGAGCGCGGCCACCGTTGCCACGCCCCAAATCAGCGATAGCGGAACATTGCGCTGCGGATTCCGTATCTCGCCGGCCACCATGTTCAGATTGTTCCAGCCGTCATAAGCCCACAGCGCCGCCACGAGAGCCGCAAAAAAACCAGCCACGCCGCCTTTCGCCCCGGTAAACTCGCTGGCGAAATTAGCCCATGTTCCTCCGCGATACGAGAAACCTACGGCGACGATTCCGAGGATGATCGCAACCTTCAGCAACGTGAACAGAAACTGGAATTCTCCCGCCCGGCGCACTCCAACGTAGTTTAGCCATGAAACCAAGATTGTGGTTCCGATGGCCACCAGTTGCCCGTAGGTGATGGTGAATTGATGCGACATCGAAGTATGCGAGAACAAGGCATGCGAGAAGAAAGAAAGGACGGGAAAGGTTCCGAGAATCCGCACCAGTCCCGTAGTTATCGTCGCAATCGAAGCCGGCTTAGCAATCAGAAACGTCGCCCATGAATACAGGAACCCCGCCAGCGGCCCGTAGGCGTCGCGAACATACACGTACTCGCCGCCGGCCTGCGGCTTCATAGCGCCCAATTCGGCATAAGTCAGCGCGCCGAAAAAAGAGAGCACACCCCCGACGATCCATGCGAGAAACACAATCCGTGCCGAGCCCCCGGCTTGCATCATCTCGCTAGGGACAAGAAAAATTCCGCTCCCGATGATGGTCCCAATCACCACCGCCCCGGCATGTGACAACCCAAGGTCGCGCGCCAGTTCCGGGCGAGTGTGACTGTCCGTTCCTAGTATGTCCATCTTATGACCGGCCGTTTGGAAGAAGGATGTGCACCCCGGAGTTTGCAGAGAACAGAAGCATTCTTGAACCGTCTTGATCGAAATCTGCTTCTTGATTCTAGAAGGTTCATAACCAGCTAACCAACGTACTCTCGGCGGACGCGATGGCCAATCTGGCACAGAACCTCATACGGAATGGTGTTTTCAAGCTCTGCATGTTGCCAAGCAGAAATGACACAATGATCGCTGGCGCCCAGGAGGGTGACCATATCGCCCAAGGCAGCACCTGGCACGGAGGAGACATCAATCATTGTAAGATCCATCGCGATATTGTCTACAATCTGGGCGTATGTATCTCGAATGATGACCTGTCCGCGCGAAGATAAATGCCGGCTCAGTCCATCGGCGTAACCCACTGGCAATGTCGCCAAACGCGCCGGAACCCTACTCACATACTTTCCATCGTATCCGATAGCTTGATTGGCCCCTACGTCGCGCAGCGAAATGACTCGAGTTTTCCAGGAAAGCACGGGAGTGACATTCGGCAACGCTATCGGGCGGCTGGCCCGGTCACATACAAAGTGGAGGTTATAGCCGTAAAGACAGATGCCGGGCCGGACCATGCTCTTCCAAGTCTCACGGCGGGCAGCTAGAGCTGCCGTGTTTGCGACGTGAGAGTAAATCGGTTCGAAACCGGCTTTTTCCACCATGTCCTGCACTTTCTGGAAACAGCTGAGTTGCTCCGCAACATCGGCTGCATCTAGGATTTCCGCGGATTTCAGATGGGTAGCGATGCCCTCCAATTGCAGCGCTCGCGTGCTCTTCAGTAGTTGCAGGACCTCTGGCAGAACCCGGCAGCTTGCTCCCAAGCGGGCCATGCCGGTATCAATTTTCAGGTGAATGGCAGAAGGCGCACGCGCGAGCTTTACTGCGGCTTTCGCCAACAGGTCGATATGCCATGGCTCCCAAATTAGTGGCGTGAGATTGTGGGTGATAACTTCATCCTCTTCGCCTCGCCAAAAACCAGTCATCAATAAGATGCGTGCCGCAATTCCGGCCTGCCGTAGACGAATGCCTTCTTCCGTCGAAGTGACGCCCAGCCATGTCGCACCCGCTTCCTCAAGCGCCCGGGCACAAGGCACAGCTCCATGTCCGTAGGCGTCAGCCTTGATGACCGCGCAGACCGCGACGTCTTTCCCAACGTGCTGTTGAATGTTTCTGAAGTTCAGCCGTAGGTTGCCCAGCGAAACTTCAGCCCATGTTGGCCTCATCAGATTGCTCCTGCAGCATCGCCAGTTACGCGGGCTCTACACAAATCCTCGGCCATTTGGGAAGGATCAGCCCCCCTCATAAGCCCGGACAGCCCGGTATCCATCGTTGGCGATCAGCAAGCTTCTGTCTGGGTTCAGCATACTCGACGGGCAGAGTGACAGGTGTGCGGCGGCTGCAATGATGGCGGCGATGATGTCTTCGTGGGAGATTTAGCCCGCCCCGGACCTCAAGAAAGAGAAACCTGCATCCCAAGCCGCGATCGCTTCACACGTGCTCTGAACAGAGCGTGTGTACTCCACAAGCCAGCAAGTGTCAAGTCCGGCGCTCACAGATTTCCAAGAGAAGAGGGGCAGAAGATTATCAGGTTTTGTTTTGGACGTGACACCGGACACAGCAAGCAGTGACAATGATCGTTGACCTGTACCCGTAAGCATATTTAACAGTAATCGCGGAATTCTGCGGCCGGGCACGATGGTTGATATTCGGCCCGGATAGAAGCTACCAACTCAACCGAATCCATGAGGGCGGGGGAAAGAAATCAAACGTCAGCCAATCCAATGCCCAGATGGGATGCGAAACTCCAGGATCCAAATACAGAGTTGAGCGCGTCTTAAGGTTGGAAAGGAGCCAAAGCTTGCCCACTGAGAATTTGCCCGCCGAACCCGGGATGTGCCTTGAACAGGTGGACACTCCGGCACTGCTTATAGACCTTGACGCGTACGAATGGAATATTGGCAAGATGGCGAAAGAAGCCGCCAACAGCGGCATGCGGCTACGCCCTCATGCCAAGACTCATAAGTGTGCTGTCATCGCGCTGCATCAGATCGCCCATGGAGCCGTTGGTGTGTGTTGCCAAAAAGTGAGCGAGGCTGAAGCTCTGGTTAATGGAGGTGTCCACGACATTTTCGTTACCAACGAGATCATAGGTCTACATAAGATCACCAGACTTGCCTCACTCGCAAAACGGGCGACCATAGCCGTATGCGTCGATAACCTGGATAATTTGGAGGAGTTGAGCAAGGCCGCTGCCAGCCATGATGTGCACATTGGTGTGTTTGTGGAGGTAGATGTCGGAGGTAGTCGTTGTGGAGTTCAAGAAGGTGAAGCAGTACTGGCATTGGCACAGCGAATTCAGTCACTGCGGACTCTCGAATTCAAAGGGCTGCAGGCTTATCAAGGACGAGCCCAGCATGTTCGCACCATCGCCGAACGCAAGTCCGCCATAAATCAGAGCGTGGAGATTGTACGCCGAATCCTGGATTTGCTGTCAGGCAAAGGGCTCTCCTGCGAGGTGGTGAGCGGCGCGGGTACAGGTACGTACCGGTTCGAAGCTGCGAGCGGTGTATACAACGAAATACAGCCTGGTTCTTACATTTTCATGGACGCTGACTACGGGCGCAATCTGACAGAAGCGGGAACAGAATTCACCGAATTCCGCCAAAGCCTTTTTGTGTATACGCAAATCATGTCCATAGCCAAGCGGAACTACGCCGTTGTGGATGCCGGACTCAAGGCTCTGGCATTCGATTCAGGCATGCCAGTTCCTCTGGATTTACCAGGTATTCGATACGGGCGACCATCCGACGAGCATGGGATCCTGGATCTTAGCGACGCTCCGGGCGGTGTGTCGCTTGGCAGCAAGATCAAACTGATTCCAGGCCACTGTGATCCGACGGTCAACTTATACGATTGGTATGTCGCGATCCGCGGCAATCGCGTTGAGACGCTGTGGCCGATCGTAGCCCGTGGAGCTGTAGGCTGAGTGACCGACTTTCGAGACGGACGTACTATTCCTCGGAGAACTTTGGCGCCGGAATCGACCAGATGGCCCGCCTCGCCGGCAACAATCCTCAAAGTCGATCTGTATGGCACAGCAAGCCGCGGCACAAGGATAGCTGTATAAGAATAATGCAGTGCTGTTTTAGGTCCAGGTAAGAACGATGACCCTCAAGATCTTGTCGGCTCTCTTACTCCTATCGTCGGTGATGGCCGCGGCCCAGGTTCGGGTATGGCAAGGCACGTTGACATTACCGACGTATGAGGAAGGCGCACCGGATTTCAATCCGCCATTTGATCAGTATGCCAACAGCCGCTTCAACTATCCGTACACGTTGCGCGACAACTTGACGGACCGACGCACCGACCATGCCTGGCGTGCGGTGTTTCTGGAAAATGAATACTTGAAGTGTTCCGTGCTGCCCGATCTCGGAGGTCACGTTTACACGTGCATCGACAAGATCAGCGGCCAGCCGATGTTTTACGCGAACCCGTCCATCAAGAAGGCGGCGATTTCCTATCGCGGTGCATGGGCTGCGTTCGGAATCGAATTCAACTTTCCGGTTTCCCACAATTGGGTCAGTCTTTCTCCCGTGGATTTTGCGTTCGGCACAAAAGACGACGGAAGCGCTTCCGTAACGGTGAGCAACGTCGATCGCGTCTACGGGATGCAATGGTCGGTCGAACTCGAGCTGCGGCCGCATTCTACGGTCCTGGAAGAGCGAGTCACGCTGAACAATCGCAGCGACGTTCGGCACCGCTTTTACTGGTGGAATAACGCTGGAGTTCAAGTGTGGGACGATTCGCGAATCCAATATCCGATGCGCTTTACCGCTAGCCATGGTTTTCGAGAGGTCACGACTTGGCCGGTTGAAGCGGATGGTACAGATCTCAGCATTATCAAGAATCAGACAAGAGGGCCTGTATCTTTATTTGTGCATGGCAGTCGCGAGCCGTTCATGGGAGTGTGGCAGCCGCACACTAACACGGGAACGACCCACTATGCAGATTATGCTCAACTGCCCGCGAAGAAGATCTGGTCATGGGGAACTGATCCTGACGGACTGGATTGGCGCAAAACACTATCGGACAACGATAGCGCCTACGTGGAGATCCAAGCGGGACTCTTCCGTAATCAGGAGACCTATGCGTTCCTTGAGCCTCGGCAGACGATCAGCTTCTCTGAGTTTTGGATGCCGGTGCGCGACATTGGCGGAATTTCGCGGGCTAACCTCACAGGCGTGGTCCATCTGAGTCGGAAACAGGATGCGCTGCTCACCGGCCTCAACGTGAATCAGCCTGTTCCCGGCGCGACCCTCCGCATTGCGCTTGGAGATAAGACCATCTTCCAGGAAAAAGTGGACCTGGTTCCGCAACATACTTGGACGCACGAAGTGACGAATGCAGATCCGCAGCGGAAATACACATTTGAGCTGCGCGACGCAAACGGAGCTGTCCTGCTCGGTCAAACCGAAGGCGAGTACGACTGGACTCCCGTCGAAGAGGTACGCGTTGGACCGCAACCCGCTTATCAGATTCCTGAACCGGAGCACCGCACCGAGGATGACTGGCTTCAACTGGGGAATGAGCAGGAACTGGATGGCAATCCGCTGGGAGCCTTGCAAACCTATCAGGGCGGGTTGGGAAAGTTTCCAGAGAGCTTTGAGCTGAGCAAGGCGGCAGGACGATTGTGTGCGAGTTTGCTGCGTTTCCAGGAGGCGAAGCAGAGTCTAGAGCCCGTTCACGCCCGCGATACGTCGGATCCCGAAATCTCGTATTACCTGGGAATTGCGTACGAAGGGACCGGGCAGGACCGACAAGCCCGTGAATCGTACGAAGCGGCTGCACGCAGCCCAGAGTTCCGCGCGGCGGCCGGAATGCGGTTGGCTGAGTTCTCGGCGCGCGCAGGAAATTTGAAACTGGCAAAGTCCTACCTGCAACTGGCGACGGACGCTGCTCCGGAAGATCTTCGTTCTGCTGAAGAGCTCATTGCGGTATTAGGTGTGGAGGGGCAAAAGGAAAAATCGCAGAAGCTCACACGGGAATGGCTGGCGCGATTTCCGCAAAGCTACTTTCTGCTCGATCAGCTTGGAAAGCCGGACCTGCATCATCTCGGCGATGATGCCAACCGAGTATTGAACGTCGCGTCGGAGTACATGCGTCTGGGAATGTATTCGCAGGCGCTTGAGGTGCTCTCACGCGATTATCCTGCGCCGGTTGCAGATGAGAGCGAGCCGGGCCAACTTCCACCCGACAAACATCCATTGATCGCCTACTACCGCGGCTATTGCAGGGAAAGATTGGGGCAGTCTGCGGCTGGCGATTTCAACGCGGCGGCGAAGCTCGCGACGGACTACGTTTTCCCCAGCCGCGCCGAAGATGTGCAGGTATTGACCGCTGCGTTGAACTCGAATACGCAGGATGCGAGTGCGCATTTCCTGCTGGGGACGCTCTATTTCTCGAAGGGAGTCACGGATCAGGCGCTCGCTGAGTGGGATCAGGCTCGGAAGTTGAATCCACAGATTCGGGTGCTCCATGCCAGCCTGGGGCGCGCTCTGCTGCATGAAAAAAACGAACCGGAGAAAGCTTTGACCGTGTTTCAGGAGGGCCTGCATAACGATCCTCAAAACCTTGCACTCTACACAGGAATCGATCAGGCACTGAGCATCTTGCAGCATCCGGCAAAGGAACGCGTTGCGGCGTTAGAGCGGTATCCGGACCTTGCCAACATGCCGACTGCTCTCGTATACGAACTGATTTTGAATTTGACCGAGGCTGGAGCGTTCGAGAAGGCAGCCGCGTTGTTCCACAATCGGTTCTTTCAAAGGGAAGAGGGTGGAACCAACGTGCGGCAAGTGTGGCTTGAAGTACAAATCCAGCACGCTTTATCAATGGCCCAGCAGGGACAATGTTCGGAGGCGATCAAGGCCGTCGACGATCTGGCGCGTCCGGTGCCGGATCTCGCATTTACGCATGATGGACTCGATCCGTTCCTGCAGTCCGCCAGGTTCAGCTATCTGATTGGGAGCGTATACAAGAGCTGCAAAGTTCCGGATAAGGCTCTCAGCAGCTTTAGGCAGGCGGCTGAGAAGACGAGTTTTGGAGATGCAGAGTGGGCATGGAAGGTGTCTCAGCAACTTCCAGATTTTGATCATGGCTCCGCGAAGCAGAAATTGCAGAGCGTTCTCGATCGCGTCCAGAAATCTGATAGCAGCGAGTCTCCGGGTGGCTGGTGGTCTTACAATGCCGGCATGCTCGACGCAGGATCGGGAAATACCTTGCAGGCATCGAAAGAATTTCGCGAAGCGCTTTTATCTCCTGACACACAGATGACCTATCACCTGACGCGGCTTGCGATGTCGGGCGACAACCCCTGAGGTGCTTCGATTCAGGCGCGGAAGGAATCTTTCATGAATAATCTCTTTCGAGTAGTGCTTGTGCTGATCTCTTGTTGCGTTTTCATCTTCGCGACGGATGACGTCATTCACAGCCGGCGGGCCAATTCTGATCAGCGGCTCGACACGAATCCGATGTCTTCGTTTTGGCGCGGGTCGGAACCCATCTACATGGAGTCGAATGCGCTCGGCAAAGCTGAGCCGAAATATCGCACTGAGATCCGAACGCGCTGGACCAGGCAGAACCTATATTTTCTTTTCGTGTGTCCCTATGAAGAACTCAATCTGACACCGAATCCGAATACGTCGGCCGAGACCAACGAGCTTTGGAATTGGGATGTCGCGGAAGCGTTCATCGGCGCGGATTTCAAGAACATAAAGCGGTACAAAGAATTCGAGATTTCGCCGCAAGGAGAGTGGGTCGATCTGGATATCGATCTCGATCGCCAACATGATGACAGCGGTTGGAAATGGAATTCGAATTTTGAAATCTCATCGAGGATCGATAAGGCTGCTCACGTGTGGTATGGGGCGATGCGAATTCCGTATGCTGCCATCGACAGTCGCCCGGCGGCTGCCGGCAACACTCTCCGCATCAATCTTTTTCGCTGTCAGGGACCGGAGTCCCGCCGGCACTACATTGCCTGGCGAGCGCCGATGCGTGACAGTTTCCATGTTCCGGAACGCTTTGGCACTCTGAAGCTCGTGGAATAAGAGGGAGCACCGCATAGATCCCAGCTGCTTCTTTCAAAACAAACCTCCCACTTCATTCTCGGGGATAATCGTCGGCCCGCGCTGGCAAAGTCTCGCCTTTGTCGGGAACATTGAAATATTGCGGGCGGGCTTTCTCCCACTCCACCATGCTGAGACCGGAAGGATCGTACAAAATGCGGCCTGCGCGAATCGTCATACGAGCCGTCAGTTTCACGTTTCCGTCAAATCTGGCGACGCCACAGTCGATGTAGCTGAAATGACCTTTCGCTAGTTCGAGGACCGCGATATCGGCATCCTTGCCCACCGTCAGCGTGCCCAGTTCGGGTCGACGAATCTCGGCCGCTGGATTGACCGTGGATCGCCGGATGATGTCGTCCAGAGGGACGCCCATGGCCAGGAATTTTGACATCACGTTGGTCATGCTGACTTCGTTGTAATTGCCCGTGTGTAAGTCGGTGGACATGGAATCAGGAATGAATCCTTGCTTCTCCGCAGGAACTGCGTTGCGAAACCAGAAGCTGCCGGATCCATGGCCAACATCAAAGATCACGCCGCGCGCGCGCGCTTCCGCCAACGCGGGATTGAGTTTGCCGTCGGCAAGAATGATGGGAAATTGCTGGGCGAAGACGTGGGTGTGAATATCACCGGGCCGCATCTTCTTCAGCAGCAGATCTTCGTAAGTTCTATCCGCGCGAGGCCAGAAATCGTACATCACCGGAACATTCGCCAGCGTCGCACATTCAATAGCACGATCCACCGCAGCCCACGGCACGTGCTCCGCATCCCAAGGCTGATTCGTCCAGTAATGCGCAGTCTTTACTCCCACGATGATGTCCCGATATTTCGCGATCGTGGCGGCGCAAGCTTTCGGGTCCATTTCATCCAGACTTTGTTCCAACCCGCCTTGCATCCCGTTCCCGACGATATTCAGGAAAGCCAGAACGCGCACTTTGGCGCGGTCGATGACTTCCTCCTTCTCTTGCAGGAAGGTTTCGGCGCCTGCCGAGCCGGCATCGACGATGGTGGTCACGCCACCTCGCAGCGCCATATCCGCCGGGATACCAAGGGGGAGAGCATGCGCCCGGGCTTCCGGAGCGAACCAGTTGAGTGGCGCTCCTCCGTGACCGACGTGGTAGTGAATATCGATCAGTCCGGGCGTGACGTAGAGTTTGGAAACATCCACAACTTTTCCGGCCTGATCGGCAGGAATATTTTTTTCAACCGCGGCTATCTTGCCCTGGAATACGGCAACGTCGCGTACCTCGTCGATGTGATTGGCAGGATCGATAACGTGGCCGCCTTTTAACAGCAGATCATAACGCGGTGGAGTTTGCGCGACTGTGACGAGAGGAGATCCGATGACGATCGCGAGCGCTGTGATGATTGCAAAAAATGTTTTCATTCGCCTCTGCCTGGCTCCTGTGTGGTTTGTGTTGAAGCGACAGTGTATCCACATGAGACAAGATTGTCATCGTCGATGAAGAATGCGGATGAAGAGCGTGGCCCAGCACGGGTTGTAAACCACAGACGCCCTGGCGTAATCTGATCGGCTCCCTTGAGGTTCAGTCCGGCAAAATTGTAGCGAACAATACTGAAGGAATCATGGATCGTCGTACTTTCGTGAAGGCGGGTTGCATCGGAAGCGCTTCGCTGCTCATGCAAGGTCTGGGTCCGATGGTACGGGCGGATTCTCTTCCTGCCCTCCCACCCATTGAACTGCACGGTCTGCCCGGTTATGCGGCGTCGCCACTGGGGATGCCGGGATTGTTTCGAGGGCGAGTTATCGAGATCCGCGAACCCAAAGCTATCGTGGGGAATCGCGTGACGCAGTCGATCGTGCGCCGTATGCTGGAACAGGCGATGACCGAACTGACAGGCGAGAAATCGGTTCGCGACGCGTGGGGGAAATTCATCGATCCGACGGACATCGTTGGCATCAAGATCAATCCATCGGGTGCTCCTGCCTGTTGTTCGTCTCCCGAGATCATACGGGAGATAATCGACGCAGTCGCGTTGGTTGGAGTGCCTCTGCGAAATATCGTCGTCTACGACAGATATTCGTATGAGATGGATATCGGCAGCTATCAGACCCTGCTGCCGACTGGTGTTCGCATCGTCGGCATCCAGGACGCCTTCACCGTTGGTATGGACGGCTACGAGCCGAATATTTATTGCGATGCCAATTTCTTCGGCGAGTGGGAAACCCGATCCTACATGGCCAGCATTGTGGCCCATGAAGTAACGAAGATCATCAATGTGCCCACTATGAAGGACCACTCGGCATCCGGAGTTACCGGAGCTCTTAAGAATCTGGCCTACGGTACTTTCAATAACGTTGCGCGTACCCATCAACCGCCGCATTCTTTTACGAATCCTCTGATCGGATTGATGTGCACGGTCGAACCGCTGCGTTCGAGATCGGTGCTGCATATCATGGATGGAATGCGCCTGGTATGGCACGGGGGACCGCTCACGCAGGTCCAGGATTTTATCGAGCAGCCAGGGATTTTAATGGTGGCTACCGACCCGGTGGCAATGGATACCGTTGAACTGGAGGCGATCGACAAGACGCGGCGCGAACACGGTGCTCCGTCCGTCTGGGAACACGAGTCAAGCAGCATCACCTCAAACAGTAACGAGTTCTATCACGATGCCTCCAAGAATCTGTTCTTCCGGCAGCCGGGACATATTGCAGCGGCGGGGAAACTTGGACTTGGAATCTTCGATCCGAAGCAGATCGATCATCGTCTTATCTCAGCCTGATGGAGATTACGCAAACAGCTACGCTTGAATCTCCACGCGACTGGCCGACCTTGCTTGGCGACAGTGCCCGTACCGGTGGCCAGGGACAAATTAAATTACATTTTCCGGAGAAGGCGGCTTGGCAATATCGTGCCGGCAGCGCCGTGCGGTCCGCTCCAGTGCTTCGAGAAGGAATTTTGTATGTTGCTTCGGTCAGCGGAGTGCTGCACGCAATCGACGTCGCCACGGGTACATCCAAGTGGAAGTTTCAGTCCGCGGGCCAGGTGCATGCCACACCTTCCCTCTTCGAGAACATGGTTCTTTTTGGTTGCGACGACGGCAAGATTTATGCCCTGGATCGGCATTCGGGGGAAAAACTGTGGGAGGCGGCAAGCCAGGCCGAGGTATGGTCATCACCGGTCGTCCGCGATGGAGCCGTTTTCTTTGGGAGCGCGGACGGGAAGGTCTACGCGGTCGACGTCGGGAATGGTCACGAAAAATGGTCCAAAAGCCTCGGTGGAAGGATTTATTCCACGCCGTATGCCGCTGAGCATCAGCTTTACGTGGGTTGCGGAGACGGCAAGGTTTACTGTCTCGCAGCCGATTCCGGAAAGATACTCTGGGGAACGCCTACGGGCAACGGTATTGATTCATCTCCCGCAGTGGCCGATGGCCTCGTCCTTGTCGGCTCCGAGGACTTTTGTGTTTATGCGCTGAACGCCAGCACCGGAGAAGTGCGCTGGAAATATGAAACGGGCCTCGGCATCGCGTCGTCGCCAGCGGTATCGGGAGATTTGGCTGCGATTGGCAGCAAAGATGGATTTCTGTACGCCTTTGATGTTCAAACCGGGCGGTTGCGTTGGAAGACCGAAGTGGGGGAAGTGGTTACGGCGTCGCCAGTAATTGCAGACGGCGCGGTCTGTATTCAGGCGGGAGGCTTATTAGCCCTGGACTCCGCCAACGGAAAAATTGTGTGGAGAGCCCACCTGGGGACGGCAATCCAGTCTGTTCCCGTACTGGCGGGCGATGGCATTTATATAGCGAGTTTGAGCGGTGAGATTTATGCGCTGCGATAAGCGATGGGCGACAGTGCTCGTCATAGCAATTCTGTCCGTCGCTTCGAGCGCCCAGAGCTCAGGCAAGCCAATTCTCGTTTACAAGGAAAAGTACGTCATGGGCACGGTCTTCGAGATCGCTGCCTATGCCGAATCTTCCGAAAAGGCTTCCGCCGCGATCGATAAGGCCTTGCAGGAGATCGTCCGCATGGACGATCTGATGAGCAACTATAAGCCTGAGAGCGCGTTGAGCAGGCTGAACCGTTCTGCTCATTTCCACACTCAGAAGGTTCCGCCCGACTTGTATCGCGTGATTGAACAAGCGGTCGAGTTTTCCAGACTCTCCGGCGGGAAGTTCGACATTACCGTCGCGCCGCTGGTAAATCTGTGGAAAGCTGCCTTGTCGGGCGACTCGATGCCTTCTCTTTCACAGCGACAGCAAGCGGAGGATTGTGTTGGCTATGAGAAGATCGAATTAACTCTGCCGGACCAAATTACATTTCGATCTTCCTGTATGCAGTTAGATTTGGGCGCGATCGGCAAAGGATATGCCGTTGACCGAGCTGGTGAGATGCTGCATTCCTCCGGCATTCGCAACGCGTTAATCAATTCCGGAGGGAGTACGATTTTAGCGATGGGATCTCCTCCCGGACAACCGGGTTGGCTTGTGCACCTGCGCGATCCTTCTCGCACGATTGATCCCTACGTGATGCTTAAGGACCAAAGTGTTTCGACATCAGAGCAAACGGCGGTTTCTTTGCTTGGTCCCGAGTCCGCAGGGCATATTATTGACCCGGCCACGGGAAGGCCCGTCGATACTCAATTCGCGGTCAGCGTTATCGCCTCTGCTGGAACTCCTTCCGACGGGCTTTCGACCACATTGCTGCTGCTTGGCCCGAAGGTTGGGAAGCCGTTGGTCGAGGGCATGAGCAACGTCTCTGCAATCTGGCTTTCCCCGAAAGCAGAAATCGAAACAGTAACCAATGGACCAAAGATTTTTTTCGGGAAACGGTTGTGATTATTCAGGGCTCGAGAACGGATCGCATGAGTTTCAGGAATATGGTTGTATTGTGCTTTTGCGTCATACTTTGTCCGTCTGCATGGAGCACCGTTTTTGTGCAGTGGAACGACGCCACGTTACCTCCGGCGAGCTCGCTCGGAGTGAACGACATCGTTGTTGCCTGGGAGCGCAGTGCGCCCGCCGCGCTGTTGGCGACTGCACGCAAACAAGGATATCGGGTATATGTTGAGTCGCCGCTCGACCAGGCGACCTCCGCAGCAAAAGGATGCGCGGAAGCGAGCTGCGCAGGAATTATTCTGAACGTTCTCGAATCAGAGAGCGCGGAAACCGAGAAATCCATTGCCCGCTTGCGATCGGCTTACCCGAAATTGCGAGTTCTAGTACTCAGCCCCAATGGCAAGCAGCCCAAGATGAGGGGCAGTCTCGTCATCAAGCGCGATTCCGTGCTGGAAGTGTCGAGCCCGACCGCGCAACCATGGATTGATACGAATCTTGCATGCATCAAAATTGAGCAGCGGGCTCGCCGCCCGCAGATTCCGCTGTATACCTTTTCATGGGCCGAGCAAGGGCCGCAAACAGTCCTGACCGCTGATGATTATTCCCTGGCTGTCGCCGAGGCCGGCGCATTTCATGCTGATTTGGTTCTACCGTTGGACGAACATCTGCAGGAGGGCCTGAACAAGCGTGACCGCGAGGCTTGGGCACTCTGGAATCAAGTGCGCTCGACGTTGAGGTTTTCTGCCGATGCGGGTACGAGGGTATTGGAACCAGCCGCCAACGTGGCGGTGATCGTCGATCAGCTTGATACCAATGATGAAGTCGCGAATCTGCTGAGCCGCCACAATATTCCATTCCAGGTATTTATCGCCGCGGACTTGAAGACAGAGGAACTCAAGGGCTTCGACATTGTCATCGTGTTTGCAAAACCCAACGCCGAAACGGCGGAGCGGATTAAGAATTTGGCAATGGGCGGCGCAACTGTCGTAGCAGTGGATGCGCACGGCAAGTATTCGTGGCAGAGCAGCCAACCGGTCCAAGTAAACGAGCACACGACTTTATATCCGGTAGGCAACGGAAAGGTACTCGAATTGGCAGAGCCGGTCTCGGATCCCGAGACCTTCGCGCAGGATATTCGTCGGCTTCTGGGCAAACAGAATGCACTGCTGAGCCTTTGGAATGGATTGACTACCATCGCTGTGCCTTACAAGGACAGCAGTGCAAGGATCACGCTACTGGAGTTGGTGAATTACGCTGGCGAGCCGCTTCGTTTGCAGGTGCAAGTCAAGGGATCGTTTTCGACGATCCGTTACGAGACGCCCGAACATGGGTGTTGCGAGTCTCTTGAGCCCGTAAAACATAACGGATTTACCGAATTCGTGATTCCGGAAATACGCATCACGGGACGGGTGCACCTGGAATCGCAATGAGTTCTTGTTTGTTTACGCGATTCTTGAGGTAGTACCGCTATCGAAACCTGCGGATAAACAGCGTATGGCGGTCTGATCGGTAAAGGCCGAGCACGTAAATCATGGGTTTTGCCTTCGTAGAAAAAATCTGTTGCCTGATTCTCAGTACTGCGGCGCCTACCGGAATGCCGAGAAGCCGGGCAGTGTGTGCATCGGCGGCGGTAGCGTCGATTTCTTCGTCAGCGTGGCCGATCTGAAGTCCGTGGTCATGCTCCAGCACAGCGAACAACGACGCACGGTCCAGCTTGGCCCGAGTCAGATCACCGAACTCGTCAGCCGATAAATAGCAGGTTTCGATGGCGAATGGTTCACCTTCGCCGAGCCTCAGGCGCTCGATCTTAACTAGCGGACTCGTGACCGGCAGAGACAGACGTGCTGCAATCTCCTGTTCGGTCCCAATGACTCCAAGAGAAAGCAGCTTGGAAGAAACAGCCAGACCACGGCGTGACATCTCCTCCGTATAGCTCATCAGTTTGTTGAAGTGGATCTTGGGTGGTGCGACGAATGTACCCGCACCGCGACGCCGTACCACCAGACCCTCACGTTCCAGACCGGTGAGCGCGTGCCGTGCGGTCATGAGGCTTACCCCGTGAAGACGCGCAAGTTCCCGCTCGGAGTCTACGAGATCACCGGGTTTCAGAAGGCCCATTTCGAGTCGTCTAACGATGGTTGACTGGATCCGCTGGTACGCGGGCAGCCCGTTATTCCGGATGTATGGCATCCAAACGTTCTCCTACGCAGGTGCACCATACTACGAAGTGCTCTAGAGCTCAATGCTAAATCGTACAACCTTTCCTGGAATGGTCTCTCCCTGGCCCCACGCGGAGCAGCCAACCTCCAGTGCCGGGGGTTGATCTTGTTAGGCTATTGAATGAATACGGCACACTGTGTAAGTCGTTTAATACAAGTGTTTTAGCGTTACACTGTACCAGTGTGCCACGCCCTGAGCGCTCACTTTCCAAACCGCAGAGGCAGTCACGAGGGCTCTATCGCTCAAAACGATAATACAATCATATTAACTTTTTTCATTTTTTTCTTGACGACAAACAGTCATCCGCTATATAGCATGTCCGTCGTTGTTTATTGTTATTTTTGCTCGGTCTGAGGAGGCTTGTGATGAGACGGTCAACTGCGCTTTGCTGCTCACTCCTTTTATTCGTGGCGGTCACTGGGACTTTCCATTACGCCTGGAGCCAGGAAGTGACGGCTTCCATCACCGGCACGGTGACCGATCCTAGTGGCGCCGCTTTGCCCGGAGCCACCGTTACGGCTACCTCAGTGGAGCGCGGTCTCAATTACAGCGCTACGACGAATGCGTCCGGTCTTTATCGAATCACCCAACTCCCCGTTGGCTCGTACACCCTCAAGGTTGAAAACTCGGGGTTTGCTGTGGCGGAGTACCCTGCATTTGTCCTTACGCTGAATCAAGTCGCCCGCATCGACACTACCATGAAAGTTGGACAGGCGAGCGAAACAGTGGAAGTGACCGGCGCGGCGCCTGTCCTTAAAACAGAGACGACGCAAGTCGACACGATCATCAATGCCGCCACCAACGACAATATGCCGCTGGCTTCGCGCAACTACGTCCAGCTTACCCTCCTGGCGCCGGGCGCGGTGTCCACCGATCCGAGCAGCTTTAACAACGGCAATAACACTCAGGGACTGGGCGGCCGTCCGCTGATCAATGGCAACCGCGAGCAGGCGAACAACTTCTTGCTCGACGGCATGGATAACAACCAGGTATCCGACAATGAACTCGGCTACACGCCCGCTCCCGATGCGATTGAGGAATTCAACCTCATCACCAACAACGCTCCGGCGGAATTCGGCAATTTTGAAGGCGGAATCGTCAGCGCGACGCTCAAGTCAGGTACCAACGCCTATCATGGCGATGTTTGGGAGTTTTTCCGCAATGACATTCTGAATGCCAACAGTTGGCAGAACAACCTGAACCTTAACAGTGCGGGGCAGTGGGATCCCCTTCCGAAAGCCAAACTGCGCTGGAACATGTTTGGCGGCACCTTTGGCGGACCGATCATCAAAGACAAGCTCTTCTTCTTTGCCGACTATCAAGACCAGCGATTTGATATTCCAGCCTCGCCACTTGCTTATAGCGTGTTCACGGGCGCCGAGCGCGGCGGCGACTTCAGCGCCATCTGCACGAGCAATCACGGATCCTTCACAGGTCCTGGGGGCATCTGCACGGGAGGATCGGGAGTTCAGCTATACAATCCCTGCGCATCCTTGACTGCGCCGTGTACTTCCTCGTCCACACCAGCAACCACACGGCAGCCTTTCGCAAATAACCAGATCCCAATGGCTATGATCAGCCCGGTTGCCAGCGCCCTGTTTGGCTCGAGTTTCTACCCGACTCCTGCCGGCACAGCGCTGCAAAATAATGCGTCGTATATCACCAATTCGCAGTTCAATGAAGAGCAGGGTGATCTCAAGATCGACTTTAAGGCGACACAGAAGGACAGCATTTCCTATCGCTTCACCAAAGCTTTTCAGAACAACCCTTCCAACAATTCCCAGGCATTGTTGGGCAACGGCCTGGCGACGACCCCGATTACCAGCATGGTTGGCGACTGGACTCGCGCCATCGGAAACAATCTTGTGAATGACGCCCGCTTTGGTTGGAACCATGTTGTAGCAGACACCGGTACTGCGTGGGCCTCCGGCCTCGGGCAGTTCGGCAACACGCTTGGGATCGGGAATGGCAATCCGGGAAGTCTCCCCGGCTTGCTTCAGCTCCACTTCAGTAATTCAGCCGTTACCACCCTCGGCAATCAGCAGAGCACGGAAGACTTCAACGACCATGTATGGGAAGCTGAAGACAATCTGAGCTGGCTCCACGGGCGCCATAACTTCAAATTTGGTGGTCAATGGTGGCTTCAGACCATCAATACTTTCTATGCCGGCAACAATGGCGAACTGGGCCTCATGGACTTCACCGGACAGTTCACCGGAGCCTCAAGCACTTCAGCTGCCGCAGGCGATGGTGGGGCCGATTTCTTCCTCGGCCTCGACCAAACCTATGGTCGCGGTGTAAGCACAGGCACGAGTTGGCAGCAAAACAGCAACGTTTTCGGCATCTACGCCCAAGACACGTGGCGCATGACGGACCGCTTTACCTGGAATCTCGGATTACGCTACGACGCTCACACTCCCTGGGTCGAAACCAACAATAAACAGGCGAACTACAACTTTGCCACCGGCAATATCGATCTTGCCGGTCAGAACGGGGCCAGCCGGGGCCTCTATGACGGAACCTATGGAGGCAAAGACTTCCAGCCACGCATCGGTTTCGCTTGGACTCCCGCAGCTCTGGGTGAGCACACGGTGCTCCGTGGTGCGTTCACAATTTCGTCCTACCTGGAAGGAACTGGCACGAATCTCCGCCTGCCCCTGGATCCGCCATTCACTCCGGCGGAAATCAACCAGATTTATAACAGCGTTCCATTGCCCGGGCAGGACACGAGCACTGGAATCGTCGGCACCGCGTCGAACCCCTCCTGCGCTGCGCCTGCATATGCCTGTTACTCAGGCGATCTGCTCCGAATCTGGGACCCCAAAGTACAGCCGGCGATAGCAGATCAGTGGAACTTTACTGTCCAGCACCAATTTGCTGGCAATACGACCCTCCAGGTCGGATACGTAGGGCAGAGGGGAACTCACTTAATGGTGCCATTCGACTACGGCCAGAGACTGCTTCTGTCAAATGGGACTACGGCACCCAGCCCGTATTTTTCCGCTAACCCAGGGCTCTACAGCGTCCTAGCCGGGGGCACTCCGACATCTGACACTTCGGGTGCGACGATTTCAGGCACCAAGTCCAACGGCACGATGAGATACAACTCATTGCAAGCCGTACTGCAGAAACAAATGTCTCACGGTTTGCAGTACCAAGTCTCCTACACCCTATCCCGGTGCATGTCCGATAGCACCGGCTACTACGGGGCCTGGGTCAACGCCCTCAGTGCTTCGGCTTACTGGCAGAATGTCTACGATCAAAAAGCGGAGTATGCGCCGTGCTACTACGACTCCACAAATGTCCTTTCAGCCTATGCCATCTACGATCTGCCCTTTGGGCGCGGCAAGGCATTAGCCAAGAATGCCGGCAAAGCCGTCAATGGAGTCATTGGAAACTGGGAAGTCAGCCCCATCGTTTCCTGGCGCACCGGCTGGCCAATTCCGATTGGTGGAGCGGCGGACAATTCCGGCACCTACAGTCGCGGAGCGCGCCCAGACTGCAGCGGCAGTCTCCCATCGATCACGAACACCTTCATACCGGGAGTAGGACGTCAGTGGTTTAGTAACCCCAATGACCAATACTTCAGCAATCCGGCACCTGGCACGTTCGGAAATTGCGCACCGCAGCTGGGAGGTCTGCGCACCCCGCGCTACTTCGACGTGGACATGAGCTTGCACAAGGACTTCCCCCTTACGGAGCGGTTCCGGTTGCAGTTCCGCACCGACTTCGTCAACTTCTTTAACCACGTCCAGTACAACGCGCCCGCCAATGGCTTGGGGTCCACGATCGGACAGATCACAACCGCTCAACCCCCAAGGAACATACAGCTGGCGTTGAAACTCTATTTTTGAAAACCAACCCCGTATAATGATGCAGGCGGATACCGCGCCTGCATCATTTTTCTTTGTGCGCGATTTATCGGAAAGGAATCCTCGCAAGCCAATTCAAGATGTGTATATTCCAGGGGAAGACAGCCTACATCTTATTGTTAGCCGGCTCTTTGTGGTCCGCATCGACCGCGGTGGGCCAAGCTAAAAGCGCTTCTGCGCCTCAGCCTGCGTTATCTCCTGAAAAGGCCCTTAGCCTCGCTGAGCAAGGACACTGCCGCGAGAATATTCCAGCCCTCAAGCGTGCCATGTCCAGCCAGATTGATTCCACTGCCAGGAAAGAGGTTGGGGTGGTGGGGGTGCGGTGTTCTTTGGCGATGGATGATCGCGACTCGACGCTGGACTTCATCCGCGCCCTGCATCGGCAGTTCCCGCAAGACCCCGACGTTCTTTTTGTCATCGTTCATGCCTACTCGGATCTCTCGACCAGGACCGCGCAAGATCTTGGGCGAACCGCTCCTCAATCTTTTGCCGCTCATAAGCTCAACGCTGAGGCTCTCGAAATGCAGGGAAAGTGGGAACCCGCGCAGATGGAATATGAGTGGATGATTAAGAAGGAACCGAATACTCCGGGCATCCACTTTCTGCTCGGCAGGCTCCTTCTCTCGCGGCCGGATGCGGGTCCCGATGCGATAGAACGGGCCAAACAGGAATTCCTGAAAGAGATTCAAATCGACCCCAACAACGCTGGCGCGATCTACATCCTGGGAGAACTGGACCGGCGTGATCAAAAGTGGGATGAGGCGATCTCCCGCTATACGCAGGCGGCCAAGATCGATCCAAACCTTGCGGAGGCCTACCTGGGCTGGGGATATTGCCTGGTGAATCTCAAGAAATACGAGGAGGCCATTCCGCCATTGCGCACCGCAGAGCGCCTGATGCCCGCGAATCCCGAGGTCCACCACTCGCTAGGCACGGCGCTGGAGCGATCCGGGCACAAGGATGAGGCGCAGAAAGAGTTTGCCATTCATGAGAGACTGCAAGCGGCAGGCGGAACCCAGGAACCGGAATAGTCGCGTCCGAGCATCTCGGCACTGAATCAATGCGCAGGTTCTTCGACAGTGAGAATCTGATCGGCGGCAACCTCGTGTAACACTTGTTTGATCCCGCTCGGCCAGCGAATTTCCATGTCCTTGATGAGCCGGTTCTTTCCCAGGCCGAAGTGCACTCGGCTGTCGCTCGACGCGGTGTATCCGACCGCCGTCGTTACCTCATTCCATTGGGAAGCGCCATCTTCGGTCGTAATGTGAATTTGCGCGCCGATGCCCATCCGATTGCTCTTTGTTCCTACGAGCTTGAGGAGAATCCAGTGATTGCCAGTTTCGGTGATGTTGCGCAGAATTTCGACCGGCCCGCCAAGAACAGTGACTACCGCGTCAATGCGACCGTCGTTAAAAAGATCCCCAAAGGCGACGCCGCGATGTGCGGCCTCTTCCTGGAAGTCCGGTCCGGCTGAAGGACCAACTTCAGCGAACTTGCCGTTGCCCAGATTGCGAAACAGAGAATTCGGCTCGGGATATTTGCGAACGCCCAGTTCGCTGATGTTATCCAGCACATTGGCGCGGGCGACGAACAGGTCTTTCCACCCGTCATTGTCGAAGTCAAAGATGCCATTGCCCCAGCCGGACATTTCGATTGTGGCCTGCAGTCCGCTCTCCTGCGTGACGTCGTCGAATTCCCCATTGCCTTGATTGATGAGCAGTGGAAAGCTCTCATGTTCGACGGCGGTGTACCAGATGTCGGGGCGGCCGTCATTGTTGACGTCCTTAAAATCAGAGCCCATACCTGATAAAGCCACACCGTCGGGAGCATACGCTACTCCCGCCTGCGTGCCGACTTCTTCAAACTTCTTTCCGCCCAAATTGTGAAAGAGGAACCCCGGCGTTGTATCGTTCGTGACGAACGCGTCGAGGAAGCCATCACCGTCGTAGTCGGCAAACGACACGCTCATCCCCTTGCCCATGTGCGACGAGATTCCCGTTTCGTCGGAGACATCCGTGAACGTGCCATCTCCATTGTTGCGGTACAGGGAGTTGTGCAGCGACGCATAAACCTTAGGATGGCAGTAACCACGAACGCCGCTCTTCACGTGACAGTAGGGGTCCTTGTTCACTTCCCAGACGCAGTAGTTGACCACAAACAAATCGAGCTTGCCGTCGTTGTTGTAATCGAACCACCCTGCGCCGACGGACCACATCTTTTTGCCATTCATCTTGGCGCCAGCGAGACCTGCCTTTGCGGTCACATCGGTAAACGTGCCGTCGCCGTTGTTATGGAACAACTGGTTGCCGGTCACGTTGGCCAGAAAGATGTCCGGTCGACCGTCGTTGTCGTAGTCCCCGACGGCTACGCCCATGCCGTAGCCCGCCCCGGCGAGTCCGGCGCGCTCGGTTACATCGGTGAACGTCCCGTCGTGATTGTTGTGATAGAGACGGTTCCAGTAAGCCGGCGATTCCTTCTGCAGGGAGGGGATGGCTGCTCCGTTGACCAGATAAATATCCAGCCAGCCGTCGCCGTCATAGTCGAGCAACGCAACTCCTGCGACCATCGTTTCGATCTGATTCTTGTTGGGTGTCGGCGAATTACGGGTGATGAAGTTGACCCCCGCTTTTGCTGCAATGTTTTCGAATCGGATGGCCGGTGGATTAGGGGTGCTGGCCGATCGCAGGACGCCCAATCCGAGAGCGACAATGATGATGCAATAACGCATGAATACGAATTATGCCTCGTCAGCACCGGCGGTAAGCAGGCAATGAAAATAGGTGCGCGTGTGGGAAGTCTGCAACTACCAAAGATAGATTCTATCAAGGTCGCCCGTGGAAATGTCAGTCGGCCGAGCGGGGCAAGTGTCGCTATGTCCTCGCAACAAATAATGATGGCGCCCCCTCTGACTCTTGCTTCAGCGCCCCTGTAATGGGCTGCCGACCGAGGTCAGGCCGCTTCCAGGGTCGAACTTTGGCAGCGTTCCCGTCAGCTTTGCCGCGGCCTCTCTGGCCTGTTTCACTTGAGCTCCCGTCAGAAGTCCGGAGAGTTTCTTGAGTTGGACGTCAGCCGTCTTCTCACCGCGGTCCGCAGCGGCCTTATACCACATGTACGCAGCTGAGTAATCAAGTGATACGCCCTTCCCCTGTTCGTAAAGGTATCCAAGATCGAGTTGAGCGGGCGCGTAACCCTGTTCGGCTGCCATCCGCACCCATCGCGCGGCTTGCTGGTTATCGAGTCTCAGGCCGGTCCCGGTGTAGTACATCCAGGCGAGATTCTCCTCGGCCGGCGCGTACCCGAGTTCGGCTGCCGCTTTGAACCAGATAGCAGCTTGCCGATCGTCTTTGGCTGTACCCTTTCCCAAAAGGTATAGCGAAGCCAGATTACATTGGGCGACCGGATCCCCTTGATTGGCCGCTTTCTGGTACCAGCCGACCGCTTCATGAAAATCTTTCCTCACACCTTCGCCCCGCTCGTACATTGAACCCAGATTGTTTTGTGCTGTCGGGTGTCCTTGTCGGGCCGCGCTCGAATAGTAAAGAAATGCCTGGCCGTAGTCTTTCTTCACGCCAAATCCATGTTCATACATGTATCCCAGCCCGAATTCTGCGTCGGCAGACCCCTGTTTCGCCGCATCGGTGTACGAGTTCAGCGCCTTCTCGTAGTCTTTTGTAACTCCGCTGCCAGTCATGTAAGACCAGCCGAGTTTGTATTGCGCCTTGGCATCTCCGTCTCGGGCCTGTTGCTTGAGCGAAGAAATGTCAGGTTCAAGCCCCTTGTCGATATCGTTGGCGCTCGCGGGCTGCTGGCCCGTCGTAGTCATAGCGGAAAGATGAAACGAAAGCGACGCCAGTAACGTTACTACTGGAAGCACTCGGAAATTCATCCCATGCCCCTCGAGTCTTGGAATCTCTCCGTTAAGCAACTGTTGAGAACGTTGCCGTCGGCGGAAACGCTTCCCCGATCTGACCGCACCTTTTCACGTCGCCGAGATTTTTCACAATGCAATGGGGTACACGAGGTCTACACGAGTGGGTAACGAGGCAAGTCAATGAGGAGATAGGCGGTCACGCGCTGTTCCGGAGATGGGCGCGAGGTCGATCACTAACATTGGTGACGAACTAACGTCCAAGGGATAGGTGAGAACAGTGCCAGACTCTCGATCCACCGCGATCGTCCGCTTTGACGTATTCGAAATCGACCTTCAGGCAGGCGAATTGCGCAAAGAGGGCCGGAGGGTCAAAGTACAAGAACAACCATTTCGTGTTTTGTCTTTGCTGTTGCAGCGGCAGGGGCAAGTGGTCACACGTGAAGAACTGCGGGAACAACTCTGGCCTGCTGACACATTTGTGGATTTTGATCACGGATTGAACAGCGCCGTCGCCCGATTGCGGGAAACTTTGCGCGATTCCGCGGACAAGCCCCGCTTTATAGAAACGATCGCCAAACGCGGCTACCGATTTATCGCTCCGCTTTACACAAGCAGTCAACCAGATGTGAACCCCAGCGCCGAGGCCGAGGATCGCAACCACAGCAGCATCAATCGCTGGAATCTTCCAAGACCCTGGCTATTCGCCAGTCTTGGCCTGGCTATTGTCTGTGTGTCTGTCGTCGCCCTCGTTTATTCGAAGACTCCCGCGCTCCCGCAGGACAAGATCGAAGTCGTACCTTTGACCGGTCTGCATGGATTCCAGGCAACGCCCGCATTCTCTCCGGACGGTACCCTGGTCGCATTCCGTCAAAGTGATGGCGCTGGCAAGACCGGAATCTATGCAGCAGCAGTGGGGGGAGAAAAGACGGTTCAGCTTACCCACGACATGGGCGACTGCTGCCCGACCTGGTCGCCCGACAGCCGCCAGATCGCTTTCAGCCGCTATTCAGATAGCGTTCTTAGTATCCTGACCGTCCCTGCTTTGGGCGGCATGGAGCATCTCCTGTATCGCGGCCAGGAGTCGATGGGTGGAGGATTGTCCTGGTCTCCTGATGCCAGCTACGTTGCGTTTGTGGCAAGCCCTTCGGGGGATCGAACCCGGTCCTCCATCTCATTCCTGTCACTCGCGGACTACAGCACACGCGAGATTACATCCCCACCGCCAGGCTACCTTGACCGTTCTCCCATGTTTTCTCCTGACGGAAAGCGACTCGCGTTCATTCGTTCCACGATAGCCGGAGTCAGCAATGATATTTATGTGATGTCCACGAGCGGCGGAAACGCCAAGCGCCTCACCTTCGACCACCGGCCGATCATGGGATCGCCCGCGTGGACTGCCGACAGCCGTGAAATCGTATTCTCCTCGGATCGGGGCGTTGCCACAGGTCTGTGGAGAGTTTCCGCGACAGGGTGTACCCCTGTCCCAGTCGCCGGCCCCGTTGGCGAAGCCGTCTGGCCTTCCATCCCAACCAGTGGAAAACACACTCTCGTATATCAGCAAGGCGTTTTCAAATCCAACATCTGGAGGCTCGACCTGCGGGATCCGGCACACCCCGAAAGAGCGCCGTTCCCGATCGTTTCCGAAAAGGGGGACAAGATGCGCCCCGAATTATCGCCCGACGGAAAGAAGGTTGCGTTCGAGTCGAACCGGCTAGGTTTTTGGGATCTGTGGACTTGCGAGATTGAGAAGGGAGACTGCAACCAGATTACGTCTTTGCATGGAACCGCCGGCCGCGCCCGCTGGTCCCCCAATGGACGCTATATCGCATTTGAGTTTCATCCGAACGAGCACAGCGAGATCTATATCGTCGAGGTGCCTGGAGGAGTTCCGCATCTTCTGCCGACCATTCCTGGAGCGGATAATCTGTCGCCGAGTTGGTCGCGCGATGGAAAGTGGCTTTATTTCGCTTCGAAAAGAGGCACGGAGGCTTTCCAGATTTGGAAGATCCCCTTGCAAGGCGGTGATCCAGTACAGCTTACCCGGCATGGCGGAATCTCGGCCGTCGAATCAAGCGACGGCCGCTACCTTTATTATTCCAAATTCGAAGAGGGCGGAGTCTGGCGGATGGCGGTTCAAGGCCACGAAGAGACCCAGGTGCTGGATATCGACGGAGATGGCTGGCCAAACTGGGCACTTAGTTCAGAGGGAATATATTTTCTCAAATTTTCTAAGGCTTCACACCCGACCATTCAGTTTCTTAGTTTCGCTACCGGCAAAACTCACCCCATATGGACTTTGGAGAGAGAACCAGGGTGGGGCATCGGCGTCTCAAGCCAAGGAAAGTCGATTGTTTTTACGCAGGATGATTTCGCAGAGTCGAATCTTATGATGGTAGAGAACTTCAGGTAACCCTATTTTGACCGCCGTAGCGCAGGCTCCGATCGATAACGGTGGAGCGGCCAGGGACAAGATGCGGTCGAGGATCTCAGTGAAGCCGAAACTGTCGCATTCCTAGCGGGGAGGTGCGCTGGCCCCGGTGACCTCGGCCCGCTTGCTTAGTTCGCCGTCTGGGATTACCAATGCTACCCAGGGTGTTTCCGTCGAGACAACGTGTGCATGCCACACAATTTCCTTTTGAGTCCTCCTCGAAAAGTGGACGTTCTGCGTCATTGCACTCGACAGCACGAGATTATCGCTGCGAATCGAGAATGTGTGATCCCCAGCTCCGTTGGCTAGGGTACGTATTACGATTTCATTGTGTTCGGCAGCGGCGAAGGAAACCTTGAAATCCAGAACCTGGTTGGCGCGCAGATCCAGTGAGTAAGTGGTTCCAGGAAGTACCGTGAGACTAGTGTGGTCAGATCCGTGTTGAACGACGTAACGCCCCTCAGGCAGGCGCACGCTGAATTCACTTCCGGCCGAGCTGACCGAGATCACCTGCCCGCTTTGCTCTTCGCGGAATTCAATCGGTTCACGGGTTGAAGGATCGATGAGGCCTCGAACGGTGGCAGGAATGCTGAGGTCGTCCATCAGCCAGATCCATTGTCCAACCGGAGCGGTCCAGACTTCTTTATAAGTCCAACATATCTGCGTCGGCCAGTAGGGAGCATCGTTATATTCCTTTGTCTCGATGCCCACTGGAAGTGCACCCACCATCTGGCCAGAGCGAACGCTATAAAGGGGCGTCCAGTCGTAGCCCTCGCCGTACATCAGACTTGACGAGAAAGGATTTCTGCCCACAAACCACTGCGCTTGTCTCTGGGCCAAGTCTTCTGCATCCAGGTCTCCACGCAGTCTCGCCGCAGTGGATAGCGCCTTGGCCTGAGACAGCAGAACGCTGGAATTGCCGCGAAAGTCGAACCAAACCGGAAAGCGGCGAAGGTACGCATCGTCACCGAGGCGAACTCCGCGGTGGACCTCCTCGATATAAGCGTCGCGATCGGCGGCCCGAAGAGGAGTCCAATTTTTCGTTTCGGGGATGAGCCGCGCTTCACTATCGCGATAAATCCCAGCGGGCAAGACTCCATAAGGCAGATCAAAAGCAGATGCCGGCTTAAGGTAGTACTGAGAATGGAGGACGACAGCGGAATACCACTTCATCCAGTCGGCGTGGTCCGGAAATGCCTCGCACAACTTAGTCAAAGCAACAATCGGCTCTTGCTCCTGCCCAATGTGGAAACGATGAAACAGATTTTCACGCTTCGGCCCAGTGTAGAAATATCCGGTTAGGGGTGTGCTCCAAGGCTGGAGTTTGCGCTCCTGAGATGCCAGCACCAAGGCTCCAAGTGCAACGGCTTCATCTTCGTAATGTCGGTCACCGGTCGCTTCGAAAAGTTCGACGGATGCAACCACGCCAAAGGAAATCCGCTCCAGGTCGTCCGATGCGCCGTAGACCTCCGGAAGCGGAGCCGCCGTTTTCAGTCCTTCTACCGCGTACTTCCAATCTTCTTCGGCAATGACCAGGCTGCGATTCGCCAGCTCCGGATCGCTCTCTTTCAATACCTGTGACGCCAGCGCCTCCAGCGCGCTTACGCGGAAGTTCCACTCCGGATTGTTTACTGCCTCACCATGACGATCATCCGCCGTACCCATGATTCCATCGGTCCAGTAACTCACCAGTTGACCAGTGCTGCGATAACCATCGCCAAACCGCGTTTTCAGGACCCAGTTCAAGCCCCATCGGGCTTCCTCAAGCAGACGATCAGTCAAGTCAGGATCTTCACCTTGACGCTTCAGGCTCTCGGCCATGGAGAAGGCTGCATACGCCATTGCCGGCGTGTGACCCGTCGCGCTTAAATCTCCAGCATCGTGATATCCCCCGTTTACTACGATTCGCTGGTCGCCGTGCGAGGTGTAGATGTCCTGATGACATCTGCCATGGATGCCCGGAATCTCGGTCCCACAGCGCTCGCTGTACATGAAATTGATTGCTTTCCAGATGCTGCTCTTCCATGCGTCCTCGCCGATGCGGAACGGGCGAGTCAGAGTGTCCCCAGCGCGGATCGCGTAACTGCCGGACTGTCGAATTTCCGAGAAATCGAGAACCTGATATTGCCCGAGCGGCGTGGCTACTTGCTGGACTGGTTTGGTGAGAACGATCTGTCCAGTTTGTTGATCAATAATGGAGAACTGCGCTGCTGCCAGATCACTGGCAATCGCTGATTTTGAACTTCCTGTCGAGTATCCGCTGTGGCTGAACGCGATTTTGCCCGGAGCGACATCCCAACCTTCGACGTGATCGGCCACGACGCTTTGTAGTTCCAGGTGTGCGACATCCAGGATGGTCCGGTCGCCAGGATCAGGGAACTTCTTGGGCAAGCTGTATGCGAACTCGAGCGCCGTGACGCTATCGCGGTCGAGAGGAGCGATCTCCCATACAATCTGATTCCATGTATGGTTCTTGAGAATGATCGACTCGTGGCGTCCTTCGTTGTAATGATCGGGTAACTTGTGGACTCCCTCGTTATGCAGCACCAGAGAACAGGAGATGGCGGGAGCTCCGATGACATCAGGGTAGACCCACAGCGAAATGCGGTTGAATTTGCCCCAGTCCTCGCCGGCGAATTTCCGAGTTGCGACCAGATCCTCCCACTCGCCGCTGCCATCGACTTGAGCGACGTTGGAAGTCGAACGGATCCGCAGCACGTGATTCGGCGCTGGGTTCTCGGTTGCGGCCCATGGCTCGCTTGCACGGACGTCGACCAACGTCATCTCTCCCGCGCCCGTGAATGACCACGACGATAGATTCTCCATATCGTCCAGCAGACGCGAATCGAGAACTTTCTTGTGCAGCCAGCGATATTCGGCTCCGTCTTCATATTGCGGCACCATGGGCGTGGTGAGAGCCGTACGCTGAGCTACCAATGTGGTAGGGAGAAGGAAACCCAAAGAAATGAAAGTTCGCAGAATACCCCAAAGCGAAGGCGTCTTAGGCATTGAATTAGTAGGGCAATCCAGTGAGATTCGAATGATACAGCACCGCGATATTTGCTGCCATTCAAAGACCCAGCTCTTACTCCGCGGCCAATCGCGATAAAAGTGAGATTTTCTTTCTCCTCGTGCGGCCCGGCATGGAATTCACCCTCTGTGCCGAGTATCATCAGAAGTTGAGACACCTGCGACAAGTCGCCCCGGCCCAGCGTCCATATCCTGCCGGATGTAGATGAGGCGGCTTATTCACCGGACACCCAGACCAGGATGGGAGATCATCCGGTGACTTGGACGAATGAGCACGAGAAGGTCCGGAACGTGTTCATCTTCATGGGGCATCCTCGCGAACTTACCACATTCTTTTATAACTCGATTTTACGGGCGGCGAATCAATGACAGTCCGGCGACTTGTTGTGTTTCTGTTGATGGCAATCCTCTTTGCCAGTCTGCATACGTCCGCACAGCAAACCCGATTTAGGGTTCTGGCTTTCTATTCCGAGAACACCGAACCGGATCACGTTCAATTCGCTCAGCAAGCGGTGAAGTTCCTCCGTGAGAGAGCTGCAAGTGAGCACTTCACGTTTGAAGCAACCACCCAGTGGCAAGATCTGAACGATGAACGATTGAAGACTTGTCAGCTCGTCATCTGGCTTAACCAGTCGCCCACGAAGGCCGAACAGCGAAGGGCCTTTGAACGCTATATACAACGTGGTGGAGCATGGCTCGGTTTCCATGCCGCCGCCTACAACGATAAAGACACGGATTGGCCGTGGTTCGTCGATTTCATCGGGGGCACCGTGTTTCATATCAACAGTTGGCCGCCCCTGCCGGCGCGGCTCGTGATCGATGATCGATCTCACCCTGTCACCGCAGGAATTTCGGCCTTCGAATCGCCCGCGAACGAGTGGTACGTCTGGAAACCCAGTCCCCGCCTCAACAAAGACGTCCGCGTCCTGGTCAATCTCGATCCGTCGAACTATCCAATCGGATTCAAAGATGTTCTGACCAGCGGTGATCTGCCGGTGGTCTGGACCAACACGAAATACAGAATGCTGTACATGAATATGGGACACGGCGACAAAATCTTCACCAGTGCTGAGCAAAACCAGCTCATCGATAACGCCGTCAATTGGCTTGGAACGGGCGCCACCCAACCCGCGGGTCCGGAACCGACTGGAATCCGTATCAGTCCAAATGGAATCCGCATTAACTCACATGGAATTGCACTCAATCCGCGGACCGGCAAGTTTTACGCCGTAAACGCCACGGACGATACGGTCACGGTGCTCGATGGGGAGGGACATCTTTTGACGCGCGTTCAAGTCGGACACCAGCCCGAATCGATCGCCATCAATCCTGATACGAATAGAGTTTATGTTGCGAATTCCGGCAGCGGCACAGTTACGGTGATCGACGGCGCAGCCGAGAAGGCTATCGCAACCCTGCACGTTGGAGACCTTCCTTATACGATCGCTGTCAATCAGGCGACAAACAAAGTGTATGTGTCGCGCACATTTAGCGACGTAACAGTGATTATTGACGGGAAAACAAATGTCGTGAGAACTGTCAAAGCGGGCGCGGGCGATGCCGTTGCCGCCGAGTCTCTCGATAGCAATACTTATCTGATCAGCTATGAGGCTCCGGAAGTGACGGTCTTCGATGCCATGAATGATCACGTCTCCAAGATAAAAGCTTCGAACCATCTCTGGGCGATCGCGGCAAATCCGAGGACGAAAAAGATTTATACCGTGAGCATAGGCGACGCGAACATAACGGTCATTGACGATAAATCACACCCGACCACGCTTCCGGATACCGGGGATTTTCCTTGTGCGATTGCCGTGGATTATAGCTCGGGAAAAGTTTTCGTTGCGAACTATGGGAGTAATAACGTCACGGTGATCGATGGCGCCACTGACTCGGTCACGGCAAGGGTAAGCGGCGGGCCCAATCCGCAGGCGATTGCTGTCGATTCCAGTAATCACAAGGTGTACGTTGTGAGCACGCGTGAGGGCACTATAACGGTGCTCGATGGGACAAACAATTCAGTGTTAGGGACGGTGAAAACGGGCAAAGCTCCTTTCGCAATCGCAGTCAACAACAATACCCATAAAGCGCTGGCACTCGGCCTTGACGGCGATCTGACTGTAGTCGACGGAACGACTTTGGCGACATCGTCCTCTTCTAATTCCGATAGCGACCATTGAAATTGAACACAGAGGAGTGCAGGTGAAAATTGTCGTCTCTAATCTTTGGCGACTGGCCGCGATAGTCGCGTTGTCGCTGGCCGCATGGGCGCAGCAGACACACCCGATTCTCGCCATCGGATCTCCTGCCCCGAACTTTGAACTTCCGGGGATCGACGGAGCGATTCACAGGCTCCACCCCGTCAAAGCTGCACCGCCTACACGAAGATTTCACCGGGCAATGCGGTCAGCGTCCGTGAAGCCAGAGTGTTTTGCACTAACGGCTTGGGTCGATCCGCGTCCGGTGGGACGGCTTGCTTGCGTTCGATCCGTAACTTTAGCGTGCGTTCGATCTGACGCAACTCGATGACTTCCGCGCCAGCAACCAACGTGGTGGCCCGGCCCTGCGATCCGGCGCGTCCCGTGCGGCCTACGCGGTGGATGAAATCCTCTGCCATCTTGGGCACATCGTAGTTGATGACGTGGGCCACGTCGTCCACGTGCAAGCCGCGCGAAGCGATGTCGGTGGCCACTAGCACCTGAAACTGACCTTCCTGAAATCCGCTTAAAGCTTTGTTGCGCTGCGCTTGCGAGCGGTCCCCGTGAATCATCGCGGCATTAAAACCATCCCGCGCCAGCGATTTGGCAATGCGTTCGGCACCGCGCTTGGTGCGGGCGAAGACCAGCGTCTGGCCGGATTCGGCATAGAGCAGTTGCCGCAGCGCGTCCATTTTCTCGGCAGGCCGTACTTCGTAAGCGGTGAGTTCTACGCTCTCCGCTGGCTTAAGCACCGAACCCAACGCGACTCGCACCGGTTCGCGCATGTATTCATCCACCAGGTGGGCAACGGATTGTTCCATCGTTGCCGAGAAGCACAACGTTTGCCGGCGCGTGGGAAGGATGGCCAAAATGCGACGGATGGCCGGCAGAAATCCCATGTCCAGCATGCGGTCGGCTTCATCGAGCACCAGCATTTCAATGTGGCGCAAATCTGCCAGCCTCCGGTCCAGGAAATCCTGCAGGCGTCCGGGAGTCGCGATGATCAGCCCGCAGCCACCGCGCAGGCTTTGGATCTGCGGATTCTCCGACACGCCTCCAATCACCAGCGCCGCCCGCGGCATGTTCTTGCTGCGCAATTGCTCGTACTGATCGTGGACTTGCATTGCAAGTTCACGCGTCGGCAGCAAAATCAGAGCCCTCGCCTGACGGGAGGGTTGGCGCAGCAGCATCTCGATCAACGGAATCAGAAAAGCGAGCGTCTTACCGGTGCCGGTCTGGGCGGTTCCGATTACGTCTTTGCCTTCGAGACCGGGGGCGATGGCGCGTTCCTGGATAGGGGTTAGGGTTGTAAAGTTAGCTTTCGCCAGCTTCTGCTGCAAAGCAGCAGACAGTGGCAGTTCTGAAAACGTAGTCATTCGGATTTGTTTTTCCTGGAGGGGCCTGATCGTCACACACTTAAGACACAGGGCGGAGTTTCCGGGCCGCTCACGTTCAATTTGAATTTGGCGCTGAGTAAAACGGCGGGCAGGGATAGCGGAGATGAAGCTGGTTCAACCGGGAACCACCGCGAAACAAGCAAACCGTGCAAAAGCGTCATAAACAGTATAGCAGAAGCGGGTTTGCACCCTGGAGCGGAATAGCTATTGAAAATCCCCACCCTTATCTAGCCCAAAAACAACGAGATAAGGATGGGGCACCCGCTCACGGCCAGTCCGCTTATTCGTTCGTCGGTTACACACTCGGTCACGGGTCGATCTTTTCCCGGTTGAGTCCGATCAAGGCTTGATCGGGAGCGCTCCGCGCACGATGTTTGAGTACGCGGATTCGCCATCGTCGTTGATGGCGCGCACGCGGTAGGCAAATCGCTCACTCTTTTTCAGAGTGGTGTCGGTGTATCCGGTCGCGGTGGGCAGGAGCTTTGCGATGCGGTTCCAAGTTGTCTTCTCACTGGCAGCGCCCTCGGCTCCGATCCAGCGTTCCACCACGATGCCGGTCGGGTTACCGCCGTGCACCTCCCATCCCAGCTTCGCTGTATTGCCGGTAACGGAAAGATTGAGCGAGCTTGGGGCCTCGGGAAGAACCGGCCAATCGAAGTAGCTCTCGTCGGTGACCGCCATAATGCTGTCTTTGACGGGCAACAGTTCCAGTGTGTCGGTGGTGCCCGCCTTCCACGAAACTCTCTTAATCTCGCCTGAGACCACGTCAACCAGGACGGGATGCGTGATCCCGGTATTCGTCAGCGAGAGCGTAGCGTAAAGGGGCGGGAACGAATTTCCCGGAAGGCTGTGAGCCGCGAACCAGTACGCGACGATGGCTTTTCCTTTATCCGATCGGAAGCCGTATCCCATGAAAGGGAAACCGGTGTGGCGGCGCAGGGCGGGCAAGTCTGCCCCTGAGATCTCGATCGATGGATCAAACTTAGTATCGGAGAATAAGGCGTTCGTGTTCTGCAACGCAGAAAACACGGGACGAGGTGTGAAGTCATAATCGTGGTTGGTAATTCCGTGAATGAGTCCAAAATCGTCATACTCGTTGCCGTCGGTCCCGGCAGCCAACAGCCAGACAAACGTTTTCACTCCGGCTGCGAGGTTGTAGACGAATCCGCGCGGCACGTACTTAGCCTGCACCGATTCATCAGAGCCCACCCACGTAGGAATCGAATTGAATTCGTCATCGAAGAAGGGAATGTCAGGTTTCATGCCGGGATAATGCGTGACTAAATCCCGCAGCGCCCGCGGAGATTCCGTCTGGTAGGCGCCATAGTCCATGGTTTCCGGATTCATGTTCTGACCATAGCCGGGATAGGTGTGATAGGCGTACACATCGATTCCCGAGGCACATTTGCAGGTGTCGAAGGCGCGCTGGGTGAAGTCGCGTACCGGATCGGCCTGCCCGCCGTAAATCACTTTGGCTTGCGGATCGGTGCGGTGCACGGTTTCAATAAAGGGAGCGAGAAGCTTGCCAAACTGTTCGGGATTGCCCCAGGGATTCCAATAACCGATATCTTGTTCATTTCCTAAAGCCCAGTAGTGGATACGATCATGAAAATGATTCACCATCCATGCGGCATATCGATTGAAGGCAGCGATTTGCTCGGGAGTGGTGGGAGGCCAGAAAACGGAGTACAAACTCCGGTCATCGTTATGAAATGACCCGGGCGCGGGGATGCTCACATCCGGGCGCTTGCCGCTGGGCGACGTGTACATCGCGTTGCCATAGATCAATTGCACCTGGATGTTGATCCCGTTATCGACCAGCGAGTCGACGGCATCTTCGAGTTCAGGCGAGCTCGAGAATACGCCCCGTTTCTGCTCAATCCAGTCCCAACTGGTGCGGTCCGAGCTGTTTTCATATTGTCCGATGCGGGCCCACTTGAAACCGGCATCGAACATTCGAGTCCACCACCAGCGGTTCCAGGGGAGATAGGGATCGCGCGGCATGTCAGAGTTGATCCCAAAGCCGTCGTGGATTTGCGAGGAACGCTTGGGAGGAACGTGGTCCGGAAGCGGGCGTACGGTCTGAGCGGGGCTGAGCGGAATCAGAAACAGGAAGACTAGCGAAGCGAAGAACGGGTGGCTCACTGGAAAAAAGCTTAGCCGCAGAGTTCGCTGAGGTTTCGCAGAGAGCGCTGAGAAACTGCGGGGGCAAGGTGAGCACCCACAGAGAACTGCAAAATGCCTCATCCACTTCTGTGTCAAGCTTTCCCTCATTGTTTCCTCCCGTTTATGGCAACGCTGACAGATTTCTGGCGAATCAATTCTGTGCTTCTATGCTGGAACCTCGACCCACCGTCGTTCCCTGGCGCTGAGTGCGATGAGGTCGCAGAGTCGGACCTCGTAGTGGCCGGTTTCAAAGGTGGGAAACAGACGTGGCGCCTTGAAATCGCCGGCGGCAATGTAGCGGTAGAGATCCTTGAAAAGCTGAACAAAGGTATCGGGATATCCTTCGGCATGGCCGGCAGGATACGCCGCGTAACCGCTAGCCTGCAGGCTCATGAGCGACGGATCTTTAATCAGCCAGCGATTGGCTTCTTTGCGGCTGCCGATCCATAGGACATTGGGTTGCTCCTGGTCGAAGGCCAGCGAGCCTTCCGAGCCATCAATCTCGAACCACATTCTGTTTTTGCGTCCCGCACTCATCTGCGATACGGTCACGACTCCCCGCAGGCCGCCTTCGAAATGCAGCAGGATCGAACTATAGTCGTCGGTGGCCATCTCTACGGGCTCTGTGGCCATACCGGCAGTCTTCTGAAAAGTCTCGACGGGCCCAGTCGGCCGCTGTCGCACGGGTATAACGGTAGCCAAGTCGGCGCAGAGATCCTTCAATTTGCGGCCCGTGATCCAGCCGATCAAGTCCATCCAGTGGGTGCCGATGTCCGCAACCGCGCGCATGGTGCCGCCCAGCGCGGGATCCAGCCGCCAGTTCCAGTCCGTGGGATAAAGCAGCCAATCCTGCAAATAGGTGCCATGGACGATTCGCGGCTCGCCGATCGCGCCACTCTGAACCAACGCATGGGCCTCCTGGCAAAGAGGGTAGTAGCGGAGGTTATAAGTCACGGCTCCGACTCTTCCGTGCTTTTGTGCCAGCTGAACCAGGGCCGCGGTTTCTTGCGTGTTCATGGCCAGCGGCTTTTCGCACATCACGTGCTTTCCTGAGCGCAGTGCGGATTCCGCTTGCTGGAAATGAACATGGTTCGGAGTGCAGACGTGCACCACATCGACCGACCCATCGCTGGTCAGTTCGTCCATCGACTCGTAGGCCCGGGCGATACCCAGCGAACGGCATTGCTCCTCGGTCCGGGCGGGCGAGCTTCCTAGTACACCCTGTATGGGGATTGCCAGCCGCCGCAAGGCTTCGATGTGCGCTCTCCCTACAAAACCACTACCAATCACTGCTGCTCGCAAGTTCACGTAAGATACCTCGCTCGATTCAGACCAACGCGCCGATATTAAAAACCACTTGCGCGTTGCTCACATTTGAAACGTCGTGGTTCATTCTGATCCCGCAGCCGTTCGCAACGCCAGTGGAAGCACCGCGGAGTCAATCCAGGCATCGTCTTCTCCGCTGCGCACGCCGCCAAACAGCCACCAGCGCTCCACGTGTTCCACAAATTCCCCTGGCTGCAACTCGACCAGAGGACCAAGGGTCTCCAACTCGAGAAAGTTGGGGTTGGTGAACACCTCGAAATTGCAGCCGAAATCAGGATAGCGAGCACCACTGACGACTGTTGCGCGCTTCACGAAGAGATCACCGCGCCTGAAATAAGCTCCCCAGCCCGCCGAGTTGTAAATGCCTCCCATCTGCTGTTCGAAACGGCCTTGGGGATTCGGCGAATGACGCAGCTGGATATATTCCGTACCGAGCACCCAACGGGGGTCGGCGAAGTCGGTGTAGGACCAGATGGCGAAGACGCCTGCCGGCAGGTAGTGATCTTTGTCCATGGCGATGCGCGGCGGAAGCGGCAGGATCGCGCGCCCTCCGCCTCGCATCATCGTAGGCGACCACGGCGCCAGCACCGTCGAGCGCGCGTCATGGTTCGTTATGCGGTGCGTGATCCGAACCTGCGAGCCTGTGGCTGCCAGCTCGATCTCGAGTTCTTTCTGCAGGTTGTTGCCCGGAGCCGACTCTTCTCTTTGCGCCGTAAAACGAACCGCAGGGCCGTGCTGAGAAACCTCGACTGGAGCGTTGTCAGGATAGTAGGTTCGCTCCACTTCCGGGGATACCCACAAGCGGTGCCCACCATAAAGACGGAATTCAGAACCGCCCGACTTTCCCGCATCGCCCACGACTTCATGGAGCAGATTCTCTCCATCGCGAAAGCCGTAGCGCAGGATCCGCGGACCAACGTCAGCCGTGACAACTAAGTCGACGTCCCCGTTGGACAAGCGGTAGGCATGGTTCCAACGTCGATAAGAGATTTGCTCGAGGATTGTCCGAAAGCGGCCTCACGCAAGTTCTTTGGCGTTTTTCTGAATCTTGGCAAGAGCGGCCGCGATTTCATGCATGTCTTCCTCATCTCCCAGAAGCGCAGGCTGAGGAATCCAGACGGTTTCCCAGGCTGCCTTGTGAGTTACCGGGAATTTGTTTTTCAGAAACGCATGCTTTTCCTTGGCCTGTTTTCCGCTCAGGCGATTCCGATACTTTCCGTTGCGGAACATGTGCAGCTTATGAAGAGGCGGGTAACTTGCTTGGTTGGGAATGCCTTCCGCGTTCATGGCTTCGATGAACCGCTCCGTGGATATGTTTGCGAACTGCTTCTTGTTTACGTGGAAAATGTACGCGTACTGGCCGTTGCGCGTGCAGCGCTCGTCCAGTTTCTGGGGCGTGATCCCTGGGATTTCGCGCAGCAGCCGGTCGAGGATGCGCGAATTTTGATGCCGCCGCTTGGTCTGCTCGTCGAGACGGCGGAGCTGTACGTTCAGGACGGCGCCCTGCCATTCGCTGAGCCGGTAATTAGATCCGTAAATAAAGTGGCTGTAGAACCATTCGCCGGGCATGCGGCCACAGTCGTGTACGGAGCGGGCCTGCAGCTCAAACTTATCGTTATTGGAAATAATCATGCCGCCTTCGCCGGCAGTCATCAGCTTGCTCGCCTGAAAACTGAATGTACCCGCGACGCCAAAGGTCCCCACGCGCTGTCCGCGCCATTCCGTGGCGTGCGCATGCGCCGAATCTTCAATCAGTGCAAGTCGCTCGCGGCTGGCGATTTGCCTCAATCGATCGAGATCCGCAGGATGCCCGCCCATGTGAACTGCGACGACCGCCTTCGTCCGTGGAGTGATCGCTGCTTCGACCAGGTCCGGATCGATGCAATAGGTGCCGGGATCGACGTCGACCATTACGGGAAGCGCATTGGCAAACAAAACGGCGCTCGCCGTGGCTACGAAAGTGAAGTCGGGCACTATGACCTCATCGCCGGCGGTGATGCCGAGAGCTGCCATCGTCACTTCGAGAGCGGCCGTCCCGTTGGTGACCGCAATCCCGTGACGCGCTCCTTGAAACTTGGCAAAATCGCGTTCGAACTCCAGCGTCTTGGTGCCGGGAGTCCGCCACCAGACGCGGCTCTCCAGAACCTCTTTCAGAGCCTGCTCCTCATTCTTGTCGTAATACGGCCAGACGGGAAACGACTTGCCTTTTGCTTTCTTGCCCCCGAGCAATGCCAGTGTAGACATAATTGCGATCTCCTCAATGCTCTTTAGCGTCTTTAGTATTGGTTGAATCCGGTGGCATAGCGGAAGGCTTCCACGTAGTGACCGTCTTTCTTCGGCTGTTCGTGCCGCATCATCTCCTTGGCCTTCTCCATGTCTTTGGGGTCCCAATCGGGCCGGTATTTATGAACGGCGGGTTCGAACTGGCTCACTTGCTTGCAGGCGGCATCAAATTTCGACTCGGCGACGCTGTCGATATTGACGAAAAAATTCGCTTCTTGCGGAGAGGGATAGAAGAAATACATCTCCGGCACCTGATACGGTTCCAGCCCCATCTGCAATTTTTGATTGGGAAAGTAAAGCCAGAACTCGGCAGCGCGCACGGCATCGATGGTGTTGAAAGCCGCCATCCGATGGTCGCTCTTGTGCCAACGCTCGTACCATTCGCCGGGATCGACGCTGAGGAGCACATCCGGTCGTATGCGGCGGATAATCGCCGTCGCCTCTTCCGTCAGCTTCGGCTGCGGCGCGTACTCCAACATGCCGTCGTCATATCCCATCCAGAAGATGTTCTCTTTTGGTGTGCCTAACTGCCCCTCGGAAATTTCCTGCTCCGTCCGGCGGATCCGCGCCAGACGTTGCGAACTCATCTCGGGATCGTAGGAGCCCTTGTCATCGTTCGTGTAGACGACTATGTAGACCTTATTGTGATTGCGGTTCAGCAGAGCGATCGTGCCGCCGGCGCCGAACACATCGTCGTCAGGATGCGGCGTGAATACAAGGATTGTCTTGTTTTGCAAATTCTCCAGCCGGGTTTGCTGACCCTGAACCACGCTGACGATTGACCAGAACAAGAGAAGAAGACAAGCCAGACGGGTGCGCATTGGGAATTCCTCGTCGCAAAATTGAAATGATTTATTAAAACGATTAAATCCTGCTTTAGCGAACCCCTCGCTGTCAAGAGAAATATTGGTCAAGGCCTGATTGATTCGAAGCGAAAATAAGCCATACCGGCACCTTTCTCCTTGACAGCGAGATATGTTTTAGCTCAGGATTGGATCGTTTTAATAAATCAGTTTATCGATTCGGAACACGTTGAGAATCTGACGTTGCGCTTGGGGGGGCAAATGTTTCGCACAGTCCATGCCGTGATTCTGTTGTTGGCGTTTTTCAGTTTGCTGCTGATTACAACCACACCGGCCACAGCTCAGGTCGACCGCGGCGCCATCGTCGGCACCGTCACCGATCCCTCAGGAGCGCGGATCTCGAATGCGCAGATCACGGTGACCAACCGCGAGACCGGCCAACCTGTCCACGTCACCACGGACGACGAAGGCAACTACAACGCGAACCTGCTGAAGATCGGTACCTACTCGGTCTCGGTCACCAGGCCGGGCTTTGAGACGACGACTCAGTCCAGCGTGGATGTCCCGGTGAACCAGAGCGTGCGCGTCGATCTGGTGCTCAGACTCGGTTCCGCCACTGAGACCGTGGAGGTGACGGGCGCAGCGCCGCTGCTGCAAACCGAATCGTCTTCTCTGGGCACCATCGAGACCGAGCGTCGAATTTCTGAGCTGCCGCTCAACGGCAGGAATTTCATACAGCTTGCCTACCTTGGCCCCGGCGCCAATGGCGGCCAGACCGGATCCAACGTCAGCGGCGGTGTTTTTGAAAACGAACGGGCCAATGAAGCGATCTCGGTGAACGGCCTGCGAGTTTCCAACAATAACTTCCTGCTGAACGGCGTGGACAACAACGAGTTCGGTCTGGGGGGAGTCGTAGTGTTGCCGCCGCCGGACGCCATCCAGGAATTCAAGACAGAAGAAAACTCCATGAGCGCGGAGTTTGGACGCGGCGGCGCCGCCGTGAACGTGGTCCTCAAGTCGGGTGCTAACCAGCTGCACGGAGGGCTCTACGAATTTATCCGCAACGACAAACTGGACGCGGTCAACTATTTCAACCAGGGCCAGCAGCCGTTCAAGCGCAATCAGTTTGGAGCTTTCGTGGGTGGGCCGATCCGCAAGAACAAGACCTTCTTCTTCGGCGATTATCAGGGTTCGCGTTTGCGGGCGAGCCAGCCATTCTTGTCGACCGTGCCTGTTGGTACCGTGCCCGCCGGCGCATCCACCACGGACGAACGAAGTGGCGACTTCACTGACCGGCTCACGGGCCAGTATTTCTCGCCCTGTTCTACCGCTAGCTCCACCGACACCTTCGACTACGGAACCATCTTCGATCCCCTCAGCACCAACCCCAACTATCTATGTGCGGACGGCAGCACAGTTTCTCTGCGCACTCCGATTAAGTACAACGGCAAGATCAATGTGATCCCGCCATGCGTAGGGTCGACTCATTTGAGTGCGACCGGCGGAGGGTGCATCGACCCGGTCGGTTCCAATATTGCGAATTTCTATCCTCAGCCCACCGATCCGACTTCGCTCACCAACAACTATCTCGCCAATCAAAATCAGGTGAACGATCAGGATTCTTTCGATATTCGGGTTGATCACCGCTTCAGCGAGCGGGATCAGGTTTTTAGCTCGTACAGTTTCGGCGACGTGCGCAGCCAGCAACCCGGACCGCTCGGACCGCTGTGGGGAGGTTCCGATTGTTGCCCGAGCATCAGCGACTCTCGCGCCCAGCACCTGGGCATTGGGTATACCCATACTTTCTCCGAGAGAGTGCTGAACGATCTGCATGGTGGCTATTTCCGCTACGCCGTGAATGCCTTGCCCTTTAATTTCGGCAAAGACCTGGGCACGCAGCTCGGAATTCCCAACGTCAATCGTCCGGGATATCCCAACTCCTCTGGCCTGACCAATATCGACGTCGCTGGATTCACCTCTTTGGGGGACTCGCAGTGGCTTCCGGAGCATGTCTTTGAAAACATCACTCAGGTCGCCGATACGCTGACCTGGATCAAGGGCAAGCATTCGCTGAAATTTGGCGTTGATTTCCGGCGGCAGCAGCGAAACTTTTTTCAATTATCCAATCCGCGCGGATACTTCGATTTCGGCGGAGGATATACCAACGACCTGACCACAGCCAATGGGGGCAACGCTCTGGCAGACCTTCTGTTCGGCGTGCCGGTTTCCAACGAGCAGGACTTCCTGGCCGGGCTTTATCCCACCCGTTACTGGGATCTCGCCGAATTCTTCCAGGACGATTTCCACCTCAGCCGCACTCTGACCGTTAACTTGGGACTGCGCTACGAGGTGACTTCGCCCGCGAACGGTCGAGTCGGAAACTTCGATCTCAATCGTGCCGTCGTTGTGACGTCTTACGGACCGGGTGCGGTGTCGCATGCCGGTGTGCAATTCGACAAAAAGGACTGGGGACCTCGCGTTGGGTTCGCATGGTCGGTCGAGAAGAACACGGTCGTTCGCAGCGCCTTCGGAATGTTTTATTCCGCAGAAGCAAATATCTTCGATGACCTCGGGCTCAACCCTCCGCAACTCAGCTTTTACGCCGCAAACTTCAACGCCGCCGCCCCTCCCACCACGGCGCAACTTGTTTCCAGCGGGTTCCCGGGTGCATTGCCTGTGGGCAGCGCCACGGCTATCAGTGGCCCCGTCAAGACAACGGGTCCGAAACGGGTGATCCCTCGTATTCTCGAGTGGAACCTGAGCCTGCAGCATCAATTCACGCCAAACTGGGTCGCGCAGGTCGGCTACGTCGGCACCCGCTCCTACGATCTGTGGAATCACGAAGCCAGCGATCTCAACCAGGCGCCGCAGATTCTCGATACTAACTTCTGCGGACCCGATCCGACGAATTGCATCGCGAATTTCGGCCGGCGGTATTTTGCGCAGCAACCGAACATGACCCAGGTGTTGCCGCTGGACTATCCGCAGTTTCAGACTTTCTACAATGCCTTCCAGGCATCGCTGAACAAGCGCTTCTCGAGCGGCTTCAATGTGCTGGCGGCGTATACGTACTCGAAGAATCTGGGCAACGCGGACGGCAATGTTGGCGGGTATGTGCAGAACGCGTATTTCCCCAACCTGGAACATGGACCGGTCGCCCCGGACTTGCGGCAACGCCTTTCGGTGAGCTATCTCTACGAACTGCCGGTTGGCCACGGCCGTCGCCTCTTGGGCGATGCTCACGGCTTCGTGGATGGATTCCTGGGAGGATGGCAAGTTGCAGGAATCACATCCGCGCAAACTGGCGAAGCCGTCAATGCGGTCATGTCGACCGACCTGAGCAACACTGGAAGCTTCAGTTATCGTCCCAATCAAGTTGCCAACCCTTATGACTTCTCCTTCAACACCGCATCGCAAGGTACCGATTTCGCTTGCTCCAATCCCGGACACCAGACGCTCGATTGCTGGTACAACCAGGCGGCATTTGTTGCGCCCCCGCTGGCCTCGGGACAGCAATCCGCACATAGCTTTGGCAATGCGAAAATTGGGGATCTTCGCGGTCCGCATCTGGTTGACTTCGATGTCGTCCTGCAAAAGAACTTCAAGATTCGCGAATCACAGCAGGTCGAGTTTCGCTCCGAGTTCTTCAATCTCTTGAATCATCCAAATTTCGGATTGCCAAGCGGAAGCTCGTCGGCTCCAGTGGATGTGCAGGGAGGCGCTGCCATCACGAACACGGCGACGGACAATCGCCAGATCGAGTTCGCGTTAAAGTACACGTTCTAGGTTCGGCGCCGAAATCATTCGACAGCCGAGGCGGTTATGATGGGTAAGATGATTCATCAACCGAGTCCGTTTTGTTCGGAGTAGCAGCATCAAATCAAGGGCAGGGTTTAAGGATGATGCTGTGACGCGATCCAAAACGAAAACGGGTACGACGATCACCATCCGCGACGTCGCCAGGGAATGCGGGCTCTCGGCGACGACCGTGTCCATGGTGCTGAACCAGGCACCTCTGGCAAGTTACATTCCCGAATCCACCAAGCAGCGCATCATCCATGTTGCAGAAGGACTAGGCTACCAACCGAATCCTTTTGCTCAGGCGCTGAGGAGTCATCGCAGCCACACCATTGGCGTGATGGTACCCGACATTGCGGATCCTTATTGCGCCCAGATTCTGCGCGGCATCGAAAACAGCTTTTCGCAATCGAGCTACCTACCATTTCTGGTGGATATTCAGAACAAGCGCTCTCTTTTCAAGAAGTACCTCAACGTCTTGCTGGCGAGGCGCGTGGAAGGGTTGATTATTCTGGCTAACTCGCTTTCGTTTGAGACAGAGCTTCTTCCCGCGCTGGAGAGTCGAAAAATCCCTTCCGTCATTCTGGGTCGCGAGCCTGAAACCGACGCCTTGAGTTGGGTCGCCACCGACCACGAAGACGGCACGCGGCAAGCTCTCGAACATCTCTATCAGCTCGGCCATCGCAAAATCGCGTTCATCCGCGGGCCCAGCATGATCGTCGACAGCCAATATCAATGGGATGGGATTTGTTCTTTCGCCAGCGCCGCCGGATTGGAGCTGGATCCGAGACTCGTCGTTACTTTGACGGATCCTTTCTCGAGCTACGAAGCAGGATTCGAGCGGACCGAAGAGTTGCTTGCCTTCAAACTCCCATTCACCGCGCTGGTGGCCTTCGACGATATGACCGCCTTCGGCGCGATCCGCGCGCTCATCAGCGCAGGCCTGCGAGTGCCGCAGGATTGTTCGGTCATCGGGTTCGACGATATTCCCGCCGCTGCTTTCTACAACCCTGCTCTGACGAGCGTGCGGGAACACATGGAAAAGCTGGCGTCGATGGGAGCCGAGATTATGCTGGAAGCCATTCGCGCCCATCGCAAGAGCACGACGATCAGCCCGGTTCACCGCAGGATCAAGCCGGAGCTGATTGTCAGGGAGTCCACGGCGCCGCCGCTATGAATCGGAGGTTTCAATCCGCTCTCCTCCCGGCCACGTTTTGCACCGTTTGCAATTTCTAGATCCGGCTCACAGGCCTTCCAGTACCGCCTTCAGATACTTCCAGAAACTTGCGACGGTCGAGATCTGCACGCGTTCGTGCGGGCTGTGCGGATCGACAATGGTCGGGCCAAACGACGCCATCTGCATCCCCGGATACTTCTCTCCAATCACTCCGCACTCCAGGCCGGCATGCATCGCAATCAGCTTGGCGGGCTGGCCGAACACCCGCTCATGCGCTGCCTGGAGTTTCATCACAACCTCACTTTTCGGCTCTGGCTTCCATCCGGGATAGTTGCCGGAATGTTCGACCTCAAATCCAGCCAGCCGAAACACCGTTGCCACCATGCGCGCGGCAGCCTGCTTGCTGCTCTCGATGGCGCTGCGCTGGCTGGTGACAATCTGCACCGCGTCATCCTTGGTAGCAACGGTGGCGAGGTTCGTAGAATTCTGCGTTAAGCCGGGCACATCGGGACTCATGGCGAGCACGCCATGGGGCACCGTGACCAGAAGATCGAAGACGCGTCTAGCATCTGTTGCATCCAGCACCTTCTCGGGACGCGTGACCTTTTCAGCCGTGATTTTCAGCCCGGGATCAAACGCTCCCAGATCCTCTTTGAATTCAGACTCCGCCTTGGTGAGGAGCGAGCGCAGTTCCTTCTCTTTTGCGGAGTCGAGCAGCACAACCGCGGAAGCCTCGCGCGGAATCGCATTCTGCGCGCTGCCACCGTTAATTTCGGAGATCTGGGCAGGATGGCGTTCGAGCAGAGCCTGCAGCACGCCGCCCAGGACGCGCAGGGCGTTGCCGCGTCCCTGATGGATGTCCACACCCGAGTGTCCGCCCTTCAAGCCGGAGACCTTGATTCGCCAGGCGGCATTCGCGCTTGCCGGGCGCGTAGCCACTTTGCGCCTCCCCGTCGTTTTGATTCCACCCGCGCAACCGATGCAGATCGTGCCGGTCTCTTCGTTGTCGAGATTGAGAAAGTATTTCGATTGCAGCAGTCCGCCAGGGAATTCCGCCGCGCCCGTCAAGCCCGATTCCTCATCGATAGTAAAGACGAACTCCAGCGCTCCATGGGCAATGTCGTTGCTCTCCATCACCGCCAGCGCCGCCGAAATACCCACGCCGTTGTCGGCACCCAGCGTGGTTCCATCCGCCTTGAGCCAGTCTCCATCGCGTTTCACCTGGATCGGATCGGTATCGAAGTTGTGAGCCGTGCCTTCATTTTTTTCGCAAACCATATCGAGATGGCCTTGCAAGAGCGCCATGGGCGCGCCCTCCCGGCCGGCATGAGCCGGCTTGCGGATCACGGTGTTGCCGGCCTCGTCGTGGATCGCCTCCAGCCTGAGCCGCTTGGCCTGCGCAAGCACATATTCGCGGGCGGCCGCTTCTTTCGTAGAAGCGCGCGGGATTTTCGTGAGCGCTGCAAAGTGCTTCCATACCTCTTTCGGTTCGAGTTCCATAAGTGCAGATGTCATAGCCGTTATGTTCTCCTCCCTATAACCATCAAGGAGTGTAACGCGCTTGAAGGGTTCGTGTAGGGGCGGACGCATCTCGCCCTGAGCGAAGGGGCTTATGTAGGGGCGGACGCAATCGTCCGCCCCGCGAGCCAAGCTAGCGTCCTCCTCCCGATTACCGCAGGTACCGTTGACTTCACGTTTCATCTTTGCTGTACTGTTATCCACGGTGGAGGAGTTCACCGCAACCGCTGTCCCATTCTTTGAGCCGGGTACAGCTGATGATTCCTGACAAGCGGTTCTTGTCGCGGAGTCATGCCCCGGCAACGAATCCGCAAAATCAAACAGAAGTAGGTTCGCGAGATACGCCCGAACCAAACCGGTAGCGGCTTCCTGATTGGCAATCGGTCTGGTGACGGCGCACTATGAACGGGAAAGGAATAAGACCGCTTGCTGAAATATGTCATGGTGGGCGTGGGGAGGTTGTCTGGGTTCGATATTGCGTTTCTGACTCGGCACTTATATCGGCAGCCGCATGGGGACGCGCTTTCCCTACGGGACATTTGTCATTAACATCACGGGTTCGTTCCTCATCGGGCTGGTCTTTGCCTTAGTAACCGCAAGAAGCCAATGGAGCCCGTACTGGCGATACCTGATCCCCATTGGATTTATCGGAGTCTACACGACTTTCCCCAGCTTCGCGTTGATCGGCGAGCCGGTTCTTCCCGTGGGTTACATTCCAGTCACATCCGTGCCTACGGTGATTCGTTTTGGCACGCGTTTGTATGCCCGCTACCGGGCGCGCGATGGTTCCTGGAATGAGATCCCCGCCTCCGAGTTGAAGCAGTACGTAACCGAAGAGTGCAACCCGGAAAACAAATACGGCGTCCAGGGCGCCGAGGTGCATGTGCATTGTCGATACACCCGGGCTGGGATCGGTCTTCACCGGCAACACCGCCGCCACCCAGGCATTCATCCCGCACGTCGACGCCGCCTTGGTGGTGGTGGGCGCGGATCCTCCACTGGCTGGCGAAGAAATCGCGCTCGTGGAAGCGGTTGCTCGGCAAACGCACGACCTCATTCTGGTTCTCAACAAGGCCGAGCGCACGACGGACGCAGAAAGAGCCGCAGCCGCTGCCTTCACTCGCCAGTTGCTGCAAAAGCGTCTGCAGCGCGAGATCGGACCGGTATTTGAAATCAGCGCGCAGGAACGATTAGAGAATCGCGGACCGGAACGTGACTGGAAGAAGCTCGTCGCAGCCCTGCAACTCCTGGTGGACGACTCCGGATGTGAACTCGTTCGCGCCGCTTGCGATCGCGGACTGCACCGTTTGAGCGAGCAACTGCTGGTCATCATCGGCGAAGAACGCGATGCCTTGCACCGGCCCATCGAAGAATCGCAGCGGCGCATCGCCCTGATGAAGCAGACCATCGCAGAAGCCGAGCGGTCCATGCGCGACCTGAGCTTCCTTTTTATGGCCGAGCAGCAACGGATCTCTGACTTCTTCGTCGGCCGGCATAAATCGTTCGTTGCTTCCGTTTTGCCTCGAGCCGACCAGGAGTTCGACCGGGCTCTGCAGTCCATCCCGCGTGGGCTGGGCCCATCGTATCGGCGGTGTCTCATGCGTGAGGCGCAGGAAATCGGTCGGAGGCACGTCGCGCCCTGGCTGCGCGTTGAGCAAGAAGATGCAGAGCGGGAATATCGCGCTGTGGCGCTTCGCTTTGTCGAAATGGGGAATGACTTCTTGAAGAAACTTTCCACCGCCGGCGTCCCGGAGTTGTTCCGCATGCCGCACGCACTCGACCCCGAAGTAGGCTTCCGGGTACGCTCGAAATTTACCTTCATGGATTTCATCGAAGTCGCGCAACCGGCATCACCATTGCGTTGGCTGGCCGATCTCGTTCTCGGGCTCGCGGGCGCGAGCAAAATCATAGAGAAGGACGCCCGCGAGTTTTTCGCGAGACTGCTCGAAACCAATAGCACACGCGTGCAGAGCGACATTCTGGATCGCGTTCAGGAAAGCCGGGCGCGCCTGGAAGTGGAGATCCGCAAGCTGTTACATGAGTGAGCCAGATTGCCGAACAGGCGCTGGTCCGCGCCCGGAAGGTAAAACAAGACGGCGAGCCTGCCGTGCAGGCGGAAGTGAATCGTCTGGACCGCGTGCAACTCGAAGTGACTGCCCTGCGCCAAGCCAGCAGTCCGTAGCAATCGTCCGCGAAATTCGTGCGCCGCCTAATGCGCATCTTGCGCGCGCGGAGCCTGGGCCGACTGAGAAAGCAGTTCCTGCATAATTTGCGCCCCGGAGCTGGTGCCCACCAAATCGGCTCCGGCCTCGATCAGGGCCCGCACTTGTTGGGCCGTCTTGATCCCTCCCGAAGCTTTCACTCCAACCTGCGGAGGGGCAACTCGCCGCAGAAAACGAATTTCTTCCGGAGTAGCGATGCCTACCGCGCCACCGCTCGCATTTTTCAGATATTTCACGCCAGCCTCGACGCTCAGCGCGATCGCCCGCTCGCGCTGCTCGGCGCTAAGCAATGGAAGTTCGAGCATGATCTTGACGGGAACATTCTCCGCTGCGCTGACCACTCCGCGTATGTCGTCAAAGTATTCTTTTTCCATTCCCGAAAGCAGGAATCCGACATTCGGCATGAGGTCAATTTCTTGCGCTCCCTCTGCCACCAGATTCCTGGCTTCGCAGGCTTTCCCCGCGCTGGTCATGGTGCCGTAGGGGAAATCGATGAACGATGCAACTCGAATGCCCGTCCCGTCCAACGCTTGCTTCGTTTTTTTCACCCACGCTCCAGGAAGCATGGCGGCATGGAATCGGTATTTCAGGCATTCGTCGATGTGGCGTCTCCACAGCGTCTCGGTCAAGACATTGGAGATGAGGGTGTGTTGCATATGCTGGGCAAGGCTACTCACTTCGCTCATACGCGCTTCGTCAATCGGCTTTGGGTCGATGGGGTTCATAGTGTTCAGCTCACCCCTGTGGGCGAATCGGCACCAGCAATGCTGCCCAGCCAGTCGGGTGCTGCCATCTTACGATCGCTCAGAAACGCCAAAACTTCCTCCCGGCGCGGAAGAGAAGGAATCACGCCCTCTTTGGTGACGGCCATGGCTCCAATGACGGTGGCAAATTCCACTGCCTGCTCGATGCTGCCGCGATGCGCTAACGCGACCGCCAGTCCGGCGTTGAACGCGTCGCCCGCTCCGGTCGTATCGATCGGCTGCACCTTGACAGCCGGGAAATGAGTTCGCGAATCGGCATTGACCAGCAGCGCGCCTTCTTCGCCCAGCGTAATGACAACGTGCTTCACGCCTGTACGAATCAATTCCTGAGCGACGACGTGCGGTTCCACCGCGGCGTCCGGAGCGTATCCCGCCAGCACTTTGGCCTCGCTCTCATTTGGAGTTAAGACGTCGACCGAGCGCAGCAGGGAAGCCGGCAAAGAACTGGCGGGTGCTGGGTTGAGCACAGTAATGGCGCCATTTGCCCGCCCCCGCTCCATCGCTCTGGCCGCCGCTGCGACAGGAATCTCCAACTGCGTCAGAACGACGGCCGCGGATCCTAAAGCCGTTTCCGCTTCGGCCACATCCGCCGCGCTCAGCAAAGCATTAGCTCCCGGATCAATCACGATGCAATTCCGCCCGCTCTCTTCTTCCACCACGATGAATCCCACTCCGGTCGGCGCATCGCCAGACCGCTTTGTGTGCGAGACGCCGACGCCTTCCTCGCGATACAAATTGAACGCCATCTCACCGAACCGATCGTTTCCAATACAGCAGACAAAATGAACTTGTGCTCCAAGGCGTGCGCAACCCACCGCTTGATTCGATCCTTTACCGCCAAAATCTACCCGATAGCCACGGCCCATCAGAGTCTCATCCGAGGTCGGAAGACGGGGGACTTTCATCGTCAGTCCTGTGGCGTAACTGCCGACCACGACGATTTGCGGAGCGCCCATTCGCTGAGGAAATCCCTGCTCGAAAGCGAGCCTAGGCTACCACAACCTCAAGTCCGTGATTTTGCCGACCAGCCCACGGCAATACCCACCCATCCTATCGTTCTTCTGGCCGGCTCTCGGGTCTCGGATTCATCCACCTTGACCCCCCTAAACGCCGATGTTAGTTTCAGTTCCACACGTGCGTTTGCAGGGGACATCCATCTGAACCGCTCAGGGAAGCGGCCGCAGTCGGTCGATCTCGACCGGCGCAAGTTTCTGTTTCGCTTCTGTCAGGCTGCCGGAGCCACTTTCCTTCCATCCCGTTTATGGGCGTTCCCATTTCCTGATTCCCAGCATTCCGCAGTCAAAGCAGATTCGACAAGTCCGGCTGCATTTTTTCTTCGCCCGCGTTACCGCAGCGGACGGCCACTTGACGCTACCTTGCTGAAGGTCGATGCGCGTCTGGACCGGTTCGTCAGCGAACAGTACGCCGACGAGGTTGCAGCCATTCTCGCCGGCTGGAGCGCAAATCTTTTGAGTTCACGGCGCGACCTGAGCACCATTGCGAGAAGTCCGTCCCCGCAGTTTGCTGGAGTGTCGCCCAAACCTACAGAATCTCGCATCGTGCGCTCGACGCCGACGATTGAAGTGCGCGTTAACAAATTCGCCGATCAGGCCAGCCTCGATGCTTGGGCATTTCTGCGCGAATGGCAGTCGAGCTTGAGCCCATTGTCGCAGATTGAAGTCGCCGAGTTCCAAATCACCGCCACCGACATTGCCGCGCCTGCCGGATCCGATCGCCCCCTCACTTTCAAGACTCGCGTTCGCTACGAAATTGTGGGCAAGGGAACCGGCTTCTATCGTGAGCAGCGAGTGGGCAACTGGGATCTTTCGTGGGAACAAAAAGCTGGGGAAGCGCTCCGGCTTGCGAGTTGGCGCGTGCTCGATGAGACGCAGGCGCGCTCACTGTCGCCGGTCTATGTGGATGTGACGGCCTCGGCGCTGGGCGCCAACGAATCTTACGCAACGCAAATGCTGCACGGCTCCGACTATTGGCGCACCGTTCTCGATGGTGCGTGCGGTATCGACATCTACGGCCATAACGGAGTTTCAATCGCCGACATCGACAACGACGGCTTCGACGACCTCTACATTTGCCAACCTGCCGGGTTGCCCAACCGCCTCTACCGCAATCGTGGCGACGGAACGTTTGAAGACATTACTGAAGCTTCCGGCCTCGGCATTCTCGAGAACACGGCGTGCGCGCTGTTCGCCGACTTCGACAACGACGGCCGACAGCATGCGATATTGGTGCGCACAGACGGGCCAGTTCTCTTCCTCAATGAAGGCGGAGGAAAATTCCGGCGGAAAGCTGACGCCTTTCACTTCGCCAATCTTCCGCAGGGAACGTTCACCGGGGCGGCCGTTGCCGACTACGACCGCGACGGATGGCTCGACATTTATTTCTGCCTGTACGCGTACTATCAGGGCACAGGGCAGTACCGCTATCCGTCTCCCTATCACGACGCGGAAAATGGGCCGCCGAATTTTCTTTTGCGAAACCAGCGCGACGGTACATTTCGCGATGTGACCGCCGAATCTGGCTTGAACCAGAACAATACCCGCTACAGTTTCTGCTGCGGATGGAATGACTACGACAACAACGGCTGGCCGGATCTTTATGTGGTCAACGATTTCGGCCGAAAAAATCTATACCGCAACAACGGCGACGGAACCTTTACTGATGTTGCCCGGCGAACCGGCGTCGAAGACGTCGGCGCCGGAATGAGCCTCTCTTGTCTCGATTTCGATAACGACGGCGCCGGGGATTTTTACGTTGGCAATATGTGGACCGCGGCCGGCGTGCGTCTTTCCATGCAACCGGCGTTTAAGCAGGACTCTCCCGCAAACGTTCGCGCCCTTTATCAGAAGCATGCCATGGGAAATTCTTTATTGCGGAATCAAGCCCCGGCCTTCGCTGACGTGACTGACGTTGCCGGAGTTGGCATAGGCAGATGGGCTTGGTCGAGCGACGCATTCGATTTTGATCACGACGGCTTTCCCGATCTTTACATCGCGAATGGCATGGTCTCAGGCCCGTCGCGTGCAGACCTAAACAGCTTTTTTTGGCGGCAGGTGGTGGCGTATTCCCCCGACGAAAACGCCGCATCCCACGATTACGAGCAGGGATGGAATGCCATCAACGAACTTATTCGCGCCGACAGCACATGGAGCGGCTTCGAGCGCAACGTCTTTTACGCCAACAATCGTGACGGAACTTTCAGCGATCTCTCCGCCGTGGTCGATCTTGATTTCATCGAAGACGGAAGATCATTTGCCCTTGCGGATTTCGATCATGATGGCCGGCTAGAAATATTCCTGAAAAACCGAAACGCTCCGCAACTGCGCGTGCTGAAAAATGTGATCGAGAATCTTCCGGCCTCGATCACTTTTCGTCTGCGCGGTCAGAAAAGCAACCGTGACGCAATCGGGGCCTCGATCACAATTGAGACCGGCGCAGGCAGACAGACGCGAATACTGCAGGCCGGATCCGGCTTCCTGTCGCAGCACGGCAAGGAACTCTTCTTCGGCGTCGGCGAAACGAAAGGCCCGGTACGCGCATCAATTCGCTGGCCCAGCGGGATTGTGCAGGAACTGCCGAGTCTTCCCATCAATCATCGAATCTGGGTTGAGGAGGGCATGGCGCCGTCGCGCATGGAGCCTTTCCCGCCCTCTGCCAAGGCCGCCTCGCAGGTTTCGAATACGCCGCAGAAAATCGAGTCCCTGCCCGCTGAGATCGAGACCTGGCTGCTGGCGCCAGTTCCCGCTCCGGATTTTTCTCTTCCCGATCTGTCGGGGAAGCAGCGAACTCTGTCGGCAGTGCGCGGTAAGCCCGTGCTGCTGAATTTCTGGACAACCGCCGACGATGCGTGCCGGCAGGATCTTCAAAGTTTCGAAAAGAAGCATGCGTACTGGGCGGCGCAAGGCTTGTTGCTGCTAACAATCGATGTGGACAAGTTTGCCGAGAGCCGCAACGAACGGAAGATTGCCGCGAATGCGGATCTCCCCGATTTCCAGCGCCAGCGTTTTTCCTACCCCATCCTGTCCGCGTCGGACGATGTGGCCGCCGTGTACAACATCCTCTACCGTCAATTGTTCGATCGTCATCGCGATCTCAGCTTGCCCACGTCGTTCCTGATCGATGCTGCGGGTCAAATCGTAAAGGTCTATCAAGGCCCGATTTCACCGGAGCATGTGGAGGAGGATTTCCGCGCGATCCCGCAAAGCGACGCTGAGCGATTAGAACGGGCTCTGCCATTTTCCAGCGCGACCAACACCCTCGCCTTCGGACGCAACTATCTTTCCTCCGGCGCTCTATTTTTTCAGCGCGGATATCTGGATCAGGCGGAAGCCTTCTTCCAGCAGGCGCTGGCCCAGGATCCGTCAAGCGCGGAGGCTCTCTATGGAATCGGAAGCGTCTACCTGAATCAGAACAAGAACGCCGCGGCACGCGAAATGTTTGAACGATGCGTGAAGTTGCCGCCGGCTTATCCCGATACCTTGCCCGATGCCTGGAATAACCTCGGTGTTCTCGCCACGCGCGAGAATCATGTCGAAGATTCGATCGCCTGCTTTCGCCGGGCGCTACAAGTGAATCCAAATCACCTGCTGTCGTTGGACAATCTTGGCAATGCGTACCGCCTGCAGAAACGGTGGGGCGATGCCCGCGAAGTGCTAGAACATGCGGTGCAGGTTTCTCCGGACGATCCCGAAGCAAACTACAGTTTGGGAATGGTTTTCGCTCAGACCGACGATACCGCGCAGGCTTACGAGTATTTGCAGCGTGCGCTGCGTGCCCGGCCCGATTATCCCGAAGCCTTGAACAATCTGGGCGTGCTTTACCTGGTCACCGAGAGGCGCGACGAAGCCGTAGCCAGTTTCGAAAAATGTATAAGCGTCGCTCCCGCATTTGACCAGGCGTACCTGAACCTCGCCCGCGTCTACGCTTTGCAGGGCGCTCGCGACCAAGCGCAGGCGATTTTGCAGGAACTCCTCAAGCAGCATCCCGGCCACCCGCAGGCCACGCAGATGATGCAGCAATTGCAGCAGTGACCGCAAGGGCTGTTCTACGGCTGCGGCGTCGGTGCCTTCAGCAGGTCGACGAATTCCTTATAGAATTTCTGCGCGTCAAGATCCACCTGGATTTCCTCCGGCGGCCCGACGAATTTCGGCTTGTCCTGCTCGGTCCAACTGAGAGTATCTCCGTAGCTCGCGCCGCGATTCAGGCCGACATCGAGATAGCGCGTTTCTTTCGCCGTGATCAAACTGGGATCGAGCCATGCCAGCGCCGTCAGTTCGTCCCACAGATAGTTGTATGGGCCGTGCAGCCGCGTATAGGTCCCGATGTAGCGCGCGGCGGGCGAATCCCCGGCCTTGACCCGATCGACCAACTCTTGCGTCATTCGCGTCTTGACCGAAATGTCCACCGTCGTGCACACGATTTTCTTCCACGGTGCCGTCAGCACGATGTGCGCGGCTTCCGGATCGAACCACAAATTGAACTCGTGCCGCGGCGTGTTGGCAAATTCCGGATCGTCCGTCTTCGGATTCAGGCTGCCTCCCATGAACACCAGTTCCTTCGCCAGGCTCGCGAAATCCGCGTCGATCGCAATGGCCAGCGCCAGGTTCGTCATCGGGCCGCCTTCGTAGATGGTGACCTCATGCGGATACTTGCGCACCATGCGCACCAGAAAATGCGCGGCATCTTCGTCCAGCGGTTTGGTCGTGGGCTTGCCTTCCGGCATTTCGCCCAACTGGTCGGCCGGATGATACCAGTGCGGGGTCCACGCTCCCACCCACGGCACGCTCCCGTACTCCTGCTCCCAGAGTTCGGTCTCGTCCTTGCGACGTACCAGTGGATACTCTGCGCCCGGCACCACAGGAATGTCGGTTCGCCCAATGATCTCCAGCGTACGCAGCGTATGTACCACTTCATCCTTGAGCCAGGCATCGCCGGTCACGACCGTCACGCCCAGCACTTCGGTTTGCGGAGACTGAATCAGCACCAGAATCGCCTGTTGGTCGGTTCCCCCCGGCCCCGCCGCGTCCTGATCGATGATGATCTTGCGCTTTGAGGAAATCGGCTGAGCCCACGCCGGAAAACTAGCCAGCACTAAAGCTGTGAATAGAGCCAGGGAAACGAATCGGAAGAAAGAGAGAAGTGGGATTCTTGTGTGTTTTGTCATGAAACTGTGCATTCTATTGGTTTGAGCCTGCAGTGCGCTACTTTCCTTGCTCCGCCAATTTTCTATCGTTGCCGGGGCTGGTTACGACGTCTAGAATTCAGTGTCAGACCTGCGCGCATCCGGTTCCGAACTCCGACGCCCGGCGCCCAATGATTACTCGTTTTTTATATTCGACCGGCTCTGCTGGCACCCGTCAAAGTCTGGAGACGCTTGTCCTCCTCGCCATTCTCTCTTTGTTCTCGCCTTGTCAGCAGGCCGCAGACTCCGCATCACTCAGTGGCAGAATCCGGGATTCGCAAGGAAAGCCGGTCGCCGAGGCGCTGGTGCAACTGCAAAGCAGAGACGCAGCGGGCGCAATAACCGCGCGCACCGACTCCAGCGGATTCTACAAGTTCTCCGCGGCGCGTGCGGGAATTTATGCTCTCCGCATCGTGATTAACGGATCAGTCGAGACGGAAGTGCCCTCGCTCGTGCTCGCTCCCGGAGAGGCGAAAACATTCGATTGCCTGGTGGGCGGATCGAAGACGGCGAACTCGGCAGATTCTTCCGCGGCCAAATTCTTCGACGAGCCCCACTTCATCGTTTCCGGAGTCACCGACACCACCAATCTTGGCGGCCACGGCTCTGACACGGCAATGCGCACTCGTGAATCTTTGGCGAAAGACACCGCGTCGCTTGCCAAGTCTGCGCCGAGCCCGCGGCCCGCCGAGTCGGCCAGCATCGAGAAATCTCTCAGGCAGAACGTATCCCGCCAGCCCGCCAGTTTCGATGCCAACCACCGTCTCGGTGAATTTCTCGCGGGAAACGGCCGAGCCGGCGAGGCGATTCCGTATTTGAAGCGCGCCCAGGAATCGAATCCCGCGGATTACGACAATTCCTACGATCTGGCGCGCGCTTACTGCGAGAGCGCCGACTACGACCAGGAGAGGAAAATCATCAACACATTGATGGCGGCGCGCGACACGGCCGAACTACATCACTTGCTCGGCGACCTGGAAGAGAAATTGATAGATCCTCTCGAAGCGGTTCGCCAGTACCAACGCGCCGCGGAAATGGATCCCAACGAGCGCTACCTGTTCGACTGGGGCTCCGAACTTTTGCTGCACTATGCCGCAGAGCCTGCACGGGACGTCTTCGCCCGCGGCAATCGTTTATTCCCGCGCTCCCAGCGGATGCTGCTGGGCCTCGGGGCGGCATGGTTTGCCCAAGGCAACGATGACAATGCGGTCCAGCAAATCTGCCAGGCATCCGATCTGGATCCCGCCGATCCCACTCCATATCTTTTTCTGGGAAAAATGCAGCGCGCCGAGACGGTTCTGCCAGAAGCGGCCGTCGAGAAGTTGCACCGTTTTGTCATGCTTCAACCCGCAAATCCCGAGGCCAATTATTACTATGCGGTCGTGCTCTGGAAGCGGCAGAAGCAATTGCCCGACAGCGCCAGCCTTTCGCAGGTAGAGACGCTGCTGAACACGGCAGCTCGTCTGAATCCGCAATACGCGGCTCCGCACCTCCAACTTGGCATTCTCCATTCCGACGCGGGAAACTATTCCGCCGCAATCTCCGATTACGAGAGAGCGATACAGTTCGATCCGCAGATGGAGGAAGCCCACTACCGCCTCGCCCAGGCCTATCGCCAGACCGGCCAGGCGGACAAATCCAAAGAACAACTGCGGCTGTACCAGCAACTCTCGCAGGAATCCGCGCAGAAGGCAGACCGGGAGCGCCACGAAATCCGGCAATTCGTTTACACCCTGCGCGATCCGTCGCAGCGTTGAATGCCTGCGTCGGCTTAGGCTGCGCCGTGTATTCCGGCTGTGTTACACTTTTTGATTCACAAAAGCAAATAGCTAAAACGCAGCACTCTCAACCCATACATGCTTTTTTCCAAAGAATATGTGGGCTATCTGGCCCGCGAAGTCACCAAGAGACTGATCGCCGGAAAGTTCATCGAAACTTCGACGGTCCCGGCAGTGACGGAGCGGGTGAACGCCGCTCTGGTAGACGAACTCTCGCTGGAGGACCGCATCAACGACGAAGTGCGCGTCATCCTCGAAGCCTACTCCGACGAGATGCAGAAGACCGGCGCCAACTACCAGGAAATGTTCCGCAAGGTGAAAAGCGAACTGGTTCGGAAGTACAAGGCGGTCCTGTGAGACTGAGCCGAGACAAAGTCAACGTGCTGGCCCGGGCGGTTGCCGACGTCCTCAAGCAGATGGACGAAGTCGAGTTCATCGAAGATCCCAACACTATCCGCCAGGAAACTCGCAAGATTCTGGAAGACCTGCTCAATCAGGAAGCCAGGATCGATCTTGCCGCACGGCAGAAGATCGACAGCCAGAAGCGCACCATCCTCGAAGGCTCGCAGGAATGGGACATCCTGTACCGCAAGTACTACAACGAGGAAGTGAAAAAGCTCGGCGTGTAGGAAATCTGATCTTTCAGCCGCCGTCTCCCGCCCGCCCTTCGCCAGTTTCACCCCGGCAGCTTAAAATCAGCAAATGGCGGTCCCGGTCCAAGTCCACGACATCGAAGCTCTCATCAAGCGCGCAGCCGCTGATGCCGGATTCGACTTAGCGGGCATCGCACCGGCCGGCGATCACCGCGAACTCGAATCCTTTCCCGCCTGGATTGCCGCCGGCTACGCCGGCGAAATGAAGTACATGGAAGCCCGCAACGAGCGTGGCGATCTGAAGCGCGCCTCCCTCTCAAGCGTTGCTCCTTGGGCGAAAAGCGTGATCGTCTGCGCGATCAACTACAACACCGGGCATCCTTACTCAACCCAAGTGCAAGATCCCAGCCGCGGCTGGATCTCCCGCTATGCCTGGAGCCGTGAGGATTATCACGATGCCGTCATGCGCCGCTTGAAGCAGGTGGAAGAGGCCGTGTGGGGCGGGCACTCCTGCCCGCCAGGCCTCACCACGCGCGCCTACGTCGATACCGGACCCATCGTCGAACGCGTCTTTGCCAAATATGCCGGCGTCGGCTGGGTCGGCAAGAACACTTGCATCATCAATCAGAAGATGGGCTCGTGGTTGTTCCTTGGAGTCATTCTTACCTCGCTCGAACTCACGCCGGACATGCCCGCTCCCGACCGCTGCGGTACCTGTACGCGCTGTATCACGGCCTGCCCCACCGATGCGATCCTCGCGCCCTACCAACTCGATTCCAACCGATGCATCTCATATCTCACCATTGAAAAGCGCGGCAGCATACGGGACGAAACCTTGCGTCGCGGCATGGGCCGTCACGTTTTCGGCTGCGATATATGTCAGGACGTGTGTCCTTGGAACCGCAAATCACCTTCGACGACAGCAGCCCAGTTTGAGCCGCGTCATGCCCTGGTGAATCCTGCCCTCGACTGGATTGCCGAGCTGTCCGAGGAAGAGTTTCGCGAGACTTTTCGCCATTCTCCCATCCGGCGAGCCAAGCGTGCCGGACTCCGCCGCAATGCAGTGATCGCGATAGGCAACAGCGGGAACCCGGATTTTCTCCCCCTGCTCGACAGGCTGGCTCAGGATGAAGACGAATCGGTCGCCGATAGCGCGCGTTGGGCAGCGAATAAACTACGAAGCCAGCGCAGCGCCGACATCCACGAGTCCTGACCGCAAAGGGTTGCCCTGAATTCGCCCAATCTTCGCTAATTCCGACGCCAATTTTCTGAACTTCCGTAACTGGTTTTTTCGCTTAACAGCAACTAATCTTTTCGTAAGGGGTTCTAAGTAAGCAGCTTAGACTCAATGGGTTGGTGTCGGAGTTATGGTGACTTTCTTACGCCACATGCAGTTGATGCGGCGCGTATTCGGCGGGGTCGTCCTGCTCGCCTTGTCCTGCTCGATTTTTGCCCACGCTTCGGCTACTCTTCTGCTTGAAGAGCCTTACGGAAAGCTGGGATTCTTTACCGCGACCGGCCATGCGGCCATCTATCTTTCCGGGGTATGCGCCGAGACGCCACTCGTTCTGCGACGCTGCGATCCAGGAGAAACCGGAGTTGTTCTCAGCCGCTACGACGGAATCAGCGGTTATGACTGGATCGCGATTCCGCTCATCCCCTACCTCTACGCCGTCGAGCGTCCAGAAGACGTGCCGTTGTTTGCCGATGCCAAGATGACCTTGTTCCTTCGCGATCGCTATCGCCGCAGATATCTGGAAGACGTTGCTCCCGACGCAAAGAATGGTGAGACACCCGGCGGCAACTGGTACGAACTCGTCGGATCTTCTTATGATCGCACCATCTACGGCTACGAGATTGAGACGACGCCGGGGCAGGATGACGCGCTCATCCGGAAGCTGAATTCCTCTCCGAACGTATCTCATTTCCGCCTGGTTCGCCGCAATTGCGCCGACTTCGCCAAAGACATTCTGAACTTCTATTACCCGAAGACGCTGCACCGCAGCGTGGTTGCCGACGCCGGCATCACTACGCCGAAGCAGATGGCGAAGCTTCTAACCCGCTACAGCGACCGCCATCCGCAGATCCATTTTTCCCGCCTGGTGATCGCGCAGGTGCCGGGCAGTATGCCCCGCAGCACCGCAGTGCACGGCGTGGTGGAATCTTTTTTCAAAGCAAAGAAGTACATTGTGCCGAGCGCAGTCGCCAGCCCGATCTTTGCCGGTTGCGTGTTCGGGGTTTATGTGGGAACGGGCGCGGGGCACTTTGAGCCGGTCCGCGGCGCAAAAGTCTTTGTCGTGGGCAGTGGTCCCGAGGCGCCGCTCGGTCGCGAAGATCTGCTGTCCTATCGCCAGGAACTCAAGCACTTGTTGGCCCAGGCGTATCCGGAAAGTTCGTCGTCCAACGCAGACAAATCCTGGGAACGGCTGCAATCCCACGCCAAAACCGCCGTCGATCCCCAGGGCCATCTGGTTCTTCAGTTGCGAATCGGGGAAGACTGGGTGCAGGTCGGCGATTCCGCACAGAACATACTTGCCGGAAACGCCCCTCCGCAACTGGTGCGTCAACTGCTGGAAGCACGGCTGCAATCAGAACTCAGTCACCGCTCCCCACACGGCATTACCGAAAACGAACTTGCGCGTGACTGGAAATTGCTGCAGGAGACGTTGCCTGAGAATGACCCGCCTTTGAGCGCCCGCTCCTCACAAACCTTGCGCGGAAATCGGCAATAGCGAACTCTTCCGCAACCTTTGGCGCTCTTATTCGATGGAAACCTCAGTGGGCAGTGGCTAGTAGCCAGCCTAGCTGATCGTTCTGACCACATAGCACTGGCCACTGACCGCTGCCTTCGGCGGCGCTGACTAAGGTTCCTGCGGCGGATGCGGCGGCATGCCCGAGCCCGGAACCTGACCACCCTGCTGTTGTTGCTGTTGCTGCAACTGCATCTGGCGTTGTTGCATTTCCTGCAACATCTGTTGCGGCGTCTTCACGCCGGGCTGATCCCCATTGTTTGCCGGCTGGTCCGATTCGGCGGCCTGGTCTGGAGGAGCCTCATCGGCGTTCATGTTTTCTTCGGCGGCCTCCGCCTCCGCGTCCGAGGCTGCATCTTCCGGCGCGTTATTGGCTTGCGCAATCGCTGGCGCGGGATGAGTCCCCGCGGGACCTGGAGCCACATCGGGCCCGCTCTTAGCCACCAGCACCACTCGGGTCAGCATCGTGTCGTCGGAAGGAGATCCGAGCAGCACATAGTTGAAACGGGATCCGTTGAGCAACTCCGCGACTATAGCGCGCGCCGGACCCGGCCCCAGATGCGTCACTACCCGCTCTGGAGCCGGAGGAATATCGATCTCCGCTCCGGTCTGCTTCCGAACCGCCCGCAGAATATCCGCCAGCGTTGAGTTTGGCGCCACAATCGTCAGCTGGTTGTTCTGGTAAGTGACTTGCGGCGCCACGGCCGCAATCGAATCCAAGGGAATCTGCTGTACCGGCCCCGTCGGCCCGGAGGGAAGAGGAGGAGGCGGCGGCTGCACCTTCTTTTTCTTGTGGGTCTGCGTCGTCGCGCCCGCAGGACTTGAAGCCCCCACAATTACACTGAAGCCCAGCATCAAGGCGCAGGCAAGTCTAATGGATTTTCGTCCGGTGATGCTCATGGTTACTCCCGTTTTGAAAGCGAGCTTTGGGGGGACATCGAAGGTCGCCTATGGAGGCAATTTTATCACTGGAAACTACAAAGCTTCCGCAGACCTGCTCCCGAGAGTAGGAACGATCCAATCCTACTCTCTTGCATGTTCCCGCCGACGAAACTCGTGGCGAGCGATTGCAGTCAACCATTTCCGGCGGCATAAAATCTTATCAACCGTGCCCCAGCCAGGCGTAAACTGGCCAAGGCATTCCAACTCTCTGAAAGTAAAGGCGGAATCCACTATGAATCTGCCGTCTTATGGCCTCGCGGCATGGTTTGCCCTAGTTCTAATCCCCTTTTTATCGTGGAATGCAGGGGCGCAAACCTGTCAAACGTCGGAGGAGTTGGACGCTGCGACCCGAACCGCCATCACCACCGCCGCTCAAAAATATTTTGGCATGGCCGCCAGTGGGGATGCCACCTCATTACGGCAGAACGCCATCCCCACCCTCGCCGCTGACTTTTCCGGGATCGAAGCGACCATAAAAGAACACCAGCCCGGCCTGAGCGGAGCCCAAGCCACCGTCAAGGCTTCATTCTTGCTCGATGCCTCCGGAGTAGCTCCCATCCCGCACGCCGAATTTTATTGCGGAGTATTCGGCAAGAATGGACAAACCGCCAACAGTGCCGCTTTTTACCTCGATAATCTCCCGGCCGGTAAGTACGGCGTGGCGCTGCTCGAGGTGGCGTCTCCCAAAGGCAAGACGATGTTTTCAGAAATTCTGCAGCAGGCGGGAGCCGACTGGAAGTTAGGTGGCCTTTACATCAAATCCGCCCAGCTCGCCGGGCATGATAGCGATTGGTTGGTCACGCGCGCTCGCGAATTCAAGGCTAAAGGACAACTCCACAACGCCTGGTTCTATTATGAGGAAGCCCGGAGTTTGATTTCCCCCTTGTCCTTCATGAGCACGCTAGCCACCGACAAGCTTTACGACGAATCAGCCTCTGCGCAGCCCACTGATCTGCCAGCCGGAGGCAAGATCGCGAATCTTCCAGCAGGCGCTGTTACCTACAAACTCACTGCAGTTTTCCCTGAGGGCGTAGGGAACGATTTGGATTTGATCGTCCGCTACGAGTCGGCGAATGTCTCCAATACCAACCTCGCGTATCAGGACAACGTGAATGTGATGAAGGCGCTGGTGACCAAGTATCCCGAGGTCAGAGATGCTTTCGCGGCCGTAGTAGCCCGCGCCGTCGATCAAACCGGCCACGACTACGGCACTCTGCTGGCGATGAAAGACATCAAGTAGCAGATCCATAGCACCGTGGCGCTAGCGCCGTAGCGCCGGCGTCCCGCCGGCTGTCGTGAGGGCGTCTCGCCCTCACACGCATGCCCGATTCGAAAAGTGGCCAAGTCGTTTAACCCGAAGCCGGACCAGCCACCAACGCCTCCAGCACGCACTCCTTCGGATCCTTATCATCCCGCAAACCCAGAAACACTGGCGCTCGCAGCTTGGGGCCGGTTCCATCGCCGGCACCATGCGTCCACTCCGCGTACTCAATCTCGGCGACCAGTTCCGGTTTCACCCAACTGACCCGCCGCAGTGCCTCAACTTCTCCAAAGAACGGATTCGACTTCGTCTCCAGTTTCTTCAGCGTTTTCCAAATCTCTGCCAGCGATTTTTGATTGAAGCCGCTGCCGGCCTGTCCCACATGGATCAGTCGTCCTTTGTCGTCATACAGCCCCAGCACCAGCGAGCCAAAATGCGCGCGGCTGCCTTCGGGCTCGGTGTATCCACCCACCACGCATTCGATCCGGTGCCGGATCTTGATCTTCAGCCATTCGCCGCTGCGTCGTTCTTCATAAAAACTGTTGCGCCGCTTGGCCACAATGCCCTCGAGTCCCTTTTGCCGTGCGATTTCAAACAGCGCCCGTCCCTGCTCCTCGTAGTGATCGGAATAGCGCAGCGCGTCTCCCGCAACCATCACCGACGCCAGCTTGCGTTTGCGCTCTTCGAGCGGCACCTTGCGCCAGTCCTCGCCATCCAGGTACAGCAAGTCGAATGCGTAATAAAGCACCGGAACATCCGCCTTCGCCGCTGCCCGCTTGCCACCCGGACGAAACCCGGTCCGCTGCTGCATCAGGCTGAACGACGCTTTCCCCTCGGCATCGAGCGCGACTACTTCGCCGTCTAGAATCGCATTCTTGGCCTTGACGAACCCCGCCATATCCTTCAACTCCGGATAGCGCGCCGTCAGCTCATTCTGATTTCGTGAAACCAGCCGCACCTTACCGTCCGCGATGAAAGCCACCGCCCGATAACCGTCCCATTTGATTTCAAACAGCCAGTCCGCTCCATCAAACGGCTCATCAATCGATTCCGCCAGCATGGGATGAATAGCCGCAGGCATCGGCCGCTTTACGGGCCGCGAAACCAAAACCGCAGAGGACGCGGAGGGCGCAGAGGAATTCGAGTGTTTAACGCGGAGGGATTCAGCACCAGGTGCCGATGACGAAACAGAGTCCTTCGGTGGCCTCACTTTCCTATTTCTCTCCGCGTCCTCTGCGGTTTTCTTTTGACTTTGCTTTTTTTTTTGGTCGAGCTTAGCCACGGCATCCGCCAGCCACTGCGCCTTCAGTTTCCCGCGCCCAGCCGGACGGCTGCTCTTCCACTCTCGCGATCCGGCATCGCCCGCGATTTCATCCATGCTGCGCTTGCTGAGCACCGACTCGTCGATCTCCCCGGCGTCATATCCTTCCACGACATAATCGTCGTGCTTCTTGATCATCAACCACTCGTTGCCCTTGCTCCCCGGACGTCGCCCTTTCATCTTGACCAGCGCGAAATCCCCCTTCAGCCGCTGCCCGTTCAACCGGAATTTCAAATCGCCCTTGGCCAGCATCGCCACGGCCTCGCCCTCCGTCCCGGGCACATACTTTCCCTCGACCGGCACAGGCGACAGCGGCTGCCACGTGCCCACGTCCCACACCATCACGGTGCCCGCGCCGTAATTGCCCTCGGGAATATTTCCCTCAAAATCAAAATAAGAAACGGGATGATCCTCAACCTGCATCGCCAGCCGCTTGTCCGCGGGATCGAGCGACGGACCTTTCGGCACGGCCCACGATTTCAACACCCCTTCCATCTCCAGCCGGAAGTCGTAATGCAGCCGTGTGGCCTCATGCTTCTGCACCACGAAGCGGTTACCCTTCTTCTTCTCCACTTTCGGTGGAGGCTCGGGCGTCTCTTCAAACCGCCGCTTGCGTTTATATTCTTCGAGCGCCATGAGAGGCCTTTCCGAGCGCCATTCTAGCAAGGAAGCGGGAACGAGACTGTACATCGTTGGCCTTAGGGGAGTCGGGGGTCTCGATATAATCGGCTGCGAGTGGATAGTGGTGAGTATCATACGAAAGCACTGACTGGCCACTAACCACCAGCCACTGAAGTTTATGAAACGCGAATTCCCCGAACTCCCGCTGGTGGGCGTCGGCGCCATCATCATCGAAGGCGATCGCGTCCTGCTGGTCAAGCGCGCTCATCCGCCGATCCAGGGACAGTGGTCGATCCCTGGCGGAGTTCTCGAGGTCGGCGAAATGGTTCGCGAAGCCGCCATTCGCGAGGCTCTCGAAGAAACCGGCCTGATCGTGGAACCCGGCGAACTGCTTGGCGTCTACGACCGCATCCTCCGCGATCCCGAAAAGCGCGTGCAATATCACTACGTGCTGATCGATTTCCTCTGCCGCGCGACCGGAGGGGAACTGCAAGCCGCCACTGACGCCGCCGAAGTCCGCTGGTTCCCGCGCGAAGAACTGCCGGCATTAAACCTTGCCGAAGACACGCAGGATGTGATCTGTAAGGGATTTGAGAAGCTAGGGCGTTGAATCCTGTTCATCAAGTGCGCTGCCGTCGGAAGCTTGGTCTTCGAGAATCCGACTAGCGTCTTCGGCGTTCGCTGCGTCAACCCGCAATTTGACTCCACCGAGCGCGTTCGCGTTAAACCAGTCCATCCTGACCATGTTGTCATCGAATAGGAAAGCTTCGATTCCAGCAGCCTCAAGCAAGCCTTTCGCCAACTCTGCTTCCAGCAGGTTCCAGTAACTTCGGACTACGACCAGATTTCGGAACTCCGTGGAAGGCGAATCCTCGGGCGGTTGCAATTCCCCGAAGTAGAGACTGCGATTCGCAAGCTCCGTTCGCAGGGTCTCGCGAGCGATGTCCGTCAGATCGGCCATTTGCGACGCGACTTGCTCCAACTCGCCGTCCGATTGCGCGGCATAGACCTCGGCCAGTCGCCGGCGCTCCTGTTCCGTGTCAATCTTCGTCATGAGGGAAGATCATACTCCAGCTTGATCCGTGGAATCCGTGCAAATCCGTGGCAAGAATTGCACCTAAGAATAGAACGGCCCGCAGGGCTTGTCCTGATGAACAAGGCCTGCGGGCCGCCCGGTGGACTGGTTGGGATTGACCAAGAGGTGGTCACTCTAACGTGGCCTCTACGGCAACTCCGGTACTCCTGACCGACCTGCGTCAGGCGGAATCAATCCTTAAATCACCGGTAGTGTGCGGGCTGTAGCTCCGGACGCAGTTCTTGCGAATTCCGCGTCCAAAGCCCCGCTTAGAGCAACCGCTCTAAGTCTCAGCCACCTCACCTGGTCTTTGGATACATCTACTACCGCCTTCTGAACTTGTCATCCGACCACCTCCTTTCCGGTGTAAGCGCAGATTAGTACGAAACGCGCCGTCCCGTCAATCGGGGGACCGCCGCAGGCAACATCGGGGATTAAACATGTAGCTCCCGACGCATTCGTCCGGGGTGCGCGCAAAGCGCGCAATGAAAAGCGTTGGGAACCAAGGGAACCCGGTGCTGGGAGGAATCGCAAGCAACGGAGCAAAAACCAATGCCGTGAAGCTTTGAGCGCCAGTCCCGCGGCTGCGCCGCGGGGAGGACGAAAGCGTCCGCGCCTACATGTCACGGCAGCCCGAACGCGTACACCGCGCTCCCCGCCGCGATCGCCACATACTCTTTTCCATCCACCGCAAACGCCATCGGAGGTGCATACACGGCCCCGCCCATCTGAAAATGCCACAGCGGCTTGAGCGACGCCGCATCGAAGGCGATGAAATTTCCCTCCGCATCGCCGCTGAACACCAGCCCTCCCGCCGTCGACAGCACTCCTGACCACGTGGGCGACGTGTGCTGAAACTTCTGCTTCACCTCGCCGGTCGCCGGATCGATCGCCTTCAGAAATCCCAGATACGGCTCCGCCTCTTCCGACGGAAAATAGGCGCTGCCGTAGAAGGCATGCCCCGCCTCATACGGCTGCGGAGCGGTGCTGAAAACGTCGCACTGATCCCGCGCTGTCACATAGAACAATCCCGTTTGCGGATCATAGGTCGGCGCCATGAAATTCGTCGTGCCCAGCGCCCCCGGACACACCGTATGCCCCTTCAACGTCGGCGAAGCATTCCCATTCGCTACCGGCCGGCCCTCGGCATCTTTCGTGTCACTCCAAGTCTGTTTCCCGTACTCCGTCGCCATAATCAGCTTGCCGCTCGTGCGATCGATCACATAAAAGAATCCATTGCGATCGGCCTGCGCGATGAGATGCTTTTCTCCCGCATCGATCATCACCGGAACCTGCGTCGCGTCCCAGTCATGCTCGTCGTGCTTGGTGAACTGGAAGTGCCAGTTCAATTTGCCGCTGTCCGCATTCAGCGCCAGCAGGGAATTGCTGTACAGATTGTCGCCCTCCCGCCCGGCGCCGCGATTCGAGGGCGAAGGATTCCCCGTCGGCCAAAAAATCTGATTCGTCGCCGGATCGTACGTTCCCGTATTCCACGCCGGCGCTCCGCCTACCTTCCACGAATCGCCCGCCCACGTTTCGTGCCCCGGCTCGCCCGGCCCGGGCACGGTGTAGAAGCGCCACTTGCGCGCGCCGGTGTCGGCATCGTACGCGTCAACGAATCCGCGCACGCCGTACTCGCCGCCGGAAATTCCAATCACAATCAGATTCTTCACCGCCAGCGGCGCGACCGTAAAGCTGTGTCCCACCCGATAGTCGGCCGCGGTCACGTCCCAAATGACATTTCCCGTCTTCGCATCCAGCGCAATCACATGCGCGTCGAGCGTCCCCAGAAAAACTTTGTCCCCCAGGATCGCCAGCCCGCGATTCACATGCCCGCAGCAGGGACGGATGTCTCCCGGCACCTGCCGCTGGTACATCCAGATCGGCCGCCCTGTGCGCGCATCCAGCGCAAAGGCGCGATCGTCCTGCCCGGTGGCGTAGAGAATTCCATCAACCTCCAACGGTGAAGTTTCCAGTTTGCCAGTGGCCCCGATCTGATAAACCCACTTCGCAACCATGGAATGCGCATTCGAAGCATTGATCTGATCCAGCCCGCTGAACCGCTTCCCGGAATAATCTCCGGAATAAGTCATCCAATTCTGCGGTTCTGTCGCGGACTGAACGATCCGGTCGAAGGTAACTTGTGCGTGGGCAGAAATGGCAGCAAGCACCACTAAAGCAATCGAACTCAGTCCAGAATTTCTCCGCGATCTCTGCGGAAGTTCTCTGCGTTCTCTGCGGTTAAAGTGTTCAGCGATCCCTATGTCAGCCCTCATTTCGCCCCCACGCCAACCAGAAACGCGACAATGTCTTCCAACTCTTGATCGCTAAGCGTTTCGCTGCTGTACACCGGCATCATCGACTCCCGGCTCTTATGAAACGACTGCAGCTGATCCTTCTCCAGCAAATGGATCTGTCCGCCCATGTCCATGATCTGCACGCTGAAGCTGTCTTCATTCAGCGTGACGCCTCGAATCTTTTTTCCGTCCGCGGTCACCACCGTGACGCTTTCGTATTCCTGGGGAAACTCTTTGGTCGCCTCGGTCAATCCCCACGCCAGTCTCCGGCTGGGATTGCGCACCGAATCGATGAGCGCTTCCCGCGTGCGCGACCCTCCGACCGACGTTAAGTCCGGCCCAAACCTACCGCCCTTGCCCTCGACCATATGGCACACCGAACAATTCGCATCCCCATAAAACAGTTGCTTGCCATGAGCCGCATTGCCCGCCGATTTGGCCGACGCCTTCACCTCCTGACTGCGAATGTAGGTGATAATCTGCCAGATCTCTTCGTCGGTCATGCCCACACCCTGGCCGTTGGTCCCGTTCGCCGGCATCGCGGTTCCGGCGATCCCGTTGCTGATGACCTGAAACACCTCCGCATCCGTGTGGGCAAATCTTTTTTGCGCCCGCGTTAGGTCCGGACCGCGTCCGCCGCCCTTCGCGCCCAATCCGTGGCACAACGCGCAGTTAATGCGGAACTCGTACTCGCCCGCTTTCGCGGCCTTCGCGTCTCCCGCGAACGGGTTGCGATCATCCGCCCCACGCGCTCCGATAGCCAGAAATACCAGCCCGATCATTCCCACACGCCAGCGTCCAGACATGAGTCACCTGCCGAAGAAGTTGCCGCATTCTACGCTAACGATTCAGAATTGCAGCTCTGGAAATCTCGTCCCGAAGCGGTGAAACCTCTCCGTCCCCGGCCGGTCATGGCCGGAGGACATCTGCCCCCTGCACCTTAGGCTCTCTACACTGAAATCCTGCCCTCCAGGTGCCGATATTCCTGAGGGAAGAGGGAATTTTCCCTAGGCGTCCAAGTGATTGAGCCGTCAGCCTTTCCAGCAGAAGGCTTGGGCCTGGGGAAGGCCCAGATGAGCCAGCACGCGGTAAGCGAATTCGCGGGCCATCTCATCTAATGAAGCAGGACGGTAATAGAAGGCCGGAATCAGCGGAAAGATGGTCGCACCGGCGTCGGCCGCCCGGTACATGTTGCGGATGTGAATTTTGTTGAGCGGCGTCTCGCGTACGCACAGCACCAGCGGACGCCTCTCTTTGAGCGAAACGTCGGCGGCGCGCTCGATCAGTTGGGCCGCGATGCCGTTGGCAATGCGGGCCAGAGTGCCCATGCTGCACGGGATCACAATCATGGCGTCGGCGGGATAGGAACCGCTGGCCACATTGGCTCCGATGTCAGCGTTCGCTTGTATATGAAATTTTCGCGAGGCACGGCCGGACGAACCACTGGAGGAGCCAAGGATCTGGCCGATCAGATCGGATCGGCCCTTGAGGTCCAGTTCTTCAGCCATGACGCGCAGCGCGCTGTCGGAAGCGATGAAATTCACGGTTTCGACGCGCTCGTCGCCCGCCACCGTCAGCAGCAGGTGCCGCAGGAAGATGGACCCGCTGGCCCCCGTGGCAGCGATGGTCAGATTTTTCGGCGGCAGATTAGGCAAAACGCCTCCACGACGGCACGTCCGCAAAGGAGCATAGGGAGTCAAGGAACCAGAAGTCAAGGTGAGAACTGAGAACTGGCAACTAGCAACTGGAAACTGACAATGTCCTCCACCGCGAATCTTCGATCCCGCCGCAGCGCCGCCGAACTCCACGCGCTGGCCGGAGTAGAGCGCGAAATTCGCGTGCAGGATTCGCACAACCGCCGCAAATATCTGCGCGATTTCAATCAATCATTCCGCAATTACGAGTCTTTGCTCGATGCCGAGCAGCTGCGTGAGTGCCTGCATCCCGCCGACTTGATCCTGATCGGTGACTATCACGCCTTGCCCTCCGCGCAGCGGTTTGCCGCGTCCCTGCTCGAGCAGCGCGCCCTCGCCGGAGACCGTCCCGTCGTTCTCGGCGTCGAAACCATTTTCGCCCGCGACCAGCACATTCTCGACGAATGGTGGCGCCGCGAAATTGATGAGTCCGAACTCCGCCAGCGCATTCGCTTCGATCTCGATTGGGGATATGACTGGGCCCCCTTCTACGAACTGCTGGTCGCCGCCCGCGATCATGCCGAAGCTCTTTACGGTCTCGACTGCATGCCGCGCGAAAACCTGCGCAAGATCGGAGCGCGCGATCGTCACGCCGCCGCCAAACTGGCTGAAATTCGCCAGCGCCATCCCGATGCCGTCATCTTCGTTTTGTTCGGTGAATCGCACCTCGCCCCCGCGCATCTGCCCCGCGAAGTTCGCCGGCAAATGCCCGACGCCAGAGTGATCACCGTGCTGCAGAATATCGACGCGCTCTACTGGCGCGCTGCCGGAGAGCGCGCCGACAAAGTCGAAGCGGTCCGGGTGAACCCCGATGTGGTGTGCGTCTTCAACGCCACGCCGCTCGAAAAATACGAGAGCTACCGCCTCTTCCTCGATCAGTGGAGCCGCTGCGATGACGGCCCTGACTTCGCTCCCACCATATACAACCTGATCGACAGTCTGGCTAGCTTTCTCGAAATCAACCGCTATTCGCCGCATAACGGCACGCAGCCCAAGTTCCTCGTCGATATGCTGCCCGAGGTCTACGGCGGCTCATCCGACGCCATGTTGCAGCGCTTGCTTTCGCGCAAAGGCATCAGCGAGGAGGAGCGCGAATCGATGCTTGCCCGCGTTGCCGAGCGCGGCAGCGCCTACCTGCCGCAGGTGAATTCGTTCTACATTCGCGAATTTCAGATGATGCACGCCGCCGAAGACGCAACACGCTTCCTGCATCAGGCTTGCCAGGGATTGCCGCACCGCCTCAATGGACATTCCGCGACCGAAGAAACCGCTGGCGCCGGACGCAACGCCGCCATCGACCGCTTCTACGCCAGTGTTGTGGAACATGCCGTCGCCTATTTCGGATCGCGCGTCCTCTATCCCTCGCGCACGGTTCCGGAATCCGAAAACTGTTCGCCGCTGTCTCGCGCCGCTTGTGAGAAAGCAGCGCAAGCGGCCGCGCGCGACGAGGAAGGGAACTTTGAATCCTCGGCGCGCGAATGGGGATACCGCATCGGCAATCAGATCTACGACGCGTATCTCGCAGGGAAAATCGCTCCCGCCGGCCTGCGTCGTCTATTCCTCGCCCATCTCGACGAACCCGGTCTGGCAAGAAAAGTTTGCGCCACAGTCATCTCGAAGCTCCGCTCCATCGCACGCCCCCAGGCACGAGCAGCAAATGCGTAAAGAGCTATGACCGATGAGCGATGAGCAACCGCCCACTGCTCGCAGCTCATCGCTCACCGCTCATGGCTAGAGTGCTAATCTAATCTCACCGGCTGAATGCTGAATGCCGAGTGCTGACTGCCTCTTGAACGCCGACTCCATCCGCAAACTTTTCGAGCAGGTCCGAAGCGGGACGCTCACTCCCGACGACGCTGTCGATCGCTTGCGGCATCTTCCCTTCGAAGATCTCGGCTTCGCCAAAGTCGATCATCATCGCGCCCTGCGTGCCGGCATGCCCGAAGTCATCCTCGGAGAAGGCAAGACTCCAGCGCAGATAGCCGGAATCTTCGCGCGTCTCGCGAAGCATGGAGGCAATGTCCTGGCCACGCGTGCCAACGAGAAGCAGTTCGCCGCCGTGAAGAAAAAAGTGCGCGGCGTGGAATATCGCGACCTCGCCCGTGCTATCGTTCTGAAAAAAGATCCTGCGCAATACGGCAAAGGCGTAATCGCCGTAGTCTCGGCTGGAACCAGCGACATTCCCGTCGCCGAAGAAGCCGTCGTTACCGCGGAACTGATGGGCAACGAGGTCGAGCACTTCTACGACGTCGGCGTGGCCGGCATTCACCGCCTGCTGGCGAATCGTGAGGCGCTCTCGAAGGCGCGCGTGGTCATCGTCTGCGCCGGCATGGAAGGCGCCTTGCCCAGCGTCGTCGGAGGTCTGGTCGGCGTTCCCGTCATCGCCGTGCCCACCAGCATCGGCTATGGTGCGTCGTTCAAAGGCATGGCTGCCCTGCTCGGCATGCTCAACTCCTGTGCCTCGAACGTCAGCGTCGTCAACATCGACAACGGCTTCGGCGCCGGATACGTCGCGTCCCTCATCAACCGTTTACCTTGAGTCTGCAGAGGAGTGCCTTATGCCCATTCCACTTTCTCCCGAAATCAAGCAACTCATCGATCGCCCAAACTTTGCCCACCTGGCTACGCTGATGCCTGACGGCTCGCCGCAGTCCGTGTCGGTCTGGATTGGCCGGGAACATGATCAGGTCATCATCTGTACCGGCGAGAACTCTCTCAAGGCGAAAAACACACGCCGCGATCCGCGTGTCGCGCTGTCGATCGTCGACTTCACCAATCCTTACGAAGAAGTTCAGATTCGCGGTTGCGTCGTCGAACGTCGCCCCGATCCCGAGTTGCAGCTGATGGACCGGATTTCACACAAATACACAGGCAAGCCTTTCCCGTTCCGCAGTCCGGAGGGACGAGTAGCGCTGTTCATCGACGTGGAAAAAGCCCGTTACACCAAGCTTCCCTTCGAACACACGCCGCCGAAATAGAGCTTGCTGAGAAAGGTATTGCGGGATTCTTTCGCTGAGGCTCGCACGCGTCTCACTTCCTCTGCAAGCCTCGGCTACTTCGCTTTAGGCTTGGCGCTCATATCGACCTGCACCGCGGCTGGCTTGTCGGTCTTTCCCATATCCACCAACACCACATGCATCAGTCCATCGGGACCCACGACCGATACCGTTTTCTGTTCTTGCGCCACGCCATTGCTCCCCGTCCGCACAATGTCGATTGCTTCCTGAGTGACCTGCAAACCACTGCTCGGATCGCCCGGATTCACTTGCTCCACCTGCCGCGTCGTACTCTGCTGCCCGCCTGTGCCGGTGCGCTGAACCGTATCTTCGCGTTTCACCAGTTGCGGGCCGCCGTCGTTCGCCAGCCCCGGAACATAGATCGAGTACGTTTCGGTCGTACCGCGTTTCTCCCCGCCGCTGTCGGTCGCTTCCCGGGTCACGGTGCGCTCCGCCACCGACAGCGCCCCATTCGAATCCGGACGGCGCACACTCTCTTCCTTGACCTGTCCTCCGCCTGTCTGTGGTTGCGTCCTGCCTTCGCGTATCTCGCTCACCTGCCAATGCCCGGCGCCATCGGTAAGCATCGTCGTTTTCTTGAATTCCGTCTTCCCCGCGTCCGTCTTTTTCTCCGTCAGCTCCGTCTGGACCGTCGCGCCGAGCCCGCCCGTTCCATCCGCCGAATACACAGTGCTCTTCGTATCGGTCACGCCCGGGCTGACCTGCTTCGAATCCACTAACTCCCGTTGCACTACCTGCAATCCCCCGCTCCCGTCCGAACTGGAGATCGTGCGCTCCGTCTTTTCCTCGCCACCAGCAAGACTTCGCGTCTCTTCCTGGCTTTGCTGAATCAGCTTTCTCTCGCCGTCCGGTCCCGTGCCATAAGTCCGCTCGACGTTTCGCACCGTCGTATCGTTCACTCGAACCGACTCCTTTTCCGTCTCCGAATAAGGAATGTAGCGACCGTCCGGCCCCATCGTTTCTCTCACAGTCTTATCGATCACGTGGCCATTCGATTCGGTGTGAACTTCTCTGGTGCGCATGGGATTCGCGCCGCCTTCCGGTTCTTCCACCTGGTTGCTGGACGTCCATGATCGACCGCCGGAACTGCTCTGAGCCCGGCCGATTGGAGCCAGACTCAGCAGGCACACCACGGCCAATCCCATCGATAGCCTCAGCGATCCGTTGCCTGTCATACCCTAATTATCGACTATTTTTGGCGGTTTTGCTCGGCTCCGCGCAATTGCGGGGAAGGACGCGAAATGTGCGCCTGGCATGGCTCTCGGACGTTATACAAAACTGTTCGGATGATGGTTAGAAGATTGAGACTTCGAGGACTAGGCCTACTTTGACAGGAGGCTGGGCCGCCCCGCCGCTCGCCTGCACCCCGATCCAAGGCAAGATCCGTTGCGGCCCACTTCTACTCGACAACCACTCACTGATTTCACCCGATAACGCGGCCGGCTTCTTTTCCAACAGGTCGGTTAACGAGGGTGAAACCGACCGCGTCATTCTGCAGAAACTCTCAGCAACTCACAATATCCAGAAAGACCTAAGACTGTACGATCTTCTCCAGCGCTATCCGGCTGCGGATCACCAGCGTCGCGCCTTTCAACACCATCAGCTGTTTCTTCTTGAACTCCGAGAACAACCGGCTTACCGTCTCCCGCGTCGTCCCGATAATTTCCGCGATCTCTTCATGGGTCAGCGTCATCTTCACCTGCGACGATCCATCGTCCTGCGTGGTCTTGGTCGACCACGACAGCAGCAGTTTGGCAAACTTCTCCGACGGCGAGGCCGCCAGCCCCAGCGTTCGAATCTCTTCATACGCCGTGTAGTAATTCCGGCTCAATTGCTGCGCGATCCTCACCGCGACCTCCGGATGATCCTTCAACATATGCAGTAGCGAGTCCCGCGGAATGAAATTCGCCTGCCCCGGTTCCATCATCTCGGCCGTCACTTCATAGGGACGGTTTGAGACCACCGCATTCAACCCCAACACGTCTCCACCTTCCGAAATCTTGGTGATAATCGTCTTGCCTTCCCGCGACGACGTCGAGAGCTTTGCCTTGCCGACGCACAGCACAAACACGCCCCGCGGCTGCTGCCCCTCGATGAACAGCATCGCGCCCTTGGGATAAATTGCCGTCGACTTGATCTCATTCAGCCGTTGCGATGCCTGCGGCGACAGATTGCAGAACAGATGTTCGCCGCGTACGGGGCAGGTTTGGCAGTTATCGAGAATATTAAGACCGTAAGGAGCTCGCATTGGAAACCTCCTGGGCAAGGGAGCCTGAATCCGTTGCTCTGCCTCGCACGCCATGGTTATGGCAAGTTGTGATCCAAACCACAGCCCGAGCCTGTCTCTCGAGAGATTCCTTGTATGTTACAGAAAATAAAAGATTATAGACCGCAGCCCAATTCGGGAACCGATGGGGGAAAGCTCCCAGTCCCCGCCATTTGGGTTATTTCCCGCACGGCGCTGCGTGATCTGGATCACTACCAGACGTGACCCGAATGACCAGATCAAGGTCCATCCGGGGCTCTGTCGAGTTGGATCGCCACCGAAAAGGGGAGAATCTTCAGGGTTAAGCTAGATGTTTGAGATATAGAAAGGTTTTTGTGGGGACAGCCGCGAAGCGGCGTAAGAATGCAGCCCGCAGTACAAGCTGTTGGTGCAAAAGTCGTCGGACGATTCTCCAGCAAGCCCAGGTGATTCGGGTGTTCCTCTGTGCTCTTCTGTGACCTCTGTGGTGAATTGCCACTATCTATGGTCCCACCGTGACCTGCAGGGGCGACGGCGTCTGCATCCGCTCGCGGTAGATCAGATTTTTGGCCGCCACCTCTCCCACCGCGTCCACGTTCACCACATACCCTCCGCGAGGAAGCGTTTCGCCGAAGGGCAATTCCTTGCCGATCATTCCTCGTGCCAGCACAAAATGCTGATACCCGATCGCCGTCGCCCGCCCGTTTGCCGCGATCGCCATGACAACGAATGTCAGGTCGATATCCTCCGGCGTCGCATTCGAAACGTCCACGCTCCCCTCGATCCGGTTCCCGTTCACGTGCGCCGGAACCTTCCAGGCCAACGCAAACGCCGAGAGCACATGCAGCGTGAATCCCTTTTGCACGGCCTGTTGCGGATTGCCTCCATCCCGCACCGAAACCGTGAATTGAAACTCGCCCCGGTGCTCGGGAGCGCCATGCAGCCGGCCGTCACTTTCCAGTTTCATCCCCGGTGGGAGCGCGCCCTTTTCCACTCGCCACTGCAACACCGGCACCCCTCCGCGCGCATGAAATCGATACTCGTACGGCGTCCGCGGGTATGCGTCCGGCAGCCCCGACTCGTCTTGGATAAGCAACACCGGTTCGCCCTGCGGCGTGCCCGCCGCTCGCAGCATGCCGATGGAAAATGCCGCGATCCCGGCCGCGCAGGTCATAGCCATTAGCAACGTTCGAATTGGCCGCATCCCAGGCACCTTCATTGGTTTTGCAAGGCGAGCCTTTATTTTTCCCTGGGCCCGCGTTCCCCTTACTCTCCCACAGTACCGACGCCTCCGTACAGGGGATGTCGAACGCTCCACATCTTGCGGCCTATTCCTGCTCATGTAGGGACGGACGCATTCGTCCGTCCAGCGGCCCAGTCGTACCGGGCCGCTGCCCCTTTGCGACGGCTTGCGCCGTTAGCTTTATCCGATCTCCCCTCAAAAAACGTAAGTCACATTGACTTGGATTTAACATTTCTGAAAAACTACCCTGTCGTCGCGCTTTTCTCGTGGAACTCTTACTCAATCTCGCATGGCTGCTTCTGGCGTTGCCAGCCTACTGGCTGTGGCGCCATGCCCGAAGCCTGCCTCCCGGCCGCCGCTTCACTTCCTTTCAATGCCTGCTGGCCCTGGGATGCATGCTCGTCGTTCTCTTCCCGGTAATCTCTGCCACCGATGATCTCCACGCGATGCGTACCGAGATGGAGGAATCTCCCGCGGGCAAGCGCAGCGTGTGCCAGAAGAGTGGCGAAAAATCATCCGCCGCCAAATGGCACAGTCAGCCGTTCGCGGCCGTCGTTTCCGATTTTTTCGTGGCACACGATATCTCATGGCACGTAGTGCCCGTCCGCTCGTTCTTTACTCCAGAATTCCGCCGGCTCGACCTGCGCCCCCGCGCTCCTCCTCAGCCTGTCCTCGCGTAGTTCCTGTGGATCGCTGATCGCTCCAATTTGAAATTCCGCGGCGATCCTGCCTCTTTTTTACGAACTTCTGATGCGGGAAACGAGATAGTGACGTCGGTCGCTAAAACATCGGCGACTACCCGCTCGGAGTACTTAGGTTTTCACGAATCGTGCGATCGATTCGCGGACGGAGTCTTTTGAATGCGGTGGATTGCTCTGCATCTGGTGTTCGCCATCCTTGGCTCTGCCGGCCTCTGCGCCCAGATGCCCGCGCAGGCCAAGCCCTCGTCTGCCCGTGTCATCTGGACCTGGGACCAGGTCAAAGCCAATTTCGAACTCCAGAACACCACCCTGATGGCCGCCAAGCTGAACATCGACGAACTCAAAGCCGAAGAGATCACCGCCCATCTTCGTCCCAACCCCGATTTCACCGTTACGGCCGATGGCACCCAGATCGTCCCCAGCCGCGGTGTCTGGCAGCCATTTGCCGGCACTTTTGTTTCTCCCGGCATCAGCCAGTTATTCGAGCGCCGCAACAAGCGCAACCTTCGCCTCGAAGTTGCCAAGCAAGGCACCGCGATCGGCGCAGCCCAGGCCGCCGACACCGATCGCACCCTGCTCTTCAACGTCCGCAGTGCTTTCGTCGGCGTTCTTCAGGCTAAAGCCGTCCTGCATCTCGCGCAGGACAACCTCGAGTACTACGACAAAATTCTGAAAGTCAGCCGTGACCGCTTCGACGCCGGCGACATCGCCCGCATCGATCTTGACCGCCTCGAACTCGGACGCCTCCAGTACGAGTCCGACCTCCAGACCGCCCTGGTCAATCTGCGCACTACAAAAATTAATCTGCTCGCTCTGCTGGACGACCGCCGCCCCGTCGACAGCTTCGATGTCGATGGCCCCTTCGATTTCAGCGAAGAAATCCTTTCTGACGACGACTACCGCAAAGACGCGCTCGATGCCCGCCCCGATCTTCGTGCCGCCGTTCTTTCCGTGCAGCAGGCCCAATCCAGTTACAAGCTCGCCGTCGCCGACGGGTCCACCGATCCCACCATCGGCGTCTGGTTCACCCACAACGGCTCGTTCAACAATCCCGACGCGCTCAACACCATCGGCGCCAGCGTCAGCATTCCGCTCCGCATCTTCGACCGGAACCAGGGTGAAAAGCTGCGCACGAAAATCGATATCAACCGCAACGAGAAGCTGCGCGACGGAGTCGAAACCCAGGTTTACAGCGACGTCGACTCCGCCTACGCCACTGTCGTCAGCAACATCGAACTGCTCAAGCCGTATAAGCGCCAGTATCTGCAACAGGCGGTCCGCGTGCGCGATACCGTTTTCTTCTCCTATCAGCACGGCGGCGCGTCTCTGCTCGATTTCTTCAATGCCGAAAGCGACTACCGCACCGTGCAACTCAGTTACGTGAACCTGGTCGGTGCCTATCTCACCGCCGCCGCGCAACTGAACCAGGCCGTAGGACGCGAGGTGATCCAATGAATAAGAACAATTATGTAGGGACGGACGCCTTCGTCCGTCCGGTCGAGCGAAGCTCGACAGGTTTTGCGGTCTTCGCTTCCCCAACCCGACCCCTCGTAGCTGGCCTGTGCTCGCTCCTGATGGTGGCAATGTTCGCCTGCAGTTCCGGCAAAGCCAACCCTCAGCAGGAAGCTCCGCCCAAAACCCAGGTCGTGCCCGACCTCGACGCTAACAACTTCAAAGTCGATCACCCCGAGCAGTTTCCGCTCGCCACCGCCATCGCTCACCTGTCCGTCTCCGCCCTCAACGTCACCGGAGTCGTCCAGCCTGATATCGTTCGTGCCGTTCCCGTCGTGTCTCTCGCCTCCGGACGCGTCGTCGAGATCAAAGCCAAGCTCGGCGATGCCGTTGAGAAAGGACAAGTCCTGCTCCGCGTCCAAAGCGCCGACATTTCCGGCGCCTACCAGATTTACATCAAAGCCGAGAACGATGAGCGCCTGGCCCGCATCCAGCGCGATCGCGCCAAGCTTCTTTACGACAAGGGAGCCATTGCCAAAAGCGCTCTCGAACAGGCCGAGGCCACCGAGGCCGACGCCTCCGCCGATCTCAAAGCGTCCACCGAACAACTCCATCTTCTCGGCATCGATAAAGACCATCCCTCCGGCATCGTCGATGTCAAAGCTCCCATCTCCGGCGTCATTACCGACCAGCAGGTCACAAACTCCTCGGGCGTGCAGGGATTATCCGGCCCCAACCCGTTCACCATCGCCGATCTCTCCTATGTCTGGATCGTCTGCGACGTTTACGAAAATGATCTCGACGCTGTCCACATCGGCGATCCAGCCGATGTTAGCCTGAACGCCTTTCCCAACCAGAAGCTCAAAGGACGCGTCAACAATATCCTTCCTATCCTCGATCCCAACATCCACACCGCCAAGGTCCGGATCGAAGTGAAAAACCCCGGAGTGATTCGTATCGGTATGTTCGCCACGGCCAAATTCTACGGACGGCATCCCGAGGCACATACCGCTGTTCCCGCAGCCGCCATTCTTCACCTGCACGACCGCGAATGGGTCTATATGCCTCTCGGGAGCGGCCACTTCCGCCGCACCCCGGTCGTCACCGGAATCATGTTGCCCAACCAGCAGCAGGAAATTGTTTCGGGACTTAAGCCCGGCGATCAGGTCGTCACCAACGCCCTGGATCTCCAGAACACGGTGGAGCAATAGATGAGGAATGTTCTGCCGAATTTCGATCTCAACTCACATGCCCGGCGTCCCTCAGCCCGGCGTCATCCCGAGCGGAGCCGCTTTTTGGGCGAAGCGAGGGATCTCCCGCAAAATAGCTCCGACCTGACCGCCTCCGCAGCCAAGCCCGCAACGAAATCGAAAAGCGCCACTGACCACTGGCCCCTAGCCACTGCCAACTGGACGAATCCATGATCCGTCGCGTCGTCGACTTCGCTCTCAGCAACCGCCTGCTCATCCTCGGACTGGCGTTCGTCCTTTTCGTCTGGGGCATCATCTCGTTCCACAATCTGCCCATCGAAGCCTATCCCGACGTCGCCGACAATTACGTCGAAATCATTACCCAGTGGCCCGGAATCTCCGCCGAGCAGATCGAGCAGCAGGTCACCATCCCGCTTGAAACCGCGATGAACGGTATCCCCGGCGTCGTTCACCTGCGCTCTTTTTCTTTGTTCGGACTCTCTGATCTGAAGCTGATCTTCGAAGACGGCACCGACAATGCCTGGAACCGCGAGCGCGTCCTCGAACGCCTTAGCCAGGTCACGCTCCCACCCAACGTCTTCCCGCAGATGGGCACCGACTGGAGTCCCGTCGGCCAGATCTATTTCTTCACTCTCCACAGCACCAATCCCAAGTATGACCCGATGGAGCTCAAATCCATCGAAGACTGGGTCGTCGAAAAAAATCTGAAGTCCGTTCCCGACATCGTCGACGTCGCCAGCTTCGGAGGTCCCACCCGCGAATATCAGGTTCGCCTCGACCCCAACAAACTCGTCGCCTATGGCCTCAGCCTCGCCCAGATCGAGCAGCAACTCACCAACAACAACGCCAACGCTGGCGGTAGCTTCATTCAGGAAGGCCTGCAGCAGATCAACGTTCGTGAAGTCGGACTAGTCAGCCGCGTTCACGACATCGAAGAAACCGTCGTCTACAGCAAAAGCGGCACTCCGCTCCGCATCAAAGACATTGCCGTCGTCGAGCAGGGACCGAAGATCCGGCTCGGCCAGTTCGCCCGCGCGTGCACGTCTTGTCCCTACGGCCCCAATGGCGCCATCCAGCATGACGATGGCAAGATCATCGACAATGACGATGTCGTCTCCGGCATCGCCCTGCTGCGGAAAGGCGCCGCCGCCGATCCCGCTCTCCGCGCCCTCCACGAAAAAATTCAGGAGATGAACGATCACATCCTCCCGCCCGGCGTGAAAATCGTTCCCTTCATCGATCGCAGCGATCTCGTCCACTTCACCAGCCATACCGTGCTGCACAACCTCACCGAGGGCATGATTCTGGTCTCGATCATCCTTTTCCTGTTTCTCGGCAACGTCCGTGGCGCGCTCATCGTCGCCACTACCATCCCGTTCTCTCTGCTGTTCGCCTCCATTTGCCTCGATCTCAAACAAGTTCCCGCCAACCTGCTCTCGCTCGGAGCTCTCGATTTCGGCATGGTCGTTGACGGAGCCGTGGTCATGATCGAAAACATCGTGCGCCACATGGGCTTTGCCCATGACACAGAGACTCCCATCGAACGCATTGGCAAAGCCGCTCACGAAGTCCAGCGCCCCGTCTTCTACGCCATCGGCATCATCATCACCGCCTATTTGCCCATCTTCACCCTGCAGCGCGTGGAGGGTCGCCTCTTCCAACCCATGGCCTGGACCGTCGCCTTCGCCCTGCTCGGAGCCCTGATTTTTTCCATGCTGATTGCGCCCGTCCTGGCCAGCTATGCCTTCGCCAAAGGCGCCAAGGAATGGCATAACCCGGTCATGTCTTTTGTCACCGAGCGCTATCGCCACGCCGTGCGCTGGGCCATTCGCCACCGCTACGTCACCGTCGGCGTCGCCGGAGCATTAATCCTGCTCGGCAACTTCCTCGCGTTCAGCGGCGCCATAGGATCCGAATTTCTTCCTCATCTCGACGAAGGCGCGCTCTGGGTCCGAGGCACGCTCGCTCCCAGCACCGGCCCCGACGAAGGCATCCGTGTCGCCAACCAGGCTCGCATCGTCCTGTGCTCGTTCCCCGAAGTTCCGCAGTGCACCAGCCAGGTCGGACGTCCCGACGATGGCACCGATACCACCGGCTTCTTCAACACCGAATATTTCGTCGACCTCAAGCCCAAAGAGGAATGGCGTCCCATCTTTCACGAAGACAAAGATGAACTTATCGCCGCCATGCAGCGCGAGCTCGACAAGATTCCTGGCGTCGTCTGGGGATTTTCCCAGCCCATCGAAGACAACATGGAAGAAGCGGTCAGCGGCGTCAAAGGCGAGCTTGCCACCAAAGTTTTTGGCGACGACTTGCGAACGCTCGAGGGCAAAGCCGACGAGATCGTAGCCGTCATGCGCCAGGTCAACGGCATCGAAGATCTCGGTGTCTTCCGCGTGCTCGGCCAGCCCAATCTCAACATCACCGTCAATCGCGACGCGGCTGCCCGCTACCAGATCAATGTGGCCGACGTGCAGGATGCGATTCAAACTGCGGTCGGCGGCAACGCTCTTACGCAAGTCCTGCAAGGCGAAGCCCGCTACGACCTCGTCCTGCGTTATCTCCCGCAATACCGCGACACCAAGCAGGAGATCGAGAACATTCGCCTACTCGCGCCTTCCGGCGAACGCGTCTCCCTCGCCCAGCTTTGCAACGTCGAGGTCGCCGACGGAGGTTCTGAAATTTACCGCGAGGGCAATCAGCGCTACATCGCCATCAAATACAGCGTCCGTGGCCGCGATCTCGGATCGACCGTCGAAGAGGCCATCAAGAAAGTGGGTGAGCAGGTGAAGTTGCCCACCGGGTATCACCTGAAATGGGAAGGCGAATACGCCAGCCAGAAGCGCGCCAACGCCCGCCTGCTGATCGTTCTCCCGATTACCATATTCATCATCTTCGTCATTCTTTATACGATGTTTAAGTCATTCAAATGGTCGATGCTGATCATGGCCAACGTCGCCATCGCTCCTATCGGCGGCGTGCTCGCCCTGCTGCTGACCGGCACAAACTTCAGCGTCTCCTCCGGTGTCGGATTCCTCGCCCTGTTCGGTGTCTCCGTCCAGACCGGAGTCATCATGCTGGAATACATCAACCAGCTCCGCGTCCGCCGCTTCACCATCGAAGACGCCGCCGTCGAAGGCGCCGTCCTCCGTCTGCGTCCCATCATGATGACCATGCTCGTCGCTACTTTGGGACTGCTGCCCGCAGCCATGTCGCACGCCATCGGCTCCGACTCGCAGCGTCCCTTCGCCATCGTCATTGTGGGAGGCCTGATGGCCGCGCTCGTTATGAGCATCTTCCTGCTGCCTACTTTGTATGTCTGGATTGCCGGCGAGCGCGACGTCCTCCCGCCCGGAGAACCCGGCTTCGCCGAAGGGGAACACGTGGACTAACCGCGAAACGAACTATGTGGGGACAGCCGCCCTCGCCTGTCCAGCCGCGAAGCGGCGCAAGAATGCAGCCCGCGGCGCAAGCCGCGGGCGGGGAGCGGTAGAAGGGTGAGCCCCGAAAGGGGCGAAAGAACATCCTCAGCGAAATGGGATAGCAGGGATGTTTCGCCTCCGCCGTGAGCTTCGCTGTGCTCACGGCTCCGCTCAACATGACAATTTCGATGGGGATGTTCGATCCGGGGAAGGTGTGTCGAGACGTGCGAGCTCAATGCGCGTAGCTCATCACTCATTGCTCATTGCTCATTGCTCATTGCTCGCAGCTCATCGCTCAAAAACAAAGAGAGTTCCGAGGTGGTGTGGGGTCCATTCGTCTCGGCCAGTAGCTCGCTTCTGACCCTCGCTCGACCTGCTCTCGAAGCCTCCCTTGCGGGGCGCTTCGCGCGATCGTCAGCTTGGGCTCCGGGCTCACCGCCAACCGGATAAACCTACCCTACGCCTCGGAACTCTATCCTGCCTTCAACATTTCTTCTTCGTTCGCCTCGACCAGCGCTTTGCTATAGACCCTTGCTTGCCCTCCTACCCAATCTTGCGACCAGATAAGTGACTTCGCTCGAGCCCCGGACGCCGCACCAACCGGAAAAACTTAAGAAGCTGTCAAAGAACAATCTTCTTGTACTCCTTCTATTTTTCCAGTCAACGAAAAATACCAGTTTGTAAGTCCATGTCTTTTCAATCGAGTGCACGCCGTCCACAAGGCCCTGACCGGAAATGGTGCAACGGTACCATGCGGTTTTCGTGAAACCCGCGCTGGACGCGGCTTCCCGTATGATTCATGGGCAGGAATCAACCTTGCTGATGAAACCCAATCCTGTGACAGCTCTGTGAATATCGCGCACTTCCCGCGCCAGACAAGGAGTTTCCAGACTGAGTCACGAACGCAGATGCCGAAACAGCACCCTTTCAGCCCGCTAGAGAGCGGCAGCGTGACGGCTTTAATCGATAGCAGTTGGACTTCGCCTTGAGGGTCAGTGAGTAGAACGGCGATTTAACGCCAACCATGACCGTGTTCTAAACCTCTGGGTAGCCCGGCTACAGCAAGTGCACTGCCTGGGGTCTCGCGCCAGCGTCTTAAATCGAAGATCGCCGGGCGAGCGTTATCGCAGCAGATGGAACGCTTTGACCCAGGGCACTAGGTTGGGCAGCAGGTCACCGGCAGCATGGACGATAACCAGCACGGCGAAATTCTTCGTTCGCATCCACAAAACGCCGAGGAAGAGACCGGCAAGCGAGGTCAGCACGATCGAGTACCCAACAGCCATGAATAGAGAAGGATGTGATCCAAGGGCCTCCTGCGTAGCCGCCGGACGCAGGTAGAAACCAGGCGCGTGCACTAACCCGAAGAGCACGGCTGCCACAACCAGCCCGCCCCACGTCGACTGCAACACCGCCGCAAGTCGCTCTTGTAGGAGCACGCGGAAGAAGAATTCCTCCACAACTCCAACTTCAATCATCAACCAGGCGAAGCTGAGCGGCGCTGCGACCGCAAGGACCCACACCGGCAGATGTGCGTTCCGAATGTCGTGTAAGCCGCGCCCCAGAAACGATTGCATGAGGAGAGCCGCCAACGACATCCACACCGCCGGATGGAGATCGTGCCACCTCAGGGAAATCGGCGTGAGTTCAGCGATGCTGTAGTGACCCAATGTCGAACTGATCACTGCAGGAAAAGCAACAAATGCAATGAGCTTCACACTCAGCACCACGACCGAGTGCAACGGCTCAGTCCTGATGCGCGCTAACTGGCCGAATCCCGATACCAGCAGCCACGCGATTACGACCAGATACGTCACCAGAGCCATGGTTTCGATCGTGGGTCGTAGAACAACGTGGGGCAATGCCGACAATCGATATGTGGCCAACATGGCGAGCGTAGGGAATATCACCCCGAGAATCACCAGTGCGGCGAGCGCCTCGCCTGCCTCGAACCCTTCGAAGGTCCGCAGCAAGACGAGAACCACCACCCAAAGCGCGAAGTAGGCGGCCACGTAGGCTATAGAACGGATGGATGAGGCGGAATTCTCCACACCCTCCCTATACGCGCACCGACGCAGGTAAGTTCCCCTAACAAGCCTTAGACCTCATCGGGAATCGCCCAAGACCACTCGACCCTTCCCGGACTACCCCAAAACTCCCAGGTCGCCGTCCTCTCCCGCCCGCACGAATCCGAATATTTGCCTGAAGTGAAATTTCATTTGATAATAATTTAATACTTATATAAGTTAATACTTATGTCAGCCTTCGACCTCGACGCTTCGTTCGCTGCCCTCGCCGATCCCACCCGCCGGGCCATCTTGGCGCGTCTCGCTTCCTGCGAAGCTACTGTGAATGAACTGGCCGAGCCGTTCGACATGACCCAGCCCGCCATCTCCCAACACCTGAAGGTGCTCGAAGAGGCGGGATTAATCGTCCAGCGCGTCGATGGCACGAAGCGTCCTCGCCGGTTAGCAAAGGCGGGAATTGATGCCATGGACCAATGGCTGGCGATGTTGCGCAAAGCTTTGGGGAAAAACTACGACCGGCTCGACGAAGTTCTGGCCGCGATGGAATCAAATCCTAAGAGGAAAAAACGATGAACACTATGACTAGACTGACGATGAAAACCGAAGGCGATACCCATATCGTGGTGACCCGGCACTTCGCCGCGCCGCCCGAGGCCGTCTACCGCGCGCATACTGACGCGAAACTACTCCAGAAATGGCTGTTCGGCCCGGAGGGCTGGACCATGCCCGTCTGCATCAATGACCCTCGACCCGGGGGCAAGATCCGCTTCGAATGGACGAACGACAAAGGTGGAGGATTTCATCTCACCGGTGAATATCTGGAACTGGAGCCGTATTCCAGGATCGTTCATGTCGAGCGCATGCACCTGCCCGACCCGACGCCGGATAATCACGTTGAAACCCGCTTCCAGCCAGACGGCAGCGGCACCCTCATGACCATGCGCATGACCCTGCCCGACAGCCAGACGCGCGCAGCTATGCTAGCCACCGGAATGGAAAAAGGAATGGAAGCCAGCTACGCCCGTCTTGAAACCGTGCTCTAGGGTCGCTGTTGTCTAGATCGCGCAAGGTGAAACAAAGGCGGCATCGTACCCGCGATGCCGCCTTTGTGCCCAGAAGCAAATTGCTTATGAGTTCTTACTCTTCTTGATACCGGCCGCCGCCTTCCTGCCTTTCCCGCCGCTCACCAGATCCGCGACGGTGGTATGCTCCAGGATCTTCGCCGCCGCGTCCCGCACCGCCAGAAACACCTCGTACAGTGCCCGGTGGTCCGAGTCTTTCGCGATCAGTCCCCGCAACTGCTCCGCGTCTCCCATCGGCGCCAGCGGACCATCCACCAGCCGGATAATATCGCTCAAGGGAATCTCCGCTGGATCGCGCCGTAACTGGTATCCCCCGCGCGCCCCGCGCACGCTATCCACAATGCGCGCGTTTTTCAGTTCGAGCAAAATCAGCTCGAGAAATTTTTCCGGCAGATTGCTTTCCGCCGCGATGTCCCGAATCTTGATCGCGCCCTGCTCGTGCCGCCGCGCCAGCGTCATCATGGCCTGCAGCGCGTACAACCCCTTTTGCGAAATCTTCAAGTGCGACTCTCCAGCCCCGCCCTGCATTGTGCCCCATTTCCGTCCGCTTGCCTAGAACCAGTGTGGGGCGGAGATGGCTCCATGTGGAGCGGGCGCTCCCGCCCGCTGCTGACCTTGCTCCTGAATTTCCTGGAACGATGCGTTTCTAGATCAGTTCGGTAGTCCACAGATCGTGCAGATGCACGATCCCTTCGACCCGCCGCTCCCGGTCGACCACAATCAACGATGTGATCTTCTTCTCTTCCATTACTGCAATCGCGGTCGCTGCGAATTCTTCCTTTGCGATCGTCTTCGGATCCCGCGTCATCGCCTCGCCCGCCGTCAAATCCATCACATCTTTCCCCCGCTTCTCCAGCAGCCGCCGCAGATCCCCGTCGCTGATAATTCCCACCAGCCTGCCGCCTTCAATCACCGCGGTCACGCCCAGCTTCTTCCGCGACATTTCGTAGATCACATCCGGCATCTTCGCCGCAGGCGCAACCCAGGGCAGCGCATCGCCCGTGTGCATCAGCGATTCCACTCGCGCCAGCCGTTTCCCCAACTTCCCTCCCGGATGTAGGTTGGCAAAATCCTCTTCCTTAAATCCCCGCCGCTCGCTCAACGTAACCGCCAGCGCGTCGCCCAAAGCGAGCATCGTGGTAGTCGAAGCCGTCGGCGCCAGTCCCAAAGCGCAAGCCTCCTGCGCTACCGAACAATCCAAAGCTACATCGGCCGCTCCCGCCAAAGTTGAGACCTTCGTCTTCGCCTTAGTGTCATCCCGAGCGGAGTCGAGGGACCTTGCGCTTCTCTTAGTAGCTGCCCGACCTTGCTGAGCTCCACCAATCTCATCTCCCGTCATAGCAATCAGCGGCACCCGCAGCCGCTTGATCGTCGCCAACAGCGCCAGAATCTCCTCCGTCTCCCCGCTCGCCGACAGCGCCAGCACCACATCCCCGCGCACCACCATCCCCAAATCCCCGTGCAGCGCCTCCACCGGATGCAGGTACAGCGCCGGAGTCCCCGTCGAGCTCAGTGTCGCCGCAATCTTCCGCGCGATCAGCCCGCTCTTGCCCATCCCGGTCACGACCACGCGCCCCGCGCAGTGAAACATCAGATCCACCGCCCGCTGGAACGCCTCCGCCATCGGACCGCCAATCCGGTCGGCGAGCGCTCCCAGCGCCTCCGCCTCGATCCGCACCACGTTCTCGCCCGTATGCTTCATGAATTCAGATTTCCAGAACGAAGGATGTTAGCACGCAATGAAGACCACAGAGGCCGCTGAGGACGCAGAGGAATCATGACAGAAAAAGGAAAAATGCGAGGAGCGAACGTTATGCCTAACGAGAGAAAGAGAACGTCCTAGAATAAGAACGCTTCCCATCCTCCGCGACCTCGGCGTCCTCTGCGGTTTTCATTTCTTCTAGAGTTTTCATCTCCTAGAAATGATCTTCCCCTACCACCGTCGGCGCCTGCACTGCCTTCTGTCCAAGGATCGCCAGCCCCCGCGCCTGGATCACACGATCCCACGGCCCCGCCTGCCAGTTATCCCGCAGCTTCTCCGGATGCCTCCACGCCGGCAGCGTCATCATCAGATTCCGGCCGGTCGCATGCGCATACGGTTCGTACATCGATCGCAGCTTTGCCAGCTTCTCCCGCCCATAGTCATCGCTCCGCAAGTGCAGTCCCGCCGCCTCCAGCGCCCCGCGCAACGCCTCATACTCTGCGTCTGGCAATCGCTCCGGCGCCCCCGGATCATGCCTCGCATTCACCACCTGCGCCAAATCCACCGCCGCATGCCGCGCCATCGCAAACGTCAACTTCGCCTGCCCCGGATGCACTCCCTCAATTCCCGTCAACACCAGCGCGGTCACATCCAGCATGGTCGTCAGCGCTGCCAGCCAGGATTGGTTGCTGTGCTGCGACCGGAAAAACGTCAGCACTGGATACGAAATTTGCGACTCCAGTAACTCCGCCGCCCAGCGCTCCCACTCGCGCAGCACTTCGTCCATCACCCGCTGATTCACCCCGGGCTCTTCCGTCCTCCCCGCTAGCCGCACCAGCAACTCCACTGCCGACGGAGGCGACCCCGCCCGCGCATCCAGCATCGAAATCTGGATCTCTCTCCGCGAGAACGACGAATACACCACCGGGATGTATCCAATCACCACGCCCAGAAACGCGAACCCCATCCCCGCTTCGAATACCGACAGCGCCCGCGCGAGGCCCGAAGTCGGCACAATGTCGCCATATCCCAACGTGAAAAAAGTCTCGCCACTGTGATAAAGGATCTTGCCAAATGTCAGCCGCTCGCCGCTCAGCTGCTCGTGTCCCCCGATCCCGTACTGGATCAACGCAAATCCCAGGATCAGTTCCGCCGCCCAGAATCCCAGCAGCAGGATCAGCGACAGTGGTCCGTAATATCCCAGAAAATTCTGTTGCCGCGATGTAGTTTTGATGCGGGTCGCGATCCTCCGCCACGGAATCCACGTCCGCCGGTAGAAGTACGCGGTCAGCCTGAAATTCCGCAGCACCCGCCGCGGTAGCACCACCGTCTCAAACGCATCCAGCAGCACCACCCAGATGACGATGATCCCCAACACCGCCCCGACAATGCTGACATGTGGATGCATACGAATATCCAATCTAGGTGCGCTCGAAAGAGTATCAGATTCGCAACCAGAAATAGGAGGCGAGGGAGGGCAAAGAGAACACAAGGGGTACCCCACCCTTCTCGCGCACTTTGCGAGAGGGTGGGGATTTTGACTTCGACTAAGAATGCAACAAGTCTCGGCGTGCTCTTACTGCGGTTTGGAAGGCGTAGTCTGCTGCGCTGGGGCCTGCTGCTGCCCTGCCGCCGGCTTCTTCGTATCGCCAGGTTTCTTAGCGGCCGGTTTCTTTTTCACCGCCGGCTTCTTCGGCGGTTCCGTATCGTCCACAATGATTTTCTTCGGAGGCTCCGCCGGAATCGCCGCTTGGGCTGTCTTCAGATCCGTCCGCAGCCGAACAATCTCCGCTTCTTTCGCGGACGACAAATTCTCAATCCGCTCCGCCAGTTGCTTCCGCGTCCCCTCAAACGAACTCAAATCGTTCGACAGGGACTGCAGATCATCTTTCGATCCAAACGCTCCCGTCCCCTCCACCACGCTGCCCAGTACGTCGTATAAGGCGTCGAGATTGCGATAGAGCTTGAATGTCGCCGGCAGATCCTCCGGGGCCGACCGCAATTGCGCCAGCATCTCCGGCAATGCTCCCTGCAGGTTCCTCTGGATCGAATCCACATTTCCCAGCGCTTGTCTCTTGTACGCCGTATCCGCCTTCCAATGCTCAATCCGCAGCTTCACCAGATCCGCCTGGGTGTCTTTCGACGTCGCTTCCAACTGCGACAGCAGTCCATTCAATTGCGTCACCGACGCGTACGAAACCGGTTGCCCCTGAACGCCGGACGGCGCCGCCGAAATCGCAGGGCCCGATTGCCCCAGCGCAGCGACCGTGCACAGGAAAAAAATGAGAGATAACAGCGGAAGATTGCGTTTCATGTTCGAGCTTGCCCGTTCGCGCACCAGAATACTACAAGCCGCCCTCCAACGTTTATCAGGTGAATCCTTGACCACCCGATTAAGCCTTGTCAGCCTGAGGGCCGGCTTTTAGGCTCGAAGGACCCATGCACTCTGCCGGCAGCAAATCGAACCGCGGCTGAACCTCGCAGCTTCCTCCGTGAACAATGATCATCTCCTTTGAATGGCTGAACTCACTCGACTCTCCCCTAACAACAGGACGATAATGAAACTGGACATGCCCTCGAATTTCCATCTCCAGCGACCTTTGCTCTTGCTCCTCGCCCTGCTGCTCGCTATTCCCGCGCTCGCCCAGCAACAGGACACCGTTCACCGGCTCATTCTCAAAGACGGCTCCTACCAGCTCGTCACGAAATATGAAGTCAAGGGCGACCGCGTCCACTACTACAGCTCCGAGCGCGAAAGTTGGGAGGATCTCCCCAGCTCTCTGGTCGATTGGCCCGCTACTGAGAAATATGAGCAAGGGCGCACCACTGAGGCTCCCGAAGCCGTCCAGCTCGACAAAGAACTTGACCACGAAAACGAACTAGCCGACGCCAAGCTTCCGCAAGTCGCTCCCGGACTGCGCATCCCCGAAGATTCTGGCGTCTTCCTTCTCGACAATTTCGAAAGCCAGCCGCAGCTCCTCGAACTTCATCCCGCCGAAGGCGACGTCGACCAGCGGGCCAAAGGCAACATCTTCCGCGACGCCATCACTCCCATCGCCGGACTGAAAGCCGTTATCCAGATCGACGGTGCTCACGCCGCTACTCAGGCCCACGTTGAAGTTCCTTCGGTCTATCTCAACATCGACGCGGCGCCCGATCCCGTCGAGCAGGCAAAGAACTCGCAGCCGTCGCAGCCGCCCATCTCCGATCGCTATCGCATCCTCCGCGTTGAAATCAAGGGCAACAAGCGCATCCTCGGGAACCTCAAGCGCCAGGTCGGCGGTAAAGTCACCCAGGAGCAGCACCTCATGAAGTCCACCACCATTCAACTCGCCGGTGGATGGCTCAAGCTCACGCCCTCCGAAAGCCTGGCGCCGGGGGAATACGCCGTCGTCGAAATGATGGGAAAAGAAGGAATGAATCTCTACGTCTACGATTTCGGCGTCAACGCCAAAGCCCCCGCCAACCCCAATCCCTGGAAGCCGGAAATCAAATCGTCCACGGCGAAGCCAACCAATCCGTAATGACGAAGTCAGAAGTCAGAAGTAAAAGTCAGAAACGGGTTTGTGGGGACAGCCGCCCTCGGCTGTCCAGCCGCGAAGCGGCGTAAGAAGGCGCCACCCTCCCGCCGAAGGACCTGTGCAATCGGCAACATCCAACGCTGAATCCGCGACCTACCTCCTCCATAAAGTCGGCGGATCCTGCGAGCAATAGAAAGCATCAGGGCAGAAATCAAAAGGGCGGAACGCATGCGTTCCGCCCTCCTTAAATCTAACGAGTCCTTTTCTACCCCTTCACGCTGATTTTCGAGAACGACAACACCGCCTTGCTTGGCGTCGGACGCCCCATCGACAGCGCCGGACGGAACGTCGTGAAAATCAGCATCTGCTTCACTTGTGGCAGCACGCCCTTGGAATTGCTCGGATCGGACAGAATCCGGTAATCCTGCACCCGGCCGTTCGCATCCACCAGAGCCTCAATCACCAGCGAGTCGTCGTCGATCGAGTCCATGGTCATGCCAAACGCGCTCGGCTGCAACTCAGGACCGGTATTCACCATCACCAGCGGCACATCGTTCTTTGCCTGCAGCGACGATGGCGTCACAAAATACACCATAGCAATACCAAAAATGATCAGCGCACTGACAAAGCCCGCCGTCACCGGAACCATGAATGCCTCGAGCGCATTCTCCAGTCGCACCATCAACCCCTCAAACCGCGGACGCCTGGCATGCGCCGCTTCCCGCGAAATCGCCAGCCGCAGTTTCAATCCCAAATCCGCCGGCACCCTCGGACGCCCTACGCTCGCCAGCAACTGCTGCGCCTGCCGCAATCCCTGATACTCCTCGTCGCACGCCCCGCACTCCGACAAATGATCCTGCAGCGCGAGCATCTCCGTGCCCGTCACAGCCCCATCCAGATATGGCGAGAACAACCGCTTCGCCTGGGGGCACTGCAGTCTAGTTGTCTTCCTTGTGCCCATGTTCCCAGCGCCAATCATGGCATCACCTCGACCCTTCTACCCCCTCCAGCAACCTGCGGCCGTGCCCGCTCTTCCGGCGCGGTCAGCCCCAGCTCATTTCCAACCTCGCGCACATACGGCGCCAACCTTTGCCGCAGTGCGTCCCGTCCTCTTGTCAGACGAGACTTCACCGTGCCCAGCGAAATCTCCAGCACTTCGGCTATCTCTTCGTATGACATCTCTTCCAGATCCCGCAAAATCAACGTCGTGCGATACGGTTCGGGAACCTTTCTTAACTCTTCTTCCACGCGGTGCTGCACTTCGCGGTGCGCCACGCTGTCAAACGGAGAATCCGCCGGATCGGTCAAGGCCACCTGCATCGCGTTCTCTGCGGCGCCCATTTCTGATTCCGCCGGTTCGATGGAAGTCTCTTTCGCCTTGTGCCGGAACCACCACCGCCGCCGGTTCGCCGCCTCATGCAGCGCGATCCGGTAGATCCACGTCTTTAGACTGGATTCGCCATGAAAATGTTTCATTCCCCGAAACACTTTCAGGAACACATCCTGCGTGGTGTCGGCCACGTCCGCCGGATCATTCACCACGCGGTACACCAATCCATACACCGGCTGCTGAAACTCTCCAATCAGCCACGCATATGCCGCTTCCGAGCCGGCCTTCAATTCCGCGACGATCGCCGCTTCTTCCTGCGACCGAATCCCTATCGCACTCGCTAATTCTCCCAAGGTGGTTGCTCCCGCCATAATGGCGTCCCCTGATTATAGGATTTTCCACCCCATCGCGTCCGGGATATTTCGTTCTGACCCCAGCCCGGTTCAGTCGCAGCGATGTCCAGATCTTCACTTAAGATAGACTCCGCTGCGCGCTTCCGAGTTCCCGCTTATAAGCAATTTATTTTCAATCAGATCGAGGGGGCGATGCAGATCTCGTCATCAGCCTACGACAACATGGGGCGGCTGATCGGGACTTCGACGCAATATGCGTACATGCCCGGCCTGAATTTCCAGAACGCCTACACCTACGATGCGGCCTCGAACCGGACGTCTCTGACGGCGCCGGATGGCAGCGTCACGACCTATGGCGCAGCCTGTCCTGAGCGAAGTCGAAGGAACACGCTGAACGGGCTGAATGGACTGGCCAACACATGGGCCGGCTCGTTCGGCTTCGGCTACGACGCTTTGAGCCGGAGAACGAGCTTGAACGCGGCCAAACGGTGTGAATACCAGCTACGGCTACGATTCACTGTCGCACCTGCTGAGCGTGCTGCACCAGGCAGGGACGAACACGCTAGATGGGGCGAGCTATACCTACGATCCAGCGGGAAATCGGACATCGAAGACCAACTATCTGAACGGGGTAACCTCGAACTATGGTTACGATCCGCTGTACGAGTTGACCCAAGTCACGCAGGGTGGTAGTACCACGGAGACCTACGGCTACGATCCGCTGGGGAATAGACTGTCGTCACTCGGCGTGCCGAATTACAACTACAACTCGGCGAACGAGCTGACTTCGAACTCGAACGGCAGCTACACGTACGACGCAAACGGCAATACCCTCTCCGACCTCTCCGGCAAATCCTACTCCTGGGACTTCGAGAATCAGTTAACTCAGGCCGTCGTGCCGGGAACCGGGACAGTGACCTTCAAGTACGATCCCTTCGGCAGGAGAATCCAGAAGTCTGGCCCGCTGGGAACAACCAACTATGTCTACGACGTGCTGAATGTCGTCGAGGAAGTCGACAACGGCGGAAGCATGCTCGCCGACTACACACACGGTACGGTTATAGATGAAACTTTGTCGATGCTGCGCGGGGGCACGGCATCTTACGATCTCGCGGACGGACTGGGCTCCGTCACATCGCTCAGCACTGCCCCAGGCGCGTTGGCAAACACTTACACGTATGACTCTTTTGGCAAGTTGACCGCTTCGAGCGGCACAGTCACGAATCCAATTCAATACGCGGGCAGAGAGTTCGATAAAGAGACCGGTCTGTACTTCAACAGAGCGCGCTACTACGACCCGACCGGCGGGAGATTCATTTCCGAGGATCCGATTGGGTTCGGAGGTGGGATCAACTTCTACGGATATGCCTTTAACAGTCCCACCAATCTGCGGGATCCGAGTGGGAGGAGCGCTGGCGCGGTTGCGGTACCTGTCGCAGAGGGGGTTGGAACTGTAGTCTGCTTTGGCTCTGGAGCCTGCGAAACCGTCATTGTGGTGGGTGGAGTTGTCGTCGGGGTCGCTGCGACGGGTTATCTTATCTACAACTGGTACGAGAGCAGGAGCAGAGGAAACAGCGATCCGATTCCGTATCCCGGCACTACGAATCCAGGACACTGTGATAAGGAACCGGGGCAGTGTAAACCTTGTCCACCTGATACGCCTTATTGGGACCAGCCGGGCAACGCGCACGGTGGCACAACAGGCGTTCACTACCACTGGTACCACTGGAACCAAAAACCCTATCCAGATTGCACTTGTTATCCATCCAGGATGAGCGGAGGCACACCGCCGCCTGGAGGCACACCAGTACAGTAGGTGGTCAACCATAGCTATGAGAGACATCACGCAGCTGATGAACGCCTATCGAGAGTGCTCACGAAACCTGTGGAATGTCTATTTCGCGAAGCGAGAGAACATCGGCGGTTCTCTTGATGCTTTTGAGCAGATACGAGAATCGCTTTTTGACTCGCTCGTGGTGAGCGAGCTCTCCTACGAAGGAGACGCTGAAGGTGATGACATACCGCCACCTGCGCTGAAGGTTGTCCCGCAAGCAAGATCGTTGATTCTGATCAAGCGATTAAGCGGACCTGGGGAGGCAGGATACTGGGATCAAGAGAAGGATATGGTCGTTGGCCCCGACGACATCACGCTGGCATTTGTTGACTACTTCGACTTTTTGCAAGTCCCAATAAAGGATTTTCGTTTCTACCTTTGCAAGATTCTTAGCTTCCCCCGCCATCCCGACTACGAAGGAAGAGAGGCGCTCTTGGAAGTGTCGGGCGCTAGCGTCTTTCACGACGAACTTGCCGACCGAAAACCGAAAGCGGTGTGATTGTTTCGGGGCCAAGAAAATCTGATGGCCATTGCTGGTGTTTCCCGGCTCGCCAGCGCGTGAGTTTCCGAATCGGCTAAGGCTCAGGGTGGTACTCTCGTTCTCTCGCGTTTCCCAGTGACCTGCCCCCTGCTTTCGTTCACGTAAGAATACGACAAACTTTTTCTGGTCCATCTCCGGTTTGAGCGGGGATGGGGGTCTGGGGCAAGGGGCCGGCGTTTGAGGCCTCTTGCCCCAGTTCAGCTCTGTAGAAGCTCCCAGCCTGGGCAGCAAACTCTTTCGGAGTTCGGTATCCCAAACTGCTGTGCGGACGCTCGTCGTTGTACTCGATCCTCCACGCCGCAATCTTGCGCCGCGCATCGAACAGGTTCTGAAACCAACTCACCGTCAAACACTCTTCCCGCAGCCGTCCGTGAAAACTCTCCACCCGCGCGTTCTGCGTCGGCTTCCCCGGCTGGATGTGCACTAACTCGATCTGCCGCTCCACACACCACGCCAGAAAATGCCGGCTCGTCAGCTCCGGCCCGTTGTCGCAGCGGATCGTTGCCGGCTGCCCCCGCTCGGCCACGATCCCATCCAACACCCGCGTGACTCTCCGGCTGGCAAAGCTCGTATCCACTTCCAAAGCCAAACACTCCCGCGTGTACGCATCCACCACGCTCAGCACCCGGATCGCTCGTCCGCACGCCACCGCGTCGTGCACAAAGTCCAGCGCCCACTCCTGGTTGGCCGAAGTCCGCGCCAGCAGCGGCTTTCCCTCGCGCACGCAATGCTTCCGCTTCTTTCGCCGGATCATCAGCCCGGCCTCCCGATACACGCGATGCACCCGCTTGTGATTCACATGCTCTCCTGAGCGGCCCAGCAGCACATGCAGCCGCCGATACCCGAAGCGCGGCTTCTCCCGCGCCAACTCCACCAGCCGCGTGCGCAGCGGCTCATCCGTGCGCTGCGACCGATAGCGATACGTGGTCACCGCCATCCGCATCACCCGGCACGCCCGCCGTTCACTGAAGGCGTACTTCTCTCGCACCTGCTCGACGGTCGCCTTCAGCTCCGCGAGCTCCACCCGTTTTTTTCAATCACCCACTGCAGCGCATCCTTGTCCAGACTCAGATCCGCCACCAGCTTTCGCAGTCGCGTGTTCTCATCCCGCAACTGCTTGGCTTCTTGCGCCTGGCTCACATCCATGCCCCCGTACTTCGCCTTCCAGGCATAGATCGTGTGCTTCGACACTCCCACTTCCCGCGCCACATCCTCCGCTTTGCGCCCTGCCTCCAGCTGTTTCAGCGCGCCAATCATCTCCGCTTCCGTGTGCCTGCTCTTCGACATACCCCTTCCCCTTTCCTTCGTCCGAAATCATACTCGGACTTGTTCGGAAAACGGGGAGCAGGTCAAATCCATGCCGGATTCCTGACCTGGCGATGTGGCGATTCCGGCACGGTGGGGGTGAGGTTCTTGCCCTCCCGGAGGGTGGTGGAGGGGTAGAGGTTTTCTGGCGCTGCTTTGCAGCGGGTGAAGTAGGGACACGTCACCCCTAGCAGGGGGCCGTAAGCGCCGACCGGCACTCATGGTGCAGGGCGGAGGGGCGTCCGCAGTACTAGAATCTAAAATCTGACATCCCCCGGATAGCTGAATAATAAGCCGAGGCGCAAAGGCCAGTGTCAAGGCTCTTAGACCGCGAACGCGGCGCGCGAGGCGCGGCCTTGACACTGGCCGGGCCTCGGCTATGCTCTGGCTATCCGGTGCATGTCATTCGGGGAATGCCGCATCACAGACCTAGACCGAAACCCTGACTGATCTGATTCGTGTGCGTGGTTTGCGGTTCGATCTTGTGCGCTCCTGGCTCTTGCTGAATCGCAGGAGGGAAAATCGGGGACAGACGGGACGTGCCCCATTCTTTTTCTCCCGATCTGGGAATGCCGAGCTATAAAATTACTCCCGATCTGCAGGCACGCACCCCATCTCTGATATTTTCTTGGTTATGGCTCGATTTCCCCGCGTGGTCGTGGTGGACGTTGCCCATCATGTTACCCAGCGAGGCAATGCCCGACAAGTCATTCTCGCCAGCGACGCCGATCGGCTGACTTACATGGCTTTGTTGCGGGAGTACGCGCAGCTTTATCGCCTCTCGCTACTCGGCTACTGCCTGATGTCGAATCACGTTCACCTCATCGTCGTCCCGCACGCGGAGGCAGCGCTTTCACAATGTCTGAAACAGGCGCACGGGCGTTATGCGTCATACTGGAATGGCCATAAGTCCTCCACGGGGCACGTGTGGCAAGGGCGATTTTATTCTTGTCCGTTGGAGGAGAGGCACTTATGGGAAGCGCTGCGGTATGTCGAGCTGAATCCAGTGCGTGCAGGAATAGTGGAAAGGCCGGAGCAATGGCCGTGGTCGAGCGCTGCCGCCCACTGCGCCTTCGCGAAGCCAGACCCAATGTTGGAAATGGAGCGCTGGAGAAAGCGTTGGGACGCGGACCAGTGGTGCTCCTTTCTCGGGCAGGCAGAGTCGGCTACGGAGTTGGATACCCTGCGACGCTTTACTCATACGGGTCGGCCATTGGGGAGTCCCGAGTTCGTGACCGCGTTGGAAACGTCGATGTTTCGCCCGCTCGCTCCGCGAAAAAGAGGACGCCCGAGCCAAGCCGCCCCCGATCGGCGCCAGCTCAGCCTCATCTCAGTTGCCTAATCCCGCAAATGGGGTTCGTCCCGTCTGTCCCCGTTTTTCCCCAGAAAGAATCCACCGTCAATGGAATATGCAAGAATTCCTCTGGAATTTGGAGTAGTGCTGAAGACGCGCTCCCCTGGGATCCTTCGCACAAACGAATTGCAGAAAACGCTACGCCACCCCTGCTCCCCGCGCTTCCATCCGCTCCGGTACCGGCAAGCCCAAATCGCTCACGATCTTAGCCACTGCCATCAGCAACTTTTCGCATCCCTTGTCGAGAGCCAGTTCCGACTTCTCCAAAAATGCATAAGCCCCATCATGCTGCAGCCGCAGCGCATTCTTCTGCGACAATCCCGTGAATACCACCACTGCAATCTCCGCCGTAGCCGGATCTTTCTTCAGAGTCTTCAATACCTCCGGCCCTGCCATCTTCGGCAACAGCATGTCCAACAGAATCAGGTTCGGCTTCTCCCGCTGCGCCACCTCCAGAGCGTTCGGACCGTCGATCGCCGTGCTCACCTCATACCCCGCCCGGGCCAGCGCCCGCTCTGTCGCCATCCGCAGAAACTTGCTGTCTTCCACCAGAAGAATTTTTGTCATGCTGGCCACAATTTTTCCCTTCGCACGAGCGGACTTCTCCCGATCCCTTCCGGAAGCGTCCCGTCGCGGCCCTTCGAGGTTCTTATCGGCAGATTGTGCACGGGACTTAAGCCAATGGCTTTTCGGATGCGCGGTGAATGCGGAGCGCTCAGTTCGCAGTTGTACTGACCAGTTTCTTTACCCCCGCGCGGCACGCTTCACGCAATTCTTCCTCGTGTCCCTCGGGAATCGACTTGGTGACCAGCAGCATCGACGTGCCGTGGAGCAGCGTCCATATCGCCAGCGCCAGCTGGGTGTGATCTTCCGGGCGTCCGCCGAATCGCTTGACCAGAAGTTGCTCGGCGAATGCGAAGTTCGGCCTCGATTCTCGAATCGGCCGCGCGGCTCCTCGTCCTTTCGGCGGAGACATCAACCGCGCATGCGTATAGAACAACTGGTATTCGTTGGGCATCTTCAACGCGTAGTCGACATATACTTCGGCCATCCCTTCGAGCGTTTCTGCCTTCGAAAATTCCTGCCGAATCCTTTCCGCGATACGCAGCAGCAGCCCGCGCACCAGATCCTGCCGGTTCTTGAAACGCCGGTACACGGCAGGAGTGTTTGTTCCTGCCGCCTTGGCCACCGCCCGCATGGTCAGCGCCCGTTCTCCACCACGCCTCCACAGCACGTCCGCTGCATGCAGAATATGTTCTTCCACGTCGGGATCGGGTTGACGGGGCATTGCTTCTCCCTGGCTCTGAGGTCGCCGTTCTCTTGAGGATTATATAGACGGTGTAGACATAACACTTTTGCGCACCCCGGCACAAGTCCTGCCCTGGGTCACCCCTGAGAAAAGAATTATGTTGACATCGTGAATATAACCCTGTATAAAGAATCATGTAGTCGGGCCCTCCCCTGTATTTTTCCCGTTCAGGAGTGTTGTGGATGTATACCTTTAAAGACCCTGACGATCGGGTCCCGGTCCTGCAGTTGAATTCCGAGTTACAGCAGGCCCACCTGGAGCTGCTGAGCGCGCATTGCGCCACGCACCAGCTTCGCCTGCATTATTCCCCCGGCGATCTGGCCCGCTTCGGACGGCGCGACGTCCTGCAGAAATCCGCCCAGGCCGCCAGCGCTCTCAACGAGTTCTACTCTTCGGTTGAGAAAAAGCTTCCGTCGCCGGAAAGCAATCCCGTTGTCCCTCAACCCACGCCGGCACAGATTGCTCAAGCCGTCGAGTGGCTCTCGACTTATCTGCAGGAGCAGCGCGAATATTATTTTCCCGCTTCCGCTCCGCTCAGCGCTCAGCAGAAGGCCTCGCTGTGGCCGTATTTCTCGCCGGCGCTGCTCGATCAAATCCGCGTCGTCGAGCTTCGCGGCGCCCGCGTGGCCGTTCCCGAGTTCTTCGCCCGGGCTCGCGCCCTCGGCTTCGAGCCCCCTGAGATCACGCACATGGATTCGATAACCTTCCTCGACGTGATTGTCTTCAACGAAGAACTTTCGGATCGGGCCCTGTTTCACGCGCTCGTGCACTCCGCCCAGATCCAGATCCTGGGGCTCGAACGTTATGCCGAACTCTGGATCCACAGCTTCGTCAGGTCCAGAACGCATTTCACTGTGCCGCTGGAAGTTCACGCTTTCTCACTGGCTTCGAAGTTCTTACATCCGGGGGCGGAGAGATTCTCGGTGGAAGATCACGTTCTCCGCTGGGTCGACGACAGCCGCTATTAGCGTTTGCGAGCCCGCAAGGGTCGTCAAGTTGAGTTGTCCCCCCATCGCGACGCTGCGGACGGCCTCAGGCCGCCCGCAGCGTTGCGAACGTTGCGTCCCAAGGCACGCCTGGAGCGATCATCATTTGAAAACCCTCCTCGTGCCTTGTATAACTTGGGACGACTCCTTGCCCGACGCGACTTCCAATCCCGCCCCGCAACACAAATCTCGCGGCTGGAGATTGGTTGCCGCCGGCCTGCTCCTTCTCGCCTTGGTGCTCGTGGTTGTCTACACCGGGCACGCGGCATTCGCCAGCCCGCTGGCGATCGTAGTGCTGGCCGCCATCGGACTGGCCGCGATTCTGCTGCAACTGCGCTTGCACAACGACCGCAGCGCGCCCGTCCGCGCTCCATTTTGGCTGAATGTTGCCGGCCTGGTTTTCGCGCTGGTGGCTGTCTTCGCCGATGTCCTTCATCTGAGCCCACGCCACTTGATGATGGCCGCACTGGGAGCCGTGGTTTGCTTCGGCGTTAGTGGCACCGTTGTCCTGCGTGCCCTCCGCCAACACCGACGCTGAATTTCTTGCACACAACACGAAGCAAACGTGAGCCGCCGGCCCCCGGCACGTTCGGGCCGGATATGGCACGAGGGGGCCATTTACCGGATTGGGGGTCAGAGTTACAGTTGTCTTCGAGCAGCACTTGGGGGAGGGCTGATCAACAGACGTCCCACGACTCAAACCGAGTCTGGGGCGTTTTGTTTTGCGCGCGAAAAATCCGCCCGCCTTTAGTCGATTCCTTCCTCGTTTGGTCGCCGGTGGCGGCGAGACGCCTCCACGACAGCCGCCGGGGACGGCGGCGCTACCGAATAACGCTCCCCTGTCTCAAAGCGCGGCGCGCTACCTGAACGGCGGAATGGCTGCCTGAAACGCGGCCTGGGCGGAAGACTCATTCCTTCCGCCATTGTTTTGATAATGATAGATTTGTGGGGCTCGCTCCTTCGCTGGGAGTCATGCACGTCTGAGGAGTTTGATGCCCGCCCCCTTAGATCGCCGCGAATTCCTCGCAGGAATAGCCGCCATGGCGGTTCATGCCGCATCTGCCTTCACGCCCGCGAATGATTCAGGTTCGCCCTTCCGTGTCGCGGTCATCAATGATGAGATCTCCCAGGATTTCGGCCGTTCTTGCGAGGTTGCCTCCCGCGAATTCGGCATGCAGTGGATCGAACTTCGAGGCATGTGGAAGAAAAACATCGTCAACCTCGACGAGAAGGAAGTCGTGGAGGCCCGCCGCATTCTGCAGAAATACCAGCTCAAAGTGACCGACATCGCCAGCCCGCTGTTCAAGGTCGATTGGCCGGGCGCTCCCAAATCGAAGTACAGCGAGGCGAAAAGCTTTGGGGCGAACTTCACTCTGAGCCAGCAGGATGAGGTTCTGGATCGCGCCATCGCTATGGCAAAAGCCTTTGGCACTGATCGCGTGCGCTGCTTCGATTTCTGGCGTCTCGAAGATCCGGCGCCCCATCGCGCCGCCATCAACGACAAGCTGCGCGACGCCGCTGCCAAAGCCGAAAAGAATGGATTGATTCTCGTCCTCGAAAACGAGTATGCCTGCAATACAGCCACGGGCGCCGAAGCGGCCCAGGTGCTTAGCGAAGTACGGACGCCTTCGCTGATGCTGAACTGGGATCCGGGAAATGCCGCTGCCCGAGGTGAAATTCCGTATCCCAACGGTTACGCTCTTCTGCACAAAGACCGCATCGGGCACTGCCATTGCAAAGACGCCGTCAACAAGGGCAACCACTACGATTGGGCACCGATGGGTGGAGGCATCATCGACTGGGCCGGCCAGTTCAACGCGCTCAAGGCCGATCGGTATCGTTATGCCGTGAGCCTCGAAACGCACTGGAACGGCGGCGGTTCGCCGGAAGAATGCTCGCGCAAAAGCTGGGCAGGGATGAAGAAACTTCTACAGCAGGCGGACGCGCTATAAGAAGTGGCCAGTGGCCAGTGATCAGTGGCCAGTAAAAACTGAATGATTTGCGGGTGACTGACCATCGACTACCGACCAACGACCCACCGACCAGGAGGATGCATGACCGATCAGACCCGACGCACTTTTCTCAAGCAGGCCGCCATCGGAGCGGCGGTGCTGGCGTATCCCTCAGCTACCCTGCTGGGTGCAAATGATCGCGTGCGCGTGGGCATGATTGGCGTGGGCGATCGCGGCAACGATTTGCTGGGGCAAGTGCGCTCGGTATCGAATGTCGAACTGGTTGCGATGGCCGATATCTACAGCCGTCGCCGCGATCAGGCGAAGAGCAAGGTTCCCGGAATTCAGACTTTCGACGATTACCGCCGCCTGCTCGACATGAAAGATATCGATGGCGTCATCGTGTCCAGCCCGTTGCACATTCATGCGCGGCATTTTGTCGATACGCTGGGGGCCGGCAAAGATCTTTACGCCGAGAAGACCATGACGTGGTCGATTCCCGAGGCAGACAAGTGCCTGGCCGCCGCAAAATCTTCTAACCGCGTCGTGCAGATTGGATTGCAGCACGAGAGTTCGGGCTCGCTCGTCGATGCCAAACAATGGATCAAGGACGGATGGGTCGGCAAGGTCGCGCAGGTCGAATCGTGGATGAGCCGCAACACGCCTCACGGCAAAGGCCAGTGGGTGAGGCCGGTTCCCTCCGACTGCACCGCGCAAAACGTGGACTGGACGGCGTTTCTCAACGGCCGCCCCGACCGCCCGTTCGATCCTTACAAGCTGATCAACTGGCGATTGTTCTGGGAATTTTCCGGCGGCAATTGCGCGGAAAATATGGTTCACCAGATTGCCTGGATCATGACCGCGCTCGACTTGCCCGAGCCATCGGCTGCGTACATGTCGGGTGGAGTCTTCTCGGAAAAAGATGGGCGCGAAGTTCCCGACACGATCGCGGTCACGCTCGACTTTCCCAAGGACATCGTTGTCACCTGGCAGTCCACCTTCAGCAACAAGCACTACGACATCGGCGACCGCATCCTGGGCAGTGATGGAACCCTCGAACACCATTTCGAGGAAGCTCTGCAATACTGGCCGGAAAAAATAAACCGTCCCGACGGAGAATCCACCAAAGGGCACAGCCACGATGAGGGCCACATGAAGAACTGGATCGAGTGCATCCGCAGCCGGGGCACGCCGAACGCGCCCGCGGAGATCGGCTACCGCTCGGCGATTGCGGTCCACATGGCGAATCTGTCATACAGAAATAAAAAACGCATGACGCTCGAAGAAGCCCGGGCGATCACGCCGGAATACTCATGATCGGCGCGGTTGACATCGGCGGCACAAAAATTGCGGTCGGCATGGTCGACGACAACGGCAAGGTGCTTTCACGAATGGAAGCTCCGACCGATCCCAACCGTTATTCCGACAGCATCGAACTGGTCGCGCACATGCTGCGCAAGACGGCCCAGCGCGCGGGCGCAGAGATCTCCGGCATCGGCATCGGGTCCACGGGACCAGTCGATCCCATGCGCGGCGAGTTCGGCGACGTCGATTTTCTTCCCGGGTGGCGCGGCAAGAGTCCAGTCAAAGATCTTTCTACAGTTTTCAACGTGTCGGTCGCACTCGAAAACGACGGCGACGCGGCCGCCCTGGCCGAAGCCGGATGGGGCGCCGGCCGCAATCGCACGCGCCTCATTTACGTCACGGTGGGCACGGGAATTGGCGGAGGGATCGTCCTGGACGGCAAGCTCTATCGCGGAGTCGATGGCGCCCATCCCGAAGTTGGACATCACGTGGTCGATCCCGCCGGTCCGCAATGCACCTGCGGATTCCGCGGCTGCTGGGAGTCGCTGGCGGCCGGTCCGGCCATGGTTGCCTGGTTTCAACACAATGCTCCGGAGAACGATCCTCACTGCGAGGGAATCACCGCCAGGCGCATCTGCGAACTTGCACGCGAGGAAGATGTGGTGGCCCTGAAGGCAGTGGAAACCGAGGCCTACTATCTGGGCCTTGGCCTGGCCAACCTGATCAACCTATTCACACCCGACGCGATTGTGCTCAGCGGAAGCGTCATGAAGAGTTCCGACTTGTTTCTGGATCGCATTCGCGCGCTGATTCGCAGCGGCTGCCGCTTCGTGCCGGCGGGGAAGGCGGAATTGATGCTGGCTTCCCTGGGAGACGACACGAATCTGATTGGCGCGGCCCGCGTGTGGCATTACCGCTTCAATAAGGCTTGACACGGCAATCCCGGCAGAACAGAATTCCTGAACTGCAATAGGCGCGCCTCGCTTGGGGTCAATTGAATTAGGAGTTGTGCCGTGCCTCAGAAGAAGGTTCGCTTCGACGATTTTCAACTGGATTACGGCCGCTTTCAGCTTTCCCGCTGCGGTGTCCCGGTTCGGCTCGAGGGTCTGCCCCTGCAACTACTCATGTTTCTGGTGGAAAAAAGGGGACAACTGATTACGCGCGAACAGATCTCCAGCCAGTTGTGGGGCAAAGATGTGTTCGTCGACGTCGAACAGGGAATCAATACCGCCATTCGCAAAATTCGCCGCGCCCTCGACGACGATGCCGGAGAGCCGCAGTACCTGCAGACCGTAGTCGGCCGGGGCTACCGTTTCGTCGCGCCCAATGCGCAAGAAGACTCTGACAGCCCGGCACCCTCCGAAGGAGTAGTCTTTTCCCCCGAAGAACTGGGACGCGCCATTATGACCGCTGCAGGCTTGGATCCCGAAAATCCCCGCGGAACCCCGAAGGTTCCCTCCGAAGACTGAATTCAAGGTGCACTACGCGGGCGGGAAAACCGCCTCGCCCACGCGCCACGTTGATGGCCCCCTCGCGCCCCATCCATCTTCAGATCGCTTCAGATCAATTCAGACCGTCTCCATGGACACCACCGGCAATCGAGGGCAAGATCACGTCCATGATTTGTTTCCGTTGCGACGGCCACGAGTCAAAGCTAATTCACAGAGGTGATTTCATGAACGGATCAAACGCTATCGGACAACGCAAGGGACTGGCATCGCTGGCAATCTTAATGGGCGCATTCTTTACGATATTGCTGCTTCCGGCTTACCCCCAGCAGGATGTTGCTCCGAGCTGGTATGACCCGTGGGCCGCGCCAACTACTGCGGTCGCTCACCCTGCGCAGGCACCAGCGGTGGTTCGTTCCTCGCAACCGCCGCTGGTCCCTCACCGGCTTCAAACTGCGGAGAAGGTTCCGGCCTCGGCTCCGCGCGCCGCGAAGCTACGTGTGAAGGAAACGCACCTCGATCCCAGCGTTCACAACGTTGCCTACAAACGCAGTGAAACTCCGTCGGGGAATTAGCGTCTGGAATTAGGATCTGGAATTGTATGAAAGCGTCGTGTACGTAACGCATCGATCTTCGACCGCCGGCACGCGCGCATCCCGAGTCATCCGAGCTTCTCGGGAAGTCGCGTACCGGCATTTTTACCGACCCGGCAGACCCTGATACGACTCCCTTCTTCGCACGGCATCCTTACCTTCTCCGGCAGCATCTTCCAGTTCACCCTCCTGATCTGTTAGTGTTTTCTGTTTCCCTTCTGCGGGTCCATGCGTGACAGAACCCGCAGGCTACTGACGAGTGGATTTGTGCGCGAGTCGGGAGCGAACGGAAAGGACGAGACCCGCGTGATTGTCGGAGTTCCGAAAGAAAGCTATCCCGGAGAACGCAGGGTTGCCCTCGTTCCCGTCGTCATTCCAAATCTCACCAAAGCTGGACTGGAAGTGATCGTCGAGTCGGGCGCGGGTGAGCAGGCCGGCTATCCTGACGCAGCGTATGTGGAAAAGGGCGCGAAGATTGTGCCTGACCGCGCCGCCGTTTTTGCCACCGCCGACATTATTGTTCAAGTCCTCTCCTACGGTTCCAACGATGTTACGGGCAAAGCCGATCTCCCGATGTTGCGGCGCGGGCAGGTGCTGATTGGATTTCTGCGCCCCTTTGGTTCGGCTGAGGTCGTCCAGCAGATCGCGCAGGCCGGGGTCACGGCTCTCTCCGTGGAACTGATGCCCCGCACCACGCGTGCCCAAAGCATGGACGCGCTTTCGTCGATGGCCACCTGCTGTGGATACAAGGCGGTATTGATTGCGGCCGAGACCTCGCCCCGCATTTTCCCCATGATGACCACGGCTGCGGGCACGATCACGCCGGCACGCGTGTTCGTGATCGGCGCGGGAGTCGCCGGGCTGCAAGCCATCTCCACGGCTCGCCGCCTGGGAGCGGTGGCGAGCGCCTATGACATGCGTCCGGCGGCCAAAGAACAAGTGCAGAGCCTTGGCGGACGCTTCATCGAACTCCCGATCGAAGCGCAGAATGCGCAGGATGCCCGTGGCTACGGCACCGCGCAGGACGAAACCTTCTACGCCCGCCAGCGCGAGCTGCTGACGCGCGTCGTCGCCGAAAGCGACATCGTCATCAGCGCCGCCGTGATCCCAGGCAAGAAATCGCCGGTGCTGATCACCGCCGACATGGTGAAGGGCATGGCTCCCGGTTCGGTGATCGTCGATCTGGCGGCCGAGCGCGGCGGCAACTGCGAACTCACGCGCATGGGTGAAACGGTGCAGGTGCACGGCGTCTCCATCATCGGCGCCATCAACCTAGCGAGTAGCGTCCCTTATCACGCCAGCCAGATGTATGCCCGCAACCTGACGGCGTATCTGACGTATCTGGTGAAAGACGGTAAGCTGCAGCTGACTCCGCAGGATGAGATCGTCCGTGAGACATTGATCACCACCGGCGGTGAGATCGTGAATGCCCGCGTGCGGGAATTTTTCAAGCTTCCGGCGCTGGCGCCCGCAGGGGGATAGGCTGGGTTATTCGGCTGCGAAGAAGGGTGTTGGGAAGGGCTCGGTTTTCGCCGGGCTATCACTGATCTTTCTAAAATTGTCATCCTGAGCGGAGCAAGAATTCGTCGAAGCGAATTCTTGCGCAGTCGAAGGATCCCTGCGATCTTGCTGTATTTTCGCGGTCAATGAAAATTCTAACGGTGCTGCGCGCGACGCAGGCGAGCCGGCGGCTAGTCGATAGGGATCCTTCGACTCCCTGGCTGCTCCGCTTCGCAGAGCAGCCACTCCGCTCAGGATGACACGAAGAGCGTTCGTCGCCATCGACAGCAACATGATCGATCGCATGCAAAGGAGCAAGTATGCCAGCGGATTTCATTTCCAATCTTTACGTATTCATCCTGGCCGGCTTCGTGGGCTTTGAAGTCATCCGGCGTGTTTCACCCCTGCTCCACACGCCGCTCATGTCGCTGACCAACGCTCTTGACGCCATCGTCGTCGTGGCGGCAATCATCATCGCCGGACGCCACGAAACCCGGCTCACTACCGTGCTGGGTGCGATCGCGGTAGCTGCATCGTTCAGCAATATGGTGGGCGGATTCCTCATTACCGACCGCATGTTACGCATGTTCAAGTCCGGCAGGTCGAAACAATCATGAACGCGTTCGCCCTTCAGCAGTATCTCGATTTCGCCTACATTGCCGCGGTTGTTCTCTTCATTCTTTCTCTCAGGTTCCTGAGTTCACCCGCGAGTGCGCGCTGGGGCGTCCTGGCCGGAGAGATCGGCGCCGCACTGGCGGTCATCGCCACACTCTTCAACCCCGAACTGGTGCAGTACAAGTGGATCCTGATCACGCTGATCATCGGCGCGGGGGTGGGCATCCCGCTCGGACTGGTGCGGATGACGGCCGTGCCGCAGCGGACGGCCTTGAGCCATGCCTTCGGCGCGCTTTCCGCAGCCATCATCGGCATCGCCGAGTTTTACGTTGGCACCGCGCCGGTCACGCGCTTCCAAATGGGCGAGATCGCGCTGGAAGTCATTATCGGGTCACTGACGTTTACGGGCAGCGTGATCGCTGCGGGAAAGCTGCAGGAAATCCTGCCGCAGCGGCCCATTGTCTATCGCGGGCAAAATATCGTCAGTCTTTCGGTGCTGGGAACGGCTCTGGGTCTGGCGGTGGCGTTGGTGGTGAATCCCGCGCACGCGATGCTGTTTCCGATCATGGTAATTGTGGTGCTGATTTTCGGAGTGCTGCTGGTGACTCCGATCGGCGGCGCAGACATGCCCACCGTGATTTCGCTGCTGAATTCCTACGCGGGCTTTTCGGCAGCGTTATTGGGATTTGTCCTGAACAGCAAGGTGCTGGTCGTCGCGGGCGCGCTCGATGGATCTTCCGGCTTCATCCTTTCCGTGATCATGTGCAAGGCCATGAATCGCTCTTTCAGCAACGTGATGTTCGGAGCCTTCGGACAAGTTCAGGTTTCGGCTGCCGGCACAAAAGAAGAACGGGTCGTGCGCAGCGCCACGCCCGAGGAAGCGGCAGGTATTCTCGCCGCCGCGAACAAAGTTGTCATCGTCCCCGGCTACGGCATGGCCGTCGCCCAGGCGCAGCACAAAGTTCGCGAGCTTTATGATGTGCTCACCAAGAAGGGAATCGACGTCCGCTTCGCCATCCACCCCGTTGCCGGACGCATGCCCGGCCACATGAACGTGCTGCTGGCCGAGGCCGACATCCCCTACGACCGCCTCATCGAAATGGACGAGATCAATGGCGACTTCCCGCAGACTGACGTCGCCCTCATCATCGGCGCCAACGATGTGACCAATCCCGCAGCGCGTACCGATCAATCGAGCCCGATCTTCGGCATGCCGATTCTCGACGTGGACAAAGCCCACACCGTCATGGTGATCAAGCGCAGCATGAACCCGGGCTTCGCCGGCATCGATAACCCGCTGTACTATCTCGACCGAACGCTCATGCTGTTCGGCGACGCCAAGCAGTTCGTGGGCGGAATCGTGCGCGAACTCGGCGGAGGACACTAAGCGATCTACCCATTCATCAACCACGAAGGTCACAAAAGATCACCAAGGCTTTCGGCAGAGGTTTCCTTCGTGCTCCTTCGTGACCTTTGTGGTTTCTGCATTTTTGAAGCTGTAGAGAACGAAAATCTTAAAGCAGCGAGCCCTGATGGCGGGCTTGCCTATGATGCGAGGATTCTTATGCGTGCACGCGGAAGTCTTGGGGTTGTATTTCTCATTCTCATGCTGGCAGGCTGTGCGGCCGCTCAATCTCACTCTCAACTCAGCCTCATGCCCATGCCCGCCAGTGTACAAACGGAGTCAGGTCAGTTGCCGATTGCACGGTCGTTCTCCGTTGCGGTCACCGGCGCGCACGATGCGTCACTCGATGCCGAGGTACAGCGTTTCAAGGAACAGCTTTCGAACCTGACAGGAATTCGGTTTCGTCCTAAGCCCGACGCGGCGCCGACCCTGACCGTTCACGCCGATCACGGCCGCGAAGCCGTGCAGAAACTCGGCGAAGATGAATCTTATGAACTGACGGTCACCGATTCGTCAGCCCAATTGGCCGCCCCCACGCCGCTCGGCGTGCTCAACGGCCTGCAAACCTTTCTGCAACTTGTGCAGATCACTCCCACGGGCTTCGCCGCTCCCGCCGTCACCATCAAAGATCAGCCGCGTTTTCCCTGGCGAGGCATGATGATTGATGTCAGCCGTCATTTCATCCCGCTCGACGTGCTCAAGCGCAACGTCGATGGCATGGCCGCCGTGAAGATGAACGTACTGCACTGGCATCTGTCCGACGATCAGGGCTTCCGCGTGGAGAGCAAGACTTTTCCGAAATTGCAGGAGATGGGCTCCGACGGCCTGTACTACACGCAGGGGGAGATTCGCGAGTTCATCGCCTACGCGCACGACCGCGGCATCCGCGTTGTCCCCGAATTCGATATGCCCGGCCACAGCCGCTCGTGGGTCGTCGGATATCCCGACCTCGCCAGCGGCCCGGGCCCATTCACGCTGGAAACCGGTGATCCGATTATCGATCCCACGCGCGAATCGACTTACAAGTTCCTGGCAAAATTCATCGCCGAAATGTCGAAGCTCTTCCCCGATGCCTACTTTCACATTGGCGGTGACGAAGTGGATGGCAAGCAGTGGAACGCCAATCCGAAAATTCAGGAATTCATTCATGCTCACGGCATGAAGAACAATCAGGACCTGCAGGCATATTTCAACCAGCGCCTGGAAAAAATTCTGACTAAAAATCACAAAATCATGGTCGGGTGGGACGAGATACTTCACCCCGATCTGCCCAAGAACATCGTGGTGCAGTCGTGGCGCGGACAGCAATCATTGGCGGTGGCCGCGCAGCAAGGCTATCGCGGTCTGCTTTCCTATGGCTACTATCTCGACCTGATGTGGCCGGCGGCGCGTCACTACGCGGTCGATCCTTTGAGCGGAGCCGCGGCAACGCTCACGCCCGAACAGAAGCAATTGATTCTCGGCGGCGAGTCCTGCCAGTGGGCCGAATGGGTCACGCCGGAAAATATCGATTCGCATATCTGGCCGCGCAATGCTGTGATCGCCGAGCGTCTGTGGTCGCCGCAGGACGCGGTCGACGTGAATTCGATGTACGCACGCATGCGAGCCGTGAGTCTCGAACTCGAATCACTCGGACTGGAGCACAATTCCGCCCGCGATCGCATGCTGCAGCGCATGGCCGGAACCGCTGACATAGCGCCTTTGCGCGTTCTCGCCGACGTGGTCGAACCGGTCAAGGATTACGACCGCTGGAGCGAAGAGCAAAAAGGCCCGATCGACTTCCACATGCCTCTCGATCATCTGATCGATGCGGCCTATCCGGAAAGCGATACTGCGCGCCAGTTTGCGGATCTGGTGCAGCAATTCATCCACAGCGGCTACAAGGATCAAGCGGCTGAGGCGCAGATTCGCGCCGAGCTCATGCTCTGGCGTGGGAACGACGCCAAGCTTCATGGATTGCTGGAGTCATCGTCGCTGCTTGAAGAAGATGTTCCCGTTTCGCAGAACCTGGCGATGCTGGCCGCGGCCGGGCTGCAGGCGCTGGTTTATCTGGATAGAGGCCAGCCCGAGCCGGATCTTTGGAAGTCGCAGCAATCCGCCGTGATCGAGCAAGCCAAAAAGCCGGTAGCAGGGCTGCTGCTGCAGGTAACCACACCGGTGGAGCAATTGGTGCAAGCCGCAGGCAATTCGGCAGTTCACTAGATAGGGCTGTAACCACGAAGCGCACGAAGTAACACTAAGGAAATCCTTGCCAAGAAATCCTTCGTGTGACTTCGTGCCCTTTGTGGTTTATGGTTCTTGAGCTGTCGGCGTTGTCCTAAACTTGCGTTGAATAAATAACAGCAGGCGCTTGCGTGGGTTTTGGGGCGGTGCTACGCGTCACTCCGGCGATGGAAGCTGGCGTTAGCGATCATGTTTGGAAGATTGCAGAAATTCTCTCAACGCAGGATTAGGACAGTACCGAGCTGTCACGGAATCAGATCGCGCCGTGTTATCCTGTTAACATCAGCGGCGCACCGTCTTAGGCGGATTTCCCCGCAATTCCTGAAGAAATTCAGAAGCTTAAAGGATCGAAGACAGCCAGAACTATGCTTTCCGTCAGCAACGTTTCCATGCGCTACGGCGCCAAGATTTTGTTTGAAGAAGTTTCCACGGCGTTCACCCCCGGGAAACGCTACGGTCTCACCGGCCCCAACGGCGCCGGCAAATCCACTTTCATGAAGCTGCTCAGCAGCGAGTTGGATCCGCAGAAGGGCACAGTCGTCCGCCCGCGCAAGCTCGGCGTGTTGAGCCAGGACCAGTTTGCCTTCGACGCCCACTCCGTGATCGACACCGTCATCATGGGCAACAAGCGGCTGTGGGCCGCCCTGCAGGAGCGCGACGCCATTTACGCCAAGCACGACATGACCGACGAAGACGGCATGAAGCTCGGCGAACTCGAAGGCATTGTCGGCGAAGAAGACGGATACTCCGCCGAGAGCGATGCCGCCATTCTTTTGCAAGGGCTCGATATTTCCGAGGAACTCCATGCCCGTAAGATGGGCGAACTGCAAGGTGGACAGAAAGTCCGGGTGTTGTTGGCGCAGGCCTTGTTCGGACATCCGCAGGCTCTGCTGCTCGACGAACCCACTAACCACCTCGATCTCGACTCCATTCACTGGCTGCAGGGATTTCTGAATGTCTACGACGGAGTGGTGATCGCGATCTCGCACGACCGCCATTTCCTGAACAGCATCTGCACTCACATCGCCGACATCGACTACGAGACCATCATCACCTACACCGGCAGCTATGACGACATGGTCGTAGCCAAGACGCAGGTGCGCTCGCAGATCGAGGGGCAGAATGCGCAGCGCGAGAAAAAAATTGCCCAGTTGAACGAATTCATCGCACGTTTCGCCGCCGGCACGCGGTCGAGCCAGGTGCAGTCACGCCGCAAGGAAGTCGAGCGCCTGCAGGTCACCGAACTGGCCAAATCCAATATTCAGCGCCCGTTCATCAAGTTCGAGCAGAAGCGGCCCTCGGGCAAACACATCCTCGAAATCGAGCATCTGAGCAAGGCCTACGATGACAAGGGCGTGATTCGCGATTTCACAGCCAGCATTTCGCGCGGAGAAAAAATCGCGCTCATGGGGCGCAACGGAGCAGGGAAGACGACCCTGCTGAATGCTTTGCTGGCGAATTCTCCCACCACGCCGGAAGCGGAACTACGCAAGACCAGCGGTTATGACGGCTCCTTCCTCGATGCCGGCAAAGTGATCTGGGGACACGAAGCCTCCATCGGATACTTCGCACAGGATCATCGCAGCCTTATCGAAACCGGTACAACCGCCATCGAATGGCTGCATCAGTGGGACGGCGCCGCCGTCACCGAGGAACTCCGGGGAATCCTCGGCCAGATGCTCTTTGCTCGCGACGAAGCCACCAAGTCGACCAGCGTTCTCTCCGGCGGTGAAGCGGCCCGCCTGCTCTTTTGCAAACTGATGCTGCAAAAGCCCAACGTTCTCGTCCTCGACGAGCCCACCAACCACCTCGACCTAGAATCGATCAACGCGCTCAACATCGCCTTACAGCGCTATCACGGCACGGTTTTCCTGGTCACTCATGATCACGATCTGATCGACGAAGTCGCCACCCGCATCTGGCACTTCGAAAGCGATCACAAGATCACAGACTTCAAAGGCACGTACGAGGAATATCAAGCTGCCGCCACGGCCGTGCAGGAACCCTCGATGCGGTAGGCCAGTTGCGAGGCCCGCTATCCTGAAAGTGCTTTCACACAAATTTAACCCGCGCGTAACCTTCCCATTGCCGTGGTGGTAGTAGCCTCCTCAGGGGTCGCCGGACTCTGGCGTCCTTCAGGAGGATTCGATGAAATCGCCAAACATTTTGCTCGCAGTTGTAGTTAGCGTCACTCTCTTGAGCGGCTTCGCTTCCGCGCAAGTTGTAGCATTGGCTCCATACACGGTTTCTGTTTTCACGACCAGTATTCCGGGAGTCGATTTCGCCCCCGATTCGATTGCCGTCCTCGATGGGCACGTCTTTATCGGCTACGGCGATGGTGCGGCGCCCGATGGCTCCGACGGCAAGAGCAGCACCATCGTCGAGTACACCCTGAGCGGGGATATGGTCACCACCTACACCGTCCCCGGCCACAACGACGGCCTGCGAGTGAATCCCAAGACCAACAAGCTGTGGGCGATGCAAAACGAGGACGGCAGCCCCAATCTCGTGATCATCGACCCCAAAAATCACACCCAGAAGATCTACACTTTCGGCCCCACTCCACACGGCGGGGGTTACGACGATATCGCATTCCGGGGGAACGACGTGTTTGTGAGCGCCTCGAATCCGGCACATAATCCCAACGACCACCCCGCGATTGTGAAAGCGGAAATCAAGGGAAACATGGTGCTCGTGACTCCGGTCTTGAGCGGAACTGCGATTGCGACCGACATTCCGACCGATGCTCCGGTCGCTCTAAACCTGCAGGATCCCGACTCGATGATCTTCAACCCATTCGGAGACCTGGTGCTCGACAGCCAGGCCGACGCCGAATTGATCGTCGTACACCGCCCTGGTTATGTGGACCAGAGCGTCTATCGTCTGCCACTTCGGCAGAAGGGGCTTCCGGTGCAGATCGACGATACGATTTTTGCCACCGCCAGCCACGGGGTGATCCTGGTATCGGATACTGCTAGGGACACCGTATACGCGATTTCGCGGAATCTCTTCGCGCCTAGCGCGACCTATAGCGCGACCCCCGATTCCGTAGCCGCGCTGGATCCGGAAACCGGCAAGTTGACCGACGTCGTCAAGGGAATGGCGAGTCCGCACGGCATGGCTTTCATCGGCCAATAGAACCCGTTTTCCAGTTCGGGGGCGGCCGCAGGACAAGGCTGTTACGATACTCAGGTCCAGCCGCGTAGCGGCGGGATGTGAAAGCCCGGCACGGAAGTGCCGGGTGGCCGGAAGTGGAGCAACCCGAGTCCGATTGAGCGGACGGCACGAGTTTCGTAACATCCGCGCCTCGGCCGCCTTCTTGCCGGATCCACCAAGAAAGTTGTTCACACTTTCATCGAACCCGCACCGCGGCTCCTGCAAAGCCCCTGCACCATTTCCGCTGCATGTAAATCAATCAGGTTCTCCACAGGCTTTCACAGCGTTCCCTGTTGCGTTAAGTTTGCGAGTTGAAAGATAATGACCCCGGAACGCTTTTGCGGTGGCCGCAACAGCGACGAATTCAGTCCCGTGTATAGCCGAGCCGATTTACTCCGGATTCTTCACATCACGCCGCGCCAATTAGCCAATTGGGAGCGCGCGGGCTTGGCGACGTCCGCCGACTCTTATTCTTTCTCCGACATGCTCGAGATCAAGAAGATTCGCGATTTGTGCGCGATGAGCGTGCGCCCCAACGTCATCCGCCAATCGCTCGATGCCATGCGCAAGCGGGCTGCGGGAGTCGAGAATCCGCTGCTCGAAGCGGGAACGTGGTCGACGAACAAGCACCGCGTTGCGTTTCGCCATGAGGGCAAGCTGCTCGAACCAATCGCCGGACAATTCCTGATGGATTTCTCCGAGCGCGAAAAAGTGGTGACCAGCACGCCCGTTCCCAAACCCGAGCCCACGCCCCGCGATCATGAAGTGACCGCCTGGTTCGCGCGCGGGGTTACTCTGGAAGAAAACCCAAGCACGCAGGCGGAAGCCATCGCCGCATATCACAAGGTGCTCGATCTTGAGCCCACGCATGCTGCGGCGCACATTAATCTCGGCACGCTTTATTACAATCGCCAGGATTTTGTGCAGGCCGAGAAGCACTACCGTCGCGCGATCGAATCCGATCCGCGCTATGCCTTGGCCTATTTCGACCTCGGCAACGTGCTCGACGAAACCGGACGAGTGCAGGAAGCGGTGCTCACCTACAAGATCGCCATTCAGCTTGCTCCCACCTACGCCGATGCTCACTACAATCAAGCGCTGGCCTACGAAAAACTGCGCGAGCCCCGCAAGGCGCTCAAGCACTGGCAGTGCTACGTCAAGCTCGATACCGCGGGCCCATGGTCGCTTCACGCCAAGAGCCAGATCAAACGCATCCTGCAGGCCGACGGGCTGCGGCTGGTCCACTCCAAGAAGAACGCATCGTAGTCTAGTACGTCAAACGGATCGACACTATAGGTCGCCGGTTTCCCCGGTGGTCCCCCGTGCACTCTGTGCTTAAAGCCCTTGACCTCCTCGCAGGACACCGCGGATCACGCGGATCGAGGGCTGGCTTGCTGCGCCGGCCCCTGACCGAGCCGCGGGTTGACCGCGATTCGCTCACTTCGCGTGGCGTTCTCCGCGCTCTCTGCGGTGAAAAGATCTCACCGCTGAGGACGCAGAGAAACACCGCAGAGTTCGCTGAGAAAGGCCAGAGCTAAGCTAGGCTAGGCCACGTACACGCGGTGCTGTGTTCATCCAACGCGGACCGAAGCGGTGCTAACATTAACGGTTCGCCCATCTCTTGATAACGAAGGTGTCCCCCATGCCCGAAACTCTGCAAGCTGCCACACCCGCTCCGCTGACCACCTTGACGGAAGATGAAATCCTTTTCCGCGACAACATCCGCCAGTTTGCCGACGAAAAAGTCCGCCCTCTGGTCAAGGAGATGGACGAGAAAGGCGTCTTCGACAAAGATCTCATTCACGATTTCTTCCAGCTCGGCCTGATGGGCATCGAGATTCCCGAGCAATACGGCGGAGGCGGCGCGAAGTTTTTCGAGGCGATCCTGGCGGTTGAAGAGCTCTCTCGCGTCGATGCCTCCTCCGGCGTGATCGTCGACGTGCAGAACACCCTGGTCAACAACGCCCTGCTGCGGTGGGGCAGTGAAGAGCAGAAGAAGCGTTACCTGCCCCGCATGGCCAGCGAGATCGTCGGCGCCTACGCTCTGAGCGAGGCCGGATCGGGCTCCGATGCTTTCGCGCTCCAGACCCGCGCCACGCTCAAAGGTTCCGACTACATCCTCAACGGCCGCAAGCTCTGGATCACCAACGGCAAAGAGGCCGGATTATTCGTCCTCTTCGCCACGCTCGATCCCAGCGCCGGATACAAAGGCATCACCGCATTCCTGATCGAAAAAGATTCTCCGGGATTCACTGTCGGCAAAAAGGAAGACAAACTGGGCATCCGCGCATCCTCCACCTGCGAGCTGATTCTGGAAGACTGCCGCGTCCCCAAAGAGAACGTGCTCGGCGAGCCCGGCAAGGGCTACAAGATCGCCATCGAGACGCTCAACGAAGGCCGCATCGGCATCGGCGCGCAAATGATCGGCCTGGCCCGCGGTGCCTGGGAGTTTGCCTGCAAATACGCGGTCGAGCGCAAGCAATTCGGCAAAGCCATCGCCGATTTCCAGGGCATCCAGTTCCAGATCGCGCAGATGGCAACCGAGATCGAGGCTGCTCGCCTGATGGTTTATAACTGCGCTCGCATGAAAGATGCCGGCGTGAATTTCGTGAAAGAAGCCGCCATGACCAAGCTCTTCGCCTCGCAAGTGGCCGAGCGCGTGACCTCGCTGGCCATCGAGATCTACGGCGGCTACGGATTCACCAAGGATTATCCCGTGGAGAAATACTGGCGCGACGCCAAGATCGGCAAAATCTACGAGGGCACGTCGAACATGCAACTGGCCACTATCGCCAAGCTGGTGCTCGGGAAATAGAACGGCACGGGCCGGACCAGTCCATAGCGTCCGACGCCGCTAGGGCGTGAAGTGCAGTTCTACGGTTTCCTTGGATTCCCCTCCGGCCGGGGCAAACTTCCACTGGGTGATCGCGCTTTCCGCGGCTTCCACCAGAATCGGGCTGCCTCCTACCGGTTCTACCTTCGTCACTTTCCCGTCCGCGGCAACCACGGCGATGACTTTGACCGTGCCGCCGAGGTTCATCCTCTTCGCGATATCGGGATAGCGGGGATCCACTTTCCGAACGAGTTTACGTCCCGTTTCGCTCGAAGATTGCGGACTTTGGGCCAATCCTGCGGGTCCAAAGCAACAAGAAACGAGAGCCAGAATCAAAGCGTGCCGCATACGCATGGGTGGGGTCCCTGAGAAAAAGTATTTTGTGTAAGAGCACTGCGTGATTCGATGGTAGGCAATCGCGGCCCGTCTTAAAAGTAACTACCGTAACCAATGTCGTCCCAAAAGGGTAACTTTCCCAAACCGAGCAGACCTCGGTTCCGCCATGCTTTCACTCCGAACCACCAATCAAGGCTTCTCATTATGTGCAGCGACTTGCATAGTATTCCCCTCGTTTGCTGCAGGGGCCATTCGTTAAAGCCTTTACGACCAATAATTTAACGAGGGCCTTCCCATTGGCTCCCTGAGTGCACTTCCATGAGTACTTGCCGCCTTTGCGGCAAGGATGGAGCGCGCCACTTGACCACCTTATTCGGGATAGTCGAATCCGCCGAGCTCAAGAATTTCGAAGCATCCGCCGCACCCCGGAAGCGTGGCTGGCTGCCGCTTCTGACCGTACTGTTCCTGATCTCGTACGGCCTGATGACCATGCTGATCGTCGAACAGGGACGAACGATCGAGTCGCAGCGCGCCCTGATTGGCGAGCTCTTCGGTGATAGCACCCAATTGTCTGCCATGAAGATGAAGGCCAGTGTTGAGCACGCCCAGGCGGCTCAGGCCCAGTCGGTTTTGACCGAAGCCCCGTCTTCGCATAACCCGTCGTCCCAGAACCAAACTCCGTCAACCCAGGCTCCACCAAAGCACGCCCCGTCTTCCCAGACAGCACCTCGTAATCGGAATCAGACGGCAACCCCCTTCCGCATGCCCTCCCGTCCCGCGTCGGACCTGGCGGACAGCAAGCGGGCTTTGATCACGATCTAGTTGGTCACGATATAAAGACAGGCTCAAGCCTGCGCAGTGGTAGTGATTTAGAAAGAGCAGTACCCAGGAAAAAACAATGAAGGTTCTGACCCTAGCCTTGTTGTTTAGTCTGCCCCTCGGCTCGCTTGGACCGCAAAAGCCCCTGCGCCAGCCTTCCACCCAGCTTACCCGGCACGCGAAAGGCGGACGCTGGTACTTCGCCGCCACCGGCCACGCAGTCTACTGCTATGGCCCCGTGATGACCGTCCCCAACAGTAATGGCGACCTCCAGAAAGTCGCCACCTTCTGCCGCGACGGCAGCGCGGTAGTTCCGCTTAAAGACTAAGGCATGTCTTTCTCGAAACGTATAAGCTGACTCCGCACTCCCATCTGCGCCGTGTGTACGCCCGGTTGCGTCCAATACCACTCGTGTAGCATCAAAAGCCCGACGGTCGGAGGCTTCCGGTTTCCTTCGTGTAACTTCGTGTCCTTGGTGGTTATGATGTTCCGTTCTTAAAACCATGCCCGAACTCCCCGAAGTCGAAACCATCGCGCGCGGTCTGGCGAAACGCATCACCGGAGACGTTGTCGAATCCGTCTGGCTAGGCCAGAAAAAAGAACCGCTCAAATCTCCCGCGACAGAAATTGCCGCTGCACTCGAGCAAAGCCGCATCACAGCCGTCCGCCGCATGGGCAAGCACATCGTTTTCGATCTTGCTCGCGCTGATGGCGTGGAGCGGGCACTCATGCCCGCTAAAAGCCGGAAGCGAAATAAAAAGCCGAAGCGATCAAAGGGCATCTCGACCTCTCATTCATCCACAGCGCAAGCAGAGGCGGACAGGAGTGTTCGCCCCGCACAAGCCAAGGCTCAATGGATCGTCCACCTCGGCATGACGGGCAGCCTGCGGGTCTGCGAGCCAGAAACTGAAGTCGCCAAACACACGCATGCCATTCTCAAGCTGGCCTCGGGCAAGGAAGTGCGCTTCGTCGATCCCCGCCGCTTCGGACGTCTCAGCGTCGCCACGTCCGCCCAGTTCGATGCCACCGGCGTCGAGCCCCTGGAGGTTGATCTCGAACCGTTCATCGCCCTGTTTCGCGGACGCAAAACTCCCATCAAAAGCGCGCTCCTCAACCAGAAACTCCTGCGTGGCGTAGGCAACATCTATGCCGATGAATCTCTGTTCCGTGCCGGCCTCCGCCCACGTCGCCGCGCCTCGTCGATCACCCGCGATCAACTCGCCACGCTGCATACCGCTGTCAAAGAAGTTCTCAAAGAAGCCATCGCGCTCGGAGGCTCTTCGATCTCCGATTATGTCGGCGCCGAGGGTGAGGAAGGTTTCTTCCAGCTGCAACACCGCGTCTACGGCCGCGAAGCCGAGCCCTGCCTCGTCTGCAAAACTCCTATCAAACGCGTCGTCATTGCCGGCCGCAGCAGCCACTACTGCCCCAACTGCCAGAAGTAAGACTGTCATCCTGAAACGGGCGCATTTTGCCCGGTGAAGGATCTGGGCGAGCCGCGCGATGCGTCGTGTTTTTTGCGACGCAATAAATCGCGCGTCTGGCTCGCTTCCTTATTCAAAATTCAACAACGTTTTCTGTTACTCTCTTCCGTTATGTCCGACTACTCCATCGGTGTCGACATGGGCGGCACCAACCTGCGCATCGCGGCCATCAACACCGAAGGCAAGATGCTGGAAAAGATCACCACCGGCGTGAAACTCGCGATGGGGCGCGATTACGTCATCGGAGAAATGTGCGATGCCATCCTCCACCTGACCGAGCGCCATCGCAGCGAGGGCAAATTTCTGGGCGCCGGCATCGGCGTTCCGGGCATCATCGACGTCGGCGCCGGCATGATGCGCAAGTCGGCCAACCTTCTTCCCGAGTGGTCTGATTATCCCGTGCGCGACGAGATCGAGCGCCGCCTCGGAGCCCGCATCTTTCTCGACAATGATGCCAACGTCGCGGCCCTTGGCGAACAATGGTTAGGCGCGGCCCGGGGCGTCGACAACATGGCCATGCTCACGCTCGGCACCGGCATCGGCGGCGCAATCATCTTAAACGGCAAAATGTTTTACGGTCTGAGCGGCATGGCCGGCGAGTTCGGACACGTCACCATCGAACCCAACGGCGTTCCCTGCGGCTGCGGCAACCACGGTTGCGCCGAGCGTTATGCATCGGCAAGCGCGGTCATGCGCATGGCTCGCGAAGCAATGGAATCCGGGCAAGCGCCCGAACTGGCTGCGGCCGCTGCTTCCGACCCGGACTTCAGCGCCAGGTCGATCTACCATCTCGCCATGCAGGGAAACCCCGATGCCCAGCGCATTTTCCAGCGCTTCGGAGAGGTGCTGGGCATTCTCCTCGCCGGTCTGGTCAACATTCTCGATTTGGATATGTACGTCCTCGGTGGTGGCGTGGTCAGCGCGTGGGACGCCTTCGCTCCAAAGATGTTCGCAGAATTGCGCGAGCGCTCGCTGGTCTATGCCGCGTCTGCTCCCGAGAATCCTTTGGCAAAGAAGGAAGGCGCCGCAGCGCAGATGCCCAGCTATTTTCCTAAGAAAACCATCATCACCCAAGCCATTCTGGGCAGTGACGCCGGACTTTACGGCGCCGCGAGAGTTCCCGCATCTTAAGCTTGGCGAATGTCAGCTCGGTGTTCGTCGGCTCGGCGTCATCCCGAACGGAGCCGCTCTTCCGGCGGAGGGAGGGATCTCACGGCACCGGAACTCTGGCGAGTGTCCATCCGGTCGGCGTTCCGTGCAATTCCGACCTTCTCCATCGCGCTCAGAAAGCCCTCATTCTGTTCCGCAGTTCCAATCGTTACGCGGATACAGTCGGGCGCACCCCACGCCGTCAGCGGACGCACGCTTACGCTTGCTTTTCGCAGTTGCGCGGCGACTTCCGCGGCATTCTCGCCCAGGTCGCAATAAAGAAAATTTGCCCACGTGGGCACGACTCTGTAGCCGAGTTCCGATAGTCCGACTCCCACCACCCCAGACTGATCGGCGTTGTTCGCAACCGTACGTGCGATGTGCTCCTCATCCTCTAATGCCGCCAGCGCCGCGGCCTGCGCGACCGCCGATACCGAAAATGTATTTTGCATCCGCGCACAGTAGCCCAATAACTCTGCCGGGCCCAGCCCATAACCCACCCGCAATCCGGCCAGGCCGTGCGCTTTAGAAAATGTCCTGAGCACTACGACGCTGGCGCCTTGCCGCAAGTATTCGAACGATCGCGAGTATTTCGCCTTGCGCCGCTCCGCAAAATGCGCCGCATATTCGTAGTACGCTTCGTCGAGCACGACCACCACATGCCCAGGAACCTCGGCAAAGAACCGGTCGACCGCATCCGCATCGAGCATGGTTCCCGTCGGATTATTCGGGTTCGCCAGGAAGATGATGCGCGTGTGCTCGTTGATCAGGTCCAGAATCGCCGTGAGATCGATGCCGTCGCTCTGCATCGGCGCCTCGATGAGCTGCGCTCCCGCCGCGTGCACCGCCATCCCATACACGACGAACGACCGTTCGCTGGTGACCGCGTTCAGTCCCTCGGCGAGTAGGGTTTGGCAGAGCAGCGAAAGCACCTGCGTCGACCCGGCCGTGACCATGACCTGCTCAAACGGCAGAAGGTGAACCGATGCCAGCCGCTCGCGCAGGCGGGAACAATCGTCATCCGGATAAGCGTGCAGCCCCTCCAGCGACCGGCGCGCCGCTTCTAGTGCTCGCGGAGAAGGCCCGAAGGGATTTTCGTTGGAATCGAGCCGGATCAGCGGCAATTCTTCCGTCGTGATCGAAGGTTTGGCCGGCAACGCCGGCAGAGGACTTCCCATGTCCCGCGCCGCCTTCGACAGCAGATCGTAAAATCGGCTCATGCTCTGTGCCCGCCTTTCGCGCCTTTTACGGGACGGGTTGACGCATCATGATAGAGATTTCTTCGCCTTCACGACTCCGCCTTTGCTGGCGGACTTCAGCCGCTCAATTTCCTTCAGCGTCAGCGAGCGAAACTCGCCCGGTGGCACGTCGAGCGCCAGCGGCCCATACCGCACCCGCTTGATCTTCTCCACGTGATGTCCGACTGCTTCAAACATGCGCCGGATCTGCCGATTCCGTCCTTCGATCAGCGTGATCTCGTACCACGGATTCGCCGCTTCCTTCACCACGCGCACCGAGGCCGGTCCCGTCTTTACCCGCTTCCCGTCATCGGTGGCAATCGAAACTCCAGCGCGCAGTTTGGCCAGCGCCTCTTCTTTCGGCGTGCCCGCCACTTTCACCACATAAGTTTTTGCAACATGCGAAGCGGCCTTCATCAATCGATTCGCAAGTTCTCCATCGTTGGTCAGCAGCAAGAGCCCTTCGCTCGCGTAATCGAGTCGCCCCACAGGATACACGCGCCCTTTCACACCGCGAATCAAATCCATCACCGTCGGCCGCTTCTCCGGATCGCTGACCGTCGTCACATATCCCTTCGGCTTGTTGAGGAGAAGATAGACGTGCCGCCGCTCACCCTGTAGAAGCTTCCCATTCACGCGGATGTGATCGCTCTCCGCGTCGGCCTTGCTGCCCAGTTCTGTGATGGTCGTGCCATTCACCTGCACGTGGCCGGAGGTGATCAACTGCTCCGCCTTACGGCGGGAAGCGACTCCAGCAGCAGCAATAATTTTTTGCAGGCGCTCAAGCGGCATGTTCGTTGTTCTGAAAGTGAATCACTAAAGTCGAGATGGGTGAAACAATTTAGCCCGGCGCTTCAGCGCTGGGAGGGTGAGCCCGAAGGAGGAAACCAGTCCCGGAGGGACGGCACAATCCACCAAACCCTATCCCGCCTTCTCGGTCGTTTGCATGTTCTCCGCCGCCGCTTCCGGACCGCTCTGACTCGACTCCTCGAGCGCCGCGCTGTTCTCCGTCGGCGAAACTGCGCCCTCGACTGCCGCTCTCTCCGCCGGAATCAACTCTGCCTGAAACGACTCCGCCACCAACTTCTCGAATTCCTCCATGCTCGGCAGTTCGTTCACATCCTTTAACCCGAATCGCATCAGGAATTCCTTGGTCGTCTTATAAAGAATCGGACGCCCGATCACTTGTTTCCGCCCCGCGGTCGTGATCAATTTCCGGTCGAGCAGTGTCCCAATCACGCCCCCGGAGTCGACGCCGCGAATATCGTTAATCTCCGGCACGGTCACCGGTTGCTTGTACGCAATCACCGCCAAAGTTTCCAGCGCCGGCAGCGACAGCCGGATCGGCGGCTTCAAGCTCTTCGCAAACGATCGCACCACTTCGTGCTGCTCCGGCTTAGTGGACATGCGATACCCGCCCGCAACCTGGCGAATCTCAATGCCGTGATCCGGGCCGTCATACTCCCCCACCAGTTCTTCCAGGCACGAGCGCACGCGCGAGTTGATCTCCGCATCGTCCGAGATTCCTGTGGCGACAACGGTCTCTTTGACCAGCGCCGTCATTTGCTCCAGCGTGATCGGCGTCTCCGTCGCATAGATAAGAGCTTCGAGTTCAGCTTTGAGTGACATGAATGATTCACCGTAGCGCCGGCGTCCCGCCGCCTGTCGCAAGAGCATCCCGCTCTCGCGGCATCCGCTACCACCTTCCTATCTCCAGTCGTCCCGCACCGCTGCCTGCTGGTTCATCACTTCTTCGAAGTGCGTATGCTTGCGGACCGCAATCTCGCCAAACAATTTTTCCTGCCGCACCTGAATAGCCTGCAGCCGCACCAGTTCCAGCAACGCCAGGAACATGCAAACGAGTGCCTGGCGCGATTCTACGCGCATCAGCAATTGCTTCAGCCGGATCGGCCGGTCTTCCAGCGACAGCCGCCGCCGCAGATAATCGATCATCTGCCCGACGGTAACCGTCTCCTCATCGACATTCAGTATCGGACGCGTCCGCACCCGTTCCAGTACCTGCTGAAACGTCTTCACCAGATCGATTACGTCCGCCGCAATCTCCGGCTCGGTTCCTTCCGCATCGATGAATTCTTTCAGCGACGGATTCGTCAGCACCGCATCTTCGATCTGCTGCTTCTGCAATAGCATCTGCGCCGCCGACTTGAATTTCTCGTGCTCCAGCAGCCGGTTGACCAGCTCGCTGCGCGGATCTTCCTGCTCCTCCGCCGTGGCCAGCGGATCGCGCGGCAGCAGCATCTTCGACTTGATATGAATCAGCACCGCGGCCATGTAAATAAACTCGGCCGCCACATTCACATCGAGCTCGCGAATCTTCTCCACGTACGCCAGATACTGCGCGGTAATCTTCGCAATGGGAATGTCGTAGATATCGATGTCTTGCTTGCGAATCAGATCGAGCAGCAGGTCGAGCGGCCCCTCGTAAACGTCGCTAACCGCGACCGCAAAAGGAAAGTCGCTCTCTTCCTTCTTCGCCGCGTCTTTCCCGCCCTTGGCGGCAGAAGGGGCCGCGACTACAGCCGGCGGTGCGCCAGCCGCATCCACACCAGAAACGATTTTCGATTCCTCAGTCATGCTTAGTGTTTGTCATCAAGTAAGTGTTTGTCATCCTGAGCGGAGCAACCCGAGTCGCGAATGCGAATCGGGTTGAGCAGTCGAAGGATCCCTACCCTCTTTACCTCCGCCGTCCCTCGCCCGGGTGCCCCATCCTTGTCGCGCCTTTTGCGACAGGGTGGGGATTTTGACTCTGTTGACCCTCTGATCTCACTTCCCCGCCGCCTCGTACCCCAGCGACATCCCCATGCTAGCCCGCACCAGTTCCATGGTCTCGCCCGCCACCTTCCGCGCCCGCTCGGAGCCCGCCTCCAGAATATCCCACGCCAGCCGCGGATTCTCCTCAAATTTTCGACGCCGCTCCTGCATCGGATTCAGCAGTTGCACCAGCGCGTCGGCCGCCCAGCTCTTGCACTCGATGCATCCAATGCCCGCCGACCGGCAGCCTTCATTCACCTTGGCCATCGTTTCCTTGGAGCTGAAAATCTTGTGCAGATCGCCCACCGGACACACATCCGGATTCCCCGGATCCGACCGCCGCACCCGCGCCGGATCGGTCACCATGGTCTTCAGCTTCAGCCGCACGACCGGCTCCGGATCAGCCAGCATGATCGTGTTGCCATACGACTTCGACATCTTGCGGCCGTCGGTTCCGGGTAGCTTAGGTGACGGCGTCAGCAGATGCCGCGGCTCGGGGAATACGAAAAAGTGGCGGAGCCTATCTTCCTCGCTACCCATGATCACAGGCTGCGGAATTCCTATCCCCCTATCGTGTCGTGGATAGAGGAGGTTGAACCTTCTCGCAATTTCCCGCGTCAACTCCACGTGCGCCACCTGATCTTCGCCCACCGGAACGAAGTCCGCGCGGTAAATTAGAATGTCCGCCGCCTGCAGCAAGGGATATCCCAAAAATCCATACGTCCCCAGATCTTTGTCCTTGATATTTTCCCGCTGCTCTTTATACGTGGGCACCCGCTCCAGCCACCCCAACGGCGTGATCATCGAAAACAGCAAGTGCAACTCCGCGTGCGCCGGAACATGCGACTGGATAAAGATTACCGACCGCTCCGGATCGAGCCCGGCCGCGAGCCAGTCGGTCGTGACCTCAAGCGAATTCTCTTTGATGCGGGAAGTGTCGGCGTAATCGGTCGTGAGCGCATGCCAGTCCGCCACCATGAAGAAGCATTCGTACTCGTCCTGCATCCGCACCCAGTTCTGCAGCGCGCCCACATAGTTTCCCAAGTGCAGCTTGCCGGTCGAGCGCATGCCGCTGAGCACGCGTTTGCGGTTTTTCGGCGAACCAGTCATTTTCTATGAAGCCCCGCGCTCAGACACGGCCAGCGATACCGGACGGCCTGTAAGAATTCAGATGTTGAAGTGTCATGCAGGGCTGAGTTCGATACTACCATGCAAAAAGCTCGTTTTGCCTGAACAACAGGGCGCTCGGAATGTGGCCACACCGGATGTGGGGACAGCCGCCCTCGGCTGTCCACCGCGCCCCGCGCGGCCAGGCCCCTGACCTACTCAGCATCGGCCACCGCGAAATGCTTTATAATTCGCGCCGCCCCACAAACCATCCCCGACCCCGTGACCACCCTCGCCCGCAAACTGCGCGCCACAGACTACTTCACCCTGGGATGGGGCACCATGGTCGGCGTCGGCTGGCTCGTCATCATGGACGACTGGCTCACGCGCGGCGGCGCGGTCGGCGCGCTCCTCGGCTTCGTCATCGGTGGCTCGGTCCTGCTTCCCATCGGATGGGTCTACGGCAAATTGGTGATCGCCATGCCCGATGCCGCCGGAGAAATCGCCTACACCTCCGCCGTCTTTCCCCGCTCCATCAGCTTCGCCACCGGATGGATGATGACTCTCGCCTACTTCATCGTTTGTCCGTGGGAAGCCGTTGCCGTCGGCCGCATCGCCGCCTACATCTTTCCCGCACTCGACTCGATGGAAATCTACCGCGTCGCCGGACGCCCGGTTTATCTTCCGCACGTGATCGTCGGTCTCGCGTTGACAGCGCTGCTTACCATCTTGAATTATCGCGGCGTCCGCCTCAGCGCGACATTCCAGAACTGGACCAGCTTCGGCACGCTCGCGCTCTTCGTCCTCTTCGTCGGCCTCGGCGTCACCCGCGGCTCTCGCGCAAATTTTCCTCCGCTATTTACTCACACGCCGCTGATTTCGATTCTGCTGGTCATTCAGATCGTCCCTTATTTCATGACCGGCTTTGAATCGGTGGGTAAGGCGGCAGAGGAGGCCAGTTCCGACTTTCGCGCCAGCGGTTTCTACCGCGCCATCTGGATGGCAATCTTAATCGGCATTCTTTTCTATGCCAGCATCGTCGCTGCGGTCGCCTTCGTAGCCCCGTGGCGTCAATTGATCGGCGAAAAGTTCATGACCGCCGTGGCCTTCCAGCAGGCTCTGGGCTCGCGCTGGATCGTCAACGTCATCCTCGCCGCCGCGCTGCTCTCGCTCTTCAAATGTTTTAACGGAAACTTCGTTGCCGCCAGCCGCCTGTTGTTCTCTCTAGGCCGCCGCGGCATGATCACCGCGCACGCCGGAACTATCCACGCTCGATTTCAAACTCCGTCGATGGCCGTGCTCTCTATCGGCCTCGCAACCGGTACCTGCATGTTGCTGGGGGATGCGATCCTGGTCCCCATCGCCGAAGTCGGCTCGGTAGCCTGCGCGATTGGATGGACGGCCGCCTGCGCCTCCTGTCTAGCCCTAGCCCGCGCCCGCTCAAACGCGATTCCATTGTCGGCAACCGAGCGCGGCGTAGCCGTCTTCGCGCTACTAGTGGCCGCCGCGCTGGTCCTGATGAAAATAATCCCCGGAGTGCCCGGCCATTTCACCATGTACGAATGGATTGCCTTGGGAATTTGGGTTCTGTTGGGCCTCGCGGCGTCTATAGGTGGACGCAAAACGTAGCGTTCTAGTGGGATGTGAAATGTACCGCCGCTGCAGGAAAACGTAGCGCCGCCGTCCCGGGGGCGTCTCGCCCGGGGCAGGGAAGCGCATGACTTGGGAAGGGCACGACTTCAGTCGTGCCATAAAGTGTTAAGTGGATTCCGGGCTTCAGCCCCTGAGGCGAAGCCTGATGTCGAGTCACACGGAGAAAACATGCCACGCTTTGCTCGATTGAAATCGAAACTAATTTTGCTATCCATTGTCCTGACAACCTGCGCGCTCTTTCTCCCCGCGCAAGCCGCGCCATCCTTCGACCTCGTTATCACCAATGGGCACATCATCGACGGCACCGGATCACCCTGGTATTCCGGCGACGTCGGCATCTGCAACGGCAAAATCGCCGCTATTGGCAATCTCTCCGCCGCGCCACGGAAGCGCACCATCGACGCCGGCGGCAAAGTCGTCGCTCCCGGCTTCATCGATATGCTCGGCCAATCGGAGATAACCATTCTCGTCGACCCGCGCCTGCCCTCGAAGATTTATCAGGGCATCACCACCGAAATCACCGGGGAAGGCAATTCCATCGCGCCGCTCAACGACGCCATCATCGCCTCTGACCGCGCCGGATATGACCACTACAAGATCAATCCCGACTGGCGCACGCTCCGCCAATATTTCGCGCGCCTGGAAAAGCAAGGCATGGGCATCAACCTCGCCACCTATGTGGGCGCGACCGAAGTCCGCCGCATGGTGCTCGGAGACGACAACCGCCAGCCCACTCCCGAACAACTCGAGCAGATGAAGCAACTCGTGCGCGATGCCATGAAAGACGGCGCGGTCGGCGTCTCTACATCGCTCGAATACGCCCCCGCTCCCTATGCGAAGACCGACGAACTGATCGCCCTCGCCGGCGAAGCCGCTAAGTTCGGCGGCATCTACGCCACGCACATGCGCAATGAAAGCGACTCCGTTCTCGAAGCCATCGACGAAGCCCTGCGCATCGGGCGCGAGGCTCACATTCCCGTCGAGATCTGGCACATCAAAGTCGCAGGCAAGGCCAACTGGGGACGCATGCCCGAAGTCGTTGCCAAGATCAGCGCCGCGCGTGCCGCCGGAGCCGACGTCTCCGCCGACACCTACGCCTACACTGCGTGGTTCAACGATTTCTCCGCGTTCATTCCGTCTTGGGCGCACGATGGCGGCACCGCCAAACTCGTCGAGCGCCTCAAAGATCCCTCGACTCGTGCCCGCATCCGCAAAGACATGCTCACTTCTTCGCGCGACTGGGACAACGAATGGCAGGAAATTCCCGGACCCGAAGCCATCATGATCGGCGCCGTCGAAAATCCTAAGCTGCTTCCACTCCAGGGCAAGCGTCTCTCGGAAATCGCCAAACTCTGGAATAAGGATCCCATCGACGCGCTCTGCGATTTTCTGATCGAAGCCGGCTGGGTTATCATCAGCAGAGCGGTCTTAAATGTAGCGGATTGCGGCCATCACCGCAAGGCCGAGCTACCGGAAGATGTATGGCGAGACAACGAATCTGCGGCGGTTATGCCAGCCGGCATAACCGTCGAGATTATTCCGAGTCCCGGATTATGCCGAGTAGCTCGAAGTCGTCGGCGGAATTTTGGATTGTCGCGTTTGTTGTACTCGGCATAATCAGAGCTCCTTGAGAAAGGCGAGAAGCTTATCGTCCGGACGGTAGCGGCGTATCTTTATACCCAATGGTGCGGCTTTGGCGAGTGCCTTCTCTTTGAGCGCCATATCAGCGTGGCTGTTAATTAGGGTGGTCTCCATCGATTCGTGACCAAGCCATAAGGCGATGACCGAGCGGTCGACGCCGTTTTGAAGCAGCTCCATGGCAACGGTGTGCCGCAGTACATGGGGCGTGACTCGCTTCTTCTCCAACGACGGGCTGGTCTCCCAGGCGCCCGCA
>CAVRDS010000020.1:0-5389 GCA_963719865.1 uncultured Acidobacteriota bacterium | reverse complement strand
TCAGCCGCGCCACATTTTCTGACAATATTCGGTTGGGCAACAGGAATGACGTATTCTCGTTGGCCTCCCGCTCCACCCGCTCGTACGTCGTCTTCATCAGCAGGCTGCCGCGAGGACACTTGGCAATATTGGCAACAACGCCGACGCGGTGCGGGCGAAATACGTATTCGGTCTGAAAGTTGAGCGGGCGAAGGCACGTCACATCCATGTCCACCCACCAGCCGCCCTTCTCATAAAGCAGCTTGTAGCGGAAAAGGTCTGAGAATGGGCCCAGACTGAGCCGCCCCACGCCCGTTTCAGGATCGATGTCGCGTAGGCGGAAGATGCGGCTGCGCGGCAGCACCTCTTCGGCGTTCTCCAGCACCACGCCCTTCGGCAGCGGAGTCTCCAGATCGTCGTAAAGCCACAGGTGAAACTCATGGCCCTGGCGCAGAAATGAATGAATCGTCAACAACTCGAGCCGGGAAAGCCGCTTGCCGATCCATAGGCCGTGTACTACGCGATTGTCGTCGGTCAGCGGGCCCCGTTTCGCGGGCTTAAGCCGAACGGCCGGCGCCGGTTGCTCCGATCGCTCTCCGAGCCTGCGCTCCGCGTCGTCCCAGTTCTTCCAGCCGCGCCGCATCGTTCCGCCATTGATCAAGTGCAGAAACACCGGAGTCGGTTTGGTCTTGTGCTTGCGCAGGCTATAGGACTCGTCACGGAACAGATCGGCGTTTTGAGCGGAGGCGCGCTTCGCCGGCGGTATATCGCGGTAGCAGTCCACAATGTAGTTGAATTTGCGGTCCAAGGTCGGGGTCTTCTGCAACCCTAGTTTCCATGCCGCCGCAACCAGCGTCCCCTGGTCCCGCGTCTGCCACAGCGGATTCGCGAGCGTCGTTCGCGTGAACTGGTTCCAGCAATCCAGAAAGGCCCACGCAGCCGGCGAAAAGACGAATACTCCGCCGTTCCAATGCTGCCAATTGGGGTCGACCTCCACCTGAAACGTGTCGCGGATCGCTTCCACCAGGTGGTCGCACCGCGAACTCTCGCAACCGCAGGCCACCGCCCAGGAGCTGAATGCGGGCAGATCGGAGTGGTCGGCGGCGAATGCAAACGGCGCGCGTCCGATGTTGAAGATCGAGTCCACATCCTTGCTCACGGCGACGACATCCGTATCCAAATAGCACCCGAGCACCGTCGAATCACCCACCAGCCGATGCAGGTTGGTCTTGAGCAAAAGCCCCATCAGGTGCTCGCTCAGGCCGTCCTCACATGGCACATGAATCACCTGGTCGTGGTCGAGCGGAGACTGAATCCGGCTGGCCACAACCACGATGTTCGAGCGCGAGAATTTTTTCAGAAAGCGCAGAGAGAGGTTGGCCCGTTCCACATGCCGGTCGCCGCAGATCGCGTAAACAAACGTCCGCTTCCCGCCGTGGGCTCCAGCACCCGCCAGCCGCGAGCGTCGCACTGCAATCTCAGCCATCTCCAGTTTTCTCCCGCTGCTTGTTCCTTCGCTGTCAAACCTCTTTGCAAGCAACCCTGCGCTCCGTCGTCTTTCATTCCGGGATTTTGTGAGTCAGTTCCTCGGCATCAGCCGCTTCACAGATTGAGCGGTTGAACGCGAGAACCGCCTCAAGCAGTGGCGCGCCGCCGAATGGCATCGAAGCAGCGATGATCGCCGCCACATCCTTCGGAAGGCAGCGCCCCCTGAATCCGCGCTCCGCCGTAACCACTGTGTGCGACGCGCCAATCCGCGGATCGGCCAGCCACAGGCTGCGCAACTCTTCCCAATCCACCTCGAAGAACTTCGACAGCTCAAAGAACTGGTTCACAAAGGCAACCTTGGTCGCCAGGAAGCAGTTTTCCATGTATTTGCATAACTCAGCGGCACGGGCCGTGGTCCAATAAAGCCGCGTGGCCCCGCCCGATAAATCGTCGTGGAGCTGTTTAACCTGGTTGAAAATAGACTTTGGTCCGCCAACGATGCAGAACCTGCAATTGGCCTCATCCCTGAAAGGATGGCCAAAACTCTCGCCGATATACTCGGGGCTGAACGCGATGGGAGAGTTGCTGGCCTGCGCCAAACGGTCCACGGTTCCCGGCGGTACCGTTGATTTAATGCAAAGCGGCGCGGTGATCCAGCCTGCGCACTCTTCAACCGCACTCAAGTCGCAACTCAGTCCGTCCGGGCCGGTCGGCGTGGGCACGCATAGAAAAACAAGTTCGCATTCGTTGATCTGCTGGCGCGCGAGCTCCGATTTGTACCCGGGCCGTAGCTTGTCGTAAATCGCAACTTCATTTTCATCGGAGCGTGCCAGCCAGCGTTTGAGCGCCGAGCCCACAACTCCGAAGCCAACGATTCCTATCCTCATTGGATGTGTCCTAGCCGCGGCCCGCGAGCAAACGAATCTCTCAGGACCAGAAAAGATGATGTCTGCTGAGCCCGGCCCCGATCCTCTCATCCGGCGTGCAACCTAGCCCCGCTTGGAGAATCAAAGGAACAAAGGAACCCGGCCAAAAGAGGCGGAAGAATTGCCTGGACTAAGAAGATGGGTACAAGAATGACAGTCGCAGTTATACGAGTCAAGCAAATTTTGACGTAGCCCGATCTTTTACCGCCGTGCGGTAACTTAGGTCTGTCAACGACTTTCACCGGCTTATTGGGTCAACCGGTAAACGCCGACGCCTCCAGGCGTTCCCGGCAACTTCTGTACCAGTGGGAATGAGACAAACTGGTATGGTTGAAGGACCTGGAAAATCAAGGTACCGTCCCATAGATCGCCGTGAGTGTCGAGTATTCTTGGGAAATCTCACCTGCGGGTTAATCTGACTCTCTTTCAAACAGACAGGTAACCATTTCAGATTACTGGTTTATACCCGCATTTCCTTTTTGAATGATCATTCTGAGTCCTCTGGCCGTCTGAATCGTCAATGTTTACGAGGGTGCGAACGCGCTACAGACGATCCGGAGGTGAATACCCAATGGGTGAGATACAGAACCGGCCTTTCCACTTCTCTTTCAACTCCTCGCTCAAGGTTGGCTTTCAGGGATCACGGATCACCTCCGATGTTCGTGAGTTGGATGAACGGCTCGGCCTGAGCCAGATCATCGCCGACAACCTGGGCGATGCCCGTCGCGGCAAGAACACGCAACTTCCGCTACCGGATTTGCTGCGCCAGTCGATCTACAGCCGGCTGGCCGGCTATGAAGACCTCAACGATGCCGAGCGTCTTTCCCATGACCCCACCTTCCGGCTGATTGGCTCGGAGAAGATTCGCGACCGCGGTGCGGCCCTGCCCTCGCGGCTGCATTGGTTTGAGACTCAGGTGTTGACGCAAGCTGCGAACCTCATCGGCCTTGCGGCCATGAACCGGGAACTGATTGCAAAGGCCGAAGGACAGGAGCGGACATGGCGGGCGGTGCTCGATATGGACTCGACCGAGATTCCGGTCTACGGGGAGCAGGAGCAGAGTGCTTACAACGCACCCTATGCATCCACCTGCTATCACCCGCTTCTCTTGTTCAACAGCGGGGGTGACTGCGTAGCCACAAAACTGCGGCCGGGCAACGTTCACAGCGCCGACGGTTGGAAGCAGCTTCTGCTACCGGAGGTCGAACGGCTGCAGAAATTGGGCAAGGAAGTCTGGTTCCGGGCTGATGCGGCCTTTGCCAAGCCTGACATCTACGAAGCACTGGAAGAGCGTGGAGCGAAGTACGCGATTCGGATTCCTGCCAATGACTGCCTGTTGCGGGACATTGCAGAGTTGCTCATTCGGCCGGTGGGCCGTCCGGGACATAAGCCCGTTGTGTGGTACAAGAGTTTTCTTTATCGGGCGGCCAGTTGGACGACGGCACGGCGAGTAGTGGCCAAGGTGGAGCATCATGCCGGGGAACTGTTCCCTCGGTTGGGCTTCATCGTGACCAACACGCAGCTCGCGAACCGGAAGGTCGTCCACTTCTACAACCAGCGCGGCAAGGCGGAGCAGTGGATCAAAGAGGGGAAGCAAGCGGTGAAGATGACGCGGCTGAGCTGCCATCGGTTCCGTTCCAACGAGGTTCGGTTGTGGCTCAGCATTTTAGCCTACAACCTGGGGAATTTGTGGCGACGGTTGGCTCTTCCAGCCGGCATTTCAGACTGGTCCCTGACCAGCCTGCAGCAGCGGTTGGTGAAGACGGGCGGACGACTGGTAAAGCATGCGCGGTATTGCTGGCTAATCCTGGCGGAAGGACACCTGACGAGAGTACGGTTCGCGGCGATGTTGCGCAGGATTGCGCTGTTGCCACTTCCGGCAAACTGAACGACCGACGGCTAAGCGAATCACGGAGGACAAAGAAGGATGGAAAGGTGTCGGCGCGATTGACTTGGAAGGCTCTCGATGAGGCAGGCGAGGCCAGCACGGCAGCGAATCGCCCGGCTTATCTTCCGCAAATGCCGGCTTTTTCGGGGCAAACGTTCTTTTGGCCTCGCAATCTGCCTCAGGAGCGGTACAATTCCTGGGAATCGGTGCCGAAAAAGGAGATTCCTGTTATAGATAGCGTCATGATAAACAAGATTGATTACCTGCGAACCTGCAAAAAATCTAACAAACTATAAGCGGCAATTGAGACTGAAACTGTTCAAGCAGGTGTGCTTTGAGATTGGCGAATCTCATGCGCTCGTAGCGCGCACAGCAATCGGCATTAGGAATTCAGGCTAACGCTGCCGGAGCACGAAGATTGGCCTCGGATATCGTGAACTTTCCTTGTTGACTTCCATAAAAAAGGGTCTATATTAGTTGCCATTCGCTGCGCGGCATTTTTTGCACAGATGTTCTGGAGAGAGCCCTGGCGTTCGCATAGTCCGGGGCGCCCAGTATCGCGGACCATACGAAGGATCGGCGTTCGAATGGATCGAGGTTGGACAAACTCACGCGACGAAGCTCCGAGCCGCAGTTTTCCTGATTCTTGCAGCAATTTACGGCGACTGGCCTCAATTTGAATTCGCTTGGCGCAAAACGCCGGTCTTGAACTTCCCACATTCAATCACTGAAGGAGGCACGATATGGTAGCGAGTGTAGCTACTAGCGCAATTTCCAGCCTGAACCTATCACAGATCGTCTTGGCGGTTGGTAGTTTGGGAACAGCGGCTTATGGCGTGGTTGACGCTACTAAGAGCTTTGGCGGTGGCATATCTAATCGTGGTTTCGGAGATATCAAGAGAATTGTCTCAAAATTCATTCCTGGCACCTCACTGAAAGAAAGTGAAGCATCTGCTATTGCGCTTCCGTCTACGCTTGCTACGCTTCGCGCCAACTGGCTCAATGGCGTCGCCCTAGCCGACCAGAAGTCCATTGCTAAGGCACTCGTCAAGCTGAACCTCACTACGGCCAGTGCAAACTTTATGGCAAACACAACGGGCGTCGATGA
>CAVRDS010000019.1:0-160837 GCA_963719865.1 uncultured Acidobacteriota bacterium | reverse complement strand
TTTGTGGTGTCGTTCTTCTTCGTGTACCGGTCGTTCTACGGGATGCGGATCAAGCAGGGCGCCGCGTAGAAAGTCCGAACCTTAGAACTGGAACGCCATCTGGTTGGACCGGATGGCGTTTTTATTTCTGTGATACCGAGTTTTCACCACAAAAGGCAAAGAGGAAATCTGGCGGGCTGCGCCCAGCCGACGGCCGATGGCGGCTGTCCCCGCATGTCCCAGGTGAACCGGAAGACTAGTTCGGGCCTTTCATTTTGTCTTTGACGCTCTTGGCTAGCTTCTCGATTTCATCGGCCTTTTTGACCACATCCACCGAGAGCACATTTTCGTTGGACTTGTCGACATACGATTTCAGTTCGATGGAAAGTTTCAGCAGCTTGTCGGTATCGCTTTTGAGCGCGGCAACGCGTTCTTTCGCGGCCTTCTTCTCCATGTCGCGAGTAAGGCGGGCGCGCACCTCGTCTTCGTCGCTCATGGGAGTGCCGATATCGGGGTGCTGCGCGGGTATCTGGGCATGGGCGGTTCGCGCGAAACCGGGCACGAAAAACACGGCAAGGAGAGCGATCAGGCAAAGTCGGTTATGCACGGAAACCTCGGAGATGCAGAGGCACTCTGCTCTTTCAAAATTATACTTTCCGGGATAGGAAACGGAAAACCTTCACCACAGAGGACGCTGAGGGCGCCGAGGAGGAATAAGAAAGCCAGAACCGGGGCTCTGGCTTTGCAGTCTGGAATGTCAAGGGTCACTCGAATTCCTTAAAGCGCGCTCATATTGGCCAGGAATTCGCCGTTCGACTTTGTCTTGCTGAGTTTGTCGATCAGTAGTTCCATTGCTTCGACCGGCGACAGCGGGTTCAGCACTTTGCGAAGAACCCAGATGCGCGAGAGGTCTTCTTTCGGGATCAGGAGCTCTTCTTTCCGCGTGCCGGAGCGTTGGATGTCGATGGCCGGGAAGACTCGCTTGTCGACCAGCTTGCGCTCAAGAATGATTTCCGAGTTGCCGGTGCCTTTGAATTCTTCAAAGATCACGTCGTCCATGCGGGATCCGGTGTCGATCAGGGCGGTGGCAATGATGGTCAGCGAGCCGCCTTCTTCGATGTTGCGGGCGGATCCGAAGAAACGCTTCGGGCGCTGCAAGGCATTGGAGTCGACGCCGCCCGAGAGCACTTTGCCCGAGGGCGGAACGATGGTGTTGTAGGCGCGGGCAAGACGTGTGATCGAGTCAAGCAGGATCACGACATCGCGCTTGTGCTCGACTAACCTCTTCGCCTTTTCGATGACCATCTCGGCGACCTGGACGTGACGGGCGGCAGGCTCGTCGAAGGTCGAAGAAATAACTTCGCCTTTCACCGAGCGCTGCATATCGGTAACTTCTTCCGGGCGCTCATCGATCAGCAGGACCATCAGAACGACTTCTGGATGGTTGGTGGTGATGGAGTTGGCGACGTTCTGCAAGAGCATGGTCTTGCCGGCACGCGGCGGAGAAACGATCAGTCCGCGCTGGCCTTTGCCGAGCGGTGTAAGCAGATCCATGACGCGGGCGCTGGCGTTGTCGCGGGCGGTTTCGAGCTTGATGCGCTCCTGCGGATACAGCGGCGTCAGGTTGTCGAACAGGATCTTGTTGCGGGCTTCGTCCGGAGACTCGAAATTGACGGCTTCAATCTTGACGAGCGCGAAATATTTTTCACCTTCGTGCGGAGGGCGAACCTGCCCGCTGATAGTGTCGCCGGTCTTGAGGTCAAACTTGCGGATCTGGGACGGGGAGACGTAGATGTCGTCGGGGCCCGGAAGGTAGTTGTAATCGGGAGAGCGCAGGAAGCCGTAGCCGTCGGGCAAAATCTCGAGCACGCCCTCGGCAAAGATATGGCCTTCTTTTTCGCTCTGCGCCTGCAGGATCTTGAAGATGAGATCCTGCTTGCGCATACCGCTGGCACCAGGCAGATCCAAGGTCCTTGCGATCTTGGTCAGCTCGGTGATGTTCTTTTCTTTTAATTCAGCGATGGTCATGATTCACCTGAACCCGTGCACTAAAACGTACGCGTTAGTGTCAGCGGGAGATTTTCAAAAGGAGGGGACTCAGGAAAGACGTAATACAACGCCGGGCAGGAAGGGCGGGACTGGGTTAAGCAGCCCGCCGTTGTGCTTCGGCAACGTTCTCTGGTTCCGACAAAACAGCCTGTCGCTCCGAGTCGGCGATCCGGTCCAAAACGCCGTTCATGGTTTCCTGAATGCGGGTGCTGGGCCGGTGGAACTTCCGCGTGGCCTTGGAGGCAAGCTGGCAAAGCATATACCGATTTCGTAACGTCTGTAAAGCGTCAAACACACGATCAGAGCGCATGCGTGGTAGTTCTCCTTACTTTATGATTGTGACCTTCCGCCTTCGTCCTTTTGCCAGGGAGGGTGACCGGAGACCCCAAGTTCCGACCTAAGTCACTTATTCCGAGTAGGTTGTAAAGGAGTTAGCGTAAAAACTCACTCTTTGTGATAGATGCGCGATAGGGACCCGAAGATGCTCGATTTTCTGGGCTAGGCTTCACAGGCGCAGGATACATAACAATGGCCCGGAAACTTCGGATGTCCCTGGAACACGTTAATTTAGACGCAACAATTGAGGAGGTCAAGCATTTATTTGTAAATCGGGGTAAAGGCGACATTTGGATTTGACCATTTTGGTTCAAGATACGAGATTTAAAAGAGTTAGCATTCTCAACCGTGGTCCTGGGGCCGACCAAAAGTCAGTGCGGCAATGCCAATTGGGACCCGTTTCGCGGCTCGGTTCCGGCTTGCTCAGAGTCGATAGGATGCCTGCACGGAGGGATCGTGTAGTGAGAAAATTGAGGGCATGACCGGCGTGAGAATGGATGCGTGGTTGTGGGCGGCGCGATTTTTCAGGACGCGGACTCTGGCGAAAAAGGCATGCGACTTGGGAAGGATTCTTTCGAATGGGCAATTCGCCAAAGCGGCGCGCGAAGTTCGAGTCGGCGACCGGCTGTGCGTCACCAACGAGGGCGGAGAGTTCGAGGTGGAAGTGCTGGCGCTAAGTGACGTGCGCGGCCCGGCGTCGGTAGCGCAAACGCTATATCGCGAGACGGAGCAGAGTAAAGAAGCACGCCTGAAAGCGGCGGCGGAGCGGAAGGCGACGCGGGAGTTTGAGATTTTGCCGCAAGGCCGGCCCTCGAAGCGTGACCGCCGCAGGATCATTCAGTTTCGCGGGCGCGGATGAAAGGACCGGTCAGAACCTCAGTTCGATGATCCACTCTTCTCCGTCGTGACCAAACCCTAAACCGCAGAGATCGCTGAGGATTCGCTGAGATCGCGGAGAAAATCCGGGGCCGCGGTCAGGTTCTCGGCGTTCGGTGTTCAAGGTTTCTTGCACGGTTGACCGTAAGTCTCGATCCACCTACTATTGCCGCGAATGGTCACCCCGTCAGAACTCGTCGGCCAAACTATCTCCCACTACCGCATCGTGGAAAAACTCGGCGGTGGCGGGATGGGAGTGGTGTACAAGGCGGAGGACATCAAGCTGGACCGCTTTGTCGCGCTGAAGTTCCTGCCCGAGGACGTTGCGCGCGATGAGCAGGCGCTCAGCCGCTTCCAGCGCGAGGCTAAGGCGGCGTCGGCACTGAATCATCCCAACATCTGCACCGTGCATGAGATTGACGAAGAGAACGGGCGCCCGTTCATCGTGATGGAGTTTCTCGACGGCGTGACACTGAAGCACCTGATCGGCAACCGGGCGATGGAGTTGGGCCAGGTTTTGGAGATCGGCATCGAGGTCGCCGACGCGCTGGAGGCGGCGCATGCGCAGGGCATCGTTCATCGGGACATCAAGCCGGCAAACATTTTCGTAACGAAGCGAGGGCACGCCAAGATTCTCGACTTCGGCCTGGCAAAGATCACGATTCAAAAGCCTGAGGCGGCCGGCGCAGCACCCACGGTCACCGTCGCCGAGGAGCATTTGACCAGTCCGGGAAGCACGCTGGGCACGGTCGCTTATATGTCTCCCGAGCAGGTCAAGGGGCTGGAACTCGACCGCCGGACGGATCTTTTTTCGTTCGGGGTGGTGCTGTACGAAATGGCGACCGGCAGGCTGCCGTTTCGGGGCGACACTTCGGGAATTATCTTCGATTCGATCCTGCACGGGACTCCGGTCGCGCCGGTGCGGCTCAATCCGGATGTGAGCCCGAAGCTGGAAGACATCATCGCGAAGTCGCTGGAAAAAGACCGCGACATCCGCTACCAGTCGGCCACGGAGCTAAAAGCTGATCTGAAGCGGGTGAAGCGCGATAGCGAGTCGCAGCGGGTTCTGGCCGCCTCCGGAATGCACGCGCCCTCGAAGGGAGGACGAACCACCCGGAAAATATGGATGCTGGCGGGCGGAGCCCTCGCTGTGGCAGTCCTGGCTCTGCTGGGATTTCGCGCCTACGATGCCGCCGTCCACAAATCACGAACCGGCGCCGCGGACCTGAAGCCATTGACCGAAACCATCGCAGTGCTTCCCTTCCGCGACATCACGGCCGCGACCAGCGACAGTTGGGGCATTGGGATCACCGACGCGATCATCAGCCGCCTGACGTCGTTGCAGAATCTGGCAGTAAGGCCGACGACGTCGGTGCTGAAATATGCGAACGCGACGCCGGATCCGGTGGAGGCGGCCAAGGCATTGGGCGCGGAAAGCGTGCTGGAAGGGACCTACCAGCGTTCGTCGAATGTGGTGCGCGTAACCGTGCAACTGATCGACGGCCACACTGGCACCACGAAGTGGTCGCAGCGTTACGACTTGAAGAGCGCCGATATCTTGAGTTTTGAAGATGAGGTAGCGGGGAAGGTGGTGGAGGGACTGCAGATCCAGATCTCGCCGACCGAGCAGAAATCGATCCAGCAGCCGGTGACCACCAGCGTGGAGGCTTACAACGACTACCTGCAAGCGCGCTTTTATTTGAATGAATACTTCACGAAGTCGCGGGTTGACAGCCTGGAAAAGGCCGAGCAACTCCTTCTGCATGCGATCTCGCTGGACAAGAATTTTGCCGACGGGTATGCGCTCTTGGCGCAGCTTTATTCGTTGCAGGGCGCGAATTTTGTGGTGGATGCGGAAGCCAATGTCAGACGAGGCGAAGTGGCCGCCCAGAACGCCTTGCGGATCAATCCCCAATCGGTGGAGGGACTGATCGCGCTGGGGGGCATTTACAGCGAGGAAGGACGGGAACAAGAAGCGATCCGCGCGAACCGACAGGCCGTCGCGCTCGCACCCAACAATGAAACTGCCTGGCAAATGCTGGGATATTCCTATTACTATGCGGGACTCAATGAACTGGCCGAGCAGGCCTATCGCCGGCTGACCGAGATGAATCCCACTGTTCTTCAGCCGCACTGGATGCACGCCCGCATGCTGCTCTACTCGGGAAGGACCACGGAAGCCGAGCAGGAAATGCGGCGACTGGTGGCAGCGAATCCCGACCAGTTCAAAGCTCTCGCCTACTTCGGCATGATGCTCTATTACTCGGGGAAAATGGATGAAGCAAAGACCAATCTCGACCGCAGCGTAGAACTGGCCGGCGATTCGAGCGATAGTTCCCCGCGGCTCCTGGCCGCGTTCGTGTACGCTGCGCGCGGCCAGCGGGAAAAGATCGACAGCAGAATATTCCTGTACCGTCCCGAACAGATCGTTGACGGCGATGCGGCGTACTGGCTGGCCGGGATCTATGCACTGCTCGGTGAAAAGCAAAATTCCCTGCTCTGGCTGAAGCGGGCGGGGGCTCTGGGAGATGTCAACTATCCATGGTTCGAACGCGATAAGAATTTCGCCAGCCTGCGCTCCGATGCCGAATATCAGACCGTCATGGCGGGCGTTCGCGAACGCTGGCAATCCTACAAGAACGAATTCGATCCCGGTCGCTGATCCAAAGGGAATGATCGGCCGGTAAGTACGCCCGCCACACCTGCGTGTGATTGAAATCACAGCCTGATTGAGGGCGCCTCAGTAGCGTTAAATTGGGTCTTTTTCCCGATTGTGAGGAATCTCTTATGTCGACTGTCTCGCCCACCAGCACCCGCATTTTGAACCCCAAACTAGAGCGAAAGATTATGAGCGCCGAAACTGCAGCGGCGCTGATCCAGTCTGGCGATCAGATTGGCATGAGCGGATTTACCGGGTCGGGATACCCGAAGGCGGTGCCGATTCAACTGGCACACCGCATCGCGGAAGCACACTTCCGCGGCGAAAAGTTTCAGGTGAGCGTGTTCACCGGAGCGTCGACCGGGCCGGAGCTGGATGGGGCGCTGGCGATGGCGGGAGGGATTCATCTGCGGCTGCCATACCAGTCGGATCCGGAGACGCGCAAGCGGATCAATGCAGGCGAGATGGAATATATGGACATCCATCTCAGCCACGTAGCGCAGTTTGTGGAGTACGGATTTCTGGGCAAGATGGACGTGGCGCTGATCGAGGTGACGGCGATTCTGGAAGATGGACGCGTGGTGCCCAGTTCATCGCTCGGCAATAACAAGACGTGGGCCGACTGCGCGGAGCGCGTGATCCTCGAAGTGAATTCGTGGCAACCAGCCGCCCTGGAAGGCATGCACGACATTTATTACGGCTTGGAGCCGCCGCCGAATCGTAAGCCGATTCCGCTGACCAAACCCGGGCAGAGGATCGGGTCGCCGTATCTCAACATCCCGGCAGACAAGATTGTCGGAATAGTTTTGACCGACTCGCCGGACCGCAACAGCGCCTTCAAGGCCCCGGACGAGGCTTCCAAGCGCATCGCCGGGCACATCCTCGAGTTTCTGAGCTGGGAAGTGAAGAAAGGACGGATGCCGGCGAATTTGCTGCCCCTGCAATCCGGCGTTGGCAACATCGCGAATGCCGTTCTGTTCGGATTGGAGGAAGGTCCGTTTGAAGGCCTGACTTCTTATACCGAGGTGATTCAGGACGGAATGATCCGGCTGCTGAAGTCAGGGAAGCTGACCACGGCGTCGGCGACGGCGTTCTCGCTCAGCCCAACGATGCTCGACGAAGTGAATGCCGACATGGCTTCGTATCGCGAGCGCATCGTGTTGCGGCCGCAGGACATTTCGAATAATCCCGGAATCATCCGGCGCCTGGGCGTGATTGCGATGAACGGAATGATCGAGGCCGACATTTACGGCAACGTCAATTCGACGCACGTGATGGGATCGCGCATTCAGAACGGAATTGGAGGATCGGGAGACTTCGCGCGCAACGGATATTTGTCGATCTTTATGGCGCCGTCGGCGGCCAAGAAAGGGACGATCTCCACGATCGTGCCTATGGTCTCGCACGTGGATCATACCGAGCATGATGTGCAGGTGCTGGTCACGGAACAGGGACTAGCCGATCTGCGCGGCCTTTCGCCACGGCAGCGAGCGAAGCTGGTCATCGAGAAATGCGCCGCGCCGGAGTACAAGTCGTTGCTGCAGGATTACCTGTCGCGGTCAGAGCAACTGTCGTACGGGAAGCACACGCCGCATCTGCTCAACGAATCCCTCGGCTGGCACAACCGGTATTTGCGCACCGGCAACATGAAGCAGCGACAGGAAGACTGAAGCCAGACACCGAACGATTGTCGGGGATAGCGCGGGAACCAAACGGTCCCCGCGTTTTTCCTTTGGCCGCGGACCCTTCGGCAAGCTCAGGGCAGGCTGCGTCCGCCCCTACATAAAGCGTTAGCGCGGCCAGAGCCAGCCGAAGGTTCCAGCGGTCAGCAGGGCGTAGACCAGTCCGTCGATCACTTCCTTAATCGTGAAGCTCCAGGTCTGTCCTTTCCAGATGCCGTTACTAATCGTGCCCAGGCCGTAGCCGAGGAAGGCGGCGGTTCCTACCACGCGAAACACTGCCAGATAATACGTGCCGGGCGCAACCGTGTGCGCGGTCAGGTACGCCACGAAGAATGAGATCAGCAGGCAGTAACCAAACCATAAGCCCAGGAACTTGGGCATGGCCGGTGGCCCCACGGGGAAAACTGTCATCATTCCGACGGGCCCTTGATTGTACTTTTCGATCGAGGCGGGGGACTTCATCTCCTGGTGAGTGCAGTAAGGAAAAACATAGAGTCCGCGCTTCAAACCCGCACTGCGAAGGGCGGGAAGCACTTTCTCTTCATCGGGCAGCTTCAGGTAGTCGCCCTTGTGATAGGGCAGCAGCATGTGCATGATCGAACTGGCGATGAAGACGATGATCGCCGAGAGCACGATCGGCAGCCAGAGAGCGGACAGTGGCACCATGGACGCCTCCTGCGACGAAAAAGGTGGTTTCAGTTGACTCCGGGAGGGTATTCTTCGCGGTGCAAACGGTCAAGGGGCTTGCGTTCTTAGGGATGGGAATGGGCTGGGAAATATCCCGACCCTCGCTACCGCATTGAATGTTGACGGCATCAAAGAGGATCATGACAGCTGAAGGAAATCCAGCACGCATGCAAGTAATTCATTCCGAAGAACACGCGGACGCTCAACTGACGCATTGGCTGGGAGAACTGGTCTCGCGCAAGGGCAGCGATCTGCTGCTGGTGGCCGGGGCCCCGGCGGCGATTCGCGTGGAAGGCGCTCTGTTGGCGATTCAGGAAGGAACATTGAGCGGGGACGAGATCGAGACGATGGTGCTGCCTGCCCTGGCAGAGCACGCCCGCCACGCCTATCAGCAGCAGGGCATCGCGGATTCGTCGTATCGAGTCGAGGGGCAGGGGCGGTTTCGCATCAACCTGCATCGGGAGCGGGGACGCGCGGCGGCGACGGTGCGGGCGCTGCCCTCGAAGATTCCGGCCCTCGAGGAATTGCGGCTGCCGGCCGGAGTAGGAGCGCTGGCGCGCCTGCAGCGAGGCCTGGTGATTATCGGCGGAGCGACGGGATCGGGGAAGACCACCACGCTGGCTGCGCTGGTCAATGAGATCAATCAGGTGAAGAAGATGGGATTTTTCGGAGTTGCGGTCGCGACCACGCTCATCGGCGAAGTTGTGGTCGCACCGTTCAGGGGATTGGCGACATTGAGCGGGAAATCGTTCGACCCGTTGGGATCGGGCGGAGTGCAGGAGGAAGTCGTCGGATCGCATGCGGGAGGCGCCGGCAATAGGCTAGTGCTCGGCGACCACGTGATCGGAACCGGCGGCGTCGACGGATACGACGGCTGCGCGGGCGGCGCTGGAGTCGTCGGCGTTGTTGTCGTCGTTTTGGAACTCGTCCCACAACCCACCAGGGCGAGAGCTAACAGGGTGAGGGAAAGAGTTGCAAGGACCGTCGACTTACGTACAGCCGCGCACATTCACCAACCTCCGAGGATTCGGTCGCCTCACGCGCGAAACTTGGGGTCGGAGCGGCGAACCCTTGAAGCCCATAACAGGCGGAGGCCTTCAGATTTTGCGTTGGCAGCGTTTTGGTCGCAATAGGGCCGGAACCTTAAAGACGGCCTACTTTCCCCTTAACTCCGAGGCGTCTTTAGGCCCAGTAGGTGCGATCGAGGCTGCGGTATTGGATGGCTTCCGCGATGTGCTTGGGCTCGAGGTTAGGGGCATCTTCCAGATCGGCAATCGTGCGGGCGACCTTCAGGATGCGATCATGCGCGCGGGCGCTGAGTCCCTGCTGGGTCATCGCGCGTTCCAGCAGGCGCTCGCAATCGGCAGAGAGTTCGCAGAACGCGCGAATGTGGCGGGAGTGCATTTGGGCGTTGCAGTAGAGTTTCTCGCGGGAAGTCGCGAAGCGAGCTAATTGCTTCTGCCGGGCTCGAATGACGCGTTCGCGAATTTTGGCGGAGCTTTCCGGTTCGTTCGTCGAGCGCATTTCTTTGTAATTCACCGCGGGGACGTCGATGTGGATGTCGATACGGTCCATGAGCGGGCCCGAGATTTTCGAGATATAGCGTTGGATCATGGGCGGAGTGCACTGGCATTCGCGGCTGCGGTCATTGTGAAATCCGCAAGGGCAAGGATTCATGGCGGCGGCCAGCATGAAGCGCGCAGGAAAAGTCAGCGACATGGATGCGCGGGCAATGCTCACCGTTCCATCTTCCAGCGGCTGGCGCAGAACTTCGAGGACATTGCGGGGAAACTCGGGAAGCTCATCCAGAAAGAGCAGCCCGTTGTGGGCGAGAGAAACTTCGCCCGGGCGCGGAATGACGCCGCCGCCGATCAGTCCGGCATCGGAGATCGTGTGGTGCGGAGCGCGGTAGGGGCGAGTTCCCACCAGGCCTGACCCTTGGTCGAGAACTCCGGCGACGCTGTGAATCTTCGTGGTCTCCAGCGCCTCCTCGAAAGTGAATGGAGGAAGAATGGTGGGCATACGCTTGGCCAGCATGGTCTTGCCCGAGCCGGGAGGTCCGATCATGAGAATGTTATGGCCTCCCGCACAGGCGATCTCGATGGCGCGCTTGGCAGTCTGCTGTCCGCGGACGTCTTTGAAGTCCACGAAAAATTGTTGGGACTCACGCAGAAGGGAGTCGGCGTCGGCTTTCATGGGAAGGATGCCGTTGCCGGAGTTCACAAAATGGATCACGTCGAGAAGAGAGCGGACAGGATAAACATCGACTCCGCCTACCATGGCGGCTTCTTTGGCGTTGGCTTCCGGAACGACCATTCGGGAAATTTTTCGTCCGCGGGCTTCGATGGCGATGGGCAGTGCCCCGCGAACGCTGCGCACGCCGCCGTCCAGAGAAAGCTCTCCTACGAATAGGCAGTCGGAGATTTCTTTTTTCGTGAGACCGCCATAGGCTCCCACGATGCCCAGAGCCATCGGCAAGTCGAATCCCGAACCTTCCTTCTTAATGTCCGCCGGAGCCAGATTGATGGTGATTTGTGTGGGCGGAATATCGTAGCCGCAGTTCTTCAGGGCGGCGCGAACCCGGTCGCGGCTCTCGCGGACAGCGGCATCGGGCAGGCCTACGGTATGGAAATGGTCCTGATCGCACTTGATGCCCGAGCAGTCGACTTCCACCTGGATGATGTTGGCATCGATACCGTAAACAGCGGCGCTGAGAGTCTTATAAAGCATGGGCGACTGACAGGAGATCCGCCCGTCTTCCGATGACGAAGGCAGAACGGTGATCGGGCACACGGAGACCCGAGATTCGTCCCGTACGTCCTTTTGTGCCAGACACCCACCTTACGGCTTGCGAGAGGGCCAAAGCTGTGACGGATGTCACCACGAGCTGTGGAAATCGCCGCTGAGTGCGGCCCGAAAAAGGGGCCTGCCCGAGCCTGCAACAGCTCGATACGAACCAAAGTGTCTAACAATCCGGTTGTTGCCCGATGGCGAAGAAGATAGGATGACATTTTGGTAAACTTAGCCCTCTTCCATGAGCCCAAATCGTAACGATGCGGCGCGGAACCCTCGTCCCCAGGGAACTCTTGAGCAAGAGGAGTCCCAGTTGTGGCGATGGGTGCTGGGATTCATGCTGCTTCTCGCGGTCGCCCTGACCGCCCTGATGTGGGAGCGTCTGGAGACAATTCCCTACCAACTGCGCGCCATTCCTATTGGAGTGCTGGTGCTGTCGGTTCTGTTTGCCGTTTACGCGGCGGGCCGGCGGCGCGAAGTGACCGAACTCAAGGGAGTTCTGCGCGGGCTGCAGGAGCATGTGGGCGCCGCCCCTTCCGAAGAGCAGCTGGATCAGCTCAGCCAGGTCATCATGCGCTCGCAGCGCAACTTCAAGGAACTGATCGATTCCTTCGACGATCCGGCATGCGCGGTTTCCCTGGATGGCACGCTGCGAACGGTGAACCGCCGCGTCACCGAACTGACCGGCTTGAAATACACCGATCTTGTAGGACAGAAGCTTTTCGATCTGATTGACGAACCGACCCGCGAAGACGTGGAACGCAGCCTGGCGCGTTTTCTGGAAAAGAAGCACTGGGCCGGAACGCTGCGCCTGCGCCTGAAAAACACGACGCGGCCGCTTTATTTCGACTGCGTGGTGAATGGCATCATCAAGGGTGACGAAGTGGTCGGAGCCAGCATTCTGGGGCGCGATGTAACCGAGCAGCGCGAGAAGGAACTGCGCTTCACCGAACTGTTTGAGACCTTGCAGGAAGGCGTGTACTTCAGTACGCCGGAGGGGCAACTGCTGGATGCGAATCCGGCGCTGGTCAGCATGCTGGGTTATCAGGAGAAGCGGGAGTTGCTGGCCGTGGAACCTGCGGCGTTGAATTTCGATCCCGGGCAGCCCGTGCTGGGGCGCGCGGCGGATGATCGCGGAGGCGTGCGCACACGCGAGATTCGACTGCGCCGCAAAGACGGCAAGCCCGCCGTTTTTCTCGATTCCTCACGCGCTGTGTGGGACACCTCAGGGAACGTGATTCGCTATCAAGGAACGCTGGTCGACATCACGGAAAAAAGAGATATGGAGTGGCAACTGGCGCAGCAGGAGGAATTCCGCCGCCGGCTGCTAGAGAGTTTCCCGGACTTGATCCTCGTGGTCGATCTCGAAGAACGCTATACATTCGTCAGTTCGCGGTCGCGCGATCTGCTGGGCTATGCACCGCAAGACATGCTGCGGAAAAAGATTTCCGACGTGGAAGACCACTCGCCGGAACTGGCTGCGTTGTATCACGGCGTGGTTTCGGAGCAACAGATGTTTGGTTCAGCGGAATATAGTGCGCGCCATCGCGATGGGAGCTGGAGAACGATGCGCGCGTCCGCCAGCCAGTTGGCAGATGCGGAGGGAAAAGTTACGGGCGTGATTATCTCCGTCCGCGACATTACCCTCGAACGCAAGCTCGAACAACAGGTCGTGCAGAGCGAGCGCTTGGCGGCCATGGGAGCGATGATCGGCGGCGTTGCCCACGAACTGAATAACCCTCTAACCGCCATCCTCGGCGTCAGCGAATTGCTGCAGGGTATCGAGACCAGCGAAACCGCGCGCAAGCAACTGGGCATGCTGCAGCAACAGGCCCGGCGCGCGGCAGAGATTGTGCAGAACCTGACGTATTTCGCGCGCCCTCCGGCGCCCGGCAAAAGCCGGATCAATCTGGTGGAGGTTGTGGAGCGCACCTTGAACCTGCACGCCTATTCGCTGCGCAAGAACAACATCACCGTTGACTTCCTGAAAGAGAGCAGCGTGCCGTACGCAATGGGAGATCCGCACCAGTTGATGCAGGTGTTCCTGAATCTGATCTTGAACGCAGAGCAGGCCATCCGCGAGGGACGCGACAAAGGAACCCTGCGAATCCGGCTGGGCAAGGGCGAAAATTCCGTCTGGGTCAGCTTTCACGACGATGGAGCGGGCATTCCCAAGGAAAATCTGGCCAGCATCTTCGATCCCTTCTACACGACTAAACGTCCCGGGCGCGGAACCGGGCTGGGGCTTAGCATCTGCAAGTCGGTCCTGAAGGAGCATAACGGGTCCATCGAGGCGGCGAACGCTTCGGATGGCGGCGCGGTGTTTACTGTAACGCTGCCGGTGGCGAAAGTGAACTGAGGCACACTCTCAGGCAAGCCCTCAGGGAACTTCAAGGAGTCTTTTCAAGGGGCGCGGTGCTTCGCACCTGCTTGGACGGCCGAGGCGGCCGTCACCACATGAGTTTTCTTAGCGCTCTACCGCCATCGCTATCGCGTTCCCCCCGCCGAGACAGAGAGCGGCAATGCCTCGCTTTACATCGCGGCGAATCATTTCGTAGATCAGCGTGACCAGGACGCGGGCTCCGCTAGCGCCAATGGGATGGCCAATCGCCACTGCGCCGCCGTTCACATTCACTTTTTCGGGATTCAACTTCAGCTCACGCATCACAGCCAGTGCCTGCACCGAGAACGCTTCGTTCAATTCGTAGAGATCGACGTCTTCATTCTTCCATCCAGTCTTTTGCCAGATCTGCTGCACCGCACCCACGGGGGCCATCATGACCCATTTGGGTTCGACCCCGCTGGTGGCCTGGGCGACGATGCGGACCATGGGCCTCGCTCCCAATTCTTTGGCACGCTGCGCGCTGGTCACTACTAAGGCCGCGGCTCCGTCATTGACTCCGGGAGCATTGCCGGCAGTGACCGTGCCATCTTTCTTGAAGGCAGGCTTCAGAGCGCGCAAGATTTCGATGGTCGTGTCCTCGCGCGGACCTTCATCCTTATCGAAGATTGTAGGAGGCGCACCTTTCTTCTTCGCGGGAATCTCGACGGGGAGGATCTGCGATTTGAAGCGGCACTCTTTCAGTGCAGAGACAGCTTTGCGGTGAGAATTGACGGCGAATTCATCCTGCTCTTCGCGCGTGATGCCATATTTCTCGGCGACGTTCTCGCCGGTGATACCCATGTGGTAGTCGTTGTAGATATCCCAGAGACCGTCGTGCACCATAGAATCGACGATCTGCGCGTTGCCCAAGCGGTATCCTTTGCGCGCTTGCGGGAGCAGATAGGGAGCGTTGGTCATCGATTCCATTCCGCCGGCGACGACGATAGAACTGTTTCCGGTCTGCACCGCTTGCGCGGCGAGAGCGACAGATTTCAATCCGGAGCCGCACACTTTGTTTATTGTCATGGCACCTGTCGCGGGAGAGAGTCCGCCGAAGATTGCGGCCTGTCGCGCGGGGTTTTGTCCGAGTCCGGCGGAGACGACATTCCCCATGATGCACTCGTCGACCAGCGCCGGATCGATGCCGGCACGCTTCACTGCCTCGCGCACGACCAGTGCGCCGAGTTGCGGCGCAGTGAAATTGGAAAGACTTCCCTGAAATTTTCCCACTGGAGTCCGACATCCGGAAATGATGACAACATCGTCGAAAGAGGCCATGAATCAAGCTCCCGCGAAGGTTTCGCTCGCTTCATTATAGATGTTGGAAGAGAAGAATAGTTTCTTATCGCGCAGCGACGAGCGACTGAGGATCGCCAGCCGATCTGTGCGGAAGAAATCGATTCCACGATCGGCTGAAACGAGAACGTAAGGTCGAACAAGCGAAATGCCTACGACAAAGACGCACCCGCGAAAAAAATCTAGTTGACTTTTGGCATAAAAGTTCTTTCGTCGTGACTTTGGTGTCACAACTTATGCGAATCAATGCGCATTTTTTTCTTGACTTCATTTTTCATTAACTCTATACATCAACTAGTTGCAGTAAAACACCACTGCACATTTTCCATGAAGAATGGAAGGGAGAATAGAAACAATGGCAACCAAGAAAAAGGCAAAGAAGAAAAAGAAACACTAAGTAGGCTCCGTACGAAGGCAAAAGGGGACGCAAAATGCGTCCCCTAAGTTTTTTGTGGCGAGGTATCAAAGTTTCAAGATTTCAAGGTTCAAGATCACCGAATCCCATCAGTTCGGCTTCTCCGCGCTGACTTCCACGCGTCGCGGTATCCGCTTCTCCTGCTCGGGACACAGGCTTCGGTAGGCGCAAAAACTGCAGTGGATGCCGGTATGCGCCTCGAAAATATTATTGGCAATTCCCGCTGCGGCTTTCTTTACTCGCTCCTCTGCCACTTGCAACTCCGATTCGGTACGAGAGGTAATGACCGGCACATTCTCTTCCAGATTATGAAAGACGAGCGCGCTTACCTTGTATCCCCATTTCTGCCGGGCGGCGATGGCGTACAACGAAAGTTGCAGACTCTCGTCGGCATCTTCCTGATCGCGAGCCTTGCCGGTCTTGTAATCGATGATGGCGACGGTGCCATCGGAACGGCGGTCGATGCGGTCGATACGTCCAACGACTGAAGTATCGCCCACCCGAATCTCGAAGGATTCCTCGGTGTGCAGTACATCCGAAGCGGGAATCGAGGAAGCGTAAGCGAGGAAGTCGCGCAACTGGGCGATCCCTTGCCGTTCATAGAGCTCGTGCTGGTAAGCTTCCTGAATTTTGGCGGCGGCAAGGTCCTGGCGAAATAAATCGATCAGTTCGTCGCTAGTCCTGGGGCGCCCGAGACGAATGGAATCGAAATAGGTTTTGAGCACGCGATGGATGGCGGCGCCGTACTGCATGGCGGCCGCTGGCTTAGCGGGAAGGCGCCAATCGCGCTCCAGTTTGAAACGCAATCCGCAACGCTCATAATTGTCGACCGCGGACGCGCTTAGCCGTCGATGCAAACCTTCGAGCACGAGTGTTTCCAGCCATAATGTGGTTTGCGACTCGGCGGGATAAAGCGGAGACGCAGCGGCGTGAATATCGAGCGTGGCTTGCGCACCCCTTGCCGGAATCGCCCGGAGCCAGCCAGCCAGGTTGCGATCGGTCATCAGTTCGCGAACGTATCCGGGAGGAGATTTATCGTTCTTGCCAATGCCCTCGCGGGCATAAATATGCAATGAGTCGCGGGCCCGCGTCATGGCAACGTAGAAAAGGCGGCGCTCTTCCTGGCCATGAAGAGATTTATCGTCGGCCTCGGTCAGAGAATCGGCTTGGCGCAGTTCGCGGGGAAACGCAACCAGCGTCTCCTTGTAGGAACTGGGGAAAGAGTTCGAGTTGGCGCGGAGGATAAAGACCTGAGGGAACTCCAGGCCTTTGGCTCCATGCACGGTCATGAGGCGGACGGCGTTTTCGTTCTCGTCGGACTGCAGAGGAATCACGCCTCCAGCCTCGCGGAAGTATCCGAGATAGTCGACCAGTTCTTCCAGTTCAGTGGTCTGGTTGATCTTCTTGCTCTCCCACAGCTCCACGAACTTCAGAGCCGCTTGTAGAATCGGCGAACTGCGGTCGAGCGCGAACTCCTTCACGATGATGTCGAGGGCGGCGCGGGCTTTGGCCTCCCGGCGTCGAATCTCTTCGCGCGACCCCTGCACCGCGGCCAGAATCGCCTCGCCGCCTGCGACACGATCGAGGGCATGAAAGAGTGGAACCACCTGTTCTTCGCGATTATCGTGCGCGATGGCACGCATCACCTGGCGCAACTGCTCTGCATCCACCTTGAACCACGGCAGAGCCGCTACACGGAACAGGCTTACGTCGTCGCCGGTCGAGGCCACCGCCCGCAGGCAAGCAAACAGGTCGCGGGCTTCGGGAGTATCGGAAATATCCATGCTCTCGATGACGAACGGGATGTCGGCTTCCGCGAGTGCCTGAACGACATCATCGCGATGGGTGTGGGAGCGGTACAGTATGCCGAAGTCCGACCATTTGCATTTGGACTTCTTCTGCAAGTCGCGAATGAGGCTGACGAGATCGGCGCCGTCAGAATCTTTGCTGGCAAGAATGAACGCGGTCACAGGCGGACTGGGAAGGTGCTGGCCGGCCTTCTCGGCTTCCTCCTCGCGCGCCGATTGCAAGGGTGCGCGCTCATAGGCATGGACGGCGTCTGCCTGTTGCGTGAGGGCCGGCGGATTCTTATTGATCACAGCGAACGCAGTGCGCAGGATCGGGGTAGTGGACCGTCGATTCTTCTCGAGCACGACCAGCTTCGTATCGCTGGAATTGTGGCGGAAGAGTTCGAAGGCCGCGCTGGAGGCTCCGCGAAATCGGTAAATTCCCTGGTCCGGATCGCCGACGGCCAGAATGTTTCCTGACGGACCCGCCAACCGGGCGAGGATTTTGATCTGGGCGAAATTGGCGTCCTGAAACTCGTCGGCGAGGATGAAGCGAGCCCGTGCGCGCGCCGCGGACAAAACGCTCTCATCGCTTTCGAGCAACGCATGGGCGCGCGTGATCATGTGGCTGAAGCTGCCGAGATTCTCTTCCTGCAGCCAACGCTCCATGGTGGAAAAGACCCGGGCGATCTCCCGGCACCGGCCTAAGACCTCCGCATCTTCGAGAACATTCTTGGATTTTGCGACCCGCGGGATGGACACCTCGCCGCGCTCCAACTGTTCGACGTATTGGGCGTATCTTTCCGGGCTCACCAGTTCGTCGTGGCAGCGCGTCACAAACTTCAGAAGGTCGCTCAGGAACTGGCCGATATTGGCGGCTCGAATGAAGTGCTCGAGATGAAGCCCACGAATGCGGCGCCGCAAGTAGATCCAAAGATCCTGTTCGTCGAGAACTCCGAAATCTTTATGCGCGTCTTTGAGCAGGTTGAAACAATAGTCATGGAAGGTCGTGGCCTGGATCACTTTTCCATGAAGCAGCTTGCGCACGCGATCGCGCATTTCGAAGGCGGCATTCCGCGTGTAAGTGAGAGCAAGAATCTCTTCAGGCTGCGCATGGCCCTCGCGAACCAGGCGCTCGATTCGGTGAGTAAGGACTGAGGTCTTCCCGGTACCGGCGCCGGCGATCACCAGCATGGGACCGCTGACGTGCTCGATAGCCTCGCGTTGACGATCGTCGGGAATGAATGGGACGGGACGAGAAGTCGACTTCGACGGCGGCATTGAGGGTCAGCATACCACCTGTGGGGATGAGGAAGATTGTGCAGAAAGTATCCGGGGGTGAGGGACTGCACGCTGTGGCGGCGAGACGCCGCCACGACAGCCGCCGGGACGGCGGCGCTACGCTGTCCTACTCATTCAGCAGGGAGAGGGTCAGTGCAGTTGCGGCTATGGCGGCGGTTTCTGCGCGGAGGATCGTTGGGCCTAGCGAGGCTGAGGTCCAGCCTTCTCCGGCAAAAAGCGACAGTTCGTCTTCCGTCCAGCCGCCTTCGGGTCCGAGGGCGAGAGCCGCATCGACTTCCTCCCTGCCTACGAAGAGATCTCGCAGTCGAGTTTGCTGTTCCGCTTCGGAGAGAACGATGCGCAGCTTGCTAGGAACGCAACGGGCTTCCTGAAACTTCAGTGGATCGGAAATTTCGGGAGGAGCGGTCCGGCGGGACTGTTCCGCAGATTCCACCGCTATTCGCCGCCAGCGCTCAACGCGTTTGGCGGATGCCGAGGCAAGGTGGGCATCGGTGCGGCGGGCGACGACGGGGATAATCTTCTTCACGCCAAGTTCGGTACATTTCTCGATGGCCCACTCGAAGCGATCGAATTTGAAAATTGACAACAACAGAGTCAGATCGGCCACCGCAGCCGCAGGCGTCTCTCCCCCGAGTTCGAACTCGACGCGATCTTCGGCAATGCGGACGATCCGGCCACGCCGAACTGCGGCGTCGGCGACGATGTCGAATTCTTGTCCCACGCGGGCGCGCAGAACGCGCACCAGATGATCCGCATGATGCCCGACAAGAGCGGCGCGATTCTCGGAGACTTCATCGGCAATCCATCTTCGGCGGGTCATCTTCGGCGCGTCATCGGCGACAGGTCACGGTATCCAGCGTGGGCCCTCAGCGGCTAAAGCCGCATTCCATAATGATGGCTGAAGTGGCACGACTACAAGTCGTGCCCTTCCCTGCGGTGAAGGCCTTGGGCCGCTACTGGAACATATCTTTCATTTTGCCAAGCAGGGAGCGCATAAGCGGTTGGTTGTCGACTTTCGAAAGCGCGTCGAGTTCCTGCAGCAATTCTTTTTGCCGCTTGTTCAGTCTGGTCGGCACCTGCACGCGAATTTCGACGTAAAGATCTCCCTTGCCATGCCCGTTGAGGACCGGAACACCCTTGTTACGAATGCGGAACACTGTCCCTGGCTGTGTGCCATCAGGAATCTTGAGCGTGTGTTCGCCTTCCATGGTAGGCACGCGAATTTCGGCGCCCATGGCGGCTTGCGCCACCGAAATGGGAACCACGCAATGCAGATCGTTGCCTTCGCGCGCGAAGAAGGCATGCTCTTTGACGTGAAGAACGACGTATAGATCTCCAGCCGGACCTCCGAAGGCGCCGACTTCTCCTCCTCCTGCAAAGCGGATGCGGGTTCCGTCTTCCACCCCGGCCGGAACTTTGGCGTCCACAGTTCGCTGGCGCAGAATGCGGCCCTCGCCTTTGCATTTCGGGCAGGGATCGGTAATGACGCTGCCGGAACCCTGGCAGGTGGGACAAGTGCGCGCAATGCTGAAGAATCCCTGCTGGTAACGAACCTGGCCGCGACCGTTGCACGAGCGGCAAGTGGTCGGCCCTTTGCCCGGGGCGGCACCGGAGCCATGACATTCTTCGCAGGCTTCGTGGCGGCGAACCGTCACTTGAGACTGAGTGCCGAAGAATGCCTCTTCGAACTCCAGCGTCAAATCCTCACGCAGATCGGCGCCCCGCTGCACGCGGCTGCGACGACGTCCGCCCCCTCCGAACATATCGCCGAAGCCGAAGAACTCGCCGAAGATGTCGCTGAAATCCTGGAAGACGGTGGGATCGAAGCCCGCGCCTTGCGCCGCGCCGCCCAGTCCGGCGTGACCAAAACGGTCGTAAGCCGCGCGCTTATCCGAATCGGCGAGCACCGCATAGGCCTCGCTGACTTCCTTGAATTTTTCTTCCGCATCAGGATTGTTGGGATTGCGGTCCGGATGATACTGGAGCGCGAGCTTGCGGTAGGCGCTCTTGAGCTCAACCTCAGTCACCGTGCGGCTCACGCCCAGCACTTCGTAGTAATCGCGTTTTGCGTTGGTAGCCAAATCAACCTTTCGTCAGGCAAACAATTTCAACGAGAGACAGGCTTACAGTTCCTCATGTCATTTACGCAGCCCTGAAAGGGCCACACTTGCACGCCGGTGCGGGAACTCGCGCCAACTCATTTGCCAGGATTCTTTGCGACTTTCACCATCGCGGGACGCAACAGGCGGTCTTTAAACTTATATCCGCGCTGCCATTCTTCGAGGACCTCGTGGTCGGCCGCATCGGAAGTTTCGACCATTTCGATGGCCTCATGAACATGGGGATCGAATGGTTCGCCCTTGGCGGTGATGGGGCGAACTCCGAGCTTCGCCAGCACATCCTGCAATTGTTTGTAGATGAGTTCGATTCCGGTGCGGAAATCGGCAGGGTCGGACCTGGCCTGAAGCGCGCGCTCGAAGCTGTCGATCACAGGGAGCAGCGACTTGATGGCATCGACCGTAGCAAAGTCGCGGAAGTCCTGCTGCTCTTTGGCGGCGCGGCGGCGTGCGTTTTCGAATTCCGCCTGCGTGCGGGCCAGGCGGTCGAGCAAAGTGTCGCGCTCAGCTTTCAACTTCTGCAATTCGGCATTGGACGATTCGGCGGTTTCGGTCGAGGCTTGGCCCGATGGCGCCGTAGGATTCTCGTCGGCGTCGGCGGGAGGAAGTTCGCGCTCCAGGTCAAGCGCTTTCGTTTCTGATTTTCCGTTTGATTTCCCCATAACTGCGGTGTTACTCCGATTCATTCAGGATTTTGTCGAACAGGCGCGCGATGTAAGAAACGGCCGTGATGGTGTGCTGATAGTCCATGCGCGTAGGCCCGATTACAGCCAGGGAGCCCATGACTTCGTTTCCGGCATGGGCGGGCGCGCCGATCAGTACGAAGTTCTGCATCGAGGGCAGGGCCTGATCGAGGCCGATGACCACGCGGACCGCCTCCTGCTTCACGTCGAGATAAGCGCCCAGAAGTTGCACCACTTTCTCTTTTTCCTCGAGCGTCTTGAGCATTTCCTGCAGGCGTTCGCGATCCTGCTCACTGGTGACCAGATTTGCCGCGCCTTCCACGAATACGACTTGCGATCCCTGCTCGGCGGCAAGCGCGCCCTGCTTATAAAGCTGCTCAATCGAGTTCATCAGGCGATCGTATTCGCTGCGCTCTTTCTCGATGCGGCGCGAGAGCTCCGAGCGCATGGATTCCATGGTCCAGCCACGGAAATTTTCATTGATGTAGCGGGCGGCCAGGTCGAGATCGCCTTGCGGCAGATCAAGCCGCAGCACACGGTCGCGCACCAGGCCAGAGCGGGTCACGAGCACCGCCAGCACTTTCTGATCCCCCAGCCGGGAGAAATACACATGCTCCAGCGCATTCTTCGGACCGCTGGTCGCGACCGTCACGCCCACATTGCGCGAGATCAGGGACAGCACGTGCGAGGTGCGCTCCATGAATTCCTGCACGTCGGTGATGCCGGCCAGGGAGTCGGAGATCATGGTCTCTTCCTGCGGCGCCAGCCGGGCTGTGCCGGAGATCTGCTCGACGTAATAGCGGTACGCTTCCGTCGTAGGAACTCGGCCCGCCGAGGTGTGCGGCTGCTCGAGGAATCCGGCGTCGGAGAGATCGGCCATCACGTTGCGAATGGAGGCCGGACTAAGGCCCTCGCGGTTGGAGCGCGCGAGCGTGCGCGATCCGACGGGCTCGCCGGTCGAGATGAACGTCTCGACGATGGCGGTCAGAATTTCGCGTTCGCGATTCCCGATATTAGGGTCAGCAGGCATGATGCATTATGTCAGTTGTGTCAATCCGAGCGGCCGGGAGAAACTGCGTCCGATTCATTTTACCTAACTATTTTAGATGCAGAAGGTTGGGTTTGGGAGCAAAGTTGACCAGGGACTGCGGCTGCCAAAAGGCGTTAACCACAAAGGGCACTAAGGTTCACGAAGGAAAACACGCTGGTATTCTCTCCCTCGCCCTATGAAAAAGAAACCTCATATCGCGGTCATCGGAGCCGGGGCCTTCGGCGGATGGACGGCTCTGCATCTGATTGAACGCGGGGCTCGCGTGACGCTGATTGACGCTTGGGGGCCGGGCAACTCGCGTTCTTCTTCGGGCGGGGAGACCCGTGTCATGCGTGGCACCTATGGCCCCACTCAGCCTTATACCGAGATGGCGGCGCGCGCGCTCACCCTCTGGCAGAAATACGAACGGCGATGGAAGCGGCAGTTTCTGCATCGCACGGGCGTTCTTTGGATGGCGGCGGGGCGCGATGACGCGTTCGAGCGAGGGTCGGTGGAGATGCTGCGGGCGGCAAAGATCAAGTATCTGGAACTGCCAGCCGCGCGGATGAAGAAACGTTGGCCGCAGATCAATTTCGAGGGAATCGAGTGGAGCATTTTCGAGCCGGAGTGCGGATATCTGGATGCGCGGGCAAGCTGTGCGGCAGTGGTGGAAGCGTTCGTGGCCGCAGGAGGACGGTACCGGCACGCCGCGGTGATGGCCGATGGATTGGAAGATGCGCCGCTATGCAGTCTGGCGCTCTCCGACGGAGCTCAGATCAGAGCTGATGGCTTCGTGTTTGCTTGCGGTCCGTGGCTGGGCAAGTTGTTTCCACGGACTGTCGGCGATCTCGTGCGACCGACCAAGCAAGACGTGTTTTTCTTCGGCACACCTGCGGGAGACTCGCGCTTCAGCGATGGCCGGATGCCGGTCTGGGCGGATCATCGCGGGCGATTCCGCTACGGCATTCCCGGAAGCGACCGGCGGGGTTTCAAAATCGCCGACGATACGCGCGGGCCGGATTTCGATCCGACTTCCGGCGAGCGGGTAATTAGTCCCGATACGCTGAAAGATATCCGCGAGTATGTCGCCTTTCGCTTCCCTGCCCTGAAAGATGCGTCTCTCGTCGAGACCCGCGTTTGTCAGTATGAGCAGACGCCGGACAGTCACTTCATTGTGGACCGGCATCTTACGAACGCGAACGTGTGGATTCTAGGCGGAGGTTCGGGGCACGGATTCAAGCATGGGCCGGCGGTCGGAGAGATGATGGCAGAATTGATCTTGAAGGATCGCGAATCGCATGCGATTTGGAGACTGGACCGATTCGCAGGTAAAGGGGCCTTGTCATCCTTCTATGAAAACGGGCATACCTGTCCATAGGTATTTTTGCGGCGATGCGGACAGGCTTCTATTCGCGCTCGAGGCGCATAAGGTATGTCCGGACTCCGCCGCTCCATCTGAGCGTCGCTCTCGAAGAGCAAGGATGACTTCGAGCTGACGGATTCCCCTTAGACCGCCGCAAACTTTTCTTCTTCAAACACCACGCCGTCGTGCAACAGAGCATAGACGGCAATCAGCAACTTTCGCGCCAGCGCCACCCGGGCCACGTGTTTATGTTTCTTGCGCAACAACCGATCATAGTAACGCTTCGCCGCCGGAGAACAACGCGTGGCCACCTGCGCCGCTTCCACCATGATCCAGCGCATCCACGGTGAGCCCTGCCGCGTGATCCCGGCGCGCGCCGCTTTGCCCGCCGACTCTCGTACCCGCGGCACCAGCCCGGCGTAACTGCACAGCGCTTCCTTGTCGTGAAATCGTCCCAGGTCTCCGATCTCGGCCAGCAGCATCATCGCCGAACATTCGCCAATCCCGGGAATCGTCATCAGCCACTGCGCCTGCTCGTCGTGGTTTGCTTTTTCACTTATTTGGAGGTTTTGCTTTTGAATTTCTTCGCTGTAGCCATCCAACAACCGCAGACACACGTTCACCGATTCCCGCGCCGCCGCCGGCAGCTTCAGCCCCGCCAACCACTGCCGTCCCCGCTTGCCAAATAAATCCGTCACCGGAGAATGCAGCCCCTGCTGATGCAGCACCGCATGCACCTGGTTCTTCAGTCGCGTGCGCTGCCGCACCAGCGTGGCCCGCAACCGCACCTGCTGCCGCCGCGCCTGCGTCTCCCGGTCCGCCTTCCACGACTCCGGCAGCAGATCGCAACGCAGCAAATGCGCCAGCGTCGCCGAATCCACCCGGTCGTTCTTCAACTTCGCCGACGCAATCGCCTTCACCCGCTGCGGATGCACCAGCACCAACCGCTGCACTTCCGGTTCCACCACCTCCCGAAACGCCGGCCAGAAGCCGCACGCCTCCACCGCCACCTGCACTTCCTTGCCGCGAAACTGCCGAAAATACCGCCGCAGCGCCAGCTTCTCATTCGTCACCGGCCCCGCCTGCATCATTTTGCCTCTTGCGTCCAGCGCCGTCATGTAACAGAATCTCTGGTGAAGATCTACGCCAACGTGGATCATCTCGTGCCTCCTTCAGGGCTTGTGCTTCGAGCACGTACTCTACCCTTGGAGGCACGCCTTTTGTCTTCATTACATCTGAGCCGCAGCCTTTGCGGCAAAGGACCTATGCACTCGCCTACAGCGCCGATGCTGTCAGCGGAATGCACGCGTCCTTGGCGGGCAAAACCGCCGGGATGACATGCCGAGTTTGTTGCGCCTACTGGATCTGGATTACGTTTGCGGGAGCGTTGGCTTTGATTTCCGCCACGCGGTCGAGCACTTTGCGCGCGAATTCGTAGATCGACTTGGCGTGCGGAGAATTTTCCCCTTCGAGCACCACGGGCTTGCCGCCGTCTCCAGACTTGCGAACCTCCGGATCGAGGGCGATGCTGCCGAGGAATGGAACCTCGAATCGTTTCGCCATGAGTTCGGCGCCGCCACGAGAGAAAATATCAATTTCATGTTGGCAGTGCGGGCAAACAAAGTAGCTCATGTTTTCGACCACGCCGGCGACATCGACCTTCATCTGGCGAAACATTTCGATGGCCTTGCGCGCGTCCTGCAGCGACACATCCGAAGGAGTCGAGACCACGACTGCGCCGGTCAGGGGCACGGTCTGCACCAGCGACAGCGCAACGTCTCCCGTGCCGGGAGGCAGGTCGACAACCATGTAGTCGAGAGGACCCCACTCGACCAGGCCGAGGAATTGGCGGATGATCTGGTGCAACATCGGCCCGCGCCAGATGACGGGCTTATCGCCCGGATTGAGAAATCCGACGGAGATGACTTTCAGCCCGAAGGCCTCGATGGGCTCAATGCGGTTCTCCCCGATCATGCGCGGCTGCGTGTTGACGCCCAGCATCAGCGGGACATTGGGGCCGTAGACGTCGGCGTCAAGCAGCCCGACCTTGTGTCCCATCTTGGCGAGGGCAACGGCCAGGTTCACCGACAGCGTGGTCTTGCCGACGCCTCCCTTGCCCGAACCGACGGCGATGATGGCGTCCACGCCGGGAAGCGGCTGCGGGCCGGGCTGCGCGGGACCTTGTCCATGCTGATGCGGTGTATGTGCACTCAAAGAATCACGCTCCTGACACGAATTGGTGAAGAATGAATTCGGAGATGATGCAGAACCCAATGTCTGATTATACAGTCCTGTCATCCTGAGCAAGGAAACTCGTCCGCAAAAGCGGAGCAGTTTCGAAGTCGAAGGATCCCTATTCGCGCAATATTTCTAGCCAATAGGGATCCTTCGACTACGTTCCGGATGACAGCTCAGATGACAGGCGGGATGGTCGGCTTGAGGGCGAAATGACACTAATTATGACATCATTTGATGCTATAATTGATGCATAGGAGTTCTTATGCGAACTACAGTAGCGCTGGATGATGATCTCGTACGCACCGCACAGGAATTCACCGGGGTGGCAGAAAAAACGGCGTTGATTCGCGAGGCGCTCAAGGCCCTCATCGAACGCGAAAGCGCTCGCAGGCTGGCGTCCCTGGGTGGCACTATGCCGGGATTGAAAAATGTTCCACGCCGCAGGCCAGGAAAAAATTGATCCTCGCCGACACCTCGATTTGGATTGATCATCTGCGCTCGGACAACTCAGAAATGCGCGGGCTCCTGAGCCAGGGACAGATTGTTATCCATCCCTTCATCATTGCGGAACTTGCATTGGGATCGCTTCAGCGGCGCACCAAGACGCTTGCCCTGCTGGACCTGTTGCCACAGGTATGCGTCGCACGAATGAGCGAACTGCGAGCCATGATTGAGGCTCGAGGTTTGTACAGCCTCGGCATCGGTCTTACTGACGCGCATTTAATCGCTTCTGTATTTATCGATTCGCCCACGCTTCTATGGACAAAGGACCGGCGGCTGCGCAAGGTGGCCGAAGCTCTCGGCATTCACGCGCGTTTGTCCTGAGGGGGCCTCCCTCAGTAGCCTTCCCCCTCCAACCGCACTTTGCCCTTGAACATGCGGAACAGGAAGAAGAAGTAGCCGAGGGCGAGGATCATGCCGAGGATCCACCAGGTGAATCCGACGGCGAGGCCGTGGTGTCCGGCGGCGGTGTTGTAGATGGTCAGGTTCAGGGCAGGATCGGTGCTCGCCGGCAGCACCACGGGATAGAGTGCGAACGCCGCCCCCACCAGCATGCCCACGATGTAGAGCGCGGACGCGACGAAGGCGATTTTTTCGGCGCCCTTGATCATAGCGTGCATCATGACCGCAAGCGATCCGAACACGAGCACGGGGATGATGAATCCGATGGCGTGTTGCTTGTAGTTGTCGAGCACGCCCGGGCGGATGGAGACGGTGGCGACCAATCCGACGACGGTTAGGAGCAGTTGCACTGGCCAGGCCCACATCGCCGTGGTGCGGGCGCGGCGGTTCAGATCCTTTTCCGTCTTGGTCGCAATATAGAGCGATCCGTGCGCGGTCAGCGTAACCAGCGCGATCACCCCGGTAAGAACGGTGTACCAGTCGAGGATGCCGTTGTTGGTTCCGGAATTTCCAAGGTTAACCCTGAAATTGGTCCAGAGCGGTTCGAAGAAATATTCGTCGGGGCGCAGAGGGACACCGCGCACAACGTTACCTAACGCAGCTCCGAAGAAGATGCAGAGCAGGATGCTGGCCACGCTGAAGATGACGTCGAAGAAGCCGACCCAGACGGGGTTATGCATCTGATGGCGCAGTTCGATGCCAATGCCCCGCAGCATCAACAGCCAGAGAACCATCATGAGCGGCAGATAGAATCCGCTGAAGCTGGACGCATAGAGCAGCGGAAAGGCGAAGTAGAGCGTGCCGCCGGCGGCGAGCAGCCAGACTTCGTTTCCGTCCCACACCGGGCCGATCGCGCGCATGATGGTTTGGCGCTCGCTGGAGGTGCGGGCAGCCCCGAGATAGATGACGCCGGCGCCGAGATCGAATCCGTCGAGCACAACGTAAGCGGCCACCATGACTGCGACAATCATGAACCAAAGCGTTTCCATATAAGTCCTCTATAAATCCCTCAGACCTCATTCCCTCTTAGACCTTGCCCGCGTTGTTGCCGCTGCCGGTGGCGGCGTGACGCCGCCACGACAGCCGCCGGGACGGCGGCGCTACGAAAATCCCTCTCTCCCAAAGCGCCAGCTTTCTGCGCGGCGCACCATTGCGCTACTCATGCCCCGCTGTCGTTTCCACTTCTGGGCCTCGCTCGATCTCGCGGCGCACCAGGAACAGGAAGAAGATGCCCAGCACGGTGTACATCCCCATAAATCCGAGAAGAGTAAACATGCCGTTCCCGGCCGAGACCGTTTTCGAGTAGCCATCAGCCGTCCGCATCAGCGAATAGACAAGCCAGGGCTGGCGACCGATTTCCGCCGTGATCCAGCCCGCCGTGTTCGCGATGTAGGGGAATGGCAGAGCCAGCACCAGGATCCAGAGCATCCAATGGCTCTGAAACAGCTTTCCACGCCACAGCAATAAAGCCGCCACGACCATCACCGCGATGAAGATCGTGCCTAGCCCGACCATGATGTGGTAGCTGTAATAGAGCAATCCGAGGTTGGAAGGCCATTGATCTTCAGGAAACGCGTTGAGGCCTTTCACTTCAGCCTTCCACGCCCGATAGGTCAGGAAACTCAGCGCGTCGGGAACGATCAACGGATTGTCGATTTTCTTCTGCTCGGTATCGGGCTGACCCACCAGCACAAGCGGCGCGCCGGGTTGCGTCGCGAACAAGGCTTCCATGGCCGCGAGCGTGACCGGTTGATTCTCCGCGATCATGCGTCCTTGACCATCTCCGGTGGGAAACAGTTGCAGGATGCTGAAGATGAGTCCAGCGACCACGCCGACTCGCACGAAGACGCGGCCAGACTCGACGAACTTACCCCACAGCAGGTAGAAAGCGCCGATCGCTGTCATCACGAATGCCCCGGTGATGACCGCGCCGCTCATGTTGTGAGCGTATTGCCACCACGCCCACGGATTCAGCACCAGAGCCCAGAAGCTGCTGAGTTGCACCGAACCGTCCGCGGCCTTGGCGTATCCCACGGGATGCTGCATCCAGGCATCGGTAGCGACAATGAAAAAACCGCTTAACCACGATCCGAGGAATACGGCGACCGCCGACCACCAGTGGGCACGAGCACTCATCCGCTTCTCTCCATAAAGGAAGAGGCCAAGGAATGCCGACTCGAGGAAGAAGGCGAACATGCCCTCCATCCCGAGGGTCTGGCCGATAACGCCTCCGGCAAAGCGCGAGAAGTGCGACCAGTTCGTGCCGAACTGAAATTCCATGGGAATTCCGGTGACCACCCCGAGCACGAAATTGATGCCGAAGATCCGCGCCCAGAAGCGCGCGGCGCGGTTATAGGTCTCGTCGTTGCGGCGCATTCCCAGAGTCTTGAGCACCACAATCAGCGGCGCCAGGCCCATGGTCAGCTGAGGAAAAAGGTAATGGAAGGTAACGGTAAAGGCGAAGTGAAGGCGATGCACTAAGAGGGCACTATCCATAAACGTCCTCGGATCGGGGATACCACTTAACTTATAAGCGGAGGCCGTTGTCTGGATGTGATTTTAATCACATTTCGCGATGACTTAGCGGCGGTTTTTGCGTCGGCGCTCCAATTCTGCCCGGCGGATTTCGCGTCGCCGCCCCGCATCGTCATAGCGGCGTTGCTGCTCCTCCGATTCAGGGATCACCGGCGCAACTTTCAGGTGCGTGCCGGCGCCGTCCACGGCCACAAACGTCAGGTAAGCCGACCCGACATGCTGAGCGGTGTCGGCAATGTAATTCTCCACATAGACTTTTACTCCGACTTCCATCGAAGTATGGAAGACGCGATTGACGGAAGAGCGGAGAATGACGAGATCGCCGACCCGCACTGGAACAAGAAAATCGATGTGATCGACAGACGCGGTGACGACGTAGTTGCGCGAGTGGCGATGAGCAGCCATGGCCCCGGCCAGATCGATCCAGTGCATCAGGCGTCCGCCGAGCAGGGCGCCGAGAGGATTGGCATCGTTGGGCAACACAATCTCCGCCATTTCCGACTGCGAATCGCGGACCGGGCGCGGAGTCAAAATCTCGTCTGACATGTTCTTTCCTTTGTGAAGTGGACGTCGTTGCTGGGCATGTGTGTTAAGACTTCTTTTTCAGGTACGAATCCAGGAAACACTCTGCCATTTTCTGGATGCGCGGGTCTTCATGCGGGCGGATCCAGACGGCGGTTGCCAGATCGAATATCAGTTCTCCGTGCGCGACCGGGCGATGATCCCGTTCGCAGACGTAGATGAGGCGCAGAACGCGCGCGGCGGAGCGCTTATCTTGGTCTTTGCGGGTGGAATCGACCGGGGCGGGAACCGAAAAGCGGACCGCATCCCAGGCGCGCTCCAGGGGAGACCATGAACAACTGCTGGCGTACCCCAGATTGCAGAACGCTTCTAGAATGTCTTGCGCTGGAATTTCGCCTTCATGGCCGGGCGCGGTGCAATGGCCGTTCCATCCGCAACCGAGCGGAAGGCGCGCGGGATGCGGCCAGGCGCCATTCTCAAATTTCACGACAGGCATGAAATACGGACAGGCCAATACAGTTTTCCTTGGAATTGAATTTAGAGGAGCTTGGCCATTGTAATCAGTTGCCAGCAGATCTGCCTAGCTGCCGGGAGAGCGGCGGGCGCACGACTGTAGTAATCTCGTCGGCAGGACCTTGCTATGGATCGCATTGCGGCACTGAATGAAGTGCTGACGGAAAATCCGAAGGATGCATTCGCCCGCTACGGCCTTGCCATGGAGTATTCGAAGCAAGGCGATTTCGACCGAGCGCTGGCAGAGTTCTCGATACTCCTGGAAGACCATCCTGATTACACGGCCGGTTATTTCATGGCGGCGCAGACGCTGGCCCGGGCGGAGAGGACCGAAGACGCGAAAAAGATGCTGCGAGATGGCATCGCTTCGGCGCGGCGCACCGGCAACCTGCATGCGCAATCGGAGATGGAAGCCATGCTGGGAGAGTTGGGGTAGGAAGGTTTCAGGGTTTCAGGGTTTCAGGGTTTCAGGGTTTCAAGGTTTCAAGGTTTCAAGGTTTCGGGTTTCAGGCGTTCGGGTAGTGGGCTACTTTGAAGATTCATCGTACACTTCGCACGTCCCGGCCATGGCCGCTGGCGTAACGGATCGACTGTGGAGCGTGGAAGATTTGGTAGCCCTCTGGCAAGCCTACGAGCAGCGGAGGGCGGAAAGAGCGGCGTGACCGCTAGAATCGTGATTTAAGTGGCGCGTGAACTCTTCATACTCTTTTTTTGTGCGACGATCGCCTTCCTCCTTGCAAACGGTTATTACAAATCCTTTCGCAGTGGTGTCCTTACAATCAAAGGCCGCACCTCACGCCGGGACAAGGAACCCATCAGCTACTGGATTGGCATGGCTATAGGGACTTTCGCATTTCTCGTCATGGTGTCCGCGACTGCGGTTATGGCGTTCTTGGTATGCGTGGGTTTATCCGGGACTTCCAAGTAGCCCACTACCCGCGTTCGCTGGCATTTGCTTTTTCTTTGAAACCTTGCAACTCTGCAACTTTGAAACCTTGCCTACTTCGCCATCCTTCCCATTCCCCACTCCACCAATCCCGGAAATAGTTGATAGAGCTTCACGGGAATGTGCATCGTCCAGGGAACGATGACTTCTCGCCTCTTCTTCAAATATCCCTGCAACGTGGCGCTGGCTACGCGTTCCGCTGTAATGCCGCGCACGGAACCCGGACGCACTATCTTCAGTTCATTTCCGCGCACAGAATTCTCGCTGAACGCAGTGCGCACGTATCCGGGACAAACTGTCAGCACGTGAATGCCATCATTTCTTAATTCGACTCCGGCGGCTTTTCCGATCGCGTTGAGCGCGAATTTGGTTGCGCTATAGGTGGCGTGAAAAGGCAAAGGGATGTGTCCGGCGACGCTCGAAACATTGATGATCGCCCCGCCTCCCTGCTGGCGCATCACGGGGATAACGGCTTGCATTGCCGATAACGCGCCGAACAAGTTGGTTTCGAAAAGTTCACGGCAAGCCGCCATGTCGACTTCCGCGACCGAATCGAGCAACCCGTGTCCGGCATTATTGACCCAGACATCCACGCGCTTGAAGTGATGCAGAGTGAGGGCGAGAACGCGGTCGATCTCTTCCGAGTGGCGAACGTCACAGGAAAGGGCGGCTGTGCGTTCCGCAAAGCCGATTCGGCTGCGAGCAGCCTCAGCCCGCGCGGTATCGCGTGAGAGCAGAACTACGCTCGCGCCCTGAGCCGCGAACGCCTGCGCGATCGCCTCGCCAATGCCCATGGACGCACCTGTGACTACGACTACCTTGCCGTCGAGTTCCATGATCGCGTTTGTATGCTCCGCGCGGCGGCAAGTCAAGATAACCGCGGAGGTGTCGTACAATCGAAAAAGAATTGTAACCGCTCGCCCGCCGGAGAAGCCGTGGCCTTACTTCCCCTGTTCCCGCTCGAAGTTGTTCTGCTTCCGGGAACTCCTTTGCCCCTGCACATCTTCGAGCCGCGATACAAGGAAATGATCCGCGAGTGCCTGGCCACGGATGCACCCTTCGGCGTGATACGCGCCTCGGAAGAAGGCATCGCCGAGGTGGGATGCACGGCGGAAATTCTTACGGTTACCAAAGAATATCCGGACGGCCGCATGGACCTGATCGCGGAGGGCCGCAAGCGCTTTGAGGTGCTGGAACTCAATCAGGACCGGTCATTCTTGCAAGCCGAGGTGGTTCTGGTTCCGGATGAGCCGGGCGCCGCAGCCGACGCGGAGCGAGTGCGGGCCATTCAACTCCATCTGGAGATTTTGTCGCTGGCCGGCGCGGTGCAAGATCTTTCGGCCGCCGATCAGAACCAGCTTTCTTTTTATCTGGCGGGATCGCTGCCGCTCGATCTCGATTTCAAACAGAAATTGCTGGCCATGCGTTCGGAGGGCGAGCGCATTCAGGCCGTATCGGAATATCTGGAGCGCACCCTTCCAAAACTGCGCCGCGTAGCCCGGACGCGCGAAAAGGCCGGCGGCAACGGCCATGTGCACTGAGGCCTGCTTTGGCCGTGGAAAAACGCTTCGAGCGACGCGGCGTATAATCGGGAAAAGCTTTTTTCTGTGGGGGTTCTTTCATGAGTGTTCCGCGCACGCTGGGCGATCTGCGCCGCAGTAATTTCTCCGAAGAGCGTTTGCGCACGCGCCGAGTCAAAGACGAATTACGCGAGAATCTGGTAACACGCCTACGTGAAAATGGCGACGCGGCGATCTTTCCGGGGATCGTGGGATACGACGATACCGTCGTCCCGCAGATCATCAACGCGATTCTTTCGCGCCATAATTTCATATTGCTGGGACTGCGCGGACAAGCCAAAAGCCGCATCCTGCGCGCTCTCACCGCGTTGCTCGATCCGCAGATGCCGTATCTGGCGGGCTGCGAGATTCACGACGATCCTTACGCCCCCATCTGCAAACGATGCCGCGAGGAAGTGGCCCGACTGGGCGATGCCGCGTCGATCGCGTATCTCACGCCCGATGAGCGCTACGTGGAGAAACTCGCGACGCCCGATGTGACCATCGCCGATCTCATTGGCGATATCGATCCCATCAAGGCAGCGCGCGGCGGACACGAGTTGTCGAGCGAGTTGACGGTGCACTATGGATTGCTGCCCCGTGCCAATCGCGGGATCTTTGCCATCAACGAACTGCCTGACCTCGCCGGAAAAATTCAGGTGGGCTTGTTCAACATCATGCAGGAAGGTGACGTGCAGATTAAGGGATATCCCATCCGTCTGCCCCTCGACGTGGCGCTGGTGTTCAGCGCGAATCCCGAAGACTACACGGCCCGCGGCAAGATTATTACGCCGCTGAAAGACCGCATTGGCTCGGAGATTCGTACGCACTATCCCGCGACCGTTGAGGAAGGAATTGCAATCACAGCGCAGGAAGCGTGGACTCGGCGCAACGGGCATGCGCTGCATCTGCCGAATTACGTACAGGAAGTCATCGAACGCATCGCCTTCGCCGCGCGCGAAGACAAGAAGATCGACAAGCGCTCGGGAGTGAGCCAGCGTCTGCCGATTTCGGCGATGGAGAATGTGATATCGAATGCCGAGCGACGGGCGATCCGTAACGAAGAAAAGCTCGTTGTGCCGCGCGTCAGCGACATTTACGCGGCGCTACCGGCGATTACCGGCAAGCTGGAACTGGAGTATGAAGGTGAGATGAAGGGCGCCGATCATGTTGGGCGCGAACTGATTCGCGCAGCTATTGCCAAGACTTACGACGAGTATTTCACTGGGGCGAACGTCCAGCAGATCGTGCAGTGGTTTGATCTGGGCGGCGAGATTCAGCTTTCGGATTCGGTTCCGGCGGCAGAGGCTCTGGAAAACCTGAAAGGCATTCAAGGGCTGGTCGACAAGCTCGGGCCGCTCAGCGTTTCTCCCAAAGACAGTGCCGAGCAGCAGGTATCGGCGGCGGAATTCATCCTCGAAGGCCTGCATGCCCACAAACGCATCGGCCGCAGCGAGGAACGCGTATTCAAAGCCGGCGAGAAGAAGCCGGAGCCAGTGCGGGAAAAATCGTTCGAAGAGGAGCGTCCGTACCGGCAGAGAAGGCAGTTTAACTGAAGTTAATGAGCAATGAGCTATGAGCAGTGAGCAAAACATGCACTGGTTCCTCATCGCTCATCGCTCACAGGTCATCGCTGACTTATGAAACGCATTCGTTATTCCAAATACGTACCCGATGCCGCGGGCGAGATGAGCATGGAAGATCTGCTCAGCGCGCTCTCGGATTACCTGCTGCAGAGCGGGTTTCAGGATTCCATGTGGTACGAAATGCCGGAGGGTGAGCACACGCTTGACGAACTCAAGCGCGCCATCGAAGAAGCACTGCTCAATGGCGAGATGTTCGATGAGAACGTGCGCGAGCAGATCGAGCAGATGATGGCGGAGGGGCAACTTGATGAGCTGATCGAAAAGCTGATCGAGCGCATGCAGCAGGAAGATTACATCTCCATCGACGAACCGCACGATTCGGCGCGGCAGTCAAGCGTTGGCGGGCAGACCGGCGAGGCGCAGCAAGCCAAATTTGAAATCACCGACAAGAGCCTGGACTTCCTGGGGTTCAAGTCGTTGCGAAACCTGTTGGGGTCGCTGGGCAAATCGAGCTTTGGGCGGCACGATACGCGCGATCTCGCCACCGGCATCGAGGCCAGCGGATCGTCGAAGACTTACGAGTTTGGCGACACCTTGAATCTCGACATCACGGCGACGCTCTCGAACGCGATTCAGCGCGAAGGCCTCACCCTGCCGTTGAACATCGAATATTCCGATCTGCAGGTGCACCAGTGCGAATACCAGTCGTCCTGCGCGACGGTGCTGATGCTTGATTGCTCGCATTCGATGATCCTTTACGGCGAAGACCGGTTCACGCCCGCGAAGAAAGTTGCGATGGCGTTGTCCCACCTGATTCGCACGCAGTATCCCGGTGATTCGTTGTCACTCGTGCTGTTCCACGATTCGGCGGAGGAAATCCCGCTCTCGCAACTGGCCCGCGTGAAGGTTGGCCCGTATTACACCAACACGCGTGAGGGGCTGCGCATGGCGCAACGCATTCTGCAGCGCCAGCGCAAAGACATGAAGCAGATCGTGATGATCACTGACGGCAAGCCTTCCGCCCTCACGCTCGAAGACGGGCGCATTTACAAAAACGCTTTCGGGCTCGATCCGCTGGTGGTGAGCCAAACGTTGGAAGAGGTTTCGAAGTGCAAGCGGGCGGGCGTGCTGATCAACACGTTTATGCTGGCGTCGGATTACGGGTTGGTGCAATTCGTGCAGAAGGTGACGGAGATGTGTCGCGGAAAGGCCTACTTCACGACTCCGTACACGCTCGGGCAGTATCTGCTGATGGATTACATGTCGCGGAAGACCAAGACCATTCATTAGCCCTCAGGGGCTAAAGCCCCAATCATAGCGGCTTTCAAACGGCACGGCTGAACAGGCTGCGGAAAAAGTCCGATTGGGTCAGGTTTTGGGAAGGGCACGACTTCAGTCGTGCCGTTAAGTTCCTTCAACACCAACCGCGCTTCAGCGCCTGTGGGCTGCCTTCGGCATCGAAAGCGAGTTTTTCCGCAGCCTGTGAAGCGGTGCCCTTCCCAAAGCCGTGCCTTTCAAGGCATCGGGACTCGCGAACCCGAGTGCTGCGCAAGCATGAGAGGTCAAGGGCTGTCGCTTCTCAAAATATCCAGGCTCCTAAACCTCTCGTCATGTGCAGTTCCCCAAACCTACGCTGCTGCTGATAATCTTTTCTATATAACATGGCCAACTGTACTCGATGCGGGCGGCAGCTTCCTGCCTTCAGTTTCAGAAAGATTTGCCAGTGGTGCGTGCGGCACGAGGCGGCGCAACGCGGCGAGGAAGACGAAGACGCCATTCAGCCGGTGATGGCTGCGCCCTGGGCGCAGCGCGAATCCACCGTCTCGGTCACTCAGGTGCTCCTCGGCGCGAACGTGATGGTGTTTCTCGCGATGGTGGTGGCGAGCGGGCCCTCGCTGAACTTCACCGGGGCCATCTCAGTCCACTTCGGCGCCAACTTCGGCCCCTTAACCCTGTCGGGTCAGTGGTGGCGACTGGTGACCTACATGTTTCTGCATGGCGGCCTCTTCCACATCGCCATGAACATGTGGTGTTTGTGGGAACTGGGCGGGCTTTGCGAGTCTCTCTACGGACGCTGGACCTACGTGGCCGTTTACCTTCTCACCGGGGTCGCGGGAGGTTTGGCGAGTGTAGGCTGGAACCCTGGCGTGCTGAGCGTGGGCGCGTCGGGCGCGATATTCGGCCTGACGGGGGCGATGATCGCATCGTTCGCATTAGGCGAGTTTTCGCTGTCGGGCATCTCCATCAAAGGAGTGCGGAACAGCCTGCTTGTTTTTGCCGGCTTCAACCTTTTTCTCGGCAGGATGTTTCCGGGCATCGACAATGCCTGCCACGTTGGCGGGCTGGTTAGCGGCCTTATTCTCGGCGCGCTCATCGCGCTGCTCGCGCCGGAACAGAATCGGCCGCTACGTCGGGCTGGCATCTTGCTGTTCATGGTCCTGATCCTGACCGGCAGTGCCCTGGGGATCCGTCGCTGGCGCGGCTTTGCGACCTTTGGCCCCACGATAAGTGCGCAACAGAGCATCGACCGGATGATCGGCCTGTTTCAAAAAAAGGTACAGCAGAACCCGCAGGATGGCTCAGCTCACTATGCACTTGCGCACGCTTATTTCAACAAGGGACAATTCGCCGAAGGCGAGAACGAACTGAAGCGAGTACTCGATCTGCAACCTCAAAATGTAAATGCCCGCATGGATCTGGGAGCTGCTTATCTGAGCCAGGACCGACCGAAAGAGGCGCAGGAAGAATTCGCCAAGCTGGTGGCACAGGTACCCAAATACGCAAATGCGCATGTCGGGTTGGGAATGGCGCTCGCTGATCAGGGCAACCATGAAGCTGCGATCAGCGAATATAAAACCGCGTTGCATCTCGAACCACAGACCAGGGACGTCTACTACCGGATGGGTATGTCGCAGGCCCAATTGAAACAGTACGATGACGCCATCGCCTCTTATCTGAAAGAGCAGGAACAGGCGGGCGACGATGCCAGCCTGGAAACTGCGCTGGCGGATGCGTATGAAGCGAAAGGGATGCAGCAGCAGGCGCAGGAAGCGCGGACCAAAGCGGCGCAGCTCAAAGACCAGAACACAGATTGACGTTCGGCGGACAGCCGAGGGCGGCTGCCCCACATTGGCTCTTCTTAGCCCTTCGTGATCTCGCCCACGGCGCGGTAGGCCTGGTTGATGGCCTCGTCTGTGTAGGCATACGCACCCGCGTCGGAATTGGCGATGGCGATGCGCCCGTGCGGCTTGCGCGCCACCTCACAGGGAGTTTCGCCGCCTTCCAACCAGAACGAATCGAACAGCGAGTTGTACTCGTAAGCATAACCGTGCGGCCAGCGATTGACGGTGATGGCGGCGATGTCGCGGGCGGGATCAAATCCGCCGGGACCCAGAGTACGAGCTAACTGATCGCGGACTTTACGCTCCATGGCTTCGAATGTCGTGGTGTAGAGTTCCATGCGGCCGTAGCTGTGCTGCTGGCGGGCCGGCAATCCCGGATGGCACGCCGCCTTCATCATATGAGCGACAATCGGTTCCTCGGGCTTGCGCGCGCATTCGTATCCGCCAATGCTGACGGGTAAGTCGAGATTTACTCCGCTGTGGTACATGCCGGGGGCGTACACAGCATTTGTGCCGACCTTCTGGAATGAAGTCCAGTTCCGCAGGGCGACGTTGGTGTAGAGCAGCGGAACTTTTTGCGCAGAGGATAGCGCTTCTTTCTGCTTGTCGGGAAGTTCCTCGCAGATGTAGGGAATCATCACGTGCCAGCAGGCCAGAATCGAATTCTTGGCCTTCACCGTGTAGACCTTGCCCCCGCGAGCGTAGGTGACTTCTACTTCCTTCGCGCTGGCCATGTCGCCCACATGCTTAACGCGCACTGCGGTGCTGTTCAGGCGGATGCGGACCGGCGAACCGGCATCGTCGAGCTTGGCATAGTTCGCCTTGGCGAGAACCACATCGGACGAAGAATTGCCCGGAATCACATCCGGAGTAAGCCTGCGCACCAGCAAGCGCGCGATCGTCGCATTGCCATCGGGAAAATGGAAGAAGTACTTTTCTGCTTCCTCGTTGGGGATGGCGTCGCGATTCATGCCCTTTCCCGGCGTGGGATCCAGCTTCAGGCCGTCGAATCCGGGAAGACCTAGGCCCCAGGCGTCTTGCGCGGCCACGGCATCGATGCCAACGCCAAACAGTCCGTGGGGCATTGCTTGATAAATCTTGACGATATCTTCGTGGACACCGGCAACGTCAGTGAGGTATTTGGCATAGCTGATGCGTGCCAGCTTCGCCTTTTTCTCATCCGAAGCAAGGCCGGGGAAATAATCCTTCGGTTCTTGAAGAAGGCGTTGCAGATCGCTCTTAGCTTTCTCTGCAATCGGGGCCTCCGCTACGAACTGCTTCAACAGCCGGGAGGTCTGGCTAATGATGTCTTCACTTTCATTCCAGCCGCGCGGATTGAAATTGACGGTCAGTTTGTCGGAGCCGAAGGTTTCCTTGTCAAAGAAAATTTTGGGATGCAGCCCTTGCGAGAGGTAAAGATTCTTGTCGAAGTATTTTCCATAGGAACTGACGTCTATGCCCAGTTCTTCGATCACTCCCTTGGCCACCGCGCTGTAAGGAGCGGGGCTCTCGATCGAGAATGTGCCTCCGAAACCCAGGCGGAAGGCGTTGTTGACGCGGAATTCGTTGCGCTTGGCATGTCCGCCGAAGTCGTCGTGATTATCGAGGATGAGAATGCGCGCTTTGCCGCCGGTGGCCTTGTGATAAAAATGCGCGGCTGCCAGCCCACTGATGCCGCCGCCCACCACGACCAGGTCGTAAGTCTCTCCGGTATTTTCAGGCTGGCCGGCGGAAGCCCAGAACTTGCCGTCGCGCACGCTGTGAGCCGCCTCGAAAGAGCCGGGATGGCTGCCCCGCATTCCGGTAAGAGCAGGAGGATAGTAGCCGGGAGACTTCGTCCGATCCGCAGTGTCGGCACCCAACAATTGCCAAGGCATCATGGCCGCGCCCGCCGTCACGGCTACGCCGTTGATGAAGTCACGGCGTGTAATCTTGCGATGCATCCCCAGTTCCCGGTCCCGTTTGTCGTGCACGATTCCTCCGCAATCCCTTTCCAGCTGCGCTGCGAGATGACTTCCAGGGTTTAGGACTTAATTTAAGACTGACCTTCGACCTTCTTCACTGCCAGTTCCGCTCCCTGGAATCCGATCTTGCTATGGGTTCCGTCGCAGAAAGGCTTGTTGACCGATCCGCCGCAACGGCACAGCGAAAACGCAGGCTTGCCGGCAAGGTCGAACTTGTTGCCATTGACGTCGACGAGTTCGACGGAGCCTTCGGGAGCCTCGACGCGGTAGGGCCCGTTGGGCCGAACGGTGATTTTTACCTGTGCCATGGATCTGTTCCTCCAACCTTACGGGTTTCTAGTAAGCCTAAAAAAGATACCACCAATGCAGCCAGAATGTCTTGGCCTAAGGGACCTGGGGGATGGCTCATCTTCAGGCGAAAGCAAAATCAACAACCACTAAGGACACGAAGTCACACGAAGGAACCCTCGAAAATGAGTTCCTTCGTGATCCTTAGTGCCCTTCGTGGTTAAGGTTTTTCCTTCAAGGCCAAATTGAGTCGCTGGCGGGATGTGCGCAAAAGCGACTGTGGGCGTGAATAATGGAGTGAGGCAGAATGCGCGGGCTTTATGCCGCTTCAACCCGAGCGGCGCGGAGACTGCGGTAAAGCTCCAGGTACTGGTCGATCATGCGCTTAGTGGTAAAACGTTCGCGGGCGCGAGTGTAGGCCAATTCAGCGTAGGCGCGGCGCATGGGACGGTCCTCGTTGAGCAGCCGAATGTTTTCCGCAAGACTGGCCGCGTCGTTGGTGCGGAAGTAAACCGCCGCATCCCCCCAAATTTCGCGATAGCTTGGGATGTCATTGGCGACGATGGCGCACCGGGAGAACGCCGCTTCCAGCGCCGGCATGCCCAAAGGCTCGTAGCGCGAAGTCGCGGCATAGATGGCAGCTCGGCTGTAAAGGGCGCGCAGTTGCGCATCGGTTTGCGGGCCGCGTATGGCAACGGTGGTGCGCTCGGTAGCCACTTTCACATCCGCGCGGATGGGAATGCGCGGCATAGGCACGGTTTGCTCGGAGCCCACAATGCAGACCGGCAACGGATGCGGCTGTTGAGTCAGCAGAAAAACCTGCTTGCTGGCGTCGACCAGGCGGCCAACCGCCAGAACGCAGTCGTCTTTACTGACGTAGGGGTTGAAAAAGATCGGATTGCGGCTGGGATAAATCACTTCTCCGCGCCGTGGACGACAGTAGCAAGCCGTGATGCGGTCGAGCATCCAGGCCGATGGCGCCACCACCGCGTCGGCGCAGGCCAAGCCGTTGAGGACTGTGCGGCGATACCAATTCAGAGAGGGCACCGGATGCGGCGACCGGTCATGCACGGCCTGCGTCCACGTGATCAGGTCGCCATGCGCCATCACCACGCGCGGCACATCCACCGGCAGATTGCCGTAGCAGAACTGGTTTAAATGGAGAACGTCGGGACGCAGCTCGCGAACCAGCGCCATCAGGTATGCCGAGGATTCCGGTAAGTCCTGTTCCGCCTCTTGCATCCATTCCAGCCGGAAAGCCGTAGGCCGGTAGTCGAGGCCGTGGAGATGATCCATCCACGAAATCTGGTCGGGGAGCGGGATCTCGCCGAAGCTGACGAGAGTCACTCGCACGCCGCGGGTCACCAAGCCTGTAACCAGCTCGCGAATATACGTCCACGAACCAGAGAGCGAATCGGCCGTGACCAGGACGTGCACCGAACCTCCGGGAGTTCAGCGGAATGCCTAGTGGGCACGGCATGCGGCTGAAGGTGCATCCATTCTAGTGGGAATTCGGGAAAGGTGAGAGGAAATTCTTGCGAGGGAGGGAAAAAGTGACTTGGTGTGAGCAGGGTGCAAGAGGTTGCGCAGCGCGGAAGCTGCGAGTCGCGGTTGCCAGCTTTGGCAGGGGTAGGTGTGGAGCGGGCACTCCTGCCCGCTTGCCGGCAGCACCTCAAAACCAGCGGGCAAGAGTGCCCGCTCCACACAATTCGCGCTCGGGTGTATTTAGTGTGTTTACGGCATCGCTGAACAGGCCGCGGAAAAACTTGTTTCCTGAACTGCAGAGTCCCCCAGCGCCTAAAGGCGCCACTGAGTTTGCCGGAATTGCGGCGCGGTTGAAAGCCGCGCCCTTTCAAATCCCGCCCATGATCCACATTTTTCCGCAGCCTGTGAAGCGATGCCCCGATACGAATCGCTTGTTCGAGGGCGCTTCGCTCCTGGCACTCATTACTCGGCCCGAGCACGCTCGCTTTGCTCGCGGGGCGGACCCTTCGGCTCCGCTCAGGGCAAGCTGCGTCCGCCCCTACATGGATTCGGCGCCTCAGTTCACCTCCAGGCGAAGGCGCAGTTCGCGGGCGAGATTGTCGATGGTGCGAATCTTTTCCGCAGCGGGAGTCGGAACATCGGGCACCGACATGGCCAGTTCGCAGGAGAGGAGCATGGCCGTGAGAGTCTCGCACATCTCGCTATGCATCTGCTCAGCTACTGAGCGGCGGGCTGCCGATTCCTCGCGCTTACGCCGGTGCAGTGCGGACCGCACCTCGCGCACTAGACGCTCCATGCCGGTAACTGCAAAGTTGAGGTAGACGGGAAAGGCAGTCCCGAGATGTTCGATCATCTGATCGCTCTCTTCGGGCTCCGTCTCGAGCAAGAACTGATCAATGATGGCGGCAGAAAAAGTTTGTTCGCGCAGGCGAGTGGCGGCCTCCTGCAGGGATTGGGCCCAGTGCGTTTCCTGGCCAGTGGCGGCATACAAGGATTCGGCACATTGTGGACCAGTGGCGGACGGCGTGATGAGTAGAATCATGTCTTTTTCGTAGCACTTATGCCGCCAACGGAATCGCTCTGAGAACACTGCGTTTAGCTCTGCGGGCGGAGCGGCGGCTTCCCTTCCCGGTACTTGCGGAATCTGATCCGGTTCGAAATCGGGCTTGCCCGCCTAGTATCCCTGAGTGGCGTAGTCCTTCAGTTTGCGATAGAGAGTTGTTTTTCCAATGCCCAGAAGCCGCGCTGCCTGAAGCTTGTCTCCGTTCAAGTCGGAGATGGCGCTGAGAATCATGCGCTTCTCCACTTCGGCGATGGGGATGATCTTCTGGTTTCCGCTGCCATTGCCGTTTCCGTTGGAAGATTCGGGGATGGGAAGGTTTGCGATTTCCTGTGGCAGGTCGGTGATGTGGATCAGCGGGCCGCTGGTAAAAGCGTAGGTGCGCTCCAGACAATTCTCGAGTTCGCGCACGTTGCCCGGCCAGTCGTAGGCCAGCATGGCTTTCAGGGCGTCATCGCTGAGCACCTTTTCTTGCCCGGAAGTTCTGGTCATGCGTTCCAGAAAATGCCCAATCAGCAGAGGAATATCCTGGCGGCGCTCGCGCAAGGCGGGGATGCGCAGGCTCAGCACATTCAGGCGGAAATACAGATCGCGGCGGAAGCTGCCCTGCATCACTCCCTGCTCCAGATCGCGGTTGGTGGCGGCCAGAATGCGGACGTTGATGGGAATACGCCGGGTGCTGCCGACCGGACGAATTTCCTTCTCCTGGATCGCGCGCAACATTTTCGCCTGCAGGTCGACGGGAAGCTCTCCGACCTCGTCGAGGAAAATAGTTCCACCCTCGGCCATGGCCATGAGGCCATCTTTGGAGACGTTGGCGCCGGTGAACGCTCCTTTTACGTAACCGAACAGCTCGCTTTCAATCAGCGTCGGAACCAGGGATCCGCAATCGACAGGAATGAACGGCTTGTCGCGGAACGGGCCCGAATAGTGAATGGAACGGGCGACCATCTCCTTGCCGGTTCCGCTTTCGCCGAGGATCAGCACCGGATGCACGCTGTTGGCGGCTTTGGCGATAATGCGATACAGCTTTTCCATCTCCGGCGCGCGGCCGATGATTCCGCCGAATCCCTGTTTGGATTTCACTTTCTCGCGCAGCAGGCGATTCTCGGATTTCAGCTTCAAATGGGCAGCCACACGTTCGAGCAAAAGCTTGAGTTCGTCAACGCTGAACGGCTTGGTCACATAGTCATAGGCGCCGTTCTTCATGGCTTGCACGGCGGATTGCACGGTTCCATATCCGGTTACGACGACGACGACCGCTTCCGGCCGGCGCTCTTTGATGCGACGGAGAGCGTCGAGGCCGCCCGCAGCCGGCAAGCGCAGATCGAGCAACACGGCATCGAACGTCTGCGCGTCCAGAGCGCGATAAGCCTGCTCAGCCGACTCGGCGATAAATGCAGCAAAGCCCAGCGATTGGGCGACTTCGCGGCAGGCTTCGCGGATCGAGCGCTCGTCGTCGACGATTAAGAGATTAAGGAAGTTGGCGGGTTCAATTTGAGGTGCGACTACAACTGGGCTTAAGGCTGCTGACGTCATGACGTTCATTCCTCTTCCTGGGACGAAAATACTTGCCCGTCTGGGACGGGATGAAAACTGTTGCGCTGGGAGAGTTCCGGAGTGAACTCCGGAGCCAGGGGCACGAGCACGCTGACGCGGGTTCCGCAGGCCAGTGCGCTTTGCACGTGGATGAGCCCGCCGTTCGAAGTCACAATATCGTGAACCGTGGCCAGGCCGAGACCGGTTCCCTTGCCTGCCTTGGTCGTGAAAAAAGGCTCAAACATGTGGGCGCGAGTGGAGTCGTCCATGCCGCTTCCGTTGTCCTGAACCACAAACACGGCGCAAGGCAGGCACGCCTGGGTGCTGGCTCCGAGCACCGATTCCGTCAGCGCCTGGATCTTGCAATTGCGGGTTTCCACCGAAATCACGCCACCGCGAGGCATGGCGTCGCGCGCATTCAGCACCAGATTCAGCAGAATCTGCTGCGCTTCGGTGGGATCCATCTTGATCAGGCCCAAATTCGGATCCAGATCGAATTTCAGCTCAATGTTTTCCCCCATCAACCGGGCCAGAAGGTTGCGCATGCCCTCGGCAATTTCATTCAGGGAAAGCAGGCGAGGCTGAAAATTCGGAGGCCGGGCAATGGCGAGCAACTGCCGGACCAGGCCGCTGGCTTGCATGCCCGCTTTGCGGATCTCGTCGGCGTACTTGCGGGCACGATGGTCCGGCTCGATGCTGGCCATCAAGAGATCGCAGTACAGCAGAACGCCAGTAAGCAGATTGTTGAAATCGTGCGCCACCCCTCCGGCTAGACGTCCCACAGCCTCCAAACGCTCGGCTTGCAGCAGATGCTGATGGGGATGGGGCTGAGAATTTTCTGGCGTCCAACTGACTTTTGCGGCAGCGCTCATAAATTCCTACTTTGCGCGGGAAAGGTTCTAAAAGGAACCCAGAATCCCGCAGCTTCCTACCTTCGTTTTCCCGAAATGGGACTTGGGCGTCTCAACTCGGCTCCTCTACGCCCATTTCGACCTCACTATAGAGAGCGAGGCCTGTGCGTGCTAAGGGCAGATGTCACTAAAACGGGAAATTTTTCTGTGGAAAACTTTCTGAGACCGGGATTAGTGAGCAGATTGGGCGCGCTGCGAGGAAACGTAAGCGGGTTCAGTCAGCCGAAAGGTCAACCGGCGGCCTTTTTCGAGACGAATGACGGAGGAGGATTTGCTGGTCGTCAGGGATTGGCGGGCGTACAGATCGGCGGTTTGGACCGGAACCTCGATGCCACCCACGTGGATAGAGGCCAGAGCCAGGCAGATATATCCCCGGTAGGGCTCGACCTTCGATGTACGAACCGACTGGACGCGTCCGGAAACAATCGTGCCCCGCGCTATCACAGTATTGCCGCCGATTACGACCGGTTCGTCGACAACTGCGTCAAAAGTGTTGTGCATGCTAGCGCTTCCAGCCGAAATAGGGCCTTTCAGACTCACCGTGACCAGGGTGCCAGGCGGAAGATTCTCGTCCTGGAAAGGAAGAGTATCCGGTTTGGCCGCCTGATCGCTTGCGTTCAGCAGTTTGGCGGAACTGGATACGACGGGTTGAGAAGCCTCGTCGTGGAACGGCGCTTGATGCTGGTCCGTGGGTGCGGAGCTTTCGTCGCTGGGCACGCTCGCGGGTCCGTTGCAGCCGCTGACGCCAAGCAGCGCCAGAAGTATCAGGCAAGTCGTCTGACCACAGAACTGGCTAACAAAACTCATGTGCCCCGCCGTACTCTTAACTCTTTGCTTTCATTCTGTCGCAACCCGGATACCACCCACAATCTCACCAAATCAATGACTTGGCGATAGCACTTTCGGGGCATTCGTGTAGATTCTTCCGCTGAAGCGGCGAATTCTCCGGCTGGAAACGCCGCCGCCAAAAAAAATCGCGGAGGGCGTTTCGGCCCTCCGCTTCCAACGGATGCGGGATTTGCCCTAGTTGTCTACGGTTTTTTCCCCGCTTTTTTGGGCGTACGTTTTACCACCTTCTTCTCACTTTCGCGTCCGCCAATCAGACTCAAAGCGTCGGTCGAATTGAACGGGAACTGGCGAACTGACGTTTCCGTCTGGCCCGCGGAATTGAGGGTGATATCCACCCGGCGATTGCTGGCCAGCTTAATAACCGCCATCCGCGCCAACTCCCGCTTGCGCTCTTCGGTGGTCAGTTCGGTATTTTGGTCGATTGAGTTCTTCACTTCCTCGGTGGTCAGGTTGTGCTGAGCGCCGAAGGCCTTTGTCTCGATATCGGCCTCGGGAACTCCCTGCTCAACGAGGTAGCTCTTCACGCGAGCCACGCGCCGTTCCGAAAGAGCCTGGTTGAAGGCAGCGGAACCGCGGATGTCGGCGTGACCCTCGAGAATGAGGTGCGTGTCGGGCTTGGCTTCAAGATATTTCTTGAAGTCGGTGGCCAACGTCATGAGGATCTTCTGCTGGCTGGGAAGTAATCCAGCGTTGGGGTCTTTCACCGGCGGCATAGACGTCTGGAAGTAGACGCTGTGCAGCGTCAGGCGAGCTTCCAGAGCCTTGTCCACCGGAGGCGGTGGAGGATTCTGGATCATGACTTGGGTCGATGCTTGTGCGGTCAGACCGCGCGAGTCGGTACAAGTCGCAGTCACCGTCACCGGTCCGGGAGGCAAGCCAGCGGTGTTTAGCGTGGCGGATGTTCCCGTGCCGGAAACCGTGCCGGCGCTGGAGGTCCAATTGGCTACGGAGACGGGCACGCCATCAGGACTGGTGCAGTCCGCCGTCAGACTGACCGGTCCACCAGGCACGAGTTCGCTCGGGTTGGCCGACATCGACATCGTTGGAGGATTCTTGGGCGGCAGCGGCTTCACCGTGTAATTCGCCGTGCAACTGGCCTCGGCATTCTTGGCCTTGGCATCGGTTACATGCGCCGTCACCCCATAGTTGCCCGGAGCTACGTTCGTGGTATCGATTTTGGCGGTAGTGTCTGTACCGGTCACCGTTCCACCGTTGCCGCTCCAGCTATAGCTCAAGGAGTGCTTGGGATTGAAGTTGCTGGCGGTAACGTTCGCACTGATGGGTTCGCCGACCATCACTTCGGTGGGCTGCACGGTGCAGGAGGCAGCCGGGGCCACGACCGGCGCGCCTCCCCAGCTGATGACGATGCCGGTGCGCAGACGGACACCATCAAGGCTGGGACGCCGCAGATCGGGAAACTGCGGAGCCGCGTCGTCAGCGTAGTTGTGCCGTCCATAGACATAGTCGGCCTCGAAGACCCGCCAGGCAATTGTCTTTGTGATGGGCAGATCCCACCCGCCGCCGAGAATCATTCCGATGCCGTTGGACGCGTTGAGGCCATTTACGTTCAACCGGTTGTAGCTGACCAAGGCGTGCAGAAAGTAGTTCCCGTCGTCGGTGCGCCACATGAATCGCGGACCGCCCGAGAGAGTAGTTTCATAGTTGCCGCTGCCCCAGTTATGCCCAAAATCGGCTTCGGCGCCCCAATGCGGATCGAAATTGTAAGTAAAAGCCGCACCGAATCCTTTGGCCATGTCCGGCACGCCGTAGGGGGTAGGATTGCTCGGATCTCCAAACGCAGCGGGAACGGTGGCTCCGGGATGCAGCCACTGATATCCGGCGAATAAATCCCATTTCGGCGTGGAATCACTCTGTGCCAGCGCAGTTCCGGAAATGATAACCATACTCAGCACTGCAAACACGAGAGCGGCCGCTGTGCGGTGCACACGTGTTGTTCTGCTTATTGTCATAGAACCTCCAAAATGTTAGCCCGCCACCCGGTGCGACGTGGGACCGGGGGGTGATAGGAAGCGACTGCGAATTAGTAGAAAAAAGGTTTGTCCTCTGGAACGCAAAATTCTATCGCACAGCAGCTTATAGCGAAAGCGTAGACTGATGAAATTGCCGATCTTGGCAACCACGATGCGCGGAGCGGTCTTAAAATGAGATTTTAGCGGGTCAACCGCGGCTGCGGAGCAGGTCCTGAACGGACCTTGTCTGGCAGTCATAGCCCGCGTATCGTGGGGATTCGGTCGACGCCAGTGGGCTTTTCGAGGCGGGATCGAACAGGGTCAGCGCAAGCCAAATGAATCACGAAAAAGTACTGATTGTTGAAGACGAAGAGAACGAACGCTCGGGGCTGGCGGAACTGGTCACCTCGTGGGGCTTTCGCGTGGAAACAGCCTGCGATGGCGCCGAGGGGCTGGAAAAGGCGACGCAGTGGTCGCCTTCCATCGTCATTACCGACCTCAAGATGCCACGCATGGGCGGAATCGAACTGCTGGGCCAGCTTGCCGAACAGGCTCAGACCATTGCGGTCATCCTGGTCACGGCGCAGGGCACCATTGACAGCGCGGTGCAGGCCATGCGCATGGGCGCTTACGATTACATTACCAAGCCCATCGATACCAATCGGTTGCGAACGATCATCTCCAACGCCGCGGCTCTGCTCGACACCCGCGCAGAACTGGAGGCTACGCGGCGGCGGTTGCGCGATACGGGCTCGCTCGGCCGGTTAAGCGGCGCGTCGCGCAAGATGCAGGAAATTTTCCGGCTGATCGAGATGGTCGCTCCCAGCACCGCATCTGTGCTTATCACCGGCGCAAGCGGCACGGGAAAAGAACTGGTTGCGCGCACCATTCACGAACTCAGTCCGCGGAAAGAACGGCCCTTCGTTGCCATCAACTGCGCTGCCATTCCCGAAACGCTCATGGAAAGCGAGATCTTCGGCCACGAAAAAGGCGCGTTTACCGGAGCTCTCGAACGCCGCACCGGCTGCTTTGAACTGGCGGAAGGGGGAACGCTGCTGCTGGACGAAATCGGCGAAATGCCGATCGGAACCCAGGCCAAGCTTCTGCGGGTTTTGGAGGATCGTAAACTGCGCCGCCTGGGTAGCAAGGTGGAAACTTCCGTCGACGTACGGGTGCTGGCCGCCACCAACAAGATTCCCGACGAGGCCGTTTCGCGAGGCGAGTTGCGCAGCGATCTTTATTACCGGCTCAACGTATTCAACATCCACATGCCTCCGCTGCGCGAGCACAAGGAGGACATCGCCGCCCTCGTGCAGTTGCTGCTGGCCGAGATGGGCAGCAAGCACAGTCGCAAGGTTACTGCGGTCAGCGAGGCAGTCCTGAACCAATTCAACAATTATTCGTGGCCGGGCAATGTTCGCGAGTTGCGCAATACCATCGAGCGTGCGGTGATTGTGTGCGACACAGCCGTGATCGAAACCAAACATCTTCCGCCGGGATTCGGACAAGCTCCGCTGCGTACCGCGGCCAACGATCCAGACGCCGTCCGCCTCGGCGTGGGCACGACCGTCGAAGAAGCGGAGAAGATGCTGATCCTGAAAACGCTGGAAGCGACCAGCAACAACAAGACTCGCGCCGCCGAGATTCTTGGCATCAGCCTCAAAACTCTGCACAATAAGTTGAAGGAATACGGAAGCGCGACTTCCGACGCTGTACCCGGCAAAGAGGAAGTACCTAGCGGCTAGGGTTCGCCGCCTTGCATAAACCGAACATTCCTCATGCTCAGACGAAAAACCATCATCGTCCTGGTCATCACTCTCATGGTGACGGCAATGGTTTCCGCGTTCTCGTACTTGTACATTTCGCAGATCCTGCGGCTGAGGATCGCGAATGCCTACGAAACCGCTACCAGCCTGACGCATCAACTGGCGTATGCCGCCGGCAATGCCGTGCCGGACTTCAGCAGTACCTCGGTCGATACCAGCAATCCAGCGGCCCTGAGCCGAGCCCTGGCGGATTATGTGCAAACCGATGTCGACCTGAACAATCTGCTCCAGTCCGATCCCGGCGACTGGCGCTACATCTACGACGTCTCCATCATCGACATCAACGGCAAGGCGTTGCTGCATACCAATGCCAGCCTGCTAGGCAAGATCGTTCCGCCGCGTCCCGATTTTGAGCAAGTTGTGCGGGCCCGTTTCCGCGAGCAGATTCGCCTGGTATTCAGTCCCGCTGCCGTGTATGAGGTCAGTTATCCCCTGGAATTGAATGGCGCGCCCTTCGGCACGATCCGCATCGGAGTGCAAACGATCTTTCTGAAAAGCGAAGTGGCGGCGCGCCTGATGAAGGCGCTCTACATTTCGGTGGCCCTCATCTTTGCCTCATTGCTGCTGGCGGCGGGCATCTCGAACCTGGCGCTGGGACCTCTGAAAGAGATCAGCCGCAATCTCGACAGCGTTAGCGCCGGCGAGCCGGAAGCGCTGTATACGGCTGAGTCCGAACACGACGAGTACGGGCTGGTGAGCCTGAAGATCGCCAACCTCGGCCGCCAGATTCGGGACAGCCGCGAGATTTTCTCGGCGCTGAAGGACAACGTCGACCAGCTGATGTCGAAGCTGCAGGATGGCTTGATGCTGTTCGCCCGCGATTCCCGGGTAGTACTGGTGAGCGCGCCGGTGGAAGCTTTCCTGGGCCGTCCGCGCGGAGAATTGCTAGGAAGGACGGTGCAAGAGGTCTTCGACCGCCAATCTCTGCTGGGGGCGGCGTTGCTGGACGCGTTTGAACGCAGGCGCCCAATCTCGCAGCGCGAGTTTGAGGCCGCCGGGGGGCAGAGGGTGCAGGTCTCGCTCGATTTTGTGCAGGAAGAAACATCGCAGATCGGCGCGCTCGTAATCATGCGCGATACCGAGTCGGTCCGGCGCATCGGGGACGAAATCGAGATGTCGCGCCGGCTCTCGGCGAGCGGCCGCCTTACCCGCGGTGTGGCCCACGAAGTGAAGAATCCCATCAACGCGATCGTGCTTCACTTGCAGCTCCTGCAGAACAAGCTGGCGCAGGAGGAGCCTGACACGCGGCGCCACATGGACATCATCGACAGTGAAATCCGCCGTCTCGACCGCGTGGTGCAGACCCTGGTGGATTTCACCCGTCCGCGTGATCTTCATCTCGAGGAAATTGACTTGCGCCAAATGCTCGAAGATGTGGCGCAACTGGCTGCGCCCGATGCCGAGCAACATGGCGTCAACATCGAGCGCCAATTGCCCGATCAGAATCTGGTAGTCAAGGTCGACGTCGACCTGATGAAGCAGGCCATTCTCAACGTGGTGATCAACGGAGTGCAGGCGATGCCGCAGGGAGGCCGGCTTACGATTTCGGCGCGCCGCGAGAACAATGTCGTCGTCGCCGAAGTGCAGGACCAGGGCGGCGGAATTCCCAAAGATATGCGGGACAAAATTTTCGAGCTGTACTTCACCACCAAGAAAGAAGGCAGCGGAATCGGCCTCGCCCAGACGTATCAGATCCTGCAGTGGCACTATGGCTCGGTGGATTTTGAGTCTGCGGAAGGCACAGGAACGACTTTCCGCTTTCAAATTCCCCTGGCGGGAGCCGCAGCGGAAAATAGTTCCGAATACACCGCGGACACAGCTAGCCAGCGCGGTGATTGAATGGTTTCGGCCGCGGAGTTTTCATAGCTGTCATGCCGTACGGAAGCGTAGAATTGAAAAATAATTATTCTGCCACCTTGGGACCTCCGCATGACTCTGGCCGTAATCGTTCTATTCGGATTGTTTAGAGCAGATTTGGCCGCGCTCCCGCGCCCGGTCAATTCGCCCCAGTCGGCGGCACAATCCGCGCCAGAAGCAGCGCCACCCGTCAGTCAGCACCAAGATCAGAAAACTGAGACAACACCCTCTTCAGAAAGTGAACCCGCTTCGCCTCATTCCCCGGCGACAACCAAGCCAAGTGCGTCTCAGGCGGGAAAGCGGACTCATAAGAAGCGGCCGGCAATCTCGGATTGTGGGGCGGCGCCTGCGATTTCCGCGGCGAAATCAAGTCCAGACGCCAAGCCGTCCGCTAGTCCGGCGGCAGCGGGCGCTTCGGCCCAGGCGTCGAAATCTGCCGATCCTCCGAAAAACTGTCCTCCACAAAAAATCGTCGTGCGCCACGGCGGTGCTGCCGAGCCTAGTATCCAACTGGCGGGCGGACCGGCCACAGACCAGTCTTCGCAGCAGAAAAATGCCGCCATTCAATTACTGGGATCAACGGCAGAGAATCTCAAGAAGCTCTCGGGCCGGCAACTCAGCTCAGACCAGCAGGATACGGTGACTCAAATCCACCAATTCATGCAACAGTCGAAAGTGGCTGCGGCGAATGGAGATTCGGACCGCGCCCGCAACCTGGCGTGGAAGGCGGAACTGCTCTCCGAAGATCTGGTGAACCCGCAAAAGTAACGGCCTGCGGGACCAACCAAGCTACTTTCCTCCTTTCGCTCTCGCAGCATTCACTTTCGTCAGCAAATCTTGCGACATCGACTGCAGCGGGCCGGGAATCTTCACCGCTTCGGTCAGCACTTCCCTCGCCTCAGTCAGTTTGTTCAACTTGCCGTAGGCCAATCCCAAGCCATAAAGCGCGCGCGCATATTGCTGATCGTCCTGTCCCTTCACCAAGGTGCAGGCAGTCTTGAGTTCTGGAATCGCCGCCGCCATCTTATCCAGTTTCAGATCGGCCCAGCCGATCGTCGAATGCGCCGCTCCGGCGGATAGCTTGCGCGAATTACCGGCATCCGGAGCATCCGCGTTGGCCACCTCGATCGCCTTCTGCGCATACGTAATCGCCTTGGCAGAGCTGTTTGCGTCAACGTAATGGTTGGCGAGCAGCAGCAGGGCCGGCAAAGAATTCGGATTCTTGGCGAGGATCTTTTCACCAAACGAAACCAGCCGCACCGGATCGTTCAGCTGTCCCGGACCCAGGGTATACATCACATAATTTGAAACCGCGTCACTGAACTTCGAATCTGGATAGGCGGAGGTAAACAATTCGATCTCCGTCATACGGTTCTTGGGATCGTTCTCTGACGTGATGGCGTTGTAGCCACTGGTCTCCAGGTACTCGCAGTTGTTTTGCGTTGAGAGTTTATCCGATTCGACCTTGGTCTTGAACTCGTCGTCGCTCATTCCTTGTGGCTTCGGCTGTTTGGCGATGGACTGGCAAACTTCGCCGCCCTTGGCCGAATATTCCATCATCTTCAAATTGTTTTTGGCCTGTTGCGCCGTGCTGGACTGCGAAACCAGGATATCGAGATTGTGCGGAGAGGCAGCCAGAGCCTTATCCCCGTAATCGAGCGACTTCTGCAGGTCGGTGGCCTGGTAAGCCTGGGCGAGTTGCCAGTCTCCGTAGGCCACGGCCTGCGGATTGGCGGAGAACTTCTGCACGAAATCCTGGTACATGGTCATTCTTTTTGTAGCGTCCTGCTCGTTGGAAATTTCCTGCAGGGCACGATCTTCGTCGGTACCGGCGGCAATCACGATGTGATCCACTTGCGCGCTTACCTGAGTAATTAGAAATAAGAAGGAGATAAGAACTGACAGCAGCAGCGATCCGATCCAGCGTCTCATAGCCCGCCTCCGGAATATGAAAAGAATGGCACCACTTTTGAGCAGCACGCGAATCGTAGCGCCGAATGCGGCTGTACGCAAGGCCTGCGATCACGGGCAGTGGGTTAGTTTCATTTCCACAGCGCGAGGTTTCCGAGAGGCGTCATCCCAAAGTCCCGCGTTTTTCTCCAGCGGGACGAGGGATCTCCCCCGCGTTTGATTCGAAACGGTTCTTGACTTTGTCATCTTTGCGTCACCCCACCGACGCCGCGAAATCTTTCTTGCTAAAGTAGAACGATGCGCTCGAGTTTCGGACAGCTTCCGTTGCGCTTCGTCTTTGCCGCCAATCTGATCTCGATGATCGGCAGCGGGATGAACTCGGCTGCCGTGGGCTGGTACATCCTGCAGGCCACGCACTCGGAAGTGGCACTGGGAACGCTGGTCATTATTCAAACCATTCCCGCCATGCTGATGCTTCCCTTCACCGGCGTCATTATCGACCGCGAAGACCGGAGGCGGCTGGTGATGTGGCTCGACGCATTGCGAGCCCTGATTATCGTGACTGTGGCCATCCTCGCCTTTCTGCATCGCGTGCAGATCTGGGAACTCTATCTGATGAATACGCTGGTCGCGGCCGGCTTCTGGATGTTCTGGCCCACCATCACCGCGCTGATTCAGGAACTCACGCCAGAAGGCGGATTCGTACATTCCAATACGTTTCTGATGGCCGGAGTGCAGGGCGGATGGCTGATCGCCGGCTCGATCGTCGGATTCATGTACAACCACATCGGCCTGGGCGGCGTGCTGATCATCGACGTCTCCACGTACGTGGTCTCATTTCTTTGTTACTTCGCGGTGCGAAAAGGGCGCCATGTTGTGCTCCGTCCCGCCGAGTTGCGTGCTGATATCGTTGCGGCCGAGAGCCAACTGAAGCGTTTCTGGCTTGAGATGCGCGAAGGCCTGCATTTTCTTCGGGACCATCGCGCTGTTGTGCTGCTCGGAATCAGTTGGGCGCTATTTCTGGGCGCGATGCAGACTGGAGCCGTCGTCACTCCATCGCTGAGCGACCGCATCTTTCACGCGGGAGCGGTCGGCTATGGATGGCTGAGTGCAAGCTGGGGCACGGGAGCATTCCTGAGCGCCTTGTACACCGCCTATGTGATTGCGCGCCTGGGCGGCCGCCGCGCCGTGGCCTTCTCGATGGCGCTGATTGCGGCCGCGATTGCCTTCGCGCCGATTTCCGGATTCCTCGTTCTCGCCATGACGGCCTATTTCATCATGGGATCGGCCCGCGGCGTGGGCGGCGTCGCCATGAACACCAACCTCATGGAGATGGTACCGCAGCATCTGATGGGACGGGTGCAGAACACTTTCTATTTCGCCGGAACCTTCCTGCAGATTGTGCTCGCGTTCGTCGTGGGGATGGTCGCGCACAAACTGAGCCTCGTCCTCGCCTTCGCGATCCTAGCCTGCGTCTACGGGCTGTCGTTCCTGGCGTCGAGTTGGCCAGTGGAAGCCAGCGTCCGCGAAGAAGTCGCTGCGGACTAACGCATTTCCACCACGGAGGCACTGAGACACGGAGAGTTGCTTGCCGAAACTCTTCGGCTCAAGGCCAGTTCGCGCTCTGAAGTAGCATCTCCTGCATCCCGAACTCTCCGTGCCTCCGTGTCTCCGTGGTAAAGGACCGCCGCGGGCTGATATCCTTTCCCATTCGCAAGGAGCCACCCATGTCCTCTGACCTGCAGGGCCGCAATGCTGTCGTGTTTGGAGTTGCCAACAAGCGCTCAATCGCGTGGTCGATCGCGCAAGGACTGCATGCCGCCGGCATGAAGCTTGCCATCACCTATCAGAACGAGCGCCTGGAGCAGGAAGCCAAAGATCTTATTCTCTCGCTTCCCGGCGCCGAAGGTTTCATGTGCGACGTCTCCAAGGACGAAGAGATCGCTCGCCTCTTCGCCACGCTGAAGGAACGTTACGGGAAGTTGCATACGCTCGTGCACTCGGTTGCCTATGCTCCGGCCGACGAACTGAAGGGTGATTTCATCAACACGACGCGCGAAGGATTCCGCGTCGCCCTGGACGTCAGTGTTTATTCGCTGGTCGCCGTAGCTCGCGCCGCAGCTCCGCTCATGGAAGACGGCGGCTCGATCATGACCATGACCTACTATGCGTCGGAAAAAGTGGTGCCTCGCTATAACGTGATGGCGGTCGCCAAGGCCGGACTCGAATGCTCGGTGCGCTACCTGGCCTACGAGTTGGGAAAGAAGAAAATTCGAGTGAATGCCATTTCGGCAGGGCCAATTAAGACGCTGGCCGCGCGCGGCATCGCCGGCTTCGGAGACATGCACAAAAGCCATGCCGAGCGCGCGCCATTAGGACGCAATGTGGAAGTCGCGGAGGTTGGCTCAACCGGAGTCTTCCTCGCTTCCGATGCCAGCAGCGGCATCACCGGCGAAGTGATCTACGTGGACTGCGGCTATAACATCATGGGATTCTGAGTAATTCTCAGTCACACGTGGGGACGGCCGCCATCGGCTGTCCGGGCAGGCGAGATTCAGCAAAGATTATAATTAGTCCAGAGTATGCGAACGAACCATCTTGCCTTCGTCTTTTTCGCTGCGGTAATCCTGTGCTCGATGATGCGGGAATGGAGCGCTCCAGCCCAGTGTGCGCGAGTCCTTCTGCTGCTCCGCAACGGCCCGATCGTACCTAGCTCTCGACCTTAATCTTCCGGTCGCTTTCGCCTGCGTGCCGCAGCGAGATCTCGATGTCCCGCTCGCGCAGCAGCCGCGGGAATTTTTCTCCCCACTCAATCAGCAGCAAGCTGTCGTCAGAGCGGAAATCGTCCAATGCGAGCGTATCCAGTTCACGCGGCGTGTCGATCCGATACAGATCGATGTGGTAAAGCTTGGCGCGGGGCCCGCGGTATTCATGCACCAGGGTGAAAGTCGGGCTGGTGACGTCTTCTTCCCCGGCGGCTTCGAATGCGGCCGCGATTCCCTTGACCAGCGTGGTCTTTCCCGCGCCCAGATCTCCGCGCAGCAGCACCAGCTTCGGTGGAGTCAGAAGTTCCGCGAGCTCGCGACCGAAGGCGATCGTCTCTTCGGCCGAATGCGTGGTGATTTCGCGCAACAATTTTCCCGTTGAGGTCTGGCCGGACACACGAACAGTATAACGAGACCCCGGAAACAACCGTGGCGCTCAGTAGGTGGAGAAGGCACTCGACTTCATGCCCAGCGAACTGCGCTCGGCCACGTGATCGAGCGAGATGCGGAGGCGACGGTGGTCATCATCCTCGAGAGCCACGAAGCGGAACGGCTGCAGCACGCCATCCGGAATATTGCGCATCGGGCTCAACGCCTCAGCCATTCCGTGGATGGGGCCGGACTGGGTTTGAAAAGCGACTTCGATGAAATCGCCCTGTGCCAAAGATTCTGCCAGGCGCAGCAGCCCGCCGGTTGCGGAGATAGTTTGGAGTTTCGCTTTGGTGCGGCGTCCATCTTCGAGGCGAATCGCAGCCAGGACGGAATCTCCAAGCTGGACCCTGGAAGCGCGCCGCGTGGGGTGCGGTTGGGGGAAGTGGGTCATACGCAAATGCAGTATGGCGCGGCTCGCTATTACGTAAAAGATTACGGGAGCCCCTCGTCCGAATTCCGCACTGCGCAAGGCAAACGCCGGGTCGAAGATGCGCTCATCAAAGGACTTACACCGTGCTTACTAACTGATTAATGTCCTACCGGACAGTTCTTCTTTCGCTTCGGACGGCTCGTCCGATTACCATGTTGGCACAAGAGTTGTTCGGAGGAATCGATGCCGCGACTTCAGGTTGTTGCCCTTACTTTCGCACTCGTCTCCATTATTACCTTCGGCACTTTTTCGGATGCGCAAACCTATCCTTCGCTTCGCGTAGGGATCGTCGGCCTGGTGCACGGGCACGTGCATGGATTCCTGGAGCGGTTCCGCCATAGCCCCGAGATAGAGATTGTCGGTGTCGCCGAACCAGACCGCCAACTGCTCACCGCAGCCGCCGCGAAATACGGCTTCGACCAGGCGCTGCTCTTCACCGATCTGGAGGAGATGATTGCGAAGGCGCATCCCCAGGCCGTTCTCGTCTATACCAACACTTTCGATCATCGCCGCGTGGTCGAAATCTGCGCCCGTCACGGCGTTCACGTCGTGATGGAGAAGCCGCTCGCAACCACTTTCGAAGACGCTCTGGCCATCGAGAAGGCGGCGCACGCCGCCAAGATTCATGTGCTGGTCAACTACGAAACCTCGTGGTATCGCAGCAATCACGCCGCCTACGACCTGGTGCATGAGGGATCGCTCGGCGGAATCCGCAAAGTCGTCGTGCATGACGGCCATCAGGGACCGAAAGAAATTGGCGTGGAGCCGGAATTTTTCGCCTGGCTGACGGATCCGAAACTCAACGGCGCTGGCGCCCTGTTCGACTTCGGCTGCTACGGGGCTGATCTCATGACGTGGCTGATGAACGGCGAACGTCCGCAGACCGTGACAGCGGTGACCCAGCAGATCAAGCCGCAGATCTATCCTCGGGTCGATGATGAAGCAACCGTCATCCTGACTTATCCGAGAGCGCAGGCCATCATTCAAGCTTCCTGGAATTGGCCGTTCGACCGCAAAGATATGGAGGTCTACGGCCAGACCGGATACGTGTTCACAGTGAAACACGACGACATCCTGCTGCGCCGCAAAGATGATCAGCAAGCGCAGCAACTTCCCGCCAAGCCGGTGCCCGCCCCCTACGACAACGAACTTTCGTATGTGCGTGCGGTGATCCTCGATGGAGCCAAGGAAGATGCGCTGTCCTCTCTGGAAACCAACGTGACCGTAACGGAGATTCTGGATTCGGCCCGGCGCTCGGCCGCGGACGGAAAGACGATTCGATTGCCCGCTAGCAGTCCGTGGTGAAAGTCTGGATGCGCGGGTGGAAGAAAGTTGAACGAATCCACGGCGTTGGTTCGTACACTGCGGTCATGGCAATGGGGAAAAGAATCAAGGAGCGGCGAGAGCAGACTGAGTTCTGGGTGGCGCACACGGAGTTGCCACGAACTGCGGGGCATCCGTTTTATGAGCGTCTGAACCAGTTGTTGGCCGAGCGGGGGTTCGACGAGTTCGTCGAAGGCGAGTGTGCGCGATTCTATGCGGAGACGATGGGTCGGCCGTCGTTGACGCCGGGGCGGTACTTTCGCTTGCTGCTGATCGGCTATTTCGAAGGCATCGACGGGGAGCGTGGGATTGCGTGGCGGGCGGCGGATTCGCTGGCGCTGCGGCGGTTTCTGGAGTTGGAGTTGAGCGAGCAACCGCCGGATCATTCGACGATTTCGCGGACGCGGCGGTTGATCGACGTGGAGACGCATGAGGCAGTGTTCGGCTGGGTGCTAGAGTTGCTGGCGGAGAAAGGATTGTTGAAGGGCAAGACGATTGGTGTCGACGCCACGACGCTGGAGGCGAACGCGGCCATGCGCTCGATTGTGCGGCGCGACACGGGCGAAGGTTACGAGGAGTTTCTGCGGCGGCTGGCCGAGGAGTCGGGAATCGCGACGCCGACCAGGGAGCAGTTGGCGAAGCTGGACCGCAAGCGGGCGAAGAAGGGATCGAACGACGATTGGGTGAATCCGCACGATCCGGAGGCGGGAATCACCAAGATGAAAGATGGGCGCACGCACCTTGCTTACAAGGCTGAGCATGCGGTGGATCTGGAGACGGGAGCGGTGGTGGCGGTGACGGTGGCTACGGGCGACGCTGGCGACACGGAAACGATTTTGGAGACATTGCCGCAAGCGGGCGAACATCTCGCGGAGGTCGCGTGTGCGACCAACAACGAAGAAGTCGGTGAGCGCGTGCAGGCGGAAGGGCCGGTGGAAGCGGTGGCGGACAAGGGGTATCACAGCAACGACACGCTGGTGGCGCTCGGGGAAGCGGAAGTACGAACGTATATCTCGGAACCGGATCGGGGACGACGGCGATGGCAAGACAAGCCGGAAGCGCAGCAGGCGGTGTACAGCAATCGGCGGCGCATTCACGGCGAGCACGGAAAACAATTGCTCCGCCGTCGCGGAGAGTTGCTGGAACGCAGCTTCGCACACGCCTATGAGACTGGCGGGATGCGGCGCGTGTACCTCCGGGGACGGGAAAATGTTCGCAAGCGGGTGCTGATTCATGTGGGTGCGCTGAATCTCTCGCTGGTGATGCGGCAGTTATTGGGGAAAGGCACACCGCGCGGCTGGCAGGGTTACTCGGCCGAGGCGATGCTGGCTTCTTTGCGGCTGTGGATGGCACTGCTGGCGCAAGCCGAAGAAAGGATCGCCCTTCCGAACCTGAGGACGCCTGAGTACCCGGTGCAAGTCACAATTTTGCTGCTGTCCGTTGCGGGGTGAGCAAATCACTTCTGCCACGGGCTGCTAGATAACGTTGTCATCGCAGATAAGGCTGTCATCCTTCCCAGCTCACGAACTTGTTCGCGGCAATGACTCGGGCACGTTCGAACGCATCCGGTAGTCCGCGCAGCAGATCGGTAGCCACTAGCGAATGCTCTCCCACCCGCTCGCGCATCACATCTCCCGCGAGCCCATGCAGATGCACAGCCGCGCATACAGCAAGCAAAGCCGTCTGCGGATCCTGCGCCCTCTTCTCCTGTGCAAGCATCGCCGCCACCATTCCGGTCAGAATGTCGCCAGTTCCGCCGGTCGACATTCCGGGATTGCCGGTCGTGTTCACCCACGCTTCGCCATCGGGCTGCACCACCAGTGTTCGATGCCCCTTCAGTACAACGATCAACTCATGCTCGCGTGCGAACTGACGAGCGACTCCGAGCCGGTCTTTCTGAACGTCAGCAATCGAAATGCCCGTCAGCCGCGCCATCTCGCCGGGATGCGGCGTGATCACCAGTATCCTGCCTTTGCCGTTCAATTCGTTTGTGCGCCCTTCAAACGCGTTGAGCCCGTCCGCGTCCACGACCATGGGAACCTTCTCGTGCGCAACCAGCGACCGCACCAGCGTCGCAGTGTGCGGATCGCGCGAAATTCCCGGACCAATCGCTGCTACGGTCATGCTTTTCAGCAACTCCTCGATTCTTACTCCGGCGCTCGTCGCAATCGTGCCTCCATCAGTTTCTGGTAGGGGCTCGGTCATGAGCTCGGGATAAAATCCGGCAACCGTGGGAAGTGCGGACTTCGCTGTCGCAACGGTTGAGAGCCCAGCGCCGGCGCGCAGCGCGGCCATTCCCGCCAGCGCTACCGATCCGGCCTTGCCGACCGACCCTCCAACAACCAGAACATGCCCGTAGTTGCCCTTGTTGCTTTCCGTCGGACGAGGAGCAATGAATGCCGCATAATCCCGCGGATGAATCAGGTTGAGATGAAGCGACGAGACGATAGCCTCATCCGGCGAACCGATGCCCGCGACATAAGTCGGTCCCTTCGTCAGCAAGCTAAACACATGCGCTGGCCGCGGCGCTGTAAACGTCACGATCACATCCGCGCGCGCGATCGTGCCCTGTTGCGGAGCCATCGCGTCGGCATCCGCACCCGAAGGAGTGTCAACCGCGATCACCTTCCCCTTGCTGGCGTTCAAAAGAGCAATCGCTTCTGCATAGAGCCCGCTGACTGGAGGTCTGAATCCGGTGCCCAGAATCGCGTCGACAAAAATGTCAACCGACAGCGACTGCCGCACTCGATCGCTGTTCAACTCTTCGCTGGTACGAACGACGGTGGCGGCAAAAGGCAGACGGCTGTACATGACGGCCGCATCGCCCTTCAACTCCGCCGGATCAGCCAGCAAGATGACCTGAACCGGCTTCCCTTTTTCGTGTAGCAGGCGCGCTGCAACGAAGCCATCCCCACCATTGTTTCCCTTCCCGCAGACAACGACGATCTTCTCGTCTGGCTGCCGGGCAAGCTGGACACGCTCAGCCACCGCCGCCCCGGCATTTTCCATCAGCGTCAATGACGGCACGCCGAAGCGCTCGCTGCTGGCGCGATCGATGGCGCGCATTTCCGCCGCAGTGACGATTTTCATAGGCTTGCGCTATTCATGATGACGCGGCGGTCCGTTCCAGTTGCCGCAGTTGTGCGGGTTCGCCCATGGCGATCAGGCAATCGTTGGGCTCGATGCGCTCGTCGGGCGCGGGGTTGAAACGCATGTTCTCGCGGCGCTTGATCGCCAGCACGATCACTCCGCGCTCCTGGCGGATGCGCGAACCTTCCAGCGTCTTCCCCGCAAAGCTCGAAGCCGGAGTGATGCGGATCTCGCCAATTTCCAGATCCATGCCCAGATGCGTGGTTGCGGCATCGAGGAAGCTGACTACTTGCGGCCGCAATAGCGATTGCGCGATCCGCTGCCCGGCAAACGAATACGGCGAAACCACGGAATCGGCGCCGGCGGTGAGCAGATGTTTCTCGGCGGCGTCTTCGCTGGCCCGCGCAATAATTTTCAAATGTGGATTGAGAGCGCGCGCCGTCAGCACGATATAAAGGTTGGTCGCGTCGGTGGTCGTGGCAGCGATCAAGCCTTGCGCCCGGTCGATCTGCGCCTCACGCAAGGTTTGCTCCAGCGTCGCGTCTCCCGCCACCACCAGCCAATTCTCGGAAGCATAGCGCTGCCGCTTGCTCTCGGCATTGTCGATGATCACAAACGGCACCGGCTTGCGCGCCAGTTCGCGAGCCACGCTGCGCCCGACGCGTCCCATGCCGCAGATTACGAAGTGGCCGTCGAGACGTCCGATTTCACGCTCCATGCGCCGCCTTCCAAAGAAAGTCTGCAGCTCGAATTCTAGCAAAGCCTGGCTGAGCGCTCCGACTCCTAACAACAGCAGCGAAACGCCCGCGAGAATCACGAACACATTGAAGACGCGTCCCGCATGCGATAGCGGATGCACTTCCTGATAGCCGATCGTGGTCAGCGTCGTGACCACCATGTAGAAGCCATCAAACCACGGCCAGCCTTCAATGTAGTGATAGCCCGCGGTGCCGATCGCCATGACCAGAACGAGCAGCACCGCGATGTTTCGAAGGTTTCGGAAGGCTTTCATGGGCGGTCGTTCGTCGCTGGTCGTTAGTCGTTAGAGAAGCCCATCGCACTCACGTTCGCCAACGACCAACGACTAGCAACCAACGACCGATCTTAAAACAAAACGACCCTCCGCGCTGTGCGGAGGGCCGGTGAGTCCCACCCAAAATCATTCCTCCGGCGGATTGCCCGCTGCCAGCGCCTGCACCCGGCTGTGCTTCTGACCGTAAGTGAAGTACACGATCAGCCCGATAAAGAGCCAGATGATCAAACGGGCCCAGTTCACCCAGCCCAATTTAAACATCATGTATCCGTTCGAGATCACGCCCAGGATCGGGACCAGCGGAACCCACGGCGTCCGGAAGGGCCGCGGCTGGCTGGGATTCGTATGGCGTAATACCAAGACTGAAAGCGACACGATCACGAACGCCAGGAGCGTCCCGATATTCACCATCTTGCCGATGTCGTCGATCGGAGTAACACTGCCGACAACTGCTGCCAGCAAGCCCACAAGAATTGTGTTCTTCCACGGAGTGCGAAATTTGGGATGGATATCCGCGAAAAACTTCTTGGGCAAAAGTCCGTCGTTGGCCATCGAGTAGAGGACGCGCGTCTGTCCGAGCAACATCACCAGCATCACGCTGGTCAGCCCGGCCAGAGCGCCGAGCGTAATGATGTTCGCCGCAGTGCTGAGACCACGGTCCAGGAATGCAACGGCGACCGGGGCCTCAATGTTGATCTGCTGCCAGTGCACCATGCCAGTCAGCACGCCGGCCACCGCAATATACAACACAGTACAAATTGCCAGCGAGGCAATCATGCCGATAGGCAAGTCGCGCTGCGGATTTTTCGCTTCCTGGGCCGTGGTTGAAACCGCATCGAAGCCGATGTACGCAAAGAATATGTAGGCCGCGCCCGCTCCGATTCCGGCAAAGCCGTGGGGCGCATAGGAGTGCCAATCCATACCCCAGTTCGCGCGGTTGATGTAGTGAGCTCCCAGCGCGATCACGAAGAGTACGACCGCCACTTTGACGACGACAATCGCAGTGTTAAACCGCGCGCTCTCTTTGATCCCGACCACAAGAATCGCCGTGATCACCAGCGCGATGAGAAAGGCGGGAAGGTTGAAGCCGATTTCCATGCCGAACAAGTGCGGCGCACCCAGCAACGCGTGCGCCCGCTGCAGCAACTCGGGCGACTGAGCCCCGATGATCGCGCTGACCTTGTCCAGAAAGGCCTGGGTTCCCGGTACCAGTGACGAATCCCCTGTTTGCGCCATCTGCCGGGCGACAACATTCTCCGCCGTCTTCAACGCGGTCCAGTGATCGTAGGCCAGCCACAACGGCATTTTGATATGGAAAATATTCAGCAGTTCGATGAAGTGGTTCGACCAGCCGGAAGACACCGTGCTCGCGCCCATCGCGTATTCGAGCGTGAGATCCCAACCGATGATCCAGGCCAGCAACTCACCCAATGTCGCGTAAGCGTAGGTATAAGCGCTTCCCGCCAGCGGAATCATCGCCGCGAACTCTGCATAGCACAGGCCCGCAAATGCGCATCCCAAACCTGACAGCACGAACGACAGCGTGAGTCCGGGACCGGCATATTGCGCGCCCAGCCCAACCATCACAAAAATTCCGGCGCCAATAATCGCGCCCACGCCCAATGCGGTGAGCTGGAAGACTCCTAGTGTTCGTTTAAGGCTGTGTTCGCCCGTCTCGCGGGCTTCTTCCATCAGCAGGTTCAGCGGCTTGGTAGCCAGAAGGTTGGGCATTCGTCTCTGTTTCTCCTGAGTTTGGAGCTCAGTGCTCATGCGGATGTACTCCTTTGCACCTTCGCACTCCGCGACCACGCATAATAAACTGGAATTCCCAGCAGCACCACAATCAGCCCCGGCCACGTGTATTGCGGCTTGTAGCGCAATAGTACGACATCGATGAATAAAGCCATCACAATATAAATTGCTGGCAACACTGGATAACCAAAAGCGCGATAGGGCCGGTTTGCCTCGGCATGCGTCTTGCGCAGCACAAACAGGCCGACAATAGTCAGAATGTAGAACACCAGCACTGCAAAAATAATGTAGTCGAGCAGTTGTCCGTAACTGCCGGAAATGCACAGCACGCAGGTCCACACCATCTGCACCATCAGCGAGACGGCCGGAGTCTTATAAGTAGGATGCAGCTTCGCAACCTTGCGGAAGAAGAGTCCATCCTTCGCCATCGCATAGTAGACGCGCGCGCCGGAGAGAATCAGGCCGTTGGCACAGCCGAAGCCGGAGATCATGATGGCCGCGGCCATCAGCAGGCCGCCTACCGATCCCAACATTTGAGTCATCACTGCGGTGCCCACGCGATCCTCGGCGGCGTGCGTGATCCCCCGGGCGACGATGGTGGCTCCGCCCTCCACTCCGCTCAGCGGCAGTGCACTCAAGTAAATAAAGTTGCAGGCAATATAAAGCGCGATGACGATGCCCGTGCCCAGGGCCAGCGACAGCGGCAAGTTGCGGCTGGGATTCTTCACTTCTCCGGCGGTGAAAGTCACGTTATTCCAGGCATCGGCAGAGAACAGCGAACCGACCTGGGCCACCGCAAGAATCGTGAGCGTCCCGACCATTACGATCGGTCCGCCTACACCGACCTGAACGGCGTGCTGCGCGCCCAGTCCGGCGTTGTGCCAGAAATTGGCGCCGAAGTTCGCCGCCAGAGCTTGCGCGTTGCGGCCGAAGGCAAATCCAAATGCCGCCAGCCCGAGCAGCGCGGAAACCTTCGCAGCGGTGAACACATTCTGAATCGCCGCGCCCGTCTTCACTCCAAAAATATTCACGACCGACAGGAAAATCACCAGCAGGATCGCCATCAGGTTCTGGGTATTGATCCCGACTTCCATGTTGCCTAGCACCATAGGGCCAACGTGGATAGGCGGAACCTTCCAGAGATGTATGAGCCAGTGGGTCGAAGAAATCGAAGGAACGAAGACACCGAGAAACTTCCCGAACGCGACGCCGACCGCTGCGATCGTGCCGGTCTGGATTACGAGGAAGAGCGTCCAGCCGTAAAGAAATCCCCAGAGCGGCCCCAGCGCCTCGCGCAGGTAGACGTATTGGCCGCCGGCTCGCGGCATCATTGCGGCTAGCTCACCGTAGCTCAGCGCGGCCACGATGGTCATGAACCCGGCCACGGCCCACGCACCAATCAACAACGCGGGCGATTCCACTTCGCGCCCGATCTCAGCCGAGACAATAAAGATGCCCGACCCGATCATCGAGCCCATCACCAGCATGGTCGCGCTGGTCAGGCCCAATCCCTTGACCAGTTCCTGATCCTGATGACTGTGAACGTCCCAGTCGCTGCCCGTGCTCGGCTGCGTAGTCGATGTGCTCAGGCGTGCCTCCTAACTTAAAGCTGGCGTCCTAGCGTAGCGCTGGCGTCCTCGCCGGCTGTCGCGAGGGCGTCTCGCCCGCGCCGCCAGCCGCAATCACAACGTCAAGAGACTCTACCGCAGAATCCGCAAAAATTCCTCTGCCGATTTGCGCGGCTCCCGTAACAGATCGGATATCACCGCGACCGAGTCCGCCCCAGCCTCGATCACCGAATCCGCATTTGCCCGCGTAATCCCCCCGATGGCGACTAAAGGTTTGCGGGTCAAAGCCCGCGCCCGGCGGACGCCCTCAAGCCCCACGACAGGATCGGGCTTCTCTTTACTCGAAGTCGCGAACACAGGCCCGATAGCAAGATAATCCGCTGAAGTGAGATCCGCCTCGTTCAGTTGCTCGGGATTATGCGTGGAAACTCCGAGCCAACGGTCCGGCCCAATGATCTTGCGCACGGATTCGGGCGACAAGTCGTCCTGCCCAACGTGCACGCCGTCGAACCCGGCAGCCAGACAGAGATCAGCGCGGTCATTCATGATCAGCCGGACGGAGTGACTTGCAGGGTTCCCCACAGTGGGGTGCTCCACGTCTCGCTGTCTTTGCGAGACGTGGGAATCCGGATCTCGGGGGAATAGTCTCCGCAGTTCCCGCGCCTGCTCCAGCATGACCCGTACACTGCCGGATTTGTTGCGGTATTGAATCAGGGTTACTCCAGCGGCAGCGAGTTCCTCCGCCGCGGCAAGCAGCGCTCGCGCGTTCGGAAAACAGCTGGCATCGAGAATGGGATACAACCGAGGAAAGAGACGGGAAAGAATCATGTGCCTTTTCAGTTGTGCCCTGGCCGCGAAAATGTAGTAGACGGTACAGAAGAAAGCATATACAGTAATGTGCCCCATATCGTTAAGTCCCAGACTTTTTCATTAGCGCGCCTTCAAGGAGGTACATTATGAAAGGGTTCGCTCTAGGGATTGTGCTCGTTTTGGCCATGCCACTTACCGCGTTTGCTCACTCAGGAACCGACTTCAGCGGCGGTACGCTTACGGGAACCGACGCCGGGTTAACTCTGACAGGTTCTATTCTCACCCAGGTTCGTGGCATCGCGGGCGCCGACCTCGGAACTGTGGCGATTACGGCCGGGGCCCTGTTGAGTGGCAGCCTGCAAAGCGGTGGGACGTTCAGCGATGTAGGGAGCAGCTTCATCGTCACGGTCAACCCGAACGTGTTGGGAGGAATGCTCCGTGGCGGCGGCACTTTTTTCCGCGGAATATTTGTCTCTTCAATCACATGGTCCCCTGTGCCAGCCGACCCCGGGCTCTATCTACTTCAAGGTATGGCTTTCGGCTATTTTCCAAACGGTTCCACAGGACAGGCATTCATCGGGTTAGATGCCTCCGGCTCATTTAACTCGAATGGCGTGTTTACTTCGAGGTCCGTCGGCGGTCAGGCCATCATCAATCCCGAACCTGGCACCCTCGGGTTGTTCGTGACTGGATTGATTGGAATGGGTGGAGCGATTCGCAGAAAAATGAGGCTTTGATTGTAGGTGAATTGCAGGTTACCCGACTCCTGCCGCGGTGTTTGCGACAGGGTGGGAACCGAACACTCTCCGCAGTCCCGCGGCTGCTCCAGCATCGCCCGCGCATTCCCGCTCTTGTTGCGGTATTGCAGCACGGTGCATCCGCCTGCGATAAGCTCCTCCGCCGCTGTAATCAGGTCGCGAGCACTGGGAAAGCAACCGGCATCGAGGATGGGATAGAGGCGCGGAAGGACAATCATGCGTTGCTCAATGTGAGCCTTATCGCGAAAGCTCGCAAATCCAATTGACCTCCCAGGTCTTGCCGCCATCCGGCGAGAACGACTGCCCCATGCGCGAAGACTTGTTAGCAGCACTGATCGCATCGTCAGCCAGAGAGATGCTCGTGGAGCCCCGGATGCCCCCATCCGGGGAGATAGCGCCACGAATAGAGTTTGGCGCTGCCTCGGCGGACCCTTCGACTTCGCTCAGGGCAGGCTGCGTCCGCCCCTACGTGCTCCCGTTCTTCTTCAGGAATCTCTCGATGAACCCCGTATCAATCTTCCCGGCCCGAAAATCCGGATCCGCCAGAATCTTTCGGTGCAGCGGAATGGTCGTGTACACGCCCTCGACAATGAACATTTCCAGCGCCCGGGCCATGCGCGATATCGCCTCATTCCTGTCTTTGGCGCGCACGATCAGCTTGGCAATCAGCGAATCGTAGTACGGCGGGATCACTCCCTCGGCGTAGGCTGCCGTATCCACGCGCACTCCCGTGCCTCCCGGAGGATGAAATGCCGTAATCTTCCCCGCCGACGGCGTGAACTTCTCGGGATGCTCGGCGTTGATGCGGCACTCGATTGAATGTCCGCGGTGCACGATCGGACCGAGCAGCACATCGCTCATCTTCGCGCCGGCGGCAATCATGATCTGGCTCTTGACCAGATCGACGTCGGTGACCATCTCGGTGACCGGGTGCTCCACCTGGATGCGCGTGTTCATCTCGATGAAGTGCAGCCGCCGGTCCTGGTCCATCAGGAACTCGATGGTGCCCGCGTTCCAATATCCGATGGCAGCCAGCGACTTGCACAACACCGCGCCGATCTGATCTCGTAACTCCGGCGTAACCTGCGTCGAAGGCGATTCCTCGAGCAGCTTCTGGTGCCGCCGCTGGATGGAGCACTCGCGCTCGCCCAGGCTCACCACGCTGCCATGCTCATCGGCCAGCACTTGGAACTCGATGTGCCGGGGATGTTCGACGTACTTCTCCATGTAGAGGTCGCCATTACCGAACGCCCCCGCGGCCTCTGCCTGCGCAGCCTTGAACAGGCCCGGCAACTCCTCTTCATTGCGGACGATGCGCATGCCGCGTCCACCGCCCCCGGCGGAAGCTTTCACGATCACCGGGAAGCCGATCTGCCGCGCCCACTCGATCGCCTCGCCCTCAGATGCAATGATTCCGTCGGAGCCGGGCAAAATTGGCACTCCTGCCTGCTTCATCGCTGTCCGCGCTTTTTCCTTCTCGCCCATCAGCCGCGTCACTTCCGGCCGCGGTCCAATGAACTTGATATCGCTCATCTCGCACACTTCGGCGAAGTTGGCGTTTTCGGCGAGCAAGCCGTATCCAGGATGGATGGCTTCGACGTTGGCGATCTCAGCCGCGCTGATGACGCCGGGAATGTTCAGATAACTCTGCGCCAGCTGCGGCGGGCCAATGCAGATCGCTTCGTCGGCGAAACGGACGTGGAGCGAGTTGCGGTCCGCCTCGCTATAAATCGCGACCGTGCGGATCCCCAGCTCTTTGCACGCGCAGATCACGCGCAGTGCAATCTCTCCGCGATTGGCAATCAGAATCTTCTTAAACATGAAATCAGCTATCAGCTGTCAAAAAAATGTTGATTGATGATGGTTGATTGTTGAATGAGAGCCAGAGATGTGGACTTTCATTCAACAATCAAAAATCAACAATCAACAATGCCCTGCAGACACTTCCACTCTCACTTCTTGGGCCGGATCACAAACAACTCCTGGCCATACTCGATCGGCTGGCCGTTGGTCGCCAGTTTCTTCACGATCTCTCCGGCAACGTCCGATTCAATCTCGTTCAGCAGCTTCATGGCCTCGACGATGCAAAGAACCTGCCCCACTTCCACCGAGTCCCCTGGCTTCACGAAGGGAGGAGCCCCCGGCGAAGGTGCTTCGTAGAACGTCCCCACAATCGGGGACTTCACCGTGTGCAGCCCTTCTTCGGCAGCAGGAGCGGGCGCTGCCGCCGGAGGAGCGGCTGCCGCGGCGCCGGCTACCGGAACGGCTCCAAGTTCGACCGTTGGGCTGGGCGCGGCCGGCACGGCGTAAAAGCGCGGCTCGGCCTGGGAGTGCACAAACGTGTGCTCCCCGGCGCGCTTGATGCGCACCTTGACATCGCCGCGTTCCAGTTCAAACTCGGCGATATCTTTTTCGATTAAAAACTCGATGAGTTCCTTCAGCTCTTTTAGATTCATTCGTTTGCGGCGGGATCGTCTGCCGATCTGTGCACCTGGCCGGCGCGAAAAAGCTGGGCCAAGATCCCTTGCCCAGCTGATCTTAAGAAGACTAAACTGCCAGAAATTCCTTGCTGGTCGGCGTCAATACCTCGCAACCGCCTTCCGTGACCACCACCATATCCTCGATTCTGATGCCCCATTTGCCGGGGAAGTATACTCCCGGCTCGATGGTGATGACCATTCCAGACTGCAGGACTTCCCGCTGCCCTTCTGCTACTCGAGGGCTTTCGTGGATCTCCAGTCCGACTCCGTGCCCGGTCGAGTGCGTAAAATATCGGCCAAACCCGGCCTTCCGCAATACCTTGCGAGCGGCAGAATCGACCTCTCCGACTGTGATTCCGGGCCGCACAGCATGAATTGCGGCCTGCTGCGCCTCCCGCACCGCTTCATAGGCCGAGCGAGCGTCATCCGCGACGCTTCCCACCCACACAGTACGGGTCTGATCGGAACAATAACCTGAAAGTATAACACCGAAGTCGCAGACGACGAACGCGCCGGGAGCGATCACCTTCTCCGAGGCGCGTCCATGAGGTAGGGCTGACCGGTCTCCGGAAGCAATGATCGTAGGGAACGACATCTCTTCCGCGCCGCCGCGGCGAGCCGCCAATTCCATCTCCGCCGCAACTTCGACTTCCTTGATCCCCGGACGCATCACTTCCACTGCCCGGTCAAACAGCTTCGCGCCCAGTTCAACCGCCGCGCGGATCCGCTGGATCTCCTCCTCGTCCTTGACCATGCGGGCCCGTTCCACAATCGCAGAAGCATCCTTCAGCGTCACACCCGAGGGCCGCAACTTGTTCAGACGGCTCTTTTCGGCGACCGTGAAATGCTCCGACTCAATGCCGATATCCCATCCCTTGGCGCGACGACGCCGCTGCCCCAGGAAATCGGCCACTGCCTGCAGCACCGACTTGCGCGCAATCACTACCTTCGCGCTCTTCACTTCCTCATGCGCCTGCGTGTCATAGCGAACGTCGGTAAAGAAAACACTGCCTGATTCTTCGAGCAGGAGAAGCCCGGCACTGCCGGTAAATCCGCAAAGATATCGGCTGTTGGGAAGGTGGCTGAGCAGCAGCCCATCGAACTGGGTCGTGGCGAGATGCTGCCGCAGTTTTCGCTGGCGCGCCTGGAAGTTCATTGGGAAAAGTTTATCAGGAGGAAAGCCATGAGCTGTAAGCGATGAGCAGTGAGCTGCGAGCGTTGCTGCTGCTGCCTCTACTGTGCTCTTAGAGATGTACCCGCGGCGGAGCCGCCGTCCGCAATTGTTTTCGATCTGCTCATCGCTTATTGATCACCGCTCACGACTCATCGCTCATTTCTCATCGCTAAATACGACCGCCGGCCTGAGAGCTTCTTCAGGCCGGCGGTTCTTACTCGGTGCTCGTTACCCGCGACTCGGAACTAGAACTACGTCTGGATGATTCGCGGCGTGATGAAGAAGATCAGTTCCTGGTTCTGCGTGGTCACCGTCGTGTGCTTGAACAGGTTGCCCAGCACCGGGATATTACCCAGCAACGGCACTTGGTTGATGTTGATCGAGTTCTGCGTCTGAATGACGCCGCCGATCACCACCGTGCCGCCATCGGTCACCAGTACCTGCGTGGTGGCCTGCTGCGTGATAAGTTCCGGGTTGCCCTGGACTTCCTGCGCGAAGTTTGGCGTGGTATTCTCCACGTCCACGTTCAGGAAGATGGTGTTCTCCGACGTGATCTGCGGAGTCACCGTCAAGCGCAGGAAAGCGTCCACATAAGTTACGGTCGGAGGACCGCCCAACTGCGCCTGGGTCACGATGGGTACGCGCACGCCCTGCCGAACCAGCGCCTGAATGTTGTTCTGGGTCACGACCCGGGGACGCGACAGAACTTTCAACAGTCCGCGTGACTCCGCCATGGTCAGAATGGCATCCAGACGGATATTCGCTGAAGAAGTCTGAAAGCCGAGGCCGCTGCTTGGCGACGTGACGCCCAGGTTCGAAAACAGAGGGATCTGGTTCAAAGTGGTTCCGGTCGGGGCGCTCGAGCCCACGATCGAATAGAACGGAGGCTGTCCGCCAAACACGCCTTCGGGCGAGGTTCCTACGCTGCTCGCGCCGCCCAGGTTGGTCGTGCTGTTACCCCATCCAAAGCCCAGCTGGGTGCCGATATCACGGGCGAACTGCCGGGTAGCAGCCACCACGCGCGCTTCGATTTCGACTTCCTGCGTCTTGCGGTCGAGCTGCGTTAGCAGGCGGTCGATGGTCGGGATCACCTTCGGAATATCGTGGATGATCACAGCGTTGGTGCGGTCATCGGCCACTACATCGCCGCGCTGCGACAGGAATTTCTTCACGGTGATGGTCACATCTTTCGCCTTGGCGTAGCTCAGGAAGCGAGTGACCGAGACCTTATCCACGGCCAGCGCTTCCGATTCGATCTGCGCCCGGCGAGCGTCGGCTTCCTTCTTCAAGGTTTCCACCGTGGCGATGCGCAGGACGTTGCCCTCGAGTTCACGCGCCAGGTCGTTGTTCTTCAGAACGATGTCGAGCGCCTGGTCCCACGGCACATCATCGAGCACGATGGTCAGCGTGCCATGTACCTGCGGATCGAGCACTACGTTAAGGCCGCTGATTTCGTGAATCAGGCGGAAGAAATCTTTCAGGTCAACATCTTTCAGGTTCACCGAGATCGGCTCGCCCGTGTACTTGGGGCCAGCTGCGACGGGCTGCTGTCCGGCTTGCGCTTTCTGCTCCGCCGCCAGATTCACCGCCGGAGTAATCGCAGGGGCCGAAGTATTGGAACTCTGGGCCGCATGCGCGCTGACCGGAATCAGCTCTGCCGCGGTCTTGTCAGAGAACCGGGCTGCCGCCTCCTGGGCGCGTGCCGTAGGCTCGTCCGCAGGCGCATCGGCCTTCACATCGGTCTTGGCCTGATAAGAAGGTTCGACGAATACGTAGTTGTTGGCCGAAGCGGCTGGCTGCGCCGCGGGCGCCGGAGTCGCATCCGCCTTCACGGGAGCCGGTTCGCTGGCTGCCACGGTCTTGGTCTCGGCAGCGGCCTGGGCCACGGTGTTGGCATGCAGCGTCAAGATCAGCTTGCCAGCCGGGCCCGGAGTCAGCTCGTAAGCGCAGGCTTTCTCCAGGTCAACGACGATGCGCGTGCTGGGATGCGATTTCGCACCCATCCCGATACGCACGTCCTTGACGCCGTCTGCATCCACCGCGATGCGGCTTTGTCCGGTCGCCATAACGGTTTCCGGCAAATCCACCACTACGCGGGCGGGCGAGTCCAGAGTGCTGAGCTTGGGGGTGATTGCACCCTTCGAGCTCATCTCGACTCGGATAGTGTCCGTGTCCCGGACTACGTTGACTCGATCGAGCTGGCTCGGCGTCTGGGCGGCCGCAACCACCCCCATCGCCAGCAACGATACGAACAGTGTCAGTTGTTGCTTTCGCATTTCGCCTCTCCCCACCCGCGGGCCTGGCCCGCGTGTCCTTCTACGAGCTTGATTTCGGCGCCCCGGTCAGGGAAACGCCGCCTTGCTTAAACCGCCGGAGTAATGATTCTTTTGACGATTTCCCGAGTGAACGACTTGCCCAGCTTGTCTTGAACGGTCTCCTGGAATGTCACCGAATCGCCCGTGATCTTCACCACGTAGCCGTTAAACACGGGATCGTTTTCCCGCAGGAAATACGCTTTGTTCAGGTTGTTGGTGACCACAGCGATGAAGCCCGCGTCAGACTTCACTACGCCGCGCACGTTGATGGCGCCAATCTCCAGACACTTCTTGCCCGTCGAGCATCCCGAACTGTTCTGCTGAACGACCGGGCTGAAGAAGGGATCGCGGTTGCCGTTCATCGCCCACTTCTTCTCTTCCGGCTTGGGCTTGGGAGCTTCTGCGACCTTCACTGGCACCGCGGGAACGGGTTTAGCCGCGACCACTGTGGTCTTGGCCTGCTGCTTGACGGCGGCCGGAACCGGCTTTGCCGCGGGCGTTTTAGCGTCCGCTACTTTCGGCGCAGCCACAGGCTTCGCTACCGGAGCTTTGGCTTCGGCAACTTTCGCCGCAACCGCAGGTTTCGCTGCCGCCACTGGAGCCTTGGTTGCCCGAACCGGAACGTTCTTGGCTACCGTGGAACCGGCATCCTGCGTGTGCAGGATCAGCACCAATTTGCCTGCCGGACCCGGCGTCACTTCAAACGCCATCGGCTTTTCCAGATCGACGACCACGCTGGTCGTCGGAGGAGTCTTGCCGTCCATGCCGATCCGGACTTCCTTCACTCCGCCGCTGCCCACCGGAATCTTGTTCTGCGCGCTGGCCACCACCGTCTCCGGCAGTGCCACGACCACGCGGGTCGGCGAGCTCATCTTGCTCACTCGCGGCGTCACCGTCTGGCTGGAGCTGATTTCAATCTGGATGTCGTTGCTGCCCGGCACCACGTTCACCCGCTCCAGCTTGTTATTCGCCGAGGCGGAGACGGGCTGCGCCGCCGGCTTCGCTGCCGGAACCCCGGGCTTGGCGCCCGGGATCACCGCCGCCTTTACCGCCGGAGCCGGAGCGCCGGGTGCGGGCTTGGCAGCTGTCGTGGCCGAAGCCTGTTGTTGCTGCAGCGCCTTTACAGTGCTGCGCGCGTTGTCGATAGCGTCCAGGCTCTGTCCAAAGGCCACGCCCGCCATCATTGCCACTGCCACAATGCCAGTCGTCAGCTTCATATCCGTCCCTACTTCTTCTTCGCCGCCGGCGTTCCGGGTTTTGCTCCGGGGCCTGCTGCGGAAGGTGTCGAATCGTGACTGAAATACGTCGTCGCGGTGAATGTCGCCACCACGCTCTCATTCGGCGTGTACTGATAAGTGCGCTTGGCTTTCGCGCCGGCCGGATTCTTGGTCGTCGACAGCATCAGGTTGCTGATGTTGACGATGCGTTCCAGCTTGCTCACCCGGTCGAAGAAATTCAGGGTGGCGTAATACCGCCCATCCAGTTCCATCTCGAAGGGCACTTCGGTGTAGTACTGCTGCGATTTGGTGTCTATCGCCGCATAGCGCCGCAATTCCACCCCTGCCTTCTGGGCTTCGCCGTCCATCATGGTCATGAAGCCATCGACCTGCTTCTCGTCCGGAACGATGCGCTGCTCGATTTCCAGCTGCTGTTTGAGCTCGGCCAGCTGCTGGTCGATCTGCTTCAGCTTGGGCCGGTAAGACTCGAGTTCGTTGTTCTCCCGAATCTTGTCTTCCAGGGCATGCTGCGCCGCCGCGTTCTTCTGGTTTTGGCTTTTGAACACGGTGAAGTACAACGCCCCGGTTACGATGGCTCCGCCCAGCAGCACGGTGGCCCACTGCTTGATGCCCGATAGTTCGCTAAAGTTCGCCATAGGTCCGCCTCTACGACTTCCCCTTCTCGCAGGTCAGCGTGAACTGAAACGCCTGCATGTCCTTGATGGTCTCGTCCTGAAAGGTTTCCTTGATCTCGACGCTCCTGAAGAAGCCCGTCTTCTGCAGGTTGGCGATCAGGTTGGCCACGGCATCGGTGCTCAAAGCCATTCCTTCCAGATTCACCTCCGGACCGCTGTCGTCCATCTTGCGCAGCCACACCGCTTCGGTGTTATTGACCGTCTCGCCCAGCATGGCCATCAGGTTGACCGGGCCGCCGTTCTGTGCCGCCCGCAGACCATCGATCACATCCACGCGCCGCTTGTAGGCATTGGCCTGAGTCTCCCGCTCCAGGTACCGCGCCTTCACGTCGGCGAGTTCGCGATTCTTCTGCTCGGCCACTTTCATCCGGGCCGCGATGGCTTGTTGCTGATGGTCCAGGCGGTACCAGTAGCCGAGATTGATCAGCCCGACCAGCACCACAACCACCAGCACCTTCAGCTTGGGCGATCCCATGTCGCCCATTTCTATCGAGGGCATCGACGGGCCGGCGCTGGCGCGCTTGCCCTTGCCTTTGGAGTTTTCGAGAAGGTTAATTTTGATCATAGGGATTCAAAGCTCCTCAGGGCCAAGCCCACCGCCACTGCCATCTGGCCCGGGTTCTGCTCCACCAGTTCCGCTCCGTGTCCTTCCACCGGCGGCGTGACCCGCTGGAACGGATTCAACAACTCCACCGGCATCGAGAATTCCTGCCGCAACGCTTCCACCAGGCCCGGCACTTTCGATGAGCCGCCCGCCAGGTAGATCTTCTCGATGTGCTCTCCGGCCGCGCTGGCACGGAAGAAGTCAAACGTCTTCTGAATTTCCAGCACGATAATTTCGGTCACCTGCTGCAGGATCGGCTGCTTCGCATCTTCGCTCACCGTGCCCACCTTGTTGCCCAACTTCAGCGATTCCGCGTCTTCAAAGCTCAGGTCCAGTTCCTTCTGCAGCGAGTCGGTGTACTGATGTCCGCCCACGCTGACGTCGCGCGGGAACAACGGCGTCGTACCCTTCACGATATTGATGTTCATCACGCTGGCACCCAGGTTCAGCAACGCCACCACCTGCCCGGGTGCGGGCTGGTAGTTGTACTCGTAGCAGTTCTGCAGAGCCAGCGCGTCAATGTCGACGATAGCCGGGGTGCGTCCTGACATCGAGAGTACGTTGGTGTAGTTGAGAATCTTGTCCTTCTTCACCGCGACCAGCAGGACGTCCATATTCGAAGCCCCCACCTCGTCGGACAGAATCTGATAGTCCAGGCTCACGTCCGCCAAATCGAAAGGAATGTGCTGCGCGGCTTCCTTCTCGATGGTCTCGGCCAGTTCCTGATCGCTCATAGAAGGCAGCGAGATCTTTTTCACGATCACCGAGTGTCCGCTGACCGCGGTGGCCACCGCCTTGGTCTTGATCTGGTTGTCGAGGAACAGCTTCGAGATCGCGCTCGACACGGTGCCCGAATCCACGATCATCGAGTCCACGACGATGTCGGACGACAGCGGTTCCAGACCGAGGTGCGCGACTTCAATCTGCCCACCCTTCTTCTTCAGCTCCACCGCCTTGATGCTCGAGGAGCCCACATCCAGGCCAACAATCGACTTCGATCCAAGTCCAAACATGTGCCCACCTTTTTGTGTGGCGCGGGCGCCTTCGCCCGCGACGTTTTGTAGCGCCGGCGTCCCGCCGGCTGTTCCGAGGGCGTCCCGCCCTCGGACTTTCCCTCTACTGCGACCCGGCAGCTTTCCCCACCGCCTTCGTCTTCCGCTTCGCCACCGGTTCCGTCTCCATCGACTTCTCTTCCATCCACTGGTCGAGCTTCGATTTCTTGAAGCGCCAGCGGTTGCCCAGCTTGAACGCGGGAATCTTCTGTTCGCCGACGTACTTGTACAAAGTGTCCGGACTCACGCCCAGGTATTGCGACGCTTGGCGGATGTTCATCACTTCTCGCGAGTCGGCCATGGTTCCTTTTGCCTTTGTCCACTCGAACGTCCCGCCCGGTTTCCACCGTTGCGGGCTTTGCTGGGAGACTGCCTTACCCTCTCTATCGGCTCCGAGGGCTTTCGTGTCCAGAGCATATATCAGCCCTGAAAAACCTTGGGTCGTAGCGAATTTCCGTGTTCTGCCGGGTTTTTGGCCGTTTTCTTGGAATCCGGCATGAACTCGGAAAGGAGTGGAATCTATATCTGGTGGTTCACTTATGAGATGACACTATTAGTGGGATATACAGGAAGCGGCATGCTCAGTCATCGCGAGTGCGGTAACTGAAGTACTAGGCACGGTACGGAGGTACTATATCGCTCGCCCAAGTTGTTGGTTCGGCGGCCTTTCCTTCCGGCCGCCGGATCAACATTTTCCACTTACTGAACGTCGACGACCTTGCCCCCGAAGAACGTCACTTTGAGGTCTTTGTAAACGAAAATTTGCTTCGCGCCGAGGTTGACTATTTTTTCCGGCTGCCCCAGGGCACCCTGCACTTGATCGGTCGTCATCCCCATCTGAATGGTCTGCGGCTCGGCTTGTTGCTGCTGCTGCCCGCCGCCCTGGCCTTGCTGCTGGCCCCCTTGCTGCTGCTGGCCGCCCTGTTGCTGGCCACCCTGTTGCTGCTGATCGCCGCCACCTTGCGCGTCTTGCGAATCGTCGCTGATCGACATCAGTTGCCCGATCGTGTCTTCGACATCTCCGGCGCTGGCCTTCGCCAGAGTGCCTTTGGGAAACTGGAACACCACGTTCGCCTTGTTGTAAGTCGGCGGATCCGTCTTGTTGCAAGTGTCGCAGGCAACGATGCCCATCACGACCGTGTCCTTGTCCAAGTTCACGTCGACTTTGGTGGGATACACCTTGTCGCCTTTCTGAAACAGGTGCGTGGTCTGGCCTTCGGACTGCGTCTGCGAGAAATGTCCGAACATGCGCTTTCGGGCCTCGGCCAACGCCGCGTTTGGACCGTGCACCGTGCCGCCTTCGTACTTCGAGGTCAGTACGGTCTTATCGGTGTAGGGCACGCCAATGATTCCACCCTTCTGGATCGCCAGCAGCGTTCCCGCATCCACCACGGAATATCCGCTTGTGTCCGACCCCATTTTCACCAACTTATACTGCGCGGCCAACTGCTCTTGCAGCGAGGGAGCCTGTGCGACTGCCGGTGCGGCGGAAATCAGTCCTGCCAACAGCAGCATTGCCCCTGGAATGAGAACCCGCAATCTCTGCCACATCGTGGAAGCCTCCTGAAATCTTGGTAAGAGTGTTCTGCTTTTGAATCGCTGAACTGATGATCGCTGAACTGCCATCATCGCGGCGAAAAGTCGGGAGCATCTACCCCAGCAGATGCTCCCGTTGCATCGCTGGCTGATTTACTGAGATCCGCCACCCGAGCCGGAACCGGCCTCCTGCTTGACATCTGCCTCAGCCTGATCGGCAGCTGTCTGCTGGTCCTGCAGACTTTTCTCCGCACTCTTATCCGGAGGCGGAGCGGGAACATCGCCGTTCACCGTGCTGGTATCCGGCGCCTTGGGCAGCCCGCCTGTGCCGTTCTTCTTGGCCAGGTCTCCCATACCGTCCTTCAAGCTTTCGCGGAAGCTGTTGTACATCTCCTGGAGGTCGTCTGTAGAAACCGGCCCTTCTTTGCCGATGGCGCAATCCGACTTCGTGCTGGCCACGACTTTCACGTTCACGTTTCCATCGCCGTCCGGAGTTTCCGTCGTGCGCTGAATAACGTCCCCTTGCGAGAGTGGGCATTCATCGCCGTCCCCGGGCACCAGGCTCATGTCGGAAGAGACCATAAAGGTGCGGAACTTCGGATCGAGCGCCGGCGGAGCTTCATTGGAATTCGCCGGTTGGCCGCCAGCGGAGGAATTGCTACTGCCGCTCTTGCCAGCCTCAGACTGTTCCGCTGCCAACGTGTCTTTCACTTCGTCGGAAATGGCTTGCTTCACTTCCGGACTCAGCTTCGCCGTCTCCGCTGCCGGGATGGGCATCAGGCTCGCCACCAGCGTATCGCCATCATGCGCGTTCGGACCCAGCCACGCCGTGGCTTGGGCTTCATAAGCCGCCTGCAGAGTCGCCGCGATCATGAAATCCGTAATCCAGAATGCCGCCGACGGGTATACCGGATACGGCTGGTAGTACGGACCGTAGTAGCCGTACCACGGCGCGCCGCCCCATCCCCAACCGTAGGCGACCGGCGCTGGCCATGGGTTGTAAGCCCATCCGTAATAAGCTGGCTGATAGTAGTAAGCGGGATAGTAGCCGTAGTACGGACGCCCGCCATAATAGTAGCCGCGATAGACGCCCGCTCGATAAGCACCGTGATAGTAGTAGGTGCGGGAATAATAGGAATGTCCCCCGCGCGTTACGTACGCGCGCTGCACGTATCCGCCCCGCCTCCCCATGCTCACTACGCGCGCTCCGTTGTGTGTACTCACCACGGTGCGGCCGCCGTGCATCCCGCGGGAAATCTGCATCCCGTTGCGATTCACCGAGCGGATCTGGCCATTCGGACGGATATGCGCGGTGCCTCCACCACGCAGGGAAACCTGGCGTCCCGGAGCCGCATGCCCGCCCGCCGTGCGGCCTCCGGCATTCCCGCCGCGCCCTGCATTCCCAGCATTCGTGCGTCCCATTGCGCCGTTGTTCGATTTGCCGCCCATCGCGTTCGAGTTCCCCCGGCCATTCGTCGTGGTGTTATTCCGGCCCGTGTTTGTGGTGTTGCCACGGCCCGCCGTGCTGTTGTTGCCACGGCCCATCGAATTGTTGGTGGTGTTGGAGCGGCCCGTCGTGTTATTCCCGCCGCGGTTTTGCATGTTCGAATTTGCGGGACGACCGGTCGTGTTGGAATGTTGTGCCGGCGCGTTGTTATGGGCCGGAGCGCTGGCATGCGGCGCTGGCGCCGCCTTGGGGGCTGGGGCGCTCGTCTTTTTCTGGGCCCGGGCGAATGCCGGAACCAGCATCAGCATTACAGCCAGGACAAATCTTTGGGCGCTGAAACTCTTTTTGGAATTCATCACGTACTCCTGGAAACTAGGGTTTCCGACCGCCAAGCGCGGCAGACGCGCGACCAGTTGGCGAGTCGAATCGTGCTTTATTTTTAGGGGCCCAGGGACTTCGAGAAGAGAAACCCGCACTAACTCGCCGGAGTGCTCCCCATCCGGCATGGGTTTCATGGCGGAAGAACGTTATCAAAAGTCTCCCGGGGGCGCAATCGTTTTCTGGACGGCCGCGCTTTTCTTTTCCGCCGTCAAGGCTTGCGGTAAGCTATCCTCTCGTCAGGAGAACGACTTGCGCTACCTCGACCGTTTGCAACCGCTGGCCCTTCTTGTCATGCGCCTCGCCTTGGGAGCCGTCATGCTGGCGCACGGCTATCAGAATTGCTTTCGCCATCTGCACGACCACATTCATCTGGTGACCAGCCTGGGCATGCCCGCGTGGCTGGGCTACGTTTCATCGTTCACCGAATTTATTGGCGCAATTCTGATCCTCGCCGGATTCTTCACCCGTCCCGCTGCTTTTGCCCTTTGCATCGATCTCGTGGTCGCGATCGCGAAGGTACACTGGCATAACGGACTCCTGGGATCGCCCGATCGCCCAGGCTACGAACTCACCTTTTCCCTTGCTGCTCTGGCGTTCGCCTTGATCTTTTTTGGAGGCGGGCCGATCGCGATCGATCACATCCTCCGCGGCGGAGGCGGCACGTCCAAGCGCTCTTGAGCAGATTCACCGCAACTTTTCTGATCGACGCGGGTTTATGGCCGGTGCGCAACTGCCGCTCCGTAATCCCGTTCGCCGCTAGCCGCCCCGTTGGTTCCTAGGTTCCGGCGATTTGAATCTGCTCCGAGCAGGAATTATGATCAATAGCAAAGCAGGATGTTGCATCCAAGTACTTTGGCGCTCGCATCCAACGCCAACAGCAGCAGCGATCACCACAGGAGGTTTCTCTTGAGAAAGCACGCCTTCCTCGCGACTGTTCTTGCATTTTTCGCCCTAGCCAGCCTGGCCTCCGCCCAACAGGGAGATGCCATGATCGGCTTTGGAACCCTCGTCTCGCCCGGCGCCGCTCAATGCGGTCAGGCTCTGACCGTTACTCTGACCTGCCCCGAAAAGGGCGGCCTATATATCAATCTCGGCGGCGACGTCATCTTCCACGGACGCCTCGGCGCTGCTTTCGACGCCAACTGGAGAGCCGGCCAGGGTGACTTCGCCGGCACGGGTCAGCCTTATCGCCCGCTGCTGTTCGACATCAACGCGATTTATCAGCCTAAGTTGAGCAAGAAAGCCGGCTTGGACCTGTTCGGCGGCATCGGATGGCAGAGCACCCGCTTCTACGGCTACACCGCTACCAGCAGCTGCGTCTACTTCGGCTCCTGCTACACCAGTTCTAACCACTTCCTCGTGGACCTGGGCGCCGGCGTCCGCTACTACGTTTGGGGCCACGTGTTCGTCCGCCCCGAAGTTCGCTACTACCACATCATGAACAACACTGACGTGTTCACCTCGGGCAACGTTCTCCACCTCGGTGCCTCGATCGGATACACTATCGGTCCGGACTAAACTGCGGCTGAATTTCGATTTCACTCGGTTGCGTGCGGGCGAGTAGCTCCGCTGGGCGCTCGTGGGCGATCGTTTGTCCGTAGTATGTCTGGGAGATCAACATCCAGAGGGGGCAGGATTGAGAAGGTTCGTCTCGACGACGTTCGTATGCTTGCTTGTCGCATTTGCCACTTTAGCCCGGGCACAGGAAATTGATTTCGGCGTCGGCGCCAGCGAGCTCTATTCTCCGAAAAACATCAGCGCGTCCGAGGGTTTCGTCCCTCCACCGGAATCAGGCGGACTTTATCCCAGCATCCTGGTTCAATACCGCCTGCCCAATCATTTTGGGATTAACGCCGAGACATCCTTCCGTTACAAACAAGGCTTCTACGCCGGTTTTCAGCCCTACCGTCCGGTCATGTACGACGTAAACGGCGTCTACTCGGCCCACTTGGCACGCAAGACTACGGGCGACTTCATGGCCGGTATTGGCGGCCAGACCCTGTTGTTCTACCCCGCCAACAATTACTGCACCATCCCTGCCGGCGGCTGCCACACATATTTGGACGCCACTCATTTTCTGGTTCACTTCGGTGTGGGCGTGCGCTACAGCTTCTGGCAGAAATACTTCGTTCGCCCCGAGGTGAACTGGTATGTCATCCCGAATAACTACGAATTTCACTCCGACAACGTCTTTCGTGTAGGAGCCACCATCGGATACGTGTTCGGCACCCATCCCCCCAAGCCTCCGCCGAGACCCGTCGCTCCCCAATAAAAAAAGGCAGCGTCCAAAGACGCTGCCGGAACTCGCGCGATCTCCTTTACTTCATGGATTCGCAGATCTCAGCTTCGTGAATCGCCTGATCGAGGTGCTCGATCGCCTTCACGCGATGGCCGTCGAAATCGTGCTCCGCGCTTTCAAGCTGGTGCTTCGCATTCCGCATGGCTTCGAGCGCTTCGTGAATGTGCGGATGCGGTGCGGGAACCGCCGCCGCCGCTGCGGCAGCAGGTGCAACCGGCGGTGCCGCGGCCACTGGAGGCGCGGGCGCCTTCGGCCCGGCTGCTGCCGCCGGAAATGCGAGTGTAAATAGAAGTGTCGCCATGATGAGCAGAGTTAGAAACCCAATCTTTTTCATGTAGTCCTCCTCGTCCGCATTCCGGCTCGGACGCAGCCCGTGATTCATGCATTGCCACGGAACACACCCACCCACAGCGGAGCCGCCCGCGACACCCGCACAGTATAGCCTCCGAGTCCAATCTCCCGGCTGTGTAAAACGTTACTTCGCGGATGCCGCTGCTCCCCGCCGGTTTCGCCACCACAACCAGGCCACCACCAGCAACACGAAGATGACCGCCGCGATATCCAGTTTCTTGATGGCGCGCTCCAGTCGGTGCCAATGCTGCCCAAACAAATAGCCGGCGCCGGACACCACGGTGACCCAGAGTGCCGCGCCCAGAAAGTTGAACACCAGAAACTTACGCCACGGCATCCGCAGCATTCCGGCCAAGGGACCCGCCACAATGCGCATGCCGAAGATGAAACGCGCGAAAAAGATCGTCACGGCGCCGTATCGCGCAAACAGGCGCTCTCCCTGTTCCAAGCTCGATGCCCGCACCCGAAAGATGGATTGATAACGCCCCAGCAGAGGACGCCCGCCGTAATATCCCAGCGCAAAGCCCAGATTGTCGCCCAGCGTCGCGGCAACCGTGGCCACCACGATGATCCATCCCAGTTCCAAGTCGTGTTGGGAATACGCCAGAAAACTCGCCAGCAGCAGCATCGTCTCGCCCGGCGCGGGCACGCCGGCGTTCTCCAGCAGCAATGCCGCGCCCACGGCCCAATAGCCATAATGCGCCACCGCATTCCGCAACAGTTCGAGAATGGAGTGGTTCATTTGGATAGCTATTTTTCAGTGGCGCTGGCGTTAGGTAGCGCTGGCGTCCCGCCGGCTGTAGCGGCGGCGTCTCGCCGCCGCCCATGCGCAGGTTACGACTTCAAGAATTGAATCAACTCCCGATTAAACTCCTCCGGACACTCTTCGTAAGGCAAATGCCCGACTCCTGGAAAAACGACCGTCTGCACGTCATCAAAATGCCGCGCCAGTTCCTTCATCGACGAAACGTACACAGCAGGATCTTTTTCCCCCCACATCAGAAGCGTGGGAATCGCGCACAGCTTCGGCAGCAGCGCTTCCAGTTCCTGCAAGTCCACCGTCCATGTGCGCACGATGCTCAACGCGTGCTCGAACAGTCCGGGTATCGCCAGCGGCGCTTTGTAGCCATCCAAGCTTCCTGCCGGAATCTTTGCGCGGTCTCCAAACATCCGGCCATGCCAGTAGGGATAAAGCGATGGCATCCGCCCAATTACCAGCCGGAACAAAGCCGCGCCCATGCTAGTACCGAAAAAGGGCGCCAACCGCCGTCCATGCTCGGAGTAGGGATTCACTGGCGCCACCAGCACCAGCTTCCGCACCCACAAACCGTGACTCGGACACTCGGCCGCCGCGCACATAGCGACCGCGCCCCCACGCGACGTTCCCAGCAAATCAAAAGTTGTAAGCCCCAGATTCTCGGCAAACTTCAGGACTCGCAATGCGGTCGCCTTCATGGAATGATCGATCGAAGGCCGGTCCGAGAACCCGGCTCCAAGCAGGTCCGGAGCATACACCGTGGCATAAGGCGCCAGCGCGGGCATGGTGTAGCGCCATGAGAACGAATATCCCATCAGCCCGTGCAGCAGAATCAGCGTCGGCCCCGACCCCGCGCGCAGATACCGCATCCGCGCCCCGTCAAAATCCATCCAGCATTCTTCAATGCACTGATCCAGCTTCGGAGCTTCGTGAGCCGCTATCTCCCGAACGTCATTCATTGAACTTACGATCATCGAATCACTTATCGCGGATAAATCGCAGCAGCCGGGACAACTCTTTCCCTCTCGCCGGACTCTATCTAGATGAAACAACGCCTCTGTCGCTTCACTTCGGGGAGCTTCGGCTCCCCGGTTTTTCCCTTCTGTCATCCTGAGCGGAGCAACCGTTTCGCGAAGCGGAATGGTTGCGGAGTCGAAGGACCCCACGCTCATTTGCAGCGGATCGGGCCTCGCGGGAAGTCCCGCCTGTACTCCCATCATTGGGAGAACGCCCTGCGACATCATTGGAGCATTTCATCGGTAGAGATCCTTCGACTGCGTCCGGCCCACGCTACGCGTGGGCCGACTCCGCTCAGGAAGACAGGTTTGGAGATGCTCACTAAGCCGCGGCTTTCCGTTTCTTCCCCAGCAATTTCTTCAGCACGCGAATTCCTTTATCCACATGCTTCTCCTCCATCAGGAATGGAGGCAGGAAGCGCACCACCGTATCCTGCGTACTGTTGAACAACACTCCCTCGCTAAGCCCTTCATCCACAATCGGACGAGCCGGAATCTCCAGCTGAATCCCCTGTATGAATCCGCGCCCCCGCACCGCAACTGCCGCGTTTCGCTTCGACACCAAATCTTTCAGCTGGTCCTGTAAGTACGCTCCAACTTTGTTCACGTTCTCGAGGAGCTTTTCGTCTTCCACGATCGCCAGAAATTCCAGCGCGACGCGGCACGCCAGCGGACCTCCGCCAAACGTCGTGCCATGCTGCCCCGGCGAAATCGCCGACGCGAATTCGTCCTTCGCGATGAATGCTCCCAGAGGAAGCCCGGCCGCGATCGGCTTGGCGATGGCCACAATATCGGGCATTACGCCAAAACTCTGAAACGCAAAAATAGTCCCGGTGCGCCCCAGCCCGCACTGAATCTCATCGAAGATCAACGCAGCTTTATGTCGATCGGCCAGGGCCCGGCACTCGCGCAGGAATTCCACCGAGCATTCGTAAATTCCACCTTCGCCGAAAATCGGCTCCAGCACGATCGCGCACGTATTGTCATTGACCGCGTTGCGCAAGCCCTCCAGATCGTTCTGCCTCACAAACGTAACGCCTTCGAGCATCGGCTCGAATCCCTTGCGATGTTTGTCCTGCCCCGTCAGCGAAAGGGCGCCGAACGTGCGCCCGTGATATGACCCCTCGAGGGCCACCAGTCGGCACTTCGCTTCGCCGCCCGCCCTGTGTCCGGCCAGCCGCGCTAACTTGATCGATCCCTCGATCGCCTCGGTCCCACTGTTCGAGAAAAACGCGCGGTTCAGTCCCGAAATTCCGCACAACTTCTCCGCCAGCGGCCCCTGATATTCGTGATAGTAGAGATTGGAAACATGAACCAACTTTGCCGCCTGGTCACGAATCGCCTTCACGATCCTCGGATGCGCATGCCCCAGCGCATTCACGCCCAGTCCGGAGACGAAATCCAGATAACGCTTGCCCTCGATGTCCCAGAGAAACACACCCTTCCCGCGCGTCAGCACGACGGGGTAACGGCTGTAGGTCTGCAGCAAAAACTGCCGCTCCCGTTCAGCGATTTGTTCAAAGGCGCCAGATGAAGCAGAAGCCGTGGCCGGAGAAATAGTAGTAGTGCTCATAAGACCTCCATAGGAGAACTCTCGATTTTACCGGAATGGTTGGGTCTGCGGTTTGCCACGCGCACGAAAGCTCCCGCGCGCGCGTTGTGGGCGCGCTAAAAACTGGCGTACCCCGTCAATCACTTCCCACCGCCGCCGTTTCATCCGATGATCCAGCCAGATCGGTTTCCACAGACGTTCTCCACCGCGACAGCAAGCCTCAGGCGTGTGTACCGTCTTTTTGATCGGATGATCTCGTGCACCAGCGAACGGCCAACGCACGAGTCCAGGCTGCAGGATGTTCACCGAACGGCGCAGTTGCGTGCGGCACAAAGTGAATGGCCCGGTCTTCGCCAGCTTCGACGGCGTCACCGGAGGCATGATCCTCGATCTCAGCGAGCAAGGCCTCTCCATGCAGACCATGGTGCCCATGAAAACGGATCGTGCCGATCGCCGCGTTCACCTCCGCCTCGATCTGCCCGACTCCGACGCGCACCTGGAAACTACCGGATACATCGCCTGGGCCGACGCCCTGGGCCGCGCCGGTGTGCGCTTCTCGGAACTTCCTGAAGACGCGCGCCAGAGAATCGATCACTGGCTCGCGCTCAACGATTCCGCGCCCAGCCGCAAAGCTCCCACGCTCGCCGTCGATCGCGCGCTCGGAGCCGCAGTTTCGTCGGCGGGCAACGGATTGGGAGGCAACGGATCGGGAGGCTACGAATCGAGAAAGACGCGTTCCATCAGCCTCGAAGCCGAAGCCGCTGCCGAACCGCCAGCCGGCGCGCCGCCCGTCTCGACCACGATTCAGTATGAATTTCAGTCGTTGGGTCCTGATCTGAATGCGGCGCTGCGCGTGATCAGCGAGCGGGCTCGAATTCTTCTGCGCGGCCAGGGCGCCGCCATCGCTCTCATCGACGGCGGCCCCATGATGTGCCGTGCCAGCGTCGGTCAAGGAGGTCCTCCGCTGGGCACGCGCGTGGATATCAACTCCGGATTCTCCGGAGAATGCCTTCGCGCGGGAAAAGCTCTGCGCTGCGACGATGCCGAAAATGATTCCCGCGTGGCCGCCGATATCTGCCGACGCTTCGGAATCCGCTCCATCGCCGCCGCGCCTATCCGCTACGAACGCGATGTGGTCGGCCTGCTCGAAGTTTTCTCTCCCAACACATTCGCCTTCGACGAAGGCGATCTCGCTATCCTGGAACGCCTGGCGCAAACCGCTCTCCTCATGGTGAGCCAATCACAACAGCTCAAACGCGATATGGCCAGATTTTCGTAGCGCCAGATTTTCGTAGCGCAGCCTGCCCTGAGTAGTCATGGGCCTTGGGCCCACCGAAGCAACTGAAAATGGGGTGCCCCATTTCTCGCCGCTTTTGCGAGAAGTGGGGATTTTCGACAGGGCGAAGTCGAAGGGTCCCGCCGGCTGTCGCGAGCCCGCCTCGCGCTCGCCAGCTATACCGATTTCTGATGCTTTCTCGCCCAATTCCATAGCGGCGCGCCCCAGGCGCCAGCCGCCAGCAGCGCCCCAAACAAAATGATCGCGTCGAAGCTGCTTCGCCCCTCGCGCGACCAATACACGTCTCGGAGGTTCAGCCACAGCGCGAATTCATCCAGCGTCAGCGCCGCGCCCACACCATAGAGAATCGACATCAGCCGTCCCATAAAAATCGACGACCGGCCCGAGCCGTTGCCGACCTCGCACAGCCATCCGTAGCCCACGAGTAGCAGGATGATGATCCCGAAGACCAGGTGATGCACGTGCCGTCCGCCCATCTGTACGAAGTGAAACGGAGGAATCTGATGCAGCACGCCATACACCACGGCCCGCACTCCGGCGAAGGTCAGAAAGAAACTTACCGACGCAATAAACAGCCGCCGCCGCGGCCGGTCGGGGATGCCATCATGCACCGCCTGCCCGAGCGACGTGCCATGAAGAATCAGCAGAAACAGAGCCGTCCCCACCGCCGCCAGCAGCAGAATGAACCACGTATAAGCCATGGGGCATTAGACCGCAGAAGGGGCGTCGACACCAGCGCTTGGTGAGTGTAATCCGGATTTTTCGCCAATCAAGCGGCGCTTCGGCTAGCAATTATTCCTTAACTGTTCCATCCCTATTATCGTTCACGTTGGCAAGTACCAAGTGATGCATTAGGAGAACAACGATTGAAGGGACAAAAAGAATAGTGACAAGCGATGTCCTTCGGAGAGGAGGAAAAAACCAGCGGCATGTAAGTACAACGACCCACACGACAACAGCAGTCAAGGTTGCATACCCTAGAACCCACGCAAATCTCAGCCTAGAGTGTCTCATCGAAGTCAATCCAGATTGACGAATAAGCCGCGAGTACACCTTGGTCAGAAAGAGAGCGAGCAGTAAGAAAGCAAGCGGTATCAACCGTTCTACACGACTGTCGAACGGAGTACCCACTAACCACGTGGCAAAACAGAACATCAGCGATAATGAGGCCGCAAGGAACACTACACCGAAGAGAATCCGGCGAAGGCCCTCATGTAGTCTCATGCCACCTTTTCCGGCAGACCTTTGCGTTAGCAGCCTCTTAAGCGATTCAGTTACTCATCGCTTCTGTCCGCCCCGAGAGGAGTTCTGGATCACAACATATCAGGCCACTTGTACTTGCACAATCCGCGTAGTTGACGAAAACAAGGCGATTACACTCAAACCCCTTCAATACAGCCCCATCTCCCCCTCCGGCCGCGTCTTCCACCTCCGGTGCACCCACAACCACTGCTCGGGATATTTCCTCACATAATCTTCAATGACCCTGGTGAACATCTGCGTGTTGGCCACGATGTCGGCTTCGAGATTTCCCGTGCGAATCAACTCCAGCGCCGGATCGAAGCGCAGCCGGTACTTGCCCAGCGACTCATCCCAAATGGTGAATCCCGGAACCACCGCGGCGTCCGTGCGCATTGCGATGCGCGCCAGCCCGCTCGCCGTGCACGCCTGAATCCCGAAAAAATCCACGAACACTCCCTGCGGCGGAGTCATATTCGTGTCCATCAATATACCCACGGTCTCGCCCGCCTTCATCGCGGCCAGCAATCCGCGCACGAAATCATCTTTCGGCACAACTTTATTTCCGTGCATGGTGCGGTAGTTCTGCAGCATGCGGTCGAGATATTCGTTGTCCATGGGCCGCATCACGATGTTCACCCAATGCCCATGCAGCGAATGGGCAAACGCCGAAAGCTCCCAGCCGCCAAAATGCGCCGTCAAGAACAGCACGCCCTTGCCGCGCGCGTAGGCCCGCTCGTAATTCTCCAGCCCGTCGTAGACCACAACCTGGTCGACATTCTCGGGTGTGTAGCGCGGAAACTGGCACAACTCGGCCAACTGGCGTCCCAGCGAAGTGAACTCCCCGCGCAGGATGCGCTTGCGCTCCGCCACACTTTTTTCGGGAAAGACCATCTCGAGATTGCGCAGGCCCACCTGGCGCAACCGGAAATGGAAAAGATAAACGAGTTGCGCGATCGCGATGGCAAACGCGCGAGCAAGAGGACGGGGCAGAATGCCCAGAATTTTGATGAACGGCCACGCAGCCGCGTATTCGAGTTTCCGCCGCATCAGGAAAGCGTGACGCTATCACCGCAAAAGTCGGTTGTCAAAATTGAGCCATGTGGGGACAGCCGCCCCCGGCTGTCCGGTCGAGCGAAGCTCGACAGCTCCGTCCCATCTGCGGAAGGCAGCCCTACTTCGCCGCTTCCTGCGCCCATTTCGCCAGCGTGCTCAAAAACGCATTCGCCGACGCCGGAGGCTCGACTTCCCCCGTCAGTGCCGCCTTCGAGGTCACCATGTGCCCATAAAATTCGCGCGTGCTGTCCTTATCTTGCTTGACGACAGCCCCGTTCAGGCTGACGCCGGCAAACACGCCGCGCGCCCGCGAATACGTCAGCACCTGCGCCCGCATCTTCCAGTCCGTATTGCCCTCGGCGTGCCGCCCGACCGGACCGGCCGCGACCGACGCGTCCGCTCCCAGCGCAAACTGGCTCGACAGCAGATGCTGCATCCCGTCGTTATTCATGATTAGCATCACCAGGTCGACCGCTTGTCCTCCGATCTGGAATCCGAAGCTGCCGCCCTTCACCGTAAAAAATTCCGGCGAACTCCATCCCTTCGCGGTGCGGCAACTGGCCAGTCCGCGGCCATACTTGCCGCCGACAATAAATCCACCCTTCAACATCGAGGGCACCACGGCCACGCACTGCGAGCGTCCCAGAATCTCTTCGGGAATGCCGGAATCCGGCGCCGACTGGATTTCATTTAGCACATCCGCCGCCGCCTGTACGCGATCGACCGCCTTCGATTGCTTCGGTTGGTCGTCCGCCGCAAGCGCAAATGAACCGAGCCACACCACCAGGGTCACCACCACGAGCTTTTTCATGCTCCCTCACCGCAAAAAGAATTCACTGGATTTGGTATCTGGATTGTAAATGAAATCGGACAGACGCACGGCTCGCGGCATCAACGCCGCCACCGCGGAGACCGCCGGATCACGGAGGCAAATCATGCGAGATTGCGAAGTAAGCAACCGCGAAGTGCCGCCGGCTAAAGGAAGCCGCGTGTGGCGCCGCGAAGAATCAGCGGCGAAGTGGCGCCCTACGGATAGAAGCCGCGAAGCGGCGCAAGAATGCAGCCCACATCGCAAGCTGTGGGTCCGCTCGTGGGAAAAGGGCCAGCCCCGGTGGGGCGAAAGAAAAATCGCCAAGGACCATAACGACCCTTGAACTTTCAGACGGGCTTTCGCGTCCTGCTCAATCGAATGAACCGAATTTCCCGACCTGAGGGTTCAGGATTCTTGAGATCAACCTGAGCAAGACAAAAAAATGCGGGGCTGAAAGCAGTGACCCTAATCGCCACTCTCAACCCCGTCTCCCAGGTTCTGTGGTAGGTGAGGCGAGTATGCGTCGGCCCGGGTTTTCCAACAAGATTACGAAGGTAAGTGCCCGGAAGTTACGGGGCTAGCCATGAGTTGTGAGCGATGAGCGATGAGCTAACAAACGCCTTGCGCACGGCTCATTGCTCCCAGCTCCCTACTTCGCCGTCACCAGCGAATGCGTAATTGCGTGCACCGACAGCGCGATGCGGTTCTGCACGCCCACCTTGCGCATCAACTTGGCTACGTGCGCCTTTACGGTGCGTTCCTCAATCCCTAACTGGCCACCAATCTCTTTATTCGAACGGCCGGCCACCAGCATCTCCAGCACTTCCTTCTCGCGGTCGGTAAAGGTCACGCGGCCTGCCGGAAAAATCCTGCCCGGCGCCGAAGAGACCCGCTCAATGAACATCGACAGCACGCGCCGAGGTGCCCATACCGATCCCTGATTCACAATGCGAATCGCCTGCGCAAATTCCGACGGCGAGGCGGCTTCATCCACGTATCCCTTCGCCCCGGAGGCAATGGCCTTCAGAATGGTTTCTTCGTCGATGCCCGACCCGGTCACGATGATTCGCAGGTCCGGGCGCGTGGCCTTCAGGCTGGCCATCACATCGAACAGGTTTTGCCCGGAACGGTTACCGAGCAGGATGAGATCGATGCCTTGCAGCACACCGATCTCGGGCAGCGTCGCGGAGACAAGTTCAAATTCGGGCTCGGCGTCGAACAATGCGCGGAATCCAACGAAGCGCAAAGGATCGCTCTCCACAACGGCAATTCGGATCACAGGTTTTCTGGCCACTGCTGCTTTCATAGTTTTCCCTTGTAGGGTCAAAGTCTTCTATTCAGCATAGTAATAATTCGACGCAATGCAAAGAGAAGGTGACCGAAGGGAAATTACGGGAGTAACATGAAATCCAGCTGTTTGCAGGCTCGAAAGGCCATCGAAAGCATCTCGCATGAAAGCTTCGTCAGAAAGCCATGGGGACTGCCCAGCTTCGACCGCCTTTCGCGCAACTGCATTCAGCCCGGGAGAATCGTCTCGCATGATCCGATCGACGCCACAAAAATTCCGCCCGCTCTTCGTCATCCTCATCGCACTCTTGCTGACCGCATGCACGCTCTCCGCTCAAGACGCCGCGCCGGCCTCGCCGCAAGGCCCCGGGTACATCCCCAAGTTCAAAGGTGACCCGGCACGCTCTGACTCGGAAGCCGCCGCGCTGGCCTATATGCGGGTCGTCATCCGCGCCCAGCACCAGTTCAACAAGCAATACGATCACTACGCCACCACGCTCGCCGAACTGGTCCACTCCGGATCGTTTACCAAGCGCATGGTCAATCCCGACCGCGGCGACTACACCGCCAGCTTTAAAGGGAAGAAAGACAGCTACGTGCTTACTATGACGCCGAGAAGCCTCGACGCCCAGCACCGGTCTTTCTACGCGGAGGACGACGGCAAGATTCACGCCGACGAATCCAAACCAGCCGACGCTGACTCACCCGTAGTGAAGTAAATTTAGAATTGGACAAAAAGGGTACCCCATAAAACGGGGCGCCCCACCCTTCTCGCGTTTTATGCGAGAGGATGAGGACTTTGACTTCCCAGGCTTTTAGAAGAAACTCACCGGTGTCCCCCACCGCCTCCGCCACCGTGGAACCCTCCACCACCGAATCCACCTCCTCCGAAGCCACCTCCGTGGAAACCTCCTCCTCCATGGAATCCACCCATCCCGTACCCACCGCGAAAACTAGTCACGGCATGGTTGTGGAAGCCGCGTCCAATCGCCGCCGAACGCGTTCCGTCGAAGTGGTGATAGCCGCGGAAGCCGCCATAGTACGGCGCGTTCCACGCCATCAGCGGTGAATAGAAGCCCCATCCGAACGGATTGTAGAAAAATCCGTCGCCCGGCAGAAACGTGAATCCATCAAACCACGGATCCCAATACCATCCCGCTCCCCACCATCCCGGGCCGTACCAGCCATTGGCGTAGTACGCCTGCGCCTCGTCGATGTTGGCCTCCGAGAGATACTCGGACCGCAAACTGCTCCAGCGATACAAATCGTTGTTCTGTGTGACTTCTTTTTTATTGAAGTCCGCTGCCTTGAGCCGCGCACTGTTCAGCGCGACTTCGTGTCCTTTTTTCACCGTCGTATTGCGCTCATCGGCCGAAACAATCGCCTTCCCGTCGAACACGAGTACCAGTTGATGGTTGGCATCGAAGTCGTACAAGCCAGTCTTCACTACGCGCGTGTCCGCTCCCGGTTGGCTGACGTGAATGAAATTCTCTTTGTAGAGATCGTCGACCTCCAGCATTGCTTCCCCTTGCCGCAGGGAAACCTGCGTGTTGGTCAACGAGTTGGAAACCATCTTCACCGAACTGTTACTCCCCAGCCTCAAATAGACGCCCGGGGTCAACAGCATCTCAGCCTTACCATTTCCCGTTTCCAGCACTTGCCCGTTCCCGAGATCAGCCGTACCCACCGATTTCGAATTCAGCGTCTGGTCTCCCATCGACGCCTGGCCTTCGACGTAATTCAGCGTTCCCGGCATCGCGTTATGTCCGTTGTCCGTGTCATTCCCCCACGCGGGCACCGACAGAATCGCGGCCAGAAGACAGCTTCCCGCCACCGCCTTCCATCTCGCCAGCTTCATACCCCACCATCCCTTTCATGAACCCTCTTGCTATATTGGATGTTCTCTTTGGAGTTCGCGATGCAGGGCTAACCTGTTGATACTAGTTGGTTTATGGTAGGTTTGAGAGGTTGCGGGGACTATTTGTCAGTGGCTAGTGATCAGTGGCCCGTAAAATCACAGGCTAGTCACTGGCCACTGACCCTATTCGATCTGCTCGGAGGCAGCGGCGGGAATCGCCTCCAGCGACAGCGTCTTGCGCTCGCCCTCGCTCACTCGCAGCGCGGTTCCCTGGCGCTCGTAGGCCTTCAGAAAGTCGGGATTGTAATACTCCTCACCGTCCACGCTCTCCCACGCCAGCACGGTGTAGTCGCCCGGACGCATGCCCTGCAGTTGAAAGCGCCCATTCTGATCGCTCTGCGTCTTGCGATAACGATCCATACGCCCACGCATTCGCGCCTCGGGAACGGCCACCACCACTGCATTCGCCACCGGCTGACCCTGATGATCCGTGACCACGCCTTCCACCATGCCACCGTTCGTGCTTGCCACCAGATCGAGCGCAACCGTTCCGCCATTCACATTGATTCCCGAATCGTTGACATCACGCCCGCCCGCCAGCAACGATTTCACAAACCAGTCGTCATTCGCTCCCGTATCGCGCGCGATCTGCACGTAATAATTTCCCGGAGGCACATCGCCCCAGGCAAAACTTCCATCCGCCGCCACGTGCGCCAGGTTGGTAAACTTCCCGCCGCCAAGCACGCCTTCATCGTCGTCGTCTTCGGTCGATTCCAGCAGAAGAAAAGTTCGCTCAAAATCCGGCCGCAGCGGCGCGCCATTCTTCCCTTCCACCCGCAGATGGCCGCGCACCGATCCTCCCGGTTGCGGCGAAAGTCGCAGCCCCTCGACATTGCTCGATCCCACCTGCAACGACTGCCGCGCCATCATCGGCACCGCCGCCCCATCCACCGTCGCCACAATCTCGTAGTTTCCCGGGGACACGTCGCGGATCACGAAGCTGCCATCCTTGTGCATCTCCGCCCCATTCAGCACCAGCCGGAAATCCCGCGATTGCAGCATGATCGTCGCCGAGGTTCGCGGCGGCAAATTCACCACCGATCCCTGGATGCTCAAGCTCGGTCCCGGCGCCAGCGAGAAATTGATGGGGAACTCGTCTCCCGCGTGCAACTGCAACGGCGCGGCCTGACTGCGATCCGTCGTGCCCGGGTAGTACGTCGTCTGATACGAAGTGGATACGCCGGAAGTGGACGCGCCCGCGGAGTCGCGCTGCTCCGCACCCGCGCCTCCCGCCTCGATCAAGCTCTTGAAATCCGGCGGAGGACTCACCGAAACATAAACACTCCCCGCCGGAAGATTCGCTACGCGATATTCGCCCAGATCGTTGGTCCGCTCCGCCCCCGCCTGCTCCCAATGACGATGCCCCGAAACAAAAGTCTGCCGCAGCACGGTCACGTCCGCGTTGGGCAGCGGATCGCCATCTTCATCCGTCACCCGTCCGCGCAGCACCGCTGCAGCCTGCAGACGCACGTTCACGTTCTTCAGTTCCTGTCCTGCGGCCAGCGCCAGCACGCGTCCCTCGGAGCGCTGGTGACTTTTATCCGTATCCAGGAGACCTGAGCGCTCGACGAACAACCGGTATCGTCCCGGCAAAATGTTTTCGATGCGGAATGCCCCGTCCATCCCGGATACCGCCGTGTAATCCCCGCCCTGAGCCTGATTCTCCGCGATCAGTTCGACCAGAGCTTTCTTTACCGGCTCACTGCCCGGGTCTTTGGTGACCACGCCCTCAATGGCCGCGCGCTTCGGAGCATCCGCCGGAGCGCCGGATGTCTGCGCCAGCGCGCCCGCGGCCAGCAACAAAATTGTCAGGCACGTAAGAAGTGGTTTCATCCGCGTTTAGGGAGGTTTGAGCGCGTACCCGGACCGTGAGGCGGCCTGCTCAATCTTCTTCTATCTTATCCTGCCCCTCGATTTTTCGCCGCGGACCCGCAGCCAGAACGCCGCAGCGAGGCTTGTGTGGAGAGACTTGTGTGGAGAGACTTGTGTGGAGAGGCCTGTGTGGGGGGGACGCCCCGTCCGCCACCTGCCAAAGCTATCCCAGGTGTATACGTGAGAGAGTAGGCCGCTCTCAGCTGTCCTTACGGTACAGCAGATTGCGCATCGCCTCACGCCGCGCCGCGCTGGCGCCCTTGTCGGACTTTAGTGGATCAGCAGACTTCGCCTTCGCATCCGCCTCCTCTTCACTGCACGACGGACACCGGTTCGCAAACCCAGGCTTCCCCGGCTTCAACTCAAACTCCTCACCACACAATGCGCAGACTTTGATTGGAAACGCCATCGTTCGATTTCCCCTGTGTTCCCCTGTGACCTCTGTGGTGAAGTGGTCAGAATCAGCACCACAGAGGTCACTAGGGAACACGGGGTAGACCTCCAATTAATTCAAGAAATACTGCCGGTACAACGTATCCCTCTGCGCGGGCCTGAATCCCGCGTCGCGAATAATCCGCCGCAACTCTTCTTCGGTCGTGCAGTTGGTCACGCCCGCTGCCCGCACCACGTTCTCCTCGAGCATCACCGACCCGACGTCGTTCCCTCCAAACCGCAGCCCCATCTGGCAGACTTTCAATCCCTGCGTCACCCAGCTGGATTGCACATTGAGGAAATTCGAAAGATACAGCCGCGAGATCGCCAGCACCTTCAGATACTCGACCGCGGTCGCCTCGTCCCAATGCCGGCCGCCCAGAGCAGTGTGCTGCGGCTGAAAGCTCCACGGGATGAACGCCGTGAATCCGCCGGTCTCCTCCTGCAGTTCGTACAGCTTCTGAAAATGGTTGATGCGGTTCTCGTAATTCTCGCCCACGCCAAACATCATGGTCGCCGTAGTCCGCATCCCAATCTGGTGCGCCGTGCGGTGCACGCTGATCCAGTCTTCGGTCAGGCACTTCAGCCGCGCGATCTTGTAGCGAACTTCGTCGTCTAGAATTTCCGCGCCCCCGCCCGGAATCGAATCCAGCCCCGCATCCCGCAGCCGCAGAATCGTGTCGCGAATCGACAGCCCGCTGTACTCCGCAATCGCAATAATCTCTGACGCCGAATAACAATGAAGATGGATTTGCGGGAAACGTCCCTTGATCCCGCGCAGCATCTTCTCGTGCCAGTCGATCTTCAGGTCCGGATGCAGGCCGCCCTGCATCAGTACGCCCGTCCCGCCGAGTTCGACCGTCTCGCGGATCTTCTCGTAGATCGTGTCGAAGTCGAGAATGTAACCTTCCTTCGCCGCCGGCCCCTTCAGCGGCCGGTAAAACGCGCAGAAGGTGCAGTACTCGGTGCAGAAGTTGGTGTAATTAATGTTGCGGTCGATGATGTACGTGACCACGCCCCCGGGATGCAGCTTGCGCCGCACCGCGTCCGCTTCCATCCCGATGCCGATCAGGTCATCGGACTCAAACATCTCCAGCGCTTGCTGTTTGGTTAAGGACATAAGAGTTCCACAGAACGTTTTAATTTTAGCGGGAACCGCCCCAATCCTCCAACTCCGCGACGATCGGGTGGTGGTGCAGTTTGGGAAGATTTGTATCAGGGCGTCGCTTCAGCGGTGCCGTAACATCGGGAGATACTAGCGGCTTTAGCCGCTGGGTTAGGCCGCGCTAGCAGCGGCTAAAGCCGGTTATTTCCTCGCGCTGTGGCACGCCTGTGAAAGCGTGCCCTGACACAAACCTCTTGAAACTGCACCACTACCGACGTTCGTCGCGCCGCGCACCGCACTACTCACTTGTCCGCCCTCTTCCCCCGGTTCCATACTTCTTTGTCCCAGCAAATCTTCTGGCGCCGTCCAATAAATGAATATTCCAGGACTGCTGCTGCGGGCAGAAGTTGCGGGCTCCCTTACCGCTCTAAGGAGAAGTCGGATGTTGCGCAAAATAATTCCGTTGTTGTCGCTCGCGTCTCTCGCTCTGATTGCTGTAATCACCATCAGCTGTGGCAGTTCTTCCAGTTCAAACAGTACGGCCTGCACCGGAGGCCCCTACGACGTCGTCGGAAATTGGCAGGTCAATCTCACCAGCAGCGGTGGTTCCGATACTTTCTACGGCGCGATCGATTCCGCCGGCCTGGCCTTGGGCTTCGACAACAATAGCGCCCAACTGTCGACCGGCGACACGATTGAACTGCCCACTCTCACCGGGGCATGCTCTTTCTCCGGAACCGCGACGGCCTACGCGGAACCGACCGGTATCGTCCAATCTCCGCTGTCCCTCACCGCCTCGGGCAACGTTGCTTCCGCCACTTCCATCACCGGCTCCTATAGCGGATCTGCCACCGGCACTTTCACGGGTACCTCCTTCAAGCCCCTCACCGGTTCCGTCACCGCACTCAGCGGCACCGTGACGGGAGAAGCCCAAGGCGCTCCTAACGGAATGCCTGTCCTGTATCCGTTCGCCTTCACCCCGACTGCTGTGGGCACTAACAGCAACATGAGCTTCACGACCAGCCTTGCTGTCAGCCCCACCTGCACGGTCAGCGGAACCTTCACCCAGGTCACCACCGCGAATGTTTTTGACGTCTCCATCACCTTCGCCGGCACCACTTGCGCCCTGACCGGCACTTTCACCGGACTCGGGTTCGAGAGCAGTACCGACTACTTCGGCTTAACCACTACCGGCAGCGCCGTCGGACCCTTTCTCTATGCCGACATCCTCGCCTCTTCCAACACGTTCGCGATGGAATTCTGGGTCCCAGCGCCGTAACCTGATCGATCGAGAAAATAGGCATCAGGAAATCAGGGGCGCGCCTCGCCATGCTCCGAGGTTTGACACCGCCGAACGCCTTACCTAGACTGCCTGTGTACGGGCAGGTCTATCGTGACGAGGGACCATTCATGTCTTGGCTGCAGAATAAGTTTGAAAAGAATTTCCTGATCTCGACCGTCGACTACGTTTTCAACTGGGCGCGCAAGTCGGCGGTGTGGCCCATGACCTTCGGCCTGGCCTGCTGCGCGATCGAGATGATCGCCTCGTCCACCTCGCGCTTCGACATCGCGCGCTTCGGGTCCGAGGTCTTTCGTCCCAGCCCGCGCCAGAGCGACCTGATGATCGTTGCCGGCACGGTCACGCTGAAGATGGCGCCGGTGGTCAAACGCATCTACGACCAGATGCCCGATCCGAAGTGGGTCATTTCGATGGGCGCGTGCTCGTCGGTCGGTGGACCATTCAATACTTATGCGGTGTTGCAGGGCGTGGACAAAATCGTCCCCGTCGATGTCTACGTTACCGGATGCCCGCCACGTCCGGAGAACTTGTTCTACGCGCTGCTCAAGTTGCAGGACAAAATCGACACCATGACGCTGGCCCGGAAGCCCACCGAGGTTCGCCTCGATCCGAACATGGTCGAAAATTTCAAGCGCCAGGTAATGATCGCGCAAACGCTGCAGCCGAAGTGATCTCGCTGTCAGCAAAAATCATGTGGAGACGGACGCATTTGCCCGTCCAGCCGAGCAAAGGTCGGCAGTGGTTTTGCTTTTCTCAGCGACTGGGACTGGTCCCATGAAGATCGCAGGAACGATCTTGGTTACCGTGATCTGTATTTCATCCGCCTACCGGATGGTCGGGCAGAGTTCGGATCAGGCGCTGGCCGTCGAGAAGCAGATCACCACGACTCTTCACCAGATGTACGAAGCGGAGAAGCGCAGGGATCTCAAGTTTGTCCTTTCTCATCTTGCCGATGATTTCGCCGAGGTTTCTGGAAATGGAGGTGTGTATCACCGCGCCGATATCGAATCCGGATGGGCCGACGTCGAGTTGCGTGAGTATAAGCTGTCCGACTGCATTTTCAAGTTGATGGTACGCGACGCAGCCTACATGAGTTGCACCATGGAGGTGGACGCAACTTACAAGGGCCAGCCATTTCCCCAACGATTCCGGGTGACGACGATCTGGACGCATCAGAAGCACGAATGGCTGATCCGGTTCGAGCAGGGGACGATCATTCCGGAAGAACCTAAGGATCGGTCAAAGAAGTAGCCGCCTGAACCCCGACATGAATTGAACTCATGGCTGAATACGTCAAACTCACCACCCAATCCGAACTCCCCACCGCCGAGACGGCCAAAGAATTTCCCTGCGGCGACAAGACCATCTGCATCGCCAACGTTAACGGCACCTACTCCGCCATGGACAACGTCTGCCTGCATCGCGGCGGCCCGCTCGGGCAGGGCACGATCGAGAACGGCAAGGTCGTCTGCCCCTGGCACGGCTGGGCGTGGGATCCGAAAACCGGCGAGGCCGCCCACAACGCCAATGCCAAGGTCGCCGTCTATCCTCTCAAGATTGAAAACGGCAACGTGCTGATCGAAATTTAGAACACAAAAGCAGCAGATCCCACAATATTCAGGCTCGCTGCCCGTCAACACGTGTAGGCATCCTCACGCGTGACGGGAGATCTGTTATGTCTGTACCGAAGTCAGCCAGTCGCCTGCTCTGGTTCCCCGTAGGCTTTCTTGTTCTGATTGGCACTGCCGCGGTCACTCGGCGCAGTCTCGTTCTTCTCTGGCCTCAACGATTCAGCGGTGGCAATTCCAATCCAGCTGCAGCCCTCGATGCCGGGTTCGCCCACCACGCCGGGTTGACCTTCCTGCACATTCTGCCAGGAGCTCTGTTTCTCAGTCTCGCGCCGTTTCAGTTCGCACAAGGATTCCGCCAGAAACATTTACCCTTTCATCGCTGGTCGGGACGAGTTCTGCTGGTCTGCGGCCTGATCATCGGGACATCCGCGCTGATCATGAGCTTCAAGATGAATATCGGGGCCCCAACGAAACCGCGGCAACCACGCTGTTCGCGATCGGGTTCCTCATTTGTCTCACCAAAGCGTACCAGTACATTCGCCACAAGAATGTGGTGCGGCATCGCGAGTGGATGATCCGCGCCTACGGCGTGGGCCTGGGCGTAGCCACAACGCGGCCTATCGTGGGCATGTTCTTTGCGTTTCGCCGGCTCACTCCGCACGAGTTTTTTGGAATCGCCTTCTGGCTGGGATTTACGATTACGTTTCTCGCGGCCGAGGCGTGGGTGGATTACACGCGGAATCAGCAATTGAGCAATGAGCCATGAGTCGCGAGCAGCGAGTAAGCCTGAACGCCAGTTGCGAAACGTTCTTCGCAGGCCGGCATGCGCATTGCTGAGTCAGCCCAGATACCTGAGGAATTTTCCCGGCTGATTGTCATATCCTGGAAAAACGTTCGCCAGATTCTTGTTGCCCATGTGCCGTGCGACCGCTTCGCCGATCACCTGGCGGAAATCGGTGGTCAGCGCGAGGTCACGGCCTTCGTAGAGCTGCGACTCCTCGAGACCGGGCCAGCGGCCATACACTCTGCCGCCCTTCACTGGCCCTCCTATGACGAACATCACGTTGGCGTGGCCGTGGTCGGTGCCGCGGTTTCCGTTTTCACGCGCCGTGCGCCCGAATTCCGACGTGGTGACGACGACCGTCTCTTCGCCAAGATCGCCAAGGTCGGTCCAGAACGCGGCCAGCGATTGCGAAAATTCGCTGAGCACGTTGGCCAACTGGCCCTCAACGGCGCCTTCGTTTACATGGTGGTCCCATCCAGCGATGTCAGCAAACGCAACCTGCACGCCGAGATTCGCCTTGATCAGTTGCGCGAGTTGCCGCAGGCTGTCGCCGAAGCGTCCCTTAGGATACTCGGCGCCCGGCGCGGGCGTGTACTTTCCAGGATCGGCGGCCTTCAGCATCTTGACCGCCTCGAACGTTTCTTCGCCCGTACCGTGCAGCACGCTGTCGGAGGAGTGATCGTACATGGCCTCAAACGCGCGGGCGGCCGGCGACGGCTTGGGATTTCTGCCACCCACCGAGAAGTCGTTGATGTTGTTCATCGCTACGGCTGGCTCCGGGCCGCTCAGAATGCGCGGCAGCGATGGTCCGAGCGCGATCGCGCGGAATGGAGAATTCTGCGGCGACGGCGGCAGGTTGTGCAGCGAACGATTCAGCCATCCATCTTCGGTCACTTTCACGCCGGGCGTGCCGGTCTCCATAAAATCCTGCGCGTCGAAGTGCGAGCGCGTCGCGTCGGGCGATCCAGCGGCGTGCACGATGGCGAGATGGCGCTGCTGCCACAGTGACTGAAACGGCACCAGCGATGGATGCAGTCCAAAGAAGCCATCGAGATCGATGACCGCCTTACGCGGAATATTGATGCTCGGCCGCATCGCGTAATATTGCGTCTCGCCGTGCGGGACCACGATGTTGAGCCCGTCGGCCGCGCCGCGCTGGAAGATGACGACGAGACGCTTATGGCTCGCACCCTCGACCGCTCCGAATGCGGCGCGGGTAAGAAAGCTGGGCACGGCAGCCGTCCCGACGACGGCGAGCGCGCTGTTGCGAAGAAAGATGCGACGCGTGATAGACATTGAGAACAGCTCCTGGCTTCTAGCTCCTAGCTTCTAGCTGTTCAGCTTCACTGGTTTGCTAGAAGCTAGGAGCTATCAGCTATCTTTTCTGAAACTCCGGTGACCCCAGCAGCAAACCCGCGATCATAGCCGGATTTGGCGGCTTGGGTTGTGGCGCTTTCTTATTCGGATCGGGCATAGCATTCTTTGCCGAACCCTCATTTGACGGATTCTGGATCTGCGCGACAATCGAATCATGCGTCTGCTTCGAAACATCGGCCGACAGCAGCTTGGCTTCGAGCAATGATAGCGCGGAGACAGCATCGAACTGCGGCGAGGCTCCCGCCAGTTGCGCCGCATCCACTTTTACTCCGCGCACTCTGCCCGACGTCAGCGCCAGCGCGAAGTTCATGCGGGTCAGCAGGGCCGACGAACTCACCCACGTCTCGGCCTTCATCGAGTAGCCGGTGGGAGGCACAGCTCCGTAGAGCGGCATGCCCATATTGTTCAATTGACGCATCAGAGGCGTCCCATCGTCGACGTCGGCCCCTGTGGCGCGCGCGGTCGACGCTACAAATTCCAGCGGCGTTTTGACTTTGTCGCGATACGCGCTTTCAGACCAGAACTCGGGAGAATGAAACATGGTCGCCAGCACTTCGCGAATGTCTCCCTTTTTCTTCTGAAAAGTCTTCGCCATGCGATCGACCAGGGCGGGCGGCGGATCGTCTGATACAAAACGCTGTGCCAATTTCAGCGAGATGAAGTGCGCGGTCTTCGGGCTGGTTGCCAGCAGGTGCAGCACCTCCCTGCCCTCATCTTCGCCTTTGGGTTTGATGCGATGTCCCAGCACAACTTTCGGACCCGGCTCGTGCTTGCGCGGATCGAAGCGGAATTCTCCGCCGTCGTTGGGCTTTTCAATTGTCCATCCGGTAAAGACCTTGGCCACTTCGGTGACGTCGCGCTGCGTGTATCCGCCATTCACGCTGAGCGTGTGCAGTTCAAGCAATTCGCGGCCGTAGTTTTCGTTCAGTCCGCTATTCGCCCTGCGCTTCGCGTTGGGATTTGGCCTGGGATAGTTATACGGGCCGCGGCGCGCGGGATGCGCCGGCACGCCCAGCGCCTGCATCGAGGTCGGGCCCACGCTCAACCAGTTGTCGAGATAAAAGAGCATCGCCGGGCTTGTTGCGGTGGCGACCAGCAGATCTTCGAACTTGCCCAGCGCATGGGGACGAATCACGTCCTGCTCGTAATTGGTCAGCAGCAGACGTTCGGGGCCTTTGCCCACGAAGACGTTGAAGTGATTGAACCAGAAATCGGTCATCACCTGTTCGAGTTGGCGATCGCTATAGATGGCGCGCAGCAGCTTGGCTTGCGCCAGTTCATCCACCACGACGCCTTGCGGATTGTTCATCGCCAGCAAAGTTTCGCGCTGCCTGGGATTCATGTCTGCGAGAAGGTCCTGAGCTCTGCCGTGGCGCAGCGCTTCGGCGAATGCACCCTGCTCATCAGTCGACATCTCGAGGACTTTTCTGTAGCGCTCGTCGGCAGAAAGGTCGATGAGCGCTTTGACATCGACCTCGTTGGCGCGATCCTCGTCGCGGCGGCGCGCATCGGCTTCAACGGCTGGATTCGTTCTACCTGGAGCCGCAGCTATGTCGTCACCGCCGGCCGGCTCGTCCTTGGCAGCACTTGCGCCCGCCATGGAGTTGCTGTCGGCCATCGGCGGCACGGTGTTATTGTCCATCGAGGCGGGCATGGCATCGGGACTGGCAGCCGCAGCGGCTGCAAGTTCTTCGGCAGTCTTCGCACCTTCCTCCGCTGATGGGCCAGGGGCTGCAGGAGCCATCGCTGGAGCTGCCGCAGAGGCGACAGTCGTTTTCTCCTGCTTCTTTTCCTGACGATGCTCGAAGCGAGCGATCTGCACCTGATAAATGGCGCGGCGCGCGGGATCCGACGGCATGGGCCGCTTGCCGTCCATGACCTGCTTGATCATCTGGCCGTCAGGAAATTCCTCGGCGATTTCCTTTGGACTCATGTGCAGAGTGCGGAACGGCGCGAGGCGCGCTTCCACGGCGCTGTCGGTAATTCTCTCGGGATGCAATTGCTGATCGATCCAGCGGTCGAGGCCCATGGCCATGACCTGCTGCACGTCGCCGGGCCGCGGGCCAAAGGTCAGGCGATTCAGGGCGTGTACAGCGCGCTTCTGTTCATTCGGGGCTTCTTCGGGTTTGTCCTTCTTGCTGGCGAGGAGTTGCGGGACGGCGCAGGCCAAGCTCAGACACAGCAGGCAGGCCGACAGCTTGGCGAAGCTGGATCGCATCGAGACTCTCCAGACAGACCAGGTCTGCTGATTATGAACCCAAACCGGGGGGAAAGTTGCTGCCGTGGATCTTGCTGAGTGCTTTTTCAACAAGCGGGCAGGAGCGCCCTACGTCGTCAGATAGGTCTTCCCGCGCGAGACTTTGTACTGCAAAGTCGCAGCCAGATGATCGATGTCGGTGGCAGCGATGTTCACCGCGGTTGAATCTAGCAGCGGAGTGCGATTGCTCCCCACCGCATCCCGACGCACCTGGATCAGCAGCGCCTGCACCACATTGGGATCGTATTTTTCCGGAGCCATCCGCACCAGATCGCTGAGGGCGCTGCCCACCGAAAGCGGAGCGCGGTAGGGACGAATGCTGGTCATGGCATCGAAGGAATCGGCGAGGCCGATGATGCGAACCGACATGGGCAGATCCTCGACCGTAAGCTTGTCAGGATATCCGGAACCGTCGCTGCGCTCGTGGTGCCAGCGCACCGCCTCGGGAATCTTCGGCCATGGAAACTGCACAGCGCTGACGATCTGGTGGCCGACCGTCGTGTGATCGGCCATCTCGCGGAATTCTTCGGGATCGAGCGCGCCCGGCTTGCCAAACAGACGGCGATCGACAGCGACCTTTCCGATGTCGTGGAGATATCCCGCGCTGCGCAGGGCCGCGACTTCGTTGGCCTCCATGCCCATGGCTTCGCCGATGGCGGAGGCGTAGCGGGCGACGCGCAGAGAATGGCCATGAATGTTCACGTGCTTCACGTCGATGGCGGTGGCGAAAGCTTCGAGAGCGTTGTCGTAAAAGCCGTGCAGCGAGGCCATCAGCTTCAAGTTTTCAGAAACGCGCTGCGCGATGGTCTGAGTCAAGGCGTGATTCTGGACCGCGAGCGCAATGTAGCTGCACAGCAATTCGAGCGCATCGAGTTCGTTGTCCTCGTAAAGCGAATCCCCCGGACGGCGTCCGAGACCGACCACGCCCGCGAGACGGCCTCCAGCCTTCAGGGGCGCGAGGCACTTGAACAGTTCTGGTGCGACGTTGCCGTTGGAACTCAGGAACACCGAGTAGGTGGACGAGTTCAGGACAATAGGGCCGCGAGCCGCAGCCAGCGCATGCACGTGTTTGGGCAGGAGAGGAATGAAGGCGGGCTCCGGCATCAGCGCGAAGCCCAGCGAGGTCGCGGAGGTCAGCATGGCGGGCTTGTCCGAGAACAGGAAGAGCGCACCTTCGCGCGCGCCTGCCGCTTCCATAACGGCAGACAGCATCAGGCGTGAAGTTTCCGAGAACTCGCGCTCGGCCGTCAGCGCGGGCCCAAGCTCGGAAAGCGCTTCGACTGTGTGTAACAGCCGCCGTAAATTGTTTGTCTGAATCGCCACGAACGAAGTGGGAGCCAGATCGCAGAGCACATTGAGCGTAACACGCAATAAATGCTCCGTGCGAGGGTGGCTTGTTGGTTAGTTTGATGCGGTATTAACGATGCTGAAACCAAGGTGACACAGATTGTTCTACAACGAAAGTGGAAGAACCACTTGAGGCACTACTATTCCTTGAAGGGCTGCTAGAAGTGTTCCCGCAGTTCGGCAAAGCGGCCGACGATGAGCAGCTTCTGGTTGGGTGGAGCGGGATTGACTTCTTCATGCTCAAGAATCCAAGTGTCGCCATGGGGAATGAAAACCGCGTGCAGGCCAGCTGCCAGCGCGGGATTGATGTCAGACTTCGGGCTGTTGCCGATCATCCAGGTGGAACCCGGATCCAGCGAATATTTCTCGACCATGTGTGCATAGGTTGCGGCATTTTTTTCAGCGACGATCTCGGTCGCGGCGAAATGCTGCTTGACCGTCGAGCGCTCGATCTTTCCCGCCTGCTCAGGAATGGCTCCCTTGGTCACGAGAATCAGGCGATGGCGATTGGACAGATATACGAGCGTTTGCGGCACTTCGGGCAGAAATTCAATGGGATGATTTTCAATCGCCAGTGCGAAGCTGCGGACCTGCTCGTGCAGTTCCGGCGTAACCGGCCGCGTGCTCAGGCGCTCGAAGGTATCGACCAAAGCGTGCGAAAAGCTGTGCAAGCCGTAGCCGTGCTTCACGATGCATTCGCGCTCGACGTCGTTGAGCACTTCACGAACTTGGTCGGCAGAGAATTCGTGATGGTTCAAGAAAGAGATGAAGCGGGCGATGGCGCGCTCGAAGTAGACGTTGTTCTCCCAGAGCGTGTCGTCGGCGTCAATGAGGAGGGTTTGGGGCACGCGAGCTATGAGCAATGGGCGACGAGCGAACCACAATTTCTCCGAAACGGCGTTCTGCCGAAAAAACGCAGTTTCCCACAAAGGAGTGTAGCGGTAAGGAGTGGCTCATTGCCCATCGCTCATCGCTCGTTACACCCAATCCACCTGCGCTTCTGGCCCGATGATGCCGGCCTTGTGTCCCATGTCGAGCAGGCGGCGGACGGCTTCGCGGCCATCGGGGCCGTAGTCAAGGGTGCGGTCGTTCACGTACATGCCGACAAATTTGTCGGCCGATGCCGTGTCGAGATCGCGGGCGAATTGCATGGCATAGGCCAGCGCCTCTTCGCGATGATCGAGAGCGTACTGGATGCTTTCCTTCAAGGCCGCCGTCACGACCGGCATGAGCTCCGGCCCGAGCGCGCGGCGAATCGCGTTGCCTCCGAGCGGCAGCGGCAGGCCGGTGACTTTATGCCACCACTTGCCAAGATCGACCACGCGATGCAGGCCCGACTTCTCGTAGGTCAACTGGCCCTCGTGAATGATGAGTCCGGCTTCGTATTTGCCTTCGAGCACCTGCGGGATGATCTGATCGAAAGGGACGACTTCCGTCTCGATTCCGGGAGCGAAGAGTTGTAACGCCAGATAGGCCGTCGTCAGAGTACCCGGAACAGCGATTCGCTTCGATTTAATCTCAGTCGCGGAGAATGGACGCGGCGAAACGATCATGGGGCCGTAAGCCTCGCCGACGCTCCCGCCGCACGCCATCAGCGCGTATTTATCCTGCACGTAGGGATAGGCATGAAACGAGATCGCGGTGACATCGTAAACGCCTTCGCGGGCTTTCTGGTTGAGCGTTTCGATATCGCACAGCGTGTGGGTGAAGCGCAGGCCGGGAGTGCGGACTTTGTGCGTGGCCAGTCCGTAGAACATGAAGGCGTCGTCGGAATCAGGGCTATGGGCGACGCTGATTTCGCGAACTTGTGTGCTTCCGGGATTTTTTGTTTCCTGCTCGGTGACGGGCATCATGAAATGAACTCCAACAGCTGAGAAAAATTACGGTTGAACATTAACTGTGGCGCCAGCGGGTTGCGATGGCGGCAGCGAACATCACTTTCATCACTTCGGCGGCGAGAAACCAGTAAAGGCCCAGGTAGGCCGCCTTGGCCAGCGAATGCGTGAAAACATAGAGCCAGGTCAGGCCGCCGGCGAAGAGCAGGATTTCTGCGAGAAGGCCCGCGACAGCTGCGCGGACGAACGTCTTTGCGCTGTGCTCGAAGATGTATCCGGCGAGGAAAGCGACGAAAGGGTACACCATCAGAAATCCGCCGGTCGGGCCGAGCAGTTGGGCCATTCCTCCGAGGCCGATTGGATTAAATACGGGAAGTCCAACCGCGCCCTCGGCCAGATAAAGAGCGAGCGCTGCGAAGCCGCGGCGGCTACCCAAGAGAAGTCCGACCAGCAGCACGCCGAGATTTTGCACCGTGAGCGGAACCGGAGTGAGCGGCAAGAGCGGGATCGTAATGTGAGCGCACAGCGCGACAAACAGGCTGGCGCCGCCGACGAGCGCAACCTGCCGCGAGGCTTCGAGCATCCGCTCTTGCGGAGTGTTGAGAGTCTGAGTTGCAATCTTTGCCATAAGCAAAATCTCCCGATCGCGACGACATTTCCGAGCTGAAGCTCTTACTCGCCGCTGGCCTTACGGTCCGCAATTTCTTCGTGCGAAGCGTGCGCTTTCTGCAGATGTCTTCGCAGGTGCATGAACAGGGCAATGGCAACGCACACTACCACCAGGGTGCTCACGCCCAAGATCAGAAACCACCAGATCATCCGCACAGCCGATTAGGATAACAGCTTCTAGCGGCTAGCTCCTAGCGGCCGGCGGGGCCGGTGAGTGAGTCTGGTCGTGCGGACCACGATCCCTGGCCCTCATGCGCACGCGAGATCCTTCGCTCCGGCTGAAAAGCGCCTGCGCTCAGGATGACCTCTATCTCGAGATGCTTTGCAGCTTGTCAGGGCCCGGGCTAGGAAGCGCTTTTGCGTTTTTCCCGCATGACTTCGACTCGCTTCGTCATGAATTCCAGACGCTTCTTGCCCCACTTGGTGTGCGTGACCGCCTTTTCGATATTGAGGAAGGCCTCGGGATCGTTGAGCTTCTGGCGCAGTTCTTTCACGAAGGGATGGATTTTGGCGTAGATCAGGAACAGTTCTCCGCTGAAGGCGGGCTGCAGAAATAGCTCTTCGTTCAACACGCCGGCTAGCACAAACGAGGTCACGATGCCCCAGTAGCCGCCCACCTGCCGCAGCCAGGCGTTCTCCTGCGTACCCATCGCCCATGCGACTTTGAGAAAGTCGTCGGCGTTTTCCGGGAAAAATTCGCCGGCGACCCAGGAGCGGGCTTTGCGCATTTCCGCTTCGCGGCGCAGATCGTAGAGTTCGAGGATTAGGTGGGCATCGGCAGTGGTCGGTTTCTTGGCCATGAATCTCCTCCTAGGATTGTTGCGCGTGTGTTCGACGTGGGAAAAGTCTACAAGAAACGACAAACTCTCCGATGGCGATCAAAATCCCCACCCTGTCGCTTAAAGCGCGACAAGGGTAGGGCACCCATTCAGCATCAACTGCTGGCGGTCTGTGCGCTGGTGGCTGGCGCCTCTGCTGGTGGAGGCGCTGGTCGTTCGTAGTCGCACTCCTTGTTGGGGCAGGCGATGACCGGGCCGGCTTTCAGATTCTTTTCCACCAGATACTCTCTGCCGCAATTGGGGCACTTCTCGGCGATAGGCTTATTCGCCGAAGTGAATTTGCACTTCGGATAATTTCCGCAGCCGTAGAAGGTGTTGCCCTTGCGGGCGCGCTTTTCGACCAGGTCTCCGTCTTTGCACTCCGGACATTTCACGCCAATGTAATTCTGCTTCACGTACTTGCACTCGGGATATCCGCTGCAGGTAGTGAACTCGCCGTAGCGTCCGTGGCGGATCATCATGTTGCGTCCGCATTTCGGGCAGAGCTCGTCGAGCGGGATGTCGGGAACTTTCTTGCCTTGATCGAGACGCCGCGTCGTCTTGCAATCGGGATAGCCGGTGCAGGCCATGAACTGGCCGAAGCGTCCGCGCTTGAGCACCATGATGCGGCCGCAATTCTCGCAATATTCTTCCTGTGTGGTCCCCTGCACGTCGGCGGAATCAAGATCGGGCAGGTTGATGGGATTTTCTTTGGTAAACGTGCAGGTATTTGGATCGTCTTTGTCGTACGTGCTGCAGGCATAGAACGAGCCGTGCTTGCCCCACTTGATCACCAGCGGCGCGCCACACTTTTCGCATTTCTCATCAGTGGGCTTCTCCATCCGCTTGATGTTTTCCATGTGCTTGGCCGCGTACTTCAAGTCTTTCTGGAATTTCTTGTAGAACTCGGCCATCGCGTCTTGCCACTTCTCTTTGCCTTCTTCGATTTCGTCGAGTTCTTCTTCCAGACGCGCCGTGTATTGCAGATCGAAAATGTCCTGGAAGTTCTCCACCAGCAGATCCGTGACAACCAGGCCGATCTCGGTGGGAACAAATTTCCCGCCGAGTTTCTGCACGTACTGCCGCTCCTGAATCGTGGTGAGAATGGCCGCGTACGTTGACGGGCGGCCGATGCCGCGCTCTTCGAGCTCTTTCACCAGCGACGCTTCGTTGAAGCGCGGAGGCGGCTCGGTGAAGTGCTGCTCCGGCTTGAGTTCGCGGAGGGTAAGTTTCTGTCCGGCTTCGAGCGCGGGCAGCTTGTGCTTCAGTTCCTCGTCTTCTTCGTCCTTGCCTTCCTTCGATTCTTCGTAAACTCTGAGGAAACCGTCGAACTTGAGCACCGATCCGGTCACGCGGAACCAGAACACGTCGCTGCCACTTTTCGCGTCGATGTCGACCGTGGTCTGATCGAACACGGCGGGATTGATCTGCGAAGCTACAAAGCGCTGCCAGATGAGCTTGTAGACCTTGTACTCATCCTCTTTCAGGTATTGCTTGATCTGGTCCGGATGGCGCATCGCCGAAGTCGGACGAATGGCCTCGTGCGCGCCCTGCGCTTCCTTCTTCTCTTTAAATGTGTTCGGAGTTTCGGGGAGGTAGGTTGGACCGTATTCCTTGCCGACGTATTCGCGCACTTCCGTGATCGCTTCCGGCGCGACGCGAGTGGAATCGGTACGCATGTAGGTGATCAGGCCGACCGAGCCTTCTTCGCCCAGCTCAACGCCTTCGTAGAGGCGCTGCGCAATCATCATGGTGCGCTTCACGCTGAAACGCAGCTTGCGGGAAGAATCCTGCTGCAGCTTGCTGGTGGTGAATGGAGGCGCGGCGTTGCGGCGGCGTTCCTTCCTGTCGACGGAGCGGACAATCCAGTCAGCCTTTTCCAGCGCAGCGCGGATCTTTTCCGCGTCTTCACCGTTGGTGACTTCGACTTTCTCCTCGCCCTTGCCTACGAAGCGGGCGTCGAAGGCAGGCGGCTTGCTGGCCGCGAGGTGAGCGTCGATCGTCCAGTATTCTTTTTTCTCGAACGCCTTGATCTCGCGTTCGCGCTCGACAATCAGGCGGAGAGCAACGGTCTGCACGCGGCCGGCGGAAAGACCGCGGCGTACTTTATCCCAGAGAAGCGGAGAAACTTGATATCCCACGAGGCGGTCGAGAACGCGGCGCGCTTGCTGAGCGTCAACCAGGTTTTGGTCAATCGCACGGGGATGTTCAAACGCGGCCTGCACCGCGCGTTTCGTAATTTCGTTGAAGGTCACGCGCTGAATGCGCGGCGGAGCTTCCGGTTCGCCTTTCTTCGCCTTTTTGGCTTTTTTCTTTTTTCCGCCGTTTTCGTCGAGCTCAAAGGCCAAGTGCGCGGCAATGGCTTCGCCTTCGCGGTCCGGGTCAGGCGCGAGATAGATGGCGTCCGCCGAGGCGGCCAGCTTCTTCAGCTTGGCCACAACTTTTTCTTTGCCGGGGATGACGACGTAGTCCGTCTCGAAATCGTTGGTGATATCCACACCAAGAGTGCTCTTGGGCAGATCTTTGACGTGCCCGAGCGAGGCTTCGACGGAGAAGCCCTTCCCCAGATATTTCTGGATGGTCTTCGCCTTGGCCGGCGATTCGACAATGACTAAACCTTTTGACAATGGAACCTCTGTTTCCTTGTGTACGTTTTTTGAAGCTAGCACGAATAGGCGGAAAGCAACAAGTTACGGGAAAAAACGCCGTGAGCTGTGAGCTATGAGCAACGAGCAAAACCACGAGTATTGTTCATAGCGTGATTACTCTGTGGCCGCCTCACAAATCCTCTACACCTCTTCTACCGCAGCTTCCTTTTTTGCCGCATGAAAACTCTGGATCAGCGCAGTCAACATTCGTTGTACTTCGTCGGCTTGCCGCGAGAGGTGTCGGAAATCTTCCTCCGGCAAGAACTTAAGGTCACGCGCCAGCAACAGGTGGTACTCCGCCTCGCTTGCCGAACCCCGAGCGATTTGGAGGAAACGACATATCTCGTTGTCCGACCGCCTGCCGGATCCCTCGGCAATATTCGCCCCGATCGACGCGGCAGAACGACGCAACTGACTGGTTAGCCCATACAGCTCCTCGAGCGGAAATCCGGCACTTGCGCTATAGATGGCCAGCGTCATTTCATGAGCCTTATGCCACACGATCAAGTCCTTATAGTTCCTCATAAATCTTCCCCGCGCACGGTTCGATTGCTCATAGCTCACTGCTCATAGCTCACCGCTCAAAAGCTTTTCACAAAATTCTTCCCCGGCATCTGCCGCACTTTGCCGTTCAGTTCCAGTTCGAACAATGCGGCGAAGATTTCCGAGGAGGACAATTCTGTTTCTAGCTTCTCGACCAGTTCGTCGATGTGCGTAGCTTCGTCGGCCTTGAGCAGGCTGAGGATTCGCTTTTCGTGAGGAGGAAGCCCTTCGTCCGGAAATAGAGATGCGGACGAGGAGCCTTGGGATTCAGGCGAGGCGGGCGGGGTCAATGCAAGTCGTACTTCTGTCGGAAGATCTTCCCAAACGTCTTCCCAGGTCGCGACCAGCTTGGCGCCCTGTTTGATGAGGGTGTTCGGTCCCCAGGAATTCTTGTTGGTGACGTTGCCGGGCACGGCAAAGACGTCGCGATTCTGCTCGAGCGCGAGGCGCGCCGTGATGCGCGTGCCAGAATACTCGGCGGCTTCCACGACCAGCACGCCCACCGACATTCCGCTGAGGATGCGATTGCGGATGGGAAAATTCTGGGGAGCGGCAAAGCTGCCGAGTGGAAATTCGGAGATCAAGGCTCCGCCCAGGGCGAGAATCTGTTCGGATAAACGGGAATTTTCTTTCGGGTAGATCACGTCAACGCCGGTGCCGAAAACGGCGATCGTCTTGCCTTTTGCGGCGATGGCGCCGCGATGGCTGGCCGTATCGACACCGCGGGCCATCCCACTAATAATGACCAGACCTTGTGCGGCGAGATCCGAAGCGAGGCGCTCGGCCATGCCGGAGCCGTAGGGCGTGGGATGGCGCGTTCCGACCATGGCTATGCCAGGCTTGATCAGGACTTCCGCGTGGCCGCGTACGTACAACACCAGCGGCGGATCGTAGATTTCTTTCAGCCGCGGGGGATATAGCGGGTCGTCCATGGAAAGCACCGCCGCGCCCGCAGCCGCGGCGCGGGCAATTTCTTCGCGCGCCAGTTCGGCGGACTTGCCGGTGGCCAGCGCCTGCGCGGAAACCGCCCGAATGCCGCTGCCTTCGAGTTCGGTAAGGCTGGCGCGAAAGACGGCTTCGGCCGATCCAAAGTGCTCGACCAGTTTTCGAGATTTCGTCGGACCCAGGCCGGGGGTCAGCGTAAGCGCGAGCCATTCGAGGAGATGGGTGTTCGCGGACAGGACAGCGGCATTCGACACAGAGGACTCCGAGCGGACTGTACTGACCGCCGGAGAATGCTGTCAAGGTCATCCGTCACATTGGTTTGTTAATATTGTGGAAAGATCCCGAAATTGAAAAATTCATGAGACGGTTGCGAATTTCCGCCATTTCTTACCTGAATACCGCCCCTTTAATGTGGGATTTCGAGCACGGGCACGCCGCCCGCGACTTCGATATCTCCTACACACTGCCGTCGGGTTGCGCCCGGTCGCTGGCCGAAGGCGCGGCGGATATTGGCATCATTCCGGCGGCGGCTTATACGCAAATTCCTGGGCTGCAGATTTTGCCCGACATTGCTATCGCTTCGCGGCGGGCGGTGCGTTCGATTTTGCTGGTCAGCTGCATCCCCATCGAGCAGGTGCGTACGGTTGCCCTCGACACCTCTTCGATGACGTCCGTCGCGTTGACCAAAGTGTTATTTGAAAAATGGCTGGGCGGCGGCCGCGCTTTCACGCCGATGGAGCCCGACCTCGAGCTGATGCTGGCGCAGTGTGATGCCGGGTTGTTGATTGGCGATCCGGCGTTGCAGGTGGATCGTTCGCGTTATCACACCCTCGATCTTGCGGAGGAATGGATTCGCTATACGGGCAAGCCGTTTGTGTTTGCCTTCTGGGCGGTGCGCGGAAAGGCACTGCAGGAGGCCGATCCGGCGCTCGATTTGGCAGCCGTGTTTCGCGCTTCGCGCGATCACGGACTGGAGGCGCAGAATTTAGAGCAGATCATGCGGGAATGGGCGCCGCGATTAGAGCTCAGCGAGGGTGGGGTTCGCGAGTATTTGACGGAGAACATTCATTATCAGCTGGACGCGGGCTGCCTCGACGGGCTGCGGTTGTTCTATAAGTACGCGGCAGAGATCGGGGCGCTGCCAGCAGCGCCGGAGTTGCAGTTCGTGGAGTCGGCGAGAGAGACGGCACCGAAGGGCTAAAGCCCTTTCTTCGATGACGGCGCCCCCCAGTCAGAACCGTCAACCACGAAGGACACGAAGTTACACGAAGGCCAATCAGGAACAATTTTTCCTTCGTGTAACTTCGTGTCCTTCGTGGTTGGCGCTTTTGCGTTAAGCTGAACGTGATTAGCCTGTGAGTCTGTTCCAGCCCATCCCGAATGCCGGCAATGCCGCGGATGCTACGCGACCGCTGGCGGACCGCATGCGTCCGCGGACACTCGAGGAATATGCCGGGCAGAAACACCTGATCGGGCCAGGCAAGCCGCTGCGCGTGCAGATCGAGCGCGATGATTCGGGCTCGCTGATTTTCTGGGGACCGCCGGGCACGGGCAAAACTACCCTCGCCAAGATTATCGCCAACATGACCAAGGCGGACTTCATCGAGTTCTCCGCCGTGCTGGCCGGGATCAAAGAGATCAAGCAGGTCATGGCCGACGCCGAACGGGCCCGCCAATATGGCACGCGCACCATTGTTTTCATCGACGAGATTCACCGCTTCAACAAGGCGCAGCAGGATGCATTCCTGCCGCACGTGGAAAAGGGAAACATCCGGCTGATCGGGGCGACCACCGAGAATCCGTCGTTCGAAATCAATTCGGCTTTGCTCTCGCGCTGCCGCGTGTACGTGCTGCAACCGCTGACGGAAGAGCAGATCGTGCAATTGCTGAAGTGCGCGCTCGAAGATCGAGAACGCGGGCTCGGCGAAATGCATGTGACAGCATCCGATGACGTGCTGAAGACGATCGCCAGCTACACCAGCGGCGACGCGCGCAGCGCCTACAACGTGTTGGAGGTGGCGGCGGGGCTGGCGAAAGCCCCACCTCTCGCAAAGGAGGCGAGAAGTGGGGCACCCACTTCGGTTGAGATTACCGACGCGATCGTCCGCGACGCACTGCAGAAGCGCATTCTGCTGTATGACAAGACGGGCGAAGAACATTACAACCTGATTTCAGCGTTACATAAGTCTGTGCGCAACAGCGATCCCGACGCAGCTTTGTATTGGCTTGGGCGCATGCTGGAGGCAGGAGAAGATCCGCTCTACGTAGCGCGGCGAGTCGTGCGCATGGCGGTGGAAGACATCGGGCTGGCTGATCCGAATGCTTTGTCTTTGTGCATGGCCGCGCGCGACGCGGTGGATTTCATCGGCATGCCTGAGGGGAATTTAGCGCTGGCACAGGCTGTGGTCTATTTGTCAGTGGCGCCGAAATCGAATGCTCTGTATACGGCGTATGGCAGCGTGCAGGCTGACGTGGAGCAGACGGCGGCGGAAGCCGTCCCGCTGCATTTGCGCAATGCCCCGACCCGCCTGATGAAGGGCCTTGGCTATGGGCACGGATATCAGTATGCTCACGATCTCGAATCCAAGGTCGCAGACATGCAGTGCCTGCCGGATAATCTGCGCGACCGGGTTTATTACCGTCCCACGAACGAGGGGATCGAGAAACGGATCCGCGAGCGGATGGAGGAGATCAAACGCCAGCGGACTCGCGCCGCCGAGGGCGATCTGACACCGCGAAAGAAAGAATCGTGAACGACCTGCCCGGCATCTTTAAACCCATCAAAGTCAGTGAGCCAGGGCGATCGTATGGCCGCAATTCCAAATCTTCCCAGTATTGAATCGTCTCCGCGGACTCTCTCCGCCGATCTGGTGGAGGACCTGCAGCGCGTGCAGAAGTCGGCGCAGAAGATCAATTCCATCCTCGACCTCGATCAACTGATCGACGGCATTGTGAGCGAAGTGAGGCATTCTTTCGGCTGCCTGGAAGCGGGCATTTATCTGCACGACGAAGAGCGCGGCGATATGGTGCTGGCTGGGGTTGACGGCTGCTCCGAGCGCGGCAAGGGCTATCGCCTGGAGATCGGCCGCGAGGGTATGGTGGGCTATGTCGCTGCGACCGGGGAAACGCGCTATGCGCCCGACGTACGCAAGGATCCGTACTACGTGAGCTGCGAGCTGTCGACGCGATCGGAAGTGGCTATCCCGCTGCGCGTCGGCGAGCGCCTGGTGGGCGTGTTCACAGCATCGCATCCTGAGGTGGACGGATTCTCACGGCAGCAATTGCGGATGCTGCAGGCCTTGTGCGACCACGCGGCCGTGGCGATTCATAATGCGCGGCGATTGCAGTTGGAGCGTGCACAACATGCGGCGCTGGACCGCGAGGCTGAAGAGGCGCACAGCATTCAGCAGGCGCTGTTGCCGAAGAGCTCGCCGTACATTCCCGGATTTGTGATTTCGGGGCGCAGCGTGCCGGCTCGCGCCGTCGGCGGCGACTGGTACGACTTCATTCCATTCGAAGACGGGCGCTGGGGGATTGTTCTGGCCGACGTTTCGGGCAAAGGGACGGCGGCCGCGCTGCTGATGTCGGCGACTCGGGGCATGCTGCGCTCCCTGGCTGAAGGGTGCTGCGGTCCGGGCGAAGTGCTGACCAGGCTGAATCAATTGTTGCTGAACGATTTTCCGGCGGGAAAGTTCGTCACCATGGTCTATGCGGTGCTCGATCCCAAGAAGCACACGGTTACCTTTGCTAATGCCGGCCACTTGCTGCCTCTGTTTATTGACGATGAGGGCGAACACTTTCTCGACGTGGAGCGCGGACTACCGCTCGGCCTGGCAAGTGGAGATTATTCGGAAACACAAGTTTCGTTGTCCCCGGGATCGCGGCTAATTTTCTACAGCGACGGGATCACCGAGGCAGTGGATGCTCGTGAAGAGGAATTTGGTTTGTGCCGACTGGTCGAACATGCGATTCTGCCGGAGGCTTCCGCGCTGAGCATCGTGGATGACGTGCAGACTTTTTCGAATGGTTCCGGCGTGCGGGACGATGCCAGCGTGGTGTTTATAGGCGTAACTCCGTGATCAGCGCATCCGCGCGCGGTGCTCTTTCAGGATGCAACGGTCCATCACGACAAAGATTCCCGCTTTGCGCGCCTTCTCTGCCGCCGTCTCGTGCACTACGTCTTCCTGCATCCAGATGGCGGGCACTTTGAGTTGGATGGCCTGATCGACGATCTCTTCCACGAATTCAGGACGGCGAAAAACATCGACGAGGTCGATTTTCTCCGGAACATCCAGCAGGCTCGCGTACGCTTTCTCGCCCAGGCATTCTTCGATCTGCGGATTCACCGGAATAATGCGATAGCCGTGGCTCTGCATGTAGGCGGAAACTCCATGGCTGGGGCGCAGGGGATTGCACGAGAGGCCGACGACGGCAATGGTCCTGGAGCGGCGGAGCAGATCAGCGATTGGATCGGATGGCGGGACCGAAGACATCATTTCTTGTTCGCCGCGTCCAGTTTCTGTTTGTACATTTTCATCGCAAGCTTGCGGATGGTTTCAGAAACTTCCTTGTTGTTGGAAAGGTTCTTGAGGTCCTGCGCCAGCAGGTTCTTCACCAATCCCAAGCCGATATCAAGCGGAGTGCGCGGGTTTCCGACCAGATTGCGCACGACGATGTAGTTTTTCATGAAGCGGCGCTTGAGCGGAATCTGGCGCAGCACGGCTTCCAGCACGTTTTTTTGGCTGGCAAATTTTTCCACTTCGCCGTCAGCCAGCTTCGGAGCCTCGAGCACCGCCAGCGCGACCACCTTGGTGCCGTCGCGGATCAGGATCGAGCGCTCTTCTTTGTTGCCTTTCAACGCCAACTGAATGCGTCCCTTGACGTCGAGGGAATTAATTTTCTGCAGTGTGTTTTCCCGCTTGGGCGGACCTTTGGGCTGCTGGGGATGAGCCGCGGGCGCGGGCGCGTGAGCCTCGGCCGGTGCAGCGGCCACCGCCGCGGGCGCGGGTGCTGCCTTCTCTCCTTCGTGGAAATATTCAGGAGGGAGCAGATCAAAAGTGCCGCCAATTGCCTGAAACGGCTTGTCGCCTTCGGAGGCAATATCCTGAGCGTGCTGCTGCAAGTAGGAGAAGACCGTTTCATCGTCCACGCCGACGGTAGCTTCGGGATTTTCTTCGGCAGCGGGAACGGGCTGAGCCGGCGCGGCCTCCGCAGGCTCTGCAGCATGGGCTACTTCGCCAGGCGCTGCGTGGGCCACCGCGACGGCGTGCGATGCGGCAGGATCTGCCTCGGCGGAAGCGGCGATCGAGTGCTCATGGCTCTCTGGTACCGCGGGGCGCGCGGTCGGCTCGGCCGCGTGCAACCAGCCTTCCAGCTCATCCGATTCTTCTTTTTTCAAATATGGGCTGGAGTGCAGCACTTCCAGTACGGAATGCGTCGAACGCACGCGCTGGCTCTTGAGCATGATTTCCAGCGTCTCGCGCAGGGCTGAACCTGCAAGCTTCACAAGTTGTTCCTCGCGGACGGACCGATTTTCCAGCAACGCGGGCAGCAGCTTCGGGCGAACGTTGTCGGGCGAGATGAAATAATTCAGGACTTCCGCTGGAGTCTGCGGATCGCTAACGACATCCAGGCAGGCTTTGTGATCCCAGCCGGCCAAGGTCATGCGAGCGGTTTCGCCGAATACCTTGTTGTAGCGCGCGAGATAAACGAGGATCTCAATGTTCTCCGCGGCAGGAACCTGCAGCGCGCCGCGGGCAGCGAACTGCATCATGTTGGAGGGCAACTTCGAAGCGCGGATTTGGTCGATCATGCGCGCCATAGCTTCACACCTCGGACCCGGCACCGGGATTCTGATCACCCGAAACCGCGTTGCCCGCGGCCAGAGACCCGAGCTCGCGCACGGCCAGTTCGAAGTCCCGGGTAATGCGATTCGGCTTGTGCCGCAGAAATTCGTCACCCAAGGTTCGATAGTACCAAAGAGTGCCCTCGCGTCCACCGCTGAAACGGGACCAAACGGACTCGCCGATCGCGCGATAATCGCTGAGGATGGAGCGGACGTTGTTGAGCTTGTCGGCGGCCGAGACCAGATGCGTATCCGCGTCTTCTTTTTTCAGGCGCGCAATATATTTCTGCTTGCGCTCGAGCCACGGCGGCTTCGGATACGTATCGGCATCGGTGCAGCCATCGACAATCTTCGCCACGCGGGCGCCGAAGCGACGGCGGACTTCTTTCAGCATAGGCGCGCCGCCGCAATCTTCAACCACGTCGTGCAGCAGTGCAGCGATGGCAAGATCTTCATCGCCTCCGGCCTCGAGCACCAGCGACGCCACCCCCATCAGATGGGCGATGTAAGGGATGGTCGAGGCTTTGCGCGTCTGCCCGGAATGTTTCTTGGCCGCGAATTCAAAGGCGCGCAGGAAGCGTGGGCCCAGAGCAGAAGTTTTCTTTGACCTCTGTGGACGCTGTGTGCTCTGTGGCGCACGTTTTTTCTGGGAAGCCGTCACTGCTTCTCTCCACGCCGTGCCAACAGATAAGCGCGAATGAATGGCTGCAGATCTCCGTCGAGCACGCGATCGACATCGCCCACTTCGGTCTTGGTGCGATGATCCTTGATCATGCGGTAGGGTTGCAGCACGTAGGAACGAATCTGCGATCCAAACTCGATGTCGAGCTTGGAGTCTTCAATCTTCTTCGTCGCAGCCCGCTTCTTCTCCATTTCGAATTCGTAGAGTTTGGAGCGCAGCATGCTCATGGCGCGTTCTTTGTTTTTGTGTTGCGAGCGCTCATTCTGGCAATTGGCGACCAGACCTGTGGCAATGTGCGTGATGCGCACCGCAGAATCTGTGGTGTTCACATGCTGTCCGCCCTTGCCGCTGGAACGGTAAGTGTCGATGCGGATATCTTCGGGCCTGATGACGATTTCGATGCTGTCGTCAATTTCTGGCGAAACGAAAACGCTCGCGAAGGATGTGTGGCGGCGCTTGGCCTGATCGAACGGCGAGATGCGCACCAGGCGGTGCACGCCGATCTCGCCCTGCAAAAGTCCGAAAGCATAGTCGCCGTTCACTGCGAAGGTCGCCGATTTCAATCCCGCCTCTTCGCCTGGCTGGTAATCGTAGAGCACAGTCTCAAAGCCCTGTCGCTCGGCCCATCTCAGGTACATGCGCAAAAGCATATCGGCCCAATCCTGCGACTCGGTGCCACCGGCTCCGGGATGGATGGTGACGATGGCGTTGCGGGCGTCGTTTTCGCCGGAGAGCAGCGTTTCGGTTTCGAGCTTGTCGATCAGATCGCGCAGAGCAGCGATTTCCCGCTGCAAGTCGCTGTCGACATTTTCGCCCTCTTTGGCGAGATCAAAATAGGCAGCGATATCTTCGCCGCGGCGAGCCAGGTCGGCGTCGGTGGCGAGCACATGTTCGAGGCGCTTTTTTTCGCGCATCACCTGCTGGGAGCGTTGCGGATTCGACCACAGGTTTGGCTCGGCGGCCTGCTTTTCGATTTCGGCTAGCTGCGGACGGAGCTTTTCCGCGTCAAAGATACTCCCGAAGTTCGTGGACTTTCTTGCTCAGCTTTTCGTATTCCTGCTCGATCTCTTGATTCATGAGGACGTTTGAACTTTCTTGCCGTATTTAAAGGATAAAAAACGCTGCAGCAGCGCTCCGATAGAAATTATCGCACAGGCGAAGGCGAACCAATCGCCGTGACGCGTGTAGAACGTGGTGACGGAAGTGAGGGCATAGGGCGCGACCAGGGCGGTTCGCTCTTTGCGCGGAACGCGGGCCGCAATGCGTCCCCAGGGATCGATGGCGGCGGTGACGCCCGTATCGGTCGTGCTCAGAAGCCAGCGATTGTTCTCGATGGCGCGCATGCGAGTCTGGTTCAGGTGCTGCGCGTATGCTCCGCTGTCACCGTACCAGCCATCGTTGGAAATATTCAGGAACACCTGCGCGCCATTGTTGGCGAACTGGCGCACTTCGCCGGGAAAAACGGATTCGTAGCAGATGAACACGCCGAGTTGCTTGCCGTCGGCCAGAAGCGGGCGGCGGGACGCACCGCGCTCGAATGCGCCAACTTCTTTGGTCAGTCCTCCGGCAAAAGAGAAAAGGCTGGGGAACGGAAGGTACTCGCCGAACGGCACCAGATGAACCTTGTCATAGCGAGCGATCCACTCGCCGGTCGGGCTGATCAGCGCCGCGGAGTTGAAAACGGGCGAGTCCGCATTCGGCGTGGCGGCGTCGCTGCCGATCGAACCGGTGACAATCGGGACATTAAGGCAGCGCGCCAAATCGGAAAGCGCGCTGCGAAATCGTGGATCGTTGGTGAAGAACGGGGCGGGCGATTCGGGCCAGACGACCAGGTCAATTTTGGTGGCAGCGTTGTTCTCGGCCGACTTCAGAGTAAGATTCGTCAGATCGGTTAAGGTCTGCTGGAAATAGCTGGGCGTCCATTCGGCCGAGACCGGAATATTCTGCTGCACGAGCAGAGCGGCGTGATCGGCGTGGGCCGGAGGGCCTTCGACTAGCCGGCCGGCCTGCAGAACGGCGGCGGCTGCTAGCGCCGCGACCATCATGGCTCCGCGCTTCTGCCGCGGAATGAGAAAAGCGGCCGCCAGCGCCACATTTACCAGCACAATCTCAAACGAAATTCCGTAGACGCCCGTCGCGGTGGCGATACGCGAGAGTGCGATGTTGTCGACCTGCGCCGTGCCCAGAAGATCCCAGGGAAATCCCGTGATGCGGGCGCGGGCCAGTTCCACGGCGACCCACAGAAACGGAGCGGCAATCAGCGCGCGGCGATAGTCGCGCGGGCCGGCGAGTAAGCTCACCAGAAGTCCGAAGAAACCGTGATAGAGACCGAGATAACAGCAGAAGAGAAAAAGAGCGAGCAGCGCCATGGGGGCATTCAGGCCTCCATACTGGCGCATGGTGTCGAAGATCCAGTAACAGGTGCCCGCGTACCATAGAATCCCGCAAACGTAGCCGAGAAGAAATCCTTGCACGGGTTTGGCCGGGATTAATCGAACCGCGCCGGAAACCTCCAGCTCACTCGCCGGACGCGCGCGCAGCAGGGCGACGAGCAATGGGGCAAGCGCGAACCAGGAGAGAACGTACATGCCCGGCAACGGGAAGATGAGTATCTGCAGGACTGCCGACAAAAGTACGAAAAGCCAGGCGCTGGAGTGGATTTGGCGCACGGGAAAGGATAGCAAAAGGAAGCCGTCGGCTTTCAGCCGCCAGCTCTCAGCTTCCGTGAAGTCAGGCTCGATCGAACGAACTCCGCAATCTCTGGAGTGACATATGGCGGCGGGGTGATGCGGAAGGTAGGGCGGCCTGCCACGGGCTTCAGGGAAACCGACTGCCACGCCGGACTGCCCGGCGTTTCGTGCAGAATGACGGCATCGGCGCGATCGAGAAATTCGCGCGCAGAATTCTTGAAATCCGCCGTCTCCGGATTCAGCACCGTCAAGTACAGATCTGGCCGCAGAAACTTCAGCACGCTATTGGACTCGAGGATGACGTTGCGCGCGCCGTCGAGGCGTTTGCGCAGCGTGGGCAGGGCTTCGGCGAGGCGGCCTTGTTCCGTTCTTACCCAGAAAGCCTGCGCCGCTCCTGCCAGCAAAAAACGCGAGGTGTCCGATTCGCCGGAGCGGTCGCGCTCTTCGGTGATCGCCCACGAATGGTCGCCAGTCGCGCAGTCGCAGGCCTCGCCATTCGCCGAGCAGATGCCGTGTCCGTACTGGGTGATTTTGGCCGCCGTCCATTCGAATTCGGGCAACGCAGAGATCAGCCCCGCGACGACGCTGGTTTTGCCCACGCTGCGAGAATGTCCACCGATGACGACCAGAGCCACGTTTCAATCCTTCTTTGCAAGCCGTGCCAGGGTCGCCAACTGCTTCAGATACTGCCGCAACGGTTGCGCGGGAGTACCCCAGAAGGCGACGCCTTTCCCGCGCAAGACTTTGTTGGGCAGGACTCCGCCCTGGCCGCCGAGCATGACCCCTTCGCCGATGCGGGCGTGCTCGCCGATCCCGACTTGCCCGCCAAGCACCACGCTGTTCTCGATGGTGACGCTGCCGGAGAGCCCGGTCTGCGCGGCGATGATGACGTTTTCCCCGATCTGGCAGTTGTGCCCGATGTGCACCAGGTTGTCGATTTTTGATCCCCGGCGGATTCTGGTTTCATCCAGCGCGCCGCGATCGATGGTCGTGTTGGCCCCGATCTCCACGTCCTCTTCGATGACTAAACGACCCACCTGGGGAAACTTTTCGTAATGTCCGGTCTTGCGATCGCGCACGTAGCCGAAGCCGTCGCTGCCCAGCACCGCGCCGGCATGCAGGATGACGCGGTCGCCGATCGACGTGCCGGGATAGATCGTAACGTTGGGATAGATCTCACAAGTGGCACCGACTTTGACATCGGCACCAATGGCACAGCCAGCGCCAATGCGGCTCCCGGAGCCGATCTGGGCACGTTCGCCGATCACCGCGTGTGCATCCACCGAAACGCCCGATTCCAGGCTGGCCGAGGGATGAATCACCGCCGTCGCATGTACGTTTCCGGCCTGTGCCTCAACGTGCGAACCTTCCTGCAACGTACGCAAGGCGCGGGCGAACGCGAGCTTGGGATGATCGCTGATGAGCAGCGGCCTTCCGGCAGCGGCGGATGCTGCGAATTCCGGGGCAATCACGGCACCGGCCTTGGATTGCAGCGCGGCGGGAAGATATTTTTCGTCCTCGACGAAGACCAGATCCTGCGCAGACGCTGACTCGATGCTGGCAACACCGCTCACCTCGATGTGACCATCACCCACAAGCCGGGCTCCCACGGCCTTCGCGATCTGCTCCAGCGAGCGCTTCATGGCCTTCACTGTATAGCAGTGGGGCGAGCGGACGGAAGAGCGCCCAGGCAAAAGCATGCCAGGCGCGGACAGGCCGGGGCTCTGCCTTCAGCGCAACGGCCCCGAAAACGTCTTACGCCGGAGGCGTGCAGGTAGCAACTCCCTGGCACATCAGGAAAGTATTGGTGTTGTTCGGATTCGAATTATTGCAGCTGGGATTCGAGCTTTTCAATGTCCAGGACCCCACCACAACTCCCTGGCTCAGAGTGCCGGTGGTCGTAGTAGTTCCGTTCGAAACCCCGGTCAGTGCGCCGTTGGGAGACGTGGTCAAAGTTAGTACGTTGCCCGGAACGGAGACCGAAGTAATGGTGAAAGTAAAGCTGCCCGTGACTTGGCCCGCATTGTTGGTATTCAGAGTGGCCGTTCCAACTTCGGTCTCCTTGGTCAACCCTGTATCAAAACATGGCCCCGAATTGAAGAAACCGAAGCCGGTGACATCGAGCGGCTCTTTGGGAAATCCGGTCGTGTTCGTGATGTTGAACGAGGTCACAAAGTTCAGGTCGCTGACGGGGGCGTTGTTGCTGAACAGCTGGGCCTCCCAGTTTCCGCTGGAACTCGTGGTCACGACGGTTTGGATGGGAGGGTTCCCGCATCCGCAAACCGCCAGTTCCACAGCCAGCACAAGCAGGAGCGCAAGCTTCTTCATGTCACTTCCTTGGTGGGATATCGATCAGAATGATCTCTACGAGAATAGAGAGATGCGGGCAGGTCCGTCAATGGATGTAAGGGGGACCAGTACGATAGAGAAATAGGCGCCACCGGCCCGGCTGCGACCGGGCCGCCCTCCGCGTCGGGATTAAACCTTCGTCATGGTGGCGGAGTAGAGGGAACGAGGAATCCCAAGTTCGATATAGACTCTGATAGATACCGTGTGATATACTCTGGTATCGATCAAGGAGGCGGGATGGCTCAGACTGCGAAACTTTTCCGGAATGGACGCAGCCAGGCAGTGCGCCTGCCGGCCGATTTTCGTTTTCCTGGGACGGAGGTTTACGTGCGCCGCGATCCGGCTACCGGCGACGTTATCCTGTCGCGTCGCCCCGATTCGTGGCAGGACTTCTTCGACCTCACGGCTACTCTCGATATTCCTGACGACTTCCTGTCGAATCGCCGCGACCTGCCACCGCAACGGCGGAAACTCTTCTAATGCCCGTCCGATACTTGCTGGACACCAACATCGCCAGCTATGTCATCAAGGGGAATGTTGCACACGTGCGGGAAAACCTGCGGCGGGTGCCGATGTCTGACGTTGGTATTTCCGCTGTTACGGAGGCGGAACTGCGTTTCGGCGTCGCCCGCAAGCCCCAGGCGACCCGTCTGGAATTGGCGGTGCAGGAATTCCTGCTTAGAGTCGAGATTCTGGCTTGGGACTCGGCTGCCGCGCGGTACTACGCGATCCTGCGCAGCGCGCTGGAAGATTCCGGAACGCCTATGGGCAACCTCGACATAATGATTGCCGCGCAAGCACTCGCTGCTGACGCAATTTTGGTAAGCCACGACCGTGTCTTTCACCGCGTGAAGCATTTGAAGGTGGAGGACTGGACCAAGGCCGACTAGATTTCTGAGAGCAGCCTGCATTTTCCAAGGAGACCATCTGGCAGGCAGGGATCCTTCGACTACGTTTGGCCCGCGCTTCGGCGCGGACCAAACTTCGCTCAGGATGACAAATCCAGCTCGCCTATTCCGCGCGACCGGCATACTAGCCACGGCAAACCCACCACCAGATGCTGGTTCACGCTCCGCGTTTCGTTTTCAACTCTGCCAGCAACTGCTCGATGCGGTCTTCTTTTTCCAGAGCGGCGAGGCGGTCATCGAGATTGTCGGACGCGATCTCCGATTTCGCCTGGCTCACGGCCTCGGAGTGCGCAACCTTGCGCTTCATGCGATCGAAGGCCGCGGCTTTCGACCCGTCGCCCGACGCCATGCGCGCGTCGTTCGCCTTGCCGACGGCGCGGGCGCGGCGGTGCTGCGCGATGAGCACATCGGACTTGGCTTGCGCTTCGGTCAACTTCTGCTCCAACTGGCGTAGAGCGGACTTCAGATTTTCCACCTGCGCTTTCTGATCGGAGAGTTGCTGCTTGAAGTTCTCGCTGAGCTCGCGGTAGCTTTCCACGCGCAGCAGCGAGGCGCGGGCCAGGTCGTCTTCTTTCTTATCGACGGCAAGTTCGGCCTTGCGCATCCATTCGGCGACTTTGTCCTCATTTTCCTTCTGCTTTTTTTCGAGCAAGTGCTGGTCGGCGATGGCGATCGCGACCTGCGTTTTGACCTGCAGAAGCTGGTTCTGCATGTCGAGAATTACCTGCTTGATCATCTTTTCCGGATCTTCGGCCTTATCGATCAGGTCGTTTAGATTGGCCCGGACCAATGTGGAAACGCGCTCCAGTAGTGCCATATCGAACCCCCTTTTTCAGCTTCTAGCTGCTAGCTCCTAGCTTGTTACCTGTGCCCCTTATTTCATGCGCGCGGTGGATCTGCGCGCATTCCGGACACTCCGTTCCCTTTCGCCGGAATGACGCGCCGATAGCCACTCCGATGGCGACTCCGACCGCCAGCCAGACGCCCATGTGTCCGGCAATCACGCCGAACACCGCGCCCAGCACCGCTCCTAGCGCGATGCCGAATCCCGCGTGTTTCGGTTTGCTGTTCATAACTGACTCCTATCGCTGGCCGAGTTTCGCTCGCGCCCTCGCTTCGCTCGGGAGGCGGGCAAGAGTGCCCGCCCCACACGAACGCCCCGGACCCCTCGCTAGGCTTTCGGCGCATCGCCCGGTTTCAGGGTCTTGTCGCCGATCTGCCGTACTTTGCCCAACAACTCTCCCAGCGGCATGCCCGAAAGCGTTTCGAACAACGCCGGGACTTGCGCCGCCATCTTGGTGATGTCGCCCGTGATCTTGTTCATCCCGGACGCATCGCCGTTGCCCGTCGAAACGATCGTGATCTTGTCGACATTGGCCAGCGGAGCCGCCAGCGCCCTCACGATCTCCGGCATGCCCGTGAACAGCTTGTCGATCACGGCTGCCTGGTTGTATTCCTGATACGCTTCGGCCTTCACATTCATCGCCTTGGCTTCGGCTTCGCCTTTCTTGAAGATGATCTCGGCTTCGGCCTCGCCCTGTGCTCGAATCGACGACGCGTGGCCTTCGGCTTCCGCGATCAAGCGTTGCTTCTCGGCCGCGGCGAGCGTCTCAATCCGCTGACGCTCGATCTCCGCCTGCTTCAACACGGTCGCGATCAGTTCCTTTTCGCGGCGGTTGATTTCCGCCTCCTGCACCTTGACTTGCTGCTCTTTCTCGACCTGCTGCACCTTCACCTGCTCGGCGATCACCTGCTGCTGCATGATGTTGGTCTGGATGTCGTACGCCTTGTCCGCCTGCGCCTGCTGGCGCTTCGTGACCTCCAGGAACTGTGCTCTCTTCACTTCCAGATCGCGTTGAGCTTCGGCCTGTTTGGCCAGCGACAACGTCTCCGCCAGGACGCGTTCCTGATCGGCCTGTGCCTTCGCGACCGCCGATTCCCGCGTGGCCAGCGCCCGCCGGATCGCGGTATCGCGGTCGGCTTCCGCGGCAGCCACGTCGGCATCCCGCTTGATGCGCGCGACGTCAGGACGTCCCATGTTGGTGATGTATTCGTTCTTGTCGCGGACTTCCTTGATGGTGAACGAGATGACTTCCAGGCCCATCTTGTTCATGTCGTCGGCGCAGGTTCCACGCATGCGGTCGGAAACCATCTCCGGCTGCTTCACGATTTCTTCCACCGTGAGCTGTCCGATAATGCCGCGCAGGTGGCCTTCCATGACCAGGCGGATCAATCCCTGCCGCTCGTCGTCCGTCTTGGTCAGAAACTGCTCGGACGCAGTCAGAATTGATTCCGTGTCGGACTTCACCTTGATCTGCGCGACCGCTTCGACGGTAACGGCCACGCCCTGCTTGGTGTAGAGATCCTGTTGCGGAGCTACGTCGAACGACATCAGTTCGAGCGAGAGTTCGCGGCAGACCTGCACCATGGGCAGCACGACCGTGCCATGGCCTTTCACCACGCGCGTCCCACCCAGTCCGTACACGATGAGGGCCTCGTGCGGCCCGGCTTTACGATAGAGCCTCGCCATTCCATTGATCAGGAACAGCAGGACCATCACGCCAAGGCCTACGAAAATCCAAATCACCACTACGTTGGAAAGTCCAGAAAACATAACGCCTCCTGTTGCAAGTGCAGCGCCAAAAACTTGTTCTCACGCGAGTCACGGATCGCCGGGGAATTCGGGCCCACCAACTCGGAATGGGCCGGCTGCGCGTACGAATTAAACTTGAAAATCGAGTAACTGCCGTGCCACAAGAAACCCAAAATTTCTAACCGCGCGTTACAAAACCGGTCACCTGGTTCAAATCGCGGACAATTCTTTCCGGATCACTGTGCCCTAGATAAACTTCGCCATTGGTCGTCTTGATATGGACAACCTTGTTTCCCCACACATAGGCGCGTGTGTTGCCGATGCCGCGAATTCCGTATCCCCGCGGCAGCCCCCAGGATTCGATCGAGTAGCTGATGATGGCCTGCTTCGGAATCGTGCGCAGCGTGAATCCGAGGGTGCGCACTTCGACTCCGTGCCGCAGGAAGCGATACTGAAATCCGCTGAACACCAGCGCCAGAGTCCCCAGTCCAACCACGGCCACAATCGCCAGGGCATAACGCGCCGGAGCCGTGGGATAAAACGTCACCGAAATAGCGGGCACGATCAGTGCCGGCAGAATGAGCAGGCTCCAGACGCGGCCGGAGTGAGTCTCCTCTGCCAGCAGATCGCCTTGTAGTACGTCCGATGCCATACTCAACTCCTGTTCCGCCGCCTGGCGCGGCAATTGCCGATCTACTCGTTGGCCATTTCTTCCCACAGCCGCACGTAAGCAATTCCCTTGTCGTAGCGCGTGACCACAACTTCCGTTCCTTTCGGAATCACGACGCCTTCCTCGCTGCGCGCGCCGCAGACCCGGCGTGTTCCCGCCTGCGAATAGATCAGTTCGCCCGTTCCGCCTGCTCGAATCGACACCGAAAGCTTTCCCAGCACGCCGACCATTTCGAAGTCGGCGGGGTCGAGACACTCTTCGTCGGACATCAAAACCTTGCTGAGGAACAGAAAAATAATTCCTCCGCCCACCAGGCCGCTAACAACCGACAGCATCAATCCCATGCCGACCCAGACGGCCGAAAAGCGCGTCAGCAAATAACCCGTTCCGCCAAACCATGCTAGGAATGCAGCCAGTACGGGAGGATTGAACGGCGAAACACTTGCGCCGCGTTGCTGATTTCCGCCCGCCCCGCGTGCCGCACCTGCGGCTGGCCCGTGTCCGCCCGCTGCCGGAGCCTGCCCGATCGGACCGTGCGCCGCCGGCAAGTGGGCGACGTGCCCGTGAAAATGTGGCAGATGCAAACGGCCGTGCCCTCCGCCAAAAATGAACGAAAAGAAGCTGAAGCAAAAGCCGACCGCGAAACAAATCAGATAAAAGTCTGACCAGGTCATCGGATTCGCCTCCCTTCCGCGCCCGAGGCGCGGCGATGAGTGCCGGCCGCGGCTTCCGGACGCAACGCCTCGAGCAGCCGGTCGGCGAGCCCCGGCGTGTCGAGGATCGCGCCCAGCAGCAGGAAACAACGCCGCGTATCTTTTTCGCGCGCGGCCTTGATCAGCACGTTGCTGACTTCCGGATCGCTCGCAAACCGCTCCGATCCCTGCAGCAGCCAAACGTCAAGCTGGCCTTCGGTGGTGCGCAAATCAGACGTCAGCTCGGCATGGTAGCCCTCGGGATCGTCGACCAGAAATCCAGGATGCACCTTGAAAAATCTCGCCAGCAGCGCGCGCGATGACTGCGTCATGTGCGGCCGCGACCCATTCTCGATCTGCGAAAGATAGGACTGGCTGAGCGTGTTCTTCGGGCCGAGTTCTTCGCGGATGGCGCGGACCAACTCCAGTTGCGTCATGGGACGGCCGAGACCGCGCAGGGATCCTTCCACCTCGCGCAGGTAGCGGATTTTTTCGCCCAGCTTCATATCGTCCGCCTTGAAGTTATTTCAGATCGAGATAATAGTATTGCAATATGCAATTCATGTCAAGATTTGTATATGCCTGCGTTATCAGCGAGTTGCGCTGACCGAGGACTAGAGTCCAGCTTCGATGCGGGAACGCGGGTCGAGATAGTCGCGGAGCGCGTCGCCGATGAAATTGAAACTCAACACCGCCAGCATGACGGCGAGCGCGGGAAACAGAACCAGATGCGGAGCTTCGAACAGGTAAACGCGTCCATCATTCAACATCGCTCCCCAGCTCGCGGTCGGAGGCGGAACGCCGAGACCGAGGAAGCTCATAGTGGCTTCCGCCAGAATCGCTCCGGCCATGCCGATGGCGGCCTGCACGATTACCGGCTGAATGATGTTGGGAAGAATGTGGCGCGCGATGATGCGCAGATCGCTGGCGCCCAGAGCGCGGGCGGCTTCGACGAACTCGCGTTCACGGGCCGCGAGTACTTGTCCGCGAACTAGGCGCGCGTAGCCGACCCATCCGCCTAGGGAGAGCGCGACGACCAGATTGAAAATGCCGGGGCCGCGGAAGGCCACGAAGGCGATCGCAATCAGAATTCCGGGGAACGAGAGGAAGGCGTTCATCAGCACGACATTGACGAAGCGGTCGATGGCTCCTCCGTAGTATCCGGCGATGGAGCCGATGATGAGTCCGACAGCAAGCGAGGTCAGCACGACGCAGCTGCCGACCAGCATGGAGATGCGAGCGCCATAGATCGTGCGCGAGAGGATGTCGCGGCCGAGTTCGTCGGTGCCAAACCAGTGCGCAGACGACGGCGGATCGAGGCGCTCAGGCAGATGGATCGAGGCCGGATCCTGCGGCGCGATCCACGGCGCGAACAGGGCAAAGATCACGAATAGGATGACCAACACCACGCCTGCGGCCGCCAGGGGATTGCGGCGCGCGCCGTCCCGCACCCTGCGTAGAAGCGGCGAAGCGCTGGGATGGAACGAGATCGCAGTCGTGGACATGAGCGGAAGGGTTCGGCGTTAGGATAAATGCTTCCAAAATAGATGCAAGGCGAATTCTTTCGAACGTTCCACCAACAGAAACCCGGACACACACACGGCGCATGCGGGATGAACGGTATTAAATCCTTGTAAACGTCCTTGCGATATGCGGCGGGTTATGTTTCCATAGAGCAATAGAGAAGAATGCAAGCAGTAGCGGGCCGCATCGCGACCCGCGGCGCGCCGAAACCTCCACCTTTCAGCCTAAATTAGGAGGAAAATCATGAATAAAGTCTCGTACATTCCCAAAGATTACAACACCATCACGCCCTATCTGATCATCAAGGGGGCCGGTCAAGCGATCGATTACTACAAGAAGGTCTTCGGAGCCACTGAACTTTTTCGCATGAATGGCCCCGACGGCAAGGTCGGTCACGCAGAGTTGAAGATCGGTAATTCACACGTCATGCTAGCCGACGAGAACCCTGCCATGGGACAGGGGCACACTAGTGCGGCCACGATCGGGCAGAGCCCGGTGAGCCTCTACGTGTACCTGCCTGACGTCGATCATGTCGTGGCACGTGCGGCCGCCGAGGGCGGGAAAATCCTGAAACCGGTGGAAGACCAGTTTTACGGCGACCGCTCAGGTTTCATTCAAGACCCATTTGGGCACCTGTGGGGCATTGCCACGCACGTGGAAGATGTGGCACCCAAAGACCTAGCAGAGCGGGCGAAGAAGTTGCAAGCTGCGTAGTGGCTTGGAACAAGAGGCGGGGCGAGTACGTCCCGCCTCTTGCATTTTCGCATGCCAGTGATTCACTGGAGGGTGGGCTTGGGATTGGGTGCATCGTCGGTGGCTTCGCCGCTCGCCTTGTCTAGGGTTTCGACCTTTACAGCCGGCTCGCCGAAGACGCGCAGGAAGGTCTCCTGAAATATTGCCGACTTCCTAAATTCCTTGAATAACGGCCAGTCACGGTACCCGGCCTTGGGGACATCACCCTCGACTCCGATTTTGGTCATCAACGTTGCTGCCTCGTCAAAGTCGTCAGCGAGAACCGCCTTGGCGATCTTAAATTTGTCGCCGATAGCTGACCAGTCTTCCCGAGACATGATTTCAGCAGTCTTATCTGACATACCGGTCCATTTGTAGGCTTGCGCCAGGTTCACCAGGAATACCCTTCTCGACTCATCGTCGCTGTGTTTCTTCAGGACCGTACATGCAAATTCCAGGAGGGTTATCGCAAGGTCATATTCCTCGTCGCGAATCACTTCGTATGTAACATCCGCCAGATTCTGATCCGCCGCTTTCAGATCCCCCGGGTGAGTTTTTCGCCATAGAACGTGGGCGAGCTTTACTCCTATTTCAAAGACCGCGCGATAGGCGATTTCGAAGTAGGGAGGAGACACCCTGAGTCTGGAACCGAGAGCAACGCCCTCTTCTATTACAACTTTATTCTCCCGGCATACTTTGAAGTATTGAGAAGATGCGACTCCATCGCAATGCACGAACAGGTTTCGTCGCTCAGTAACCTCGATGAACGTAGGCCATGTGTGCAGCCCTTCGCGCAATCTCACGCTAAATTTCTCTTCCAGCCAGTCAAACTGTTCCGCGTGGCTCTTCCGAAGTAGATTCTCGACCTCCTTCTCCAGGATATAGTCACGTGCAGCGGCAATCGAACTGAACTCGGATAGTTGAGAGAATGAGAGCATCAGTCCGGACGTCTTGAGCATTTCGTGCCTGGTGTTGAAGATCGCAAGTACGAGCGCACCTAAGAAGGCGTCGTACTGGCTGACGAGGGAAACTAGGAAGCTTCGCGGCACGATGGAGTTTGCCATCGAGGTCCGTCTGGCCCTTCGGTTCAGCGCGGCAAAGCGGTGCTCGTGGTCGAGCGGAACGAGGATTGACTGGCGTCCGTCTTCCTCCTTTCTCTCGCAATTCTCGTCCACGAAGGTCTGGTAGCTGGTCCGCGCGGTGCGGGCCGCGGCCTGAATGAGCCTCATGGCTAGCGGGAGACTAGTGTGCAATCCATCGATCTGACTTACGAAGGTGAGAACAGCGGCCGAGATTGCGCTAGTTCCATCAGAAGCCATCGAGTTACGCTTTCACGGGTGGTCAGGTCGGCTACGCGTGAGCGAAATTATAACCCCCGGGGTCACCCCTCTCGGTTCCCTTACTGTCGAATCCTCGGGTTCGCCACGGAGTACAGCACGTCTGTCAGAAAGTTTACGGCGACGTAGGTTAAGCCGATAGCGAGGATGCAGCCTTGCACCAGGAAATAGTCGCGGTTAGAGATGGCGTCGATGGTCAGGCGTCCGATGCCGGGCCAGGAAAAGATTTTCTCCGTAACGATGGCCCCGGCAAGCAGCGCCCCAAATTGCAGGCCCAGCACCGTTAGCACCGGGATCATGGCGTTGCGCAGAGCGTGACGGTAGACGACTGTGCGCTCTGGGAGTCCTTTGGCCCTTGCGGTGCGAATATAGTCCTGGCTGAGTTCTTCGAGCATGGACGTGCGCACCATGCGGGTCAGAATGGCGGCGAGCGATCCCCCCATGGTAAGAGCCGGGAGTACGAGATTTGCGAACGATCCGGCGCCCGAGACCGGGAGCCATCCGAGTTTGATCGCGAACAGTAGGATGAGGATCGGGCCCAGCGCGAAGTTGGGGAATGATAAGCCAAAGAGACTGACTACCGAGAGCAGGCGGTCGTCCCATCGGTTGCGGCGACGGGCGGAGCGGACGCCGGCAGGGATAGAAAGAATGATCGCGACAAACAGGCTGGCCAGGGTGAGGCGCAGCGTGTAGGGGTAGCGCTGGACCAGCAATTTGGTGACGGTCTGGTTGTAGCGGATGGAGCGCCCGAGATCGCCGTGCACGACGCCCTTCCAGTAGCGGATATATTGTTCGCCGAGGGGAGCGTCGAGGCCATAGGCGTGGCGCGTGGCGGCGATGTCGGCGGCGGGCGCGCCTTCGCCGAGCATCTGCGCGATGGGATCCCCGGGCACGAGGTGGATGAGCAGGAAGACGAGGCTCACGACCAGCCAGATCACAGGGAGTGTGTAGAGGACGCGTTGGAGGAGGGGTTTCAGTTTACAGTTCTCAGTTGTTACTTTACGGTGTCATCCTGAGCGGAGCGAGCTCGAATGAGTTCGCGCAGTCGAAGGATCGCTACCTGTACGATAGCGCTGGAAAGCGCCGGGATTGCCATGTCGCGCCCCCAGAAAAGCACCAACTGGGGTAGGGATCCTTCGACTTCGAGCGGCCACTCGCTTCGCCCGTCGCCGTGCTACGCTCAGGATGACATCTTGACTAGGGATGAGCATGCGTTCAGTTCCCTGCTCCCCTCGCCGCTTCGGCTTCGCCTTCTACCTTCGCTGTCTTCTCAATTCTTACCCTCGCGATGCGGTGGCCTTCCAATTCTTCCACCGTGTAGCGGCGGCCTTCGTATTCGAAAGACTCGCGCAGAGTGGGAATGTGTTGCAGGCGCGCCAGAATAAATCCCGCGAGAGTTTCGAATCCGGCGTCGCGCGGCAGAATCAGCCCATATTCCGTTTCCAGGTCGCGGATATTCACCGCCCCTTCCAGAACCAGCACCGATTCATCCTCCAACGCGGGCTCGCTGGGCGAAACATCGAATTCGTCTTCGATGTTGCCGACCAACTGCTCCAGGATGTCTTCAACGGTGATCACGCCCGCGGTCGATCCGAATTCGTCGACGACGACAGCGAGATGGCGGCGGCGTTCCTTGAACTCGGCCAGAAGTTCGGCTAAAACCTTCGTCTCAGGCACGACCACCACGTCGTGCATGATCTGGCTGATCTGCATGCGGGAAATGCGGGTTGCGGTGGTCTGTCCAAGGTTGCTCAGGCGGAGGCGCATCCAGCGCATCAGGTCTTTGTAATAAAGCACGCCGACGATGTGTTCAGGACCGCGCTGCGGATCGTAGACGGGAATGCGCGAGTGCTGGCCCTCGACCACGCGTACCAGGGCTTCGTCGAGCATCAGGTCGGAAGGCAAAGAAAAAATATCCGGACGCGCGACCATGACTTCCCTGACGGTGATGGTGTCGAGCTCGATGGCGTTGTGGATCATCTCTTCCTGGAATTCGGGGATCTGTCCGAACTGCCGGCTGGCGGTAACGATGAGCTTGAGTTCATCAGGAGAGTGGACGGCGCCGCCGCGGCGGCCAGGCTGGGCGCCGAACGCGCGGAGCACCAAGCCTCCGGAGCGGCGCATGAAAAAGAGGACAGGGCGGGTGAGGGTGAGGAATGCCTCCATGGGAGCGGCGACGGCGAGGGCAATCTGCTCGGCGCGCTGCAAAGCCAGAGTTTTCGGGACGAGTTCTCCGAGGATCACGTGCATGTAGGTGATCAGACTGAAGGCAATAGCGATGGCGATGCCATGAGCGTAGATCGCGACGTGCGGCAGGCGCTGAACGAAATGCAGGTTGCCGACCAAGCTGGCGACCATGGGCTCGCCAATCCAGCCCAGAGTAAGGCTGACGATGGTGATGCCGAGCTGGACGCCGTTGACGACTTCGTCGAGATGCTGGTGAAGGCGCTGGACGATGCGGGCGCCGATGCGTCCGGATTCGATCAACTGCTGGATGCGCGTGTCGCGAACGCTGACCAGCGCGAATTCGGCGGCGGCAAAGAAAGCATTGGCTGCGACCAGGAGAAGGATCACTAAGACCCGGAGCAGCACAAAGGCGATCATGGAAGGGCAATTCTAACATTTAAAAGGCAGTTGCCAGGAATGCGGCATCAATTTTCTGTCCGTCAATGCATCCTGAATAACTGTATGCAGCATCACAAAATTCTGCCGGGGCATGCGCTATCCTTTTATGAGCAAGCTGGTCTAATCGGCAGGCGGAAGATGGTCTGAGCAAGCCGCCCGGTCCATGCGCGTATCCAGATTATTCACAGAAACTCAGGAACAAACATCCCCAGGGTTACGTAACAGCGAGTGAGGGCGCAATGGCTCCCAATCTCCACTTGGCAGTGCCGCGAGGAGGCGTCGTGAACGGCAACGGGAATAATAAGAAGAAGCGTCGCAGAATCATCATCTGGAGCAGCGTCGCTGCCGTCCTAGTGTTGCTGATCGCGGGAGGAGTGTTCGCGGCAACGCGCGGCGGCACCAAGATCGATCCCACGAAGCTGGCCAAGGTGGAAAAGGGCGATCTGGCCAAGAGCGTGGTGGCGACCGGCAAAGTAACGCCGATTATCAAAGTAGAAGTGAAGTCCAAGGCCAGCGGCATCGTGAAGAACCTGCTGGTGGACTATGGCGACCATGTCAAGAAGGGTCAACTGCTGGCGCAACTCGACAAAGTTGAGATTGAAGCGCAGGTAGCACAATCGCAGGCCGGACTGGAAGCGGCGCAAGCGAATCTGAAAAGCTCGCAAGCCGACTACGAGCGAGCCAAAGTGGACGCCGAAGGTCCGGATGTGCCGCTGCTGAAGCGGGCCTACGACCGCGACGTCAGCATGGCCAAGGACGGGGTGGTTTCGGAATCGGCGCTGGAAGACGCCGAGAAGAATTACGAGATGGCGCTGAACAAGCAGAACGTCTCCAAAGCGCAGGTCACGGTGTTGCGGGCAAAGATCGCACAGGCCCAAGCCAATGTCGCGCAGGACGAAGCCAACCTGAAGCAACTCGAAGAGCAGCTCAGCTATACCGACATTGTTTCGCCCATCGATGGCATCGTGCTGTCGCGCGACGTGCAACTGGGTGACGCGGTCAGCTCCATCCTGGTGCTGGGTTCCACGGCGACTCTGGTGATGACCCTCGGAGACACCAGCGAAGTGTATGTAAAAGGCAAGGTCGACGAGAGCGACATCGGCAAGGTCTATCTGGGGCAGCGGGCACGCATCAAGGTGGAGTCGTTCAAGGACAAGACCTTCGAGGGCAAGGTGACAAAGATTTCTCCCATGGGCGTGGAGAAGGATAACGTCACTACGTTTGAAGTGCGGGTATCGATTCAGAATCCGGGCGGCGAATTGAAAGCTGAAATGACCGCCAACGCGGAAATCATTCTGGAAGAGCACAAGAACGTGCTGCAGATTCCGGAGGGCGCGATTCTCTACGACAAGGACAAGAAAGCTTCCGTCGAGATTCCTGATCCCAAGGGCAAAGAGGGCAAAGACAAGATCGCCGTCAACATCGGGATTTCCAACGGCGCGAAGACCGAAGTGCTGAGCGGGTTGAAGGAAGGACAGGAAGTCGTGCTGCAGTAAGAGCAAAGTTTCACAGTTTCAGAGTCCTTTTGAATAACGCAGGACAACGTATCCGGCTTCCGGTTCGAAGAGCTTATCCGTGTCCCGGAAGCCACGAACCGGAAGCCGAAGTTGTTTTCAGGGCAGTTATGACTCTCAGCGAAATTCTCCGACAGGCCGTCGCCACTTTCCGGGCGCACAAGATGCGGACCTTCCTCACCATGTTCGGGCTGGTGTGGGGGATCGCGTCGGTGATCATCCTGGTGGGACTGGGCCGCGGGTTCGTCGTCGACCAGAAAAAGCACATGGAGACGCTGGGCAAGGACCTGGTCATCGTGTGGGGCGGGAGGACGAGTTCGCAGGTGGGCGGACGGGCTGCGGGACGCGAGATTCAGCTGAATGTCAGCGACGCGGAGTTGATTCGCGATGAGTGCTACCTGATAAAGAACGTCAGCCCGGAGTTGCGGAGAACGATCCCTGAAGTTAGCCAATATAACTTGGCGAGCCGGGGCGTGGTCGGGATGTGGCCGTCGTACCAGGATTTCCGGTCGCTGAAAGTTTCTGAAGGCCGGCTGATCACCGACGACGACGAGCGCGAAGGGCGCAGCGTGCTGGTGTTGGGCTCGAAGGCCTACCGGCAGCTGTTTCCGGGACAGCCAGCAATTGGCGCGACCGTGCTGGTCAAGAGTCTTCCCTACTCCGTTGTGGGAGTCCTGGCAGAAAAGAAACAAAATTCGAACTACAGCGGGCCGGACAACGATTACCTGTTTGCGCCATATTCGGCTGTGTCGCGCGACTTCCCTCCTCCGGAAAAACCGGGGGCCGGAATTACTCGAGGCTATCTGGATGACATCGTGTTCGAAGTCGGGGATCCGGAAGAGCATGAAGCGGCGGTGTTGCAAGTCCGGCGGGCCATCGCGCGGGTACGACATTTCGACGCCCTGGATAAAGATGCGCTGTTCATATGGGACACGATGGACGGAGCCAGGCAGCTGGCAAAAATTTTTGCCGTGGTCACGCTGTTTTTCGGCTGCGTAGCAGTTGCCACGCTGTGCCTGGGCGGCATCGGCGTGATGAACATCATGCTGGTGTCGGTCACCGAGCGCACGCGCGAGATTGGCACGCGCAAAGCCATGGGCGCGACCAAGCGCGACATCCTGCGGCAGTTTTTCGCCGAATCGGCCATGCTCACCATCGCGAGCGGAGTTCTAGGATTCGCCTCGGGCATGGGAATCTGCCTCGGGATGCAGGCGCTGCCGCTGCCCGATTTTGTTCCGCACCCGATTATTTCGCCGATTTCGATTGTCGTTTCCATTTTGACGCTTTCGTTGATTACCGTGACCGCGGGCATGTATCCGGCCCAGCGGGCCGCGGACATGACACCTGTGGAGTCACTACGCTATGAATAAACATCGAATTCTGCATTCAACTAATGTGTCCAGCCGATCGCTGCTGACGATCGGGCTGGTCGTGCTGTTCGCCTCTACCCTGGTTTTCGCTTCCAACAATCCGCAGGGAACATTCGATAAAACCCTGCAGGTGAGCGGTCCCGTCGATCTGGAAGTGCTGACGCACTCCGGCGATGTGACGGTGCGGGCCGGCGGATCGGGATCGGTGCAGATCCACGGAAAGATTTACGTAGGCAATCATTGGCTCGCGGGAGACCGGCAAAACGATGTGCACGCCATCGAACAGAATCCTCCGATCCGGCAGGAGGGCAACAGCGTGCATATCGATTACGTGAATGCCCACAATATTTCGGTGGACTACGAGATTACAGTCCCGGCGGATACGACCGTCCGCACGCGCAGCGGGTCTGGCGATCAGACGATCGAAGGCACACACGGAAACGTCGACGTGCAGACCGGTTCGGGCGATGTGAAGCTGACGAACCTGGCAGGCGAGGTTCGGCTTCAGACCGGTTCCGGCGACGTGCGCGCGCACCAGATCTCCGGCGCGGTCCATGGCGGCACGGGAAGCGGCGACGTCGAGGTCGAAGAGACCGGACAGGGCGACGTTGACCTGCACACCGGCTCGGGAGGCATCAACGCCCGCGGCATCCAGGGCGGATTCCGCGGCGAGACCGGCAGCGGAGACGTCACGGCCGAAGGAACCCAGAGTGGTCCGTGGGAAATCCGCACTGGGTCAGGCAATGTGCATGTGAGGCTGCCGGGAAATGCGGCGTTTGACGCGGATATTTCGACCAGTTCCGGAAGCGTCGACGTCGGGATGCCGATCGAGATGACGGTGCAGGGCCGCGTGGAAGACGGGCACAAATCGATTCACGGGAAGGCGCATGGCGGTGGGCCTACGCTGCGCGTGCGCACGGGATCGGGCGACATTCACATTGAGTAGTCAGAACCGAATTCATCGGCCACGGATTTACACGGATTTACATGGATATGACAAAGGATCGTTGCAGCATCGCGGTGGTTGCACTTGTTTTGATCTTAGAGATTTATCCGCGAGAATCCGTGTGAATCCGTGGCCATGAAGTTCGATTCAATCGTGATGAAAACATGTTTCTAAGAGAGCTCATTTCGCAAGGATGGCAAGCGCTAATGCGGGACCGCACGCGCTCGGCGCTGACCATGCTCGGCATCGGCTGGGGACTGGTCTCGGTCGTGCTCTTGCTAGCTTACGGCCAGGGGCTGGGCGGATGCGTGCTGCATGCCTTCCTGAACATGGGAAACAACGTCATCGTTCTGTGGCCGGGTCAAACCAGCATGCAGGCGGGCGGGCAGCGAGCGGGCAAGAAAGTTACGTACGAACTGGAAGATGTGGAAGCGATCCGCGACGAAGTTCCTCTGGTGCGGGCGGTGAGCGGAGAGATTGATCGTGACTTCGGCTTCAAGATCGGCACCCGCGTGGTTTCGATCATGGTGCGGGGCGTGGATCTGCCCTATGGACAGATGCGGAAGCTTGATCTGGCCGACGGCCGCTATTTCGATGAAACCGACTTCAGCGATCACCGGCGCGTGGTGATTCTGGGCTACGAGGCGGCGAAGAAAGTATTTCAGGGCGCGCCGGGAGCGGGCCAGCACGTCGAGATCGGCGGTCTCGATTTCGAAGTGGTCGGCACCATGCGCAATAAAATCCAGGACTCGATGTATCAGGGGCCGGACAACGAGAATGCGTTCATCCCCTTCGCGCTGATGCGGGATCTGAAAAATCTGCGCGATCCCGACGAGATCATCATTCAACCGACCGCTCCGGAACTAAACAAAAAGGCGCTGATGGCGGTGCGCGAGGTCATCGGGCGGCGCCATCACTTCGATCCCAAAGACGACAAGGCGACGCCCGAGTGGGACACGATCGAAGACCGCTCGATGATCAACGCATTTTCTTACGGCCTACAGGCGGTGCTGGGGCTGATTGGCGTGTGCACGCTGGCGGTAGGCGGCATCGGCGTCATGAACATCATGCTGGTTTCAGTCACCGAGCGTACTCGGGAAATCGGTCTGCGCAAGGCAATCGGCGCGCGACGGTTCCACATTCTGGTGCAATTTCTGCTGGAGGCGCTGGTGCTGACGTTTGTCGGCGGCTTGATCGGCATGGCCGTCGCCGAGTTGCTCACATGGGTCATCCCGCCAATGCCACTGTACGACGAGTTCTACAAAACCGCCGACCACGAAGGCGCGATTTTTCTGCACGCTTCCATGGGCGTGATGATCATCTCGTTCACCATTCTTTCCATGGTGGGAGTGGTCTCAGGATTCTTCCCTGCCCTGAAGGCATCGCGGCTGAATCCAATCGAGGCGTTAAGGTACGAGTAGGCGCCCGGCGGATCGCAGTCTACCCATTTCCGGATTTCGTAAAGTGCGCGCCGGTTCTGGGCTTTTGGCCTTGACAGGCGGCCGTTCTCGCTATATCTAAACAGTCCTATGTGCGTCGTAAGCAGAGATGCTTGGGGTGCAAGGGGCCGGATCTCGCGCACAATCCACGGAAGTACCAGGAGGAATCGTGAGTCGAAGACTAATTGTGCTGCTGTTCTCCATGGCAGCGTTTGTATCCGCCGCAGTCACCCAAGGTCAGGCACAAACGCTGATGACGCGCCACATGCGCGAAGCAACGCTGAACGGGCAGGCACGATTGGTCGGGCGCCTTCCCCTCAATCAAGTCATGCAACTTGATGTCGTTCTGCCGGTCCGCGATCAGGCCGGGCTGGACTCATTCCTCGCAGATCTATACAGCAGCACGGTCCCCAACTACCGGCACTTTCTGACGCCGGCAGAATTCACCGAAAGGTTCGGGCCGACGCAGCAAAATTACGATGCGGTCGTGAGCTACGTGCAGAGCCATGGACTGGCGGTGGTCGGTGGATCGCGCGACGGCATGGAAGTGCAAGTTCTCGGCCCGGTTTCAGCCATTGAGTCGGCGTTTCATGTAAACCTACTGACCTATCAGCATCCCACGGAGAATCGCATTTTCTACGCTCCGGACCGCGAACCGAGCACCGACTTGTCATTCGCCCTGTGGCACATCTCCGGGCTGGATAATTATTCCATTCCGCTTCCGAGGTACATCCGCAAGAGCGAGTATGCGAAGGCGCATGGCATCAAGCCGGAAGACGTGGTTAAACATGCTACAACCGGTTCTGGACCTTCGTCCTCGTTTTTGGGCAGCGATATGCGCGCGGCGTACTACGGTGGAGCTGCTCTGACGGGATCGGGCCAGAACCTCGGATTACTCGAATACCTCGGCACGGACCTGGCCGACCTGAATACCTATTACGCGAACGTGAAACAGACCAACAGAGTACCGATCACTTTGCTGTCGACCGACGGTACGAGCACCCATTGCGTGCATTCGAGATCCGGCGGAAATTGCGACGACACCGAGCAGACGCTCGACATGACCCAGGCGTTGGGAATGGCGCCGGGACTGGCCAGCCTGGTGATGTACGTTGGCTCAACCGATACGGCGATCATCAGCGCAATGACGACGCACAGCCCGCTTCCGACTACGATTGGCTGCTCGTGGGGCTGGACCCCGGCCGATTCGACAACGCTCGATCTTTATTTTAAAAAAATGGCGGCGCAAGGACAAAACTTCTTTGTGGCCTCAGGCGATTACTCTACCTGGAAGAAGTCCGGCAGCTCCGAGGCATGGCCAGCGGACGATGCGAACATTGTCTCGGTGGGCGGCACCGACCTGACAACGGCAAGTGCTGGCGGCGCATGGAAGTCGGAAACAGCGTGGGCCGACAGCGGCGGCGGAATCTCTCCCGACAAAATTGCGATTCCCTCATGGCAAAAATTGGCGGGGGTGATCAACTCCAGCAATAAGGGATCGACTACGTACCGCAATGGTCCGGACGTTTCGGCGAACGCGAACTTTACGTTCTACGTTTGCGCCGACCAGACCACCTGCACGGCCAACGAGTATGGCGGGACCAGCTTCGCCGCCCCTATGTGGGCCGGTTATCTGGCGCTGGTGAATCAGCAACTGAAAGCCGATGGCTACTCGGATCTGGGATTCATCAATCCGTATCTTTACTCGTTCGGCGTGAGTTCGAGTTACGGTACGGACTTTCACGACGTCACCAGCGGCAAGTCGGGCTCGTACACGGCTGTAACGGGATACGATCTGGTGACCGGCTGGGGCAGCCCGAAGGGCCAGGGATTGATCAACGCGCTGGTGGGAGAGAAGTAGCCGCTGCGGAAAACTGCGACAAGCCCGGGCGTTCAGTCCGGGCCATTTTTTGTCAACGCCAGCACGATGCAAGCACGATCAGGATATTACCTGCGTACCTTGACGCGCGACTGGGATGAGAATTAACTTCGCAGACACGGGGAAAATTCTGTCTTCCAGCGAGGGAATCTTGCCGCACCGTCCGATTGTTACGCTCACTACCGATTTCGGAACCAACGATCATTTTGTTGGCGCCGTGAAGGGCGTCATTTTAGACATTGTGCCGGAGGCGGCGATCGTCGACATCTCGCACGCCGTGCAGGCGTTCGATGTGCTCGATGGCGCGCTGGCGATTTCCCAGGCCTATTCCTATTTTCCGACCGGGACGGTTCACATGGTCGTGGTCGATCCGGGCGTGGGCACAGCCCGGCGGCCCATCATCGCGTCGAGTGACGGATATCATTTCGTCGCTCCCGACAATGGCGTGCTGTCGATGGTTTACGCTCGCGAAGAGCGCATCCACGTGCGGCACATCACCTCCGACCATTACTTCCGGCAGCCAGTCAGCAACACCTTTCATGCGCGGGATGTTTTTGCGCCGGTGGCGGGATATCTCGCGAAGATGGTCGATTCGCACAAATTCGGCGACGAGATTGAGGATTACGTGCGCTTCGCTGCGCCCAAGCCGAAGCCGGCTGGCGAAAACAAACTCCGCGCCGTGGTTCTGAAAGTTGATCGTTTCGGAAACCTGATCACCAATGTGACGCCCGAAGATGCGCCCGCTCTGTTCGCGCCGAACGCCGCGTTCAAGATTGTCGTAGGCAGCAAAGAGATCACCGACATTCGCGCCGCTTTTGCTGAGGGAGCACCGGGCGAAGTGTTCGCCGTGCTGGGCAGCATGGGATATCTGGAAATCGTGGCCAACCGCGCGGCTGCGGCGCAACTCACGGGCGCGGGTAAGGGCAGCGAGGTAAGCATCGTGCTTGGGGAAGGTGACGCTGCCGGTAGGGGCGCTTAGACACTTTTCACCACAGAGGGCACTGACGTTCACAGGGGAAGTCGCTTAGTGATTCGCGCCTCCTCTGGTCCGATCCGGCTCAGGAATTTTTTGGTTTGGGATGGACCCAGCGTTCCATCTCGCCCGTCCACTTCAGAAATCCCCACAACTCGCGGCGTTCGCGCCATACGAACTCCCAGAATTCCAGGAAGCCGATCTGGGTCATCTTGACGCCGGTGTAAGTCTCGATGCGCCAGAGCAGGTAGGGACTGCGCCATGGGGCCAGGCGATGGCCCTTGGTTGCGTTCCACAGGAATCGGATCTTGTAGCGCATGCCAGCATCATAAACACAAAGGGCGTGAAGGTACACGGTGCCCTAGGTTTGAGGCTCGAGATTTTGTCAACACGCACCACCGATACGCTGCCCGAAGACGGGTTGTCGCCACATCGATCATGCTAGAATCCAGGCTCTGCTTGGAAATTCCCGCATGGCTGACGCAAACGCCCGACAGAAAGCTGAAGACAGCTACTACGCCGCGCTCGATCTGATGGCGGAGGGCCATCTGGAAAAAGCCGTCGCAGCTTACCAGGAGTCGCTCGCGGCCGATCCGACCTTCACCGAAGCCATGCACGGCCTGGCGCGGGCGCTGCAGGATCTGGAGCGCTACGACGAAGCGATTGCCGCGGCACAGCGGATCGCGGAAGTCGATCCCGATGACGTGCTCGCCCACACCAGCCTCTCGGTCCTCTATCAGAAAAAGGGAATGATCGAGGAGGCCGAAGCCGAGGGTGCCAAGGCTCGCGTTCTGGGATGGAAGCAGCAGTTGAAAAAAGGCAGCTAATTATTCGCTAGGTTGGCGGGTGAAGCTTACGGGGAACGGCGGTTGCATCTTCTCATGAGATTTCCGCAGCCATTTTCCACGAGGCAGAAGCCGGTACCGGATCAGCGTCCAGATTGCGAGCGCGCCGTCGGAGTGGCGAATCTTCTTGCCTTCTTCCGCCGAGCGCGGAGCATACGAGATCGGCACTTCTTCAATGCTCTCTCCCATGCGGCATAGCTTCGCCGTGACTTCCGGACAGAACTCAAAGCGGTGGCACTCCAATTTCATCTGAGACAGTATCGAGCGGCGGAACACTTTGTAGCACGTCGCCTCATCGTGTATTTTCGTGCGGTAGAGAAAATTCGTGAGATGAGTCAGCAGCTTCGCGCCAAGAAAGAAACGCAGGCCGCGCTCGGGCCGATCGGGGCGAACGCCGTACACCACATTAGCGGTGCGATCCTGCAAGGGGCGCAGCAGCGCCGGGTAATCCTGGGGGTCATATTCCAGGTCAGAATCCTGAATCAGCACATACTCACCGCGCGCATAAGCGAGAGCGGTCCGGATCGATGCTCCCTTGCCACAATTTTCTCCGTGAAAAACGACCGTGACATCGTTCATCGCCGGCATCGCCCGAAGTTTTTCGCGGGTGCCGTCGGTCGATCCGTCGTCGACAATGATGATTTCCTTTTTGACCGGCGAAGCCTGCACGGCGGCCAACAATTCTTCCAAGTCTGCCACTTCGTTATAGACGGGAATAATGACCGACACGCACCCCACCCAGCGATCGCTCGCCGGCCGCTGGTCCAGCCGGGGTAGGGTTTCGACGGAATGCACTTGGGAGCTCTATAGCAAGCATACTGTTTATTGGCGCAATAGAAAAGACTGCAGCAGATTTCCGTGCTGGATGGCAAGCGGCGGCGGTTGGGCACCGTCTTAGCGTGAATCTTTTTCTGTGCTGGACGCGGAAAGAAGCATACATGAAGGCGAATGGAGCCGGGCCTTCTTTGCCTCTCAGTGAGTTCGACGTATCTCTCAAGGCGGGAGCGCAGAATGCCCTGCTGGCTACGCGTCCCCATCCCGGCGAAGCGGCGCTTTGGTCGCTCCGAGAAGTTGCCGCCGGGGGGGGAGGATAGGAAGCCGCTTTATGCGTCAGAGGGAACGGATGGCTGTTGAAGTGCTAGCAGACTGGGACTTTGCAATCGATTCCAAAAAGATGAAAGCATTTCCCTCGTGCGCAACGGTTTGCATCCTGCATGCGATCCGGTACCAACGGGTCTCCTAAGACCCGGCCGTTTAGCCTTAATCTTTATCAACTTACAGTACAATAACCAAGGCCCTGACGGACTCGCATTTGCGTGCCATTGAGTCACATCGCGAGATCGGTAGATGGTTTGCGAGTAGCGCGACCGCAAGGGTCTGTACGCCAAGGCGAGCCGGGATTCTGAAGGAATTCAAGGGAATTTCCGATCCCTGCGAAGCTCCGGTGGATGCCGAGGTCACGATGGACACCGACGAACCGTCACCCGAGGAGGCTGCGCAGGAAATTATTCCGCATCTGGAACGCGAAGGCTTCATCGGAGTGAATGGCGCCTCGGCTTAAGCCGGGGCGAAATCGGATCATGCCACTGCTGGCGCTCAAAATTATCGTTGGCTTTTTCGTCGGCATTCTCATCGGAATGAGCGGCGTGGGAGGCGGCGTGTTGCTGCTCCCGATCCTGATCTTCGGGTTGCGAGTGCCGGCGATTATGGCGGTGGGCTCGGATGCAGTGTTCAACTTCTTCACTAAAATTCCCGCCAGCCTGATGCATCTCAAAAAAGATACGGTGCGGCGGAAAGTGGTGATCGCGCTGGCCACCGGAAGCATTCCGGGCTCGATTTGCGGCGTAAAACTACTGATGCACATCCGCCACCTGTACGGGGACGGAGTCAACAGCTTTATCAAGACCGCGGTCGGCGTGCTGCTGATCATCATCCCATTGCTGCTGCTGTTTCAGCGGCGGATTGAGGAGCGGGTCGCGAACCTGCCGCCTACGGCCAAGGGATTCGTCGGCATGGCCCTGATCGGACTGGTCGCGGGGTTCCTCGTCGGAATGACCTCGGTGGGATCGGGCAGCATCATCATGATGCTGATGCTGCTGTTCTACAGCTTCCCGCCGAAGGTCAATGTTGGGACTGACATCGTGCACGCCGTGGTGCTCACGGGAGTTACCGGACTGATGCATTTCCGGCTGGGCAATGTGGATCCGGCGCTGGTGCTCTCGCTGCTGATTGGGTCCATTCCGGGCGGACTGGTGGGCTCGCATCTGGCGACGCGGGTCCCGATGTTGTGGTTGCGCCGCATCCTTTGCGCCTTGCTGTTGATTACTGGCGCTCGGATGCTTTGGGCTTAGTCGAATGATGACTCAGGAAAACATGAAGTCTTCCGCGTACGCCGACATTTTGCAGCGCATCGAGGCGGCTCTCGAAGCGGCGCGCACCGTTTTTGCCCGCTTTACTCCAGGCGCGATTGAAACTGAATACAAGATCGGACACGATCCGGTCACCGAAGCGGATCGCGCCGTGGACGCCGTCCTGCGCCAGAATCTGTTGCGCAATGGGGAGGGCTGGCTTTCTGAAGAAAGCGCGGACGATATTTCACGGCTCGGCAAGAAGCGAGTCTGGGTGGTCGATCCTCTGGACGGAACTCGCGAGTTCGTGGCCGGGATTCCGGAGTTTTGTGTCTCCATCGGATTCGTCGAAAATGGACGACCGGTCGCGGGAGGAATCTGCAACCCGGCAAGCAATGAAACCATCGTCGGCGCAATCGATTGTGGCGTGCTCTACAACGGCATGCCGGCGCAGCCAAGCCAGAGAACGACGCTCGAAGGATCGTTGATTCTGGCCAGCCGCAGCGAGGTGAAACGAGGTGAGTGGCAACAGTTTCAGAGTGGCGATTACCGCATTCGTCCCATGGGATCGGTCGCGTACAAGCTTGGATTGGTAGCGGTCGGAGTGGCCGACATCACTTTTACGTTGACTCCGAAGAATGAGTGGGATGTTGCCGCCGGCGCGGCGCTGGTCGAAAGCGCAGGCGGATTCGTGGCCACGCTCGATAACGCTCCGCTCTGCTGCAATCGCCGCAACCCGCTGCTGAGCGGACTGATGGCCAGCGGCCCGTTTCTCCGCGACTCCCTGCTGCGGGCGCTGGAAGGACATCTTCCGGCGAAGGAACCCGCGTCCCGCTAATCCCTACAGGGCAGACTTAAGCCTGCACCGCAGCTTGGGAGCTGAGTTGCGCGCCCACGGCCTCTGCGGGTTCGCCATCGACGGCAACGCGCTGCCACACTTCCAGATTGATCAGCCGCCAGATCTTGTTGCCATGATCGCGAACTTTGCTGCGATGCTCGGCGAAGATCTGCTTCAGCGCTTCTTCCCGGAACAGACCCCGCTCCAGCGTGCGCGGCTCGAGCAGCATGCGTTCCAACTCGTCCAATTGCGGGCCTGCCAGCCAGTAAGCCCAAGGCGTAGGAAATCCCATCTTCTGGCGATAGATGATTGGCTTGGGCAACAGGTCTTCGACGGCCTGCTTAAGAACGAATTTTCCGGCCATGCCGTTGATCGAGTACTGCGCGGGAATTCTTGCCGTGAACTCCACCAGCACGTGATCAAGAAAGGGCACGCGGCTTTCGATCGATGCCGCCATGCTCATCTGGTCCTGCTTCATGAGCAGTTCGATGAGATAGCTGTTGAGGTCAGCGTAGAGCAGGCGGTGCAACAGGTCGCCCTGCGATCGCTCCCAGGCCTGCATGGAGCCGGCATAAGCGTCGCCAGCGGCCCGCAGTGCTTCAGGCGTCAACAACTCGGATTGTTCGGACGCCGAAAACGCAGAGAAAAAATTGTCGTAATAAAACGACGGCCAGGAATTTCCGTCGCGCAGCAGGAACGTGTGGTCGAGCTTGCGATGCAGGCCCGCGCTGAGCGGACTGGAGTGGATGGCCTTGCGTACCAGGCGACGCAAGCCATCGGTGGTAACGGCACGGTAGGCGCCGTCCATGCGCGAATTGAGCAGCGTCCAGGCGTAACGTGTGTAGCCGGCAAGCGTTTCGTCGCTGCCCTCCCCGGTCAGCACGACGGTGACGTGTTCGCGAGCCAGGCGCGCCACGAAATACAGTGACACGCTCGACGGCCAAACGATGGGTTCGTCCTCGTGCCAGATCAGGCGCGGCAAACTCTCGAAAAACTCTTCGCGGCTCATGCGAACTTCATGATGATCCGATCGAATGTGTTCGGCCACTTCGCGCGCGTAGCGCAGTTCGCTGAAAGCTTCTTCCCCGTAGCCGACCGCAAAGGTTTTAATCTGATCGCCGCGAATCTTGGCAGTAAGAGCCGCAACCGCGCTCGAATCCAGCCCCCCGCTCAGGAACATCCCGAGCGGCACATCGCTCATGAGATGCGATCCGACAGCTTGTTCCAGCAATTCGCGGTAGGTTTTCACGTAGTATTCACGCGGCTTGGCAGGGCGATCGACTTCCGTCGTGAGATTCCAGTAGCGTTCGATGCGGGGTTCGCCCTGTTCGGTGAGTTCCAGCGTGTGTCCGGGCATCAGTTTGCGGATGCCGGTATACATGGTTTCGGATCCCGTGATATAGCCAAACGCAAGGTATTCCGCGAGCGTGCCGCGATTGAATTCAGCGGCGATGCCGGGATAATTGAGAATCGTCTTGATCTCGGAGCCGAACAGAAAAGACTTGCCGTCCCAGCGGTAATAGAACGGCTTGATGCCGAGACGGTCGCGCGCCGCAAAGAGCACGCGGCGGCGGCGATCCCAAATTACGAACGCAAACATGCCGCGCAAATGCTTCACGCAATCGCGCCCGTATTCTTCATACAGGTGGACGATGGTTTCGGTATCGCTGTGCGTGCGGTACTGGTGCCCTTTGGCTTCGAGATCGACTCTCAGCTCGGCGTGGTTGTAGATTTCGCCGTTGAAGACGATCCAGACATCGCGATTTTCATTGGCCAGCGGCTGGTGCCCACTCTTCACGTCGATGATGCTCAGCCGGCGCATGGCCAGGCCAACATTCTCTTCGACAAAGAATCCTTCATCATCGGGGCCGCGGTGGACGATACTGCGGTTCATGCCCGCCAGCACGTCGCCCGGAACGCGCCAGTCACGATTTTGAAAAAAGATTCCGCAGATTCCGCACATAAGATTCTTGGTTTTCGACTAACTTAGCTTAATCACAAGTTGAGGATCGCCCTTCGCAGCCGTGCCCCAGGCTTCGCGCTCCACGGTAACCGCTTCGGGATCGCTGGACACGACTTCCAGCGGCTCTCCTCGGATGATCTCACAGCGCAAGACCGGACGCAGAGCAGTCAGCAGCTTCCGCGTGCCCCGTTCCACGAAACTAACGTTGCAAGCGATGATTTCGGCAAGAGCGCTGCCAGCCTGCCTGACATACAAGAACTCGGCATCGCTGCTCCAATCCTGCAATTTCCAAGGCTCGCCCTGTCCAAAGAAGAAAGAATGCTCAAGCCCGGCTGCGCGATAGCGGTACGCGACTACCGGAGAGGATTCCGCAGCTATGCTGGTCAGATTGTGCCCATCGTGGCTCACTGCGGCGGATGGCACGAGCAGGGTCACGAACTCCGCGGGCAGCTTGGCTTTGGTGGCGAAGTGCAGTGCACAGTGTTTTTGCTGCTGACCGTATACCGGTGAGTGGGGAAATTCTTCCACGGCGCGCGACCATCCGTGACCTTCCACGGCCACGAAGCGAAGACCGACATGATCCCCGACAAAGAAATTCTGGTTGCTATCCGGGGCCTGCAGTTGCGGCGCGATGTGCCAAGCGAGGTCAAGGTCATATTCTCCCTGGCCCAGGGCTAAATCACGCACCAGGCAGAGCCCGGATTTGAGCGCGAATACGAAGCGGCGATGGAAAACCGGATTGGGCAGCCGGCTATATCCATCGTGGCTGCCGACGAACAGATCGAAAGTCTTGCCCGAAATCCAGCCTTCTGCCTGAATCTTCGGCAATCGTTGCCAGCCGAAAGGACCTTTGGGATCAGACTGGTCTCGACCGGCGATCAGCAATGTGTTGTGCGCCCGGGTGCCGCGAAAGCGATCGCGGCCTTCTCCCACGTACTGAAACGTTCCTGGATCGATGAGCACTTCTTGACCGGAGACGCTGGCGGTGAGACTGAGAGCGTCGGCATGGCCGTGGCCGGCAGTGTCGGCGCCTTGCGGTCCCGCATCGACCACGAACTGGTGTTGCGGATCGGAACCCGCCATCACGTACAGCGCCGTCGCGGGAAAGGCAACGGAATCCTGAGGAGGAGGCAGCTCCGGCAGATTTTCGAATTCCTCGATGCCCGCTTCCCCCAACAACCATAGGGTTTCCTCACGTGGTCCGCCGGCAAGTTTCTTGAAGTCTCCACGCTGGTAGAGAACGGCGCCCGTGGCCAAAGGATCGAGCAGATGAGCGGCCCGATTGCGGGATGGATCGAACAGCCGGCCACCGTCGTCGTCACCAAGCCGAGGCACGGCGCCGCCGCGAGCCAGCGTGGCGAGAGCTTCCAGCATGCGACGCATGGTGCTGTCGAACTCCGGCGGAAGCAGAACGTGGTTCAACGACGCGAGCACAGCCGAGTGCAGAAACAAATCGAGGGCGTAGACGTGGTAATAGGTCGATTGCTCGAAGTGGAATCCGTCGGAACGGACTTGCCGCGCGGCTTGTTGCTGGATGATCTCCCAGCCGCGCTTTTGCCAGCGTGCGGCGGAAGAAATCTCGGGGCAAAGCATTCCGATGAAAAACAGCGCAACCGCTTCTCCCAGCAGATGAGTATTGGGAGAAAAATATGTGGATAGGTACTTTTCGATGTGGCGTCCGGAGATGGCCAGGCTGCGCAGCCACGACCGGCGGAATGCCATCGGCAGCGCGGGAGAATCGGCCAGCAGAAAATAAACCCAGATCCATGACAGGCTGCGAAAAGCAACTTCCAGGCTGCTGGCCCAGTTGATTCCGATGGGATATGGATTCTTCGCGTGCCAGTGCTCCCACTGTCGGAATAATTCCGCTGCAAAATTCTGATCGCCGGTCAGCCGATAGGCTTTCGCCAACGTGACCAGATGCTGGTGACGATTCAGCTCCCAAGTGATCTTGCTGTCGCCCACTTCGGCGAAGTCAAGGTAATGGATTTGAAACCAGGGTTTGAGCGGAGCGCGTTTGCCGTGCACGCGATCGGAGTGCCAGTCGATTTCCGCGCCGTAATCGACCGCTTCGTAGCCGAGCAGGTCAAAGTGATGTTCCGAAATCCGCTCTGCCCTCTGAATAATCTGCCGGGCAGTGTCCGGAAAAAGCTGGCGCAACCTTGAGCTAAGCTCGGGAACCTGCTCGGGAGAAAAAAAGAATTGCCGCGCCGGACCAGCGACCAGCGAGCGGAAATGAGGCTTCACGCCGGCGCCTGCCTTGAAACGCCAGAAATCCACGCGAGCGGTAGTCTGCTGGCGCAGACGATCGGCAAGCTCCGCGCGGCTCATCGTCTTCAGCCGTGCCGGGACGCGTTTCCAGTCCGCAACCCGGCTCATTCGATCCCCCGCCGGCGTAGAAGCTCGGTGTACAGCTGGTCCGTGTTTTCGATCATGCGCCGGAAACTGAATTGAGAGGTCACATATTCTCGGCCGCGGTTGCCCAGGTTTACGGCGAAGCCGGGGTCGCGGAGGAGCCGGAGCAAGGCCTCGGCCAGAGCGGAGGGATCTTCTGCCTGCACCAGCAACCCGGTCTCGCCATCCTGAACGATTTCAGCATTGCCGCCGACGCGGCTGGCAACCGTAGGCAGACCGGCGGCCAGATATTCCAGAACGGCATTGGGCAATCCTTCGGCTTTCGAGGGGAGCACGGCGATATCGCAACAGGCCAGCAAGCGGGGAACATCGTCGCGGCGGCCCAGAAAGAGAAAATTATTTTGCAAGCCGAGTTGCGCGACTTGCCGTTCAAAATTCTGGCGCTGCGCTCCATCTCCGGCCAGCACAAATCGGACGCCCGGAATCTCGCGAGCCACCGCTTCCGCAGCCGCGATCAGGCAGGGATGGCCTTTCACGTCACTGTGCATGTTGCCGACCAGCACAATCCATTTTTCTTGCGCGGCATTGGGTGCGAGCCACGAACGATCGTGCGTTTTTGCGCCGAATCGTTCCGGATCAACGCCGTTGTAGATGACTCGAATCTTGCTCGCGGCTATGCGCTTCTCAGCCGCTACGGCGTCGCGTACCGCATTCGAGTTGGTCAGCAAGGCGGTGGAAAGATTCTGCAAGCGGCGCAGCCAGACGCGGCGCCGTGTGCGATACAAGTCGAGATGAGCCAGATCGCGCTGGCTGGAAATAATCACCGGAACTCGAGCCAGCACCGCGGCAGGAATGCCCAGCAGGTTCGCGTAGAGATCGTGGGTGTGAACGATCTGGAAGCGGCCGCGACGCAGAAACATGGCCAAGCGAAGCATCTGGTAGATTCCGCCCGGAGAATCGAAGCCGCCTTTGGGATAGAACTCCCGCAGATCGACCGCAGATCCCGTCAGTTTTTCGAGAAGCGGGCCGCGGGTACGAAGACATCCCAGGGTGACGTCGTAGCGAACCGGATCGAGCCGGGTGGCCAACTCGACGGCTTGAGTCTCGGTCCCGCCCACATTCAGCGAGTCCAACAGGAAAAATACTTTGCGGCGCCGGGCCGCCGGGGCAGAAGCAGGCCTGCCCTGCCGGACATCCGAATCAGCGGTTAGGACCGGAGAATGGGGCTGATCCGATGGAGGCATGCCTCTTCATAGTAGCGGCAAACGCCCCGCCCTGCACAGGGGGCAAATGTTATCCAAGGGCATCGGGCGAAGGCTTTGGGTCCGAGAATAGCCTCCTGTATTTCGCTAAAGCGAGGAGCGAAAGCCAGGGTTCTAGGATGGAAGCAGCACTTGAAAAAGGGCGGGGCATAGCCCCTGGCAACCTGCAGCCACTCAAGACTGTTTGCCTCGCGTCAGGTCCATGTAGAAATCGAGTACCGCTTTTAGGTTGCTGTCATCAGTACCGGACAAGTCCTTGCTTGGTGCAGGCTGGGCCAATACCTCATCGATGGCGAGCAGAAGAGCGGGCAAGTCGCACTTGGGAATCAGGTGCACGCCAGCCGGCCGCATCCCATTGTTACTGGCGATTACGGGAATGCCGACATGAAGCGCCTCGCGAACCGATACGGCGTCGCCATCATAGAGAGTAGTGCGCAACATTATGTGGGAGCGCGAAATCGCCTGCATTGTAGCGGCATGCGGGACATCCCCACACAGCAGAATGTGCTGAGAGTAGGACCGTGTTCGGATTAGGTCGCGCAGATCCTGCTCAAGGCTTCCGGATCCAATGAAGACCAATCCACTCTGGGGAAATTTCCGCCGGACTTGCCCCAACGCTTCGATTTGCAGCGGCAGCTCATACTCTGGCTCCAGCAGCCCAACCGAAATCAGCACAGGGTTGTGGGCCATGAAGAATGAAGCAAGGGGCTCCGGCAAGGGAGACGAGACATCCTGCTCAGGTAGAAAGGAATGCGGGTGGATCAAACGGAGACGCGCCGGCGAAACGCCGAGCCGCTCAAAAAAACGAACGATCTCTGCATTCACGCCGATCACACCATCAAAACGGCGGAGCACAAAACCAGCCAAAGAATTTGGCCCCGTCGACTTACCTTCAGGAGTGGACGGATATCCCCCGGAGTGAAATGTCATGATCGTCTTGCGGCCTGGCAGCAGCGTGCACACGAGACCGAGGCCGAGGAGCCTGCGGCTCAACATTCCTCCGATATGAAGGTGGATGAGGTCGTAATCCAATTGCAGCAACAGGCGCATCAGTTCTACCGCAGTTTTGGGATGGTACACGTTATCGCTGGCAGAATTGCGATGCCGCGTAATATTGACGACGCCGCAGGGTATGCCCTGTCGAAGAAGGAAAGTGCGGATCGCTACCAGGTTGCTCTGTACTCCACCGTGTGGCGGCGGATAGGGGCCCAGCTGAAGCACTCTCATCGGGGTGAGGGAGCGAGGAAATCTTCCAGGTCGATGGAGCACGGTGCGTGGTCCCGCGCGGATTGCATCATGAGCAGGCACCCCAACGTGGAGCGCACGCCGTCTCGCACCGTGACATCCGGCGGCCGGCCTTGTTTCTGGGCGGCAAAAAAAGCTCGCATCTGGGCCTCATAGCCTTTTTCAGCGAACCAACTGGAGCTCTTCAGGACTACTTTGGTTTGCCTGCTCGAGCGCTTGAAATCCTCGGCAGAGGCCCCGAATCCGGTGGCAAATGCTTCCACGCGCTCGCCTGCCGAAGTATGGCTCCCCACCGTGCAGTAAGTAAGATTGGCAATGGAACCATCGGCAAAACGAAAGCTCGCCACCAGATTGTTTTCGCCAATCGGATCTTTTTTGCCGGTGGGCAGAGAGTAGGCCGAGACTTCGACCGGCTCACTGTCGAGCAGCCAGTACATCAGATCCACGAAGTGACAGGCTTCTCCTAAAATCGCGCCACCGGCGGCGGGATCGGCCATCCAATAGGATCCGGAGATTCCCGGCGAATTGACCCGACAGTTCAACACCGCCGGACCCGTCCGTTTTGCGACTTGATCCTTCAAGGCCTGGTAAGTCGGTGCGAAGCGCCGGTTGAAGCCGACCGTAAGCTGCTTTCCGGTTTCTTCGACCGCCTGATACAGTTCGCGGCATTCCTCCCGCGACAGGGCCATCGGCTTTTCGACAAAAACGTGTTTCCCCGCATGCAGAGCAGCGAGCGCCTGGGAAGCGTGCTGCTGGTTACGGCTTACGATCACGACTGCCTGGATTTCCGGATCGTTGAGAATTTCGGAATAGTCGCTCGCGCAGTACTCCGCTCCGAAACGCAGCGCATAGCTCTTGCCTCGTGCTCCGCTTGAGGAATGGATCGCCCGCAGCCGAACGCCCGGCGTCTTCTTAAGGCTAGGCAGGTGAGCCCAGCGGGCCAGATTACCTGCACCCACGAGAGCGACGCCAATTGCCGACGACCCGCTGGCAGCAGCATTAACCTCCACTCGCCGTTTTGGCTGAAATTCCGCCAGAGGCGCAGCCAAGTCGGCCGCTGGGTACTTCACCACCACTGCCAGACTGCTTACCGACGGGTCCAGGATGACCTCGTATGCCTTCGGCGCATCTTCAAGCGGAAACCGGTGGGTGATCAGAGGATCGATCTGCACCCGACCCTGAGCCGCAAGCCGCAGAAATTCCTCCATGTTCCGGTTTTCCGTCCAGCGAACGTAAGGTAGCGGGTAATCCCGTCCCTGGCGCTCGTAGGCAGGATCATAGCTTCCGGGTCCGTAAGCGCGAGCCATCGACACCTGAATCTCTTTCAGGTAAGCCTCATACCAGGGAAAGCTTAGTTCGACTGCGCCAACGTCCACGATGCGTCCGCGATCCCGGCAGATCTCGACCGCAGCGCGGCACGGTGCGTCCGACTTCGCGGCTGCAGCGATGATCACGCAATCCACTCCCAAGCCGTTCGTTACGGACTGAATCTGCGCGGACAACTGAGAGCCTCCAAGCAGCGTGACGTCTGCTCCAAGTTGGCGGGCGAGTTCGACGCGTTCGGGCCGCAGATCGGTCGCGATAATGAAACCGCCCTGCAGGCGCGCTAGTTGCGAAATCAGCTGACCAACCAGGCCGAGTCCGATTACGGCAACCCTTTCTCCCAACGAAATGTTGGCAATGCGTACGCCGTTGATCGCAATGCTGCCCAGCGTTGTGAAGCAGGCCTGCTCAAAGGTAACGTGCTCAGGAATTCTCGCAACCAGATTGCGTCCAACCAGGACAGTTTCTCCGTGTCCGGTTCCTTCGCCACCGTAGGCAACACGATCTCCGACTTCGAGATCCGTAATCGTGCTGTGTTTCTCCACGACCAGACCCGCGCCCGAGTACCCCAACACCGCATATTCGCTGAACTTGGCTTTCACTTCGGCCAAGGTCCTTGCCGGGCCCTGGGCCTTGACCGCATTCCAGATTTTGCTGAGCTGGGAAGGATTGTCGGCAACCGCCTTGAGAACCCCTTCCTGGTGGATGCTGGCAGTCTCGGTTCCGCTACTGATCAACGAATAAATAGGCCGGATCAGGACGTGATGCGCACTGACGAGCGGGTCCGGGACATCGTCGACGACAATGCCCTTAAGTCCTTTGCGGAGAATCTGTTTCATTGGGGATCAGGATCGCTCCAAGAATCGAGGCGCGCTACGCCAACCATTGAGGTGGCGTTTGCCATAAATATAACAGAGCCAGCAAAACGCTCAATCATTACGTCGGTGCTTCACTGCACGCCGTGGCGATGTCCAGGCTGGAGCAAAACGACCACGTCTGCGGCTAGACTCACAGGGCTGTGAAGAATTCTTGTCGGTTTTGAGAGGAAACGGGCCGCCCGGATCCGCTTTGATCGCATCTACTTTGACGGATCACTTTGAAACTAGACCTGGCCGCTTCGCGTTCGGGCACCAGCCCTCATGCAACTTGCTGCGTTTCCCCCACGCTGTCTCCCCCTGAGCCGAGATTGACGACATCCCGATGATCAGAGACCGCGGTCAGAGACACACGTGTTCCCAAGTAGTAGTCCTTGAGATCGGCCCAGCGTTTGATACCGGCCTGAGCCCAGTCGTAGTAGTGGACCGCAGGAAACCCTGCCGCTCGTAACATGAGCTCCAAGGCAGCTCTGCTGGGCACACCAACAACTGTCCGAGCGGGGTCGCCCGGGTCGCCAACCGCTCCGGCGCTTTCATGGAAGACCGCCTCATCCTTCGTCCTGATGATGCTTCCCGGATGTATAGTGATCGCCGTATCAATCACAAGATTCATCGGCTTGAGCCGCGCGATCTTGCGCAGGAGAGCCATGTGGTCGATGATGTGGTAGAGAAAGCCGAAACATAAGACCGTGTCAAACGATCCGCACTCCAATCGATCCAATTCGGTGAGCACATCACCTCGCATGAACTCGACGCTGTTCTCGGGCACTCCGTACTCCCGCATGTTGTCACGTGCCATTTCAACCAGGTGCTGCCGGGCTTCGATGCCGAGGATATACTCTGCCCCAGCCTTGTGCGCAGCAAAACTCCAGCGACCGTCGTGCGACGCAATATCCAAAACGCGGCGTCCACGGATGATGTCGATATTGGGTTGAATCAGCGCCCGGTGCCTCTGGTTAAGCCGGTCCGGCTCAGAGGCCGTTTCGCTGGTGACAAAGAACCGGGGAAATGCGTCGAAAAAACCCGTCGCGGGACGGTAGTCCGTATGGCTCGCAACCCATCGAAACCACCGCTCCCGGTTCACGGCCAAAAACCGGTCCTTGAGGATCGGCAGAATTGATGCGATGGCTGGAGGATTATCCACGATGTCTACCCCTGGAAGAGACTGTGCTACCGGATGATAGTCTACTGTCCCCAATTCCTGTCAAGAGAAAGAGCGGTAATAATATAGTTGACTGACTATAGTCAGTGTGCTACCTTAGCTACATGAAAGGCCCACAGACCCTCCAGCAAGCCATTCAGTTCTTCTCAGACTACGAAAACTGCCGCCAGTTTATGATCGCCGTGCGCTGGTCTGACGGCAAAGTCCGCTGCCCGTACTGCGGTTCTGAGGAAGTCACCTACCTTGAGAGAGCGCGGCTCTACCGCTGCTACGAGAAGCACCCCAAGCAAAAGTTCTCGCTCAAGATCGGCACCGTATTCGAGGACTCTCCGATCGCGCTGGAGAAATGGCTACCTGCTACTTGGCTGCTCTCAGCTTGCCGGAATGGAATTTCCTCGTATGAGATTGCCCGCGCTCTCGGCGTGACCCAGAAGTCCGCATGGTTCATGATGCACAGGATCAGACTCGCAATGCAGACCGGGACTTTCGTAAAGATGGGTGGGCCGGGAAGCGAGATCGAATCGGACGAAACTTTTGTTGGTGGCAAAGCAAAGAACATGAGCGCCAAGCGCCGGATGCAGTTCAAGGTCGCACGGGAAACTTCTATGGGAGATGCGGCCCTAGTCAATAAGACTGCTGTGTGGGGCGTGCTAGATCGTGAACAGCGCAAGGTTCGCGCTACCGTGGTTCCCAAGGTAAATCGCGCATCCCTGCAAACTGCCGTGCTGGATCAGGTTGCGCCGGGATCTAAAATCTATACCGATGAGGCAAAGGTTTATCGCTCACTGCCGAAGGAATACACACATGAGTTTGTGAACCATGTAGAGAAGTACGTTAACGGTCGCGTACACACAAATGGCCTAGAGAACTTCTGGAGCTTACTCAAGCGCGGATTGAACGGCACCTACGTTGCGGTGGAACCGTTCCACCTGCATCGCTATCTTGATGAACAGATGTTCCGCTACAATAACCGCAAGGATGAGAACGGACGCAAGTTGACCGATGCAGAACGATTCGGCCTAGCCTTATCACAGATCGTGGGGAAGCGGTTGACCTTCGCGGAGGTGACTGGCAAGGTGGAGGGGTATCAGGATTTCTAATCCTTGGCGTGGGAAGCGCGGGAGTCGGAAGAAACTTTCTTCCGCCGTTGCTTCGCTTGCTTCTCGGCGTCTAGTTTAGCTTTGATCTCCGAATGGGGAACGGCAACTAGACGCCGCATAAAATTCGTGTATTGGCCAAAATCGCCCGTGACATTCTTCGCGGGATTGACCGGGCGTGACCTTTGGGACACGGCTCCCCCTTAGAAAAGAGGGTAAGGGGATGTGTATTGAAAGTCAAGAGCAGGGGTTCATGCCGACACTGACGATTCCGAACGAGGCCAGTATTCGGACGATTAGGAATTTCCTGCACGGCAATGCGCCATTCTCTGACAAGACCAATCCCGCCGATTTAGTGATGCATCCCAAATGGGCATTTATGGAACCGATAGCGATGGCTATCGTGGCAGCGTGGGGAGGTTGGTGCCAACGCAATGGGTGCTCTATTAACGCACAAAATCTTTCCGGTCCCCATTTGAAGTACGTTATCCGCATGGGTCTCTTTGAGCACCTAAATGTTTCACACACGCCGCTTATAGCGGAGCACGAAGAGGCTGGTCGATTCATTCCGCTTACTCAGGTTAAGACCAATGCAGACTTAGCGACGGTTTTTGGCAATGTGTCAGCCCTGCTTCACTTGGATAAGGAACCGAACGGATTGGCGGCAGTTCAATACTGTGTCAGCGAACTTCTCCGCAACGTCTTAGAACACTCTGGATCGGCGGAGGGGGCATACGTGTGTGCGCAGCGATACAAAAGCAATCCGCCTCGCGTATCAATCGCAGTAGCCGATTGCGGAGTCGGAATCGCCTCAGCGCTTTCCTCCCACACATATCCAGAAGTAGAAAATGATGATGAGGGAGCGCTCCGCTTAGCTATGCAACTCGGCGTTACAGGCGCAGTTAAAAGCGGACCCTACGGCGCGACCGAAAATGCTGGAGCGGGATTGTTCTTTACCAGAGCTATCGCCAAAGCGACAGGGGGATACTTTGGGCTGCTCTCCGGCGACGGGCTTTTCCGAATCAAACGGCTTAAGAAAAGAGAAAGGCCGGTCGTCTATGGCGATGCCTTTTCCGATCCGCGTAGCGATTTCTGGGCGCTCAAATGGTCATGGCCGGGAACAGTTGCCGCCGTGGAAATTCTGACTCAAAACGTCCCAAACTTTCCGACGTTCTTTGAGTCAATTGTGAAGCAATTGCCTGCTAGGAAGACGGCGGCCGGAAAGATTAGATTCACATGAGCCAAGAGATAACGGTGAAAATCGACACTGGTACCAAGGGATTCGCAGAAGATAAAGATGTGGCAAAACAACTGCGCAGACAGATAATAATGCCCGCGCTGGCGGAAGATAAAAAGGTCATTCTTGATTTCTCCTCCGTTACCTCATCAACACAATCTTTCGTCCATGCGCTTGTTGGCGAACCTCTTCAGAAAATGGGTGAGGATGTCCTTGCAAAGATTGAGTTTCGCTCTTGCGCCCCACAAATTAAGAGTCTGGTTCGGCTGGTAGTTGATTACACATTGGGCGGATTTACCACGAAGTCTCCGATTGAACTAGGGGGCAAGCCGAAAGCGGAACGTCCTCAGCCATCTCGCAGTCGCACCGCGCCCCGCAAGTAGTCAGTCAACTATATTATTACCGAAAGAGCGGCAACCGTGGACCCGTCCCCGGCTTTTGATGTCGCCGGGTACGACCGGCGCAGTGGGCCGTCTCGTAACGAAAAGGAAAAAGCGAACCGGAAAGGCGTGGAAGTCTTTCCCATCGCTGGTTGCGCGACGTCACCGTG